>JBMONG010000012.1:0-334882 GCA_049323495.1 Pseudomonadota bacterium
CCTCCAACGCCGTCATGGCGCTGATGGTCGGCGCCATGATCATCCAGGGCATCCAGCCCGGCCCCGAGGTCATGACCAAGAAGCCGGACCTGTTCTGGGGCATGATCGCCTCGATGTGGATCGGCAACGCCATGCTGGTCATCATCAATCTGCCGATGATCGGCATCTGGGTGAAGCTGCTGACGGTGCCCTACCGCTTCCTCGCCCCGGCCATCCTGCTGTTCTGCTGCATCGGCGCCTACAGCCTGCAGAACAGCACGTTCCACGTCATGATGGTCGCGGTCTTCGGCGTGCTCGGCTACATCTTCGTGCGCCTGGGCTGCGAGGGGGCACCATTCCTGCTGGGTCTGGTCTTGGGGCCGCAGATGGAGGAATATTTCCGGCGCGCCATGCTGCTGTCGCGTGGCGATCCGGCCGTGTTCATCGAACGGCCGATCAGCCTCGGCCTCTTGATCACCACCGCGCTGTTGCTGATCCTGATGGCGTTGCCCAGCATCAAGAAAGCGCGCGAGGAAGCGTTCCAGGAAGAGGGCTGACGCCCGGGAGGAATCCATGTCCGACCTGCCCAAGCGTGTGCTGATCGACGAGGAAGGCCCTCGCGAGGGCTTCCAGTCGGAGAAGAGGATGATCCCGGTCGCCGACAAGGTCCGGCTGATCGAGGCGCTGGCGGAGGCCGGTCTCCGTCGGATCGCCTGCGTGTCCTATGTCAATCCGCGGCGCGTGCCGACCATGGCCGATGCCGACGAGGTTGCGGCCCGCATCCGGCAGAAGCCCGGCGTGCAATACGCCGCGCTGTGGCTCAACCAGCAGGGGCTGGAACGCGCCCTGCGCGGCCCGCTCCATGTCGACGGCGGCGTCCGCATCACCGCGTCGGACACGTTCTCCCGCAAGAACATCGGCAAGTCGGTTCCCGACGCCTTGGTCGAGCAAAGGCAGTCCCTCGCGACGTTCAAGGAGCGCGGCATGCCGGTGGAATGGGGCATCGTGCTCGGTGCCTTCGGCTGCAACTACGAGGGCGAGCTGTCGACGGAACTCATCCTGCAGCGCGTGCAGGCGGTGCTCGACGAGGCCGAGATGGCCGGCTTCACCCTCAAGGGCATCAAGCTGACCGACGCCATGGGCTGGGCCACGCCGCGATCGGTGGAGCGGCTGGTCGGTGCCATTCGCGAGAAATGGCCGGAGCTGGAGATCGCCCTGCATCTGCATGACACCCGCGGCACCGGCCTCGCGACCGCCTATGCAGGCCTGCGCCTCGGCGTCACGAAGTTCGACGCCTCGATCGCCGGCCTCGGTGGCTGCCCCTTTGCCGCCACGGACGGTGCGGCCGGCAACATCTGCACCGAGGACTTCGCCTTCCTGTGCGAGGAGATGGGCATCGAGACCGGACTGGACGTCGACCGGCTCATCGAGGTCGCGAAGCTGGCCGAGGAGGTCGTCGGCCGTCCCCTGCCCGGCCACGTCATGCGCGGCGGCACCCTCAGGGCCGCCAAGCAGCGAGCCGCCGCATGAACGCCGAAACGCTGCCGCCGGGTGCGATCCCCGACTCCACCTATGTCGACGTCGCCGCCCTGCCCTGGCGGCCGACCCGCTTTCCCGGCGTCGAATCGAAGATCCTGATGGAGAACAAGGACACCGGCATGTCGACCGTCCTGATGCGCTGGGCGCCAGGAGCCCGCCTGCCGCATCACGAGCATGTCGCGATCGAACAGACCTGGGTGCTCGAGGGCTCGTTCGCCGATCACGCCGGCGTCTGCCGTGCCGGCAATTATGTCTGGCGCCGTCCAGGCAGCCGGCACGACGCCTGGACAGACGAAGGCTGCCTGATGCTGGCGTTCTTCGTGAAGCCGAACACGTTCTTCGATTGACCGGCGACGTGCGCTGCGTTCTGGACTCCAGGCGCCGCGCAGTTCACAATTTACGCAATTGAGCCGACGGGGCCACCGTCGCGATATGGGAGCGTAACGTCGCGGGCGCGTAAATGCGCGACCTGTTTGTTCGTACTGACCACGGGCGTTCAAGACCTGAACCGCCCGCACGGGAAGGATTGTGCCTGCGGCGCAGGTGCAGATCCGGGTATGCATCAAGGGAGGATTCCAATGAAGCGCAGGAACGTCGTCGCCGGTGCAGTGGCAGCCATGCTCGCCGCAGGGCCTGCCCTGGCTCAAGGCATCAAGCTGCCGCCCTCGCTGACCATGACGGCCTACGATACCGGAACGTCCGGCTTCAACATTGCCGTCGCCATCGGCAAGGTGATGAAGGAGAAGCACCAGAGCGACCTCCGCGTCCTGCCTGCCGGCAACGACATCGCTCGGCTGGCGCCGCTCAAGGCCGGCCGCGCCCAGGTGTCGGCGATGGGCATCGGCGGGTATTTCGCATCCGAAGGCGTGTTCGAGTTCGCCACCAAGGATTGGGGACCGCAGCCGCTGCAACTGCTGCTGTCCGCTGTATCCTGCAACGCCATCACGCTGAACGTGGCGAAGGACACCGGCGTGAAGGAGGTCAAGGATCTCAAGGGCAAGCGGATCGGCATCGTCGTCGGCTCGCCGGCGCTCAACCAGAATGCCTATGCCATCCTGGCCTTCGGCGGTCTGACCAAGGACGACGTCAAGCTCGTGGAGTTCTCCGGGTTCGGCGCCATGTGGAAGGGCATGCTGAACAACGAGGTCGATGCCGCGATCGCCTCGACCATCACCGGGCAGGTCCGTGAGCTGGAAGCCTCGCCTCGGGGGGTCGTGATGCCGCAGACACCCGCCTCCGACAAGGCAGGGTGGGAGCGCATGCGCAAGCTCGCCCCCTACTTCTATCCGCATAAGACGACCTGTGGCGCTGGCGGTCTCAGCGCCACGAACGTACTCGAGCTGCCCTCCTATCCGTATCCGATCTTCATGGCCTACGCCGCCGAGAAGCCGGACCTGATCTACAACATCACCAAGGCGATGATCGTCGATTATCCGGCGTACAAGAACGGCGCGCCTGGCGCGGACGGGCTGGAAGTGAAACGTCAGATCCTGGACTGGGTGCTGCCGTACCATGAAGGAGCCGTGAAGGCCCTCAAGGAAGCGGGGGCGTGGACAGCCGAGGCCCAGAAGCACAACGACGCGCTGATCAAGCGTCAACAGACCCTGGCTGCCGCCTGGGCGGATTTCAACAAGGCCAATCCACCGGCCGACAAGGAGGCCTATGCCACGGCCTGGATGGCGGCACGCAAGGCGGCGCTGGAAAAGGCCGGCATGGATCCGGTGTTCTGAGTCGACAACCCCATGTCGGAGCAATCCGCTGACGATGTGCCTGGGACGGAAGGATCCCGGACCAGGCACCTTTCGTCGTTCTGGCGATGCATTCTGCTCGTCTGGACGACGGGGTCGATCCTGCTTTGCTTCAACCAGCAATTCACGCTGCGCTTCTTCGTCGGGTTCACCCTGCTCGACACCGAATATTATTGGGCTTTGATCCTCCTCCTGCTGCCGCTGGCCTTCATCGTGTACCCGCTCAAGCCCGGGCTGCACCAGGATCGGGTGCCCTTCTACGACATACTGCTGTTCCTGCTGACGTCGGCCTTGGCAGTCGTCTTCATCTGGACGGCACGCACGTCCGCCGCCGAAGGATGGGAATACAGTGCTCCGAGTGTGGCTCCGGAATGGGCGCTCGCGAGCGCCGTCGCCATGTGGGCGATCGTGCTCGAGGCGCTGCGTCGTGCCGGCGGCTGGGTGCTCTTCGTCGTCATGGGCCTGTTCTCGCTGTTCCCCCTGTTCGCGGCGAGCATGCCGGCGCCGCTGACCGCCTCGTCGGTCACTCTTCTGGATGCAGCGTCCTACCACGTCTTCTCGCGTGAGAGCGTGCTCGGCATCCCGATGCGCGCCTTCGCCGAGCTCGTGATCGGCTTCCTCGTGTTCGGCACGGCTCTGCAGTACACGGGAGCAGGCACGTTCTTCATCAATCTCGCCTTCGCCCTGTGCGGCACCTACCGCGGCGGCGCCGCCAAGGTAGCCATCTTCTCGTCGGGCCTTCTGGGCTCGATGAGCGGCAGCGTCATCTCCAATGTTCTCACGACCGGAACCATGACGATTCCGGCGATGAAGAAAACCGGCTTCAGACCCGCCATGGCAGGCGCCATAGAGGCCTGCGCCTCGACCGGCGCGGTCCTCGCGCCGCCCGTCATGGGCGCGACCGCCTTCGTCATGGCCGAGTTCCTCAACATCCCTTACGGCGACGTGGCTCTGGCCGCCGCGGTGCCGGCCATCCTCTTCTATTTCTCCTTGTTCATGCAGATCGACTACTACGCCGGGCGGCACGCGATGGTCGGTCTCAGGCGAGAGGAGATGCCCCGCCTCCGCGACGTCTTCCGTGAAGGCTGGTACTTCCTGTTCGTCATCGCACTGCTCGTCGTCCTGCTTCTTGTGATGAAGCGGGAGAGCTGGGCTCCCTGGCTCGCCGCCGGTCTGCTGATCACGCTCAATCAGCTGTTCTCCAGGCAGCGCTGGGGCTGGGCGGAGGTGCTTGCCTTCATCGAAGGGAACGGCCGCGTCTTCGTCGAGCTGGTGGCCATACTCGCCGGCATCGGCCTGCTCGTGGGCGCCTTCTCGTTAACCGGTCTCACGGGAACATTGACCACCGAGCTCCTCTACCTCGCCGGCGGTGAACCGCTCCTGCTCATCCTGATGGGCGCTCTGACCAGCTTCGTTCTCGGCATGGGAATGACCATCACGGCTTGCTACATCTTCCTTGCCGTTCTTTTGGCCCCGAGCCTCATCCAGGCCGGCCTCAATCCGCTCGCCGTCCACATGTTCATCATGTACTGGGGCATGGTGTCGTTCATAACGCCTCCCGTGGCGCTGGCGGCGTTCGCAGGCGCATCGGTGGCCCGCGCGAATCCGATCGAGACCGGCCTTCTGGCCATGAGAATCGGCAGCATCATCTATTTCGTTCCGTGCTTCTTCATTCTCAATCCGTCGCTCGTACTGCAGGGCGATCTCCTGGATTTCGTCGGGCACTTCGCCACCGCGCTCATCGGAATCGCGCTGGTCTGCGGCGGCTTGCAGGGCTACCTGGGCCGAGTCGGCGACCTGCGAGCCTGCGGGAGGCTCGAATGGCCGGTGCGGATCGCGCTCATGACCGGCGGCCTGTTGTTCGCGGCGCCCGGCGGTGGACTGATGCCTCTGTCTCCTTTGCAGATGACGGCGCTGGCCGTTGGGTTATCCTTGCCCGCAATTGCCGTTGCCTGGATCTGTGTCCGTCGCCCTGCGCCGGCCTGACCTTGGCCGCGGCGCGTCGGAGGGAGAGGACCTGATCAGTCATGGCCGGTGTGCTTGAAGGAATACGCGTACTCGATTTCGGCCGTTACATCGCCGGACCGTTCTGCGGCACGATGCTGGGAGATCTCGGTGCCGAGGTTATCCGGGTCGAGAAGCTGGAAGGCAGCGAGGACCGCTGGGTAACGCCGGTGGCGGAAGGCGGCGAAGGGGCCATGTTCCTCCAGATGGGTCGCAACAAGCTCGGCCTGACGCTGAACCCGATGAAGCCGGCCGGCCAGGAGATCGTCCGGAAGCTGGTGGCCGTGTCCGACGTCGTGATCGCCAACCTGCCCTACGAAGACCTGAAGCGCATGGGCATCGACTACGAGACGATCTCGGCCATCAATCCGCGCATCATCCTGGCGACCAACTCGACCTTCGGCTCCGAGGGCCCCTACGCCACGCGGGTCGGCTTCGACACGATCGGCCAGGCCATGTCCGGCGCCATGCATCTGTCGGGTGACGGCGCGGTGCCGACGCGCATGAATGCTCCCTACGTCGATTTCAGCTCCGCCCTGCTCAGCACGGTGGGCGTGCTGGCGGCCCTGATGGACCGCAGCCGCAGCGGCAAGGGCCAGAAGGTCGAGACGGCGCTCCTGCGCACGGCCATCAACATCACCAACGGCCACCTGATCGAACAGGCGCTGCTCAACCTCAATCGCGTCGCCACGCTCAACCGCGGCTTCACCGCCGGGCCGTCCGATACCTTCAAGTGCAAGGACGGCTGGATCTACGCCATGACGATCGGCCAGCCGCTGTTCGTGCGCTGGTGCAAGCTGATGGGCGACGACAGCCTGGCGCAGGATCCGCGCTTCAAGGACGATCTCGCGCGCGGCGACAACGGCGAGGCCCTGTCGGCGATCATGCAGAAATGGTGCGACCAGCGGACGGTGAAGGAGGCACTGGCCGAGCTGGAGGCCAACCGCATTCCGGCCGGCGCCGTCTACACCCCACAGCAGACGCTGGACGATCCGCACGTGAAGGAAGCCGGGTTTTTCCATCACATGGACTATCCAGGCATGGCCAAGCCCGCGCCCGTGCTGCAGGAGCCGGTGATGCTCTCCCGGACACCCCTGTCGATCCGCCATCGGGCACCGAAGCTCGGCGAGCACACCGACCAGATCCTCCAGGAACTGGGCTACGGCGCGGCGGAGATCGAGAAGCTGCGGGCCGACCGCGTCGTCTGACGGCCTGTCGACAGGCCCGGTGATCCGGGCCGGCGGCGGCGGCGTATGTCGAGCGGAGGTACGCCGCCATGAACCGCCTGCTGCCGACTCTCCTTCTCTTCCTGGCGTGGCCGTCCATCGGCCTGACAGCCCAGGACCTGCCCTACGGCCCGACGCTCTCCTTCGCGGTTTACCGGAACGGCGAACCGATCGGCCGGCACACGCTGGCGTTCCAGCGCCAAGGCTCCGAGCTCACGGTGGACGTCTCGATCGACCTCTCGGTGAAGTTCCTCGGCTTCACCGCCTATCGCTACACCCATCGGGCGCGGGAAACCTGGGCCGACAGGTCTCTCCTGTCGCTCAGCGCGGAAACCGACGACAACGGGCGGAAACACGTCGTGCGCGTCAGGCGCACGCGGGACGGCCTCGCCGTCGAGCACGATGGCAAGCACGAGATCCTGCCGGCCGGTCTCCTTCCCTCCTCCCACTGGAACATCCAGCAGGTCGAGCAGTCGAGCATCCTCAACACGCAGCTCGGAACCCCGGCACAGGTCCAGATCGTCCCGGTCGGCCGCGAGATGGTGCAGACGTCGAGCGGCAGCGTGCCGGCCACCCGCTACCGCTACACCGGCGACGTGACGAAGGAGCAGTGGTTCGATGATCGCGGCCGCTGGGTGAAGACGCGCTTCAAGGCTTCCGACGGATCGTCGATCGAGTACATTCTGGAGGAATGACCCCAGCCGATCGCTTCGCGCGCCTGCCCGACCTGATCGCCGCCGAGTCCGATCTCGTCCGCCGCGGCCGCTGGCTCACGGTGGATTGCCGGGTCGATGTCGGCGCCGAACCCTTCCACCTGTCGATTCGCGATGGCGACCTCGCAGGGCTGGAGCGCGGGCCGAGGCTGATGCGATCCGTTGCCTTCTCCATCCGCGCGACCGAGGAAGCCTGGCAACGTCATTGGCAGCCCGTCCCCGAACCCGGATGGCATGACCTGTTCGCCCTGACCAAAAGCGGCCTCGCTTCCATGGAAGGCGATCTGCGCCCGCTTCTGCAGAACTTGCAGTACTTCAAGGACCTGCTCGCACTGCCCAGACGCGCCGCTCCCGCCCAATAGAGCGCACCTCCAGCCTTTTGCGCGTCCGCCAGAGAGGGCCACAAAACGCCGAGCGCCGGCCGCAAGGCCCGTGACTACGCCGTGTCCTCACGAGCACATGAGCGGAAACCGCCCCCGGTTACCGTAACATGAAGGTTCTGGGAAACCAGAAGGCCCAGGACTGGGCTTGGGGGAGGGCCCGAGAGTGGGTCGTCTGTGGGTCATCGGTTGTACGGCTCTGCTGCTTGCCATGGTCGCGTGCAACGACGCCGTGGCGCAGTCGACATCATCTGAACTGAAGCAACGGTACGACGCTGCCTTCCAGGAGACGATGCGCAAACCGGCCGATCTCGACGTGCTGTTCCGCTTCGCCAGCCTGGCGACGCAGATCGGCGATCTCGAAGGTGCCGTGTCGGCGCTGGAGCGGATGCTGCTGGTCAACGCCGATCTGCCCCGCGTCCGCCTCGAGCTCGGCGTGCTCTACTACCGGCTGGGGTCGTACGAGGCGGCGCGCACCTATCTCGGCTCGGCTCTGCAGTCGCCGACCCTGCCCGGGGACGTCCGGCGCAAGGCGGAGGAGTATCTTGCCCGCATCGAGCAGCGGGCGAGCCTTTCCAGCCTGAGCGGCGAGGCCTTCCTGGGCTGGCGCTACCAGTCGAACGCCAATCTCGGTCCGGCCACGTCGCGCGTGCTGCTGTTCGGCCAGCCGGCCAACCTCAACCAGGCCGGCATCGGCACCGCCGACTGGGGCGTCGTCAGCAGCTTCCAGCTGCGGCACCGCTGGGACTTCGGCGAGCAGGACAATTCGGCGCTCGAGACCCAGTTCGCGGCCTACGCCAACCGCCAGTTCCAGCTTTCAGCCGCCAACGTCTCGCTGCTCGACCTGACGACCGGTCCCCGCTTCCAGATCGCCGCCGAGCGGTTCGAGAACGTCTCCCTCCGGCCCTTCCTCACCGGCGGTTACGTCTGGGTCAACGACACGCCATACTACGGCAGCTGGGGCGGCGGGCTCGAAGGCGGCGCGCTGCTGGCCGATGGCTTGCGCAACGACACCGTGCTGGTGTTTCGCCGCCAGAACAATCAGGACACCAGCTACCTCCCCGCCAACAGCCAGTTCCGCGGCACCTCGCTCGCTGCCAATACCGTCGTCCAGTACGAGATCGCTCCGGCGCTCACGCTGTACGCCGTCGCAAACGCGCAGCGCTTCTACGCCGACATCGCGCCGTGGCAGAGCTATGGCCTGCTGGGCGTCGGCGGAGGCTTCGCCTTTCGCTTCCCCGACCCGCTGCTCGGCACGGGGCTGCCCTGGACCATCAACTTCTCGGTCAGCGAGCAATGGTGGCGATACGACCAGCCCGATCCCGCGGTCGACCCCGGCACCATGCGCTTCCAGAACGACACCATTCTCAACGTGCTGCTGGCAGTACCTTTCGATGAGCGCACAACCTTCAGCCTGTCGGTCGGCCGGTTCGTGCGTGGCGCGACCGTCCCGAACTACGCGTTCGAGAACAATAGTGTGATGTTCGGCGTGAACTGGCGGTTCTGACCGCCCGAGGAGGACAGCATGATCGGTGTCCCGGCGTTACGCACTTCGCTCCTGCTTGGCACGAGCCTGATCGTCCTCGCGGTGGCTTGCGCCCTGTCGGCCAGCGCAGCCCTGGCCCGCGTCGGCGTCACCACGGCGTCCGACGGCGATCCGCTGGGTAAGCCGCCCAACGAGAACGAGCGCATCCTGCGCATCGGCATCGACGTGCAGGCCAACGAGCTGGTGACAACGAACGCCAACGACCGCGCCCATCTCGTCTTCCTCGACGGCAGCTCGCTGACGGTGGGGCCCAACGCGCGGCTTGCCATCGACCGATTCGTCTTCGACCCGGCCACGATGGAGGGTGATCTCGTCGTGAATGCCACCAAGGGAGTGTTCCGCCTGGTCGGCGGCCGGATCAGCAAGCGCAAGCCGATCACGATCGTCACGCCGTCGAGCACCATCGGCATTCGGGGGGGCATAACCGTCGTGTCGGTCACCGAGACCCAGACGGTGGCCAACTTCGTCTTCGGCTCGAGCATGACGGTGACCAGCGGCGGCCGGACCGAGACGGCGACACGGACCGGTTCGCAGATCGTGACCGCGGCGGGCGGCGTGCCCGGCGCGCCGACGCTCCTGAAGCCGGGCAGCCTGAGCGCCCCCTTCAGCCAGCTCGAAGGCACGACGGCCGGCGCCGACCGCAAGGCCGACCAGTCGGCCCAACAATCGGGATTCGCCAGCCGCAACTCCGGCCAGGCCGCCAACACCGCGCCGAACGGACCGCCCAATACCTCGAGCAACACGCTGGTAAACGCCGTCAACAATGCCACCGTCGAGAACCAGTTCGCCACGGCCTCGCAGAACAAGGCGTCCGCGCGCACGATCGTGATCGCCACGATTCCCGCCAGCCCGGCCAGCAGCCCGATCAACCCCAGCGGTCCGACCGGCGGATCGCCCACCGCCAGTCAGACCGCCGGAACGTCCCGGACCAGCCAGACCTTGACGGGCATTGCCGGCGGATTGGTCTTCGGGCGGCCGGACTCGGCCACGGCGCTTCTGAGTGCGCCGGCCGGGGTCTCGATCACGACCGACGCGACGACCGGTCAAGCGAAGGGAACCGTCGTGCTCCAGGACATCGCGGGGCCGGGCCGCAGCACCGTCACGACGCTGCAGCTGGGCGGCGTCGGCGGCCTCGGGCTCGGCAACAGCGTGTTCGTCGACGACAAGACCTTCCTTGCGGTCACGCAGTACAACGACCTGTCACGCCTTTCCTCATGGCGCGAGGGTGGCCAGGAACGGCAAGTGACGGACACCAGCGTTCTGGCGAGCGCGAGGGCCGTCCCCGACCCGCTGGACCTGCCCTTGCAGCTGCCTTTGCAGCCGCAGGCACCCGGCACGCCCGGTGCCTGCACGTGCGAGTTCCTGACCTGGGGCTGGTGGGCGGCCAAGATGCCCGATCCCTTCGATGGCACCAGGACCTACACCGCGGTCGGACCGTACGTCGCCGGCAAGCTGGCCAACGCCGTGCAGCTTCCGCAAACCGGAACCGCCACCTACAACGGCTTCATGTCTGGCGTCGCGTCCAGTCACGGCAGTGCCTACGCGGCCACCGGCACCTATCAGAACGTCTGGAATTTCGGTGCCCGCAGCGGCGTCTTCAGCGGTACCTTCGACGGCCGCGGCTATGCGGGGGCGACTCAGGCGACGCCGGGCTCGAATGGCGCGGCCTTTGCCGGCAGCTTCAGTGGTGGCAGCCGCAGCGGCTCGCTCAACGGAGCCTTCTTCTCGTCGCCCGCTGATCCCGCAGCCTATCAGGCCGGCACCTTCTCGATCGGCGGCAGCCAGTACAAGGCCTCGGGCGTATTCGCCGGCCAGCGCTGACCGGGAGACGCCGTACTCGAGGACCGTCGTCGACCTGCGACCCTCCCAAGACTCTGCTTGCACTCGCCCGCAGGTCGCGTGCCGAATGCCTCCAGTCAGGAGGACATGCGATATGGCAACAACGGCAGAGACGGGCAGAGCGCACCTGCAGGAAGTCTGGTCTCCGCTCGGCCTGCTGTGGCCATCGTCGGCACGAGGCTGATCGTGGCGCCCAAGCTCGATCCCATGGTCGGCCGCTACCTGCGGCTTGCGATCGACGGCGTCGATCACCGCCTGTATTTCGAGGAGGCGGGACCCAAGGACGGCGGCGGAATCCCGCTCGTCTGCCTGCACACCGCCGGCGCCGACGGCCGGCAGTTCCGGCACCTGCTCGCCGATCCGGACATCACGTCGCGCTTCCGCGTGCTCGCCTTCGACATGCCGTGGCACGGCAAGTCGACGCCGCCCGACGGTTGGGAGAAGACGGAATACCGTCTCACGACCGCGTCCTATACCGCCGCCATCCGCGCCTTCTGCCAGGCCATGGAGCTGGACAGGCCCGTCGTTATGGGCTGCTCCATCGGCGGCCGCATCGTGCTCAACCTCGCGATCGCCCATGCCGGCGACTTCCGCGCCCTGATCGCGCTGGAGGCGGCCGACTTCCAGCAGCCCTGGTACGACACCGCCTGGCTGCATCGGCCGGATGTGCATGGCGGGGAGGTCTGCGCGGCGCTGATCTCGGGGCTGGTGGCGCCCCAGAGCCCGCCCGTGTCGCGCCACGAGACCTTGTGGATGTACATGCAGGGCGGTCCCGGCGTCTTCAAGGGCGACCTCCACTTCTACCGGGTCGACGGCGACCTGCGCGAGAAGGTCCGCACGATCGATACCACGACCTGTCCGCTCTACCTGCTGACGGGCGAGTACGACTTCTCCTGCACGCCGGAGGACACGCGGCGCACGGCGGACCAGATTCCGGGCGCACAAGTCGAGATCATGAAGGAGCTGGGCCACTTCCCCATGAGCGAGAATCCGGCGAAGTTCCGCGAGTACATCCTGCCCGTGCTGGCGAAGATCACATAAAGGAGCTGCCCATAGGCCCGGTGCGGAACCGTTTCCGCTGCAGCGCGTTTTGTCCTCCGTTCCAGGGGAGGTTCCGCGATGATGAGGGTCCTGTCACACGGCTTTGTGCTCGCCAGCGCAATGATGGCGTCCGCCTGCGTCTCGTACTCCAGCACGACAAGAACGGTCCCCGCGCCCGAGCCTGCGCCGGTCGTGGCGGCGCCGCCGGGATCGACGGTGGTCACGACGACCACGCCGACCCCTCGGTAAGGACTTCCCGCTACAGGATCTGGAACACGTCGTAGACCGGTCCCGCCGGGTCCCGGCGGCCGGTGGCGACGCAGACGATCCGATTGAGGAAGCGGTACTTCTCGGACGACGTCTCGAACCAGGGCGTCGTCCGGAAGTAGTATTGGCTGGGATCGACCTTCTCACCCTTGTTGAGCTGCTCGATCACCCAGGCCGGGCCATGCCGCATGCCGCGGTAGCTCATGTAGACGAGATGGCCGTCGTCGGTCTTGAGCGTGATGCGCACGTCGAGCTGCAGGATGCCGTCGCGCCGCAGCAGCAGCCAGTCGCCGCCGGGCGACGGCAGGACGGTCCCACGCAGCTCCTCCCCCTCGAAGGTGCCGCCGGTGACCGTGGCGATGCGGCGCCGTCCATACGGCGTTTCGCCGACATCCGTCATGCTGGGATCTACCGTCAGGCTCAACGTGAAGAGATGCGCGGAGCGCAGTGTCGGTTCGGTCATGTCTTCCTCAGATCCTTGCGCTGCGGCCGGCCCAGTAGGGCTCGCGCAGCTCGCGTTTCATGATCTTGCCGATGGTGCTGCGCGGCAGGGACTCCCGGACCTCCACCGCCGCAAGGCGCTGGGTCTTGCCGAGCTGGCCATTGGCCCAGGCGAGGACGTCCTGCTCGCCCGTCGTGGCGCCCGCCCGTCGCACGCACAGCGCCAGGGGTGACTCGCCCCATTGTTCGCTCGGCACGCCGATGACCGCGACATCGACGATGTCCGGATGCTTCAGGAGCAGCACTTCGATGTCGGCGGCATAGACGTTGAAGCCGCCCGATATGATCATGTCCTTCTTGCGATCGAGCAGAACGACGAAGCCGTCCTCGTCGATGCGCCCCATGTCTCCCGACTTGAAGAACAGCCGGCCATCGGCATCGTGCCAGAACAGGTCGCGTGTCTTGTCGGCCTGCTTATAGTACCCCTTCATCATCGCCTGGGCGCGGCCTGCCAGTTCGCCCACCTCGCCCTGGGGCAGCACTTTGCCCTGCTCGTCGAGCACGACGATCTCGCTGCCCAATCCCGGCTTGCCGACCGTGTGGAGCTTGTCGGGATGAAGGTTGGCCTCCAGCATGCAGGACGCCCCGCCTTCCGTCAGGCCGTAGATCTCGATCAGGCGCCCAGGCCAGCGCTTCAGGCAATCGGCCTTGATATGCGCGCGGAGCGGCGCACTGGTCGAGAGCTTCGCCTTGAAGGCGCCGAGGTCGTACTTGTCGAAGTCCGGATGGGCCAGGAGGCGCTGGTATTGCACCGGCACCAGCATCGCATGCGTCACGCGCTCCCGCTGGGCGATCTCCAGGAACTTCACCGCGTCCGACCGCGGCATCAGGATGGTCGTGCCGCCCACCCCCAGAGTCGCCAGCACCGAGACGAGGGTGGTGTTGGAGTAGAGCGGCGTCGAGGCCAGCGACACCGTGTCGGGCCCATAGTCGAACGCCGTGAAGCGCACGGCCAGCAGGTCGCGCATGATATGGCTGTGCAGGATGCCCTTGGGCAGGCCCGTCGTGCCGGAACTGTAGATGATGTTGAAATCGTCCAGCGGATGCGGCGCGCCCTCGAAGGGCGCGTCGCTCGCCGGCGCCAGCCATGTCTCGAAGTCCTGCCAGCCGTCCCGGCGGAAGTCGTACGCGATCCGGCCGCCCTCGATCAGCTTGGCCAGGCGATCCTCGTAGGGCTCGACCAGCGGCCGGTACTGCTCCGACAGGAACAGCACCTTGGCATCGCAATCGTCGAGCATCTTCTCGAGTGCGTCGGCGGCCGCCATGGTCGACAGCGGCACGACGCAGGCGCCGGCACGCAGTCCGCCCATGAAGGTCTCGAGATACTCGATCGAATTCGCCGCCAGGATCGCGACCTTGTCGCCACGGCCGATGCCCATTCTGGAAAGAGCGCGTGCGATCTGGCTGATGCGGCGATCGAAGGCGTCCCAGCTCCGGCTCCTGTCTTCGCAGACCACCGCACGCCTGTCGGGGAAGGCGCGCGCATGCTGCGCGATGCGCACCGGGATCGAGACGAACTCCGGAAACTCCTCCAGCGTCGGCTGCGGCACCAGGACGGCGGCGGCACTCATGGGCGCCGGCTATTTCTTGGGTTCGACCTTCTGGACCGGACCGCCGGCCTTCTTCCATGCCGAGAAGCCGCCATCGAGATGCGCCACCGGCGTCAGGCCCATGTCCTGCGCCGTCTTGGTCGCCAGGGCCGAACGCCAGGCGCCGGCACAGAAGAAGACGAACTTATTGCCGGACTGGAAGTAGTCCTTGGCATAGGGGCTCTGCGGATCGATCCACATCTCCAGCATGCCGCGCGTCACGTTGATGGCACCGGGAATGGTGCCGTCGCGCCACAGTTCGCGCGGATCGCGGATGTCGATGAAGGTGATGCCGGCTTGGCCGTGCAGCTTCAGCGCCTCATCGAGCGGAACGGTCTGGATTTCGGCGTTGGCCTCATCGACCATCTGCTGAACGGTCTTCTTGATCTCGAGCGGCATCGCAACTCCTCCGATGCCCATTTGTACGTGCAGACGCCTGCGGGCGGAAGTCCCGGCTTCCTCAGAGGCGGTTGAGCTCGAACTCCTCGCACGAGAATCCAAGCTGCGTCAGCCCCTCCTCGAGATAGTCGCTGGCCATCGGCTGACCCAGCACATAGTCCGCCGTGCGGTCGACATACTGACGCAGCGCCTCGTTGCGCACCGCCTCCCAGTCGGCGAGCGTGGCGTCGCCGCGGCCGACATGCAGAAGGGTGACCAGATCCGCCCTCTCCTCCTCATTCAGGGCATCGACGAAGGACCTGATCTCGAAGGCGACCGGATTGTCGGCATGGTCCTCCAGGACGGAGATCTCGCGGTCATCGGACGGGTTGGAGGACGATTCCGGATCCGTCTCGACGTCCTGGACGTCGAACTCCCGCATCTTCACGACGAGAAAGCAGACGCTCTCGGTGGAAATCGACAATGTCGGCATGGGCACCCTCCCGGGTGACCAACGCCGGGGGCGCCTCAGGGCTGCATCCCCGTCACGATCGTCAGTGTTTGGGCACCGCGGCGTCGAGTTCGGCCAGCCAGGCGTCCGGGCTGCCGTCCGACGGCGCGCGCCAGTCGCCACGCGGCGACAGCGAGCCCCCCGACGAGATCTTGGGGCCATTGGGCAGCGCCGACCGCTTGAACTGGTTGGTGAAGAACCGCCGCAGGAAGAGCTGCAGCCAGTGGCGGATCTCCGAAAGCTCAAAGGCGCGACGCGTCCCGGCGGGCAGGTTCGCGGGCCAGGCTCCCTTGTCGATGTCGTGCCAGGCGTGCCAGGCCATGAAGGCGATCTTGGACGGGCGGTAGCCCAGCCGCGTCAGATAGAAGAGGTTGAAGTCCTGCAGGGCGTAGGGGCCGACAGACTGCTCCGTCGACTGGATGGCGCCGGTCGCGCCGGCGGGGATCAGCTCGGGCGAAATCTCCGTATCCAGGATGTCGTGCAGGACCGCGGCCGTCTCCGCGCTGACGTCTCCGGAGGCGGCCACGAAGCGGATGAGATGCTGGATCAGGGTCTTTGAGACCGAGCCGTTGGGATTGTAGTGCGACATGTGATCGCCCACCCCGTAGGTGCACCAGCCCAGGCCCAGCTCGGAGAGGTCGCCGGTCCCCACCACCATGCCGCCCTGCTGGTTGGCGAGCCGGAACAGGTAGTCGGTGCGCAGGCCGGCCTGCACGTTCTCGAAGGTGACGTCGTAGACAGGCTCCCCCTTGGCATAGGGATGGCCGATGTCGGCCAGCATCTGGCGCGCCGCCGGCCGGATGTCGATCTCGGCAGCCGTCACGTCGAGGGCGCGCATCAGGCGCCAGGCGTTCCGGTGGGTCTTGTCCGAGGTCCCGAAGCCGGGGAGCGTGTAGGCGAACACGTTGCGGCGCGGCAGGCCGAGCTGGTCCATGGCCCGGCAGGTGACGATCAGCGCCTGCGTCGAATCCAGGCCGCCGGAGATGCCGATGATGGCGCGCTCGAGGCGACTGGCGCGCAGACGCTGCGCCAGCCCCTGCACCTGGATGTTGTAGGCCTCGTAGCAGTTGTCGCGCAGCTTGGCGGGATCCGACGGCACATAGGGGAAGCGCTCGATGGCGCGGGCGAGCGCCACGGCTTCTTCCGGGGCGTCGAGGCCGAACTCGACCTTGCGGAAGCGCCGCACCTTGTCGCCTTCGACCAGGCCGCAATCGGCGAAGCCGTTGTTGCGCAATCTCTCCTGCCGGATGCGGCCAAGATCGACGTCGGCGGTGACGACGGTGGAGTCCTTCTCGAACCGGGTGGTTTCCGCGAGGCTGTCGCCGCACTCGTAGATCGCGGCATGGCCGTCCCACGCCAGATCGGTGGTCGATTCCCCGGGTCCCGCGGCCGAGTAGGCATAGGCCGCGTTGGCCCGCATCGACTGGCTGGCGCACAGCAGGCGGCGCGCCTCGGCCTTGCCGATCGTGATGTTGCTGGCCGACAGGTTGACGAGCACCTCGGCGCCGGCCAGCGCCGCGTGGCTCGAGGGCGGCACCGGCACCCAGACGTCCTCGCAGATCTCGACGTGGAAGGTGACGTCGATGCTGCCCATCGAGCGGAACAGCATGTCGGTGCCGAACGGCACCTCCTGTCCGGCGAGCCGGATCCGGGGCTCCACGACATTCGCGCCCGACACGAAGTGGCGCTTTTCGTAGAACTCGCGGTAGTTCGGCAGGAAGGTCTTCGGCACCACGCCGAGGATGGCGCCGCGGTGGATGACGATGGCGGCATTGTAGAGCCGGCCGGCGACGCGCAGGGGTGCACCGACGATCAGGACCGGGAACAGCGCTTTCGAGGCCGAAACCACCTGGGCGACCGACGCCTCGACCTC
The DNA here is from genome assembly GCA_049323495.1 of Pseudomonadota bacterium. Taxonomy (GTDB): domain Bacteria; phylum Pseudomonadota; class Alphaproteobacteria; order Reyranellales; family Reyranellaceae; genus Reyranella. The sequence goes on from JBMONG010000012.1 coordinate 17,135, forward strand.
GTCGAGCAGTGCGTCCTGCAGCAACAGGTCGTCGATGGCGTAGGACGACAAGCCGAGTTCGGGGAACACCATGATGGCGGTGCGGGCCCTGTCGCCCTCCTCCGCCAGCCGGAGCGTCTCCGCCAGATTGAAGCCTGGGTCGGCGACTCGGGTGCGCGGCACACAGCACGCGATTCGCACGAATTCGTGTGAATAGAGGGAGAAGAAGTCGGACAAGGGATGTGGTGGACGATGATGGCGCGGAAAGGGATTGAACCCGCGCCCTTCGCCATGTCAAGCGGCCGGCGGCTCCGAGCCACCACGCCGCGGCACCTGCCGCCGAGACCGAGGAGGCATGGCCGGGCCGAAGCCGCTGGCTCTGTCGGAGCGGTCAGGGACGGAGGCAACAGCGCGCTGCTTCCTGTTCCGTTGCGCCTTGGCCAGACGGCGCAGAGCGACGAGTTCCGTCACCACCGCCTCGCGAATGAGCTGTGTGCGTATGCAGAATGGCATGAGGAGCAAATCCACGCTGGCGCGATTGTTGCCCGGCGCGATCGAAATAACCCGATGGCTTCTGCGAATTCAGAGGGCGATGGTGGGCGCGACAGGGATTGAACCTGTGACCCCTGCCATGTCAAGACAGTGCTCTACCGCTGAGCTACGCGCCCATCGCCGTGAGGAGGCGTCGTCTACATCGCGAACTCCGGGTTGGCAAGCCTGCAGGCGCCCCGGCTTGCCGGCGAGGCGTGACGAGGTCCGATCCGCGCGCTATGAGAGTCCCATGGAGTTCCCGTCCGGCGTGTCCGATCACGAAGCTCTCGACTGCCGGCTGCCGCAGCGCCAGAGCGCTCCTGTCGTCGTCGCCTCTCCGCACAGCGGCTCCACCTACCCTGCCGCCTTTCTCGCCCAGACCGCCGTGCCCCTCGCGGCGCTGCGTCGGGCCGAGGACGCCTTCGTCGACGAACTTTTCGCCGCCGCCCCCACCCTGGGCATGCCGCTGATCGCGGCCCGGTTTCCACGATCCTACGTCGACGTCAATCGCGAGCCCTACGAACTCGATCCGGGCATGTTCGAAGGCCCTCTGCCACGGTCGCTGAACCACCGCACGACGCGAGTTGCGGCCGGCCTCGGCATGATCCCGCGCGTCGCGGCCAGCGGCGAGCCAATCTATCGCGGCCGCGTGTCCTCCGAGGAGATCGAGCAGCGGCTCACGACCTGCTGGCGCCCCTATCACACCGCCCTGACGGTCCTGGTCGAGCAGACACACCGGGCCTTCGGCGGCGTGCTGCTGATCGATGCGCATTCCATGCCGTCCTCGGCGTCTGGCGTCGGGGTGCGGGACCGCGACCACCGAGTCGACATCGTCCTGGGCGATAATCACGGCGAGGCCTGCAATCCGGGTCTTGTCGCCTGCGCCGAACGATGGTTCGTCCGGCATGGCCTCAAGGTGCGGCGCAACCAGCCCTATGCGGGCGGCTTCACCACCCAGCGCTACGGCCGCCCGGCTCTGGCGCGGCACGCCCTGCAGATCGAAATAAACCGCAGCCTCTACATGGACGAGGCGCGGCACCTGAGGCTGCCGACCGCTGGCGCGATGGAGCGGCTGATGGCTGGCCTCCTCGAGGAGATGGCGGCCGAGGCGTCGGCCCTGCTGCTGCCCCGGCCGCTGGCCGCGGAGTAAATCCACCGGCGTCTTCCCCGGCTCAAGTCGGCAAAAAAAGGGGCCGTGACAAGCACGGCCCGAGTTTAGGGAGGAAACGCCCAAGACGGGCATACAGCAAACACAGAGGTCGCTGACGCGACGTTTGCTGCACCCGAAGAATGGTGCACCTGCGAAGGAAATTCAAGAGGGAAAAAAGCGGGCGATTTCACAGCATTACGAGAGTTTCGAACGTCGAACCGGTGTGGCTTTTCTGCAACGCACAAGAAATGTGCGAAGCAGGGTTGCAGCGGCTGCAATGCTGTTGCAACGCATGCAGACCCGGATTTGGTAAGCTATTCAAGGACTTGGCTCAGACGGAGGGCGATGTGGCGAAAAAGTTCGTAGTGGCGATGATGATGCACGAGACCAATACCTTCTCGCCCCTTCCCACCCCGATCGAGTCCTTCGCCCGCTGGGGTGCGTTAAACGGTCCCAATGCCATCAAGGACGCCGAGGGGACCAACACTTCCCTGGGCGGCTTCATCGAGGTGGCCCGCAAGGCCGGGGCCGAATTCACAGTGCCGATGGCGGCCTCGGCGCATCCTTCCGGGCTGGTCACGAAGGAAGCCTACGAGCAGATGACGACGGCGATCGTCGATGAGGTCCGGAAGGGTTGCGACGCCGTCCTGCTGGCCCTGCACGGCGCCATGGTGGCGGAACACTACGACGACGGCGAGGGCGAGCTGCTGAACCGCCTGCGCAGGATCGCCCCCGACGTGCCGATCGCCGTCGCGCTCGATTTCCACACCCAGATGACCGACGCCATGGTCCGGGGCGCCACGATCATGACCGGCTACCGTACCTATCCGCACATCGACATGGCCGACACCGCCCGCCGCGCCGGTCGCACGCTGATGCGCACGCTGGCGGGCGAGGTCGAGCCGAAGATGGTGTGGGGCAGCCGCCCGATCATGAGCAGCTCGCTGGTGCATACGCCCTCGCGCGAGCCGATGAAGACCCTGATGGGCATGGCCAACCAGGCCGAGGATGGCGGTGAGGTGCTGAACGCCTCGGTGTTCGGGGGCTTCCCTCAGGCCGACATCCCTCACCTCGCCCTGTCCTCGGTCATCGTCTGCGACAAGCGCACGGCCGAGGGCGAGATCCTGCTCAACCGCATCCTCGACACCGCCTGGGAGAGGCGCGAGGGCTTCCTGTTCCATCCCGAGCCGCTGTCGGTGCAGGTCGCGCGCGCCAAGTCGCTGGAAGGCGGCCCGGTCGTGATGGCCGACCACGGCGACAACACCGCCTCGGGCGGCACGCAGGACGTCATGAGCGTGATCGAGGAGGCGATGAAGCAGGACCTCGAGGATGCCTGCGCCGGGCCGATCTGCGACCCCGCCAGCGTCGAGCAGATGATCAAGGCCGGCGTCGGCGCGGAGGTCACGCTCGAGCTCGGCGGCAAGATCGACATGCCGGCCATGGGCCTCAAGGGCAAGCCGCTCAAGGTGACGGGCCGGGTCAAGGCGATCACCGACGGCACGTTCGTCGTCACCGGCCCGATGGCCACCGGCACCGTGATCCGCATGGGCCGCACGGCCGTGCTCGACACCGGCAAGATGCAGATCGTGGTCTCCGAGAGGCGCGCCGAGCCGTTCGACCTCGGCGTCTTCACCCATTGCGGCATCGATCCGCGGCGCAAGAAGTACGTCCTGATCAAGTCGCGCCAGCACTTCCGCGCCGGCTTCGAACCGATCGCCAAGCACATCGTGATGTGCGACGGTGACGGCTGCACCGCCTCGGACCTGAGGCTCTTCAAGTACACCAAGGTCAAGCGGCCGCTCTACCCGTTCGACCTGGACATGCGGCTTGGCCGCAACGAGGCGTGATCCATGGGCAGCTACGACATCGTCATCCGCAACGGCCAGGTCGCCGACGGCACCGGCAGGAAGCTCTTCGCCGCCGACGTGGCGGTGAAGGGTGACCGCATCGTCGCCGTCGAGGCGCCGGGCGCGCTGCGCAGCGACAACGAGATCGATGCCGCCGGCCGCGTGGTGGCGCCGGGCTTCATCGACGTCCATACCCATGACGACACCGCCCTGATCGACAACCCGACCATGGCGATGAAGGCGAGCCAGGGCGTGACCACCGTCGTGTGCGGCAACTGCGGCGCCTCGGCGGCGCCGTTCGTGCGCGACGGCATCGGCCACTTCCTGAGCCTGATCGTGAAACGCCAGGAGAACGTCTCGAAGAGCTTCGCCGAGTTCGCCGGCAAGGTCGACGCGGCGAAGCCGGCCATCAACGGCGCCTTCCTGATCGGGCACTCGACGCTCCGCATGAACGCGCTGGGCGACGACCTCGCGCGCCAGGCGACGGCGTCGGAGATCGGCATGATGCGCGACCTGCTCGACCAGAGCCTCGAGCAAGGGGCGATCGGCATGTCGAGCGGCCTCTTCTATCCGCCGGCGATGGCCGCCACGACCGACGAGGTGGCCGAGGTCGCCGCTCCGCTCGGCAAGTGGGGCGGCGTCTACACCGCCCACATGCGCGACGAGGGCGAGGACATCCTGAAGTCGATGGACGAGACCTTCGAGATCGGCCGCCGCGCCGGCGCGCCGGTCATCGTCTCGCATCACAAGTGCTCGGGCCGCGCCAATTTCGGCCGCATGGCCGAGACGCTGCCGAAGTTCGAGGAGGCGATGAAGCGGCAGGACATCGCCTTCGACGTCTATCCCTATGTCGCGGGCTCCACGATCCTGCGCAAGGAGATGCTCGACCGCGCCGACAAGGTGCTGATCACCTGGTCCGACACGGTGCAGGGCGTGAGCGGCCGCGACCTGAAGGAGATCGCCGCCGAAATGGGCTGCTCCATCCACGAGGCCGCCGACCGGCTGCAGGCGGCGGGCGCAATCTACTTCATGATGGACGAGAACGACGTGCAGCGCGCCATGGCCCATCCCGGCGCCATGATCGGCTCGGACGGCATCCCGTTCGACACCCATCCGCATCCGCGCCTGTGGGGCACCTTCCCGCGCGTGCTCGGGCACTATTCGCGCGAGCTCAAGCTGTTTCCGCTCGAGGATGCGGTGCGCCGCATGACCTCGTACTCGGCGCAGCGCTTCAAGCTCGCCAAGCGCGGCGAGGTCAGGCCCGGCTACTATGCCGACATCTGCGTGTTCGATCCGGCGACGGTGATCGACACCGCGACGTTCGAGAAGCCGATCGCGCCCGCCAAGGGCATCGACGTGGTCGTGTGCAACGGTGCGATCGTGTGGAAGGACGGGCAGCCCGGCGGGGGCCGTGCCGGCCGCGCGCTGCGGCGTCAGGACCTGCAGGCGGAAGCCAAGAAGTAGAAGGGCGCGCGCCGCGCGCCCTGCGGTCAGTCGGCGCCTTCGTCGCGGCGCGTGCGCTCCAGGCGCTCGTGGCGCTCCTGGGCCTCGACCGACAGCGTGGCGATCGGCCGGGCCTCCAGCCGCTTGAGCGAGATCGGCTCGCCGGTCTCCTCGCAGTAGCCGTAGGTGCCTTCGTCGATCGAGCGCAGCGCCTGGTCGATCTTGGCGATCAGCTTGCGGAAGCGGTCGCGGGTACGCAGCTCCAGCGAGCGGTCGGTCTCCGCGGTCGCGCGATCGGCGAGGTCGGGCTGCGCGAGGCTCTCTTCCTGCATGTTCTGCAGCGTCTGGTTCGATTCCTCGATGAGCTCGCCCTTCCACTTCAGCAGCTTCTGCCGGAAGTATTCCTGCTGCATGGCATTCATGAAGGGTTCGCGGTCCGTCGGCCGGTAATTCTGCGGCAACGTGATCGACATCGTCGGCAACTCCACTCGCAGCAACCACATGTCCGCCCTCGGGAGAGGGGCGGTCCTGAAAGGCGCGCGGAGTATAGGGACGGTCGGTCCCGCCGCAAGATTGTTCACGTCCGCTGACCACGACTTGTCGTGCAGTGCAGCATGGCCGACAGGCCGAATTCCTCACCTGCCACGCGCAATTATGGCAGCGCCGTGACATTTTTTATTGCACTGCAGCAAAAGCCTGTAGGGCCAGCAGCCGCGCGAAGGCGGTGGCGAGGTCGAAATCGGCTTGGTCCCGGCTGCCCGCCTCCGCTGCCTCACCCAGGGTGAATCCGGCGAGCAGAGCCGCAACCATCGCTTTCTCGCCGGCCGACAGCGCCGCGAATCCGGCGTCGTCCGGCCGCCGCAGGACCAGAAGCGCCACACCGCCGCTTTGCAAATCGACGCCCTCTTCCGCCGCGGAGGCACCCGGCTGCGACACCCGCCAGATGCGGTCGAGCGGCCAGGCAGAGGTCACCACCGCCGTTCCCGGTGCTGCGACAAGCCGCTGCGACGGCAGCTCGCCCATCGGCAAGCCGACGAGATCGGCCGCCGACAATCGCGGTCCGGCCGGCGCATGGAAAGCGAGGTTCAGCGCCCAGTCGAGCCGGGCGACGTCCGCCAGGTAAGGCAGGTCCTGCGCCGCCGGCCAGCCTGCGACGAACGCCGGGAAGTCCGCGCCGTACTCCGACAGCACGGGACCCTGCGGCGGCGATTCCGCGACGAAGGCGAGGGCGAGGCCGCGGAAGAAATCCTCGCCGACCAGCGCCTGCACCGTCGCAAAGGTGGCGCCGAGGGCGGCAGCCAGGCTCTCGCGCACATGGTTCCGGTAGATCCGCAGCCGCGCCGCGGCAGCGACGCGGTCGCCCACCACCGCGCCTTCCAGCTCGGGACGGTCGTGGCCCTGCAGGTGCGCGGCGAAAGCCGCCTGGAGGTCAGGCAGCGCGAGCGGCATGCCCGTCCCCCCGCGCCAGCGCCTGTCCCGCCTTCTCCGCCTCGGCCAGCAGCACCTCGAGCGGCGGCAGGTTGGTATCCCATTCGATCAGCGCGGGCCGCGGTCCGAAGCGCGCCAGCGCCGCGTCGAACAGCGCCCAGGCCTGCGCCCCGACGGGCGAGCCGTGGTCGTCGATCAGGATCGTCTCGCCGTCGGCGTCGTTCACCGCGTGGCCGGCCAGGTGGTACTGCACGATGGCCTCGCCGGGCAGCCCGTCAAACCAGGCCCGCGGATCGAGGCCGAGATTGTGCGCCGTCACGACGATGTTGTTGATGTCGAGCAGCAGGCGACAGCCGGTCCGCCGCACCAGCTCGGACAGGAACTCGGCCTCGCTCAGCGTCGAGCCGGCAAAGGCCAGGTAGCAGGAGGGGTTCTCGATCGCCAGCGGCCGGCCGAACGCCTCCTGCGCCTGGTGCAGGTTGCGGGCAACCACTGCCAGCGCCTCCTCGGTATAGGGCAGCGGCAGCAGATCGTTGAAGTAGCGGCCGCCCTGGACGCTCCACGACAGATGGTCCGACAGCAGGGCCGGCTCGAGCCGCCGCACCAGGGCCGCGAGGCGGGCGAGGTGCGCGCTGTCCAGCCCCTCCGCCGAGCCCAGCGACAGGCCGACGGCATGGACCGAGAGGGCATAGTCGTCGCGCAGCCGTCCGAGGGCATCGGCCGCCGGCGACGCGGCGAGATAGTTCTCGGCGTGAATCTCGAGGAACCCGGTCGCCGGCCGGTCGCGGACGATCGCCGACAGGTGCGGCGCGCGCAGACCGATGCCGGCGACGGCGCGCACGGTCAGCCGGCCGAGAGCTTGCCGCCGACGATCTTGTCGCAGGTGCCCTTGGGCACGGCGATCCAGGCGTCGGCCTGCTTGTCGGCCTTTGAGGTGCCGGCGCAGGACGACTTGGCCGTCTGGCAGTCGTTCTTGCCGGCCTTGGCGATGCCGTAGCACTTCTCGACGTTGCCCTGGGCCTGCGCCGCCGCCGGCAGCGCCAGGGCCGCGGCGAGCGCCGATGCAAGGGCCAGGCGGGATGCGGTGTTCATGGGGTCTCTCCTGCTGGGTGACGTAGGGAAACATATAGGCCAGGTTGGCCGCGCCGCCGCTCACACGGCAGCTATCGGATCCATAGCCGAGGATAACAAAGACTTGTTCGAAAAGCCCGGTAACGCCCTGCTCTCGCCCGGCGACTTCGTGCGCCATCCGGCGCGCCCGGACTGGGGGCTGGGCCAGATCCAGTCGATGATCGGCCATCGCATCACCGTCAATTTCGAGAATGCCGGGAAGCTGGTCATCGACGGGAACGTGGTGGAGCTGGCGCCGGCGACGGATGCGCCAGGCGGCTCGCGGCGAGGCTGAGCTCGGCCGGCGTATTGACGTTCAAGAAGGGCGTGGCGTCGCCCGGCCAGGCCAGCTCGTGGAAGGCATGACGCCGCGCGAACTCCTCCACCCGCCGCAGCCCCTCCTCCAGCAGCGCCCGTCGCAGGTCGGCCGCCAGCCCGACCGACCAGACGCCGATCGTGTGCTCGCGTCGACCGCCATGGCGCACCATCAGCACGTCCGGCTCCGGCACGTGCATCAGGCCGCACAACCGGACGGAGAGGTCCAGCGGCAGGAACGGCGTGTCGGCCGGCGTCGTCAGGATCCAGCCGGCATGCGGATGGTGCGCGCGCGCCCATTCCATGCCGGCCAGGATGCCCGCCAGCGGCCCCAGACGCCGCCCCTCGCGCGCCGCGGCCTCGCGCACCTCGGGCGGATCGGGCACCACCGAGACGCCCAGCGCCTTCACGCCGGGCAGCGGATCGTTGGCCACCACCACGAGGTCCATCACCTGCGGCCGCAGGCGCTCGATGACATGCGCCACCATCGGCTTGCCGCCGAGCGGCCGCAGCGGCTTCAGCGGCCCGACCCCCATGCGCCGCCCCTCCCCGCCCGCCAGCACGACGCCGACCAGCGCGCCCGACCGCACCGGTCCCAGTGCCCCCGTCGCTTGCGGCCGCAATTCCCGCTTCGCCTTCTCCGCCATGGGCGGCACTATGCGGGCCGCCAACGGACACGCAAAGGGGGAAGCACTCATGGCATTCAGCATCGGCGGTGCGGCCAGCTGGCTGCACCAGGTCCATCGCGCGCGCGCCGTCGTCGGCACCTGGCCGGCGAAGTTCGCGACCGACGACGAGCGCACGGCCTACAAGGTGCAGGACGCGCTGCTGAAGAAGCTGGTGCCGCGTCAGGGCCCGCTGGTCGGCTACAAGATCGCGCTGACCTCGCCGCAGATCTGGGAACAGACGGGCCTGAAGGGCCCCGCCTACGGACCGATCCGCCGCAAGCGCGTGTTCGAGCACAAGGCGACAGTGCGCGCCGACCAGTGGTCGCGGCTGGGCGTCGAGCTCGAGATCGTGCTCACCGTCAATGCCGACGTGCCCCGGCCGAAGGGGAAGGGCTACGACAAGGACTCGATCGCCCCGTATGTCGGCTCGGCGCGTGCCGGCTTCGAGCTGATCGACGACCGCGGCGCCGACTACAGCAAGCTCACCGTGCCGTGGCTGATCATGGATGTGGGCTGGAACGGCGGCTCGCTGCTGGCCCGGCCCAACCGCAACTGGAACAAGCTCGACCTCGGCAACCTCGAGGGCTCGATCGCCTTCGACGGCAAGGTGGTGCGCACCGGCCATTCCGGCGACGTGCTGGGCCATTGCCACAATGCGCTGGCGTGGCTCGCCAACAAGCTGGGCGAGCACGGCAAGACGCTGAAGAAGGGCATGATCGTGTCGACCGGCAGCATGGTCGCCTGCCAGTTCGTCCCGCCCGGCAGCACCGCCGTCGGCCGCATCGAGGGGCTGGGCGAGGTCACGCTGAAATACGCGCTGCCGAAGTAGCGCGACCGGGGGCCGAGCCGACTTTTTGCGCTCCGTATAAGGGCCGGAAAACACATGCCCGGCGGGGATGCGACACCAGCTATCGTTGCGCGCAGGGAGATACGTCACACCCCCGGATCCACAACTTCCGGCGAGGGAGTCAAGCCGATTCGTGGATGAAGTCGGCCCGGGAGCGATTCTCATCCCGCCGCGTTATGACATCCGGCTCCTGCCCCGTCGGAGCCAGATGAGCCCACGACCACGGAGTCGTCCGTGAAACCGACCATCTTTGTTCTCGCCGCAGCGGTCATCGCCTCGGCGGGTCTGCCGGCACACGCCCAGAAGAACCAGGACAATCCTGGGCATGGACGTGGCGGGCCCAAGCAGGCCGGCGGCGATGGGCCCGGGCAGGGACGCGGCCAGGGAAAGGCCCAGAACGATGCCTCGCCCGGGCGCGGCAATGGGCCGGGCAATCCCGCCCTCGCGGCACAGCCCGGCAATCCGAGCATCGGCGTGCCCCACCTCGTCGTCACGGATCGCGATCGCAGCGCCATCTACGGCTATTACCGGCCGCTGTACGCGGCAGGGAACTGCCCGCCGGGGTTGGCGAAGAAGAACAACGGTTGCCTGCCGCCGGGCCAGGCCAAGAAGCTGTGGACGATCGGTCAGCCGCTTGCGATCGGCGTCGCCTACTACCCGCTGCCGGGACCGCTGCTGACCCAGCTCACGCCCGCGCCAGCCGGGTACGAGTATGTGCGCATCGCCAACGACATTCTCTTGATGGCCGTCGGAACGCGTCTCATCGCCGAAGCCGTTGCGGATCTGTCCAGCATGTAGTCGGGACGTAGGCTCGCGCCCCCGAGCCGGCCGTTCGTCAGGTCGTCGCAGTACCCGGTCCGATCACGGCGGCGACTTCGGTGACCTTGTCTGCCGGGAAGCCGCCTTCGCGGGCGTGGCGATAGATATCGTCGGCGCTCTCCGCCTCATGCACGCAGTATATCTTGTCTCCGGCGACGTAGCTGGTGATCCACTTGTAGGGTACGCCCAAGCCCGCCACCACGTCGCAGGACTTCGCCGCAATGCCCTTCAGGTCCTCGGGTGTCAGCTTGCTGGCGCCGGGAATCTCGCGTTCGATCACGAATGTCTTCATAACCTGCTCCTCCTCCGCTCACCGAAGGGTACGGCAAACGCCAGGCGCCTGCGCCCGCCAGGGAACCGCCTGTTGGCCGATCACAGCAAGGTCACGGGCGTCCTTCGATGCACCGCCCCGGCGATGGTGGCCTGCGAGATCCAACCTATGCGAGCGTGCTATGATCCCACTGCCCAGCGGGGGCGACGGAGGCGGTTCATGGGAACGGCAAGCCGGTTCGACGGCATACTGAAGGACGAGCTCAACATCCATGCGGCCTGGCTGCCGATCACCAACACGTTCAGGGTCGGCGACTACGGGCTCGTGAGCGACGGCGTCCTGGTCAAGGCCGGCAACATCAAGGACGATTACGGGGTGAGCTTCCAGGTCGCGCCGGGCAAGGCATCGAAGCTCAACTTCACGTCGAAGGGCACCAGCCTCGTCCGCTCGGCCAACGGCGCAGAGGTGCAGATCTTCCCCGACAACAGCGTCGACGCGAAGCTCACCGTCGCCTTCTCCAGCTCGAACTCGTTCCTGCTCAAGGCGAACCTCGGCAGCGTCGAGATGCAGGACCTCGCCAACGTCGCCCGCAAGCTTGCCAACGCGCTCGGCTGGAAGCGCAAGTACCGCGTCGTCTCGGCCGTCTATTCGGCACAGGATTGCGCCGTCATCTCCTCCAAGTCGGGCGAATCGAGCATAGAGCTGTCGGGGAAGGCGGACGCCCTCAAGCAGTTCGACCTGGGCGCCGTCGCTGCCGGCATCGAGGCGTCGCGCAAGCACGACATCGGCCTCGACCTGGTCGGCGAGCGCGGCGTCATCGGCCTGGCCCTTTTCAAGCTGCCCGCACTGTGGGGCGACGAGCCCAAGGTGCTGGCCGACCACGACGTCAAGGTCGAGACGTCGTTCGATCGCGACTGGCCGCGGGAACTGCCCGACGACGTTTGAGTCGGCGTGGCGCACGCCGGACATGGCCGCTCATGCCGCCTTGCCTCGCCAGTCGATGAAGCAGTTGACGCCGCGATAGAGGGAATAGACCAGGCCGAGCGGGTTGTGGTGATCGTCCCACAGGGCCCTGTTGACCTGCAGCAGCAGCGGCCCCATGCGGACCGGCCTTTCGCTCTTCTCGAAGAAGGCGCGGAAGACGCGTTCGGCATACGCCGCCGCGAATACGGCGGGCACGTCGACCTGCGCGCCGATCAGCCCCGTCGCGCCCTGCTTCAGGAGCGTCACCGCGAAGCTCTGGTAGAAGAGCGTCTGCATCTGGCCGCCCTGGCAGGCGTTGATGAAGATGAGGGGGTTGGTGGGCAGGGGCTTGTCGCCGTCGGACCAGTACTCGAAATCGGCGGCCTTCACCTCCCCATCGCTCAGGATCAGGTGCGGCTCGGCCGGGCGCGTCGAATCGGCCCCGGCACCCCGCCCGTGGCAATAGAAATAGAGGATGCGCTCGAGGGTTTCCCGGCCGCTGGTGAAGCCAAGCGCCAGCTCCGCCTTCCGGGTCCGGCGGATGCGCGGCTCCGCCACCAGCGCGGCAATCGAGCTGATATGGGTGTCGATGACCGGCAACTTGAGGTCCGTGGCCAGCCGATCGTCGAAGTTCACGCTGAGGAGGGCGGACGCCGCCGGATCCAGGCGCGCCGCGTCGGCGGCGAGCCGCTCGGTATTCTGATGCACGAGGTGGCGATAGCCCCAGAAGCCTTCCTTGCGCCAGTTGGCGCCGTCCGCCGCCAGGCGCTCGCCCGGCACGGGATGCGTATAGAGCATCCCCCACGGCACGAAGAGATCGGACGAGGTGATGGCGACGTGGCATGATCCCTCGGCGAGCACGGTCCGCAACCGGCTTGCGATTCCCTTCAGCCCCGTATCAGCCTTCGATTCGAAGATCGCGTTGAACAGCCTGTCGCCGGCAAGTGCAAGGATCGGCGCGGCTTCGATCAGCGATTGCGGATTTCGTGCGTGATCCCAGGCGTCCTGGAACGGGTGTGAGAACTTCTCCTTCAGCGTCTCCGGGTCGGGCACGCGGGAGGTCGCCTCGACGACGGCCCGCATCCAGGCCGTCCGGCAGTCGTCGCATCGCGCAAAGACCTCGTTCGCCGGCCGCTCCGACGAGCCCGTGAGAAGGCCGTCGACGTTTTGGACCCGTGAGCCGAACAGCGAGAAGTCCAGATGACGTTCTCCCCGCCGCACCACGCGCAGGCCCACGTCGGGAGTTGCGATGTCGGTGTCGGCCTTGTCCCATTGCAACAGCGTCGCCGAGTTGGAGACGGTATTGTGGGCCCGCATGTCCAGAGAGTAGTGCATCGCGTCAGGCGGCCTTGATCTGCGCCTGCGCCTGCGCCTGCGCCGCGAGCGGGAACTCGAATTCCTCGAGCAGCGCCAGGTCGCTCGCCAGATAGATGCTGATGCGCAGCAGGAAAGTCTCGTCCAGCGGCGTGATATCGAAACGCGCGACGTCGCTGTCGCCGAAGCGCGGCAGGCGCAGCGGCTGCTGGTGCCGGCCGACGGCATAGCCTCGACCCCCGACCACCACCAGCAGGTCGATCCCGTCGCCGTCGGCGAAGTCGGGCTCCGCCAGCGGCTTTGCGACCAGCCCATCATGGCGTGGGCTGCCGATGTTCACCGCCAGGCTGTAGCGGCGCATCCTCTCCAGCGGCAGCCCGCCGTCCTCGAACCAGGCATTGACGTGGCGCTTCGGCACGACCGCCTCAGACGCGGGCGGGGCGGCGCCCATCGGCACGCCGGCCGAGGCCGACTGCGATGCCTCAGCAGCCGGAGCGCCCGGCAGAGCCGCCGGCGCCGTGGAATCCCTCGACGCGCTCTCCTTCTTCCTGAGTTCCGGTGCCGCCGGTTCCTCCGGTGGCGTCGGGGATGCGGAACGGCCCGTACGCCGTCGAGGCGACGACGTGCGCCGCGTCCCTTCCTCCTGCATCATCTTCGCGATCATGGGCCTCGATCTCGAGGCCCGGTCGATCGCCGAATCGAACAGGAGCGCTGCCGCTCCCGCCTGCCCGACCTCGCGATACTCCCTGAACATCGGGTAGTATCCCTCGTCCTGGTCGACGCCCATCAGGTCGGCCAGGCGGTCCGGCTTGCTGGAATCGGCGAACAGATCGAAGGCGATGGCGGTGTCGGAATCGCCGGTCTCGTGCGCCAGCCTCGCGGCCAGCCCCAGCTCGGCGGCGGGGGCCGCCTCCCCGCCTCCGGCGCGATGCTCCGCATCGCTCCGATTGAGGCGCGACAGGTGCTCGTCGAGCGCCGTCAGCACGCGAGCCTGCACCTCGGGAAGGCCATCGAGCGAGGCGATCCGGGCGGTCGATGCCAGCGCGCCGGACAGAACGGAGGCGGAAACGGCGTCCGATGCCGCGCGGCATCCCTCCAGGATGCGGTCGGACAAGGCAGTGAAGCGCTCGGGATCATAGATGTCCTCGTACGCTGCATCATCGATGCCCACGTAACGGCCAAGCCCGACGAGCGAGGTCACGGCGGGCAATGCCGACAGGTCGACGCGGCCGATGCCGACGCCGCCGCGCGCGACCTCGGCCGCCAGGCCGATCGGATCCGGCCTGCCGGATACCGGCTGCCGGTCCACGAACGAGAGGACGTCCCGCAGCACGCCCTGGCGGATCGCGAACTTCACCAGGTTGGCCGCCAGGTACAAGGCGTCGGCCTGCCGGTCGCCATCGTACAGCCGGCGCAGGTGCTGCTGCAGCGGGCCCAGTATGTCACCGAAGAGGAGCCGAGCCTTCCGGCCCTTGAGGATCGCCATGACGGCACTTTCGGAGCGGGGCGATTGAAGCGGCCGCGAGAATACCACCGGCAGGATGCTCCCGGTAGGGATGGCAGCAGCGAAAGCGCCGACTTGCCCTTGACGATCGCCACCGCACTACCGGCCTGTCTCTTCCTCCCGCTGGACCAGGCGCATGACCGTAGCCAGCAGTTCCCCCATGTCGTGCGGCTTGGCGACGACCGGCATCCGGTTCCGCAGGTGCGGCGGGATGTGGTGGGGTCGCCCCGTGAGAAACACGATCGGTATTCCGGCAACGTCGAGGCGCTCCGCGACCGGCAAGCTGGTGCCCTCCCGGCCCAGGTCGACGTCCAGGATCGCCACATCGACGCCGCCCCGCTCGACAGCCTCCAGCGCCTCGGAAATCCGACTGTACGGCCCGACGGGCCGGAAGCCCTCGGCCTCGAAGAACAGCGCCAGGCTCTCCGCGAGCAGCAGGCTGTCTTCCACGATCAGGATTCCTGGAGTCCGCAGGCCTGCCTCCGCCACCGTAGCACCGATAGGGGCGTGATCAATTCGTGACAACAGCCAGAAACGCTTCAGGGCGGTGACAGTTGCGCGTCAGGCCGACCCGAAATGCCGAGCCAGCGCGGCGATCACCTGGTCAAGATCGAGCGGCTTGCGCAGGCGCGGCGCCTCGCGGAAGGCACTCGGGACCACGCTACCCTCGCCATAGCCGGTAAGGAACATGAAAGGAACACCGCGCTCCTGAAGACGCGCGGCTGCCGGGAAGCAGAATTCGCCGGCCAGGTTGATGTCGAGCAAGGCGCCGTCGAGTTCGGCCGAGGATGCCACCTCAAGCGCATCACCCAGCCTCGCCACCGGCCCGACGACCTCGCAGCCGCACTCCTCGAGGAGCTCGCGCGTCATCTCCGCCACGAGGAAGTTGTCCTCGACCACGAGAATGCGCAGGCCTTTCAACTCCGGCGACATGGTGCCTCATGACTGGCTGACGGCGGGGTCAGGCGTTCTGAATGTTCCCCTTGACCGGAAACTTCAACACCCAACGCACCCCCTGCGCCGAGGGCTGCACATCGGCAGTTCCCTGCAACTCGTACGAAACGGCTCGCTTCACGAAGTTCGTGCCGAAGCCCTCCTGCAGCGCCTTCGGAGGCGCCGGACCGTCCTGCTCGTCCCAGGTGAACGCGACGCGCTTGCCGTCCACGACACGCCAGCCGATGTCGATACGCCCGCGCTCGCCGGACAAGGCTCCGTACTTCACCGCGTTCGTCGCGAGCTCATACAGCACCATGCCCATGATCGCGGCGGCCGCGGGCAGGAGCCGCACCGCCGGACCATCGATCAGGATGGCGCCCGCGGCGCTGTGCCCGCGCAGGGTGCTCTCGACCAGCTCGCGGAGATCGGCGCCTGCCCAGTTGCTCTGCGACAGCAGGTCATGGGTCGCCGCCATGGCCCGGAGCCGCCCCAGGAAGGACTGGGCGAAATCATCGGGCAGCTTGCGCTCGCGCAGCATGCGTCCGGCGAGGGCGGTGACGGTGGCGAGAACATTCTTCACGCGATGCTGCAGCTCGTGCAGCAGCACCTGCTGCTGCGCCTCGGCCCGCTTGCGCTCGGAGATGTCGAGCAGCACCGCGATGCCGCCGCGGACCCGCCCATTCTCCTCGAACAGGGGGGCAGCCGACATCATGACGTCGATGCGCGTCCCGTCGGCCCGCAGAACCTGGCCTTCGAGGCTGGGCACGGATTCGCCGCCGCGCGCCGCCCGCTCCAGGGGGTGCTCGGACTGGCCGAGCTCGCGCTCCCCCTCGAACAGTCGCAGGCGCGCCACCCGGCGCGGTTCGATGCCCTCGGTGCCGGGCTCGCCCAGCAGCTGCACGCCGTAGCGATTGATGCGCAGGTGCTCGGAGCGATTGTCCTCGATGATCATGATGCCGGCCGGGATGAGGTCCAGCAGGCTCTCCAGGCTGCCGATGCGGTTGCGCAGGTCGGTCGTGAGCTCGCCGATCCTCGCCTCGGCCGCCGTGATGCGCGTGATGTCCGTGAAGGTGATAACGACGCCGCCGATCACGTTCTCGACGGTACGATAGGGCATCATGCGCATCATGTAGCGCTGGTCGTTGTCCTGGCTCGTGACCTGGCGCTCGACGGTGGACAGCGTGCGCAGCACGCGCTCGGCGTCGTCCTGCACGGTGTCGGCCTGGAACCGCGCCCGCACGTGCGTGATCGGCCGGCCCGTATCGCTCTCGACCAGGCGGAAAAGGTCCTTGGCGGCCGGCGTGAAGCCCTTCACCGCGAGACTGCGATCGAGGAACACGGTGGCGATCTGCGTGCTCTCGAGCAGGTTCGCGATGTCGCTGTTGGCGCGGCTCAGATCCTCCACCCGCGCGTTGAGCTCGGCATTGACCGTCTGCAGCTCCTCGTTGATCGACTGCAGCTCCTCCTTGGACGTCTCGAGTTCCTCGTTCGCGGACTGCAGCTCCTCGTTCATCGAGGAGAGCTCCTCGTTGCCCGACTTCAGCTCCTCGTTCGCGGACTCGAGTTCCTCGGTCGTGGTCTGCAGCCGCTCCTTCGTCGCGCGCAGCTCCGTCTCGAGCTGGCGCACGCCGGCATTCTCCAGCTCCTCGGCATTCTCCCGTGCCTCGGAACCACCGGCCGTCCTGATGCCGCCGATGTCCTGGAACACGATCATGTAGAGCGGTTCCTGCGTCGGCGCAGCCTCGAGGGGGTGGACGACGAGATCGATCGGCTGTCGTCCACCGTTGGTGCCGACGACGACGTTCCGCTGCAGCACGATCTGCCCGCCGGTCACCGCCTTGTGCATGGCCGCCCGAAGGTCGGGCCGCAGGCCCTGGCGGGCCATGCTGAAGACATCCTTCCGCGGCGTGCCAGCCGCGAGCTCGAGGTACTTTCCCGTCCGCGCCGACCCGTGCAGCAGGTCGCCCTCGGCATTGACGACCACATAGGCCGGCGCGTATCGGTCGAGCAACTGCCGTTCGGCCAGGTTCTGCAGCGATTCCTGCTGTGCAGGCGGCGGCGCGTGCGACGGCAGGCGGCGCCGCCCGCCGTCCGGTGCCGTGAGGGGAAACTCCGGCAGGCGCCGTTCCATCTGCGGGCGGCGCTTGAAGAGGCGGTGGACCTTGTCGACGGTGGCGAACAGGCGCGTGTGCCGCGTCACGTTCTCCGAGGTGCCGAGAAAGAGGTACCCCGGCTCGTTCAGCGCATAGTGGAACAGCGGGATGAGCCGGTTCTGCAGGTCGGGCGTGAGATAGATCAGCAGATTGCGGCAGGAGATCAGGTCGAGCTTCGAGAACGGCGCATCGCGCAGCAGGTTGTGCGACGAGAACAGGCAGATCTCGCGCAGGTCCGACACGACGCGGAAGGTGCCGTCCTCGCGCACGAAGTAGCGTTCGAGGAGGTCGGGCGGCACGTCCTTGGCGATGGTGGACGGATAGCGGCCGACACGCGCCACTTGCAGCGCCTGCTCATCGATGTCGCTGGCGAAGATCTGGAGCTTGGGAGCAGCCTGTCCCTTGGACGCATGCTCGCGCAGCAGGATGGCGATGGAGTATGCCTCCTCGCCCGTCGAGCAACCGGGCACCCAGACGCGCACGGTATCCTGGGGGCCCCTGCCGGCGAAGAGCCGCGGGATCACCTCCCGACCCAACGCCTCGAAGGCCGCGGGATCGCGGAAGAAGTTCGTGACGCCGATCAGCAGATCCTGAAGCAGCCGGTCGAGCTCCTGCGGTTCGCGGCGCAGGCGCTCGATGAAATCCTCGACTCCTTCGATCTGCAGCACCTGCATGCGTCGCTGCACGCGGCGCGCCACGGTCTTGTCCTTGTAGCCGCTGAAATCGTGTCCCGTCCGTACGCGCAGAAGGGTGACGATCTGAGACAGGTGATCGCTGGTTTCCTGCGTCACGCCATCGGAGTCCTTCCGCGCCCCGATGGCGACCAGATGGCCGAAATAATCGTAGAGCTTCGCCGGGATCTCCTCCAGCGGCAGAACGGCATCCACCATCCCCGTCCGGACGGCGCTCCGCATCATGCCGTCATATTCCGCGCCGTCCTGCGCGATGGTGAGCCCACCCTGCTCCTTGATGGCGCGCAGGCCCATGGTCCCGTCGCTGCCCGTGCCGGACAGGATCACGCAGGCCGCATTCTCCCCTCTTGCCGCGGCCAGCGACTGGAAGAAGGCATCGATCGGCGTCCGTATGCCGGCCTTGCGCTGCTGCACCGGACCGATCCGGAGCCTGTCGCCCTCGATCGTCAGCGTGGCGTTGCGAGGGATGACGTAGACATGGTCGGGCTCGATCGCCATCCCGTCGGCCGCCTCGGTCACGGGCAGCGTGGAGGCGCGATCGAGGAGCGCGGTCAGGTTGCTTTCGTGCGCCGGGTCGAGGTGCTGCACGACCACGAACGCGATACCGCCCTCTGGTCTCAGCCGCGGCAACAGCGTGTCGAGGGCTGCGATGCCGCCGGCCGACGCACCGATGCCCACGACCGGGATCATCCTCCCGGGACTTCCATCGCCGCCCAGCCTGCCCTCCCTCTCAGGTGTCCTGCCCATGCTTCGCCGTATCCAGCTGCGATTGACTGGTTAGCACTTCATGGCCACCCATGCCATCACGCGCGAGACCCGCCACGATGAGGGCGTCCTGCTCGTAGTCGGCGGCCCGCCGCTCGAGGTGATCGGCAAGCCCGGAGTGCCCTCGTGCCCGCTCGCCCTCCGCCATCCGACGGGCCAGCGCCGCCCGTTCGCGATGTGCCCGCAGCAACGTATCGAGCAGGCGATCGACCTCCTCGCCCTGGGACTGCAGGACGGCGTCCGCACCAAAGGCATGCCCGACATGACAGCGGAATCGAAGCAGGTCGCCCTCCTCGATCTCCCATAAGGCGCCGTGGCACTCGGGGCAGGTAAAGCGCGACGGCTTGCCCAGCATGTCCTCGGTCTTCATGTCGGCGAGCTCCTGGGTTGCGATGGCCGCCTCCAGCCGGATGCCGAGCGGTATCGGCGGGGTCGGCGGGGCGGCGGTCCGCACCAGGCTGCCGAGCAGGGCCGCCATGTCCCGCGCGGTCACCGCGTGATCCACCTCGACATGTCGCAGCGCATTGCACGGCATCGACGGGACGAGAGCGTCCGCAGGGTCCTGCACGATCGCCATGCCCCCGCAGCGCCTTATGGCGAGCAGGCCGGCCGTGCCGTCCGAAAGTGCGCCCGAGAGCACCACGCCGATCACACGCGATCCGCAGCTCACGGCGGCCGTGCGGAACAGCGGGTCGATCGCGGGCCTCGACAGGTTCTCCCGCGGACCGCGGCGCAGCAGGATATGATCGTCGTGGAGCAGCATGTGCCTGTCCGGCACCGCGACGTAGACTCGCCATGCTCGAAGACCATGCCATTCTCCGCGCTGGTGACCGGCAGCGCGGCCGCACGATCGAGGATAGCGGCCAGATAGCTGACAGCGCCGACATGCTGAACCACGAAGACGCTCGCCGGAAGGTCCGGCGGCAGGTCCCTCAGCAGGATCCGCAGCGCCTCGAGGCCTCCTGCCGATGCGCCGATCACAACGATGTCACGACTGGGTGTTGAAAAGGCCATATTCCGCTCGGCACTGCGTCGCACGGCAACGGAAGGTCGGCGGCCCGGTTGCGAAAGCGCCCTTTCTCGGCAAGTCGGCGGCGCTTCGCCGGGGGAGCGAAGGCAAAGCGCCGCCGATGGCGTCGGCAGGGGAAGCGCGCCGAAGCGCACGACGCCACAGCCTGAATGCCCCATACAGCCGACAGGCGACTCGCAGATGCGAATTTCTTCGGGGCGAGCGGTTGCATTCGCCTGCGGGGCATGGTTCGTTTGGTTTCAAAGAAGGGAGGCACCATGGCGTCCGGCCTGCACACTCTTCTCACCCCCGAAGACGAAATTCTACTGCGACGTGTGGCGCTCGGATCGCAGGGTCTCGACACGAAGAAGCTTGCGCGCCTCAGCAGCCTGGCCCTGGTCGAGCGTGCGGGAAACGGGTGGCGTCTGACGCCGCTTGGCCGACACCGCTTCGATTCGCTGCCCAAGGCGCTGGTCTTCCAGAAGCGCAGGCTTCCGCTGCGGCTGGCGCTGGAGGCGACGCTCGAGAAGTACAGACAGCGGGCGCCGGTGGAATCCAAGGCCGCCGGTGGACCGGCGGACACGCCGCCGGGCGCCGCGCCGCAGGCACCGATCCTCTTAGATGCTATGGAATGGAAACAGAGAGCGGAGCGTTACCTGCTCGGCGTGCGCGACCAGATGGGTGTCCACCTGCGTCGCCAGACTGAGCTCGTGGAGGAGAGCGAGCATTGCATCACCGTGTCTCGCCGGCTGCTGAAGGCCAGCGTGCCACGGCTGCCCATCGGCGTCCTGCTGGCTTCCACGGGAGGGGCCTCCGCGCGGGAGGTCTTCGCGCGGGGGCCTGGCGACCGCTAGGCTGGCGCCTGCCGCGCGATACCGCGCGACGCGCTGACGCCGCGCGGCAGCCCGCTGCGATCTCTGTAGTCGCGCGCACGACCTCGGCGGCGGTCGTTTGCCGTGCCCGACAGGGCGACACAATCCAGCACCGTCACCGCGCCCACGGCAGCCAGCGCCAGCAGGGCGTTGCCACGCTTCGGATTGCCGCGGCCGAGTGCCGGCAGCAGCGTCGCGATGTCGATCATGTCGCCGGCCAGGCGGCTCGCCAGCCCCACCCGCTTGTCCAGGGAGAGCGTCGGAATGCCGGCCATGATCTCGCGTGCACCATAGGCGCGCAGCAGCCTCTCCTTGCCTTCCAGGCCCAGCGTTCGCGCGAGCGCGCCGGGCGCCGCCAGCTCGACCGCTCCCAGGGCCAGGCTGAACCAACCCAGCGCGCGGGTGATGCGGTCCGCCGTGGTGAGCGACGTCGGTCCCGTCTCCATCACCTCCGGATCGCCATCGGACCGGACGATGCCGGCAAGACTCATCATGCTGTTCATGGCGCTGCCCTCACGGCTGGAGAACGACCTTGATGCAGCTGTCCTGCTTGTTGCGGAACAGCCGGTACATCTCAGGCCCCTGTTCGAGCGGGGCGTGATGCGTGATGACGAAGGAGGGGTCGATCTCGTCCGCCTCGATACGGCGCAGCAGGTCCGCCGTCCAGCGCGGCACGTGGGCCTGCGCCATGCGCCACGTGAGTCCCTTGTTCATCGCAAGGCCGAGCGGGATCTTGTCCACGAGCCCGGTATAGACGCCGACGATGGAGATCGTTCCCGCCGGGCGGCAGGCATAGATCATCTCGCGCAGCGCGTGCGGCCGATCGTTCTCCAGCAGCATCATCTGCTTGGCCCGGTCGTAGAGAGAATCCGGATGGGCGAGACTCACATGGCTCTCGGTGCCGACCGCGTCGATGCATTTCTGCGGCCCCCTGCCCTCGGTGAGATCATTCAGCACGGCCAGCACGCTTTCGTTCTTGAAGTCGATGGTGACCGCCCCGGCCGCGGCAGCCATGGACAGCCGCTCCGGGAGGCAATCGATGGCAACGACCTGCTCGGCGCCCAGCAGGATCGCGCTGCGGATCGCCATCTGCCCGACAGGTCCACAGCCCCAGACGGCAACGGTGTCGCCCGGCTCGATGTCGCACTGCTGCGCCGCCTGCCAGCCGGTCGGCAGGATGTCGCTCAGCAGCAGCAGCTTGTCGTCCGGGATGCCGTCGGGCACCTTGACGTGGGTCGTGTCGGCGAAAGGAACGCGCAGATATTCGGCCTGGCCGCCGGGATAGCCGCCCGTCAGGTGCGTGTAGCCGAACAGGCCGCCGGTCGCGTGACCGAACATCCTGTCCGCCAGCTCCTTCTTGCGATTGGAGCGTTCGCACACGGAGTAGTTGCCGCTGCGACATTGCGGACACTCCCCGCACCAGATGGTGAAGGGGATCACGACACGATCGCCCTTCTTCAATCGCGCGGAGGCGGCGGTTCCCACCTCCACCACCTCTCCCATCGTCTCGTGCCCCATGATGTCCCCCGGGAGCATGGCCGGGATCAGGTTGTGGAAGAGATGCAGGTCGGAGCCGCAGATGGCGCAGCTCGTCACCTTGATGATGGCGTCGCGCTCATGCTCGATGACGGGATCGCTCACCGTGTCGCAGCGGATGTCTTCCTTGCCGTGCCAGACCAGGGCTCTCATGAACGGCTCCCGACTGTTGGAGTGTCCATCTGAAACATCCGCCTGCGACGGCGGTTGCCGCCGTACGGCGCTAACCCTTGGCGCTAACTTTTCTGGCGCAGTTCCTGGGCCATGCCCTCCACGATCCTGTCGGCGACCTCGTCCACCTTGCCGCCGAAGTCCGCCTTCTCGACCTCCTCCCTGACGATCTCGGCCGCGCCCGAGAGCGCGTCGCGTCCCGCGCCGACCGCGCGGGCCCCGGCCGCACCGATCATCTCCTTCTCCGAACGCGACAGCGGCAGCAGTGCGCCGACTGCCGCACCGACCACGACGCCCAGAGCCGCCATGAGGAGCGGCTGCTCCTGCATGAGATGCGACAGCTTCTGCCGTCCCTCACCGGCGAGTGCGCCCGCCTTCTCCCGCGCCTTCATGGCCACGTCCTCCACGCCCGCCGCCGCCTCGCGGCCCTCGTCGAGCGCCCGACGGCCTGCGTCGGTCCGTTCCTGAACAGCATCCTTCACCTCCTCATAGGCCTCACCCGTACGTCGCCGGATACCTTCCGTGGTTGCTTTCACGGCATCGGTGGCCGTGCCCGCCACACTCGCGGCCGCACCACCGGTGGCCTCGCGTACCGACTCCGCGGCGGCCCTCGCGGCACTGGCAGCGGACGCACCCATCCCTGCCGCCGCCGACGCGACGCCCGATGCGGCGCCTCGCGCGGCATCGGTGCCCGCTGCCGCGGCGCTCCTGAAAGTCGAGCTTGCGGCCGCCATGACGTCGCCGCCAGTGGTGCGCGTCAGCAGCATCGCGAGTCCGGCGCCGATCAGCACCGCCGGCATCGGGTTCGTGCGCACCTGCGTCGCGAGGCTCCTCAGCGCGAACAGGCCGCACTCCTTGCCGAGCGCGATCGCCTCGCCCGACAGCGTCGCGGGCGCAAGCCCCTCGCGCAGCCGGCCGAGCGTCTCGCCGAGTTCAGCCCGGGCGGCATCCGCCTCCCGCTGCAGGCGTGCGCTGCCAGTCATTTCACGGTCTCCTTCATCATGCGGCCGTCACGCGACAGCGAATCCATGGTGCGGTCGGGCACCAGCTCATCCGCACTGAGCTTCTTTTGACCGGCGAAGAAGAGCGCCAGCCCCACCACGCCCGCCCCGCCTGCCACGAGGAGGATCGCCATCGGCGGGGACATGCCGGCGGCCACGAGCGCGCTGGCGGCGGCCTGCAGCAGCATGCCGAGGGCCACGACCAGGAAGATGGTGCCGGCCACCATCAGCACGAGGCCCACCCGCAGGGCCGTCAGCTTCTCGGACACCTCGGCCCTGGCCAGGCGGAACTCGGCCTGGACGAGATCCGCGGACTGGGAAACGGCGGCCGTGATCAACGTCACGATACCGGGCCGCCTGGAACGGTCACCGATCATGGGAAGGCCTCTCTTCGACTGGCTGGCCGTAAGCCTGCTGGCCTTCAGCCTTCGGGCCGTCGGCCTCGCTGCCCGTGGCCTGCCTCTCGCCGCGATGCAGATCGCCGCGCTGCAGATCGCCCGGCCCCTCCGACGAACTGGACGATCCGCCCGGCTGCCGGCCGTGCGAAGATCGATGTGAGGAGCGGCGATTCGCGCCCCGCCCCTCGGGTGCCTCGATCCCCGCCTTCACGATGCGCGAGAGGGCGAAGCCGACCAGCGTCGCACCGGCGAGCATCACCAGCGGCTGCGCGCGGCCGTATTCCATGGCCGCGCCCACCAGCTCGCCCACCTTCTTCTCGCGCAACTCGTCGGCAAGCCGGTCGACGCGCTCGGCGGCGCCGCGCACGTAGTCGGCGACTGCCGGAGACTGTTCGGCGACGCTGTCCGCGATACCCGCCGCGGTGCGCCCCAAGCCGGCAACCGCGTCCGCGCCGGCCTCCCGCGACCGTTCCGCCAGATGCTCCACCCTCTCTCCGATGGCTTCGCCGACGACTCTCGCCGCTCCCGTCGCCTTCTCCATCGCCGCGTCCCTGGTCTCCGCCATGACTTCCCTCTCGTGCTGTGCACGCGGCAACGGGCGCAGAGATCGCGCGGTTGCCACACGGCTGCAAAATTCACCGCGACGCGCAGGGCGAGAGGGGAATCCACCGCCTCCACGCGATGTCGCCGCGGGCCGGCAACCTTCTTGTCGATGTGGCCATTGGCCCGGCACAGGCAATGTCGGAGGTGTCGATGTCGTTCAATCCGCTCCAGGAGAAGGGAATCCCCCTGGAGGACCAGCTGCGATCGTGGTCCGAGCTGAACGTGCAGCCCTATCGAAAGGAAGAGGTCCATCCCTACAGCCGAACGCGGGGCATCCTCGCCAACGGCATCGAGGTCGAGGCGGTCATGTTCTCCCACCAGATGGCGCGGAACACCCTCGACAGCGACGTAAAGCGGAAGCTGGCCTGGCTGCGCCGCATCGAGGCGCAGCAGCAGAAGGCGATCAACTGGCTGATCCCGGGCAACGAGACGACGATCGAGGTGACGCTGGGGTACGAGCAGGTCGCCGTCGACCTCACGGCCTTCATCGCGCAGAACGAACCCGATCCATATCTCAAGCAGGTCTACGACTTCGCCCTGCTCGAGGACTTCGACCATCTTTACCGGTACGCCAACCTCTACCAGCTCATCGAAGGCAAGAAGGCCGACGCGATCTGCCGGGACCTGACCGAGATAATGCCGGGCCGCCCGACCTGCTTCGAGCACCGCGATCCCAACGACGAGGTGCGGCGGCCCATGACGGCCCTGGCGGCCCACCCGCAGTCGGTCCTGAACGCGCTCACGCTGGTGGCGGGCGAGCAGCAGACGATGAACTTCTACATGACCATCGGCAACCGCTACCAGGAGCCGCTGGCGCGCGGGCTCTACGCCGAGATCGCGCTGATCGAGGAGCAGCATGTCACCCACTACGAATCGATCCTCGATCCGACCGCGAGCTGGTTCCAGAACCTCGTCCTGCATCAGTGGCACGAATGCTGGATCTACTGGTCGTTCGCGGCCGAGGAGCCCGATCCCAAGGTGAGAAAGCTGTACGAACTGCATCTCGGCATGGAGATCGAGCAGCTGCGCCTCGCCTGCGATCTCATGCGCACGGTGGAGAAGCGCGATCCCGAAGCCATCCTGCAGCAGCCCGCCTTCACCGCACCGCTAACCTTCCGCGAAAACAAGCGCTATGTGCGGCAGATCCTGGCAAGCCAGATCGACCTCACGTCGAAGGACAGCGACTTCGTCCCCGTGGACACGCTTTCGCCGGGCGACCGCTACTTCTCCTACAACGAGGTCGTGAACGGCGGGTGGTCGCCGAGCGAGGACGTGATCCGGCGCAACGCGAAGGAGAACGGCAAGGAGTACCGGCTGGAGACCGACGGGCCGCACCCCGTGCCGGGACTGCGGGAGAAGCGCGAGAACCAGGAGACGGAATATGCCCGCATCACCAAGCACGCAGCCTAGCGCCCAACCGGTCCGCCCCCTGGCGGTGGATCGCGGCTGCGGCGAGCCCATCTCGCTCGGCGCCAACCTGCTCGCCGGCCGCAAGGTGAGACCAGACGTGCTGGGCCTGCTCGCGGACGATCATCGCACCGTGCTGGGCTGGTTCGACTGGTACCAGCACGAAGCCGCCGCGCCACGCCGTTCCTGGATCGCCGCCAACATCGTCAAGGCGCTCCAGGCCCACATGGCGATCGAGGAGGAGATCTTCTATCCCGCAGCCGAAGAGGCCACCGGTGAGCAGGCCCTCGTGGAGCACGCCTTCGCCGAGCATGCCGAGGCGCGGGACGTCATGGAGAAGCTGCGCGCGCCCGGCGCGGACACCGACAGTCTCATGGCCACGCTCCGCCGGGCCATCGAAAAGCACGTCGAGGAGGAGGAAACCGACCTCTTCCCGCGGGTCCGCGCGACGGACCTCGACCGCTACGAGATCGGAGCGCTCTGCGCGGCTCGCCGCGTGGAGCTGCTGTTCGAGATGGTCCCAAGTGACAAACCTGCCCTCAAGGAGATGCCCCCCATGCCGATTTCACAGGAGGAGGCCCGGTCCCTGTTCGTCGTCGGGCTGCGCAACATTCATGGCACCGCCCGGCAATGCCGCACGATGGTGCAGGCCCAGGAATCCCGGGTGGAAAGCTATCCGAACGTGAAGGCCAAGCTGCAGGCGCATCTGCGCGAGAAGGACGCCCAGCTGCAGCGCATCGAATCCATCCTCGATTCCCTGGGGGAATCCACGTCTACGATGAAGGACGTCACGGGGACCGTCATGGGCGCCGGCTCGAGCATGATGGCGGCGGCTGCGGACGACGAGATCATCAAGGCGAGCTTCACCACCTACGGTCTCGCCAACTTCGAAGCGGCCTCCTACGAGATGCTGCTGACCATGGGCGAAGCGGCGGGCGTCACCGAGGCCCTGCCGCCTCTGCAGCAGTCGCTCTCGGAAGAGCGCGCCATGGCGGCGTTTCTCGCCGAGAACCTGCGCGCGACCGGGCTGCAGTTCATGCAGCTGCGCACCGAAGGACGCCAGGCGGCGCACTAGGGCGATGGAGCACGGTATGACCGACGAAAACGAGACCCGAGGCGCCGAAAAGAGGAAGGAAGAGGAGCGGCTGAAGCCCGGCAAGACCGCGAGGTCGGTCCCTCAGCCGCGGCCCTCGGGCCGGCACAACGATGCGGCCCTCCCGGGCAGCCAGAACGCAGACCTGCGAGGTCCGAAGCCGCGCCGCGGGCCGCGCGGCATGAGCACGTAGGCCTCCGAAAATGGATTCCTGAAGCAACCCGTCGGCCCGCTGCGCCGCTTTTCCGGGCACCAACAGCCAGGGAGGGCCGGCATGGACAGAGCGGGAAACACAGAACACGAGCTGGGCGGCCTCCTCCAGGTCCTTCGTGCGATCTGCGAGCGGGTCATGCTGGATGCGGACGACCGGGCGACCAGCCTCTCCGCCCTGCTCCCTGCGATCGACGCGCTGCGAGAGGAGGACGGCCGGCCTCCGCTCCTGGCAGCCCTCGTGAAGGAGACGCGGGCGCACGCGTCGGAACTGGCCTTCCGTCTCGAGCAGCCCGGGATTGCCCCGATCCATCTGCGGGCAACCGCCGCCAGGCTGTGCCAGACGGTGGCCGCTTTGCGCCAGCACTCCCACGATGACACCGCGGCGGAGGCGCTCCCCCGGCCGGCACGGAGGCACGTGCATTGACGGCGCGCGGAACGCGCCTGGACCGCGTGGCGCGCAGCTTCCTGCTGATGGAGATCCTGTCGGGCTTTGCGCTCACGCTCAAATACATGTTCAAGCCCAAGGTAACGGTGAACTATCCGCACGAGCGGACGCCCCTCAGTCCACGCTTCCGCGGCGAGCATGCCCTCCGGCGGTATCCCAACGGCGAGGAGCGATGCATCGCGTGCAAGCTCTGCGAGGCCGTCTGCCCCGCGAACTGCATCTACATCGAAGCCGAGCCGCGCGAAGACGGCAGCCGGCGCACGACGCGCTACGACATCGACATGACGAAGTGCATCTATTGCGGTTTCTGCGCCGAGGCCTGCCCGGTCGACGCGATCGTCGAAGGGCCCAACCTGGAATTCTCGGTCGAGAACCGCGACGAGCTGCTCTACGACAAGCAGCGGCTGCTG
Source organism: Pseudomonadota bacterium (assembly GCA_049323495.1). Classification (GTDB taxonomy): domain Bacteria; phylum Pseudomonadota; class Alphaproteobacteria; order Reyranellales; family Reyranellaceae; genus Reyranella. Next base: position 45,028 of record JBMONG010000012.1, read on the forward strand.
GACAACGGCGACCGATGGGAACCCATCCTGGCGGCACGCCTCGAGATCGACGCGCCCTACCGCTGACGGCGGCAGATGCGCGTCGCCGGCGCCAAGTCAGACTCTGCTCCAGTCGAAGCATCCGGCCGGCAGCCCGGAGCCGCTCACCAGCAAGGCGCCCCAGGCAAGGAAACCCCATCGGCGATGCGGCGCCACATCGACCACGACGACTCCCTTGGCGGGATCCGTCCAGACGAGCCGGGCATCCATTGCCGCCAGCGCCGCAAAGACCTGCCGCTCGCCGACGCCCGGGGCGAAGACGACGGTCGTGAACGGCTGCCCCGGCGGCGGTCGCAGCGACCAGGCGCCCGCCGCGAGCGTCGTGCAGGTCAGCAGCACCAGAGCGGCCGCAGAGCGGCGGAAGGCCGGCGGACCACCGCGTGGACGCATGAGCAGCCAGCCCGCCGCGAGCGGCGCCAGCCCGAAGAAGAAGAACCAGAGGAGGTCCCAGAACAACGGATCGGCGCTGTCGAGCTTGATCCTGTGGATGCCCAGCAGCCAGTGGGAAAGCACGCTGTCGACTACATGCCACAGGCCGAAGCCGAGAAGCAGCGCGCCCGCCAGCCGCCGCCCCTGCACGTCACCTGCCTTGGCATGCGAGCGCCACAAGCCCCACAGGCCGAGGGCGGCGATCACGTACATCAGCGCGTGGAAATATCCGTCCCACAGCACCTGGAGCCTCAGGTCCCCCAATCCGGAGACCAGGCTGAGCAGGTGATGCCATTGCAGGAGCTGATGCAGCAGGATGCCGTCGAAGAAGCCACCCAGCGCGAAGCCCAGGACCGTTCCCCACTTCGTCCACGGCGTTCCGGGCATGGCTGCTCCTCCTGGCGGCCAACGACCCACCGCCAGTCACAGTTGCGACGCCATGACCTACGGGGACGGCTGGGCGGCGATCGCCCTGCCGATGGCCGCGATCGCGGCGTTGCGGGCCTCCATCGAAGCGCGGGTCCCTGTCACGTAGATCGCCGCCACGAGGGGCGCGCGCCGCGGCGGCCACATCACGGCAACGACGCCGCGCGTGCCGAAGCCACCGGCCCCGGTCCTGTCGGCGATGCGCCAGTCCGATGGGAGGCCCGCGCGCAGCAGCGGACCGCCGACCTCGTTGTCGAGCAGCCATTGCGTCAGGCGGCGCTGCGCGGCCTTTTCCAGCGCCGTCCCCAGCAGCAGCTTCCGCATCGTGTCGGCCATCGCCCGGGGGGTCGTCGTATCGCGGGGATCGCCGGGCCTTCCCTCGTTCAGGTCTGGTTCCATCCGATCCAGCCGCGTCGTTCCGTCACCGATCGAGCGCAGGAAGGACGTGACGCGCGCCGGACCGCCCAGGATCTCGAGCACCTTGTTCGCCGCCGTGTTGTCGCTGGTCCGCAGCGTGATCGCACACAGCTCCGATGCCGGCACCCGGCGGCCCACCATCGTCTTCGTCACCGGCGCATAGGACTGCAGATCGTCCGCTGCGATCGTCGTCGAAGTGGCCAGCCGCTCGGGCCCGGCATCGAGCAGGGCCGCGCAGGCCAGCGCCTTGAAGGTGCTGGCCATGGGAAACCGCTCGTCGGCGTTGTGGAGCCACGTCCGCCCGCTGCCGGTGTCATGGACCGCCAGCCCCACCTTCGCCCCGAGCGTTGCTTCCGCCGCTCTGGCTGCCGCAACGACCGGATCGTCGGCCGCGATCGCCCGGCCCATCCAGACCAGCGATACGGCCGCGGCCAGCAGGGTCACTGCGACGCCATTCCGCTTCATGTCGGTTCGTTCCTTCGATCCATCGCGCGGCGGCTCACACCGCGGCCGGAAGGCAGCGGGAAATGAACCGCCGCGTCAGCGTCTCGTACTTCGAATCGCCGATGCGCGTCTCGAGGAGGGCGGCACGGGCGTCGGGGACGACGAGCGTCGTCCGGTACATGGAGGGGCCGTGGCACGTGAGCAGCTTCCTCACCGGCTCGGTCGTCTGCCGGCCGGCATCGTGCAGACGCTCCCACAGCTCGTGGACCCGGTCCTGTCCATCCTCGCGCCAGCCTTGGCATCTCGCATCGTCCGTCGAGAGCCACAGCTCGATATCGCCGTCGGGCTTGCAGGTGATCTCCTCGAGGACATCGCTGTTCCTGAAGCCCACCGAGAGCCTCTCCGCACACATCTCGTAGACGAGAACATCCATCCCGCCCCGCCCGGCATCCAGGACGCCACGTTCGCATTCCGGCTGCGTTGCGGACCGGCCCTCCTGGAAGCCCACCGTCAAAACGAGCGCAGCCGCGGTCGCTGCGAACAAGGCCTTGCGGATGGCTCTCGGAGGCGTCGGTCCCCGCGGCATGGCGATGTTTCCTTTCCGCTTGGGCGATCACTCGCTCGGCAGGCGTTCGGTGGCCGCGCGATCGCGCATCCGGTCGATCTCGGCGACCTGTTCCCTGAACCGCGCCAGGTCGCTGCCAGCGAGTCGCTTGCGCGTCTCGCTGCGCGCCACCGTCAGGGGATTCACCGGCCGCCCGCCGCGATGCAGCTCGAAATGCAGGTGCGGGCCGGTCGACATGCCGGTGCTGCCGACATAGCCGATCACCTGCCCCTGGCGGACACGCTTGCCGCGACGGATGCCCGGCGCGATGCGCGACATGTGCGCATAGCCGGTGGCCAGGTCGCTGCTGTGCCAGACCTTCACCCAGTTCCCGTAACCGCCTTTGCGGCCGGCCTCCACGACCTTCCCCGCGCCCGCTGCCAGGATGGGCGTGCCCGGCGGCGCCGCGAAATCGACGCCAGCATGCAGCCGGGTGAACTTGAGAACCGGGTGGCGGCGCATGCCGAAGCCGGAAGAGATGCGGCTCATGTTCAGCGGCGTGCGCAGGAGGGAGCGAACGACGCTCTCGCCCTCCTCGTTGTAGAAGGAGTCCTCGCCGTCGCGGCCTTCGAAGCGGTAGATGCTGTAGCTGTTCTCGCCGCCTTCCGTCGTCAACGCCGCCCACAGGACGCGCCCAGGGTCGACCTGATGACCGTCGATGGTCCATGACTGCTCGATCAGCACGTCGAAGCGGTCGCCGGCCTTGATGTCGTGCTGAAAGTTCACGTCCCACGCGAACGCCCGCAGCATCTCGGCAACGGCGGGGCCGGGCACGCCCGCGGCCTCGGCGCTTCCGATCAGGGAATCGTCGATCTCGCCCGATGCGCGGCGCGTCCTGGTCACGACCTCGAGCTGTCTCTCCTCGACGCTGAAGGACCCCTCGGCATCGCGCTCGAGGGTCACTTCCCGCTGCGGTTCCGGCCGGATCGACAGCGCCAGAAGCAGGGATTCCTCCGACGATCCCTGCTCCACGCTCTGCAGGGTGACGGTCATCGCCTGGCCGACCGGCAGGCGTTTCATACTGACGTGCTCCACCAGCGCCTCGGCCGCGTTCGCGATGTCCTCGGCCGCGAGGCCGAGGTCGCGCAGCGCGCCGCCGAAGGTCTCGCCCTTGCCGAGGCGCACGGACCTCTCCAGGGGTGCCGGCCTGGCGCTGGCGGGATCGAACGCCGCGTCGAGCAGGGCATCGTCGATCGGCGGCATCCAGCGAGGCCGCCAAGCGAAGGCCGGAATGTCCTCCGCCGACAGCAGGGCCATGTCCCCGCCCGGTACAGCCTCTTCGAACGGGCCAGGGGTGTCTTCGATCGATGCCATCAGAACGGTCGAAGCAACGGCATCTCCCGCCGGGGCGTCGTCGTGGGGCACGCCACCCGACCACGGGGCCAGCCACAGCGCGCCCCATGCGACGCCCGAGATCGCGGCGAGGCCGAGCGCGCCTTTGCCAATCCCGCGGCGCAGGCGACCGGTCGACGGTCGGGGACCGAGCTCAACGAAGGTCGGTGCACGGGAGTCGGGAGAATCTGCAGGATCGATGGTTCCTTGAAACGATGAAGGGTCCGGCATCCATGTTCCTTGGGGACAAGAGGGGGCATGCGGCCTTCCGACCTTCTTCGTTGTTGGCGCCCCCGTGACGACCGGCTCGTGCGACGCATGGCCGACCCGGCGTGTTCCGGCGAGTCGGGTGTGGCAGGAGCGCCATGCGGCGCGCTGCCGGCGTTCGTTCACGAACAAGGAATCGCGGCGGACGCGTCGTCGTCCGTTGCCCCCGACGATAACGTCAGAAATCTGGCGGCAATGTGGCCCAGTCGCCTCTCGCGGTCAGCAAAATGCGGCGCATGAACACGCCTGGCTTTGTCACTGGCACGCGGCCGCGAATGATGAGACGAGTTGGGCGCTGACACTCCTCTGCGCGCCGCCCGCGGCGCCGCCTCAGCCGGACGACGACACCATGGAGGACAATGAATGCTGAAACGCCGCTTCATGCTCGCCGCCACAGGAAGTGTTCTGTGTCTCTCCCGGAGCGGACGGCTCGCGGCGCAGGGCAAGCCGACCGACAAGACAGCAACGCTGGAGGCCGGCAATGCGGAGACGCCGGTCGGACCGCTTCCGATCAATGCGAAGTGGGCCTACGTGCTCGACCACGACACGCAGACGCCGCTGCTCGATCGGAACGGGACGGAACCGATGCCGCCCTCGTCCATGACGAAGCTCATGACGCTCTACATCGTCTATCAGCGGCTGAAGGCCGGCCAGCTCCGGCTCGACCAGGAGGTTCCCGTGAGCGAGCATGCCTGGCGCATGCGCGGCTCCAGGATGTTCGTCGAGGTCGGCAAGACGGTGCCGGTCGAGGATCTCATCCGTGGCGTCATCGTCCAGTCCGGAAACGACGCGACGGTCGTGCTCGCCGAGGCCGTCGCCGGCTCGGAACCGGCCTTCGTCGATCTCATGAACAAGGAAGCGCAGCGCATCGGCCTTACGGCATCGTCGTTCCGCAACTGTACCGGCTGGCCCGACCCCGAGCACCACATGTCCTGCCGCGACATCGCCGTGCTGGCCGCGCACATCATCTCGGAGTTCCCCGAATACCAGCACTACGAGCGCGAGAAGGCTTTCAAGTACAACGGAATCAACCAGCGCAACCGCAACCCGCTGGTCCAGAAGGACATGGCGGACGGCATGAAGACCGGTCACACGGATGCCGGCGGCTTCGGCCTCTGCGCGACGGCGGAACGGGACGGACGGCGGGTAATCGTGGTCCTGAACGGCATGCCGTCGTCGGCCGTGCGCGCCTCCGAATCGGAGCGGATCCTGAACTGGAGCTTTCAGACCTTCCAGAACGTCACGCTGTTCAAGGCGCAAGACCCGATCGTCCATGCAGAGGTGTGGCTGGGGGCCGAGCCCACGGTGCCGCTGGTGGCGGCAAAGGACGTCGTCCTCACGCTGCCGCACGACTGGAGGGCCTCGACCAAGGTGCAGGTCGGCTACGACGCGCCCATCGCCGCGCCGGTTGCGGCAGGCAGTCCCGCAGGGCGTGCGACGATCTCCGCCAAGGGCATGACGACGGCGACCATCGACCTCGTCACCGGCGCCGACGTCGACCGCCTCGCCCTGCCCCAGCGCGTGCTGGCCCTGATCTCGCACCAGGTGGAGACGCTGGTCGACGGCGTCATCAACTGAGCGCCGCGGCGACCTGCTTGTCCGGCCGGCCGCAGGGCCGCCTCACGCCACCAGCCAGCCGTGCCCGTAGGCGCTGGTGAAGTCGAGCTGGACCACGAGGTCGTTGTAGTCCCCGTCGCCGCCGCCGTAGGTGTCCTCGAATCCCCAGGTGTTCAGGCCATAGTTCCAGAGATGGCCGACGCTCTGGCCGGCAACGCTCTCGTTGGCCTGGGCCAAGGCCCAGAAGGTCGCGCCGCTGGTGTTGTTCGTCAGCACCATGGCGATCTTGTCGCCGCCGTTCACATGCAGGAGCGCGCCCTGCTGGTAGTTGCCGTAGCCCGGCCCGCCCATCGAGATGCCGCCGCTCTCCAGCTGGTAGGCGCGCGCCAGGGCGGCCTGCAGATATCCGGCATCGCCCGGATCCAGGCCGGAGATCCTCCCCGAGAAATCGTCGACCTTGTAGAAGGTGACGGCAAGGCTGTCGGTGCCGTTCTGACGGACGCGCACGATGGCGGTCTGGTCGGCGGCGCCGTCGACCGTCTCCGCCAGCGCCACTGCGCGTGCCACGCGCACCGCGCCGCTGTCGGTGAAGAAGTCGGCGAAACCGAACGGGTTGCTGAGGGTGGCCTGCACGGCGCTGCCGAGCTGCTGGCCGACGGCGACCGCAAGCGACTCGCCGTCATGCGCCTGGAGCTGCATCAGCGCGCCCTGTCCCTGCTTGTCGAACAGCCGCACGAGGTCGGGATCGAAGTCTGCCTGTAGCGACTGTTGCGCAACCTGGCTGGACCACGAATAGGCTGCCGAGCCCTGGCTCATGAAGCCGGTGAAGTGCGAGCCCAGGCCGATCCCGACCGAGACCGCCCCGGTGGACATCGTCTGGAACAGCAGGCTCTGGTCGACGCCGCTCGACCAGCCGCTGCCGTCCTGGTCGAGCAGCGCGGGGCTGGTGGCGAAGGACATCTGCGAATGCGCGATGGCCGAAAGGGCGCGGGTCAGCAGCAATCCGTTGGGCGATCCCAGGCCGCTGGCAAGATCGTAGCCCGGCCCGGCCGTGTAGCCGTGCCCCGTGAGCGCGATCGGCGTGCCGCCGCTGTCATAGGGTCCGCTGCCCGAGGTGTAGCTCGATATGTTGTTGCCCTGCACGATGTCGTTGAAGGCGCCGGGCGCCACGACGGCGGCGATGTACAGCAGGTCGTTGGCATAGCCCAGGAAGGGCAGCCCCTGGTCGGCGAAGACGGTATTGATCTGCATCGCCAGCGCCGCCCACAGCGGCGCCGCCGCGCTGGTGCCGTGCCAGTAGCTCGACGTCGATTCCATGTTGCCGACCAGGGCGATGTAGTAGGTGTCGCCGCCCGCCAGCGCCGACACGTCGGGTATGCCCCGGCCGCTTCCCCCAAGAGGGTCGCTGTTGGTCGGCGTGATGCCGTAGTCGCTCTGGTAGTCCGGCACCGGCAGGCGGGTGTCGACGCCGCCGGCTCCCGAATTGTCGCCCGACATCGGCGGTTCGAATCGGTTGCCCGAGCGGATGTTGTAGGCGTTCCACACGGACTCGAGCAACGGATCGGTCGCCGCGAGCGCCGTCGGCATCGTCTTGAGGCCCGACTGCAGCAGGCCCCAGATGACGGCCGGATCCTGGGCCTGCGCCTGGCTGAGAAGCACCCCCAGCGTCGAATCGCTGGCTGCGGACTGATCGAGCGTCACCGATGTGCCGCCGACAAGGACGGCATACGGCGTGCTGGACGAGTACCAGAGGTTGTTGAGCCCGTCGGCGGCGAACATGCCGGACCCGCCGTCGCCGGCGGCTATGAAGGTCGTGATGTTGCGAAGCGCCGCATCGACGAAGAGCTCCTGATAGGCCGTGAAGAACGGCGATCCTGGCGACGACCACATGAGGTCTGCCCATGAGGACGACACTACCGAGGGCTGGTTGGCGTCATCCCAGAAGGCCGACTGGTATGCCGTGAAGGTCGTGCTGCGCGCGCCGACCGCCGTCCCCGACCCGGCATAGAAGCCGTAGTTGCCATAGGGATTGACGGAGGCGACGACGCTGATGTCGAGCGAGCGTTCGCCGGCGGCGCCATTGCTGTATTGCTGGCCGCCGCCTGCGACGGTGTAGAGCGACGGCGTCCCGGCCACCCCGGCATTGGCGAGGTAAGCGCCGAGAAGCGCACCGAAGCTCGCGGATGCGCTCGATGGCAGGGAGGAGCCGACCTCCGGCTCGATCAGGGCGAGCGTGCCGGTGACGAAGGTGCTGCCGCTCAGCGGGAAATTGTAGAGGGCAGCGACGTTCTGCGGATAGAGGCTGGAGTACGCCGTGGCGTCGTTGCCGATGCTCTGGGGGCCGCCCGGCGGATTGTAGGCGCTGCCGTCCTGCGCGAGCACCGCGAACTCGTTTCCGCTGTCGATCCACAGCGACGTGACGCCGAAGCTGTCGGGGACCGACAGGCTGCCGTTCCAGAAAAAGGCATCGATGGCCGCGGCGCTGGAGCCGACCCCCAGCAGCGGCGTGCCGAAGATCGCATTGAACTGCGTGGCGTCCAGCGAGGCCCAGACGGTCCGCGAGGCCGCGGAACTGACATAGCCATCCCCGCCCTGTCCCAGGATCGTGACGCCCATGCCCTGAAGCTGCGACACGAGACTGTCATACTGGGACTGCTCGGCACCGTAGGTCTGCCAGAGCGAATTGCTGGCTTCGAGCTGGGCCAGCGTCTGCTGGCGCGTCGCCCAGTTGCCGGAGAGCAGCGATGTGGGATCGGCAGCACGCGGCAGGATGAGAGCCACGTTCACCGTCGCCGTCGGCGTGAAGATCCAGGACGGATCCCAGCCATAGGCCGTCTGCGGCGGTGTCGTCGGCGCGGTGCCGTTGAAGTAGGCGTGCCAGCTGGTGAAGTCGAGATAGGTGGAATTCTGGAGAAGAGCCATCCGCAACGCGTCCCGTGCCGTCAGCGTGCGCAGCCTAGAACAATCAGGGCGGACGCCTCAGTCCGAAACTCGCAAATTGCACCGGACTTGGCCGCATGCTGCAAATATGTAGGTCGCCCTCGGCCGGCGCCGGGCGCCTCGTGACGGTCAGCGACGCGTCGTCCCGCGCGCCCAGGCCATCGGCAGGTCGGGCCTGAGCTGGCGGCATGACAGGCGGCGCACCACGTCCCGGCCGACCACCAGCGCGTCGTAGTCGTCGGGGAAGAGCTGGGCGATGGCCGGGTCGAGGGCGTTCAGGCCGCCGGCGTAGGCGCCGAAGGCCGGCAGGATGATCCGCAGTCCGTCGGTCAGGAAGCAGCGACGGCGCAGGCCGCGGCCCTGCACCGACAGGGCCGCGACGGGATGGAAATGGCCGGATACCTCTCCGGCGGCAGGGCCGAAGCGCGCCTCGTGCCGGAAGACGAGCGGCCCGTCCGAGATCTCCTCCGCGACGTCGCCCCAGCCGGCCGGCGGCGGCGCGGGATCGTGGTTGCCGGCGATCCACAGGAAGCGCGCCCGTGACGCCAGGGCCTCGACCATGGACCGCTCCACGGCCGGCAGCCGCATGATGGCGCTGCGGTCGTGGAAGGAATCCCCAAGGCAAACGACGGTCCGCGGCTGCAGGCGGTCGATCAGCATCGCCAGCGCCCCGAGCGTCTGCCGCGTATCGTGCCGTGGCAGGAGCTTGCGGGCGTTGACCGCGTAGGATGACCCCTTCTCGAGGTGCAGGTCGGCGACCGCCAGCAGGCGGCGCGCCGGCCAATGCAGCGCTCCCAGCGGCCAGGCCTCCAACGACTGGCCGGCGCATTCGAACAGCAGAGGCGTCACGGATGGATCACTACCCGAGTGCCGGTCGCAACCAGCGACCAGATCTCCCGGATCTCGGCGTCCGTGACCGCGATGCAGCCGGTGGTCCAATCCCGCCGCGGATGGGGCGTCGAGAGCTTGCGCCAGCCGTTCGGCAGGCCATGGATGTAGATGTCGCCGCCTGGAGGCACGCCGAGCTTCGCGGCGCGGTCGCGGTCTCCGGCGTGCGGATAGGAGACGCGCAGGGACAGATGGAAGGCGCTCCGCGGATTGCGGGCGTCGATGGAATAGGAGCCCTCCGGCGTGCGGCCGTCGCCCTCCCGCTCCTTGTGCCGCTCCGGCGCGAAGCCCAGGGCGACGCGATAGGCCCGCAGGAGCTTCCCATCGCGCCGCAGCTCGAGGCGGCGTTCGCCCTTGAACACCTCGACCAGGTCCGCGCGCATCTCGGCGTCGGCCAGTGCGGGCGGAGGCGGCCGCCGGAATACCGCCACGATGTCGCGCCACGTCATGGCGCGCACGATTGACCCGTCGGCGGGCCGTGCGCAAGGTGGCGTGATGCATCGTCTCGTCGGATTGCTTCTTGCAGGGGCCATGCTCGCCCCGGCGACGGCCGGAGCCCAGGTCCGGCCGCACCGGGCGGAGTATGCCTTGCGCCTGGGCGCCGCCGCGAATGCGCCCCGCATCGGCACGGCCGTGCAGGACCTGACCCAGGATTGCGACGGCTGGCACATCAAGCGCGACATCAAGTCGGAGATCGCCATCACCTCGTCGTGGAAGATGAGCCTCGGCTCCCGGCTCGACGGCCGGGAATCGCGCGACGGCCATGCCTTCCGCTTCGGCACCGTCCAGACCCAGAACGGCAGCGAGCGCTCGATCAAGGGCAAGGTGCAGCGCGACGGGGGCGAGCTCCGCGCCGAGCTGGTGCAGCCGGGCAGCCCGCCTCATCAATTCATCCTGCCGCCCCCCACCCTGATGCCGGTCGCCGCGATCGATCATCTCATCAGTCAGCTCAAGGCGAAGGCAGCCGCCTTTCCCGCCCTGATGTTCGACGCCGAGGTGATCGGCGACGCCCTCCTGGTCGAGGTGACCGAGCAGGAGCGCGGCAGGCTGCGCGGGGCGCGGCCGGCCGACGAGAAGATGGCGCCGGACGGCAAGTCGTGGCCGGTCTTCATGTCCTTCACCCGCGGCCGCGAGCAGACGCAGCGGCCGCTTTTCACCGTGGACGCGCGGGTATACGAGAATGGCGTCCTCGACCGGCTGACCATCGACACGGGGCTCGTGACGGTGACGGCCGACCTGCAGGCGCTGGAGATGCGCCCTGCGGCAACCTGCCCCCGCTCCTAGGCGGCGTGCCGGCCGGTCCCGTCGCGGCGCCTCATCCGGTCATCGCGCTCGGTCGTATCCACCGGCATGACCTGCTCCCTCGTCTGGTTCCGCCGCGACCTTCGGCTGGCCGACAATCCGGCGCTCGCCGCGGCGCTGAAGGCCGGCCGCCCCGTGATCCCCGTCTATGTGCTGGACGAGGAGACCCCGGACCTGCGGCCGCTGGGCGGCGCCGCTCGCTGGTGGCTGCACGGCAGCCTGCAGGCGCTGGACGAGGCGCTGCGTGCGGCCGGCTCCCGCCTGGTGCTCCGGCGCGGTTCGGCGGAGCGGGTCATCGCCGAGCTGGCTGCCCAATGCCGCGCCGAAGCCGTCCACTGGAACCGGCTCTACGACGGGCCGGCGCGCGAGCGGGACGGCCGGCTGAAGCAGGCGCTGCGCCAGGCCGGCCGCGCCGCGCACAGTCACAAGGCGGCCCTGCTGGCTGAGCCCTGGGAGGTGAAGACCGGGTCCGGCCAGCCGTTCAAGGTCTTCACGCCCTTCTGGCGTACCTGCCGCAGCCGCATCACGCCGGAGCAGCCGCTGCCGGCGCCCCGGCAGCTGCCGGCACCCGCGACATGGCCGGCGAGCGATCTGCTGGCGGGCTGGCGGCTGCGGCCGCGCCATCCAGACTGGTCGACCGGCCTGGCCGCTGCCTGGGCGCCGGGAGAGAAGGCAGGCGCCGACCGCCTCGCCGCCTTTGTCGACGGCGCGCTCGGGCGATACCAGCAGCGCCGCGACCTTCCGGCAGTGCATGGCACGTCGCGCCTGTCGCCGCATCTCGCCTTCGGCGAGCTGTCGCCCCGCCAGGTCTGGGCCGCCGCCGCGCCCCATGGCAGCTCGGGGGCGGCGGAGAAATTCCGGGCGGAGCTCGGCTGGCGCGAGTTCGCCTACCACCTGATGTTCCACTTCGGCGATCTCGGCACACGCAACTTCCGGCCCGAGTTCGATTCCTTTCCGTGGACCGACGACGCCGCCGGCTTGCGCGCATGGCAGCGCGGCTGCACCGGCTATCCCATCGTCGACGCCGGAATGCGCGAGCTGTGGACGACGGGATGGATGCACAATCGCGTGCGCATGATCGTCGCGTCGTTCCTCACCAAGGACCTGCTGATCGACTGGCGCGCGGGCGAGCGATGGTTCTGGGACACGCTTGTCGATGCCGACCCGGCGAACAATGCCGCCGGCTGGCAGTGGGTCGCCGGAAGCGGCGCCGATGCCCAGCCCTATTTCCGCATATTCAATCCGGTCTTGCAGGGCGAGAGGTTCGATCCGGCGGGCGAGTATGTCCGGCGCTGGATTCCCGAACTGGCGGGGCTGCCCGCAGAGGCCATCCACCGCCCGTGGTCGCTCGACAAGGAGGCGCCGGCCGGCTATCCGCCGCCCATGGTCGATCACGGCCGCGCCCGCGCCCGCGCCCTTGCGGCGTATCGCAGCCTGCGGCAGGAAGCGTGACCGGCCCCGCCCTGCCTTTTCGGTCCGGCCCGTGCGCGAACGCGGGAGTGCGGCCGCGCCCGACCGGCGGGGCATATGGACGTATTGCAGGCACACTTCCGACCTATATAACGGTCACCAAGGAGAGGGCCCCGGACCACGGTGCGCCGAACAGGAAGGCTGTAGACGCTTGCACGCGCCATTGACCGGGACCCGGGCCGCCGCGTCCGTGAGACTGTCGTTCGATCGTCTGGTCGCCTACTCCACCAACCAACTGCCGCTCAACATGGCGGCGCTGCCGGTAGTGCTGAACGTCAGCCACTTCTACGGCGAGGTGCTGAAGGTGCCGCTCGGCATCATGGGCCTGATCTTCATCGCCACGCGGGTGATCGATGCCATCCAGGATCCGGTCATCGGCCTGGTGAGCGACCGTTTCACCCATCGCGGGCCGCGCGGACGGCTCACCTTCGTGGCCATCATGCTGCCGCTGCTGATCGGCGGCTTCTACATGCTCTTCCACCCCCCGGAGCCGGTGTTCACGCAGCCGGCGCTGCTGGCGGGCTGGCTCTTCGTTGCCTTGTTCGTCGTCCATCTGGGCTATGCGGGCGTGTCGATCAGCTATCACGCCCACGGCGCGGAGTTGACGGACGACTACAACGAGCGGACGCGAGTCACGGTCGGTCGCGAGGTATTCGGTCTGCTGGGCATGACGCTGGCGGTCGTGCTGCCGACCATTCTCACCGGAAAGCTCGGCGATCACGCGGGCTATGCCTACATGGGCATGGCCTTCATCCCGATCGCCCTTCTGTTCGCCCTGCCGACGCTGCTGTGGTCGCCGCCGTCGGTCCATCCACCGGTGGTCCGCGAGAATCCGGAGATCCACGTCCGCTACTTCCGCAACTGGCTGATCGGCCTCGCGCCGTCGCTGGCACGCCCGACCCGCAACATGGAAAAGAGCGCCACGCTCACGACGCTGGTGCCGTTCTTCGCGCCGATGAAGAACCGGCTGTTCCGCCGGCTCCTTCTGGTCTTCGTCGTCAACGGATCGGCGCTGGGCGTCGCCGTCTCGGTGATGCTTTTCTATGTCGAGCATGTTCTGAAGGGCAACAAGCTGCAGGCGGGCATCATCCTGCTGGTCTATTTCGGCGCCGCGGCCGCCAGCGTGCCGATGTGGCTGATGCTGTCGCGGCGGTACAGCAAGACGGCGGCCTGGTTCATCGCGATGGCGATGACGGCGGCGGCGATGGCGCTGGCGATCTTCCTCGGCGCGGGCGACTTTGCGCTCTTCATGCCCATCGCCGTGATCACCGGCCTCGGCATCGGGGCCGACTACGGCCTGCCCCCCTCCGTCCTGGCCGACATCATCAATTCCGAGGAAGGCAAGGACACTCGGGGCGACACCGGCGCGTATTTCGGCCTCTGGGCACTCGCGACCAAGCTCGCGACGGCGATCGGCGCGGCGGCCTCGCTTCCGGTCGCGGCCCTGCTGGGCTTCAATCCCAGCGAGGGCCGTTACAGCGAGACCGCCTTGATCATCGTCTACGTCGTGGTGCCGGTGGCCATCAAGGTTTTGGCCGCGCTGTTGATCTGGTTCATCCGCGTCGAGGCGGAGCGCGGCTCGGTGCGGGACGAACTGCTGGGACGGCGCAAGGCCGCCTGAGGGGGCCCTGAGGGCGACCGCGCTATACGAAGCGGAGCCGCTGCGGCTGGCGCAACCCGAAATCCCGCCGCACGCCCCAGCAGGCGGCTGCCACGGTGGCGAACACGCTGCGGAAGTCGACGGTGTAGCGGAGGTCGCCGTCCTCGAGGTCGGAGAGCGATGGTGCGGCGCCATGCAGGCCGCCTCTGATGCCACCGCCCATCACGAACATCGGCGCCGCGGTGCCGTGGTCCGTGCCGGCGCTGGCGTTCTCTTGCGCGCGGCGGCCGAACTCCGAGTAGGTCATCAGCAGGACGTCATTCCACCGGCCGGCGGCGATCAGATTGCGGCGCAGGATCGCCAGGTTGCTCGCCAGCGCGGTCAGCAGCCGCTCATGCATCTGGACCTGATTGGCGTGCGTATCGAAGCTGCCCAGTGCCACCTTGATCGCCACGACCGGCACACGCGCCGCCAGGACGCGCGTGGCGAGCTCGAGCTGGCGCGCGAACAGACCCTCCGGGGGATAGGCCTCGGCCAGTGCCGGCGCGGCGCGCAGCTTCTCGCTCAGCCCCGTGGCAGCAGCGTTGATCTCGTGACGGATGGCAAGCAGATGCCGCAACGCCGGATTGCCACCGTCACGAAGACCTTCCGTTCCCTTGAGGCCCTCCGCCTGCCGCAGGAAATTCTCGGCGTCCCGCATCACGATCGTCCGCAGGTCCGGCCCGGTGCTGGGCAGCGCATTCGTGTCGATCACGATGCTGTCGACGCCTGCCCCGGGTGGCCGCCTGCCTCCCCGGAAGGCCTGCGCGATCCAGCCTTCGCCGAGCGTCTGGCTGGAGGCCGAGGCGGTGTCCCAGATCTCGATCGAGCGGAAGTGCGAGCGGTTGGGATAGGGATAGCCGACGCCCTGCACGATGGCGATGTCCCCAGCCTTCCAGCCCTCCAGAAGGGGTTCGAGCTTCTCGTTCAGTCCGACATGCTCATCGAGCTGGATCACCCGCTCGCGCGACAGCCCGATGCCCGGCCGCAGCTCGCGATAACGCGGATCGGCATAGGGGACGACGGTGTTCAGCCCGTCATTACCGCCCTTCAACTCGATGAGAAGGAGGATCCGGCCCATGGTGACGCTCACTTGAGCTGATATGCGGTGTCGAGCATGGCCGCCGCCACCACCATCCCCGGCGAGGCCGTGGCGTCCACACCGTCGATCGGCGCCAGCGGCAGCAACGTGCGGATGAGGGTTGCGCCGTCGGCACCCGCCAACGTAGGGCCCAACCGCGCTTCTCCGCCCGTGCCGCGCAGGCTGCGGCCTTCAACGGGGCGCGGTTCCGCCATCCGCAGGGCGCTTTCGTCGCCCGACGGCGCCATCTGCTCTCGCCGCTGGATGCGCCGGTCGGCCCGCGTCATCTGCATCGAGCCCCCGCCTTCCATGGAGGCCACCGTCGTCGCCTCGACGATGCGGCGCAGGAACTGCCGACGCAGCAGCAATGTGTGGGTGGTGATCCAGCTTTCGCCGCCGGGCCACCCCTTCACGTTGGGCGGATCGAACGGAGTTTGGCCCAGCGCCTGCATCATCCGGACGAGCCGTGTCTTCTCCGGCACAGGGAGCCCAAGCAGCCGGACCGTACCCACGATGAGTTCGACGGGTGACTTGACGAGGGCACCGCGGTTGGCCGGATCCTGGAAGGCTTGCGACAGCAGCAGCGACCGCATGAGGGGCCGGATCTCGTAGTCGCGGCAGAACGATGCGGCAAGTCGCTTGACCTCGGTGGGATCGGGCGTCAGCGACACGAACTCCCGCCACAGCTTTTCGACAATGGTCTGCGCGGTGCGCGGATGACGCAGCAGGATCGAAATGACCTCGTCGCCGTCGAAGCGCCCCGTCTGGCCGAGGAAAGTCTTCTCGCCGTCGTCGTGCTGGCCCTCGCGCGTCCGGAACAGCCCGATTTCGCGATCGACCGTCCAGCCGGTGAACGCGCGGGCGGCCGCCTTGATGTCGGCTTCTTGATAGTGGCCCTCGCCCAGCGTGAAGAGCTCCAGCAGTTCGCGCGCGAAGTTCTCGTTGGGCTGGCGAGCCACCGAGCGCATGCCATCGAGGTAGATCAGCATTGCCGGATCGCGTGCCACATCCCTCAGCAGGCTGGCGAAATTGCCCAGCGCTTCGCGGCGGAACAGCGCGTTCTGCCGGAACAGGGCCGCGGGATACCGCACCTTCTGGAAAGACGAGGTGAAATGGCCATGCCAGAACAACACCATGCGCTCGACGAGCGGCTGGTCGGTGACCAACATCTCTTCGATCCACCAGTTGCGCAGCTCACGGCCCTGTTCCTGCACCGGCCGCACGATCTCCAGGGACTTGCCGTCGACGCCTTCCTTGCGCTGCGCGGCCGCCCGCTCGGCGTCGGCCGCGCGCTGCTGGCGGCGCAGCTCGGCAGGCCCCTGACCAACCCAGGCAGGCGGCGGCGTGATCGCCGCGCGCCTCCCTTCGGCGAGCAGGTGATCCACGGCCTCGGGCCAAGCGAGCCCCTCGAGCGCGCCGATCTGGTCGGGCGTACCGCCAAATCCAGTGCGCGACAACAGATGCCGAGCTCCATCGAATCCCGTCGTAGAGGCCGCACGAGTCTCCCGCAGCGGCCATGGACCGGCGGACAAGCTCGCCACCCCGACAACGAACCGCCGCCGTCCGAGCGAGAGGGTCATTGGGAACTCCTAGTCTTCCGCAGGCGGAGGCGGTGCCGGCGGCGGACCGGGCGGGTGCCTTGCAGACCGGCCCTGAGGACCGGGGCCGACACGCCAGACCGGACCGCTCAGCCGCTCCGCCAGGGCCTGGCGCATCCGCTCCTGCTGATCGGGTCGCAATTGCGCCTGCATCTGCGCCAGTGCCCGGACCGTGTCCCGCTGCAGCTCGGCACGCAACGTGCCGAGTTGGTCGATGAGCGGGTCGAGGCGCTGGGGTTCGAGGGGAGTCCGCCGGTACTCGGCCCCCATCTCATCCCGCAATTTCTGAATGCCCCGCAGCCGCTCACGGCGCGCCTGGAAGTATTGGTCCAGCGCCGGCCGCAAGGCCCGCTGCTGGGCATCGTCGAGGCCTGCCTCGTTCGCGACGTACTCCACGACACCCGGCCGGGGTCCGGGCGGCGGTGGGGGGGGCGGCCTGTAGTGCTCGAACGCCATCGGCGCGATCCACCCGCGGAAGACAAATCCCGCGATGAAAAAGGCGTTGAGCAGGACGGAAAGGCCAAGCAGCACCGACGTAAGGCGCCAGGACATCTCAGATACCGTCCACCGTGAAGAGATCGGCCAGTTCGTTGGAGGCGTCCGTCGTCGGCGACGCCTGCGACGTGGTCACGGCATACCGCTCCTGGGCCATGGATTCGCCCAGACCTCCGCCCAGCATGAAGCCGCCGCCGGCGATCAGGACGGCCGCGGCCAGCGTGACGGCACGCTGAAGCGCGAAGCTGCGACCGCGCGGCAAAAGCCGAGAAAGCAGTCCACCGCGAGCGCTGTGGCGCTCTGCCTCGAAGCCCACCAATGCCTTGGCCCTCACGGCCAGGCGTGTCGGCGCCGCCGGCAGGGGCGTACCGAGCACCTCGGCCAGGTCCAGGGCCGCCCGGCGCAGCTCGGGATCGGCGGCGACCGCGGCTTCGACCCGCGCGGCTGCAGCTTCCGGCAGCCGGCCCTCAAGCCAGGCCGCAAAGTCCAGCTCCGACACCGGCGCTTGCGGGAGCGCCGGCGCGGCAGCAAGGCTCCGCCACAGCTCCCTGTCCTTCCGGCTGGTATGCTCCGTGCCCATATCTCTCTCCTGCCCCAGATTACGTCAGAAATCGGCCCGGCATCCCCCCAACATTCAGGAATCGACCTGAAAATGTGCCCTCAGGCGCAGCAAGGCCTTGTGATGCGTGCTGCGGACGGTCTGAGCGTCGATCTTCAGAAGCCGGGCAACCTCGGCAACGTCCTTTTCCTCGTCGTAGAGGCACTTGAGCACCAGCATCTGACGGTCGGTCAGGAGTCCGTCCGGAATGCGCAGCTTTTCCACATGACGGTCTTCCACGCCGAGACTGGCCTCCGGCACATCGTCGAGTGGCGTCGTCGCCCGACGCCGTCGGCGGGCGTGGTCGATCGCCGCCGACCGCGCCACCACGGCGAGCCAGGTCGATAGGCCCGCACGCGCAGGGTCGTAGGTCTTCAGGAGTCGGAAATCGTTGGCGCAGAGCCGGACGAAGACGTCCTGGGCCGCATCCATCACGTCCTCTTCGCTCAGTCGGTATGAAGAGAGGGCCCGGCGCACCACCGCATTGATGAGAGGGGCAGCGGCTGTGACGAACTGGTCCCATGCGCGCTTGTTTCCCGCAGCCAGCGTTCGCAGGTCGACTTGATTGAGTTCCGTCACTCCTGCGTTCTTCCTCGGCCCGTCCGCCCTGCAGTCTAACGGGGTTTGTGGCGAAATCAGGCCCCGCTACAGTCCCCCTTTCCGGGCAACGAGGAAATTGATGAGCGAGTCCCTGACGAATCAATGGAAAGTCACGAAGCGTGCCATCCGCGGCAAGGGCGTGGTCGTCGCCCAGAATGCCAAGGCGGCAGCAGTCGGCGCCGAGATCCTGCGCAAGGGCGGCAACGCCATCGACGCGGCCGTCGCGACCGGCATGGCGATCGGGACCCTCGAACCCTGGATGAGCGGCATCGGCGGCGTCGGCTTCATGACGATCTGGAGCGCCAAGGAACAGCGTGCGTGGACCATCGACTATGGCCCGATCTCCGCAGCCAGGCTCGACCCCTCCGTCTATGAGATCGTCGGCCCCGGCCCGGCCAATCCCTTCGCCTGGCCCGACATCCGCGAGCAGCGCAACGAGGTCGGCTACCACTCGATCGCCGTGCCCGGCATGGTCGCGGGCCTGGCGAAGGCGCTGGAGCGCTTCGGCAGCCTCTCCTGGCAGGACGTCATGACGCCCAGCACGGCGCTGGCCAAGCGCGGGATGGAGCTCGACTGGTACATGCAGGTCATGCTTGCGCAGGGCGCCCGCGACCTCTCGAAGTTCCCGGCTTCACGGGCCGCCTATCTCTGCGACGATGGCCGCGTGCCGATGATCGACTGGCAGGCCAATGTCCGTCACATCAAGCTCGGCAATCTCGGCGAAACTTACCAGCGGCTGAGCGACGGCGGGCCGCGGGCATTCTACGAAGGCAGCCTCGCGCGCGACATCGCCGCGGACCTGCAGGAAGGCGGTTCGGCCATCTCGTACGACGATCTCGCCTCCTACGAGGCGCGCGTCGTCGATCCGCTGGCGTTCGACCACAACGGCACCACCATCCACGTTGCGGGCGGCCTAACTGCCGGTCCGACCCTCAAGCGTACGATCGAGCTGGCGGGCGAGCGCACCCGCGGCAAGGGCAAGCCGAAGGCCGGATTCTTCGTCGCCATCGCCGAGGCCATGCACCAAGCCTACCAGGAACGGCTGACGACGCTGGGCGACAAGCCGACGAACACCTGCACGACCCATTTCTGCGCCGCCGATGCCGAAGGCAACATGGTGGCGCTGACCCAGACGCTGATGTCGCTGTTCGGCTCGTGCGTGATGCTGCCCCGGACGGGCATCACCATGAACAACGGGATGCTGTGGTTCGATCCCGAGCCGAATCGGCCGAACTCCATCGCGCCGGGCAAGCGGCCGCTGTGCAACATCTGCCCCGTGGTGGTCAGTCGCGACGGCAAGCCATGGTTCTGCATCGGCGCCTCGGGAGGCCGTCGAATCGTGCCGGCGGTGACGCAGCTTTCGCTGATGCTGATCGACCACGGCATGGACGTTGAAACGGCGTTCCACCAGCCTCGCATCGACGTATCCGGCGTCGGCCCGATCCGCGTCAATCGCGACCTGCCGGCCGCGGTCAAGAAGGCGATCGCCGCCAGCTTGCCGATGGTCGAGGTCGCCAACCAGGTGTCGCCGCTGGGCTTCGCCAATCCGTCGTGCATCGTGCGCGACCCGGCGACCGGGGAGCTGACGGGCATGAACGAGGTGATGTCGCCATGGGCCGGCGGCGCAGCGCAGTAGCGGCGCTCGCCGCCGCCGCCGCGTTGGCGGCGCCGTTGCCCGGGCAGGCCCAGGAGCTGGGCCTGCCGGTGCTGGTACCGCTCACGGGCTTCGTCGCCCTCGAGGGCACCAGCCAGCGCAATGGCGCGCTGCTGGCGGCGAACCAATTGCGCGAGGTCGTCCTCAAGCCGGAGGTGCTGGACACGCAGTCCACGCCGGAGGCGGCGGTGACGGCTTGGGAACGTGCGATGGGCGGCACCCTGCCGCCCGCCGTCGTGGGACCGATCCTCGGCACGCAGATGCTGGCGCTGCTGCCGCTCGCACAGGAGCGCGGCGTGCCGCTGCTCACGATCTCGGGCACGGCGCGGCTGGGCGAGCTCGGCAATCCCTGGTTCTTCCGCTTCTTTCCCAGCGACGCGACGGTGAAGGTGGCGCATGCGCGCTATGTCGTGGAGAAGCTCGGCGCCAAGCGTCCGGCCGTGATCTACCAGAGCACGGCCTACGGCCAGTCCGGGCGCGACCAGCTTCGCCGCACGCTCACCGAGCTGAAGGCGCCGCCGGTGCTCGAGGAAAGCGTGGCGCCAACGGCGAACGACCTGTCGCCGGCTCTGCTGCGCGCCCGCAACGCCAATGCCGACGTGATCGTGCTTCACCTGCACGCCCCGTCGACCGTGCTCGCGGTGCGGCAGGCGCGGCAGTTCCTGCCCGACGTGCCTATCGTCGCCGGCTCGGCGATGCACCAGCCGGCAACGGCGGCGCTGCTCGAGCCCGCCGAGTTGAAGGACGTCTGCGCCGAGACCGCTGCGTCGCCGATCTCGGCGACCAGCGGACCGATGCGGGCCTTCCTCGATGCCTACCGGGCCGCCTATGGCAGCGATCCGGACGCCTTCGCCGCTGCCCAGTTCGATGCCGTCAGCATGCTGGGACACGTGATCGCAGAACTGCGCAAGGCGGGTCAGCCCGTCACCCAGAAGGCGGTGCGCGACCGGCTGGGCAGCGAGACCTTCCAGGGCGTCGTGACGACGTACAAGTCCGACGGCAAGGGCAACATGGCCCACGAGGCCGAGATCGTCTGCTTCGACGGCAGCAGCAGGATTCCGACCTCCGCCGCCCGCTACAGCATACCCACGGGATCGTGAGCGCAACCATAGGTCGACTACATCGTTGGGGTTGGGCGGGCTGGAACCCGTTGTAGGCCTCCAAACCATGCGTTTTGCCCTCTTCGTGGGCTTGGTCGGCACGCTGTCGACTATGCTGGCAATTGTGCCGGCATCTGCCCGGGATCTGCGATCCTCCGATATCCACCCACGGGACTACCCCACCGTGCGGGCCGTCGCCTACATGGACGAGTTGTTGCGTCAACAGAGCAAGGGCCGGCATCGAGTCGCCTCGCTCGGGCACGACAGCCACAGTTCCGAGGGCTTCACGATCGCGCAGGTGAGGAACGGAACGCTCGACATGGCACGCGTCAGCCTTGGTGCGCTCAACGGGATGGCCCCGGCGACCGTCCTTCCCGGGCTGCCGTATCTTTTCAAGTCCATCACACATGCCCGCCATGTGTTGGACGGACCGATCGGCGACGAGATCCTGGATAGCCTGGAGGCACATGGGCTGATCGGCCTCGCCTTCTACGATGGCGGCCCGCGTCATTTCTACGCGAGCCGCCCCATCCGCCAGCCGGCCGATCTTCGCGGGCTGCGCGTGAGGGTTCAGATGTCGGATAGCTGGGGCAGGATACTGCAAGCCCTCGGAGCCGAACCGGTCGCCACGCCCGCCGACCGGTTAGGGCTCGTCGTGCAGTCCGGCGTCGTGGACGCCACAGAGGGCAACCTGCCGACCTACCTCTCGTCCGGTCAGCATCAAGTCACGCGGTACTTCAGTGCGACCGGCCATGCGATGACCCCTTCCGTGCTCATCTTCTCGAAGCGGATCTGGGATACCTTGCCTGCGGCGGACCGCGATCTGATCCGTCGCGCGGCGCGCAGCTCGGTGCCGACCATGCGCCGGCTGTGGGACGCGCGCCTGCGGGCCGACCGCGCCGCCATCGACGGAACAAACGTCCACATCGTCGACAACGTAGATTGCAGGGCCTTCGCCGACGCTCTGCAGCCGCTGTACCCCCTCGTCGTCCGCGATGCGCGCCTGGCCTCCCTGATATCGCAGATCCAGGCCGGCGAATGACCGGCACGCACCAAGCCGACTGGAGGGCGCTTCTTCTGCTCACGATCCGACCAACGCTTTAGCCGACGAGGGGCGCGCCATCGAAGCCTTCGAGCGGCAGGCCGAGAAACCGCGCGATCGTCGGTGCGATGTCCAGCAGGCTCGAGGAGCGTTCCAGGCCACCCGACGCGCCGTCTTCGGCGTCGATCATCAGGAACGGCCTGGTCTCGTCGGGACCCCAGCCGCCGTGCTGGCCGCTGCCCACCGGCACCGGCTTGCCGTCCTCCTCGACGACCCAGCGCCGCCCGGGCACGCCGTAGGGATTTGCGTCGGCCGACCGGCCCATGTTCACGGCTGCCACCACGCCGCCGTGCGGCGCGAAGCCTCGCGCCATCAACGCTTCTCCGACCACGACCTCGGCGGCCCATGCCTCCCGGCGCATCGCCTCGATGACGCCGAGCAGAGGCGCGCGGCCCCGCTCGGTCGCATAGAGCACGGCCGCCGTTCCCTGGCCGGCCACGGCGACGTCGCGCGCCGCCAGCATCCCGCCCAGGCCCTGATCCACCAGCCAGCGCTCGATATTCACGCTGCCGCCGATCGTTTCCTGGCCGTGATCGGAGCCCACCATCAGCAGGATCTCGTCGCCTTCCTGGCGCAGAGCATCGACGGTCCTGGCAACCTCGGCGACGCAGCGTTCCGCACCGCGCAGTGCATCGGCATGGGCGGGCGAGCCGAGCGGCACGCCGTGCAGCGTATGGTCGGGATCGCACAGCCACAGGAGCGCGACCGCTGGGCGTCGCCGGCGCAGCACCTCGTCGCAGAAGCGCTGGGTCATGGCCCAATCTCCGGCGGCATCGTGACTGACGGCGAGCGCATCTGACGACGGCACGGCCTCGCCTCCCGGCGCCCATGAGCCGGCCCGGTGATAAACCCAGCCATGGTTGTCGGGATCGAGAAAGTAGGCTGCTCCCGGCGACACGTTCGAGAACGCAATGAACCCGCCCGCCTGCGTCACGCGCTCCGCCAATGTCGGCATCAGCAGCGTCCCGCCCGTGACGCGACGCATATGGGCGCGGAAGTCGGGCTGGCCCACATCGCGCACGATCAAGCCTTGCTCCTCCCGCAGCGCCATCCGGTTGCCGTGCAGGCCATGGCGCGCGGGATGGCAGCCTGTGGCCACGGAGGCCGCCGACACGCGCGTCACCGACGGAAAGACGGCGGCGTGGTCCGCACACCAGAGGCTGCGCCGTCGCAGACGATCGAGCATGGGCGTCGTTTCCGGCCGTACCCAGTCGCGTCCGAGACCATCGCAACACACGAAGACGGCCCGCCGCGTCCCAGCCATGTATCACCCCTCTTGCACTTCGCCCTCAATGGTAGTCGACTTGCCCCAACAACCCAGGAGGAAACGATGCAGATCGGATATTTCACGATGCCGTCCCATCCGCCAGAGAGGCCGCTGAAGGACGGCCACGAGTGGGACCTCCAGGTGATCCGCTGGCTTGACGAGCTCGGCTACAAGGAATGCTGGATCGGCGAGCACCACACGGCCCCCTGGGAGCCGCACCCCTCACCCGACCTGCTGGTTGCGCAGGCGCTGATGCAGACCAAGAACATCCGGCTGGGACCCGGTGGTTTCCTGCTGCCCTACCACCATCCCGCCGAACTCGCGAATCGCGTCGCCATGCTGGACAACATCTCCGGCGGCCGGCTCAATTTCGGGGTGGCGGCGTCGGGCCTGCCCAGCGACTGGGCGATGTTCAATGTCGACGGGATGTCTGGCCAGAACCGCGAGATGACGCGCGAGGCGCTGGACATCATCCTGAAGCTCTGGTCCTCGACCGAGCCGTTCGACTTCAAGGGCAAGTACTGGCACGTCACCAAGCCCGACACGATGTTCGGCTTCCTGAAGCCGCACATCAAGCCGCTGCAGACGCCGCATCCGCCGATCGGCGTCGCCGGGCTGAGCAAGGGCTCGGACACGCTCAAGCTCGCCGGCGAGAAGGGCTTCCTGCCGATGAGCCTGAACCTCAACCCGGCCTACGTCGCCAGCCACTGGGAATCGGTCGAGATCGGCGCCGCCAAGAGCGGCCGCACACCCGATCGCGGCGAGTGGCGCATGGTGCGCGAGGTGTTCGTCGCCGACACGGACGAAGAGGCGATGAAGCTCTCGGTCGGCTCGCACATGGGCCGCATGATGCGCGAATACTTCCTGCCGCTGCTCTCGCAGTTCGGCTTCTTCGAGTACCTTAAGCACGATCCGGCCGCGGCCGATTCCGACGTCACGCCGGAATACTGCGCCAAGCACAACTGGATCGTCGGTTCGCCCAGGACGGTCGCCGAAAAGATCGAGAAGATCTACGACGAGGTCGGCGGGTTCGGACAGCTGCTGGTGTTCGGCTTCGACTACGTCGAGAATCCGAAGGCCTGGCAGCATTCGCTCGAGTTGCTCGCCAAGGAGGTGCTGCCGAAGGTGCAACACCTCAAGCCGTCCAAGAAGGCCAAGCTCGCCGCCGAGTAGCGACCTGCCGCAGGCGGCTCAGCCGACCGGCTGGGCCGCCTTGCCTGCGGCGGACGCCACCGTTTGTTGCAGATGCGCGACCAGCGTATCATCCAGCTTCAGGCGCGCGGCCAGCATGGCGAGGTAGCCACGTTCGGCCGCGTTGTCGACGTCGATCGAGAGCAGCGATGCGGTGTAGATCTCGGCCGCCTCCTCCGGCGTCGCCGCAGCAGCAGCGACGGCATCGACGTCCAGCTTGGCGCGCAGTTCGTCCATCACGAACGCCTTGTCCTCCGAGGACAATGGCAGCTTGTCCATTTCGGCGAAGATGCGCGCCTGCTCCTGCGCATCGACGTGACCGTCGGCCTTGGCCGCCGCGATCATGGCGCGAAGCAGGTTGCGCGCCAGCGACTGCTGGCCACTCTCGGTGGACGGATTGAACGGCGTGCCGCTGGGCGGCGGCAGCATCGGGAAGCTCTGCTGCTGAGGCAGCGATGCGGAGGCCTGCCCCGCCGCCTTGCCGGACTGCCAGTCGCTGTAGGCCTTGTAGGCCAGTGCGCCGACAGCGGCCATGCCCCCGAGCTTCAATGCTTCGCCGCCGATCTTGCGACCGGTCTTGCTGCCCATGAGGATCGCGGCCAGGCCACCGGCCAGGACGCCGCCTCCGGCCCCCTTCAGGAAGTCGCCCGGACCGGATGGTCCTCCCTGACCACCCTGGCTACCCATGAACTGATCCAGCAGACGCTTGGCATCGAACATTTCAGCCTAACCCTCCATGCATGCGGGTACAGTTGGAGTGCAATTGTGGCGAAAGCGGGCGTCGTCAGGAGGGTCGCTTGGACAGGAGCGCGGCCGCAGCAAACCCAAGGGCCGCGATCAGCATGATGACGGCGAGCCCCCAGAGAACGGGCGTGTAGCCGCCGAAGGCGCCCCAGGCGAGGGAAGCCAGGACGGGACCCGCCGCCCGCATGACGTTGGTCGGCATGGTGAGCGCTCCCGACACGACCCCATAGCCTTCCGGACCGATGAACTCCGGCACCGCCATGCCACGCAGGATGGTGACCAGTCCGTTCGCGACCCCGTAGATGATCGCGAAGAGGATCAGGCCGTAGACATCGCTTATGCCGGTCGCCAGCATCGCCATCGAGATCGGGAACGCGAAGTAGATGCCGGCGCCGAGCTGTATGGTCGTGATGTGCCGCTGGCCGACCATCAGGATGACACGCCCGACAACCTGCATGGGTCCGATCAGGGCGATGATTGCCATGACGACACCCGTCGGCACGCCGCGATCGTCGAGCAGCGGGATGAGGTGAAAGCTCATGGCGGAAAAGGCGAGGCCATATCCCGCGAAGGCCACAACGAGGCCCCAGAAGGCCGGAACGCGCACGGCGGCCGCCAGTGGGCTGGCGCGCGGTCGTCCGGAGGCCTGCGTCCCGGCGTCTGCGATGGGCACCGGCTTCGCCTGCGGTCCGGGAATGAACGGCAAGTGGAGCAGCAGTCCCACAAGGACGTTGATGGCCGCCAGGGCCAGAAGGCTCGGGCGCCATCCGACGCGCTCGATGAGGAACTGCGTGAAGGGAATGCCGAAGGTGCTGGCCAGACCACCAAGGAAGGTCATCAGCAGGATCGCCTGCTTGTAGCGGGGCCCATAGACACGCGTGATCACGGCAAAGGCAGGCTCGTAGAGAAGGACGGCCTGGCAGGCGCCCAGCGCGATCCAAAGCGCGTAGAAGACCGGCAGCGAGTCGACGCGGGACCACAGCAGCATCAGCAGAGCCGCCAGCAGAGAGCCCCCGGTCATCAGCAGACGGCCGCGACCGCGATCGATCCAGGCGCCGACGGGAATGGAGCACAGGCCCGCCACCATCAGGCCTGCCGACAGCGCGCCGAACATGGCGCTGCGGCTCCAGCCCAGCTCCTCCGACATCGGCACCACGTAGAGGGGGAAGGTGTAGTAGACCAGTCCCCACGAGAAGAGCTGGCCCAGCGACAGCATCCAGAGGATAACGGGCGGGCGCTGTCGCCACGCTGCCACCTTGCCGTCGCCCGCCATATTGCTTCGCCCTCGCTGCCGTACGCTACAAGAGGATGAGCGTAGCGCCGAGCGCCCGAGGAGGACAGCCGCATGAGCGACGTCAAGCGTATCAATCTTGCTCTGCAGGGCGGCGGCTCCCACGGTGCGTTCACCTGGGGTGTGCTTGATGCCCTGCTGGACGACGAGAGGCTTTCCTTCGAGGCGGTGAGCGGCACGAGCGCCGGTGCCATGAACGCCGCCATCCTGCTGCAGGGCTGGGCTGTCGGCGGCCGTCAAGGTGCGCGCACGGCGCTGCGCGCCTTCTGGGGAGAGCTCGGGACGCTGGCGATCGCCAGCCCGATCCGGCGCACGCCGCTCGACCGGCTGCAGGGCAACTGGAACCTCGACGAGTCGCCCGGCGCGTTGTGGGCCGACCTGATCCAACGCACGCTGTCGCCGTGGCAGCGCAATCCGCTCAAGTTCGATCCGCTGCGCGACCTGCTGCGCCGCCACTTCGATCAGAATGCCGTCCGCGCCTGCCATGAGATCAAGGCCTTCATCGCCGCCACCAACGTGCAGACCGCGAAGGTCCGGATCTTCACGCGAGAGGAGATGTCGATCGACGCCCTCCTCGCTTCGGCGTGCCTGCCCAACGTGCACGACCCGGTGGTGATCGACGGCGTTCCCTATTGGGACGGCGGCTTTCGCGGCAATCCGCCGATCTGGCCGTTCATCTACAACTGCGAAAGCCGCGACGTCGTCCTCGTCGAAGTCGACCCGCCCTTTCGCGACGGAGTCCCCAGATCAAACGCCGAGATCGCCGACCGCCTGAACGAGATCACCTTCGGCGGCGCGCTCATGGCCGAGATGCGCGCCATCGCCTTCGTACAGGACCTGATCGATCAGGGAGCCTTCGCGCCGGAGTTCTCGCGACGCTTCAAGCGCCTCCTCGTCCATTCGATCGCAGATGCGGCCTCCCTCGCGCCCCTGGGTTCGGTCAGCAAGTTCAACATAGAGCCCGACTTCCTGGACCATCTGTTCAATCTGGGTCGCGAGGCCGGAACGAAGTGGCTGGCATCGACATTCGACACGGTCGGCGTGCAAAGCAGCATCGACATCCACGCCCGATTTCTGTGAACTGCGCTCCATGAGAATCGGAATCGACATGGGCGGCACCAAGATCGAAGGCCTCGTGCTCGACGCCGGCGGCGTGGAACGTGCCCGCCTGCGGATAGCGACGCCGGCGACCTCCTACGAAGCCGACCTCGAGGCGATCGTCGGCCTCATCGCCGAACTCGAGGCCATGGTCGGCACACGCTGCACGGTCGGGATCGCCCATCCGGGCGCGATATCACCGGCCACCGGCCTGGTGAAGAACGCGAATTCGACGCGGCTCAATGGCCGATCCCTGAAAGCCGATCTCGAGCGGCGGCTCGACCGCGAGATACGCATGTCCAACGACGCCAACTGCTTCGCCGTCTCGGAAGCGAGCGACGGTGCCGCGGCGGGTTGCGGGACCGTGTTCGGCGTCATCCTGGGCACCGGTGTCGGCGGCGGCGTGGTCGTGGACGGCAAGCCGCTGACGGGCGTGCAGGCCATCGCCGGCGAATGGGGGCACAATCCCCTCCCCTTGCCGCACGACGACGAGCGTCCGGGGCCGCAGTGCTATTGCGGCCGGACCGGCTGCATCGAGACCTGGCTGAGCGGGCCGCGTCTGCAACACCAGTTCGAGCAGAGGACGGGACGCGTGCTTCGGGCCACAGAGATCGCAGATGCAGCGCTTGCGGGCGACACGCACGCCCGGGATCAGATGGAAATCTACTGCGACCGGCTGGCCCGCGGTCTTGCCGGCATCATCAACGTGCTGGACCCGCACGCCATCGTCCTGGGCGGCGGACTGTCGAAGATGCGCCAGCTCTACGAACGCGTGCCGACCTTATGGAAGCGCTACGTCTTCTCGGAGCCGGAGCACATCGCGACCCGCCTGCTGCCGCCCCTGCACGGCGATTCGAGCGGCGTGCGCGGCGCAGCCTGGCTGTGGCCGGAATAGCGGAGCGCGAGCAACGAGGTTCGCGCCGCCGCCGCCCGCCCATCATCTGAACGGCGGCTCGTCGAAGCTGCGCAGCTTGCGCGAATGCAGCGCATGCAGCTCGCCGCGCAACAGGTCCAGTGTCTCCAGACCGATGCGCAGATGTTCGCCGACGGCGCGCTGATAGAACCTGGTCGCCGCGCCGGGCAGCTTGATCTCGCCGTGCAGCGGCTTGTCCGAAATGCAGAGCAGCACGCCGTAGGGGACGCGCAGGCGATAGCCCTGGGTGGCGAGGGTCGCACTTTCCATGTCGACTGCAATGGCGCGGCCGAGATTGATGCGCTGGCGCTCCTGCGACCAGCGCAGTTCCCAGTTGCGGTCGTCGTAGCTCACGACCGTGCCGGTGCGCAGCCGACGCTTCAGCGCGTCGCCCCGCTCGCCCGTGACCTGCTCGGCGGCCTGTTGCAACGCCACCTGCACCTCCGCCAGCGCCGGGACCGGAATCTCGGGCGGCACCAGCTCGTCGAGGATGCGGTCGCGCCGAAGGTAGGCGTGGGCCAGCACGTAGTCGCCGATCGTCTGGGACTGCCGAAGACCGCCGCAATGGCCGATCATGAGCCAGCAATGCGGTCGCAGCACCGCAAGGTGGTCCGTCGCCGTCTTGGCGTTCGACGGACCGACCCCGATGTTGATGAGGGTCACACCGCCCTGACCATCGGAACGCAGCAGGTTGTAGGCCGGCATCTGGAAGCGGTGCCAGGGCGCCGCGAGCACGGCGGCATCGGCCACGGTGGTGTCGTCGCCCCGTCGGACCACGGCGCCGCCGGGAAGGACCAGTTGGCTGTAGGGACCGTCCGCCCTGCCCAGCTCCTCCATGGCCCAACCCAGGAAATGGTCGACATAGCGCTGATAGTTGGTCGCCAGTATCCAGGGCTGGATGGTGCGCCAGTCGGTGCCCGTGTAGTGGATCAGACGGCGCAACGAAAAGTCGACGCGCAGCGCATCGAACAGCGCCAGCGGCCGCGACTTGCGGCTCTCGAAGACCCAGGTGCCGTCGGCGATCTCGTCGCCGACGTTGGACAGAACAGGCGTCGGGAAGTGGCGCGCCAGGTCGGCCACGGACAGGTCGCCGTGAATGAACTCGTCACCCGCCTCTGTGACGAAGGGGTAGGGAATTTCCTGGTTGCCGACCGTGACCTCGATGGTCGCCCCGAACTCCTCCTGCAGCGGGCGAAGCTGTTCCAGCAGGTACTGGCGGAAGAAGCGCGGCTGCGTCACGGTCGTGGAATAGCGTCCCGGCGCCTGGAACTTCGCCCAGGCCCGCCGCGTGAAACGCACGGCGCCCGCAGGCTGCCAGTCCACATGAAGCTCCGGATATCGGAAGCGCCGGCGCTCCTCCTCCGAGGGCACGGCACCCGAGGCTGTGAAGCGTGCCAGCGCGGTCCGCAGGGCATCGCTGGCCTCGGCATGGAGCTCCTCCAGCCGATCGACCGCCGCCTCCGGCGTCAGGCCCGTGCCCATTGCCCTGCAGCGCTCCCGCCCCTCACTTCTTGCACTCGGGCTGGGGCAGCGGCTCCAGTCGCGTGATGCGATACTCAATGCCGCCGTCGCTTTCTTCGTGGGTGCCATAGAGCTCGATGCCGTTGTCGAGCGTGACGCTGCTCATCTCGAACGCCGGCTCACCCGCCCCTCTTGATTGCGGGTCGAAGAAGCCCGCCCGGTAGTAGATGCGCGTCCGTCCCTCGGCCAGCGATTCGCCTCCCTCGGGGATTTTCAGGTCGGCAAGGCGCCGTGGAACCCGGCCGATCACCACGTTGACCTCCTGGGGAGGCTTTACCCGCTCGCCGAAGAAGAACAGGGCATCGAAGCCGTTTTCGCCCGCCTTGGCCCGGCGGATCGTCTCGCGCGCGATGGCAACGGGGAACCTGGTCTCGGCCGGCAAGGCCACGGTCTGTCCCTCGGGGTCGCTGAACCGCGCCTCTCCTCTCCCGCCGTCGCCGAGCGACGCTTCTCCCTTCACCAGGCCCGCCTGGCGACCGCCGCTGGTCGTGCGATGCTCGAACTGCAGCCTGCGCCCGTCGCGACTCTCGGTCATGTGCGACTGCTGCTCGGACGTCGTGGTGCGCTGTCCCGCCGCCTCGAGACGCAGCCGCTGGTTTATGACGTAGCCGTCGCAGGTCAGCCGAAGTTCGTAGGCGTAGGTGCCCGAGGTCTCGATTCCCGGCTTGCCGCGCTCCAGACCCGACACGACGTAGACGGCACGATGCGGGGCAAGCTCCTGAGCCGCCGCCGGTGCTACTGCCGCGAAGGCGGCCGCCAAGGACGTCGATTTCAGCAGGCGAACGTTCAGCATTTCGGTCTCGGCAGCGCTTGGAGTTGGACAAGACGGGCATCGATGGCGAAATCGCCATAGTCGAGCAGCATCGACCGGGAAATGCCATTGGCAAGCAGGTCGAGCGCCAGCTCGTACTCCGGATTGGCGGTACCCTGGTCGCCCGCGGCGAAGAAGGCAAGGCGCACGCCCCAGGATTGTTGCCCCCGCAGGAGGCTGACATCTCCACGGACCGGGGGCCCCGGAGACCTCGGCGGCCTGCCGATCACGGCGTTGACCTGGAAGGCGCCGTCGAGCCGTGCACCGTCGAAGACGCTGTAGGAGGCCGACCGGTCACCGTCGCGGGCGTGTCGGATGATCAGCGCGAGGTGCGTCGTCGGAAACAGCGTGCCGACCGGCAGGCCGAAGCTGCGGGCCTCCGGCAGGGTGAAGGAGGCCTTGCCCTTGCCGCCCGTGGCATCGAGGTCGGCACGGCCGCGCAGCTCCTCCTCGACCTCGTCATCCTGGATGTTGCGGACGCTGAAACGCAGGCCGAGCCCGTCCTTGGACTCGTAGCTCGTGAAGCTGGAATCGGTGTCGAACTCCTCGCCGTCGCTCCGCAGGAACTTGAGCTTGATGCGCTGCTTGACCTCCCAGCCGTCGCAGGAATCCGCCATCTCCAGCACCATGCGCCCGTTCACGTCGACGATTCCGCTGTTGGGCCGCGCGACCGACAGTTTCATGTCGTAGGTCGCCCGGTGCGGGACCAGCACGACATCCTGCTGCTGCGCGTCGGCGGCCCTTATCCACAGACCCAACAACAGGAGGCCACAGAATGCGGTGACAGGGACCGCAATCCGGACGCGGGAACGGCGAAAGCTAAACGTGGTCAACGGGCAATGGCTGGGGACGAGGCCTTGTAGCCGGGCTGCCAAGCGTAATATCCATGCCCGCCAATTGCCAGAATGATCGGTGCGGCAGGGCTGCACAGGGAGGAGACCGCCTATGACGACCGCCAAGCCGCGTGTTCTCGCCACGCGCCACTTCCCCCCTGACGTCGAAGCGCGCCTCGCGGACCGTTTCGACGCGGTGCTCAATCCGGATGACCGGCTCTACGACCGGTCGTCCCTGATCAAGGCCGCGTACGGCTGCGACGGGATCATGTGCGCGGCCGGAGATGCCTTCGACGCCGACACGATGGCGGACCTGCCGGCTTCCGTCCGCATGATTGCGACCTTCTCGGTAGGCTACGAGCACATCGACGTCGCCGCGGCAGCCAGGCGTTCCATCATCGTCAGCAATACCCCCGACGTCCTGACCGATGCGACCGCCGACATCACGCTGCTCTGCCTGCTCGGGGCGGCCCGTCGAGCCCACGAGGGCGCCAGCATGCTTCGGCGCCACGGCTGGGCCGGATGGGCCCCGACGCAGCTCATGGGCGTTCACGTTACCGGCAAGCGACTCGGTATCCTCGGCATGGGCCGCATCGGCCAGGCGGTGGCGGACCGGGCGCGCGCCTTCCGGATGGAGATCCACTACAGCAATCGCCAGCGCCTGCCGCCCGACCTCGAGAAGGGGGCGGTCTTTCACGCCGACGCCGACGCGATGCTGCCCCACTGCGACTTCCTTTCCATCAACGCTCCCATGAGCGCGGCCACCCGCAAGTGGGTCAATGCCGAGCGCATCGCCCGGCTGCCCAAGGGAGCGATCGTCGTGAACACGGCGCGTGGCGGGATCGTGGATGACGAAGCCCTGATCGCCGCGCTCAACAGCGGCCATCTCGCCGCGGCAGGCATAGACGTGTTCGACGGCGAGCCGCGGATCCATCCCGGATACTACGATCTCGCCAACGCGTTCCTGCTGCCGCACATGGGATCGGCCACCGTCGAGACTCGCAATGCCATGGGCTTCAAGGCACTCGACAATCTCGAGGCCTATCTCCTCAGGAACCAGACGCCGCCCGACCTCGTGAAGGCTTCCTGACGGAGCGGACCTTGGCCTTTTTCGGTCTCGGGGGGACCGGAACGGCTGCCGCGGGTGGTTCCGCGACCGGTTCTGCAGTCGCTTGCGGCGCGGGGGCTGCTGCCGCCGCCGCGTTTGCGACCGCCGTCGACGACGGCGCCGCCTTGTCGGGCGAAGGGGGCTCAGGCGACGAGGGCGCTGCCTGGCCGTAGGCGGCTGCGTCCCAGCTCGCCGCGGGCGCATCCTCGGCTGGCCGCAGCGGCGCGACGTAGCGCACGCCGTCTTCGGACACCACGCGCTCGGCGCTTGCATAGTCCACCTTGTAGGGATCCGAGTCGCCCTCGCGCGGCCTGCAGACGACCCGCCCGCGCACGGCGCGCCAGAGGGCGCAATCCTGCTTGGAAACCATGGAGATCAGGTGGTCGGCCGACGTCTTGTCGCTCGCCAGCAGCAGCCCGCCATCAGCGGCGTAGGACGCCCCCGTCACGGCGAGCGGAACAGCGCACGCTCCCGTCGAGCCAACCAATGCGAAGGCGAGCAAAGCCCGCAGAGGAATCGAGGGCTTCATAAATTACTTTATGAAAATCAATTAACTCCCTGTAGCGTAAGCAATATTAGCGTGCCGGTCAAATGGCGGCGTGCCCTACCAGCGCTAGTCCTTGCGGGTGGGCGGCAAGCGCAATCCGATGTGCAGCTCGCGCAGCTTCTGGGGCGGCAGCTCGGTCGGGGCATCCATCATGAGGTCGACGGCCTGCTGGTTCATCGGGAAGGTGATAACCTCTCGGATGTTCGGCTCGTCGGCCAGAAGCATCACGATGCGGTCCACGCCCGGCGCCGCGCCGCCGTGGGGCGGCGCCCCGTACCGGAACGCATTCAGCATGCCCCCGAACCGGCTCTCGACTTCCTCGGGGCTGTAGCCTGCGATGCCGAAGGCCTTGAACATGATCGCCGGAAGGTGGTTCCGGATGGCTCCGGAGCAGAGCTCGATGCCGTTGCAGACGATGTCGTACTGCCACGCCTTGATGGTCAGAGGGTCCTGCGTCTCGAGCGCCTCCAGCCCGCCTTGCGGCATCGAAAAGGGGTTGTGGCTGAAGTCGATCTTCTTGGCCGTCTCGTCGTACTCGAACATCGGAAAATCGACGATCCAGCAGAATTCGAAGGCGTCCTCGGCGATCAACCCCATCTCCTGACCGAGCCGCGTGCGCACCTGCCCGGCGAACTTCCAGGCCGCCTCCGGCTTGTCCGCGACGAAGAACACCGCATCGCCATCAGTGGCCGCGGTGAGGGCCTTCAGCCGCTCGAGGCGCTCGCCGGCCACGAACTTGGCGATCGGCCCCTTCCCCGCCCCGCCCTCCAGGACGATGTAGCCGAGGCCGGGCTTGCCTTCGGACTGGGCCCATGCGTTCAGCTTGTCGAAGAAGCTCCTCGGCTGGCCGGCGGCGCCCGGGGCCTTGACCGCGCGGACGACGCCGCCCGAGGCGACAATCCCCGCGAAGACCTTGAAGTCCGAGCCGGCAAAGACCTCGCCGGCGTCCACTATCCTGAGCGGGTTCCGCAGATCCGGCTTGTCGGTGCCATAGGTCAGCAGCGCCTCCGCATAGGGGATGCGTGGGAACGGCCAGCGCGTCACCCGGCGGGGCGTCTCCCGATCGAAGCCGGCGAACTCCTCGAACACGCCGCCCAGAACGGGCTCGATGGCGGCGAACACGTCCTCCTGGGTGACGAAGCTCATCTCGAAGTCGAGCTGGTAGAATTCGCCGGGTGCGCGGTCCGCCCTGGCGTCCTCGTCTCGGAAACAGGGCGCGATCTGGAAATAGCGGTCGAACCCGGACACCATGAGGAGCTGCTTGAACATCTGCGGCGCCTGCGGCAGCGCATAGAACTTGCCGGGATGCAAACGGCTCGGCACGACATAGGACCGCGCTCCCTCCGGGCTGTCCGCTGTCAAGATGGGCGTCTGGAACTCCGTGAAGCCCTGTTCGATCATGCGCCGGCGCAGCGAGGCGATGACCTGGCTGCGCAGCATGATGTTTTTGTGCAGCTTGTCCTTACGCAGGTCGAGGAACCTGTACTTGAGGCGCAGTTCCTCCGGCGTCGTGTCGTTCTCGACATTGACCGGGATCGGCAGGGTCTCGGCCATCGACTGGATGACCAGCTCGGAAGCATCGAGCTCCACCGCGCCGGTCGCGAGCCTGGCGTTCACCGTCGACGGCTCGCGCGCCACCACCCTGCCCGTCACCGTGACGACGCTCTCGTTGCGCAGCGATTCGGCGACCTTGAACACGGGGCTGGCGACGTCCACCACCACCTGGGTGACGCCGTAGTGGTCGCGCAGGTCGATGAACAGCAGGTTGCCGTGATCGCGCTTGCGCTGCACCCATCCTGAAAGCCGCGCGTTCTGGCCGACATGCTCGGTCCGGAGCTGGCCGCACGTATGGGTTCTGTAGACGGAGGACATCGCTTGTTTTCCGGGCCTTTTTCCGGTCTCGACGGGGCGGCAAGAGGCACGGATTGCCCTGCCAAGTCAAGCAACCGGCCGTCTCTCGCCCGTCACCTTTGCCCGCTGGCGTCCCGCCCGCTATAGAACGCTGCAATGAAACTCATCACCACGACCGACGAATTGGCCGGTTTCTGCCGATCCCTGGCCGGCGCCGAATTCATCACCGTCGACACCGAGTTCATGCGCGAGCGGACCTACTGGCCCAAGCTCTGCCTGGCGCAGGTGGCCGGGCCCGACGATGCCGCCGCCATCGATGCCCTGGCGGAAGGCATCGACCTCGCGCCGCTCGACGAGCTGATGGCCAATCCCGGCGTCCTCAAGGTCTTCCATGCGGCGCGGCAGGATGTGGAAATCTTCTATCTGCGCATGAACAAGGTGCCGCAGCCCCTGTTCGACACCCAGGTCGCCGCCATGGTCTGCGGCCATGGCGAGGCCGCCTCCTACGAATCCCTCGCCTCCAAGCTGGCCAAGGCGAAGATCGACAAGTCGAGCCGCTTCACGGACTGGAGCCGGCGCCCGCTCAGCGAGCGGCAGATCACCTATGCGCTTTCCGACGTCACCCATCTGCGGGTGGTCTACGAGAAGCTGAAGCGCCAGCTCGACAGGACCGGCCGCTTCTCCTGGATCGCCGAGGAGATGGCGGTGCTCAACGATCCGGCCACCTACCGGGTCGACCCCGAGCAGGCGTGGCGGCGGCTGAGGCCGCGCGGCGCCTCGCCCCGGCTGCTCGCCGTCCTGCGCGAGGCCGCCGCCTGGCGGGAGCGGACGGCGCAGCGCATCGACATACCGCGCCAGCGCCTGCTGCGCGACGAGCAGCTTCTGGAGATCGCCAGCCACGCCCCCAAGACAGCCGAGGAGCTGGCGCGCACGCGAGGTCTGGGACGCGGCTTCGCCGAAGGCTGGCAGGGCCGCGAACTGCTCGAAGCGATCGAAAAAGGCCGCAAGCTCCCCGATTCGGAGCTGCCGGCGCGCGACAGGGCGCCCGATCAGCTGAGGGCACCAGGCGCGGTGGTCGACCTGCTGCGAACGCTCCTGCGGGTCAAGGCAGAGCAGGCCGGGGTTGCGGCACGCCTCGTGGCGAGTTCGGAGGAGATCGATCGGCTGGCGGCCGGAAAGCGGGACGTCCATGTGCTCGACGGCTGGCGCCGGGAGATCTTCGGCGCCGATGCCGTCGACCTCATCGAAGGACGGCTGGCACTGTCGCTGGACGGTGATCAGGCCAAGCTCATTCCCGTTCCGGACGGCCCTCGCTAGAGCGAGGCGCCTCGCGAGGCGGTCATACCCCTTCCATCTGGATCGTCGATCTCAGGCCGAAGGCTTCCGCAGTCGTCTCCAGGCGGCGTGCCGTGACATCGCCCAGGCTGCCGCGCGCTGCATCCGGCACCACGAGCCGGAGCTCGCGGTCGGTCCGTTCGAGCCGGACCTGCGGCAGCAGCCCCGGCGCGCCGCCGCTCAGATTGTAGGCCAGCCGCAGGCAGGCGCCGAGCCGGCGGGCGAAGGTCCGCGCCCTGCCGTCCACCAGGCGCAGGGCAACATCGAGCATCGCCGCCTTCGGATCGCTCTTGTAGCGATAGGCCAGGGCGATCGCGAGAATGGCCCGGTCATGGTGGTTCATTCCAGGCGCCTGCATGTGCAGAACGCGTATGTAGGCCTGCTCGGCCCGATGGTCGGGATGATCGTCCCACGAAATGTCGCTGAGGTGGCAGGCGGCGAGCCGCAGCGTGCGTTCGACTTCCGTCTCGTCCTGGAAGGTCGGCGTGAGCCAGTCGAAGATCTCGATCGGCGCCAGCTCGAAGCGCCGCCACCCGGCACCGTGCTCCTCCGCGAAGGCAATCAGCGGATGACGGGTGCGCTCGGCCTCGCTCAACCGTGAAAAGTAGAAGCCCTCACGCAGGCCGAAGGCGGAGAAGACGACGTTCCTGGGCTTCAGGGTGGCCAGCAGCCTGTCGAGGGCCAGGCAGGACAACGGCAGGGTGTCGACGCGGCGTCGCGAGACGCCGGGCATCTTCTCGAGAGACTTCGGACTCTGCACCGCGATCAGCCGTGCCACGGCGCGCGCATCCTCGGCCGGCACTTCGTAGTTGTGGATGATGTGCAGCGGATACCCGGCCTGCTCCATGTGGAGACGGGCGAAGCTTCGCCATGCGCCGCCCACGGCATAGAATGTCCGGCCGGTCTCGCCCCGCAGCCAGCCCACGCCTTCGATGGCGTCGAGGACGGTGCGCTTCGGATCGCCCCGCCCCGACGACATGAGGCGCAACGGACCGATCGGAAGCGTCGTCGATTCGCCCAGCCTCCCTCGATCGACCGCGACGAGTTCCAGGCTGCCCCCGCCCAGGTCGCCGACTACGCCCGAAGCGGCGGGGATACCGCAGATCACGCCGTAGCCCGAGAACCGCGCCTCGTCCTGGCCGCTCACGACGTGCGCCCGGATGCCGGGCCGACGCTCGATTTCGCGCATGAAGTCGCCGCCGTCGGCGGCGTCGCGGACGGCTGCGGTCGCGAGCAGGTCGAGCGACACCACCTTCATGTTTCGCGCGAGCGTCACGAAGCGGTCGATATTGGCCAGGGCCATTCCGACGCCGTCGGGATTCAGCCGGCCGGTCGCATCCAGGCCGCGCGCCAGGCCGCACAGGACCTTCTCGTTGAAGACGGGCAGCGGGGCGCGACTGGCGCGCTCGTAGACGACGAGGCGTATGGAGTTCGAACCGACATCTATGATGCCGACGCGACCCGCCGAGCCGCCTACCGTAGACTCACCGACCATTGGCGTCCGTGTAGCCGATACGACTGCGAATTGCAGCGGCAAGACGACCGCGACCCGACGCCGCTGCCGCGGAATGTTCCGGTCTCAGGAACTCAGCACCAGCCGGGGCACCGCGCCAGTCAGCTTGAGAGCGCTGCCGCGCCCTGACAGCGACGGATTTGTCATGAAATAGTAATGTGCGATGAAGGGCTCCTTGCCGGTCTTGCGGCGCCGATAGGACCCGTCCGGCGCCATGACCCAGCTCTGTCCGTCATCCTTGAGGTTGGCGACCATGATCTGGTCGAGCACCTGCTCGTGGACGGTCGGATTCTCCACCGGACAGAGGAGCTCGACGCGACGATCGAGGTTGCGCGGCATCCAGTCGGCCGACGATATGAAGACTTTTGCGTCGGGCGACGGCAAGGGCTGGCCGTTGGCGAAGCACACGATGCGCGCATGCTCGAGGAAGCGGCCGATCATGCTCTTGACGCGAATATGCTCGCTGAGCCCCGGCACGCCGGGCCGCAGGCAGCAGATGCCGCGGACCACCAGCTCGATCTGGACGCCTGCCTTAGACGCGGCGTAGAGCCGGTCGATCAGCAGCGGATCGACCAGCGAATTGAGCTTGGCCCAGATCGCGGCCGGCTTGCCCTGGCGTGCGTTGGCGATCTCTGAATCGATCAGCTGATAGAGCGTGGATCGCAAGGTGACCGGTGCAAAGGCGATCTTCTCCATCTGCTCAGGCCGTGCGTAGCCCGTCATGTAGTTGAAGAGCCTTGCCGCATCGCGCCCCATCGCCGGCTCGCACGTGAAGAACGACAGGTCGGTGTAGATGCGCGCCGTGATCGGGTGGTAGTTGCCGGTCCCGAAATGCACGTAGGTTCGCGTCGTCTGCGCCTCGCGCCGGACCACCATCGACACCTTGGCGTGGGTCTTGAGGTCGATGAAGCCGTACACGACCTGGACGCCCGCGCGCTCCAGGTCGCGCGCCCAGCGGATGTTCGCCTCCTCGTCGAAGCGCGCCTTGAGCTCGACGAGAGCCGTCACCGTCTTGCCCGCCTCCGCCGCCGCGATGAGCTCCTTGACGATGGGCGAATCGGCAGAGGTGCGATACAGGGTCTGCTTGATCGCCACCACGGCCGGATCGCGTGCCGCCTGGCGCAGGAACTGTACCACGACGTCGAAGCTTTCGTAGGGATGATGGACGATGATGTCCTTGGCGCGGATCGCGGCGAAGCAGTCGCCGCCGAAATCGCGGATCCGCTCAGGAAACCGCACGACATACGGCACGAACTTCAGATCCGGACGGTCATCCACGATGACCGCCTTCACGTCGCCGATGTTCAGCATGCGGTCGAGGTGGAACACATGGACGGTCTGGGACTGCGCCTGGATCTCGAGCTGGTCGAACAGGAAGTCCCGCAGTTCCGACGGCATCGCACTGTTGACCGAGATGGAGATCAGGTCGCCGCGCCGCCGGCGCTTCAACGCGCTCTCGTAGAGGAGGACGAGGTCCTCCGCCTCCTCGTTGATCTCGACGTCGCTGTCGCGGATGAGGCGGAAGACGGCGCGCTCGATCACCTCGTAGCCGGGAAACAGCCGCGGCAGGTAGATGTCGACCAGATCCTCGAGCGACAGAAACCGGATCGAGGTCCCCGGCAGGCGCACGAACCTGTCGATCTGCGGCGGCAGCGGCAGCAGAGCCATCAGCGGGCGCCGGTCGTCCCGGCGCTGGAGCTTCAGGACGGCGGAAAAGCCGCCGTTGGGAATGAACGGGAACGGATGCGCGGGATCGATCGCCAGCGGCGTCAGGATCGGAAAGACCTGCTCGATGAAATACTGGTCGAGCCAGGCACGCTCGGGCTCCGTGAGCTCGGCCGGGTCGAGCACCGCGACGCCGGCCTCCCGGAGCTCTTCCTGCAGCGTCGCCCAGACTTCCTGCTGCCGGGCCATCAGAACGGAGGCGCGCTCCCGGATGGCTGCGAGCTGCTCGGCCGGGGTCATGCCGTCGTCGCTCAGGAGCTGCGACCGGGTCGGCAGCATGTCGACGAGGCCCGCCACCCTGACCATGTAGAATTCGTCGAGGTTGTCGGCGGAGATCGACAGGAAGCGCACGCGCTCGAACAGCGGGTGACGCTTGTTGGACGCCTCCTCCAGCACGCGCATGTTGAATGCGAGCCACGACAGCTCGCGATTGATGAAGCGCTGCGGGCTGTCGGATGCTATCTCAGCTGTGGAAATTTCAGCGGCGCCGGAACCGAGCGTATCCATGGCTTGCCCCGCAGGACTCCCTCGCAGAACGTTTCAG
This sequence comes from Pseudomonadota bacterium, assembly GCA_049323495.1. Classification (GTDB taxonomy): domain Bacteria; phylum Pseudomonadota; class Alphaproteobacteria; order Reyranellales; family Reyranellaceae; genus Reyranella. The sequence goes on from JBMONG010000012.1 coordinate 85,302, forward strand.
CCTATTGTTCACAGGCACGGTATCCAGTCGGCATGACCATGTCATGGCAATTCGCTAAACGATTGTTCCAAAACGATTTTTTCCGAGCTGCCTCGTGAAGACGATTCTACTTCTCCGCCATGCGAAATCGAGCTGGCACGACGCGCGTCTCAACGACCATGAGCGGCCGCTGAGTGGTCGCGGAGAGCGCGCCGCGAAGGCGATGGCCGACTACGTCGCGCACAAGGTTCCGCGCCCCGACCTGATCCTTTGCTCCACGTCGACGCGCACCCGGCAAACGTTGGCCCCGGTGATCAGGGAGCTTGGCCCTCCCACGCCGCCGATCTCCCTCGAAAGCACGCTGTACCTCGCGTCAGACGCGATTCTGCTGGCGCAGTTGCGCAAGGTACCCGAGAGCGTGTCGACCGTGCTTCTGGTCGGCCACAATGATGGCATCGCCGATCTCGCCCGCGCGCTGGCAGGTGGCGGAGCGCCCGGCGCGCTGGCTACCCTGTCGGAGAAGTTTCCGACGGGCGCGCTGGCCGTGCTGAAGCTGAAGGACAGGCCCTGGGACGATCTCGAGCCGGGGGCAGCCGAGCTGGTCGACTTCGTGCGTCCGCGAGACCTGTCGGTCACGTGAGAGATGGCCGGGGCGGCGCCATTCGCCGCCGCCCCGCTTGACCTAGTAGGTTCCGGGATACTGGCCGCCGTCCATCAGCAGGTTCTGCCCGGTGATGTACCCGGCATGGACACTGCAGAGGAACGCGCAGGCGGCACCGAACTCTTCGGGCGTCCCGAACCGGCCGGCCGGATTGGACCGCGCGCCCGCGGCATACTCCTCGTCGTAGCTCTTGCCGCTCTTGGCAGCGCGTGCCTTGTAAGTACCGCGCAGACGGTCGGTCGCGAACGGTCCCGGCAGAAGGCCGTTTATGGTGACGCCGTGGCGGATGGTGACCCTGGCCACGCCGGCCACGAAGCCCGTCAGGCCGCTGCGGGCACCATTGCTGAGCCCCAAGATGTCGATCGGCGCCTTCACGGAGCTGGAGGTGATGTTGACGATGCGGCCGAACCCCCGCTTCATCATGCCGTCGACCGTCGCCTTGATGAACTCGATAGGCGTCAACATGTTGGCGTCGATCGCCTTGATCCAGTCGTCGCGGTTCCAGTCGCGAAAGTCGCCGGGCGGCGGACCGCCGGCATTGTTGACGATGATGTCGGGCTCCGGGCAGGCCGCCAGGACCTGCTTGCGTCCCTCGTCGGTGGTCACATCGACCGCGACGGGCGTCACCTTCACGCCGGTCTTCTTGCGGATCTCCTCGGCGGTTGCCTCGAGCTCGGACTGGGTGCGGGCGTTGATCACGAGATCGACGCCCTCCTGGGCCAGCGCCATGGCGCATCCCTTGCCCAATCCCTTGCTTGCGGCGCAGACGATCGCCTTGCGCCCCTTGATGCCCATATCCATTTCAACCCCTCCCTAGTTCACGCGAGTCCAGAGCTGCGTCTCGCCGAACATCGGCGAGCCGACATAGCCGCGCAGCCTGAGCTTGCCGTCCGGCTGAAGGCTTATGTTGGCGTTGTAGATCTTGCCATTCTCGCCGTTGTAGATCCGGCCGTCCTCGAAGCTGTTCGGATCGGATGTCTTCTTGAAGCCCCACAGCAGCGGCATTCCGATGACCTTGCGTGCGCGCTGGGCAGGGTCGGCATTGCGGTAGTCGGTCGCCATCTCCGGCGTCACGGCTCTCCCGTCGGGCCCCTTGGGATTGATCAGCCCGACGACGAAGCCGCAGATCGGCCCGCTCGCGGGGTCGGCGCAAGGTCCGATGCGGACCTGCGCAACGCCGGATGCCGTGAGCCACGTTCCCATCACCGGGGACTGCTGCGCCGACGCCACCGACGCCAGCATCGTCAGCACCGCCGCAGCCAAAGGTATTCTCATCGCGCCCCCTCCTCCTGCGTCGTTCCGGGCGGTTCCGACAGTTCGGTCAATACGTCCGCCGCCAGACGCCGGTCGATCTCGCGCCGTTCGGTCAGCGCGCGGCGATCGAGCGCCGCGACCACCCGGCGAGCCGCCTCGCCCGATCGCTCCATGTGCGAAACGAGATAGTGCACGACGCCAGCGGCGGCATGCAATTGTCGATCGGCCAGCTGCTTGAGGATGATCGAGCCCAGGAGATCGTCGTCGGGCGGCGCGACGGCCACGGCCGGAGCGGCACGCAGCCGGGACGCGAGATCGGGCAAGGCGATCGTCCAGTGCGCCGGCAGCGCCGCCGCCGTGAGCAGCATGTAACCGCCTGCTTCCCGCACCAGATTGTAGAGATGGAACATCGGCCGCTCCGGTGCGCGATCCGCATCCTCGATCACCAGCGCCGGCGAGCGCGCAACACGATCATGCAGATCGGCCACGCTCTTGCCGGCGAGCGTTTCCCCCTGCACCACCGCGGCGCCGCTCATCGCTGCCCAGATGTGCGCAAGATGGGTCTTGCCGGAACCGCGCGGTCCGCCGAGAGCCAGGGCCGGGCCGGGCCAGTCCGGCCAGCGTTCGATCCAGGCGAGCGCCTCGCGATTGCCGGGCGCTACAACGAATTCGGCCCGTTCGTAGGCAGGCGGAGGCAGTGCGAGATCGAAGGTGAGCTGGCGCGCCATCCTCATTCCGCCTCCGTGCCACGGTAGATGTCGCTCTGACGGTACCGTCCGACGAGGAAACGCGCGACCACACCGATCACGGCCGCCACCGGCACCGAGGCCAGCACGCCGACGAAACCGAAAAGAGCGCCGCCGGCCAGAAGCGCGAACATGATCCACACTGGGTGCAGACCGACGCGATCGCCGACGAGCTTCGGCGACAAGACGTTCCCTTCCAGCATCTGGCCGACGACGAACACGGCGGCGACCTTCGCCACGCCGATCCAGTCCGGCGGAAACTGCGCAAGTGCCATGCCGAGCGCCATCACGGCTCCGACGAAGGTCCCGACGAACGGGATGAACGAGATGGCGCCGGCAATCAGACCTATGACCAGACCGAACTGCAGCCCGACCAGCGACAAGCCGATGGCGTAGATGGACCCGAGCGCAATGCATACGAGCGCCTGCCCGCGCACGTAGCCGGCGATCGCCGCGTTCGACTGGCGCGCCAAGCTGCGGATCGTGTCCACGTACTCGAGCGGAAGCGCGCCGTCGATCGCCGCCAAGACCCTTTCCCAGTCCCTCAGGAGGTAGAAAGTGACGACGGGCGTGAGGAATAGCAGCGACAGCACATTGAACAGGGCGAGGCCGCCGGCCGCCAGCTTGCCCGCCAGCGCACCTGTCATGGAAAGCAACTCCCCGGCCCATTGCGTGAGCTCGGACTGCATCTCCTGGACGCTGAGCGGCGGCAGGCCAAGCCTGATGCGCAGCGGTTCGATCAGCGGCTGAACCTGCGTCGCCACCTTGACGACGTACTCCGGTACGTTGGTGACGAGAGCCTGCACCTGACCGAACAGGGGCGGAAGGATCGCCGTGGCGGCTCCGACCGCGGCGATCACGGCGATGATGGTGACGGCTGTCGTCGCCCACATGCGCGACATGCCCATCCGTTGCAGGCGTGTCACCAGCGGATCGAGGAAGTAGGCAACCACCATGCCGACGACAAAAGGCAGGAGGATGTCGTTCAGGAGCCACAGCAGGAGCAGGAAAAGGGCGCCCAGAGCGACCCAGAATCGCCAGTGCCCCCGCGGCTGACCATCCGCGCTCATGGCCGGCCCGACGCAGGAGGAATCAAGGCACCTGCAGCCGCCATCGGTCGGCGTCGCGATCAAGCGTCAGCCCAGCCAGGGACAAGGTACGTTGCAGGTCCTCGGTCGTGCCGAAGTACTCCAGCCGAAGCTCGGCACGGTCGGCTTCGAGGTTTCGGACGACGACGCCCTTCAGCGCGGGCACGCTGCCCAGGCGCTGGCGGACCTGCACCCAGTCGCTCAGGCTGCGCAGCGGCACGACGACGTCGATGGCGTCCTGAGAATCGCGATGCACGACGGCAATGCCGCGCCATTGCTCGTCCAGCCGCGCATGCATCGCCTTGGCCGCCTCCTTCAACTGTCCCGAATCCGCCACCGTCGTCCGCGGAATCTCGCTGCGGGCGCCGGTCTGGGCGTCGTAGCGCAAGCCGCTGACCGCGAGCGGGCCGGCTTCCTTGTCTCCTTCGACCACGGCGACGACGATCGTCGGCGCCCGGTAGCGCTCGTTGAGGCGAGCCAGCGCGGAGACGTCGCCGACATAGACCTGCTCGGCGGCCGCGGCATTCTGATCGAGCGCGTCGCCGCGCAGCACGGTCACCGGGACGGCGCTGCCGGCCGTATCGAGGGCCCGCCACGCATCCTGCCACGCATTGTGGCTGTCGAGGGGTTCGACTCCGGCCGGCCCCTTCCATAGGGGGACGACCAGGGCGGGCCGGGTCACGGTCTCCGCGATCTTCGCGCCGGCGTCGCCGAGCCAGGCTTTCGCCTGGTCAGGGGCAAAAACGACATTCAGCGTGGCGAGATAGCGACCGGGGGCCGTGCGCTCGCGGACGAACTCGACGCCGCGGACCATATTCTCGAGCGCGGCGTCGCTCGGGATCGTCACACGGGCGCGGTCCTCGGGTGCCACCACCCGATCGACCAGCATCTTCGCGGCCTTCCGCCGCGCCTCGGCGATTCCCTGCTGCCGCGCCTGCACGGCGTCGGGCGCCGTCACATCGACGTCCACGCCCGTGATCGTATAGGTGTTCGTTCCCTGCGCCAGCACGGGGCCGCCGGCGGCGATGGCCCCCAGCAGGACGACGAGGATCGTGGAAAACCAGCGGACTGGCGGCATTGCGGGGGTCCGGTTTTTGGTTATGTTCGCGGCACCTATCTAGCACGAATGAGCCAGGCTTGAAGCCCGACGCCCCACCCGACGTGAACAAGGGTCATAATCGGTCGCCGCTGACCTACAAGGACGCCGGCGTCGACATCGACGCAGGCGACGCCCTGGTCGAGGAGATCAAGCCCCTGGCCCGCAGCACCGACCGGCCCGGCGTGATGGGCGGCTTGGGAGGCTTCGGCGGCCTGTTCGACCTCAAGGCGGCCGGCTTCCGGGACCCGATCCTGGTATCGGGCACGGATGGTGTAGGCACCAAGCTCAAGGTGGCGATCGAAGCGCGGATGCCGGATTCCGTCGGAATCGACCTGGTGGCGATGTGCGTGAACGACATCGTCGTGCAGGGCGCCGAGCCACTGTTCTTCCTGGACTACTACGCAAGCGGGCGCCTCGACGTGGCCACCGGCCGGCGTGTCGTCGCCGGCATCGCCGAGGGCTGCCGCCGTGCCGGCTGCGCGCTGATCGGAGGCGAGACGGCGGAGATGCCGGGCATGTATGCAGACGGCGACTACGACCTCGCCGGCTTCACCGTCGGCGCCGCCGAACGCGACGGTCTGCTGCCGCGAGCGGATATCGTCCCCGGCGACGTCGTCCTCGGGCTCGCCTCCAGCGGCGCGCACTCCAACGGCTACTCGCTGATTCGCAGCGTCGTCGAGCGCAGCGGTCTCGCCTACGACACCGCGGCCCCGTTCGACAGCCGCAGCCTGGGCGAGGCGCTGCTCGAACCCACGCGCATCTACGTCAAGCCTGCGCTCGCGGCGATCCGCGCGACCCGCGCGGTGAAAGGGCTGGCCCATATCACCGGCGGCGGCCTGCCGGGCAACGTCCCCCGATGCCTGCCCGACGGCCTGCGCGCACGTCTCGATGCGCGGCAATGGACGGCGCCCCGCCTCTTCCAATGGCTGCGCGATGTCGGCAATGTGCCGACCGACGACATGCTGCGCACTTTCAACTGCGGGCTCGGCATGGTGCTCATCGTCGCCAGGGCGGATGCCGGCGCCGTGACAAGGGTGCTCACCGAGGCCGGCGAAAGTGTCGCCGAAGTCGGCATGGTGGAGTCGGCGCCGGAGGGCGAAGCCGACTGCATCGTCGATCACGCCGAAGCACTATGGCGAAGCTGAAGGTCGGCGTCCTGATCTCGGGCCGCGGCAGCAACATGGCTGCGCTGATCGAGGCGGCAAGGGCTTCGGACTATCCCGCCGAGATCGCCTGCGTCGCCAGCAACGTCCCGGATGCGGCGGGCCTTGCGACCGCCCGGGCCGCCGGCATTGTGACCGCCGTGATCCCGCACAAGGGCTATCCCGACCGCGAGAGCTTCGACCGCGCCGTGTCTGCCGAACTCGAGAGACACGGCGTCGAGGCCGTGGCGCTGGCCGGGTTCATGCGCATCCAGAGCCCGTGGTTCCCGCAGCGCTGGAAGGATCGCATCATCAACATCCATCCGTCTCTTCTGCCGGCCTTTCCCGGCCTGCACGTGCAGCAGAAGGCGATCGATGCCGGCGTGCGGATCAGCGGCTGCACGGTGCATTTCGTCACGGCGGAGCTCGACGCCGGCCCGATCATCGCCCAGGCCGCCGTGCCCGTCCTGCCCGACGACACGGCGGACACCCTGGCGGCTCGCATCCTGCGGCAGGAGCATCGCCTCTATCCGCTGGTCGTGCGCTGGCTGGCGGAAGGACGCCTGTCGATCGCCGGCGGCCGCGTCGCCGTCGCGGACGTCCCGCCGGACGCCACGCTGCTCTTCTCGGCCGACGCCTAGTCCGCTATATAGCCGGTGAATTCGACGAGGATCCGCCATGGCCGACGCTGACAACGACTACCCTGCGCACCTGCACACCTACGAAGCGTTCAACAAGCTTGTTCTCTTCGGGATCCTCTTCGTCATCCTGGTGTTGGCCTGCATGGCGCTCGGCCTGCTGGGCAACGTGCCTCTTCTGGCGGTTCTGCTCGGCATCGGCGGCACGGTGGCGCTGATCGTGGCGGCCGCAGTCACGGGTTGATGGCGCGCGACTTGCCGAAATGAAAAAGCGGCCCCTCGGGGCCGCTTCGTCGTTGTGGAGGATCGCCGCTCAGCCGACGATTTCGGCACCTGCGAAGAAATAGGCGATCTCGATCGCCGCATTCTCGGGCGAATCGGAGCCATGCACCGAGTTGGCCTCGATCGACTCGGCGAAGTCCTTGCGGATCGTACCTGCTGCGGCGTTGGCCGGGTTGGTCGCCCCCATGATCTCGCGGTTCTTGGCGACGGCATTCTCGCCCTCGAGAACCTGCACCACCACTGGGCCGGAAGTCATGAAGGTGCAGAGGTCGTTGAAGAACGGCCGCTCCTTGTGCACGCCGTAGAACTGCTCCGCCTGCTGACGGGTCATCCAGATGCGCTTCTGGGCGACGATGCGCAGGCCGTTCTCCTCGAACCGGGCATTGATCTTGCCGGTCAGGTTCCGGCGCGTCGCGTCCGGCTTGATGATCGAGAAAGTGCGTTCGACGGCCATGAAATCCCCTTGGGCGTGCAGCTTTGGTGAATGGGCGCGCCTTATAAAGGCGGGGTCCGAGCCCGGCAAGCCGGTTGGAGCCTCCTCGCCCGCATGCTAAACGCCGCGGCCCGATGCTGCATGTCAACGACCTCTCCTTCCGCCATGGCGAGCGTGTCCTGTTCGACCACGCCTCGGCGGCGATTTCCGACGGCTGGAAGGTCGGCCTGGTCGGCCGCAATGGTGCCGGCAAGTCGACCCTGCTGCGGCTGATCCAGGGCCAGCTCGAGGCCGACGGCGGCGGCATCAGCATGACCGGCAGCATGCGCGTCGGGTCGGTGCCGCAGGACCCTCCGGGCGGCGACATTCCCGTTCTGGACGCCGTGCTGGCTGCCGACCGGGAGCGGACGTCCCTCCTCGCCGAGGCGGAAACCTGCGACGATGGCGCGCGGCTGGGGGAAATCCATGCGCGGCTCGAGGAGATCGGCTCGTCGTCGGCGCCAGCCCGTGCCGCCGCCATCCTGCACGGCCTGGGCTTCGACACTGCTGCTCAGGCACGCCCGTGCGGCGAATTTTCAGGTGGATGGCGCATGCGCGTTGCCCTAGCCGGCACGCTGTTCAGCGATCCGGACCTGCTGATCCTCGACGAGCCGTCGAACCATCTCGACCTCGAAGCGCAGCTCTGGCTGACCGAACATCTGCGGCGCTTCCGTCACACGCTGCTGCTGGTCAGCCATGACCGCGACCTACTGAACGACGTGTGCGATCATATCGTGCATATCGATCAGCAGAAGCTCGTCACCTACAACGGCAACTACGATCGCTTCGAGCGCACGCGTGCCGAACGGCTGGAACATGATGCCGCTCAGCAGGCGAAGATCGCCGCCCAGCGCAAGCACATGCAGGCCTTCGTCGACCGCTTCCGCGCCAAGGCCAGCAAGGCGCGTCAGGCGCAGTCTCGCCTCAAGATGATCGAGAAGCTGGGGCCCGTGGCGGCCGTTCCCATCGACGAGCGCATCGCCTTCAGCTTTCCACCGCCCGAGCAGCTCCCTTCCCCCATCGAGACGCTCGATGAGGTCTCGGTCGGCTACGGCGACGGCCCGCCGGTGCTGCGCAAGCTCGATGTGCGCATCGACATGGACGACCGCATCGCCCTGCTCGGCCAGAACGGCAACGGCAAGTCGACCTTCATCCGCCTGCTCTCCGACCGCCTGAAGCCGCGCGAAGGGCGGGTCCGGCGCACCTCCAAGCTGCGCATCGGCTACTTCTCGCAGGATCAGGAGGAAGGACTCGACTACGAAGCGACGCCGTTCCAGCACATGAGCAGCGCCCTGGGCCCGGGCGCGGGCGAAACCAAGGTGCGCGCCCAGCTCGGCCGGTTCGGCTTCTCGCGCGACCGCGCCGACCTGAAGGTCGGCGTGCTGTCGGGAGGCGAGAAGACGCGGCTGCTGCTGTCGCTGGCGACGCGCAACGCCCCTCACCTGCTGCTGCTGGACGAGCCCACCAACCATCTCGACATGGATGCCCGCGCCTCGCTGGTCGATGCCATCAACGACTTCGAGGGCGCTGTCGTGCTGGTGAGCCACGACACCCATCTGGTGAAGATGGTGGCCGACCAGCTCTGGGTCGTCGCCGGCGGCAAGGTCACGCCCTTCGACGGCGACATCGACGACTACCAGGCCAAGCTGCTGCGCGACCGTGGCGGCGGCAAGTCGGGGAAGTCCGGCAAGGTCGGCAGGCGGGACGAGGCGCCGGCGCCCCCCGCGGAGCCCGTCTCGAAGAAGGAGAATCGCAAGCAGTCGGCCGAAACGCGGGCCAAGCGTGCGCCTCTCAAGAGGGCTCTCGAAGCGCTGGAGAAGAACATCGCCAAGCTGGGCAAACAGCGCAGCGAGATCGAGGCCAGGCTTGCCGATCCCGCGACCTATACTGACGCGACGGTGAACGTCGCCGATCTACAGCGCGAGAAGGTGCGCCTGGAGCGCGAACTCGCCCATGCCGAGCACGAGTGGCTGGTGACTCAGGAAGCCTACGAGGCCGCCTGACCGGCTCACTCCGCGGCCGCGGGCGACGCGGTCGGCGTGCTGTTCTGGCGAATCGCCATCACCAGGCCCGCATTGACGACATAGAGCACGACAGCAATCCAGAAGATTGCGGTCGGCGCGCCGGCAGTCATCAGGGAGCCGAAGACCGGTGGCGCCAGGAACGAGCCGATATCGAGCCCGGAATAGACAAAGCCGAAGACCTTGCCGGACGCGCCCGGCGGCGTGGCGCCTCGGACAATCATGTCGCGCGATGGACCAGTGATGCCGCCCGCGGCTCCCGCCAGAGCCAGCAGCGGGAGGAGAAGCGCAGGCGTCACCGCCTCTGTCGCGATCGGAACGGTGAGCGCCCCGGCGACCAGCAAGCCGAAGGTCGCCACACGGTCGTGGCGGCGCACGCGGTCAGCGAAAAAGCCGCCGATCAGCACGCCCGCAGCGGAACCGACGATGAAGACGATCAAGCAGAGCGCCGCGTAGTTGTCGCTGACGCCGAACATGGTCGTCCAAGCTGGCACGGCGAATTGCTGTATGCCGACGGTGTTCGCCGCGATCAGGGCGAAGTAGAGCAGGCACAGAAGAATAGCCGGCTGCAGGAACAGCGCCGCAGCAGGCGCGCCGAGATTCCGAGCATCAGCCGCTCGCACCTGGATGCGATGGTCGACGAGATCCGTGCGATGGGCCAGCACCAGCACTGCGAGGATGAGGCCCGGGATCGCACCGATCAACGCCGCGCCGACCCAGCCGAACATGCTGTCCAGAAAGTACATCACGGGCGCCGCCGCCCAGCCGAGCGAGCCGCCGACGCCATGGATGCTGAAGGCACGCCCCAGGCGCCTCTGGTCCACCGACGCATTCAGCAGCGCGAAATCGGCCGGATGAAACACCGAGTTGCCGACCCCGGCGATCACCGCGATGACGGCAAAGCCGGCAAATGAGTGCGTGACCGATATCAGTGCGAGTGCAGTGCCGATGATGGCAAGTCCGGCCGCCAGTATCGGTCGGGCACCGAAACGGTCCACGGCGAAGCCCGCCGCCGTCTGGCAGACGCCGGAGACACCGTAGAAGATGCCGGCCAGGAAGCCGACATCCTCGAACTCGAGACCTGCCTCCTTGCGGACGATCAGCAGCATCGTCGCGAAGGCCAGCTGATAGTAGTGGCTGGCTCCATGCGCGGCGCCGATCAGGCTGATGACGCGGACATCGCGATTGAGGGGAGCGGCAGTTGCGATCATGCCAAAATACTAGACGATCCCCGAAGAAGGCGTTTGCGGAATTCCGCGTAGGAGCCATGCGTACGTGATGACGTGCAGCGGCTCTGCGGGCTAGTCTCCCCGCCCGACGGAGGGAGATTCTCGATGAAGCGCTGGAAGCACCGCCCGGAGGGCTCGACCTGGGGCGACTGGGGCGACGACGACCAACTCGGGCGGCTCAACCTGATAACGCCCAAGAAGGTCCTGGAAGGCATCGCGGAGGTGAAGGAGGGCCTGTCCTTCTGCCTCAGCCTCCCGCTCGACCTGCCTGGTGGCAACGTGCTCAATCCGAGGCGCCTGCCGCCGGTGCTGTCGCCGACGGGCGACGAAAACGGCTGGCGCTTCAACTTCCTGACGAACTCGCTCAATCCGCTGTTCGCTGACGTGGCCAGCGACGACCGTGTGATCCTGACTCTGCAGTACTCCACGCAATGGGACACGCTTGCCCATGTCGGCGGAATGTTCGATGCCGACGGCGATGGCGTGCCGGAGGCGCTGTACTATAACGGCTTCAAGGCCGGCACCGACGTCGTCGGGCCGCAGCCTGATGCCGGTCGCGACGGCTGTGGCCATCTCAGCTACGCCCACAAGCTCGGCGTGGAGAACATGGCGGCCAAGGCGATCCAGGGACGCGGCGTGCTGGTCGACCTCGAAAAGCATTTCGGGCGCGACCACAAGTATGTGAGCTATGACGATTTCCGCGGCGTCCTGGAGTCGGACAAGGTCGTCGTCGAGCCCGGGGACATGCTGCTGCTCTACACGGGCTTCACCGACGAGATCGTCAAGATGAACAAGAGCGTGGATCCTGCCCGCGCGCATGCCATGTGCAGCGTGCTGGACGGGCGCGACGCGCGATTGCTGCAGTGGATCACGGACAGCCAGATCTCCGCCCTGATCGCCGACAACTACGGCGTCGAGGCCGTGCCGGCCCGGCCCGGCCCGGACGATGCCGAGCACCCCTCGCTCCCGCTCCACAATCATTGCCTGTTCAAGCTCGGCCTCAACTTGGGCGAGATCTGGTGGCTTAAGGATCTGGCGCTTTGGCTGCGCGACAGGAAGCGCTCGCGCTTCCTGCTGACGGCGCCACCGCTGCGGCTGCCTGGCGCCGTGGGCTCGCCGGCTACCCCCGTGGCAACCGTCTAGCACGGCGAATGGCCCGCTCGTTTCCAGCCTTCGTCGCCGACGCACTCCAGACGGACCGGTTCTCGCTGTTCGATATCGGCTGTTCGGGCGGAATCGATCCGGTGTGGCGCGACTTCGGCTCTCGCCTGCGCGCCATCGGCGTCGACGCGAGCGAGACGGAGTGTCGCCGCCTGGCGCTGCTGGAGAAGAACCCGGACGTATCCTATGTCGCAGCCTTCGTGGGCGGCGCAGCCGACAGACCGATTGATCTGTCGGCGGGGCCGGCCGCGCCGCTGATCATGGCCATGCGAGATCGCATGAGCTTCATGAGGACGCGCGAGATCCGGGAAGCACGGTTGAAGCAGGCCTCGACCGAGGAGCAATTGCGTCACAACGCCTGGGAGATGACCGGGCTCGCAGATCCCGCCAAGCCGGTGGTCGCGCCCTCGCTCCTAGCTGAACGGGGATGGACTGATCTCGACTATCTGAAGATCGACGTCGACGGCGCCGATTTCGATCTCCTCAAGACGTTCGAGGGGAAGTTCGACACCCTGGGCGTCATCGCAGTCCAGCTTGAGGTGAACTTCGTCGGCACGGACAGTCCCGACGATCACACCTTCCATAACACGGACCGCTTCATGCGCCGGCATGGATTCGAACTGATGCGGCTGGATGTGCGCACCTTCTCCTCGCGGGCCCTGCCTGCGCGATACGTGTGGCCGACGCCGGCGGAGACCGTATCCGGCCGCCCCTTCCAGGGCGAGGCCCATTATGGGCGTGATGTCCTGGCAGCGCATCGCGCCACCGACGCAAGCTTCGATCCCGGCAAGCTCGCCAAGCTGGCAGCCGTATTCTCGGCCTGGGGCGTTCCCGACCTGGCTGCCGAACTGCTGCTGGGCCGCCGCAAGAAGCTGGAGTCCCTGCTCGACATCGAGGCCGGGCTTGACCTGCTCGCCGCGCAGACACAAACGCAGCGCCGTCGACCGCTGTCGTACCGCGACTACATGGCGACATTCGAGGCCGATGCGCCCTCCTTCTACCGTCCCGAAGGGCCGGTTCCGACCTGGGAGCGGCTCAAGTCTGCATGGCGCGGCTATTGGCATCCGCGGGAGAAGCGGCCGTAGAGCGGACGGCGATCAGGCTTTCTTCTGCCAGCCGCCGCCTTCGGTCTGTTGCCAGTAGATCACCGCATGGCCGGCTGCCTTGTAGGCCTTCCAGCGTTCACGCGACTCCGCCACGGCTGCGTCGTCGCGCCCGTCGAACAGCTCGAAGCACCGCCGATAGTCTGCAACCTTGTCCGACCGCGCGCGGTCCGCCAGGAACAGGAAGCCGGCCCCGTTCGGGTTCTCGTCCCTATGGGTCAGCCAGATCGGTTGCCGGTCGGCCTCGCCGTCCCGCGCTGTCCCGTGCGGCAGGAAACTGCCGTGGTCGAAGGTCCATAGATGCGTGTTGATCGCATCGACGCGTTCGGCCGAGCCGAGCATGACGATGGCTCGCTCGCCCGCCTGCAGGGTTTTCGTCAGCAGGCGGGGCAAGGCGTCCTCGAGCGACGATCGGGTCAGGTGATAGAAATTGACCTCGGTCGCCATATCGCCGTCAGCGCTCGTAGCTCTGGGCAATCCAGGCGTCCAGGAGCCTCACACCGTAAGCTGTGGCGCCTTTTGGCGTCGTGCTGTCTCCCTTGCTGGACCAGGCGACGCCGGCGATGTCGAGATGGGCCCAGGCGACGCCATCCTGCACGAACCGCTGCAGGAACTGCGCCGCCGTGATGGAGCCACCGTCCCGGCCGCCACCGACATTCTTCATGTCGGCAATGTCGGAATCGATCAGCTTGTCGTATTTCGGTCCGAGCGGCATGCGCCAGAGCTTCTCGCCGATGCCGGATCCTGCTGCACGGAGCTTGTTCGACAGATCGGTGTCGTTGCTGAACAGCCCGGCGCGCTCATGGCCCAGCGAGACGATAATGGCGCCGGTCAGAGTCGACAGTTCGACCATCGCCTGCGGCTTGAACTTTTCCTGGGCGTACCACATCGCGTCGCAGAGGATCAGGCGACCTTCGGCATCCGTATTGATGACCTCGATGGTCTGGCCTGACATGCTCTTCACCACGTCGCCCGGGCGCTGTGCGTTGCCGTCCGGCATGTTCTCGACGAGGGCGCAGACCGCCACGACGTTGACGGGTGCCTTGCGGCCGGCGAGCAGCCGCATGGCCCCCACCACGGCGCCGGCGCCGCCCATGTCCCATTTCATGTCCTCCATGCCCCCTGCCGGCTTCAGCGAGATGCCGCCGGTGTCGAAGCACACACCCTTGCCGATGAGGGCGACCGGCTTCTGCGTCCGCGGCCCGTTCATCCAGCGCATCACCAGTAACTGGGATTCACGCTCGCTGCCCTGGCCCACCCCCAGCAAAGCCAGCATCCCCAGCTTCTTCATCTGGGCTTCGCCCAGAACTTCCACCTTGACGCCAAGCTTGGTGAGTTCGCGTGCCCGGCGGGCGAATTCCGCGGGGTACAGGACGTTGGCCGGCTCGCTCACAAGGTCCCGCGTGAAGAATACCGCGTCCACCGTAGGTTCGAGACGCTGATAGGCGCGGCGGGCTTCGGCGGGTTCCGCCACATAGACGGTGATCTCGCCGAGCGAGAGCTTCTGCTCGGGCTTGTCCTTGGTCTTGTAGCGGTCGAACCGGTAGTTGCGCAGCCGCGCACCCAGGGCGATGCGGGCCGCTACGTCGCCAGCCGTCAGCCGGCTGCCCTTGACCGGATCGACGATGACGCTGACGGTCTTCAGGCCCGCGGAATTGGCGTCGGCGGCCACTGCTCCGCCGAGCGTCTCGGCGGCCCGCGCATCAAGGTCCGCCAGCTTCCCGGCGCCGAGAAGCGTGAGGCGGCCGATCTCCCCAGACTGGCCCAACAGCGTCAGGAGCTGACCCTTGGCGCCCGTGAAGCGGCTGCCGTCGATGCTGCGCAGGATCGCGCCGTCGAATTCCCTGTCGAAAGCTTCGGCACTGGCGAGAAGCTGCTTATCGGCCGCAACGAGGGCCACCACATTGCCTGAAAAGGCCTTCGGAAAGGCCGAAAATTTCACTTTCATTCCGATTCCCGCCTCCTGGAGCACGCACGGCGGCTGTTTTCGCCCCTGCGGCGGTACGGCGCAAGCCGCGAAATGGCTCTGTGCCGCCGCAAAATCGGGGTGGCGTCAACCTTCCGCGAACAGTATCAGTACCGGCCCTCAAAAGCGGATAAGGAAATGACTTCAGCAACCCTCCCTCGCGTTTCCGTCATCGGCCTCGGGAAGCTGGGCGCGCCGCTCGCTGCCGTGCTGGCCAGCCGTGGCTTCACGGTGACCGGCCTGGACGTGAGCAAGACCCTGGTGGATTCGCTGAACGCCGGCAAGATGCCCATCGTCGAGCCGCAGCTCAACGAACTGATCGCAGCCAACAAAGAACGTCTCTCGGCAACGCTCGACCCCAACGAAGCAGTCCAGAGGAGCGATGCGAGCTTCGTCATCGTGCCGACGCCGTCGGACAGCACCGGCTTCTTTTCCAACCGGTTCGTGCTCCAGGCGATGGAATCGCTCGGCAAGGCCCTGCGCAGCAAGAAGGGCTATCACATGGTGGTGATCACCAGCACCGTGATGCCCGGGACCACCGGAGGCGAGATCAAGGCGGCACTGGAAGCCGCGTCTGGCCGCAAGGTCGGACCGGACCTTGGCCTTTGCTACAATCCAGAGTTCATCGCGCTGGGCAGCGTCGTTCGCGACATGCTCTATCCGGACTCGATCCTGATCGGCGAGAGCGATGCGAAGGCCGGCGACATGCTGCAAGCCATCTACCTGCAGATGTGCGAACGCAAGCCGCCGGTGCAGCGCATGAACTTCGTCAACGCCGAGCTCACCAAGATCTCGGTGAATACCTACGTCACGACGAAGATCTCCTACGCCAATATGCTGGCCGACATCTGCGACCGCCTGCCGGGCGCCGACGTCGACGTTGTTACCAAGGCTCTGGGTGCCGACACCCGGATCGGGCCGAAGTACCTGAAGGGCGCCATGGGCTACGGCGGCCCCTGCTTCCCGCGCGACAACGTCGCGTTCGCCGCGCTCGCCCGCAAGATCGGCGCACGCGCCGACGTCGCCGAAGCGACCGATCGCATAAACAACCACCAGATCGACCGGCTGTCGGCACTGGTCAGCAAGTTCGGCAAGCCAGGCACGCGGATTGCCCTGCTCGGCCTGTCGTACAAGCCGCATACCCCGGTCGTCGAGGAAAGCCACAGCGTCAAGCTGGCCGCGAAGCTCGCCGACGCGGGCTACGTCGTCTCGGTGCATGATCCGCTTGCGCAGGATGCGGCGCTGGGCGTCCTGGGCGACAAGGTCGTGGTGGCCTCCACGCTCGAAGGCGCCGTGCGTGACTGCGACCTGCTGATCGTCGCGACCGGCTGGCCCGACTACAAGGAGATCGATCCCGCCTGGTGCAAGCGCAACGGACAGCGGCTCACCGTGCTGGACCTGTGGCGGACGCTCCCAGCCGAGAAGTTCGGGGACATCGCCGACATCCTGTACCTGGGCTCCGGCCGCTAGGGCAGGCCACGTGTCTCCCGCTCCGACGCCCAAGGTGCTGGAGACACGCTACCCGGTCGCCGACCGCTGGCTCCGCCTGCGCACGGACGTGATAGCGGCTTCGGATTCGGATGCCCCTTCGACACGGCACGTCTTCGAGCAGCCCGACTGGGTCGACGTCATCGCCCTGACCGCGGACGGCAACATCGTGCTCGTTGAGCAGTACCGGCATGGTGTTCGCGAGGTACGAATCGAGTTCCCCGCCGGCACAGTCGACGCCGGAGAAGCGCCCCTGGAAGCGATCCGGCGCGAGCTCCTCGAGGAAACGGGGTACGCCGGGGAACGATGGCATCTGCTGGGCACCGCGCCCGTCTGCCCCGCCTTCCAGACCAACCACCTGCATTCCTTCCTGGTGCTGGACGTGCAACGCCGGGCCAGCCAGGATCCCGATGAAGGCGAAGTCATACGCGTGCACGAGGTGCCCTTCACGGACTTCATCGAACGCGTCGAAAGCGGAGCACTGGAACTTCCCGCCCTGCAACAAGCGGGACTGTGGTGGCTGCTGACGCGGTTCAGAGGGCGTGCCGCGCCCGGAACTTCATCACCTTGCCCTTGAGCGACTCGTCCTCGCGCGGCCGGCCGGCGAGCACTTGGCTGCAGAACGGGTTGATGTTGGCACCCACGTAGTTCGTGAAGGTGGCCCAGAATTTGTTGTAGATCACGTTGACGCCAATGAAGCGGCGCGGCGTATGGCGTCGGCCTTGCCGGGTTTCGGCCTCCATTGCAGCCGCCCGCTTGAACAGCCGCTCGACCACTTTCAGCCGCTTGCGGTCCACGATGCTCATCTGCCGGCCTGCACGCACCGGTTCGGTCCCGGTCTGGGTCGCCAGTCCGAACTCGAACACGAACAACTCGGCGGCGTGCATCTGCTCGGCAAAAGGCGCGCGCTGCACCCCCTCGAGATCGCTCGGCAGGCCCTCGCATTCCTCCGGGATCAGGATGGGTCCTGTGAAGCCCATGCCCTTCCATGCCGTCACGAATCCTCGAACGAAATCCGGCCGGGCCGCCACCATCATGAGGGCCGTCGTGCGCGGGAAAGTCACAACCTGATCGCATACGAATGGCAGGGTGTGCGGCAGATCGTAGGTGAGATCCTCGTACAGCTGCCATTCGAGGCTGGTCTCGATGAACGGCGCCGTGGCGGGTTCGATCGCCTTGTCGAGGCCTGCCGTGAACCTCTGATAGGCGGTGTCGCGGTCCAGCCGGATCTCCTCGATCTCGACGCCGGGCCAGCCCCAGGTGTCGGCCTGCTTGGGCACGTAGGGAGTGGCCACATTCCAGATGAACTGGTCCTGATCGTTCATCTTGGTGGCGCGGCCCTTGTTGTTGGCGGCTGCGACGCGCGTGTGGTCGCAGTGGTAGCCGAACACCTTGTCGATCAGCGTGTCGACCCGACCGCGGTACAATGCCAGCCGCGCCGCCAGGTTCGAATCGCAGTGCCAGCCCAGAATCATGTCCTCGTCGAAGCCGTGGATCGCGAACATGTCCTCGCGCAACGCGGCCTGGAAGTCGCCCAGCGCGTCGTACTTCATCGGCATGTAGTTGTGGACGACCTGGTTCAGATGGAAGCGAACGGACCAGTCGCGCAGCTTGGCGAGATTGCCGACGGGATCGCGCCGATCGAAGGCGGCCTCCCAGAGCATCTCGGGAATCTCGAACCGCGGCACCTGATAGAAACCATCCGGGATGGCGCCCAGGATATCGCTCAGGGACGCGCCTTCCTCGCGCGGCACCAGCAACATGTCGGTGTTGGTGTAGAGGATCCAACGGTTGCGGGGATTGGAACGGCGCAGTGCGACGTTCCGGGACTGCGCCTCGAGAGCGACGAGATGCGTCTTCAGGCGCTGCTGAGCATGCTGGTCCGGCCGCACGCGGAGGACCCGCATCACCCGCTTGGCCTTGTCCGTGAGGGTATCGTGGATCGCCTCGGGGAATGTCGGATGGTCATCCGGCGTGTTGTAGTCGACGAACAGAATCTCGTCGTCAGGATCGGACATCACCTCGGCCAGCGCATTGAAGCTGATGGCGGCACGTTTGTGAAGGTTGTAGCCGTGGCTGTCGTTGCGTCCGTAGAGGATGACGGAGAACATGGTCCCTCGCGTGCCGACGGGTCAGAAGCTGAGCCGCGCCAGCGCATTGGCGGCCGCGGCATGCTCGATCAGGGCGACCATCCCGACATCGACGGCCGCGCGCCAGTGGCGCTGCGCCGCCGCCGGATTGGATCCAAAAGCCACGACGCCGAGCTGGAACCGCGCTTCGACGGTCCGGCACGACGTGCCGGCCTGGGCGAGCACCGCCTCCTCGCTCACCCCCTCGGCATGGAGGGCGATCAGGACGGCGGGCCAGCCTCCCTGCGCTACCGTGACGGCTGGTTCGGCCTGGAGCCCCGCAAGGCGCGCCGCAGTCAGGCGATAGAGCTGCCAGTACGCGTTTCCTGGTTCCTTGCTGCGGGCCAGCTCGAACTCGTGAAAGGCGGCGGCATGATTGCCTTGGCGCATGGCGACGCACCCGCGGGCCGCCGACCTGGTGGGCGAAAGCACTTCGAGCTGGCGCCGCCAGTCGTCGTTGGCCTCGGCGAGCCGCCCCAGAGCGACGCGGGCGATGCCGCGACTGTTCAACGTCTCGGGATCCTTCTCCGCGGCCGCCAAGATGCCGTCGAAGATGGCGAGCGCCTCTTCGTATCGCCCCAATGCAAGCAGCGCCTCGCCCTTCATCGCCAGGGCATCTGGAAGGTTGGGCCTGACCTTGAGGGCACGCTCGTAGCTGTCGAGCGCCTCCGCCGGCTTGCCCCGCGCCAGCAGTGCGTTTCCGTGGGCGAGCTGCGGGAGCACCTTGCCGCGGACGTTGTGACGGACGAGGTCGTAGGCCTCGATCTCGAAGGCATAGTAGCCCTGCTGACGGAAGACATACCGGCGGTCGGCGGCGCCCCGCGGCGCGCCGGCCCACATTCCCCGTGCGCGCTCATATTCGCGGCGCGCCTCTTCGCATCGCCCGAGACGGTCGAGGAGCTCGGCTCGTGTCATGACGGCATCGGCAAGGTCCGGCAGCAGATCGATGGCCTGGTCGAACGCCGCCAGGGCTCCCTGGCTGTCGCCTCCGCGCATCTTCACCAGCCCGGTGCGGAACAATGCCCGCGCCTGCTGTTCCACATCACCCGCCTGTTCGGCGACAGCGACAGGCGCCGGACGCCGCCACAGGCGCGTCATCGGCTCGATCGCCGCCCGCAATATCCCGATGTCAGCCAACGGTGCGGCCCCCCGTCACGAAGGGGCCCGGTTCTCTCGATGGGGAGGCGCTGCAGGCATCGGCGTGGGCTGTCACGATATCGTTCCAGGCGGTCAAGATAGCTACTTTCGCCGTCGGCGCTGCCGCGAGGTGCCGCGCAGTCCGGGACAGGCGTCCCGCTAGCCCAACCCACCTGGAGCGTCAAGCAGACACGATGCGGGAAAGGCGCATTCCCAGTGCCGACACTGTCCGGAATTTCCATACTGTCCGTGGTGGAAAACTGGACGGCGGCGGATGTGAAGGCTATCTCGGACAGGCTCGCTATGGTATGCGGCCCTGCACGCTATCCCATGCTAATATCAACGCTCGCTCGAGCCGCCCGTACCGCTTCGCCCCTCGCCCATCGATGATCCGCCGGAAGTTCCCGAAGCGCCCGCCGAAAACACGCATCATGCACTTTGTCGACGGCAGGATGGTCGTCGCCGAGCGCCACACGTGGCTCGGACGGGCTCTTGCATTCCTGGCGCAGCCATTTACATCGAGCTGGCACCACCGCGACTTGATTGCGGCGATTTTGCGGCGAGAGCTGCGAGAGCGTTTCAGTGGGTCCATGGCGGGCTGGGTCTGGGCCCTGACGGCCCCGATCATCTCGCTGGTCACCTACACGATCGTCTTCGGCGGTCGCGCCCAGCTGCCCAACAACGCCGAATCGCACTCGGCGATGGACTACGCGCTGTTCGTTTTCGGCGGGCTGGTGGCGTTCAATTTCTTCACCGAGATGGCGTATCGTGCCCCCTCCCTGCTTCACGAATACGCACACTACATCAAGCAGACGATGTTCCCGGCCGAGATGCTGCCGATCATCTCGACCCTGCGAGCCGCGACGTACGCCACGATCGGGCTCGTCCTGATGCTCCTGACGCAGCTCATCTTCACGGGCTTCCTGCACTGGACCGTGCTGCTGATGCCGCTGTGGTACATTCCGTTCCTGGCTTTCCTGATCGGCATCACCTGGCTGCTGTCGGCGATGGGCGCCTTTACGCGGGACACCGCCTACCTCATGATGACGATCGCGCCCGTCCTCATGTTCGCCACGCCGGTCTTCTTCTCCCACGAGACGCTGAGCCCGACGGTCAAGCTGCTGATGTACGGTAACATCCTGACGGGGTTCATCGAGATAATCCGCGATCTCGTCGTCTTCGGGAAGATTCCGAACCCGCTTGTCGTCGCATGGACGCTTTTCATATCGATGCTCGCTTTCTGGTTCGGCTACTGGTTCTTCCGTCGGCAGCAGGACACCATCGCCGATGTCATCTGACACCCCGATATCCTCCCAGAGTCCGCTGTTGCCGGAGAGCCCGCCAGGCGCCCCAAGCCTCATGTCATCCGACGTCGAGGTCGTCATCCGGGCGAGCCATCTCGCCAAGGCCTACAAGCTCTACAACGACCCCAAGGATTGGGTGAAGCAACAGCTGTTCGGGTCGGCGACCAAGACTTTCTACAAGTCGTTCTGGGCGCTGAAGGACATCAGCTTCGAGGTGCCGCGCGGCAAGAGCCTGGGCATCATCGGCCGCAATGGCTGTGGCAAGTCGACCTTGCTGCAGATCGTATGCGGAATGACCCGCCCCACCAAGGGCGAGATCTGGGTAAAGGGCCGGGTCGCGCCTGTGCTTGCTCTCGGGGCGACGTTCGACCTCGAGGCGACAGGCCGCGAGAATGTGCTGATTGGCGGCGCCGTCTTAGGCCTCAAGCGCTACGAGATTCTTGCCAAGTTCGACGCCATCACGGAGTTCGCCGGCATCGGCGCCTTCATCGATCAGCCGCTGAAGCGCTACTCCATGGGCATGCGCGCCCGCCTGGCCTTCGCGATCTGCGCCCATATGGATGCAGACATCCTGATCGTCGACGAAGCCCTGGCCGTGGGCGACCTCGCCTTCCAGAAGAAGTGCATCGACTGGATCGACAATTTCCGCCGAACCGGCACGCTCCTGTTCGTCAGCCATTCGACGAGCGAGCTGTCGCAGCTCTGCGAGAGCGCGATCTGGATCGACAATGGGCGCATTCGCGAGGCGGGCGATGTCGCCCATGTCGCGCGCGCGTACAAGCGCGCGACCTACCTCGAGAAGGACAACATGAAGCGCTTCTCGGCAGTCTGAAGCACCGACGAACGCGTCACCCTGCCAGAGCGGCAAGTTCGCGACTGGCGAGGAACGGCTGTGCGTCGTCGCCGGCCGCCGAGACAACATCGACGATCGTCGGCACGCCGTTGCGCCGTGATACGCAGACCGCCGGATCGAGATAGCCGACGGGAGCGGCGCGCCGCGCCATGGCGCGCATCTCGAGGCTATAGCGTTCGGCTCCGGTGCCGTAGCCCGTCGTGAAGTGAGGCGAAAAGCCGGAATGAATCGTGAGATCGCCCAGCGCGTAAGGCGGGATCCACAGCCGGGCCGGATCGCGGGTGACGTACTCGGCACCGATGTCGTCGTTCGGCAGAGCCGGCAGCAGTTCGCGGGTGGGACCGATCACATAGCCCAGGCCGGACCCCTGCCCCGGCACTATGGGCGTGAGCGGAATCCACATGGCAAGCGGCACCTCCAGTGCCACCACCCGGGCATCCTGGTGCGCACCGACGCCCAGCGGCAGGTCGATGCTGTGCCGGGCCGTGCACCATTTGAGCAGGACAGCGACGTTCGGTGAACCGCATACCGCCTCCACGGTGTCCCAGATCCACGACCTGATGACCGCCGCCAGCACCACGGCGGCCGGGAAGTGGCCTTGATCTTGGATAGCCCAAGGGCTGTACCACGCCCCCGCCCCGGTCGTGGGCTCCGGTCTGCTTTCTACGAAGCGTCGAAACGACGAACCGCATGCGCCGACCATCGCGGCATCGAGGCCGCCCTGCAACTTGACCACGCTACTCCTGGAGAAGGCGTCGGCGACGAGCGCCAGCGGGTCGGCACGAGAAAAGGTCAAGGCGTGCCTGTCTTCGGCGACTTCCGGATGCTTCTGAAGGAGCTCCTTGAAATCCATGCGCGGGCTCATCCGCCTGCGGCAGCGGAGATCCCGTCGATCAGGGCACGCGCCTTGGCGATTTGCGCGCGGCGAACCTCGTCCCAGTCACCGATCACGACGTTGCTCTCGACACGGTGCTTCCAGCGTTCCGGCAGCAGTTCACCCAGGATGATGGCACACCAGCGCAGGGCATACAGCGGCAGCAAGGCCCGCAGGCGGTCCTCCTCGGCGTGGCGGTTGAAATGGCCAAGGAGCGTCGATCGATAGAGCGCCTTCTGGCCATCGGTCAGCTGCATGCCCGGATGCATGACGAAGTTGGCGATCGACGTAAGCGGATCGTCCCAGCCGAAATATTCGAAGTCCAGGAAGTTCAGCCTGCCATCCGCTCCACGCAGCGCATTGTGGGCCCCCATGTCCGAGGGGATGATCGTGCGGAACGCCGGCTCGATCTCGGTGGCGAACTCAAGTCCCAGCCGCTCGTATGCGCGACGGGCGGTCCCTTCGAAGCGCGTCAGGCAGGGCCTCAGCGTTTCGTCGAAGAAGCCGGCGAACTCCGGCACGTCGTGTTTGACGGCCTCCAGGCGAGCGAAGCGGCGCTCGATCTGCGCCAGGATGCGCGGTCCGGACAGGCAGGCCTCCGAGGCCTCGCCGATCTCGGCGGCGACTTGGCCGTCGATCGCCCTGTCCATGTCGATCTGAAAGGCCGCGAACTCCGCCACGTCCGCGTCGCTCACGGAATCGACAGGGTCGCCCTCGATCCAGGTGAGCAACGCGAAGCGCTCCTCGGGAGCCGTCGCCACGACGCGGGGCGTACGCCCGATGCCGCGGCGCTCGAAGAAGCGCAAGGCGTTCACCTCGGCTGCCAGCCGATTGCGATTGTCCGTGGCCGGATACTTCTTCAGTGCATAGCGTGCGCCGGCGGCTTCCACCCGGAAGATCCGGCTGTTGGCTCCGCGACGGATCTCCGACACCGCCGCGACCGGCGCCGCGCACAGTGAGCGCGCCACGCCGATGACGTCGTCAGGGGGCGGGGAAGAGTGCACCACGGACCTCGTGCCATGAAGAATACTGTTCGAACGCACCGTGGGGATCGCTGCCGAAGAGAATCCTGCGGCAGGCCGGTGGCATGTCGGCGTGCTCCAGGACCTCGACCAGATCATCGACGAAGACGTCGCAAGCCAGCGACCGGATGCGCCTGACCTTCTCGTCGCGTGTCCCCTCGAAGAATATGTTGCGACGATCGATGCCGAGCCCGTCTTCCTCGAAGAAGCGATTGCGTTCCATCCACTGCAGGGCGGCTGCCCGCAGATCGGTCAGAAGGGGATCGTGGTGGGCCCGCTCCGTCTTGTGGCTGACAATCGCAACCGTGTCCCCCCGCTGTCGACAAGCCTCCACGAAGGCCGCCACGCCCTCGAAGAGTTCCGCAGCGTCAATGCGCCGCCCGTAAACGAGTCCCTGAAGCCGTTCCCAGAGGAAGCCGTCGGGGCGCTCGGCCAGCAGGGTGCGCTTGACCGCCGACTTGTTGCCCTCGAACGACGCCGACAGCAGCCCCTCTTCCTTGCCCACCCGGGCGAAGGCCCGGTCGTAGCAGATCAGCGTATTGTCGAGATCGATCCCCACCCTCATGGCTTGCCCGCCCTGCCTGGCACGACCGTCTGGCCGAAACTGGTGAACAGGGCGTCGATCACGTCGCGGGCCCGGCGCACAGGGAACGCCAATTCGCGCCCGATCTTTTCGCAGGACAGCGTCACATGACGGTGCCGGTAGATTCCCGGGACCTGATCTTCGGTGACGGCTTGGCCGACGACCAGGGACTGCGGCAAACCATGTAGTCCGGCCATTATCCGCGCAGCGTCGGCATAGCCAATCTCGTCCGTCGAGCCGAGGTGCCAGACGCCGCGATGCCTTCCCTGGCCGAGCAGCAAGGCCGCGCGGGCGACGTCGGCGACCATCACGGGGGAAAGGGACATGTTCGTCGCGGGCGCCACGGCTTGCCCCCGCGACAGAGCGTCGAACCACCCCTTGAAGACGCCGACGGGATGCGGCGCCAGAACCTTCGTGACGCGAAGAATTGCCGCCGGAAGTCCCTCGGCCTCGATCGCCCGCTCGACCGCCACCTTCTGCTCGCCATAGACGTTCTTTGGGCTGGTTGGGCATTCCTCCGGAGGAGCGGGCGTCTCACCGTCGAAGACCTGGCTGCTGGACAGGAAAACAAGGTGCGCGCCGCGGGCGGCCAGGTGGCGCATCACCTCAAGGGTACCGTCGACATTGATGAGGCGCGTACCGGCGGGATCGGCTTGGCAGGCCTTCATGTCCGTGACGGCGGCGCAGACGATGGCAAGATCGCACGGGAACCGCGCCAGAGTGCCGAGGTCGGGCTGAGCGAGGTCGAGAAGCAGCGTCCTCGGCTGGTCCGGTCGGCGGGACGTGCCTTGAACCTCGATATCGCGGCTCTCGCAGAGCGCCCGGACGGCACCGCCGACCAGACTGTCGACGCCAATGACGAGTGTGCGAACCTGACTGCCGTCCGTGAGAGGCGCTCCCGTCATCGATTACTGAAGGTTGATCTTCTGCATCATCTTGATGTTGAAGTACCGGGGATCGTCGAGGGAATTGGGCAGCTTCCCATCCTTGAAGGCCTTGATCAGGTCGACGACAGCCTCCTCGATCGAGTGGGTGGCTTCGAAACCCAGCTCGTCTTTGATCTTCTTGCTCGAGACATGGTAGGAGCGCAGGTCGTTGGTGGGCTTGACCTGGAGCTTCGCGCTCTCGCCCACGTTGCGCTGAACCATCTCGGCAAGCTGCATCACCGAGTGGTTCTCGTAGCCCGCGTTGTAGACCTTGCCGTCGATGTCCTTGTCCGGTGCCTGCAGCAGCAGCAGGTAGGCGTCCGTCATGTCCTCGATATGGATGTTCGGCCGCAGCTGCGAGCCGCCGAAGACCGAGATCTCGCCCTTGTGGTAGCCGAGGTTGGTCAGGATGTTGACGACGACGTCCAGGCGCTGCCTCGGCGAATAGCCGCAGACCGTCGCGGGCCGGATGGTCACCGTCGTGAAGCCCGGCGCCCGCTCCTGCTCCAGCAGCACTTCGCACTCCGCCTTGAACTTCGAATAGTCCGTCAGCGGCTCCAGGGAGAGGTCCTCCGTCACCTCGACACCGTCCTTGATGCCGTAGACCGACGACGACGAGGCGTAGACGAAGCGCTTGGCGCCGACCGCCTTTGCCGCCCTGACCAGGGGGACGAAGGCATCCAGGTTGATCGAGCGGCCGAGATCCGGGTTCAGCTCGAACGAGGGATCGTTCGAGATGCAGGCGAGATGGATGACCGCATCGCACCCTTCCATCGCGAGCTTCACGACGCCCTCGTCGCGTATGTCGCCCTTGACCTCGCGCAGGCCCGGGTTGCCGCGCGCTTCCTTCAGCACATCGTCCCCGTAGAGGTAGAGGTCCAGAACCGTGACCTGGTAGCCCAGCGCCAGCAGCTTCGGAACGAGCACGGCGCCGACATAGCCTGCGCCACCGGTCACCAGGACTCGGTTCAGTTCGGGGTTCTTCTTGTATCGGGTCATGAGATTGCCAAGGCCTCGCTATGCACGTGCAGCCGCCCGCCCGGCACCGGCCCAGTCCATGCTGTAGTCCAGGATCGCATGGCACAGGGCAAGGTGCCCGATCTCGACATAGCCGTAGGCGGCCGAATCGAGATAGACGTTCATGTCACCGGTCTTGCGCAGCGGATTGTCGGGCTTGAAGCCGCTGAGCGTCAGCACGGTGCAGCCGAGCTGACGCGCTGCCTTGACCGCATTCAGGATGTTCGCCGAGCCGCCTGACGAGCTGATCGCCACCAGCATGTCGCCCGGACGTCCGTGATATTCGATCTGCTTGGCGAATACATGCTCGTAGCCGTAGTCGTTCGCCAGACAGGTCAGCATGCTGCCGTCATTCATGGCCCAGGCGCGCAGGCCGCCATTCTTGCTGTAGTCCGTGGCCATGTGGCTGGCGATGCCGGCGCTGCCGCCGTTCCCGGCAAAGACGATCTTGCCGCCGGCGTCGGTCGCCTTCCGGGCGGCCCCTACGGCCCATTCGACGGCGAAGTCCACCGTGACTTCCTTGCCCTGCAAGTCGCTCGCCATGGCCGAGCGCAGCACCGACGAGAGGACGTCGACGTAGCTGCCGATCAGCCCATTGGTTGGAACCTTCTGCTGTCTCACGAGCTACCTCTCGGCTGACCGCCGGCCCCATTTCTTCATCACACCAGCAAGGACGCTATGTAGCCAATCATTTCAGGAGCGTCGACAGGTACTTGAGTATTTCCGGTTTCGTGATCTGATGCCGCTGGCCGACGATCCTCACCTTCATGGCTCCCACGGCGTTGCCGATGAAGGCCGCCAGGAAGGGGTCGCTGCCCCCTGCCAGCAACGGCCCCGCGACGGCGAAGAAGGCATCCCCCGCCCCGATCGTGTCGATCGCCTCGCCGGTCAGCGCCGGAATGCGCTTCACGCCGGCCTCGGGCGTGTAGACGATGCTCCCCAGCTTGCCGTGGGTGATCACGAAAGTGTGGCAGTCGATCTGGCGCTCGAGCTTCTCCCGCACCACCGTCTCGATGGGAGCATAGCGCTCGACGGCGGCGAGCCGGGCTTCCGGCTCGTCGATGCAGATGAAGTCCGCGCGCGGGTACTTGGTGATCAGGTTGAAGCCGCGGTTCGCGCTGTTGGTCTGGGCATTGACGGCAAGGAACTTCGCCTTGCTGCAGACGATGTCGACGAGGGCGCTGTCGATCATGCCGTGCCCGAAGTCGTTGATGATGACGGCGTCGTACTTGCCGATGTTCTCCTCGACCCATCCGTTGAGCGCCGACTGCTCGGGCGGCGGCAGCGCCTCGTCGGACATGTAGGCGATCTCGATCAGCTTCTTGACATAGGCCGGGTCGACCAGGCGGCTCTTCACGGTGGTCTGCCCGCCCTCGCGGAAGAACGGCACGAGATTGACGTTCGGATGCAGCGCGGCCCGGACGAAGTCCTCCCGGCTGTCCTGCGCTCCGAGGAGCGTGACCAAGTCGACGCTTTCGCACATCTGGCCCACGAGGTTGGCGGTGGCCACGGCGCCGCCGCAGAAGATCTCGCGGCTCTTGTACTTGGTGGCGATGATGTTTTCCTTGGCGGGCTTGCCGAGCGGCTCGACGTAGATGTACTCGTCGAGGATGGTGTCGCCGATCACCAGGCAGCGCTTGTCTTCGACCGCCTTCACTTCCTTCCTCAGGTCATCGAAGGTCAGCCGTGCGCGCAGTTCCTTGAGATAGGCCGCTGCTTCTTCCGGGTAGAGCTGCAAAACCCGGTTGGAGAGGTTCGACGAGCTGAAGGTGATGTCTTCGGTGTACAGGACCTTGCCGCCGAACTTCTCGACAGTCAGACGCTCCGTCTTGATGCGGCCGGTGACGTCGGCCTCCTCGTCGGCGTACTCGGATCCCTTGAGGTACAGGCTGGGCTTGATGATCTCCAGAACGTATTCGGCACCCGGATTGGGCGAGACGCCGACATAGTCGACGCACTCGAGGGCCGCGACCATTTCAGCCCGCAGCTTTTCGGCGAAGACCGGCCGATCGGGCCCCTTGTTGACGAACTTGTCCGTCGTCAGGGTGACGATCAGCAGGTCGCCATGGCCCTTGCCGATGTCGAGGTGCCGCTTGTGGCCGACATGGAGGATGTCGAACACGCCATGCGCCAGTACGACCGTCCGCCCGTTGCTGCGTGCCGCCGCCGCGATCTCGCCGAGCTCGGCGATCGTCTTGATTTTCCCGATCATCGATAGAGCTGTCCCCCGAAATCTCCGTCCCCGGCAGGACGGCGCCTATGCCTGCGACCGGCCGAGATAGGTGAACCAGTCCTTGGTCGCCACGGCAATCGTGTCCGGCGTCCAGACGGGTGCGTCTCGCCAGTAGTCGATATTGTCCAGCATGTGCTGCACGCCCATCTCGATCGGAACCGTCGATTTCCAGCCGAGCTCGTCCTTGATCCGCGTCGTGTCGGCGAAGGTGCAATCCGGCTCGCCCGGGCGCTTGGGGATGTGCACGGTCGCCGGCGCCTTGAGCAATTTAGCGAGATAGTTGACGGACACCGGATTGTCGCTGCCGACATTGAGGCACAAGCCTACCTTGCTCGAATCGGCGGCGCAAACAAGGGCGTCCACGGCGTCGGAGACGTAGGTGAAGTCGCGGGTCTGCTCGCCGTCGCCCACGATGGTCAGCGGCTTCCCGGCGAGGAGCTGGGCGAGGAACACGCCGAAGACCGCGCCATAGGTGCCGCTCGTGCGGGCGCGAGGTCCATAGATATTGAAGAACCGCAAGGAAATCGCCGACAGGCCATACACCTGCGCCCAATGCATGACCTGGCATTCGCCCAGCCACTTGGTCAGGGCATAGGGGTACTGTGGGCGGATCTCCGCGGTTTCGGGCGTCGGATAGGTATCCGGGATGCCGTAGCAGGAGGAGGACGCGACGTACACGAACCGTTTGACGCCGGCGGCCCGCGCCGCCTGCAGCATCGTGAAGGTCCCGACGACGTTCGACCGGAAATAGCCCTCCGGATTCTGGATCGACGGCACGATGTCCGCCAGGGCGGCGAGGTGAAAGACACGCTCCACCCCTTCCATCGCCTTCGCCATGGCGACCGGATCGGCGACGTCGGCGACGTGGACCTCGAGCTTGGGATTGCCCTTGTGATGTTCCAGGTTGCGCGGCTTGCCGACCTCCATGTTGTCGACGACCCTGACCGAGCGCCCGAGCGCCAGCAGCCGATCCGTCAAGTGCGAGCCGATGAAGCCCGCGCCGCCCGTCACGAGGTCGATCATATGTCAGATACCCATCCGTAGGATCTCGGCAGAAGGTGTGCTGCGCCGCCGGTCATTCGAAGAAGATGAAGCCCCAATCGCCTCGGTAGCCGCACTGGCTGTAGATCCATTCCCAGTTCTCGACATCGTAGAACGATTCACAGGTCAGCTGCCAATAGAGCAGATTCGCGCGCTCCCGCTCGTTCCGCCAGGACTCGACCATGATGTACTTGCTCGTCCCCTTGCCCACCCGCTCGACCTCGCGGACGGCGTCATGGAGATGCCGGAGGGGAAGGTTGTGCAGCGTGCCGAGGGAAACCACGAAGTCGAACGATCCGTCGGGAAAGGGCAGCTTGGTCGCGCTGCCCTGCTGGAGGAACGGCTTCACCTCCTCCTTGGCGTTGGCGATGGCATAGTCGGAGATGTCGATCCCCTTCACCTCGACGCCCGGCACGGCCCGCGTGAACTCATGCAGCAGGAAGCCCTTGCCGCAGCCGACATCCAGAATGCGATCGCCGGCCTTGAGGCCATAGTGCTTCGCCATCGCCTCGGCGATCGGGAGCCAGCGCCCGTCGTACCGGTAGCCGCCGTACCCGTATTGCCGCTCGCCGTCCCAGTAGTCCTGGCCGTACTTCTTGGCGATCGTCGAACACTCGGCCTTGTCGTGCTGGACGACGCGGGCAACATAGTCCCGCTTCGTCCGGTTGTGCAGCGGTCCGATGAAATCTACGTAAGCCATCGTTCAATCTCTGGGTAGTTCAGCGCCTTGCAGATCTGCGCGGTCCGCAGAACGTTCTCCCAGCGGTCGACATCGTCCCGACTCTCAAGCACGAAGCCTTCGACAGCCGCATGAAGGCTGCAGCCGGCGGCCAGCAGGCGATCGTAGACAGCCGCGCGCCTTCCGGCCTCGGCCGGGAGGAAGAACATCGAGTACAGGATCACGCCGTCGACGGCGCCGAGATCGGCGAGGGCCTGTTCGAGGATGAGATAGCAGTCATCCATCGCATACTCCGTCGCGCTCAGCAGGTAGTGCAGCTTGCGGCGCGCGGCATAGTCCCGGATCACCAGGTTCTGGATGTGCTGGGGCACCCTGTGTCCGTCGACGGCCCTGCTGAAGACGTAGCCCCGGTAGCCCTTCTGGTTCGATGTCATCAGCCGACCGATGGCAGCCTATAGCTGGCCCCGATCGCCGTCGCCGGCCTGACCAGGATCGGCTCGAAGAACTCGCCCAGCTTCTTGTCATGGTATGGCGAGAAGACGCTCTTGAAGCGGCAGTTGCTCGACCAGCGCGTATGCCGCTCGCGGTTGACGACGTTGCCATGCATCACGTTCTGCGTGAAGAGCAGGACGTGACCGTAAGGGATGTCCAGCCACCGCAGGTCGGGCTCGATCGTGCGCAGCAGCTCGTCGGCCGACTTGAGCTTCAGCTCGTTCATCCTGGCCTGGTAGGCCGAATCCTTCTCCCGCGGCAGGATGTACATCGTCTTCGTGCCGTAGACATGGACGTAGGGGATCCACAGGACCACCTCATAGGGCGAATCCCCCGACCAGACGTCGGCATGCACCGGCAGCAGCGAGCTGTCGTCGTTGGGCAGCTGGATGCTCAGGTTGATGCGAAGCTGCATGGCCAGCTCATTACCCACCAGCACCTCGAGCGCCTTGCGGGCCGTGTTGAAGTAGGCCAGCCGGGTCCACGGCTCCTCGTTCATCCGGCGGATGACCGCTAGGCGCAGGTCGTTCAGCTTCTCGACGTCCACCTTCTCGTGGATGCGGTCGAGGAATTCCTCCCTGTCTTCCGGCACCGGAATCTTGAGATACCAGGCCGTGATCTCGGCCACGAGATCGCGGATGCGATCGAGGTCCGCGCGCGATTCGGTCGGGATGATCACGTAGCCGTCGCGCACGAAGGCATCGGCCAGAGCCCGTTCGTCCTCCCGCCAGAAGCTCGGGGCGTTGCTCACTTGGTCAACTCCGCAAGACGCTTCCGGGCCGCGGCCTCGATGCCCTGCGCATGGATGGCGAAGTGCTCCATGAGCTTCTGCTGGTTCCCGTAGCGATCGGCGAATGTATCGGGAATCCCCAGGCGCTTCACGGGTGGCAGGGCACCGGTCATGCGGTCGGCCAGCACCTCGAGCACCGCACTGCCCAGCCCACCGACCACGCTGTGCTCCTCCACCGTCACCACGAGGCGCGTGGCGGCGGCGGCCTCGACGATCGCCTTCTCGTCGAGCGGTTTGACCGTATGGACATGCAGCAATCGGCACCGGATGCCATCCGTCATCAAGGCGCCCGCGGCCTTCAAGGCCTGGGTCGTGGCGACACCCGTGGAGATCAGCAGGACATCCGAGGCGCCGGTCTCGCCGTCGATCATGTCGATCGCCTTGCCGATCGCGAAGCCGCGCTCGGGCTTGCTGATGACGGGATCGCCGCCCTTGCCCAGCCGAATGTAGATCGGATGCGGCCATTCCAGGCTTGCGTCCATCAGCCGGGCCATCTCCTCGGCGTCGCAGGCGGCGGTCACCGTCATGTGCGGCAGGGCGCGCATGATGGCGATGTCCTCGATCGCCTGGTGGGTCGGCCCCAGGGGAGCGTAGACATAGCCGCCCCCGTTGCCGATCAGCCGCACCGGCAGGTCGTGGAGGCAGAGGTCGACGGCGACCTGCTCGTAGCAGCGCCGCGTGATGAAGGTGGCGATCGTGTTGACGTAGGGGATGAATCCGTCCATCGCCATGCCGGCCGCCATGCCGATGACGTTGGCTTCGGCGATTCCCTCCATGTAATAGCGCGACGGGAATTCCTTCTTCATCTCGCCGAGCAGGTTCGGCGACAGGTCGGAACCGATGAAGACGACCCGGTCGTCGCGCTTGGCCAGCCGGTGGACCATGTCGAGGCTTCGCTTGCGCATGACGTCAGCCTCCCAGCGCGTCGCGAACGATCTGCAGTTCGGCGGGCTTCAATTCGGACTTGTGGTGCCAGTCGGGATTGTTCTCGGCGGCCGGGATGCCCTTGCCCTTGACCGTATGGCAGATCACCGCGCGCGGCCTGTCGCCGGGATGGTTGCGTGCCTCCTGGAAGACCCGACGGAGCTCCTCGACGTCGTGGCCGTTGCACTCGAATACCTGGAAGCCGAAGCTCGTCCACTTGTCGGCGAGCGGCTCCATGCTCTGGATGTCGAAGACGCTGCCGGCCGACTGGATCTTGTTATAGTCGATGATCGCCGTCAGGCTGGCCAGCTTGTGCTTGTCGGCGCAGGCGGCCGCCTCCCAGACCGCGCCCTCGTTGATCTCCCCGTCCCCCATCAGCACGTAGATTTTGCTGTCCCGGCCCTGCATGCGGGCCGCCAGCGCCATGCCAAGCCCGATGGACAGACCATGCCCGAGAGCGCCCGTGCACGCCTCCACCCCCGGGACGACGGTCTCCGGATGGCCGCCGAGGAACGTGTCGAAATGGCAGAACCGGTCGAGCTCGCCGACATCGAAGAAGCCGCGGTCGGCCAGGACGGCGTAGAGGGCAAGGCAGCCGTGGCCCTTGCTCAGGATGAAGCGGTCGCGGCCTGGCCAGGTCGGCTTGGCCGCGTCATGGCGCAAAAACTCACTGTAGAGGACCCGGATGATTTCAACGAGGGAAAGCGCCGGCCCGATATGCCCACGCCCGCCATTCTCGATGGCACGGAAGATGAGGCGCCGCAGATGCCGGCTCTGGTCGTCCAATGTCGCCTGCTGAACCAAGCCGAGATCGGTCGCATACTTCAACGCGCTCTTGTGCTTCATGCCTCGTCTACTTTCGGATCGCCGCGAGTCTCTAACGCCTAAACTAGCACGGCTCTGACGGCTTGGTAGCCGGTTTAGCGTGCGTCGGGAGAGAAGCCATCCAAACCCAACCGGTGCCGCTGCGGCTTTCATCAAAGGTGCGGACCTGACCAGCGAATTGCCAGCCGATGCACCTAGTCGCTCACGTTCTTGCAGAACACAGCAATGTTGGCCAAACGTTAGACACCGCAGCGTCAAAGTTTTTGTCATCCAGCTGTGGCGCCAAGTCTTTGATATGGTACAACAATCACAATGATGACAGTCGACAGCATTTAGTCCAATAGCGGGCGGAGATCGTCTCAGAAGGCCATGCATTTGGTTGCCCATGGTGGCCCTTCCGTGATGCTCTGCCGCCTTAGCTCGCCCCAGATCGACGCAGCCCGCTCTCCTTCGGATGATGTCGCCGCAGCGCAAGAATGAACCGTTCGCCTTGCCTGAAATCGTCATAGGTCGTCCTCTCGGCACATGAGTGGGCGACATGGACAGAACACAACATTGCGCTAAGGAATCAAGCACAATGTGAAGGAGGCCGTGCTGCCATTGGCATTTGCAAGCCGTGATCCAACAAGCCCGTGCTGACACGTCTCGACGGCAGCTCTCCTGCGTTTATAAGGCCGCTTGCATAGGGCTCCGCCACCGCTATTCTTCCGCGGTGTCATTCAATATCGCCAAACTGCTCGGTCTTGCTGGCCCAATAGAGGCGGCGCCCCCCGTCGAGGCTACGCCGCCAGTCACCTCCGGTTCAACAGTTCCCCCTCCAAGGAGACCGTTGCGTCCCCTTGCAGAACTCTACCGGCCTGGAGAACGATTCGACATTTCGCAAGAGGGCCTGCGCGCTTGGCGGGCGTCACCCGCCTTCGAGCGGGTCTATGCAGCCTACCGGAAGTACCCGGAAAACTCGCTCCAAAGCGATGAGGCACGAGCACTCCTGCATCACCTTATCGTCATGCACCGACCAGAGCGCGTGCTTGAGATCGGAACCTGGCACGCCGGGACCACGGAGACCATGGCCCGCGCACTTTGGGAGACGAAGCAGGGCCACATAGACACGATCGATCCGTTCGGTGGCGAACGTTGTCCTCCCATCATCGCCTCTTTGCCGCCCGAGCTCAGAGAGATCGTGAGCTTCCGGGCCGAGAATTCGGCCACTTTTTTCGACCGGGCAATCGCCCAAAATACGTACTACGACTTCGTTCTGGTCGACGGCAATCATGAGTACGAATTCGCCTTGTTTGACGTCATGTGCGCAGCAAGGACCATGCGTCCGGGCGGCCTCATGGTGATGGACAACATAGAGCAGGTGGGACCGCGGCGGGCGACCAAGCTGTTTCTCGAACGCAATCCCGACTGGCGGGATGTCGCCGGCGTGGTCGGGCATGTCGATATGAACGCCCCGTTCGCCGTGCCTATCGCGTCATTCCCTGACACCAAGTTCTACCTGATCGAGGCGCCACCGCACTACGTCATCCGCGAAGAACCACGGATCTTCGGGCCCGCAGCGGTCGATCGTGCAGAGGTCGAAGGTATCGAGCTGGAGCTCGCCGCCCCGACCACGGGGACCCTCCATGTTCTCGTTTATGCGCGTACTTTCGGCCTTCCCGAACCCGAAGAGCTGCGGTGCGAGCAAAGCCTTGCACTCGATCTTGCCCAGCTACCTGTGGATGGACGGCTGCGCATAGACCTGAACCGACCGCTGCGCACCGCATTCCCTGCTCCAGGCCTGGCTCGGCGCCTGGAGATTTCGTTGGCTTTCACCGGAGGCCGCGGACTCGCATTGCAATCGTTGCCGCAGCCCTACCCGGCGAAGTATGGCCGTCCGATTGGATTGTAGTCCAGAGCTTGTGTGGCCTTGGTCTAGCGTTCGTTGACTTTCGCATAACCGGACTGCGTTCCCTCGACCCATTGCAAACCGTCGATCCCATCCATGGTCGGGTCCGCCGCGCCGAGATTCAAAGGCCGCGCGTATAACGCGCACCTGCGCGCACCGCGCAGCATCGACAGGCCTATCAACAAGTGCACCGATTGTCTCGCCAACCCTGGATGCACTTCAACGTGAAACCATCTCATCCATCGTGTTGCTACTAAATTCCGCCGCAGGTTAGTATCGCCGCAGGTTAGTATCGATGCCAGTCAACAGCGGATGGTGACAATGAAGCTTTCGTTATTTGGCGGACGAGTCCGGGCCCCGGCCGGTGAAGTCCCTGCTTCTGTTTCCGATGTTGAGCCCGTTTCCAGTGCGGCGCGCAATCCTGACGTTGTGCCCGCGCCGCCGGCCGAGAAGCCGCGACAGACCTTCAGCGTTCTGATCGTCACCATCCCGAAGTCCGGCACCGTCTACATGAACACTATGTTTCGTGAAGGACTAGGGCTCGATAACTGCATCCTCTCCAATCGCTATTTCCCGGAAGACCAGCTTCGACTCGAGGCTATGCCGGAGTTCGCGAAGGGCGGGTACTTTGCATCTGCGCACATCGATGCGAGCGCCCAGAATCTTCAACTCCTCGACGAGTTCGTGCCGAAATGGATCGTGCACTTCCGCGACCCCAGATCGGTTCTGCTGAGCTGGCTACATCATGTGGAGCGGTTGACCAAGGAGGGTAAACATGTCGAGCTGCTGCGCTTGTGCCCCGCTCCGCCGAGGGAGCTTCATGGATGGACGTTCGAGCGGCGCATCGACTGGCACATCGACCATTTCCTGCCGCATGTGGTCCAATGGATGACGAATTGGCTGGATGTATGCGCGCGATGGCCTGGGCGGATTCTCGTCACGGAATTTGCATCCCTCAAGGAACATGAGGACGAACATTCCGCTCGTATTCTGGAGTTCCTAGAGATTGATCGATCCCTCTACGTTCATCGCTCCCCGGAAAAGGCAATGGACGTGCATTTCCGGACCGGCACCTATGACGAGTGGCGCCAAGTATTCACTTCTCAGCAGGTCAAGAGAGCGAGCGAAATGATCCCCGACCGGCTCTCGAAAAGGTTTGGCTGGCCACAACACTGATTCGGACCGGCAAATGCCACGGGCGAGCCAAGTAGCTGTCGCACGGTTGGCTTTTCCTTGGCTGCCGTCTGGCAGAGTTCCGCACTCAGGAATTCCACGGAGAGCCGAACGTGGCACCCGCTGCAACCCGTTCCTTCCTCTTGCGGCGGGCAAGACCAAAGTCGAGATCTATGCCATCGCCGGAACGGCTGGTCCATTCTCCGTCGGTAACGTCTATGCGAACAGGAGTCCGGCCTCCCGCAACCCGCTAGCTCGCTCGTGCAGCTACATGACGACGCCAAAGAGCGATCAGCCACACGAACATCGCCCACGGCGCGAACGCGACAAACACGAGAACTAGAAACGCCAGATCGACGACGGTATGAGGCGTCGCGTAGGCCCACATGTTGGGCAGCGCGGCAAACGGCGCCGCTGCCGGTAAGAGCCAAAGGGCTGTTCCGATCTCGTACGTTGTCGCCCCTCGGACGGCAGCATACGCGCCGGCCAGGATGGCAGTCCCCCCCAATGTCAGCGCCCAGATTGCATAGGGGATGGAACTCATCAGTCGCGCCAGGACAAGAACAGCCTGCAGCGGCTTCCAGAATAAATATAATCCAACAGTGGCAGCAGGATTGGCTCCGATGGTTACAAGGAACACCCGACGCATGACGTTGTCATGCAGCCGCATCTTGTAGGTGCGCGTCCAGGGCGAGATGTACTCCGCCTCTGAGCGAATGAAATTGCGGGACTGCAGATAGGCGATTGCACGCTCATAGCCTGCCCGATCTCGGTAAACGCCGCGGCTCGCATAGTCGCGGAGATCCGATTGCGGATCGGCGGTGACGCCTGTCTGCTTCCAGAATGCGGTCGATGTGGCAAGGCCGAGATAGGCAGAATGCCAAGCGCCGTGATACGGCAGGATATCGTCGGTGAAGTAGGCCGGATGGAGCTTCACATTCGTATAGATGCCGCTTGCCAGCCAACCGAGAATCACGATGGCCAGTGGCCACCTGGCGGTCAACTTTGCGAGCGCCACGATCGACCGTTGCGTGGGCGGGATGTTCCGCCACACGCGAAACGCAAAGAATGAGGTCACTGCGAGCAGGAAGACGATTGTCCAGACTGCCGAGCCGCGAATCTTTATCGCCATGACGAGAATGGCGACTTGGACAAGCGCCAAGACCAGCGCCGCCGGCGACGGTCTCGCTCGATACGCCAGGAGCAACGCGATGTGCCACATAGGCACGATGGCAAGCGTCGAGCCATGCCTCATCCCCCAGAAAGTCGGCATGTTCGGCACAAAAAAGGTTCCATGCAGTTCGAGAAAGAACGCGTAGAGGCAGCAGAGTAGGACGATATGCGCGACCGGTCGTATCCAGAACTGCAAAAGAAAGACGGCTGTGCTGAGCGATAGGATGGTAAAGAAGAGGTAGTAAAGAGACTGGATCCTGAACCCGAACAGCGAGAACGCGGCCTTGTCGAAATCGACGATGCCGACATCGTCGTAGACCATCGTCATCAGGCTGCCATCGCTGACGAAGCCACGGGGTTGTGGACCGAGGGAAATGGCGTCGCCGATCGCCTCGTTGAGCAAATCGGCGTTGCCGAGTCTTGGCAGGATGGTCCGATAGTTTGGGTCGCCGGCCCCGATCCCTCCGTTCATCTTCTTGACGAGGGCATCGACGACTGAGGCGTATCCGACATAGGCATCAAGGCCATAGACCAACTCGGAGATCGCGATCGCCATCCCATTCTGCTCCGACTGTGGGCCAAAGGTCACAACATGGTCCATGCCGCGCCTGACCCCGCCCACAAAGACGAGGCAAATCATCAACGCTGAAAGTGCCGTCATGAAGAATGGGAAGAGACGCAATGCAAGATCGCGCCTCGACGGAACTTCAGCGCTCAGGCGCTGATCAATGGCTTTATCCATTCAACTTGTTACCCTGCTCTTCACTCCACCGTCGCGTCACGCTCGGCGGGCGGCAGTTTGCCTCTATTTGTGGATCAAGAATCGATGGCCGACCGTTGCGTATGGTCCCCAATCCGTGAATCGCGGTCGATACTTCGCCACGCAATCCGCCCATGCCCTCTGCTCGCCGAAGTTGGGCGAGCCCCTGTTGCAATACCAGTCGTCGAAATAGATCGCGCACCCATCGGACAACGCATCGATTGTAAAGAGCCGGTCCAGGACATCCATCGTGCTCTCGTAAAAGTCGCAATCGATGTGGACAAAGGCCAATTCGAGGCCGGCATGAAGGGTCGGCATGGTTTCACG
This sequence comes from Pseudomonadota bacterium, assembly GCA_049323495.1. Taxonomy (GTDB): domain Bacteria; phylum Pseudomonadota; class Alphaproteobacteria; order Reyranellales; family Reyranellaceae; genus Reyranella. The sequence goes on from JBMONG010000012.1 coordinate 123,781, forward strand.
GTACCAGCCTTCGCGAATCTCTATTCGATCCGACGGCAAATGGCTCTCGCACATCTCGCGGAGAATGGCGGCGCTGGCATCCTTGGTCACACCCGGCCCCCAGATGCCGCAGGCAATATGCGGCGAGGCCTGATCGATCGGATGGATGGCGGCCGGGAAGCCTTCGAAACCATCGAACAGCAGAAGCTTCCGCAGGCCAATCTCGTGCGCCTCCTCACTCACGATATACTTATTCCCATAATCCGCCAGCCCTTTGGCAAGGGTCATCGCGGTGCGCCCGGACGATGTGCCGAACTCGGCAACATGTCCTTTGATGGCTGACACAATGATGTATTCCATTCCTCGATAGAGTGCACGGTAGATGTCGTCTGTGCCGTCCTGAGTGGAGAGTTGATCGATGGCGGGCGTTGAGCGGCGATGGCTGTTTGGCACTGAGGAACTCTCGTTTGAATTGATTGGTGCTGCGCCGCAGCGGTTGGCTGACAAAATAGCCGGCATCAGGTTCAGCTACAAACAGTACGTCGTTTGCGTGGTTCGCATGATCGGCGACCTGAATCCGGTCCTGTACCGATCCGATCGTAGCGCTGCTCCGCCCCTTTCCTACGAGCCTCTCCTAGTAACCCTGTTTGACCTGCCATTAGAGTCTGATTGCGCCTCGTCAACGGTCGGGCTTCGCCATCGCTCTATCAACACAACTTCTGCTGCCCAGATGCCGAAGACGCCAAGAATGAAAATGGAGAGCAGCGAATCTGCGACGGCATGATAGGCCGCATAGGCCCAAAGATTGGGCAGTGCAGAAAACAGAATCGCCGCCATCGCCAGCAGCAGAATCGTTCTGAGCTCAGCCAGCGCCCTGAACTGGCTCGTCGCAAACGCCACCGCCATGATCGACGCGCCGAGTAGCGCAAGCAGCCAAGCCTGAACCTTGACCCCGGCCAACAAGCGCCCGAAGGCAACGAGAATTTGCCGAGGCTTCCAGTAGAGATACAGGGCAACGGTCGCCATGGGGTGACGCTCGACAGCCGAAAAGAAAAGCCGGCGCATAATCTTGTCATGAAGCCCCATTTTATAGGTGCCGGTCCACGGCGACAGATACTCCGCCTCCGATTTGATGAAGCCACGGTCTCGCAGGTACGCCAGCGCCGCATCGTAGCCGACGCGATCCCGGTAAGGGCTGACACGATTGGTGCCCGGCTCGGCTTTCAGCCCGGTTACCGGCCAAAACGCCGGCGATGTGTTCAGTCCGAGGACGGCCGAGTGCCACGCGCCATGGTGGGGTAAGATGTCGTCGGTGAAGTAAGCAGGGTGAAGTTTACTATTGGTATACAGGCCGTTGAGGAACAGCCCGGCGAGGACCAGCGCCATCGGCCACCTGGCGGCCAGTCTGGTGAGCTTGGCCGCCGACCTTTCAGAGATCTTTAACTGGGCCCAGTCCTGATACAGCAGCAGCGCCGTCAGCCCCCCCATGAAGATGACCGTCCAGAGGGCCGAGCCACGCACCTTTATCGCCAGAACGAGGATGGCAACTTGGATCGCGGCCAACACGACTGCGGCAAGGGACAACCGCGTGCGATACATTAACAGCAGCGCCAGATGCCACATGGGTAGGATCGCCAGCGTGGATCCGTGCCGCATTCCCCAGAAGGTCGGCATGTCCCTGGTAAAGATCGGACTCTGCAATTCCATATAGAAGGCGAAGAGATTGCAAAGCGCGAGGATCTGCGCCAGCGCGTTCTTCCAATACTGTAAGATAAAGGCGGTGGTGCTGAGCAAAAGCGTCGCAAAAAACAAATAATAGAGAGATTGAACTTTGAAGCCGAACGCAGCAAAGGCGATCTTGATAAAGTCCACGATGCCCACGTCGTCGTAGACCATGGTCTTCAAACCTCCATCGGCGATGAAGCCCTTAGTCCGCGGGCCCAGGGATGCCGCGCTTGCTATCCCCTCATTGATGAGATCGCCATTGTAGAGGTTCTGAAGAATCTTGGGATCGTTGGCGCTATCTGCCCCTCGGTGAATCGACTTCTCAAGAGCCTCAAGGACAGAGAAATGTGCAACGTAGCTATCCAGGCCATAAACCATCTCGGAGATGGCGATGGCCAATGCATTCTCTTCCGATTGGGGCCCGTAGCTCAACGCCTGATCCATACCGCGCTGGAGTCCGCCCAAAAAAACGGAACCGATAATGAGCAGAGCGAGCACAGTCGTCAGGATTGAAAATAGACTTGAACTGGCAAGGGACGCGATATGCGTCGCCGACGCCAATCGAGACCGGATGCTTCCCCCCAACGCATTCATTGTCATTCCTATTTTAAGGCAGATGATAGTGGTTCATCAGGTGATCAAGGAAAAACAGTCTCGTCCCGAGGGGAGTTGCAACCATAAGAAGTGAAGCGGCACCTACCCTCCATGTCCGGTGACCTAGCAGGCTGCCAAATGCCTACGTGTGACGGGGACCGCCTTCGGTCGGCCACGTCCGAGCGAATGCATTGCGCGCGCGACCGAACTTCTATCCGCCTATGAATGATGGCGGCGATCGCAGTCGTCACCCCAAGATAGACGATGATCGATACGTAACCAGCCTCTGCAGGCGGAAGCGAAGACAGCGGCAGCGCATTGGCGATTAGCCACGGTCCCAGCGCATAAAGAACTAAGGTGTGACTCAGGTAGATGGGATACGACAGGTCGCCCGCAGCATTCATCCAGATCCCGCCCGATCCGGGCCCACAAGGTTTTGCCCGAAACAGACATGTACATGATATATAATAGCAATTCAAAGTTCAGCTGAAGCACGTCCCGGCGTTGCCACCACAACATTCAGCAGGCCGTGCACGAGGCGGACTTCCCCAAGGGTGGGTTCAGACGTAAGTTGCCGACCATGAGTTTCACGCAGAAGTACTTCAGCCAAGTTGCCGAGATTGCGGCCAGGGTCGATATGGCCGCGATCGAGCGCGTTGTTGACGGGTTGGCCGACGTCCGAGGCCGCGGCGGCCGGTTGTTCGTGCTTGGAGTCGGCGGCAGTGCCGCCAATGCGTCGCATGCGGTGAACGATTTCCGCAAGCTGTGCGACATAGAAGCCTACGCCCCCACCGACAATGTCTCCGAGCTGACAGCGCGCACCAACGATGACGGCTGGTCAGGAGTCTTCGCAGCATGGCTGAGGACCAGCCGGGCAAACGACAAGGACGCGCTGCTCGTCCTCTCCGTGGGCGGCGGCGACCGGGAACGGAATGTCAGCCCGAACCTAGTCGAGGCGTTGGACGAAGCCTTGAAGCGCGGACTTGGCATATTGGGAATTGTCGGTCGAGACGGCGGCTACACAGGCAAGGTTGCGCACGCCATCGTGCTCGTCCCGGTGGTCGACCCTGCCCTGGTGACTCCCCATAGCGAGGCATTTCAGGCCGTCATCTGGCATTGCCTGGTCTCGCATCCGAAATTGATGGTCAACCGCACCAAATGGTAAACCAGCTGGACAAGCCCGTTGGCTTCAGCGCCGAACGTCACGCCCTGCCGTCAGGCACATCGCAGCTCCTAGCCCGCGAAGTATCGGGGCACTCCGGACAAGCCGATATTTCTGTCATAGTCCCGGTCTATCGCGAAGAAAAGAACGTTCGCCCGTTCGTCAAGCGCGTAGAACCCATTCTCGAGGCCATCGGCAGCTACGAGATCCTGTTTTGCTATGACCCATCACCAGACCGGACCAAAGAGGTCATCCTCGAAGAGATCCTGCGCAATCCCCGGATTCGGCTCTTGACCTTCAGCCGTCGGTTCGGCCAGCCGGCGGCAGTCATGGCGGGGCTACATCACTGCATTGGCAAGAGCTGCGTCGTTCTCGATGTCGACCTGCAGGATCCACCGGAACTCATCACCGAGCTTCACCGCAGGCTCGGCGAAGGCTACGATGTCGTCCTGGCCAAGCGACGCAAGCGGAGCGAAAACGAGCCGCTGATACGGCGGCTCGTGTCCTTCGTAGGATACCGCGTTATTAACGCCCTGTCGGACGTGGAAATACCGAAAGACACAGGCGAATTCCGGATCATGAACAGGCGCGTGATAGACGAGCTGTGTCGTCTCAAGGAAAGTCATGGTTTCCTCCGTGGGCTCGTGGCGTTCGTCGGCTTCAATCAGACCTTCGTCGAATTCGATCGCCAGGAACGCCTCGCGGGCGACAGCAACTATCCGAGATACTTCGGGTCGATCCGGATCGGCCTGAACGGCATCGTCGGCTTCTCCACCGCCCTCCTCACCGGAACCCTTTTCGCTGGTCTCGGGATCGCAGCCACCGCATTGCTGGTTGGCGCTTACGTCACCAGCATGAAGCTGTTCTTTGGCGAGGACTACCCGCTCGGCTTTCCGACGATCACCCTTCTCATCGCGCTGCTTGGCGGTGTGCAACTGGTGGCCATCGGCATCCTTGGTGAGTATATCGGCCGCATTTATGACGAGGTCAAGGGCCGACCCGCCTACATTGTCGATCGCTTCTTCAATCCGCCGGCGGCTGCAGCCAGGCAGGAAGGTGCCCCGCAGGACAGCACCCGTCCGAAAGAGCCGGAGCGCCAGCAATGATCATTACCCGCACGCCGCTGCGCATCTCGATCGCGGGCGGCGGAACAGACCTTCCTTCATACTACCGCCTCTTTGGTGGAGCGCTGATCTCCGCAGCCATCACCAAATACATCTACGTCGGCATCAACCACACATTCAGCCGCGGCTACCAAGTCAAGTACTCGAAGTTTGAACATGTCGAGACTATCGAAGAAATACAGCATCCCATCGTGCGCGAAGCGCTTCGCCGACACGCCGTGCCACCGTCGATTGAGATCATCAGCCTGGCCGACATTCCGGCGGGGACTGGTCTCGGCTCCTCCGGCACGTTCTCGGTCGGGCTGCTACGCGCCCTGCATGCCGCCAAGCGCATGCACGTGACCGCCGCGGACGTGGCGCAGGAAGCCTGTCATATCGAGATCGATGTCCTGAGGCACCCGATCGGCAAGCAGGATCAGTACATCGCCTCGTACGGCGGCATCACCTATTTCGAGTTCCAACCCGATGACAGCGTGCGGGCCTCGCCACTCGCGATCTCGAATCAGACCTTGACCGATCTTGAGGAAAACCTGCTGCTGTTCTTCACTGGCTATTCCCGGGCCGCCACCGATATCCTGGTCGACCAGGACAACCGTACCTCGGATGGCGATGCGGCAATGATCGAGAACTTGCACTACGTCAAACAGCTCGGGGCAGAGATAAAGCGTGCCCTGGAGCAAGGCGACACCCACCAGTTCGGCCGGCTGATGCACCAGCACTGGGAGGCGAAGCGCAAGCGCTCTTCCAACATTTCGAACGACGATATCGATCGCTGGTACGAAGCCGGCCGCGATGCCGGGGCGATCGGTGGCAAGATGGTCGGTGCGGGCGGCGGAGGATTCCTGTTGTTCTATACGACGGATCGCACGAGCCTGCGGGCCGCGATGGCCAAGGAGGGGTTGATGGAAGTGCCGTTCCGTTTCGATCACGACGGCTCGACCACGATCATGCGCGACTAGCCGGCGATGCAGAGCCTGATCCTGGCAGGCGGGCTCGGCACGCGGCTGCATCCGATTACCCGCCAAATCCCCAAGGCTCTGGTGCCGATCCGGGGAAGGCCCTTCGCCGCCTACCAGCTCGCCTGGCTCGCCCGGCAGGGCATCAGCGACGTCGTCTATTGCATCGGCCACAAGGGGGCCCAGATCGTTGACTTCGTCGGCGACGGCAGCGCCTGGGGACTTCACGTGAGCTATGTCGACGAAGGTGACGACCTCAAGGGCACCGCGGGAGCATTGCGGTTGGCCCTCGAAACCACGCGCCTCGACGAAGCCTTCTTCGTCCTCTACGGTGATTCTTACCTGCCCATCGCCTATCCACCAGTCTTCTCCCAGTACGTCCGGACCGGCAAGCCGGCACTGATGACCGTGTTGCGCAACGAAAACCGCTGGGATCGCAGCAACGTCGTCTACGCACCGCCGCTGGTGGCGCTCTATGACAAGCATTGCGACGAGGCGACCCAGGCCGGCATGACGCATATCGACTACGGGCTGCTGGTGGTTTCCCGCGGGCTCGTGGCCGAGAGGATCCCACCGGGAACCGTGGCCGATCTTGCCGACGTCCTTGGGCAGTTGAGCCGCCAGGGCGACCTCGCCGGCTACGAGGTGATCGAGCGCTTCTACGAAGTCGGCTCGCCGGCAGGCATCGACGACTTCAGCCGCTACATCGACCAGGCAAGGCCGTGAGCGACGCCACTCCAGAACAATCGGGCTCCAGCCAGGCCACCGGCATCGCAGTACGCTCCGGAAGCAGCCGCCTTACGCTGCTTAAGATCCTGATCTCCGTGCTGCTGCTCGGTTTCCTGGTCCACAAGATCGAACTCGCAAAGGCGACCGAGATCCTCGAGGCGATCAATCCATGGTTGGCGGGCCTCGCCACACTCGTTCTCTTCGCCGTCCCGGCCGTCAGTATCCCGCGTTGGCGGGCCATTCTCGCCAGCTTGGGCCACGCCCTGCCGACGACGATGATCGCCCGCGCTCTCTATATCGGTGCATTCTTCAACCAGATGCTACCGTCCTCGATCGGTGGAGATGGCTGGCGGATATGGTTCTGCACCCGGGTCGGCGTTTCGCTTGGGGCCGCAGCAAACAGTGTGCTGATCGAGCGCCTCGTCGGCTTGCTGGCCGTCCTGTTCTGCTTCTGCCTGACTTTCCCGAATCTGCTACAACGTGTCGGTGACCATCCGGTCCGCTGGCTGCTCTGGCTGATGCTCGCGTCATGCTTGGGCGCGGTGCTGGGGCTGACGTTCGTCGCGCTGGCGGCCCGCCGACTCGAACGAGTCCGACTGCTGCGCCCGTTGGCGTCACTGGGGCTTGCGCTGGCATCCGTTGCGCACTCGTCGCAGGTCGCCTTGCTGCTGTGGACGGGCGCGCTTGGCCAACTGGTCGCGATCATCGCGTTCTTTCTCGTCAGCCAGAGCGTGGGCGCGCCGCTGTCCCTGATCGACTGTGCCGTGACGCTGGCCCCTGGCTTGCTCGTCGCGCTCGTTCCGGTCTCGCTGGGAGGCTGGGGCATGCGAGAGGGCGCCTTCGTCGTGCTCCTCGATTTCTACGGCGTCAAACCCGAACAGAGCCTGATCGTGTCCATTCTTTTCGGCCTGGCGCTGCTTGTCGCGTCGCTGCCCGGCCTGGTGCTGTGGTTCGGCCCATCCGAGCGCGGCCTGACAGGGGCCAGTGCCATGCGGGGTCGATGAGCAAAGTGGCCCAATTGTTCTGCTCAACGCCTTCATGTTAATCAACGCCACTGCCGAACGTTGCTAGAGAGGTGCCAACTTCATGTGGTTATCGAACCTGATGTCTTCAGTCGGTCGTGCGGTCGCCATCCAATCGTTCGGTCTAATTTCTCAGGTTCCTGCTCTGACCGCGGCGATTCCCGGTGGAAGGCTTCGACGACTGGTCTCGACCGCGGCTCTTCCCGATCTGAAATACGAAGGAATCTACACCCAGTCGGCCTATGCGCCGTGGCGCGCTAACGAGGAGTTCCGGCGAGCGCTGGCAGAAGTCCGACATAATACATTGGTCGATGAATATCGCTGCTGGGAGTTGTGGAACCTCGTCAGCCAGATGCGCAACCTGCCGGAGGGCGACATCCTCGAGGTCGGGGTCTGGCGGGGCGGGACGGGATGTCTGATGGCCAGACGCAGCATGCTCGACGGCGGCAGCGGCTTGGTCCATCTCTGTGACACCTTCACAGGAGTCGTGAAGGCAGGTGGACACGACTCCGGCTATGTCGGCGGCGAGCACTCCGATACCAGCATGGATGAGGTTCTGTCGCTTGCGAAGCGAATGGATTTGCGAAATTTGCGGGTGCACAAGGGTATGTTCCCCGAGGATACCGGCCGCGCTCTCGAACACTGCCGACTACGGCTGTGCCACATTGACGTGGATGTATACGAATCGGCTAGCCAGACGTTCGACTGGGCCTGGCCCAAGCTCATGGTGGGTGGAATCGTCGTGTTCGACGACTACGGCTTCTACTCCTGTTCTGGCGTCACCCGTTTCGTCAATCGAATGATAGGCCTGCGCGACAGACTTGTAATCTACAATAATAACGGGCATGCGCTTGTTGTGAAGCTGGCAAACTGAGGACCAGACTCGTGACACCCCAATCTAGCCTGAAATTGCGCAAGCTGGAGATCGGTTGCGGTCATCGCCCTACGCCCGACTACATCCACAACGACGTGAACGCCTTCGAAGGCGTCGACATTGTCGGTCTGCCCTGGGAGATCGACTTCCCTGACGGCTCACTGCAAGAAGTCCTGGCACTGGGCGTCGTCGAGCACCTGACCTACGGGCAGGTCACCGATACATTTAAGAACGTATATCGCATGCTCGAGCCGGGTGGCGCCTTCTACTTCGACGTTCCCGACGTGCCGGTATGGTGTCGCTACGTCGTCGACCATTTCGAGGGCCGTCAAATCCCCTTCACCATCGACCACGTCTTTGCAACGCTGTACGGCTGGCAGAGATGGCCGGGTGACGAGCACAAGTCTGGATGGTGGCAAGGCAAGCTCGAGGACGAGCTGCGAAGCAGCGGCTTTCTCGATCTCAAGTTCGGCGTCGAGGTACTGCTCGACAAGGGCCATCGGCGCAACAGGTTCATGCGTCCGCACGACGCTCATATCTATTGCCGTGCCACCAAGGGCCGCTAGCAGCAGGGATCTGCCAAGCTGTACACCTACGACAATCTCTTCTTCGAGACGGCCGATCGCACCGCGGCGATATCGGCGGAGCACGTCGTTCGCCTTCTAGCTGAGCAGCTTCCGATTAAGAGCGTCCTCGACTTGGGGTGCGGACGAGGCGTGTGGCTGTCGATCTGGCAGCGGCACGGCGTAAAGGAAATACAGGGGGTGGATGGTCCCTACGTCGAGCAAGAAAGGCTCCACATACCGCAATCGATGTTCCTAGCCCGAGACCTCGCACACCCCCTGGCGCTGGACCGCCAGTTCGACCTCGTCGAAAGCCTGGAGGTCGCCGAGCACATACCGGAGCAGGCCTCCGAGCAATTCATCGACAATCTCGTACGGCACGGCCGCCTGATCCTCTTTTCCGCTGCAACCCCTGGCCAGGGCGGTGAACATCATATCAACGAACAGGCTCCGGAATACTGGCAGGCGAAGTTCGCGGCCCGCGATTTCGAGATGTTCGATTTCCTTCGCCCGCGCCTGCGGGAGAATCGACAAGTCTATCTATGGTACCGCAACAACGTATTCGTCTACGCGCACCGTTCGATAGCAACCTCTCTACCCGCGGCGATTGCGTCGACGCGTGTCCCACAGGGACAGCCGCCGTCAAACATCCTTCCCTATTGGATGCGAATGCGTACGGCTATCATCCGGCAGTTGCCCCGCAGCATGATCGACCAACTGGCACGCGGGACGCACGTGCTGCGGAATGGTCTTAGCGCGCTGCAGCGTCGTCGCCCCCAGAGCGCTAAAGACGATAACCGGCCGCCATGGCATCGCCATGGAACATCTTGACCGTATCGAGCGAGTATTCGTCGAGATCCCGCCCAAGAAGCGGCAGCTTTGCCAGGATTTCAGAGGTCACAGTGATGATATGACACCCGACGTCGCTTGCCTGCACCAGATTGAGCAGCTCTCGCGGACTTGCCCAAATGATCTCGATCGTCGTCGATGATCCGACGATTTCGAGGGCTTTGCGCATCACGGGCAAAGGATCGACACCGCTATCGGCTATCCGGCCGGCAAAGATCGAAATGTTGCTTGGCGCTCCACCTTGAAGGCACTTGGCGAGGCGCTCGACCTGCGGCAGGGTCATCACCGCAGTGACGTTGACACGAACGCCCGATTGCGAAAGCCGCCGCACCAGATCGCCTGCCCATTCGCCCCGCGTGTTGGTGACCGGAATCTTGACGTAGACGTTGCCACCCCAGCCGGCCAGCGTGCGTGCCTGCTGCTCCATCTCATTCAACTCATCTGAGAATACCTCGAAGGAGATCGGACGGTCGCCGACCAGATCGAGTGCAGCTCGGGCAAAGGCCTTGTAGTCCGTCACCCCGGATTTACGCATCAGGGTTGGGTTCGTGGTGAAACCACGAATCACGGGGTTTGCACACAACATCTTCAAGGCAGACAAGTCCGCCCCGTCGGCATATATCTTGGTCTGCAGCCGCTTCATCGTTCTCGGATTGTCCCCCCGTTGGTGCTCTGGCTGATAATCCAAGGCACCGCTTCCTGCAAGCTCGCGACCGTGAGGTCGGCCGGCGGCGCCGGCAATCTCCCATAGCCCGCGTTCACGAAGATCGTTCGACAGCCCGCCGCGCGGCCAGCCTCGACGTCTCGATCCCGATCCCCGACCATGACACTTCCAGCCAGGTCAATACCGTGAACCTTGGCTGCCGTGAGCAAAAGCCCCGGCCGCGGTTTGCGGCAGTCGCATTTGTGATGATCATCGTGAGGACACATGAACAGATCGTCCAGCAGCAACCTTCGACGCAGCTCGTCATTGAGCCGTCCGACACCCTCCAGCGTCTGGCTCCCGCGAGCGATGTCGGGCTGATTTGTCACGACGATCAGGCAAAAACCCGCCTTCCGCAAAACCTCGCAAGCTTCTTCGACCCCTGGCAGAATGCCGAACTCGTCGATCGTCTGCGGTGGATGCGGGACCCCATTCAGGACCGTCACGCGATTGAGGACACCGTCACGGTCGAGAAAGACCGCCCGCAAGGTCATGCTATAACCAGCCTGCGCGGAATTCGGCCAGCATGGCCAGCATGGCCTCCCGCAGAGCCTCACGGGAGTTTCGCCGGCAATGCCAGCCGATGCTGCGGATGCGTTGGGTATCCAGGCGAATGATCGGCACGTCCCCCCTCCATCCGCGATCGCCGCCCGTATAGCTGAACTTCACGCTGCCGGGGACAAGGCCGGCGCACTCCGCGGCAAGCTCCGCGATCTCGGTGACGGTAATGTAGTCACCAGTTGCCACGTTGAAAACGCTATAGTTTCGTTCATCCCACGCGTGCGCTGCCAGGACTGCATCTATGACGTCGTCGATGTGGATGTAGCTCTTGCTCTGGCGGCCATCGCCAAGGATCGTGAGCTCGGTCGGATTCTTGAGCAGCCGCCTCACGAAGTCGAAGCCGACGCCATGCGTTTGGTGCGGCCCGACGACATTGCCGAAACGAAAGGCGCGGCCGCGCAGGCCAAACATGAAACAGTAGGCGCTGATCAGCGCCTCGCCGGCAAGTTTGCTTGCCCCATAGGTCGAGATCGGCTCACCGACCGAATGGCATTCAGCGGCTACGACTTCCCCCAAGTCGCCATAGACGCCGCTGCCTGACGCGTAGAGAATAGTCTTTACGTCGGATCTACGCATCGCCTCGACGACTTGATGAGTAAGGAAGGTTCCCTCGTAGAAATCGATATCCGGCTGCGTTGCAGCTTTTGCGATGTCGGGATTCGATGCGAGATGAATGGCCGTCTGGTGCCCGGTCATCGCATCCGCCAACTTGGCGAGGTCCTTCACATCGCCCTCGATAATCCGCAGGCGGAGATCGTTGAGATGCCGTTCCAGATGCCAGCGACGCCCCGACGAGAAATTGTCGTAGACGGTGACGCCACGCGTCACCGGATTCTGAAGCAGTCGATCAACAAAATGACTACCGATGAAGCCAGCACCTCCCACCACGATATATCGCTCTTCAGTTACAGCTTTTTCGGTAACCATGTCACTACAGTTCCCCGGTTTCATAGAGCTTACACTGTAGGTCGTCTAGACCAACGTTCGTCGGACACGGACAAGGCGCACCTAGTATCTCACCAGGGCGATTGCCTTGTAGATGCCATCGGCGCCCTGAGCGAGGTTGAAAAGGTCAGAGACCCATTTCGCCCTCCAACGTGAAGCAGTAGCGCTTCAGCGCAGCCTGGATCAACTCGATATCGGCGTCGTGACTAGCGGACGAGACGTAGGGTGGCTCCTTGCAGGGAAAAAACTGCCGCGTGGCGAAGCAGCGACGATGGACCGCGTAGTTGTAACGATGAGCCTCCACGAAGGACTGCAGCGAGAACCCGTGCGCGAGAAATTCCTCGCGTCCTGCTGGCGCGCCGAACTGCGCGGCGATCGCCTCAATCGGCGTTTCCAGTACTTCTATGCAACCATCGCCCTGAAGCAGTCTGGGCAGGAGCGCGTAGTCGACGTTCTCGTACTGTGGGGAAAAGGGGCGCGACATCAGCCTTGCGGAAACCGCTATGGGATGCATGAAGATCGAATGGATTGAAAGTCCGTCCGCCTGAGGCCAGATCAACTCACGCGGATGACGGCAGAATGAGAGGTTCTCGGCGTTCATGACCAGGGAGCGAGCGTAGGCATCCGGGATCGCGATGGCTGCGTCGAGGAGCTCGTCCGACGGCACGTCGAGCTCGCCAGCCGTGCCGCGCGCCCTGGCGTCGAGCCAGTTGCGCAGCGGGACCGGTTCGCATTCTATACCGGCCATGGCACAGCAATCGGCGCCGCGGTCCAAACGGCGTCCCAGGTTCGCCAGGCTATGGTGCGACAGCACGATGTCGATCGGAAGGAGATACAACTCGGCACGTAGGGCCGCCGCCAGGAACACGCTCTGATGATCGAGCAAGCCATAGAAGTGATAGAAGGGATACCGTTCGCGCTCGCGCTCTTCGAGAAACCTTTCGGGAAAGCACGTGAATACGATTTCGGCATGCCGGTTGAGATGCCTGAACGCTGGACTCGCGACAATACGTTTGCGGTCCGTCTCGGTGGTGACGATCGAGTGGATCACTTTCCTGCGACGCGCCAAGGCCGGCAGATTGCCTTTCGCCAGCAGCGACGGAACATGATAGTTCATGAATTTGTCGACGAAGGATTCACCCCAGGCGATCGAACCGACCACGGCGAATGATCGCCGAAACAGCGACCCGCCGCGGATTTTTCGAGCCCGATGGACGTTCGCGGCACGCAGTTCCATCATCTTGCTCAGGAATTCATGGATGAATGACGTGCCTTCGCCGCCCTCCTTCGCGAGCACGATTGCCTTATCGACATGGTCGAAGTTCATCGCCGCCCGAATCAATGCCGTCCGTTCGCTCACGTCGAGCATCGGCCCAATTGTCGGACTGAGATCGATGAGCCTCCGGCCTTCGGCGATGGCCTGCGCCATATTGCTCGGACCGTAATCGGACATTTCATATTGATGCAGCACGCTGAGCGCCGTCAGCACCTGTTGGGCCTTAGGGCCGGATCGCCCTCCCGCCATCGCCGCGGCAAAGACTGCTCGCAAGGTTTCGGGCGGTTCTGCATCGTCGGCAGATACCGGCGTATCGCGGTCGCGCGACACCGGCAAGCGCACCGGATGCCTGAAGAACTCCAACCTTCGGCGCAAGGATAGTGGACCGGTGACTGCTTCCCAGCCTGCCGAAGCGTCACCCAAGGCGCCGGGTGGATGACCGAATTCGCCGACGACGATGCCATCATTCTCGGTCACGAAATACGGCAGTCCGACTCGGTCGAGGATGAGATCGATCTCCGCCGAAGGCCTGGCAAAGAACCGAGACGGCATCGCCTGGATCGCTTCGGACGACAGGTACAGAAGCTCATGGCTCGTCGAATGGATCTCGATGTGCTTCTTGCCTACCCATGTCACGCGCAGATGAGCGGTCGGGCCCCTGAGCACGCCGTCCCCTTCAACGAAGGTCGCACAGTTCGTCGGGGCGCTGACATCTCGGCCCATGTCGGCAAGATCAGGCGCCGAGATGGCGGCAGCACCCGTCCGCTCGTCCCTGGTCAGCTTCCGCTCTGCCAGGCCTCGGTTGTTGACCCAGAGCACGGCCGACAAGACAGCCGGTCTCCCCTTGGCCACGCGCAGGAGTTGCCTGAGATAGCCGCTGGCGTACAAGGCATTGGGATTAATGGCGTGGAAGTCTGCCCCCAGCCGCCTCGCCTCCGTGAGGTGCTGATACTGCATCGCCCCGATCAACCAGTCGCGCTTCACGTCCTCGGCGGCCGCCTCATCGCACAGCCCATCCGGCAACGGCTGAAAGATGAGGGCGCAATCGAACTGCCTGTCATTCAGGTAGGCCTTGGCCTCCGAGAGTAGCTGCTCGCGCACCGATACGATTAGTGTCACTGCGCGCTCGCTGAAGAGCCAGTTCAGGGCGTCGCCGTGCTCCAGCGTCGGAAGGCAAAGTTCGCCGAACCGAGAGAACGATTCACGATCGGGAATGATCACGCTGAAGACAGCCCTCCGCCGCCTGCTCATTCTCCCCAGCCGGCGAGCGAGACTGAACAACTGCTTGGGACGTTCGGTCCTGTTAATCGGCTGTACGAACCGCATGACATCGAGAACAAACCGGGCGCGGTTGTCGCTTTCGAGATATCCTTCCTGCTCCAGGATCTCGAAGGTGCGGCAGAACGAAGCTAAGTCGCCGCCATCGTACAGCAGTTCCTGAAGGCAAAGCTCCTTGATCTGCTCAACCCCTTCGGCGATATCGGCAAAGGGCAGCCTGACAGCTCGCCGCCACCAGTCGGCGATACCCCCCTTGAGGCAGGCATCGATGACGAACAGGTAGAGGTCCAAGAGCCGCTGCTGCCGTTGCAGATCGGGAATGCTCCCCCCATCGACCAGGGCCATCTGCCTGCCTGCGTGAGCGCTTTCGGTGCTCGTGATACCGGAGTCGCGATCGGAGGAATCGGCGTGGAGGAGATTACCCATCGTACGACATACGCCGAGAGTGCCGCAATGAATACTCCTGGTCTGCAACGCCGCAACGATCTTCCGACCCGGCTTGTCTATCTAAAGCAACGGGGGGGTTTGGCAATCGGGTAAAGAGATCGCAACTGGTCAGCACCGGATTTATATTGCATTCAGCCTGGGAAATGCGATAGGTGCGCCGCCGTTGCGGTTTCCACCGACCGGGCCGACGATCTGTGCCTGGTCTGCGTCAGGCAAGCAATCGGGGGCCCGGCTGGGCAAGGCGGACGAATGGTGGACCTCACGGATTTTGCGGTGGATGCGAACCGGGACACGGCTTTCGCTCTGTCGGTATTCGAACGCGAAGGCATATTGGTCGCGAAGAATGCGCTGCCGACCACACTCGCGCGCGACGTCGCGGATTTCCTGCGCAGGTCGCTCGAAGAAATCGACAAGTCCCTGCGGCGCTACGGCTTCTCGCTCCACGATGACGACGCCGCGAGGCATCTCACCGCACTGATGCAAGACCCGCCCGCCGATCTCAGCGAGCGCGACAGGCACATGTTGCTCGGCCACTTTCCCCTCGAGGTGCGGCTGGCCGAAGAACTGCGCACGATTCCCCGCTTCCTCGGCACCCACCCACTGCTGTTCACGCTCCTCTCGACGCGTCGGCTCTACGTGCATATGCCGCCCACGGCCCGCTATGTCCTGCCGCACTGTTCCCTGGCCCGCGTTCCGCTGCATCAGGACGTCAGCTACAATCGCCACATGGAGGACTTCTGCGTCGTCTGGGTGCCGCTCGTGCCAATCGACCAGGCTTGTGGCGGAATGGCTGCCTTTGCGCGCACTCACAGGGTGCAGGAGATCGTCCTGGAGCGCCGACAGAACGCGGCCGATGGCTGGCTCCCCGCGATCGAGGAGGGCGCCGTCAATCCTGCCCGGCGGGTGGTCCTGGCGCCTCTCGAAGTCGGCGACCTCGTTGTGATGACCAAGAACACGCTGCACGAATCCATGCCGAACCTGTCCGACCGGATGAGGTTGAGCTGCGACTTCCGCTTCTTCGGCGAAGGCTCCCGCTCGACGAAGCACTATCTCGATATCGCGGCGGATACCGTCGTGGCCCCTCCTGCGGCAGCCGAAAGATGAGCGAAGCAAAGATCGACACTTCCGACGGCTTCAAGAAGGCGCAATCCGACGCCGACATCGAAGCCCGAATCGCGCGCCATTGCGAGAAGCATGGCATCGACCCGTTGACGGCGGTCAAGAATTTCGCCGTGCTGGCGCGAAGGCAGGCCCTCAAGCGCTTCCTCGCCCATGTCGAGCTGTTCAAGATGACACTGGACGTGCCCGGAGACATCGCCGAGTTCGGGGTCTTTCGCGGGCTGGGATTGTTCACCTGGGCCAATCTGCTCGAATCGTACTGCATCGGCGACCGCACCAAGGTGGTGTGGGGTTTCGACAACTGGCAGGGCTTCACCGGCTTTTCCGAGCAGGATTCGACCCCCCTCGCGAACGCCGGCAAGACCGTCGGCGGCTTCAATCCGGCGCGCTTCCATCAGGAGGTCCTCGAAGCCATCGACATCTTCGATTCCGACCGCTTCATTCCGTTCAAGCCGCGAATCAAGCTGATCGACGGCAACATCGAAGACACCGTGGCCGAGTTCGTGCGCGACAACCCGGGGGTCCGGTTCTCGTTGATCCACCTCGACTGCGACCTCTACAAGCCGACGAAGGCAGTGCTGCAGAACCTGTGGGACCGGGTGCCGAGAGGCGGCGTGGTGATCTTCGACGAGTACGCCATCGCCGATTGGCCCGGCGAGAGTGCCGCCGTCGACGAGTTCCTGGCCGACAAGCCGAACGTTCGCCTGCAGACGTTCTCCTGGACCAACGTGCCGGGCGCCTACCTGGTCAAGCCATGACTGTTACTGGCTGGCAGGTTCCCTGGCGGACGCCGGCTCGTGGAAGTTGACTCCGAACAGTGAGCTGATCTCGCGCACATCCTGCGCCACGTCATTGCATGCCGTATAGCCCACGAGACGGCACGGCAGAAGTTGGGCCTGATTGAAGCATGCCTTCTGCACCGGATAGGTCCAGTCGTGGCAGCGCAGGAAGTCCTCGTAGGCAAAGGGTCGCCCCGTCGTCTCGTACTTCCGGTTGGCCGCCGTGAAGTTGTTCACGTAGGCGCGGCCGGGATCCATCAGCTTGATCGGCCCGGGCCGCGAGAACAGCCGCGGGATCATGCCGTAGTCGATGTTGGCGAAGTGCTTGCGCTGGTACTTGGCCAGTCCCGAGGCGGTGGTGAAGAGCGGGTGAATGAAGACGGAATGGATCTCCACGCCGCCGTCGACCGGCCAGAACAGCTCGCGTGGATGGCGGCCGAAGTCGCGGTTCTCGGCCGCGATGATCTGCGACTGGAAGTAGTGGTGGGCATGTTCGAAGGCGAGCGATGCGAGATCGACCGTGGAGATCCGGATCGGCCCATCGCCGGCGAAGCGCTGGTCGAGGGCCGGCAGGAAGGTCTCGGTCTCCGCCACCAGGTTGCCGCCGCCGCAGCACTCGTAGCCCTCGTGCCGGTAGTTCGCCATGTTGACCAGAGTCCCGCTCGCCACCACGCAGTCCACCGGAATCATGAACAGGTGCGAGCCGGCGCCCTCGGCAAAGAAGATCGAGCAGTGGTCGAGCATGCCGTAGAGCACATAGAAGTTCCGCACCAGGTGGCCCTGCCGCAGGATGCCGATCAGGTTGTCGGGAATGATGGTGAACTCGACGTCGGCGATCTCGGTCAGCCGAAGGAAAATGGGATCGCCGCGCAGCCGCTGTTCGCCCGCGGAGTCGGTGACGATGCTGAAGAGGACCTTGCCCTGCTGCGCCAGGGCCGGGAGATTGTCCTCCGAGAGCATCGACCTGACGTTGTATCGCAGGAAGTTGCGGATGTACTCCTCGCCCCAGACGATGCAGCCCATGGTGAAGATCTCGACGTCCGGATGGCTGGCGCGATATGCCGCGCCCCGCGCCTTGCAGGCCGGAAACTCGAGGGCACAATGATCCAGGAACGCGCGGATCTCCGCTCGGAACGGCAGATGGCAGTCGTTGGCCAGGTGGCGCAGCTCGTCGAACAGGCCGAGCCGCAGCAGGTTCACCCACAGCCGATCCAGCGCCTCGTCCTCCTGCGGCGTCCCCTCGTATGGCGTCTTCCAGTGGCGGATCTTCTCGCGCAGTTGCGCCAGCTGCTCCTCGACCGGACCGACGCAGCCGTCGCGCACTTCGGCGGCGTTAACCGCATCCGATTCGTTGGCCAGCTCCTGAAGCGTCGGCAGCGGAACGACCGGAGAATCGGACTCGGTCGCAGCCTCCGCGCGATTCCCGGCCTGCTCTCCACGCAGCCTGCCAACGAAGGCTTCTACACGCCGCCCGAACTCGGACCAGAGGGAGGTCTGCCGACGGTCGTGCGCGCTGCCTGGCTCCGAAGTCATCGCTCCCTAGTCCCTTGCTCCGTCAGATCGGCGGACAGAGCCGACCTCATCCGCCGCCGAGCCAATTTATGCCATCCGCCCATCCGCCGCCAATGGCTTCGGCCCGACGACCCACCTCACATCGGCCGGTTCGTCGGCACGTAGCGAAAATCGATGGGGAGGTCCTTCCAGCGGTGCATGATTTTCCCGGCAACGGCCACCGACATGGGAATGAACACCACCGCCTTCGCCGGCACCTGCGCCGGTGAGACGATCGGCCGGTCCATGAGCGCGTGGCCGATCCGGTGCTCGTCTTCGTCGACGAAGAAGTCGACCCTGCCCTCGAGTTCGAGCATCGTCCACAGCGCCGCGATCGACGACCCCATAACGCCGAACGGTCGTTTAGCCGCAATGCAGGCCTCGGCAGTGCGGCGCACCTCGTCAAGGAGCTCGAAGAAGAACAGGCAACGGGCGCGGGTGCTCGCCTGACGCGAGTGATCGGCCGGCGCTTCGGCCGGTGGCGGGGCGCTTCCGCCGACGGAGAGCACGGCGACCAGCTCCTTCGGCAGCATGGACGTCGACAGCAGCTCGATATGTAGGCCGGCCCGCCGCGCCGTGTAGCCGAAGCTGTCCTCGTCGAAATGCGTGCAATGGTCGGCAATGATGAGATCGCTGGGGTTTTCACGCAGGTTGGGCGTGGCGACGAGGACCCGCCCTTGCGGCGTGAGATGCCCAGCGACCGCCTTGAGGAATCTCACCGGGTCAGGAATGTGTTCGATTAGGTGCGACAGCGAAATGATATCGAACCTGCCCTCGTACGCCGGCCTCGGGCCGCTGTAGAACGCTTCGACGCCGGGAAGTGCCAGGACCGTCTCACGCCACTGATCGACCAGTTCGGCGCCCGACAGCCGCCAGCCCGGCCGCAGGCCGTGAAAGCTCTTCAGAAGGTTGCCGTTGGAGCAGCCGACATCCAGCAATCTCCCCTGGTCGGGCACAACCACGGCGTCGAAGAAATTGCGCAGCAAGATCAGCGAACGCGGGCCGCTGCCCTTGGCCGAGTCGAAGATCGTCGGCTCGACCCCCTGGCTCTGATGGTTGATGTCGTAATTGGCGTAGATCCGATCGGCCATCTGCTGCCAGCCCGGCGTAACGGCTTTCTGCACCGTCAGGCAATTCGGGCAGAGGGAATATTCGGCAGACCCCGTCACCGGCTGGACATCCGAGGACACCAGCCGGAAGGGCCTGCCCTTCTGTTCCAGCGGCTCGACTTCCGGCGCGCCGCAGACGTGGCAGGCCGTCACTGGACGGTGTTCCGGAAGTTCCGCATCGGTCGTCGCTCAGCGCCCCAGAAACGCCAGAACCTCACCCGCCACGGTCTCGACATCGGACGGGCTCATGTACTGGTTCACCGGCAACGTCAGGATCCGCTCCGCCTGGCGCTCGGTCATGGGAAAATCCCCCATCGCGTGGCCGAGCGACTTGGCCGCCGGCTGCAGGTGGATCGGCACCGGGTAGTGGATCGCCGTCTTGATCCCGATGCTCTTGAGGTGCGCCTGCAGCTCGTCGCGCCGGTCGACCTGGACCACGAACGTGTGGAACGTATTGAACTCCTCGTTGCGGCAGGGCGGCACGTACATCCGCTCGTGATGCAGCAGCTTCTGGTACAGAGCCGCATTGGCCCGCCGCCTGGCAATCACGTCCGGCAGCTTGTCGAGCCGGTATCCCAGGACCGCCGCCTGCAGCGTGTCCATGCGCGAGACCAGCCCCCACTCCTCGATGGTCGCCCGGTCCGCCATCCCGTGCGCGCGCAGCCGGCGCATGCGTTCGGCCGCCGCCGTGTCGTTGGTGGTGACGAAGCCGCCGTCGCCCAGCGCGTTCAGGTTCTTGAGCGGATGGGCCGAGAAGCAGCCGAAGTGGCCGATCGAGCCGGCCGGGCGGCCCTTGTACATCGAGCCGATCGCCTGGGCGGCATCCTCGATCACGACCAGGCCGTGGCGCTCGGCGAGCTCCATGATCTCGTCCATCTGGCAGATCCGGCCCGTCAGATGGACCGGCATGATGGCCTTGGTCCTGGGCGTGATCGCCCGCGCGATCTTCTCGGGGTCGATGTTCTGGTCGGCCAGCACGTCGGCGAAGACCGGCTTGGCGCCGACCTGGATGATGGTCGCCGTCGAGGCCACGAACGAGTTGGGCGGCGTGATGACCTCGTCGCCCTCGCCGATGCCCGCCACCTTCATGGCCAGGAACAGCGCATCGGTGCCGGAATTGAGCGCCACCGCCTCGGCGGTGCCGCAATACTCGGCGAGCCGCTTTTCAAGCGCTGCCAGGTCGTCGTGCGTGCCGACGAACGAACCGCGCAGCACGACCTGTTCGAAGATCTTCTTCAGGTCGTCGAGCTGCTCGCGCCCCTGGGCCGGCAGATTGACGTACGGGATATCGTGCTTCGCCATCTCAAGCCCCATAGAAGTCGCGAACCGTCTGGACGGTGTAGGCGAGCTGCTCCTCGGTCAGATGCTCATGCGCCGGGAAGGATATCATCGTCGCGGCATGGCGGTCCGTCACCGGGAAGTCGCCCTTCCTGTAGCCATACTGCCGCAGCCCCTCCTGCTGGTACAGCGGCACGGGGTAGTGGACCTTCACCTCGACCCCGTGCTTCTTGCAGTGGGCGACGAGTTCGTCGCGCCGCTCGGCGAACACGATGTACAGATGGAACACCAGCTTCCGGTTGGCGAAGCGCTGCGGCAGCGTGATGCCGGGAATGCGGCCGAGCTCGCGATCGAGATAGGCGGCGTTCCTGATGCGCGTGTCGGTGATGAAATCGACCTGCCCGATCAGCCAGTTGCCGACCACCGCCTGGATCGAATCAAGCCGCGAATTGCAGCCCATGCGAACCACGCTGTCGCGATCGGCGAGGCCGTGGTTGCGCAGCTGGCGCAGCTCCGTCGCAAAGGCGTCGTCGTCGGTCACGATCATGCCGCCGTCCGACCAGACGTTCAGGTTCTTGAGCGGATGCAGCGAGAATGCACCCGACCGGCCGTAGGTCCCGGAATTCTTGCCGTCGATGTTGCCCAGGATGCACTGGCAGGAATCCTCGACCACCGGCAGCTTGTGCTTGCGCGCAATCTGCATGAGGGCCGGCATGTCGGTCATCTGCCCGGCGAGATGCACCGGCACGATGGCCTTGGTCTTCCCGGTGATCCTGGCCTCGACCTGGCCGACATCCATGCAGAAATTGTCGGTGCAATCGACGAAGACCGGTCGGGCGAAGAGTTCGCCGATCGCGCCGACGGTGGCGATGAAGGTGTTGGCGGTGGTGATGACCTCATCCCCCGGCCCGACGCCCAGCGCCTTGAGTCCCAGCTTGATCGCGTCCGTGCCGGAATTGACGCCGATGGCATGGCGCGTGCCGATCATGGCCGCGAACTTCTGCTCGAACTCGCGCACCGGCTTGCCCAGGGTGAAGTCGCCCGTCGGCACGAACTTGCGGAACAGGTCGAGGATCTCCTCGATCTTGTCGGCGCTGAACTGCTTGGGCAGGTAGGACCACTGAACCTTGTAGCCGTTGGGTTGGGCCGGCAGGTCGATGCGCGACATTCTCGAAACTTCCTTCACTGATGGGCGGCGATGGCGTGCCGCGCCTGATCGACGCTCTGCAGCGTATCACGCGGCGGGAAAAGGCTGACGAAGACCGGCCGCGCTCCGGTGGCGCCCTCGATCTTGGCTCGGACCTTGAATTCGTTCTCCGCCCCCACCCCGAGCAGGCACAGGATCCTGTCGGAAGCCTCCCGGGCGAACGCGGTGAGAGGCCGGACGACACGCTGCGTGCCGGGCATCAGGCGATCCTGGATGTCCTCCCGGTCGTCGAGGACGAAATCGATCCTGTCGCCGATGCCACAGACGGAAGCGACGAGGCAGGACCGCGGAGCCGCCCCGTACATGACTACCTGGAAGCCCCTGGCGCCCGCCTCGACGACCAGGCTGCGCAAGGCGCTCTTCTGCCGATCCATGCGCTCCGTGAAATGCCGCAGCAGCTTGATCACCGGTGCCGGGTCCGGACGCGCCGGCTCACCGTCTGCCGGCAAGTCCTGCTTCTGAGCGACGAACGCCATCGACCCGCCGCCGAACACGTAGCGGCGCCGGTCCAGGACCTTGAATCCGAAACGGTTCAGCATGAACTCCGCCAGCGACTGGGTGAAGTAGTTGACGTGCTCTTCCCAGAGGATGGCGGGACTGCCCAGGGCGAACGATTCCTCGACTTCCGGCAGTTCCAGAACGAGAAGCCCGTTCGGCCGCAACAGGCTCCGCAGCGACACGAAGAAGCCGGCGAGATCGCTGACATGCTCCGCGACGTGCCGCAGATAGACCGTGTCGAACGCACCGTGCTCGGCCACGATTCGGGAAGCCAGCGTCTCGTCCAGATAGCTGGTGTAGACGAAGTGCCCCTTGTCCCGCGCGAGTCCCGCGGCAATCGCGTTCGGCTCCACGCCGACGACCTTCGCATACCCGGCCTTGATCAGGGCCTCCAGCAGCGCCCCGTCGTTGCACCCGACATCTATCGCCTTCCCGGGATCCTGGCGTCCGATCGCGGTGGTGATCAGGTCGTCGAGATGCCGGGGTCGCTGAAATCCGGTCGTATAGGTATCCGCCTCGCCGTACAGAAGCTCCGCCGGGATCGGATCGACGATCTGCAGCAGACCGCAGGAGCGGCAGACGAGGAACTCGACGGAAAAGCGAGGATCGGGATCGGATTGACTGCGCCGCAGGTAATGCGAAATGGGAAGGTGGTCGAGCCGAATGAGTTCGGAAAGCTCGCTTGCGCCACAGAGGCAGCAACGACGGCGGCCGCTCATTTTCCGCGCTCGTTCATTTCGAGATGGCTCCGGATCGCCTTGCTCCACTTCAAGGACGCGTCGCCTTCACGTAGTCCGGATAGTACTCGGCGAACGCCGACTGGGTCCTGTCACGCACGGCAAGCCACCCTCTCTTGGCAAACGATGGATCCGACGCATTCCCGAAGCGCGGGTTGGCCGTCCATCGGGCTCGGTTCGACCGATTGGCATTGCTGCGGTGAAGCAGCAACGAGTGAAAGGCCACGACATCCCCCTCCTCGACAGGACATAGGCGGACAGCCTTCTCCTCGGCCTCCTGCACGTCGACCTGGAAATGCATCACCGAATGCATCGTCCCCGAACCGGACTTGTGCCCCTCGAAGTTCACCTCGACCGGCGTGATCGTGCGATGGCTGCCCGGCACGACGGAAAGCGGCCCCATGTCCTCGGTGATGCGCGTCAGGGGATACCAGATGGTCACCGCATCCAGGGACATGACATTGTACTGGAAGTCCTGGTGCCAATCGAAGTTTCGGACATCGTCGTGCGGCGGATCGATGCGGAACTGCGCGATGTCGTGGATGGAGAGCAGCGTCGTGCAGCCCAGGCAGGCCTTGCTCAAGGCGTTCAGCGCCTCGTCCGCCAGAATGCCGTAGAAAAAAGGTGCATCCTTGATCGCGCGGATGATGTCCATCGCATGACGTCGGTCGATCCGCAGCAGGCCGGCGAGGAGGACGTCCATGTCCTCGTCAGCCTCCGCTTCTACGCCCAGCGCCTGAAGCCGGATGGCGATCAGCCGGCTGATCTCCGACCGCTGGGCAGCGAGCCTGTCCGCGCTCAACAGGCCCTTGACGATCACGATTCCAAATTCCTCGAACACCTCGCGCAGCCGTCCCGGTGCGGCACCGGCGCCGAACGTGAACTTCTGCGCCATGCTCACTTGATGAAGTACCCGTGCGGCGTCTGGGTGAAACCGAACTTCTTGATGGCGGGGGCGCCGCCGTGCTTCGCGAAATATTCGTCGACCGCCGTGGTCTCTCCACCCCAGGGAACCAGCCCGTACTCGTCGAAGCACACGACTCCACCCTTCAGGACCAGCGGATAGAGCATTTCCATGGCGATACGGGTGGGTTCGTAGAGGTCCATGTCGAAATGCAACAGCGCGATCTTGAGGCCGGGATTTTCCTCGATGAACCGGGGCAACGTCTCCTTGATGTCGCCATCGACCAGGATGCAGCGCTTGGTGCCCGGGATCATGTTGTCCGAGTTGTGGATCTCGACGAGCGCCTCGATCTCCTCGCGCGTCGCCTTGTAGCCACCCTCGACCTTCGCCACCCCCTGGTCCTTGCGCCCATCCTTGTCCGTGAACTGGGTCAGTCCGGCAAAATGATCGAAACCGAACACCTTTCGCGAACGGTCGAAGGGGCAAAACGATTCCATGAGATTGGAAAAGGTGAAGAAACTGGCGCCGCGATAGACGCCGAGATCAACGATGCACCCCGGAAGGTCGATCACCAGCTTGAACAACTCGTAGTGTGCCAGGAACCTGGGAATGTCCCGCCGCATGACGTAAGCAGGGTAGTGGCGAAGCATATCCTCGATGGAATATCCCGCCTGCCGCTGAAGCTGCTCGATCCGCTGCCAGTATTGACGGTCGCGTCCCGCAGAGTCGAAGCTGAACTGACTGGTCATCTTTCCTCGCCGTATCGGCCGTATTTGGCACACGCCGCAAATCCGCACAACCGCTGCTTCCGGTCACCAAGCCTGCCCTCGTGGTCACATCCATGCAGGGCCCGCCTTACCGGCCGGCGTCGCCTTTCGCTCCCGCTCGCGCTCCTCGATATCGGCGAGGACTCGGTCCACGACCGCCGCCGCCGCAGCCTCGGCCTGCGCCCACTCGGCCTCCGAAGCCGTGCCGAAGCGGATCGGCGTCCGGAAGAGCCGCCCCCTGAGGCGCCCCCAGTAGCCCCAAAGCCACAGCGCGACCGACCCGGCCGAGAAGGCCGCGAGGCTGTCGGAGCGCTGCAGGATGGGATCGTCGTCGATGCCGAGACAGACGATGCTGTCGTCCTTGACCAGCGCGACCCTCTCCCACTCCAGCGACGTCCGATCGAGAAAGCGGCTGTCGACCGGATCGATCGTCAGCCGCAGGGGATGGGCAAATGCCGCCGGCCGAAGGCAGATCGGATGATAGTGGTTGCCGTGCACGAGGACGCCGGCGCTGCCCACACGCCAGGCAATGCGCAGCGGCGGATCCAGGAAATGGTCGCCATCGGCGAAGTACCCCTCCGGCATGTGCCGCACCACCAGCGACGCGCACGCCTCGGCACTGACGCCGAGGACGCCGTCCGATGCCCCGCCCACGTCTTCGAGAAGCGGCCTCACGACACGGCCCTGCACGTGGAGACAGTGGACGAGCACCGCATCGGCCCGCGTCATGAGGCCGGCCATCCGGGGCAGCGCGCCATCGTTCCAGATGACATCGGCGATCTGGCAGGAAACCAGCGCGCCGATCCTCCGGCCGGCCGCCAGCGCGACATAGTGAGCGCACGACATCAGCGCGAACTTGCAGTTGCGCGCATAGTAGAAGTCCAGCGTCTCGCTGGAATAGTAGACCGCCTGGTCGCCGTAGCCGGCGGCCATGGCCGCGGTGTAGTCGATAAGATCGTGGTCGTAGCGGACAAAGTCGATCGTGGCGTATCGCGCAAGCTCACGGAACGGCGGACTGGCCCGCAGAGCGGCTTCCGCCGCCTCCGATGAGAAGAAGGCGATATGCACGTCGTGGCTCTCGGCGAGCTTCGCCAGGTTGCCCGGCGCCAGCAGCGACGCGCAGAAATACCTCACGCAATAGTCGGTGAAGCCCGCCCCCCAGACCGGCAGCGCGATGAGGAAGGGCGGTCGCGCGCCACGACGGCACTCGATGGAAGCGACCAGCTGATCGACCCACCCGTCGTAGCGGCCGAGCAACCGCGAAACAAACCCTGCAAAGGCGTCGGCCGGATCGACCGCAAGAACGCCCTCGACGAACGCCTGAACGTCCTCGGGTTGCCCATGCCGCAGCACCGTGATGGCCATGTGATGGCGGACCAGGGCGTGGTGAGGAGCGGCCCGCAGCGCCTGGCGAAGGACGAGCAGCGCATCCTCATGCCGGTTGACCCTGTCGTACATGGTCGCCAGCAGGATCGCCGTCGATGGATCAGGATCGAGCGCCCACGCCCGCTCCACCCGCTCGATGGCGCTGTCGATGCAGGAGGGATCGGCCGACCACATCTCGGCCGCCTGCCGACTGAGCCGCTGCGCGACGGCACGCGCGCGACGGCGCGCGAGCCAGGCCAGCGGCCCCCTGTCGAGCCTGCGCCGGCTCCTCGCCTCCATTAATTGCTCTTTAGGTGCAAAAATATGCATGAACCCTTAGCTGACACGCCGCAAGCTGCGCACCGCGGTGGCTGTCTTGCCGCCCTGATGTCACACATGCCGTGTACGGAGGCCTTACGATACAATTCCGAATCCCGTATAGGGCTAGAGGTTGTTCCCTTCATCAGAGCAGTTCAACGTGAACGCCGTCGCACCATACGTTTCGTTCGTGTCGTACTTTCGAAACGACGGCTACACCAATGATTTCGAACTGCGTGTCAAAAGGGCTACCGGCTTCCTTGCCCGCCAGCTCCAGCGGGCCGGCCTTCCGGCCGAATTGCTCCTCGTGGAGTGGAATCCGCCCGCCGGCCGTCCTCTGATCATCGATTCGCTCGGCCCGCTGCCGCAGGACGATTGCGTCCAGATCCGTGGAATCATCGTCGGCGAAGAACACCACCGGCCATTCCGGGGAGCTGACGAATGGGGCATGAATCCCGCCGCGGCGGCCAATGTCGGCCTGCGCCGTGCGCGGGGGGCCTTCGTCACCCCCAAGGCCGCCGATTCCTATCTGTCCGCCGAACTGGTCGGGATGCTGGCTCAGCGCTCCCTCAGCGAGGAAGCGATGTATCGCTGCGACCGCATCGACGTCGTTCTGCCCGCGGAGGATCTCGTCCAACTGGAGGACACGGCCCTCCTCGACAAGCTGTCGCACGTGGAGGGCACGCGCCACGGCCGGCTTCCTAGATCCTCGCAATGGCACATCCGCGACCTGCATACCAACGCCTGCGGCGACTTCCTGCTGATGAGCGGGGCCATGTGGCGAACGGTCCGCGGCTTCCCTCTCGATGGAACGGTACTTTCTCTCGACTGCGATTCGCTGGTCATGCATGCCGCGGCGGCGCTCGGTCTGCAGGAGACCTGCCTGCCGCCGGTCTGCCGCGTCTTCAAAGGCCTCCATGCACATCTCTTCTCCAGCCGGGTCACGCCGGTCTTCGAACCTTGGCAGGCCAGGCTGGACGCTGCGCTGACGCGCGCCCGCTGGTGGCGCCTGCACTCGCTGGCACGCAGCCACTTCAACTATCCCAAGCGCAAGATCCGGGGCATCGACAACGTCCTCGGCCTGTCGTTCGAACGGAACTTCGTCACCCGTGCCGAGGCCTGGGCGCAGGGCGAGGTTCCCGAGTTGAACCAGCCGGAGAACTGGGGCTTGGCTGACCAGCCCCTGGAGGAACGGCTGCTCTGCCGCGCCAGCTGGAACAGGACCGCCGGCGACGTTGCCGCGGCATGATGATCGAACAGGCCGTCTTTCTCGTCGGCGGGCTCGGCACCCGGCTGAAGGACCTCACGGCATCGCGGCCGAAGCCTGTCCTGGACGTCGGCGGCCGGCCCTTCCTCGACTACCTGCTCGACGAAGCCAGCCGGCACGGCATCCGGCGCGCACTCCTGCTCTGCGGCTATCGCGCCGACGACATTACCCGCGACTACGATGGGCGCACGATCAGGGACATGGCCGTCGAGGCGGTGACGGAGCCGCAGCCGGCAGGCACCGCCGGCGCGCTCGCGCTGGCGGCGGAGCGGCTGGACGAGCGGTTCTTCCTGCTCAACGGCGATTCGCTCCTGGATTTCAACTGGCTCTCCCTCTGCCCTCCCCCTGGCAACGCCTGGCCGGGGCTCGTGCGCATGGCCCTCGCCAGGGGAATCCAAGGCAGCCGCTACGGCCGCGTCGGCGTGGGCGGGGGGCGCGTGCACAGTTTCAGTGCCGCAGGCGGCGCCGATTTGCCGATCAACGCGGGCGTCTATGTCGTGCACAAGGCTATCCTGTCCCGCATCGGCGCTCCGCCCTGCTCCCTCGAGCGCGACGTCCTGCCTTCGCTCGCCGCCGAAGGCCTGATCGAAGGCAGCGTCCTCGACGCGCCGTTCATCGACATCGGCATCCCCGAGGACTACCGGCGCGCCCAGCATCTGGTGCCCTCGATCCTCCGCCGCCCGGCCGCCTTCCTCGACCGGGACGGGGTGCTCAACGAAGATTCCGGTTACGTGCACCGCCCCGAGCAGGTGCGCTGGGTCCCGGGTGCACGCGAGGCCGTGCGCTGGCTGAACGACTGCGGCTACTTCGTCTTCGTCGTCACCAACCAGGCCGGCGTGGCCCGCGGCTACTATTGCGAGGACGACGTGCGCAGCCTCCATGACTGGATGAACGCCGAGCTGCGCAAGGACGGCGCCCACTTCGACTGCGCGGAATACTGCCCCTACCATCCCGACGGCGCCGTCGAAACGTACCGGCGCGTCTCCGACCTGCGCAAGCCCGGGCCAGGCATGCTGAAGAAGCTTCTGGCCGAGTGGCCGATCGACGCGAAGGCGTCGTTCATGGTGGGCGATCGGCAGACGGATATCGAAGCCGCTGCGGCCGCGGGCATCCAGGGCCACCTCTTCCGCGGCGGCAACCTGCTCGACCTGGTCAGGACGGTTTCGGCCCCGCGACGAAGAACTGCCGCTGACGATTGATCCGCAGCACGGCTTCTACGGCCTCGGCGGCCAAAGGCCCCAGGGCGCTGGCGCCGGCGTTCTCCTCTGCCTCCCTGGGCGTGAGGATACCCGGAATGGTCGTCGCCACCTCGCCGAAGGACAGACAGAAGCGCAGCGCTGCGCGAACGGCCGGCGCGCCGGGCGCGGCAGCAACTGCATCGAGCAGGTCCGTCGCGCCGTCGATCCAATTGGCCAGCTGCCTGGACGGCCATGCGAGCCTGTGGTCTCCCGGAGGGAACGCCGTCCGACGCGTGACGGTCCCTGTCAGGAAGCCGAAGCAGAGCGGCGTACGCGCGATGAATCCCGTTCCGCAGCGGGACAGCTCCGCGAACAGGCCGCCCGTCACCGCTCGGACGTCCATCATGTTGAAGTTGGCCTGGATCACCGGCACTTCACAGATCGCCATGGCGGCGAGCGCATCGCTCGGGCTCTTCGCAGAGAGCCCCCATGCGCGGACTTTGCCGTCATCGACCAGCCGCTCCAGGGCTCGCCGCAGGTCCTCCCGTCGAAGCGCATCGGGCGGAGCGCTGTGCAGCAGCAACAGATCGATCCGGCCGGTCTGCAGCCGGCGCAGGCTGCGTTCCGTCGAGGCTACGACGGCCGCGGCGGAGAAATCGGCCGGCTTGTCCCAGGCTTCGTATCCAGCCTTGGTCGCAACGACGACATCGTCACGCCCGCGGAATGCCCTCCCGATCAGTGCCTCGCTATGCCCGTTGCCATAGGCGGCCGACGTGTCGAAGAACGTGATGCCGCATTCGTGCGCCCTGGCAAGGGCGGCGACCGACACGCGGTCATCGGTATCGCCATAGGAGGTATGGCCGCCTGTCCGGCCGCCGATGCCCCAGGCGCCGAAGCCGATCTCCGACACGGCGATGCCGGTACGCCCCAAGGCCCGGTAGTTCATGCGTGGTGGCCCCGAAGATCAGTAGTGGCCGGCCAGCTCCGGGGCGATCGCCACGGGCCGCGGCGCATGGAGATAGGCACCCTTCTTGTTGCCCCACCAGACGATCTCGCGACACCACTTCTGGAGATCGTCGTAGGGCTTGCTCGTCCGATCGACCACGATCGCCATGGGCTTCTCGTGCAGGACCGCCGGCTCGCCGGCGCGCACCCTGTGCCAATAGTCGAGCAGGTCGTATCGCAGGCGCACGGTCAGATTGTCCTTGGGGAAGGGCTGATGGACCAAGGCATGGTTGAGCCGGATCGCCTCGTCGATGATGTCCATCGGCAGCCCGGCGGCCTTGGCCGCCACGGTCTCAGAGAGCAGCCGGCCCGCCTCGGCGTAGAACGCATCGAAGCGCCCCTTCGCCGTCAGCTCGACGAAGATGAACTCGTCGGCCGGCCAGTAGATGCCGAGATACTCCCTGGAGAACACATACTCGGCGCCGCCCTGCTGGATCGATTTCGCCTCCTCGTGGAAGAACGCGTTGATCTCGGCGATCAGCGGATAGCGCTCGGGATCCGCCGCCATGAACGCCTCGATCAGATCGCGATAGGCGATGCCGGAGATGCCGTGGGCCAGGATGAGCGGGATCTGGAACAGCTTGTCGAAGTGCAGCAGGGCCGTCATCCAGCAGAAGACCCGCGTGCGCCGCCAGTCGGCTGCCGGCATCGCAGCCGTCGCCACGACGAGGTCCTGCACTTCGGGCACATCGTCGTCGAGCTCTATCCGCTCGCCGTGGATATTGATGATCCGCGATTCGACCGTGACCATGCCGTACTTCGCCTGGTAGGCCGGATCTCCCATCTCGGCATTCGGCAGGATCGACAGGTTGTTGAACTGTATGCGGTTGTGCTGTCCGTTCTCGATGAGCCGGTCGACGCCGGACACGAACGAGTCGTAAGTTTCTCCAGGCAGGCCGAGGATGAGGTCCGAATAGGTCTCCACCTTGTCGCGCGTGAACCGGCGCTGCAGCTCCATGTACGTACCGAGCGAGATGTTGTCGCGCTTGATGGCCTGCAGCGTTGCCATGTCGACGCTCTGCATCGAGAGCGCCACACCCTTGTTCAGGCCCGCGTCGGACAGGATCTTCTGCGTCTCGTAGGCGCGTTCCGTCGCATTCTTGGTGTTCTGCACGGAAAGCGCGACCGGATACCCCGTTTCCTTCTTGATCGTGGCGACATAGTTGGCGATGTCGACGTCGCGCTTCTGGATGCCGAAGTTGGCGTCGCAGCAGAAGATGTACTCGATCTTCTTTCCGGCAAACCAGTCGACCTCTCGGTAGAGGCGGTCCTCGCCGAACTTCGTGACCTTGGCGGCCGTCGCAGACCCCCAGTCACAGAAAGTGCAGCGGAAAGGGCAGCCGCGGTTGGTCTCCCAGAGGCCGATCCAGCTCTCGTTGGGGTTGGCCGCCATGATGGCGTCGAACGCACCTTCCAGGAAGGGCGAGGGGATCTCGTCGAGGTCGCGCAGGCGGTCGATGTTTGGATTGCGCACGAAACCGCCGTCCGGCGTGAGCAGGCTGACTCCGGGCAGAGCCGCCCATGCGTCGCGATCCGGAAAGGCCTCCAGGAGCTTCAGGAACGTCCGCTCCCCCTCGTTGTGGACCGCGAGGTCGATCTGGGGATTGGCACGCAGGAACGCTTCAGGCTGGTCGGGCACGTGCGGACCGCCGAATACGATGGCAATGTCGGGCTTCAGCCCCTTCAGCCGACGCGCGATCTCCAGGGAGATCCTGCCGTTCCAGACGTAGGTGCTGAAGCCCACCACGTCGGCATCCTTGAGCGCGTCGACGGCGTCGGCGATGCGGACCCGTTTGTACAGCGGCGGGAGAAAGCTATAGCGCGCGGGATCGGCCGCCTTCCTCTGCACATAGGTCTGGAGCAGCGCAACCGAGTAAGGCAGATAGTTCTGGCCCGAGAAGGAATTGTTGATCTGCACCAGGCCGACACGGACGCTCCCTCGCGCCGAGGACGTCTCCCCAGCGGCGGCGGCGGGCATCGCATCGACTCGAACCGGTTTTGGCATCGCGTAGGCCTAAGCTGCCCCACCCCGTGATGCAATGCAATATGAGGCCGCAATCCCTTGTGACTGAAGGTCTTTTCGTGGTCTTTGGGCGGCCGGTCTCGGTCTCGGACGGAAGATGGATTTCTCAGGCAGGAACATTCTCATTGCCGGCGGTGCCGGCTTCATCGGCACGAACCTCGCCCTGGCCCTCGCGGCGCGTGGAGCCCGCCTGCGGCTCACCGTCCACGATCGCCCGCTGCAGGCCGAATTTGCCGATGCCCAGATCGTGAAATGCGATCTTCGGTCGGCCGAGGACTGCGCGCGCGCCGTCGAGGGCATGGACTACGTGTTCCTCTGCGCGGCCCACACATCCGGTGCCGCCGTCATCCGGTCGACGCCGCTGGTCCACGTCACGCCCAATGTCCTCATCAACACGCAGATGCTCGAAGCGGCCCATCGCGCCGGCGTCGGCAGGTTCTGCTTCGTCTCCAGCGGGGCCGCCTACCCTCCTACGGCCGACCGGCCGGTGCGCGAGGACGAGATGTTCGATGGCGACCCGCACGATGTCTACTTCGCGGCCGGCTGGATGAAGCGGTACGCCGAGGTCCTCTGCCGGACCTACGCCGAGAAGATCGCCCGGCCGCTGCCCACGGTCGTGGTTCGGCCTTCCAACGTCTACGGTCCGTACGACAAGTATGATTTCGCCGTCAGCCATGTGACGGCGGCCCTGGTGCGCCGCGTGGTCGAGCGGCAGCGCCCGATCGAGGTTTGGGGTACCGGCAGCGACGTTCGCGACCTCATCTACATAGACGACTTCATCGAAGGCCTGCTGGCCGCCGCGGCGATCGAACGGCCCTACTTCGCCGTCAACATCTGCTCGGGCGTCGGCCATTCGGTCCGGGCGATCCTCGAGAAGACCCTGGAGGTCGATGGCTACACGGATGCCGGTGTCCGGTATGACCCGTCGCGGCCGACCACCATTCCGGTGCGCCTGATGGACAACAGCCTGGCGCGCGAGGTGCTGGGTTTCGAGGCACGCACGTCTCTCGAGGAAGGGCTGCGCCGCACCGTCGCCTGGTATCGTCAGAACGGTCCGCGGAACCGCTTGTAGCCCTCGGTCATGGAACGCTCGGTCGGCAGCGGCACGCCATGGCCCGCTCCCTTGACCTGCGTGAGGATGGCGTCCGCCGTCTCGTGCTGGCTGGGATAGTAGATGTCCTCCAGGCTCTTGGCGGTGGGGCATGGGGCGGGCGCCATCCCCAGCATCGACGGCGGCCGGCGCAGCAGCCCCGGGTCGCGCATCATGAGCTGACGGCACACCTCGGCGGCAACGCCGTACTCGAGCCATGAGGTGTCGGCCACGACCAGCCGGCCGGTCCGGCGCACGCTGTCGGCCACCAGATCCCAGTCCGGATGGCTGATCGAGTTGAGATCGATGATCTCGGCCGAAACGCCGCCCCGCTCCTCGGCATACTGCGCGGCCCTCAGGGCCTCCAGGACCATGACCGACGTGGCCACCACGGTAACGTCTGTGCCTTCGCGCGCGATATAGCTCGAGAGCGGAATTCGCGCGCCGGACGCCGACACGCTGAAGTCGAGATTGTAGAGCAGCCGGTGTTCGATGCTGATCACCGGGCCAGGATGGCGGTTGATGATCGCCGGATACATGTCGAGGACGGCCTGGCTGCTGGAGGGCATGACGACGGTCAGCCCCGGATAGTGTGCGAACGTGGCCTGCGGACTTTGGGAATGCTGCGCCCCCTGGCCCCAGCTCCTGCCGACGACGATGCGGATCAGCATCGGGCACCGCATCAGGCCGCCGAACATGTAGCGATACTTGGCAGCCAGGTTGAGGATCTGGTTCATCGCCAGGAAGGCGAAGTCGGCGCGGATATGTGTGGTGATCGGATAGTCGCCCGCGAGAGCGGCGCCAATCGCCACCCCGGTCATCCCCTCTTCCATGAGAGGAACATCGAAGACCCGCGTCGGACCGTATTTCTCGGCGAGCCCCGTCGTGGAACCGAAGATGCCTTTGAAGTCGTCGACTCCCTGCCCCATGATGAAGACGTTCGGATGGTCGGCCAGTGCGCCGTCCATCGCCTCCAGCAAGGCGCCGGCATAAGAGAGCACGCGGCTGTCCTGGCGCGGACTCGCCATGGTGAGCGTCATCAGATCACATCCGTCAGCAGTTCGGCCTTGCCCGGGCTCGGGCTGGCCTCGGCGAAGGCCACGGCCGCGTCGATCTCGCGGACGAGGTCCGGCCTGAACGTCTCGACGAGCTTGGCATCGCTGATCAAGGGATCGCGCGCCTTCCAGGCATCGACGCTGTCGCTCGTGCGATAGTTGAAATGGAAGTCCTCGCCCACGCCGACATGCTCCTTGTACCGCGACGTGGCGATCTCGAGCACGAAGGGCTCCCCGGCCCGGACCCGGACCGCGGCGTCGAGCGTCGCCTGCCGGATCGTCAGCATGTCCCAGCCTTCCTCGACGCGGCGGCTGGCAATGCCGTACGCAGCAGCATGCTCGGGCAGCCGGTAGGATTGCCGGACCGGCCGATGGCTGTGCACGGCAAGGCCGTTGTCCTCGCACACGAACAGCACCGGCACCTTCATCAGCGCCGCGAAATTCAGGCTCTCGTGATAGACGCCCTCCTCCGTGGCGCCGTCACCGAACACCGCCACGGCGATCTGACGGGTCCCGCGCCGCTTGAAGCTCATCGCTGCGCCGACCGCATGGGGGATCGTGCTGGCGACCACGGCGGACGAACCCATCAGGCCGACTTCGGGCGCGGCGAGATGCATCGAGCCCGCCTTGCCGCCGGAAATGCCGCCCTTGCGCCCGTAGAGCTCGGCGAACATGGCGTCCAGCGGCCCGCCCTTGGCGATGTAGAAGCCATGCGAGCGATAGGTCGCGAAGACCAGGTCCTCCGGCTGCAGACCGTCGCAGACACCGACGGCGACGGCCTCCTGCCCGATCGAGAGATGGACGGGACTCTGGATCTTGTCGGACGGGTAGAGCTCGATGATCCGCTCTTCCACGAGTCGTATGAGCAGAGCCGTCCGGAACAGCCGGCGGTAGACCGCTTCATCCTTCACAGACAGATGCTCCCCGGCTTCGATTTAGGCAGGACTGCTAACGGAGCCAGGACCGTCTGGCAATCGTTCATCCTGCCACCCCAGACGGCTCCGCCGCTGCTCAAAAGCTGCGACTCTGGCCACCGTCCACCGTGATGTTGGCGCCGTTCACGAGGCTCGCCTCGGTCGAGCAGAGAAAGGCCACGACGGCGGCCACCTCTTCCGGCGTCCCCAGCCTCCCGAGCGGATACTCCTGGTCGACCATGCGCCGGAACCCCTCCGGGTCGCGGCGCTGCTCGTCCTCGAAACCCGTCCCGGGAATGTAGATGCCACCTGGCGCCACCGAATTGAAGGTGATGCCCTCGCGGACCAGATAGGCCATCGCCGACAAGGACTTCATGAGTCCGGTCTCCGCAGCCTTGGCCATCGTGAACCAGGGCCGCCCGCCGCCCTCCTTGCCACCGTATATCGAGGTGATGGTGACCACCCGCCCCCACTTGCGACGGCGCATGTGCGGCAGGGCACGTCGGGTGAATCGCACCGCCGCCATGGCGTTCTTTTCGTGGACCTCGGACCAGACGCGGAGATCGGTATCCTCGACGGTTTCCTTCCCCCACCGTCCGCCGCCGCCGACATTGTTCACGAGGATGTCGAGACCGCCCCATTCTGCATCGACGATGTCCATGACGCGGTCGGCGGCCTCCGCCTCGAGGACGTCCGCCGTCACGACCAGCAGCCGCCCTCCGAAGGGTTCGAGTTCTTTCAGCGCCGCGTCCAGCCGTTCCTGCGACCGCGAGCAGATCGCGATATGGCAGCCTTCGGCCGCAAGTCGCCTCGCCGATGCAAGGCCGATACCGTGGCTGCCGCCCGTCACCAGGGCGAACTTTCCTTCGAGGCCAAGGTTCATTCGCCTTCCGTCCCGATGCGACGATGGTGACGAGCGGGACGCCGGCGCACCGTCCAAAGGTCGATCGCCCGCGGCACCACTAGAAAGGTCCCCGGAAGCGCCGCTCGTGACTGAAGAAATCCTCGCCATCGAGATTTGCCGGCTCGAGCCCGAGCATTTCCTCGGCCGCGCGCACGATGGTCCTGGCATTTGGGTAGAATTCGTTCTCGAGCTCGCGCACTGTCGGGCAGGGCGTATGGGCGAACCCGATGCGCTTCACCGGTGCCTTGAGCTGTCCAAAGCATCGTTCGTTGATGCGCGCCGAGAGTTCCGCGCTGAAACCGCTCTCGACCCAGTCGCAGTCGGCGACGATGCAGCGGCCCGTGCGCCTGACCGACTCCACGATCAGATTCTCGTCCAGCGGCGCGAGCGTACGCGGATCGACGATCTCGAGCGACACCCCGCGCTTCTGCAGGATGTCCGCGGCGAGCCGCGCCTCGACGTTCATCCATGACAGCCCGACCACCGTCACGTCGCGCCCGGGCCTCAGGATCCGCCCGACGCCCAGCGGCACTTCGTAGGGTTCCTCGGGGACCTCCTCCTCCGCCCAGTAGAGCCAGCGATGCTCGAAGCAGATCACTGGATTGTCGTCGCGGATCGCGGCGGTCAGCATGCCCTTCATGTCGGCAGGCGTCGTCGGTGCGATGACCTTGAGCCCGGGAATGTGGGTAAAGTTGGAGAACAGGCTCTTGCTGTGCTGGGCACCCTGCCCCCAGCCGCGGCCGATGACGGCGCGCACGACGAGAGGCACCTTGAGCTTGCCTCCCGTCGAGTAGATGTAGTTGGAGACCATGTTCACGAGCTGGTTCGTCGCCAGGATCATGAAGTCGACCCGGATATGGACATGTATCGGGCGCAGGCCGCGGATCGCGGCGCCCAGCCCGAACCCCGTCATCGCATCTTCGGATATGGGTGTGTCGAAGCAGCGCTCCTTGCCGAACCTCTCGGCAAGCCCCTTGGTCGTCCCGAAGATGGAGGACCAGGTCGGCACGCCGATGCCGTACACGAAGACCCGCGGATCCCGTTCCATCTCCTGCGACATCGCCTCCCGGATGGCGCCGGAGTAGTCAAGCCTTCTCATGAAATACACCTGCGTGGAGCCTCTCCGGGGCGGGAATGGGGGCTGCCGCCGCCTTCCTTACGCTTGCCTGGATGGTCAGATCGATCTCCCGTTCCATCGCGGCGATCGATTCTTCTCCGACCTGGCTGGCGACCAGCCTCGCCCGCTGCACCTTAAGGGCGTCGCGACTGATCCACTCACGTTCGACGGCGGATCGGTCGCGGTAGCCCCAGTTCCAGTCGGTGCCGATGCCGACATGCTCAAGGTACCGGCAGCACTTGATGTTCAGGAATGCAGGACGGCGCTCGCGATGCGCCTTCTCGGTAGCGGCGCGGGCAAGTACGTAGACGCTTTCGACATCGCCGCTCTCGTCTGAGTAGGTATCGCAGCCGAACGGCCGCACGGCGTCGCAAAGCGAGGCGGGTGCCTGGTGTGCTTCCCGCGGCGTGTCCACCGCATAGCCATTGTCCTCGCAGACGAACAGGACGGGAAGGCCGAACAACGCCGCCGCATTGACGCTCTCCCAGAACACGCCCGCGTCCGCCGCTCCGTCGCCGAAGAAGGCCACGGCCGTGCGCCCGTTGCCGAGCTGCCTGTTCGCGAAGGCAGCGCCCACGGCCACCGGGATCTGCGTGGCGATCACGCCGGTCGACAGCATGTGCCCCTCGTCCGGGGCGGCGAGATGCATGGAGCCGCCCTTCCCCTCGCCGGTTCCCGAGGTGCGACCATAGAGTTCCGAGAAGAACCTGTCGGTATCGTGCGTCTGGGCGAGGAAGGCCGCGTGACTGCGATAGGAGGCAAACACGTCGGCCTTCCCCTCTAGGGCGGCGCAGACGCCCACGGGAACGAATTCCTGCCCCATGGACATGTGCATGGGGGTGCGCATCTCATTCTCTGGGTAGTGTTTGACGATGTATTCTTCGCAACGTCGAGCCAGGAACAGGCTCTTGAACAATCGAATCGCCGTGTCTGTCGGAAGGGGCTCGCGGGCAAGACTCATCGCGGTTGTCGTTGTCTGGAGGTCAGCGGGACCATAGAGACGTCCGACTCCCAAGGCAATGAGCCCCTCCTGGCCCCAAAACCGGTCGGTCGCGGCCGGGGTGGCCTTTTGTCCTTCCGTCGATTAATTAGACCGCCTTATCGACCGCGGGGACCAGGGGGAAGATGGCTGCTCGGCGAGCGCTGATTACCGGCATCACGGGGATGGTCGGCTCCCACCTTGCCGAGTTCCTGCTGGAACGGACGGATTGGGACATCGTGGGGATGTGCCGCTGGCGCAGCCCGCTCGACAATCTCGTCAACATCGCCCCGCGCATCAATTCCGGAGACCGTGTCTCCCTGCTCTACGGAGACCTGCGCGACACGATGTCCATCCAGAACGTGGTGGCCAATGCCCGGCCGGACTACGTCTTCCACCTGGCTGCCCAAAGTTTTCCGCGCACCAGCTTCGATTCGCCGCTCGACACCATGGATACCAACATCCAGGGCACGGTTCGCGTACTGGACGCACTGCGGCAGCACGCGCCCAAGGCGGTTATCCATGTCTGCGCCTCCTCGGAAGTGTTCGGCCGCGTCCCCCGGCAGAAATTGCCGATCGACGAGGAATGCACGTTTCATCCGGCATCGCCCTACGCGATCTCCAAGGTCGGTACCGATCTCGTCGGCCGCTTCTATGCCGAAGCCTACGGCATGACGGTGATGACCACGCGCATGTTCACCCATACCGGCCCGCGGCGGGGCGACGTCTTTGCCGAATCGACCTTCGCCAAGCAGATCGCGATGATCGAGCACAGTCGCATTCCGCCGGTGGTCAAGGTCGGCAATCTGCAATCGCTTCGCACTATCGCCGACGTGCGCGACGCCGTGCGTGCCTACTACATGCTGGTCACGGTGGATCCGGTCCCCGGCGCCTACTACAACATCGGAGGAAGTCACTCCTGCACGGTGAAGGACATCCTCGACACGTTGATCTCCTTCTCGCCCTGCAGGGCCGATATCCGCGTGGAGGTCGACCCCGATCGCCTCCGCCCCATCGATGCCGACCTGCAGGTGCCCAACACGGCGAAGTTCCGCGCCCACACCGGCTGGCAGCCCGAGATTCCACACGAAAAGACGCTGCGCGACCTGCTGGACTACTGGCGGGAGCGCATTGCAAC
The DNA here is from genome assembly GCA_049323495.1 of Pseudomonadota bacterium. Taxonomy (GTDB): domain Bacteria; phylum Pseudomonadota; class Alphaproteobacteria; order Reyranellales; family Reyranellaceae; genus Reyranella. Next base: position 162,870 of record JBMONG010000012.1, read on the forward strand.
GGAAGGCAACCGCTTCCTGACCCGCTGACCACGGCGGATCGGCAGCGCGGCGACAGTCAGAAAGGTGCATGGCTCACGATGCTGATGGCAATCTCCCGCACGCCATATCGGGTCTCGTTCTTCGGCGGCGGCACCGACTACCCTGCCTGGTTCCGCCGCCACGGCGGCGCTGTCCTGTCGATGGCCATCAACAAGTATTGCTACATTGGGACGGGCTTCCTGCCGCCCTTCTTCGGCATGCGGCATCGCATCATCTGGTCCCACATCGAGGCCGTCGACGCGCTGGCCGACATCCAGCACCCCGCCGTCCGGGCTGGATTGGAGGTCCTAGGCTACGATGACCATGAAGGGGTCGAACTCTTCCACCAAGGGGATCTGCCGGCGCGTTCCGGCATCGGTTCCAGCTCGGCCTTCGCCGTCGGTCTGATCAACGTCCTGACGGCCATGCGGGGCCGGACGCTCGATGCTCGCGACCTCGCCATGCGCGCGATGGAGCTGGAGCAGGTCCATCTCAAGGAAGCGGTCGGCTGCCAGGACCAGATCGCCAGCGCCTATGGCGGCCTCAACATCATCAACTTCGAGACCGACGGGTCCTTTTCCGTCACGCCGCTCGGGCTGGACGATGCCCGGAGGAAGGGCTTCGAGGAATGGCTGATGCTCTTCTACACGGGAAGCAGCCGGCTCTCGTCCGACTTCGCCAAGAAGCTGATCAACAACCTGGAAGCGAACGCCACTCACATGACACGCATGCGTGGCATGGTGGAGGTCGCCGCCGACCTGCTTCATGCCGGGCGGATGAGCGAATTCGGAGCCCTGCTGCACGAAAGCTGGAAACTGAAGCGAGGGCTTGCGGACGGCACCACCACGACGACGATCGACCGCACCTACGACGACGCCCTTCGCGCAGGTGCGATCGGCGGGAAGCTCCTGGGCGCCGGCGGCACGGGCTTCATGGTCTTCGTCGTCCCTCCGGAGCGGCAGCCTGCGGTTCGCGCGGCGCTGTCGCACCTGATCACGGTACCGGTCACGGCCGACTTCACAGGATCGCGAATCATCTATTGCAATGAAGAGCTGCTCGGAACGGAGCACGCGGCCAAATGAGTTCATAGGGGCCAGCCATGGAAGTACGCACGACCAAACTCGAGTCCGTCCTGCTGATCAAGCCGCCGACCGTGTTCGAGGATTTTCGGGGTCACTACATCGAGACCTACAACAGGCATGCCTACTTCACGGCTGGAATCCCGATCGATTTCATCCAGGATGACATATCGATCTCCCACCGCCACGTCCTGCGCGGCATCCATGGCGACACGAAAACCTGGAAGCTGGTCTCCTGCCTCTACGGCAGCTTCTACATGGTCGTGGTGAACAACGACCCGACCTCTTCGCAGTATCGCCAATGGGAGGCCTTCACCCTCTCGGACACGAACCGGCTCCAGGTTCTGGTGCCGCCGAACTTCGGCAACGGCCATGTCGTCATGAGCGAGCGGGCGATCTTCCACTACAAGCAGAGCACGGAGTACGACCGCGCCGGCCAGTTCACGCTGCTCTGGAACGATCCGGCGCTGGGCATCTGGTGGCCGATCCAGAATCCCATCGTTTCCCCTCGCGACCAGGGACTCGCCTTGCCCGCTCCCCGGCACTCCGACTGACCACGCTACGCTGGCGGGGCGCCCGGGCGCGGCGTGGCTTGCGTACCTGACGGGCCTGCGCTGAGGGCCAAATCGATTATGTCAGCCCATCACGACGCGTCGAAGGCCCAAGCGAAGGCGGGACCTGTTCAGCCGGCCGCCATCGCATCCGCAACGCGCTCGGCGGGTACGGCCACCACGTTCGAGGAGAATGGCTCGCCGTCGCGCGGCTTCACGGGCATGCCGGTCGCGGGCGAGAACACGAAGATCTCGTAACGCAGATCGGCACGCAAGGTGTCGACGAGCGACTGCGCACAGTGACCCTGGGCCCGCAGCGCCTTGTCATTGACCTCGAGCAGCATCATCGGCCGCATCGTGGCTAGCACGTTCGCGGCGCCAGCGATCACGCGCGCCTCGGCGCCCTCGACATCCACCTTGATGAAATCGACGTGCGACAGGGCGAGGCGGGCGACAACCGAATCGAGCGGTTCGATCGGCACCCTTTCCAGGCTGGCCCGCACGACATCGTCATGTGCGAAGCTTCCGAGCGTGTTGTGGCCGGCATGCACTCCGTGCGCCAGGTGCAGGTCGGCCAGCCCCGACGTCGACCCGATCGCGGCCGGAACCACCGTCACGTTGTCGAGGCCATTGCGTCCGAGGTTGCGCTGGAGATGGGCGCGTTCGCGCGAGCTTGGTTCTGCCGCGACCACGCGCCCCGTCGGCCCGACGCGACGGGCAGCGAACAGGGTATAGTAGCCATCGTTCGCCCCGACATCGATGAACACCATGCCCGGGCGCAGGACGCGATCGAGGAAGGCGAACTCGTTCGGTTCGAACGATCCGCACACATAAAGGCAGAGGCTGTTGTCGTTGCCCAGCGTCAGATCGACCGTGGTTCCGCTGTGCCAGCGCACGGTGATGGGGACAGCCAGGTCCTTCTCGCGCGCAGCCTCCCACAGGGCGCCGCGGCGACAGGCCAACCAACGCCGTTGCTCATAGTATTCCTGCGCAAAGACCCAGCCCGGCCGCGGCTTCAGGCGCGGGGTGCCCGGGGCAAGCGAGGCCGCATAGCTCGAACCGATCGCGGGCGCATTCACGATCAGCCACCGGCCGAGATTGTCGAGGTGATATCCGAGGCCGGAGCAGATCCGGTCCCAGGCACTGGCGGCACTGATCGATCGGCGAGCGGTCGTCATTCGTCGGATCGTTGCCCCTTTTTGCCCCTGGCCCCTGTGTGTTTCGGCTAAACCACTGGGTGCCAAGCGTCAAGCGCGCCCGCATCTTGCCATAGTCCCCCACTAAGGCTTTCGCGGTCCGTTGCAGCACAAGTGTTGCGGAATATAATAATGAACCTCTCCAAAACCGCCGGTGCAATGTCGTCTCTCTCCCTTCGAATCCTCCTCACGGTCGTCATCACATTGATGCCGGTCCTCGCGTCGGCACAGGGTTTGCGCGTGCTGGCACGCGTGAATGATGACGCCATCACGGATTTTGATCTTTCGCAGCGCGTGGTGTTCGCCATCCGCACGACCGGTCTCCAGGACAGCCCGGATCTGAGGCAGCGGATGGCCCCTCAGATTCTGCGGCAGATGATCGATGAGCGGCTTCAGCTGCAGGATGCCAAGCGGCTGGGGATGAAACCGAGCGATGCGGAGCTCCAGCAGCGTCTCTCCGACATCGAGCGCGCCGCCGGGATGGCCCGCGGGCAATTCAAGCAATACATCCAGAGCACCGGCGTACCCTTCGACATCGCCATCCAGCAGATCGAGGCCCAGATCGCCTGGAGCAACATCATCCGGCGGCGCGTGCGACGGCAGGTCGACGTTTCCGAAGCGGAGATCGACGACGCCCTGAACCGGATGCGCTCCAACGTGGGTAAGACTGAGTCGCGAGTGGCCGAGATCTTCGTTCCGATCGACCGAGTGGACCTGGCCGACGAATCCAAGCGTAGCGCCGATCGCATCGTGGATCAGCTTAAGCGCGGCGCGCCCTTCGGTGCCGTCGCCCAGCAATTCTCCCAGGGCGCGACGGCGCAGTCCGGCGGAGAGCTCGGCTGGATATTGCCCGGCACGCTCGATCCGGCTTTGGATGCGGCGCTGCAGAACCTGCCGGTCAGGCAGTTCTCGGAACCGATTCGCAGCACCTCCGGCTGGCACATTCTCTACGTCATCGACCGGCGGCAGTTCGCCGCCGCCCGGCCCGACGATCTGCGCCTCAATCTCACGCAGATGACCTTGCCTCTGCCGGTCAACGCCTCGCCAGACGAGGTGAATCGGGCCACGACGGAGGCGCAGCAGGCACTTGCCGGGATCAGGAGCTGCAACGATCTCCACGCCCGTGCGCGCGAGCTCAAGGGCGCCACGTCGGGCGACCTGCGAAGCATCAGGGTCGGCGATCTGGCGGCCAATCCACAGATGTACGAGCAGATTCCGAAGCTCAATGTGGGCGGCACCGCCGGGCCCTTCCGTGTCGCGGAGGGACTCCAGGTGGTGGCGCTCTGCGGCAAGAGCGGTGGCGACGGCCTGCCGACGCGTGACGTGATTTCCCAGCAGATCCTGCTGCAGAAGCTCGATGCCGCCGGACGCCGCTATATGCGCGACCTGCGTCGACAAGCGACGATCGACATCAAGCAACCGCAGCAATGAACCCCTTGGCGCCGCTCGCCGTCACCATGGGCGAGCCGGCGGGCATCGGCGGTGAACTCAGCCTGAAGGCGTGGGCGAAGCGTAAGGCGGGTGATCGTCCGTTCCTGGTTCTGGACGATGCGGCGCGTCTGGCGTCTCTTGGACGCAGCATCGGGATCGACGCGCCGCTGCGCGAAATCGAATCGGCCGCCGATGCCTGCAGGGTGTTCGACGCCGCGCTGCCGGTGCTGCCCGTGCCATTGCGCACCGGCGTGCAGGGCGGTCTCCCCCATCCGGCGAACAGTCCGGCCGTCCTTGAATCCATCGAGCGCGCCGTCGGGCTCGCGCTCGCCGGAGACATCGCAGGCATCGTCACGAATCCTATCCAGAAGAAGACGCTTCAGGACGCGGGCTTCCCCCATCCGGGCCACACGGAATATCTTGCCGAGCTGGCAGGCGGCGTCGACGTTGCCATGATGCTGGCATGCCCTGGCCTGCGCGTGGTGCCCGTAACGATCCACTTGTCGCTGGCTGCAGCCGTCCGGACGCTGGACAGTGCGCTGATCGAGCGCGCGGCACGCCTTGCGGCATCCGGGCTGCAGTCGCTGTTCGGCATCGAGCGCCCCCGCCTTGCGGTCGCAGCGCTCAATCCCCATGCCGGCGAGCAGGGAGCCATGGGGGACGAAGAGAGCCGCATCATCGTCCCCGCGATCGAGCGGCTGCGCCATGACGGCATCGAGGTGCGCGGTCCCGCCCCCGCCGATACACTCTTCCACGCCGCCGCGCGCGAGACATACGATGCGGCGATCTGCATGTACCACGACCAGGCGCTGATCCCCATCAAGACCATCGACTTCGCCGGGGGCGTCAACGTCACGCTTGGGCTGCCGTTCGTGCGCACCTCGCCTGATCATGGCACGGCGCTGGACATCGCCGGCACGGGCCGGGCCGATCCTACCAGCCTGATCGCGGCACTGCACATGGCCGACGACATGGCCCGCAGGCGTCGAACCTGAACGGCGCATCCGACATAGAGCCTCTCGATCGCCTGCCGCCGCTGCGGGAGGTGATCGCCGCCCATGGGCTCGATGCCCGCAAACGGCTGGGCCAGCATTTTCTGCTCGATCTCAACCTGACCCGACGGATCGCGCGTTCGGGGCTGCCGCTCGATCGAGGCACCGTCATCGAAGTCGGCCCCGGACCCGGTGGCCTCACGCGTGCGCTGCTGCTCGAGGGTGCGGTCCGCGTGGTCGCCGTGGAGATCGATGACCGTGCGATCGCTGCGCTGCGCGAGCTCCAGTCGGTTTCCCGCGGACGCCTGGAGGTGGTCGAGGCGGACGCCTTGAGGCTTGAGCCGGCGGATCTCGGCCCGGCGCCCCGGCAGATCGTGGCCAACCTCCCCTACAATGTCTCGACGGCGATGCTCGTTCGCTGGTTGCGTCGCGCCGATGACCTCGCGGCCATGGTGCTGATGTTCCAGAAGGAGGTGGTCGACCGACTGGCGGCCGTTCCTCGCACGAAGGACTATGGCCGTCTCTCTGTGCTGACCCAGCATGTCTGCACCGTGCAGCGCCTGTTCGACGTCGCACCGTCGGCCTTCGTGCCTCCGCCCAAGGTGGTTTCCACCGTGGTACGGCTGACGCCGAAACCGCGCGCCGAACGACTCGCCGATCTCGCGCCCTTGGAGCGGCTTACGGCCGCCGCCTTTGGACAGCGTCGCAAGATGCTCCGCAGCTCCCTCGCGGCCGTGATCAGCGATCCGACGAACGTCCTGGTCGGGTTGGACCTCGCGCCGACGGCCCGTGCGGAAGAACTCTCCGTCTGCGACTTCGTCAGGCTTTCTGCACGCCTTGACAAGTGAGCACTCACTCACTATAGTCTTGCCATGCTCCGGTCCTTAGCCTTCAACGGCTTCTTCTACACCTTCACTTCACTCACGGCGGTCGTGGGCATCCTGCTCCTGCCCATTCCGACGCCGGTCGTTCTGCGCACCCTGCTCCGCTGGTGGGCGCAAGGCGTGGTCTGGGGAACGCGCTGGATCGGCGGGATGAAAGTCGAGATTCGCGGCCGCGAGCACATTCCGGCGGACGGGCCCGCCCTGCTCGCCAACAAGCACCAGAGCGAGAGCGACGGAATCTTCCTGGCGGCCCGCATCCCGGGCATTGCCTTCGTCGCCATGAAGGAGCTCTTCCACTACCCGCTGATCGGCTCGATCCTCTATCGCCTGCAAATGATCCGGGTCGACACCTGCGGTGGCGGCAAGGAAAGGGAGAACCTCGCGCAGTTCGCCAAGCGTGCCTACGAGGACGGCCGCCACATCGCAATCTATCCCGAAGGCCACCTGATGGCGCCGGGTGAACGCGAACGCTACCGGTCGGGAATCTACTATCTCTACCGCGATCTCGACCTGCCCGTGACGCCGGTCGCCACCTCCGTCGGCCTGCTGTGGAACCGCCGCTCATGGTGGAAGAAGCCGGGCCGGGCGGCCGTTGAATTCCTGCCCGCAATCGAGACCGGCCTCGACAAGCACACCTTCATGCGCCGCCTCGAGGACACGATCGAAAGCGCCACCGACAGGCTGATCGCGGAGTTTTCCGGTCGCCCCTACACGCCCTCGCAGCTCGTCCTGCGTTCGCAGGGACAGTCGTCGTCCGCGGAAACGCTCACCGCCCCTCGCGCAGCGCCTTGACGAAATCCGAGAGGCCGACCTGCCGCTCGCGCCTCAGCCGCTCGGCCGTCAGGATCGCCTTTAGGCTCGTCAGGCTCGTACCGATGTCGCTGTTCACGACGACGTAGTCGTACTCCGCCCAGTGACTCATCTCGTCGGCCGCCTTGGCCATCCGCTGCGCCACGATGTCCTTGGAATCCTGCGCTCGCGTCAGCAGCCGCTTCTCGAGGTCACGGGTCGACGGCGGCAGGATGAAAACCGTCGCCAGGTCCGCCCTGCCCTTGTCGCGAAGCTGCTGCGTGCCCTGCCAGTCGATGTCGAACAGCATGTCCCGGCCGCCATTCAGAACCTCGTCGACCGGCGCGCGCGGCGTTCCATAGTAGTTGCCGAACACTTCAGCATATTCGAGGAAGTCCCCTCTCTCGATCATGCCCCGGAACGTCGCCTTGTCGACGAAGTGGTAGTCGACGCCGTCGCGCTCGCCCGGCCGCCTTGGTCGAGTGGTGCAGGAGATGCTCAGCTGGATGTGCGAGTCGTTGTCCAGCAGGCCGCGCGACAGGGTCGTCTTGCCGGCGCCCGACGGGGACGACAGGACCAGCATGAGCCCCCGGCGCTGGATCGCTGAGGCGGCGCCGTCACTCGACATTCTGGACCTGCTCCCGCAGGCGCTCGATGGCGCCCTTCAAGTCGATGCCGATCCGCGTGAGCTCGATGTCGGCCGACTTCGAGCAGAGCGTGTTGGCCTCGCGATTGAATTCCTGGCAGAGGAAATCGAACTTGCGGCCGACAGGATTGTCCGGCCGCGCATCGGCAAGGAGGCTGCGCGCCTGTGAGATATGCGCCGCCAGCCGATCCAGTTCCTCGCGAACGTCGGCCTTGCCGGCCAGGAGCGCCACCTCCTGGGCAAAGCGCTCCTCCGACAGCTGCGGCGCGCGCTCCAGAAGATCGGCCAGCTGGGCGTCGAATCGCGCGCGGATGACATCGATCTGCGCCTTGGCACGCGCCGCGGCGCGTCCGCACAGTTCCTCGATCTCCGCGACGTGGCGTCCGATCACGCTCGACAGGGCCTCGCCTTCCGACGCCCGGGCGGCGCAAAGAGCGTCGAGGACCTGGCCGAGCGACTGCCCGACGGCGCGATCGAGAGTGGAGATCGCCTCCTCGCTTTCCTCGCCTTCATCCACTTCCTCTATCACGCCGCGCACCCTCAGGAGGCCGTCGGCCGAGGGTGCGGAGGCGCCGGTGCTCCTGCGGATCTCCTCGACGAGAAGCGCCATCTCCGCGAGTAAGGGACGGTTGATGCGCAGCGGCTTGCCCTGCTGCTCGCTGGAGATCGTGAGCGTGAGAGACACGTTGCCGCGCTTCAGGCGGCTCGCCACGGCGCTGCGTGCCGGATTCTCGAGCCGATCGAAGCCCTGGGGCACGCGGCAGCGGACCTCGAGGTTGCGTCCGTTGACACTGCGCGCTTCCCAAACCCAGCGCCGTCGGTCATCCGATCCCTGCGCCCGTGCGTACCCGGTCATGCTCGCGATCAACAGTTCAACTCCGCAGTGACTCCCCTGGCCGCGTCGCGGCGAGGCACTCTAGTATCCGTCCGGCGCCCATACAACGCGGCGCCAAAGGTTATCCCATGAAACGCTTTTCAAGCATTGTCATCACCGGCGCATCGAGCGGCATCGGCGAATCGCTGGCGATCGATTATGCCGAACCGGGTGTCGCTCTCGCCCTGAACGGCCGGGATGCAGTCCGTCTGGAAGCTGTCGCCGGCCAATGCCGCGCCAAGGGGGCGACGGTCATGGCCGACACCGTGGACGTCACCAACAGCGAGGCCTTGGCCGCCTGGCTGACGGCCTTCGACGACAGCCATCCGGTCGATCTTCTGATCGCCAACGCCGGCATATCGATCGACAAGGACAACTCGTCCCTCGACGATTTCGCGCGCATCCACCAGACCTTCGACGTCAATGTGGGCGGCGTGTTCAACACGGTGGAACCCCTGCTGCCGCGGCTGATGGCGAGGCGGAAGGGCCAGATCGCCGTCGTCTCCTCGCTGGCGAGCTTTGTCGGCCTGCCCTATTCGGCGTCGTACAATGCCAGCAAGGCGGCCGTCAGGGTCTGGGGCGAGAGCATCCGGTACGTCCTCAAGAAGCACGACATCGGCGTGAGCGTGATCTGCCCCGGATTCGTGGTCAGCCGCATGACGGCGAATGCCCCCTTCCCCATGCCCTTCCTGATGACCGCGCAGCGCGCCTCGGCGATCATCCGCCGCGGCCTGGCGCGGAATCACGCTCGCATCGCCTTTCCGATCGGGACGAAGGCGGCCGTGTGGCTGGGCCAGACCCTGCCCGGCCGCTGGACCGCGCGGCTGCTTGGTGCCTAGCCTTCTGCGTGCCGGGATGGCGGCGTGACGTAGGGCGAATCGGCGACGCTCCAGCGCGACGGCGGCTCCTGCCGGAAGATCTGCCGCAGGTGGACTTCATCGGGGCCGTCCGCGATGCGCAGCAGCCGCGCCATGGCGAACGCCCGATGGATCGGCGCATCGTCGCTGCCCCCCATGGCGCCGAAGATCTGCATCGCCCGATCGGCCACACGCTGCGCCATCTCCGGCACGGCAACCTTGACCATGGACACGTCGCGCCAGACCGCATGGTGGCCTTCGGAGTCGAGCCGCTCGGCGGTCCGCAGGACGAGCAGCCGGGCCTGCTCGATCTCGATGCGCGACCGTGCGATCGCCTGCTGCGTCGAATCGTAGTCCAGGACGGTGCGGCCGAAGGCGCGCCGCTCGGCGGCCCGAGCCATCATCAGCTCGACCAGGACCTCGCACGTGCCGATGGCGCGCATGCAATGGTGCAGCCGCGCCGGCCCCAGCCGGACCTGGGCCGCGGCGAATCCTTCGCCCTCGTCGCCCAGCAGATTCCCGGCCGGGACGCGCACGTCGTCGAATTCCAGCTCGGCGATGGGCGCGATGCTGTCCTCCCAGCCCAGGAATCGCAGCTCGCGCACGATGCGAAGCCCCTTCGCCGGCATCGGCACGATAACGCAGGAATGCCGGCCGGTGCGTGCCGCCTCGGGCCGCGAGACCCCTACGACGATGACGAAGGCGCAGGCCGGATGGGCGGCGCCGGTGATGTACCATTTGCGGCCCCTGACCACCCATTCCTCGCCGTCACGACGCAGCGTGGTCGCGATATTTGTGGCGTCGGAGGAGGCGACGTCGGGCTCGGTCATGCCGAACGCGGACCGGATGCGTCCGTCGAGCAGCGGCTGCAGCCAGCGCTCCTTCTGCGCGGCGGTCGCGGCGTGCTGGAGCATGATCATGTTCGGCACGTCGGGCGCCTGGCAGTTGAAGACCTCCGCGGCCCAGGGCAGACGTCCGGTGATCTCGGCGATGGGGGCGTAGTCGCGGTTGCCGAGACGGTCGGGCAGGCCGAGGTTCCACAGCCCGGCCTCGCGCGCCCGGCGCCGCAGTCCGTCCATGAAGGGCGCGGGCTGCCGCCGCCTCACGACGTGCTCCACCCATTCCCGGTGACGCGGCAGGATCTCGGTCTCGAAGAACGCCTCGACGGCGGCAGTCAGGTCCATGGTCACTTCAGCTGGCTGGTCAGAAGGGCGGCGCTGCCGCCCTGCTCGCGGCCGTACTTCAGAAGCGCTGCCCGGCCGCCGGCCGCGTAGGCCGCGACGGCCCCCAGCAGCCGCCTGAGCTGGTCGGGGCTCGATCGGTCGAACTTGCAGTAGCCGCCGCGCGTGAGCTTGGCGATCTGCGGGAAGACCCGCGACGCCGCCCGGTCACTGCCTTCCTGGAAGACGAAGACGGGCAAGCCGAGGAGGCCGAGCTGGCCGGCCTCGTGGCCAATGACGTCGGCGTCCTCCTCGCAGCAGTCGCCGACGAACACGACCGCGTCGAGCCGGCTCTCCCGCCGTTGTTCGCCCGCATAGCGAAGCAGGCGGTCGATCTGCGTGCGGCCGGCCAGGCAGCGGACCGAGCTCATCAGCCGTGCAAGCTCGCGCCCATCGGACGTCCAGCGGCTGACCTTGAACTCCTCGAAGCCGCGATAGAAGGCCAGCCTGACGTCGAGGCCGCCCAAGGCTTCGGCCGCCACGAACATCTCGCCCTGGATGGCACAGGCGTGGTCCCACGTGGGCTCGCGGCTCGCCGTCGCATCCATCGCGAACAGCAGCCTGCCGCGATCGCCACCGGGGCGGCGCTCGGGCAGGCGCTCGACCTCCTTCAGGAAGGTGTCGACGCCCCGCGTCACTGCAGAGTCCGCAGACGGCTGGATGTCCGGCTTCTTGGTCACGGCCACATGCAATGGGGCGGGCGGGCCATTGTCAATCGCCCACCGCCTGGCATCGAGGTGCTCGGGGTGGGACATCATGGCAGTGACGGGCACTTCCGAAAAGGCTATGAGGGGCCGCGCCAGCCGGCTGCCTCCTCTGTCGTTCACTGCCCAACGAAATCCTCAATGAAAGCCGCGTTCAACATCGTCCTGATCCTGGCCGCAACGCTCATTTGTCTCCTCGCCTTCGAAGGTCTGACCCGGCTGGTCGTCGATGACGGCATGGTCTACGAGCTGGAGATGTGGAAGTACGCCCGCGAAGTGAAGGAGCGCGACCACGATCCCGAGCTCGGCCATCGCCATCGTCCCAATGCCGAGGCGACGCTCATGGGCGTCGACGTGAGGACGAACGCCCAGGGTGCCCGCGGCCCGGCGATCGCCGAGGCCGCCGCGCCCGGCGTCGCGCGCATCGCCTTTGTCGGCGACTCGACCACGATGGGCTGGGGCGTGGCCGAGAAGGACACGTTCGCCCATCAGGTGATCGAGGACCTGGTCAAGGCCGGCCGCAAGGTCGACGGCTTCAATCTCGGCGTCGGCAATCTGAACACCCTGCAGGAACTCACGCTGTTCCGCAAAGTCGGCGTGAAGCTCAAGCCCGACATCATCGTGCTGTCGTACTTCATCAACGATGCAGAGCCGATGCCTCGCTACGAGGACAACGACTGGCTGACGATGCACTCGGCCGCCTGGGTCGTGCTGGGCTATCGAGTCGATTCGCTCCTGCGCAGCTTCGGCAATGTGCCGGACTGGCGGCACTACTACCGCAACCTCTACGAGCCGAATGCACAGGGCTGGCAGCAGACCCAGAAGGCGCTCGCCGGGTTCGCCAAGACGGCGCGCGAGGCCGGCGCAAAGCTGATCGTCTTCAACATCCCGGAGTTGCGCGAGCTCAAGCCCTATCCGTTCGCCGACGTCACGGCGAAGGTGAAGGCCGTGGTCGATGCGCAGAACGTGCCCTTCGTCGATCTCCTGCCCGGCGTCGAGAATCTCGACGCGTCGAGCCTGTGGGTCACGGTTCCCGATCCGCATCCCAACGCCAAGGCCATGACCGCCTTCACGCGCGACATGATCTCCCGGCTGCAGCCCATGCTCGACGAGCTCTGCCGGACCGAGCACAAGGGCTGCTGACTTGGGCGCGCCGCCGGAAGAACGGAGGAAGCGCCTCCTCTTCTGGGCAATCTTCAGCCTGCTGCTCGCGGGCGTCGCCCTCGCGAGCGCCGAGGCGGTCGCCTCGTTCCTCGTTCCTTCGTATCCGGCGCGCGACATCCGGCCGATCACCGTCACCTCCTCCGGCGACATCGTCTACAACGACTGGGCGTTGCGCGACCGGCCGCGGACCTTCGCGCGACCGCCGGGGGTCACCTTCCGGTCGGTCCTGGTGGGGGACAGCTTCCTCGAGGGACACTTCCTGCCCACCACGCTGCCGGCGCTGATCGAGAAGCGCTGGACCGACGAAGGGCATCGCCACCGCGAGGCCATCAACTTCGGCGTCTCCGCCACGGGGCCGCGCCAGTACTACTACCGCATCGACGATGTGGCGCTCGACCTGAAGCCGGATGCCATCGTGCTCGCGATCTATGCCGGCAACGACTTCGTGTCCGTGCCGTTCGGCGGCTGGATACCGCCGCTGATCGCCGAGCTTCCGCTGCCGTCCGTGGTGGGCACCGTCGCGCCGCGCTCGACCTGGTTCACCGTGAACCGGCTGGGCCTCTCCGAGATCGGCCGCAACAACCAGAGGATCGCGGGCGAGCTCGAGATGCTGAACGCGTGGCGCGACCTGCCGCCGTCCGAGCTGGTCGACCGCATCGTGGCCCACGTGAAGCGCTACTACTATCCGCAGCTCCCGGAAGCGAGGATCCGCGAGATCTTCGCCCGTGGCGACAATCGCTTCGCGACGGCGTTCGTGGACCGCTCGCAGGGGCGCGAGATGCTGCCCGGCTGGCTGCTGAACGGCATGGTCGACTGGGAGACCGGGACATGGCGCATGGTGCACACGCCGGAGGAGGCGGATCGCTTCGAAGGCGGCAACATGATCGCCGAGACGCTGACCTGGATCGAGGCGACGGAGCGGCTGACGCGGCGCAACGGCATCAAGCTGATCGTCGCGCTCCTGCCCGTGGGCATCGTCGACCCCGACTACATGGCGTTCTGGCGCTTCTGGCCGAACTATCTGGGGGCCTCGCTGGGCGCCGATGCCCGACACCGCCGGCTGGCGAAGGAACTGCGGCAACGTGCCCTGCCCGTCGTCGACCTGCGCGAGACCTTCGACGGCCTGCGCGGAACCTACCGTCTGACGGACGGCCACTGGACCATGAAGGGCACGGAGATCGCGGCCGATCGCCTGTCGCGCGCACTCGCCGCGCTCGACGCCCGCTAGGCCGAGACCGTATCCTGCCGATGCACTCGCCAGCAGCCGCGCGGTAAGTTTCGTTGAAAGCTCGATCGATCCTCATTGTCCTCGGTGCCCTCGCCCTGCCGGCGCCCGCCATCGGCCAGGCCGCCGACGACGACGTCGTGCAGCTCGGCGGCACTTCCTGGCGCCTGCACGGCATCGACTTCCCGGATGCGCGGCAGGTCTGCCCCGACGGCTGGCCCGTCGGCGAGAAGTCGCGGGCGGCGCTGCAGCGGCTGACGTCGGATGCCAAGGTCGACTGCCGCAACACGGCGAAGGACCAGTTCAGCCGGCCGGTGGCGACGTGCCTCGTCAACGGCGAGGACCTGGGCGCCATCCTGGTCCGCGACGGCATGGCCTGGGCCGCCCTGCGCCACACCTGGCGCTATGCGCTCGAGGACTGGATCGCCTGGTTCAATGGCGCCGGGCTCTACGCGCACAAGTGCGAGAAGCCGGCGGACTGGCGCGCGCGCACGGGCGACGGCAAGACGACGAAGTAGCGTCGCCGCCCGCTTTGACGGTCCCCGGCCCGCCGCATAAGGTGTGCGCCGCGCCCTGCGCCAATCAGATCAAGCAACCCAGCAATGACCGGAAACGCCCCGACCTTCGCGACCCTGTTCCTGCGGGTCTTCCTCCCGTTCGCCTTCGCCTATTTCCTCTCCTACATCTTCCGCGGCGTGAACGCCGTCATCTTCCCGTACCTGGAGCGCGACGTCGGCATCACCGCCGCCGATCTCGGCCTGCTCACCTCGGCCTTCTTCCTGTTCTTCGCCGGCTGCCAGCCCGTGCTGGGCGTGATGCTCGACCGCTATGGCCCGCGCCGCGTGCAGGCCGTCCTGCTGGCCCTCGCCGCGGCGGGCTCGGCGCTGTTCGGGCTGAGCCTCTCGCTCGGCGAGCTGATCGTGGCCCGCGTGCTGATCGGGCTGGGCTTCGCCGGCGGGCTCATGGCCGCGATCAAGGCCATCACCCTGTGGTACCCGCCGCAGCGCTGGGGCCTCATCACCGGCTTCCACATGATGGCCGGCGGGCTGGGCTCGATGGCCGCGACGCTGCCCGTCGAATGGTCGCTGTCGGTGCTGAGCTGGCAGGGCCTGTTCTTCTGGCTGGCTGGCGTCTGCCTCGTCACCTCGGCGATCCTGCTGGCGGTCGTCCCGGAGCGCGCAAGGCCGGCCTCCAAGGACAGCCTCGCCGAGCAGTTCCGCATCACCGGCACGGTGCTGCGGGACGGCTTCTACTGGCGCATCCAGCCGCTGCTGTCGATCCAGCAGCTCGCCTTCATCGGCTGCATCACGCTGTGGATCGGCCCGTGGCTGCGCGACGTCGGCGGCATCACGGACAAGGCGGCGCGCGCCGACATCCAGCTCCTCACCACCGCGATCATGACGGCGGGTTTCGCCCTGAGCGGCGTCATCACCAATGCCTTCCGGCGGATCGGCGTCGACGACTTCGCCTCGGCCGGCCTGACCTCCTTCCTGTTCGCCCTCGTGTGCGGCTGGCTGGCCTTCGTCCCGACCTTCCAGCCCGTCCTGGCGTGGGCGCTGTTCGGCTTCCTGGGCGCGCTGCCCATCCAGTACATGCCGCTGATGGTGCAGTCCTTCCCGGCCCACTATGCCGGGCGGGTCAGCACCAGCAGCAACCTCGTCGTCTTCACCGTCATCTTCGCCGGCCAATGGGCCATCGGGAAGGTCGTCGACCTGTTCCCGCGCACCGCGGCCGGCTACGCCCCCGACGGCTACACCTGGGCGTTCGGCATCCTGTTCATTCTGCAGCTTGCGGGTCTTGCATGGCTTCTTCTGTGGCGGGCTCGGCCGATGGCGCGGCCGCACCTCGCCCCGGCAGATTGAGCGCCGCCACGAGGTCGCGCACCTCCTGCCGCGCCGCGACGTGGCTCAGCGTCAGCGACGGCCCCACACCGCCGCCCCGCTTGAGGTCGAGCAGGGTGAGCCCGCTCAGGAACAGCTCGCGGTAGATCACGCGCTCGCTCAAGCCCGCCGCGACGCGGAAGCCGATGCGCCGCGAAAGGGCCTCCAGCACGTTGCCCATGTCGCGCTTGTTGCGCGCGGCGAGCGACGACAGGCGGTTGCGCATCACGATCCAGTCGACCGGGCGGCCGCCCTGCACGGCGCGGATCTGGCGCTGCTTCCACACGGCCTCGGCGTAGATCGAGGGCCGCACCACCTTCAGCGTATCGGGATCGACGCGCGCCAGCAGGTCGAGATCGATGAAGCTGTCGTTCAGCGGCGTGAGCAGCGTGTCGGCCCAGGTATGGGCCAGCCGCGACAGGTAGGTGTCGCTGCCGGGCGTGTCGATGATCACGAAGTCGGCGTCGCCGATCACGCGCTCCAGCGCCGCCTCGAGCCGCGCCCGCTCGTCGGCCTGCGCCTCGCTGCGGTCGGGCAGCGTCGAGAGCTGGACCGCGGCATGGACGGGCATGGGCAGCTCGACGCCCTTGCGGGCGGCGAAGGCGGCGCGGTTCTCCAGATAGCGGCCGAACGTGCCCTGCCGCGCATCGAGATCGATCGTGGCCACGCGCGCGCCGTCGCTCATCAGCGACACGGCGATGTGCAGCGCGGTCGTCGACTTGCCCGAGCCGCCCTTCTCGTTGCCGATCACCAGCACGTGGGCCCGGTCCAGCTCACGCGGCGACTGCGCCTCGGTGATGCTGGGATTGGGCGCCGGCTGGAACGTCTCGGTCGTCACGGCGCCTTGCGGATCCAGACGGCGGTGTCGTGGAACACCGCGCCGCCGTTTGGCCAGCCGGGATCGGCGGAGGTCAGCACGTTGATGCCGATGCCGGTCTCGAAATTGCGATTGGGCCAGATCCCCTCGACCACGACGACTCCCTTCTGCTGGCCGGCCCTGGGCCGGCAATGCACGATCGTACGGCCGCGATCGTTGCCGATCTCCAGCCGGTCCCCTTCGACGATTCCCAGCGCCGTGCAGTCGTCGGGATTCATCATCGCCGTCGGCCGTCCTTCGCGCTTCTGGCTGCTCGGCGTCTCGGTGAAGGTCGAGTTGAGGAACGTCCGCGCCGGCGCCGCGACCAGCCGGAACGGCTTGTCGGCCGTCGCCCGGTCGATGACGTCGAAATGGTCGGGCAGCGCCGGCATCTCGCGGCCGCGCGGCCCGAATGCCGCCCAGTCGGGCTTGAAGCGGAACTTCTTGTCGGGCCAGGCGAAGCCGTCGAGGAAGTGCGAGGTCTCGAAGCCGAGATGGAAGTCCTGGCCGCCCTTCTGCCAGTTCGTCTCGGCGTCCCACATGCCGGACTCGCGCAGCGATTCGTCCATGATCTCCCAGGCCGTCATGTCGAAGCCGCGATGCCTGGCGCCGAGCCGCCGGGCCAGCTCCGAGATGACGTAGTGGTTCTCGCGGCATTCGCCGGGCGGCTCGATCACCGCCTTGGTCACCTGGAAGAAGGTGTGGCCGCTCGCCGTATAGAAATCGTCGTGCTCGAGGAACATCGTCGCCGGCAGCACGATGTCGGCGAAGGACGCCGTCTCGGTCAGGAACTGCTCGTGCACGCAGGTGAAGAGGTCCTCGCGCGCGAAGCCCTTGTGCACCAGGTCGAGCTCGGGGCAGACCATCGCAGGGTTGGTGTTCTGGACCAGCATCGCGGTGACGGGCGGCCCGTCCTTCAGCGCCGCGCGGTCGCCGGTCAGGATCGGCCCCAGCCGCGACTGGTCGAGATCGCGGAGGGAGGGGTCGACCATGTCGAGCCCCTCGATCAGCGTCTTCTTGATCGGATACATGCCGGTATGGCCGTAGAGCGCGCCGCCGCCCTTGTACTGCCAGGCGCCCGTCACCGCCGGCAGGCAGGTCACGGCATGCATGTTGGCCGCCCCGTTGCGGCTGCGGCTGAAGCCGTGATGGCAGCGGATGAAGGACGCCTTGGACTGCCCGTAGAGGCGCGCGAAGGCGACGATCTCCTCGACGCCCAGGCCCGTGATCTCCGACGCCCATTCCGGCGTGCGCGTCGCGGCATGCGCGGCGAGCTCGTCCGGCGCGTCGGTGTAGCGGCGCATGTAGTCCCAGTCGGCAAAGCCTTCCTTGAAGAGGACATGCATGACGGCGACGGCCAGCGCCCCGTCGGTGCCGGGACGCACCGCGAGGTGCATGTCGGCCTGGTCGGCGGTGCCCGTGCGATAGGGATCGACGACCACAAGCTTCGCGCCGCGCTTGCGGGCCCGCATGGCGTGGGTCATCACGTTGACCTGGGTGTTGACCGGGTTGCCGCCCCAGATCACCACCAGCTCCGAATGCTCGTCGACCTCGCGCAGGTCGGCGCCGCGCTTGGCGCCGACGCCCGCGATCCAGCCGGTGTCGCTCAAGGTCACGCAGATCGTGGAGAACCAGCGCGAATACTTCATCGCGTGGCGCAGCCGGTTGATGCCGTCGCGCTGCACCAGCCCCATGGTGCCCGCGTAGTAGTACGGCCACACCGTCTCGCTGCCGTGCTGGCGCGCCTTGGCGATGAACTGCTCGGCCACGATGTCCAGCGCGTCGGCCCACGAGATCTCGGCGAACTGGCGCGAGCCCTTCGGCCCGACGCGCCGCAGCGGCTTCATCAGCCGGTCGGGATGGTGGATGCGCTCGGCGTAGCGCGCGACCTTCTCGCAGATCACCCCGGCCGTGTAGTCGTTGCGCATCGAGCCGCGCACGCGGCCGATCCGCCTGCTGTCCAGCCTTTCGACATCCAGCGCGCAGGTGCTGGTGCAGTCGTGCGGACAGACCGACGGAACGGTGGTGATGCCGGAGTCTTGATTCTTGACCCGTGCACCTGGCGTATAGGCGTGGTCGTCGGGGGACATTCTATGGACGCTCCGCGAGAAGTGCCGCAGCATACCGTGCGCAAGTCCATGGGAATACCCGAAGCTGTCCACTGATCGCATCCGCCGTGCGACCCCGGCCGATGCCGCTGCCATCGCGGCCCTGTCGCCTGCCTCGTCGCCTGCCTCGTCGGCCGCGATCGTGCCGACCCTGTCCGACGATCGCGCCGTCTTCGTCATCGACGGACCGGAAGGGCCCGTCGCGGCCATCGACTTGCTGCGCTGCAGCGATCACCTCAGCGTCGAGCATCTGGTCGGCGGCGATGCGGACCAGCGTGTGCTGCTCGCCCATGCGGAAGCGACGGCCCGCGCCCTGGGCCTGAACGCGGTCCACTGGGCCGGCTATCGCGATGGCCGCAAGCCTGTCGCGCCGCGGCGCTTCGAGGGCCTCGCCAACCTGCTGGGCGCCGAGGGTGTGCCGCTGTGGCGCGACGGCTGGGCCTCGCTGTCGCACACCCTCTACGCACGCGGCACCTGGGCCGCGCTCGCGCTGATCGTCGGCCTCGGCAGCATCTCGCTGGCGGTGTTCAGCGGGCTCGAGGTCGGCTGGCTGCATGTCGTGCTGCCCGCGCTGCTCTGCGCGCTGGGCGCCCTGTTCGCCGTCTGGCAGATCGGCCTGATCGCCGTGGCGGCACGGCGCGCCGGCGGGCGGGCCGCCTTCAGCACCACCGCCGCCGCCGCGGCTGCCGCCATCGTGGCGATCGGCGGCCTGGTCCTCGACCGTGCCGTGCCGGCCGTCGACGAGATGTGGAACATCTACACCGGCGACGAGGCCCTGTCCGACCTGTCGGTGAGCGTCAGTCCCGACGGCCAGACCCTCTACGTCGCCGGCTCCTACGGCCTGGGCAGCGAGCTCGCCGTGCAGCGGGCGCTCGGCCGCAACAGCGGCATCCGCACCGTGGTGCTGTCCGGGCCCGGCGGCCGCGCGGCCGTCGGCTTCGAGCTCTACCGCCTGTTCCGCCAGCGGCGGCTGGCCACGCGCGTCGACGGCAGCTGCGCCTCGGCCTGCACCATCGCCTTCCTGGGCGGCGTCCAGCGCAGCGTTTCGCCGGGCGGGCGGCTGGGCTTCCATCGCGCCAGCTTCCCCGGCATGAGCGACGAGGACATGCATGCCAGCAACCGCGACCTCCGGCGGTTCCTGATCCAGGGCGCCGGCGTGACGCCGGCCTTCGCCGACCGCATCTTCGAGACGCCGCCGGAATCGATCTGGGTGCCGACGCCACAGGAGCTGCTGGCAGGCCACGTCATCAACCGCGTCAGCCGCTGAAAGGACGCTGCTGCCATCATGATCCCCCGCGGTGTTCCCTACGAGGAGGCGATGCGGCTCTTCCGCTGGCCCCGGCCCGAGCGCTTCAACATGGGCCGCGCCCTGTGCGAACGCCATCCGCGCGAGGCGCTGGCGCTGATCGTCGAAGCGGCCGACGGATCGGTGCGCAACTGGACCTTCGGCCAGCTTCTCGACGCAAGCTCGCGCCTGGCCAACGCGCTGGCCGCGCACGGCGTGCAGCGCGGCGACCGCGTCGGAGTCTTCCTGAGCCAGGGCGCCGAGCTGACGCTCTGCCATCTCGCGGGCTACCGGATGGGCGCGATCGTGCTGCCGCTGTTCACGCTGTTCGGCGAGGAGGCGCTGGAGTACCGGATGGCCAACGCCGAGGCTAAGGCGCTGGTCACCGACCTGGGCCAGCTTCCGAAGGTGCTGGCGGTGCGCGATCGCCTCCCGCATCTGGAGACGGTGATCGTGATCGGCGCCGGCGCGCACGGCACCGCCTTCCTCGACTGGGACCGCCTGCTCGCTGCGGCCTCCGCGGACTTCGCGACCATCGACACGCTGGGCGAGGACCCGGCGCTGCTGATCTACACCTCCGGCACGACCGGCCAGCCCAAGGGCGCCCTGCATGCCCATCGCATGTTGCTGGGCTCGATCCCGCCCGTCGAGCAGTGGCTGAGCCACTGGCCGCAGGGCAACGAGGTGATGTGGACGCCGGCCGAATGGGCCTGGATCGCCGGGCTCTACGATGCGCTGTTCCCGGCCTGGTTCTACGGCACGCCGGTGGTCGCCCACCGCTTCGCCAAGTTCGATCCCGAGCGCGCCTTCGCGCTGCTGGAGCGCCACAGGGTGGGCGTCGCCTTCATCCCGCCCACGGCGCTCAAGATGATGCGCCAGGTGGCGACGCCGCGCGAACGCTGGCGCTACGACCTGCGCGCCGTCTCGACGGGCGGCGAGGCCATGGGCGAGGAGCTGCTGGACTGGGGCCGGCGCACCTTCGGCACCACGATCTCCGAAGGCTACGGCCAGACCGAGATGAACCTGATGCTGCTGAACTCGCCGGACTGGTTCCCGGTGCGGCCGGGCTCGTGCGGCCGCGCCTGCCCCGGCCGCAAGGTGGCGATCGTCGACGGCGACGGCACCCTCCTGCCGGCCGGCGAGGAAGGGCAGATCGCCGGCTGGCGGCACGATCCCATCGTCATGCTGGAATACTGGCGCAACCCCGAGGCCACGGCGCGCAAGTTCGCCGGCGACTGGCTGCTGACCGGCGACCTCGGCCGCATGGACGAGGTCGGCTATGTCTTCTTCAAGAGCCGCGACGACGACGTCATCACCTCGGGCGGCTATCGCATCGGCCCGGGCGAGATCGAGGAATGCCTGATGAAGCATCCCGCGGTCGCCATGGTGGGTGTGGTCGGCGTCCCCGACTCCGTGCGCACCGAGATCGTGAAGGCGTTCGTGCAGCTCAGGCCCGAGATGGTCGGCACCGAGGCGCTGAAAGCCGATCTCGCGGCCTACGTGAAGACCCGGCTGGCCGCGCACGAATATCCCCGGGAAGTGGAGTTCGTGGCCGAGCTGCCCCTCACCACGACCGGCAAGATCATGCGCCGCGAGCTGCGCCGGCGGGATGCGGCGCGCAAGGGCGCGACGGCCTGACTTCCTGCCGGGAGGGCGCGGCTCACGAGTCATTTCCGCAATTATCGCAATTTCCGCTACGGGGTTTCGGCGTTCGCCAGCACCGGATTGAACACCCATCGGTTGGGCGGCCGGCCAGGCTTGTCGTGGGAAGCGAGCTCGGGCTTCACGAAGCCGAGATAGGCCAGACGCTCGAGGGCGCTCTGCGTCTCGTCCGCCGTGGCGCTGAGGCCAAGCGCGCGGCGGCGGATCTCCTCGCGCGACACCGTTGGCGGCCGATGCGCGAGCAGCCAGCGCGCGACGCGGCGCACCCGCCGCGCCGGCTCGGAGAGCTCGGCGCTGTCGAACACCGCCCGGGCATGCGGCCGGAAGTAGTCGCGCCACAGGGCTGCCGCGGCCTCGACCTGCTCGGCGCCGATCGCGCCCGGCCGCAGCACCGTGCCGTCGATCGAGGCCATGAGCTCCAGGACGCCCGCCAGGCGCACGATCAGCGAGCGGCTGGCGCCGAGCCAGCTCGCCGCCACGCCCTCGGCCTCGCGGCGCTCGGCATGCAGCGTGGCCAGCACGCCGTCGAGCGCGGCGCGCCCGCGGGCGTCGACCTCGATCACGCAGGGATCGTCCGCCCCGCCGCCCAGATGCGCCAGGGCGCGCAGGCGCCGCAGGATCTCGGCGTCGCGCGCGCCGTCGACGACGGCGAGCGCGCGATAGGGCTGCGGCCCGGGCCAGGCATAGAGGAAGCGCGCCGCCAGGCCGTCGTCGCCGCCCGCCTGCGACAGCTTCTGCAAGGTGGCCCGGAGCGGCTGCGGCCGCAGCGCCGCGACGATGCTGACCGCAAACCGGCCCACCGCCAGCGCCGGCTGGCGCGGCCGCGCCACCGTCGCGCCGCGCGCCTCCCAGGCCGCGCGCCACAAGGCGCCATGGGCGTCGTCCTCCGCCGCGCCGTCGAGGCGGACGGCCGGGCCGTCGCGCCACAGCAGGAGGCCGCGCGGATGGGCGGCGACCATCGCGGCCAGCACGGCGGGATCGGCATCGTCCGTCACCAGTTGCGTGGGCACGAAGGGCATCGTCTCGGCCCCCTTCCCGACCCGGTCGTCATGCGCGGACCGGCGCTCGGTGTCGCCCGTCTGGAGCTCCTGCTCGACGGAAGCGAGCAGCCAACGCATGGGCGCCAAGGCCGCCGACTTGCCGGTCGCCGCGTCGCCCACGGCCGCCAGCCACAGCACCAGCGGCTCGTCCCAGGCCGGCGTGACGCGCACCCGCACCCCTGCCCCGCAGACGGCGGCGACGCCCGCCAGCACCGACTGCAGCACGTAGTCCACGGGCGTCCCCGTCGCCTGCCCGGCCTCGGCGATCCAGTCCCGCCAGGGCAACGGCAGCAGCGCCAGCGGCACCGCCGGCACGGGGCCGCGCCGCTCATCGAGGACACTGAGGTCAGGATCGCCCCAGTTCTGCTCGGACATGTACCGGTGATAGGCCTGCAACGACATGGCTTCCCTTTCCGCGAGAAGGGAACGAATATGGAACAAGCTTGCCGTCAAATCAATGACTTTTGTTCTTGAAAGCACCGCAGTGACGAAATGCCCGGCGAATGATTGCGCTGCCGCTGCTGGTCTTGTTCAACGGACGAGACCCATGAAGGGGCATCGATGCGTACCGTGAGCATCCGCGAAGCAAAGTCCCAGCTTTCGAAGCTGGTCGACCGGGCCGCACGAGGCGAAGGCTTCATCATCGCGA
The DNA here is from genome assembly GCA_049323495.1 of Pseudomonadota bacterium. Lineage (GTDB taxonomy): Bacteria > Pseudomonadota > Alphaproteobacteria > Reyranellales > Reyranellaceae > Reyranella. The sequence continues at coordinate 185,981 of JBMONG010000012.1, forward strand.
AGGCGGGAAAGCCCCTGGTCAAGGTGGTGCCCCTTGATCGCGACGAGGCGGCGGTTCCCCGCCGCCTCGGCTTCATGGCCGGCGAGATCGCGGTGCCGGGCGACTTCGACCGCATGGGCCGGGAGAAGATTGAGAGTCAGTTTGCCGCCGAGCCGTGATCCTCCTCGTCGACAGGCATCTACTGTGCGGCAGAACGATAGAGGGCATTCCTATCGGTATTCGGAAATTCGCCGACAACCCTTTCGGGACTTTTTCATCGTTCTCAGAGGTCTCCGCCTGGGTCATTGAGTGCAGAGAAATCGCCGTCAAGGAAACGCTCTTGCCGAGCCTTCTCTGCAGCAACACCATCGTTCAGCACGCGTAGAAGGTGTTTGGCACCACGGAAACGATCGACGTGCTCAAACGACGTGTCTGACTGCATATAATGCCGAGAAAGAGCATTCATTACTGCCGTAAGAGCGTCGAGGGCAGCAGCAACTTGTAGCCGCGATACCTCAGGCAATGGCTTCGCGTCGTTCCTGAGCAGTAAGTCAAGATCACGATGGGCTATATGACGGTTACGCAAATCCTTAGCAAAAGAGCTGGCGTTCAGTGCACGTTCACAGAGTCCATTGATCTCTCTTCTAAACGTCGCGTCACCCACCAACTTTGGGATACTTTGGATACTGAGATTGGATTTCCCGTTTGAGCGAGGTGCATCGGTGAGCTTTGCTATTTGGAGGATCACGGCCTCCCATAGTTGATCCTGAACAATGCGGAAGAACAGTCCAGCGGCATGGTTCAGCAAAACTACGCGACTCTCCTTGATGCCGAACAGCTCTTTGAATTCAAGCCAGACGAGGTGCAGGTACGCCAAATCCTGCCACAGCGCTTCGTATTGGAGACCCAGATGTTCCCCCATGGCGGCAATGCGGGCTTCCCTATTCTCACCGATGCTTCCCATGATTGCCCCCTTCCGAAAGATGGTTACCTTTGGCCTGCCTCCCGATCGTTGGACCGTTCTGGGCTGTAAAAATTCTACTTTACCACCCGTTCAGCGCTGCTTGCTTTGGAGTGGCAGCGCGCGACGAGTGCAGAACTTGTCGACATCCGCATTGACGGCTGATGCGACTCGGCATTACGTCGCCCGATCCGGCCGAAAGGCACATTCGTGACAATCAAGTCTTCGATTTCGCTGACAGACGATCAGCATTCCTTTGCCAAGGCGCTCGTCGAGTCGGGGCGCTTTCCCAGTGTCAGCGCCGTCATGCAGCAGGGCATCGAGCTTCTTCGGGAGAAAATGCAAGACGAAGCCCTGGAGCGCGCTGCGTTGGCCGAGATCCTCGGCAATCGGCGTTCAGGTCCGCTCCTGTCGGCCGCGAGGATGGATGGCCGGCTGTCCCGGATGATTGCGAGGAAACGCCAGGCGCATGCGGCTCGCGATTGAATTCTCAGCCGATGCCGAACGCGATTTCGACCTGATCGTCGACCACCTGTTCGAGAGCTACCTCGTCTTCGGTGAGCGCACCGAGGAAGCCTTGGACCATGCTGCGTTCTGCAGGGACTTTTCTCGGCCATCTGGGCGAACGATGTTGCGACGTTGAAAGACAAGCGTATCGCCGCTGTTCACTTCCGTCGCCAAGCGACGAACATCCCCAGCGTCCGGCATCATCAATAGCAGCGAAGCTGGCCCCACTGATTTCTCCAGCACCCCGGATGGTTGGGCGCCGGCTTGGCATAGGGGCCGGGGGCATTCAGAACGCACTGCCCGTAATATCCGCGATGGTAGCCGTAGCCGCATCCCTGGGCCTCGATGGCGGCCGGCGGGTCGTCCTGGCGGTGGCGATCGATCAGGGTCTTGTCGCGCTTGCCGAGGTAGAGACGTATCCCGCCGCGGACGCCGGCATTTCCCCCTTCGGCGATCATGCCATCGGCGAACAGCGACGCCATGCGCCCGCCTCCCAGTGCGACGGCATTCTCGACCCCCAGCGCCGCACCGTTCATGCCATAGGCGTAGCGCTGCCCGGCCCAAAGCTGCAGGTTGTCCGTGACGTAGTAAGCCGCGGTGACGCTATCGAAGAACCGAGCGACCATGGACGACTGGTTCCACCAGGACGGGAGGTCGCCGTAGCTGACCAGCTCGGCGCCGGCGGCAACGGTGAAGTTCCATCTCCTCCAGTAGAGCTGCCCTTCCGCCGCGATATGCGTGGCGCCCATGTTTCCGGAATCGAGTCCGCCCATATGGGCATAGGAACCATAGGCGCCGATCAGGCCGATCGACGGGTCGCGCCAGAACAAGTGGCCGGCGCCGCTGACATTGAGAAGGTCGCCGTCGCTGCCGATGCCGGCGTCGAGCTGCGCGCCCCATTGGTGGGCCAACGGGATGGCGAGAGATCCGCCGCCGCCGTAGAAGCCATGAGAGCGATCGCCAAACCACCCGCCGCCGCCAATCTCGATCTTGGCGTTCACGCCATCGACCGCTGGCAAGGTCTGCGGCGCTGCCGCCGTGTCCGGTGTGTCCTGCTGTCCGTTCGTCACCGACAGAGAGAGCACCAGGCCGAGCGCGGCCATCCCGATGGCCGACAGCCAACGATGGTGCATACGCATGTACTGCCCCCGCTTCTACTCCCCGCGCCGACGATAGCCGGCCCGAGGCGAAGCGGGAAGCTCAACGGCCCGTCGCCGCAACACTATCGAGGTCGGTGAGCGGGGCCGGCGGGCAGGTCTCAGAAGTCCGCGGTCAGCGACAGGCGAAAGGTTCGTGGTGCCCCCAGAGAGTGAGGGCCATCACCGCATTCCACCCGCCCAATAGTCCGCATCGAATACGTTGTCGACGTTGAAGCGCGCGACCAACAGCTTTCCCTTCGCCCCTGGATTCTCGAATGCGCATCTGACACCAAGGTCGAACCGGGTCCATTCCGGCAGACTGCGGTGGGGTAGTGTCGTGTCTATGTACTGAGATCCAGTGTAGACGACGCGACCTCGATCTCGGCGAGACCCTGGGCGGCCAGGTCGCGGTGACGCCGTTCCTGGCCGTGCAGCCGATGCAGCTCTAGTCGCCGGGCATGTACGAGAAGAGCTTGGCGCAGACCGGCGGAACGGGCGTGTTCGCCCTCACTATCAGCCGCGCTCGACCTTCTCGTTGCCGACGTTCCTCGGCGCCCAGGTCGACGGACGCACCGAGGTCGCCGGCAAGCCGCTGAATGCCTGGGTGCGGGCGGCGTGGGTGCACGAGTTCCTGACCGACCGCAGCGTGGCGGCCGGCTTCAACGTGCTGCCCGGCACGAATTTCACCGTCGACGGGGCGCGCGCCGCGAGCGACGCGGCACGCATCGACGTCGGCCTGCGCTATGCCGTCGGCAGCCAGACCTCGCTGTTCGCCAACGGCAACGTCGAGCTCTCCGGCCGCGGCCAGGCCCTCGCGGGAACCATCGGGCTCCGCGTCATCTGGTGAGCGTCCGCCGGCGCCGGTGATTCACCCGCGAACCCGCGTCTTCCAAGGCCACGCGGCACGCCCTTGGGGGTGACGCTCTCCGCCCGGCGTGCCCTGGCGGACGCCCGACGCTACAGTGCGGGCGCCGGCCCTGTCCCCCGATCCCCAGCGGAGCTTCCATGAGCGTTGGTCTGATGGCCCTCTTCGACGATGTCGCGACGCTCGCGAAGGCGGCGGCCGCCTCGATCGACGACGTCGCCGGGCAGGCGGCCAAGGCGGGCTCCAAGGCCGCGGGCGTGGTCATCGACGATACGGCCGTCACGCCGCGCTACCTCGTGGGCTTCAGCGCGGCGCGGGAACTGCCGATCATCGGCAGGATCGCGCTCGGCTCGCTCAAGAACAAGCTCCTGATCCTGCTGCCGGCGGCGCTCGCCTTCAGCTTCCTGCTGCCCCAGGCGATCACGCCGCTGCTCATGCTGGGCGGCGCCTATCTCTGCTACGAGGGCGCGGAGAAGGTCTATGCCGTGCTGTTTCCGCACGGCGCGCACGCCCACGAGGCGAAGCTGGAGACGGTGGCCATCGACGCCCGGACCTTCGAGGACGAGAAGGTCGCCAGCGCCATCAAGACCGATTTCATCCTGTCGGCCGAGATCATGGCGATCACGCTGGCGGCGATCCCCGGCGGCGGCTTCGTGAACCAGGCGCTGGTCCTCGCCATCGTCGGCGTGGGCATCACGGCGGCGGTCTACGGCGTCGTCGCCCTGATCGTCAAAGCCGACGACCTCGGCCTGGCGCTGGCCGGCCTGTCGCCGGGCTCCGCCTTCGCCGCGCCGCTGCGCGTGACCGGCCGCGCCCTCGTGCGGGGCATGCCCTGGCTGCTCGCCGGCCTGAGCCTCCTCGGCACCGCCGCGATGATCTGGGTCGGCGGCGGCATCGTCCTCCACGGGCTGGAGGAATTCGGCCTGGGCGGGCCCGCCCATGCGCTGCAGGACGCGGGCGCCGCCGTCGCGCGCGCGGTGCCCGCGGCCGGCGCCTTCGCGGCCTGGCTGGTGGAAGCCGCCGGCGCCGGCGTGGTCGGCTTCGGCCTCGGGCTGCTGGCCATCCCGCTGACCAGCCGGGTGCTGTCGCCGCTGTGGCGGCAGGTCAAGGCGATGATCCGGCGGCCAGGTAAGCCGACGTAACCGCCGCGCCGCCCTCTCTAGGTCCGCAGCGGCAGCAATGCCCGGATCAGCGGATAGCGCAGGAACAGCCCGCCCCACGCGAGGAGGGCGATCACCAGGCAGACGATCTGCGGCGGGCTGACGAAGCCGCCGGTGCGGAAATGGACGCAGATCGCGCCGCCGAAGAAGCCGGTGATGAGGATCGCGCCCAGCACGGCGGTGCGCGGATAGGCGTAGAGGGCGGCGCAGACGAGCAGCATGACGCCCAGGATCGGCGCCCGCTCGGGCGGGAAGCCTTCGGCCTCCATGGTCGCCTTCAGCAGCTCGGGCCAGAAGAGATTCACCGCCGCATCGGCGACGAGCACGAGGACGACCAGGGCGCTGAGGATGCGGCCCGTCCAGATCTGCAGGTTACCACTCATGAAAGCTCCCCGAACCACGCGTCCCTGGCCCCGCCTCGGGACCGGACGGACGCGGCCAATAACGGACGTTGGCCGGGGTTGCAAGGGCGTGGCGATGGCGTCGGTCGGAACGACGGGTCTTCCTTTCCGTCGCCCCGAGCGAAGTCGAGGGGCCTTGCCTCGACGATCCGGCGGCTGATCGTCGACGCAAGGTCTCTCCGCTCCGCGCTTCGCGCTACGGTCGAGACGACGGGCAAGCTTCGTCGGGTCAGAAGTCGGCGGTCAGCGACAGGCGGAAGGTCCGCGGCGCGCCGAGATAGAGGGTCGACACGTCGTAGCCGCCGGCCCAGTAGTTGGCGTCCAGCACGTTCTCGACGTTGAAACGCGCCACCAGCAGCCTGCCCTTGGCCGCGGGGTTGTCGAAGGCGTAGCGGGCGCCGACGTCGAACCGTGTCCAGTCCGGAAGGCTGCGCCGCGGGTAGCTGAGGTCGACATACTGGGACCCCGTGTAGACCACGCGGCCGTTCAGGGTCAGGCCGCGTACGAAGGGCAGGTCCCACTCGCCCGATAGGTTGAACTGGAAGGTGGGCGAGAACGGCGCATTCCAGCCGTCGTTCACGCCGCCCTGGGTCCGGGTCATGACCGGGCTGAGGAACATCGCGCCACCGAGCAGCCTGACGCCCTCCGTCGGCACGCCGAACACGTTGATCTCCAGTCCCTGGTTGCGCTGCTCGCCGGCCAGGCTCAGCGTGGGCAGCGCGGCGCCGGGAACGGAGATCGTCGTCGGCTGGCTGATCTGGAAGGCGCTCACCGTGGTGGTGAACCTGCCCCACTCCGCCTTCACGCCGACCTCGTACTGCGTCGACTTGTAGGGCGCGAACACCTCGCCGGCATTGGCGTAGGCCGGCCCGACGGTGATCCCCGGCTGCAGCCCCTGGATCCAGTTGCCGTAGACCGACACGTTCTCCCAGGGCTTGAAGACCAGCGCCACCGAGGGGCTGAGCGCGCTCTGGTCGTAGCTCGAGGTCTGCGCCCCGCTGGTCGGGTCGTAGTTGGCCGAGACCACGCGCTGGAGGCGTGCGCCCACGGTGAGCTGGATGCGCTTGTCCGCGGCCGACAGCGTGTCGGCGAGCCCCAGGCTCGAGAGCTGCTGCCTGGCGGTCAGGTTCGCGACGGGCGTCACGGAGGCGGGACGCGCGATGACCGTCGGCGCGTAGATGTTGGTGGCGAAGCCCGCGCCCTGCGCGGCGCTGGCGGCGCCTGCATTCTGATCGTACCCGCTGACGGTGAAGGCGAGCTCATGGCCGATGGGGCCGGTGGGCACGAGCGCGCGCAGGCCGGCCTCGGCCGTCTTGATCGAGCGCCAGTAGCTCTGGGCGCTCGGCGCGAAACCGCTCGCCGTGCCGTTCGGATCGGTGATGCTGGCCCCGAAGGCGATGAAGTTGTTCATGCGCCAGTCGTGCGCCCCGCCCATCACGTAGGCGGTCACGCCCTCCATCAGGTCGAGCTCGGCGCGGAAGGTGCCGAACAGGTCCTTGTGCTCGGACGAGCTCCAGGGCTGGCCCGCGGGATTGCTGCGCGCGGAGGGCGCCCACGGCAGGGGCACGCCGGGCGCCAGGCCGAGAAAGCCGACGACGCCGCCCGCGTCGCGGTACTGGTAGCCGAAGTCGGCCGAGAAGCGCGTGCGTTCGCCGCGGAAGTCGAGGCCCATCACCGCCAGCGCCCGCTCGTCGGTGTTCCACTGCACGTCGGTCTGCCCGCCCCGGAAGACGCCGTTGACCCGCACGCCGAACTGCTTGTCGTCGCCGAAGCGCCGCGCGACGTCGACATGCCCGCCGAACTGGCTGCCCGACACGTAGTTCGCCGTCGCCTGCGTCAGGGGCTCGTCGGGTGCCCGCTTCGGGACGAGGTTGATGGCCCCGCCGATGCTGCCGCGCGGCTGCATGCCGTTCAGCATGGCGCTGGGCCCCTTCAGCACCTCCACGCGCTCGGCGAGCTCGGCCATGATGCTGTAGTAGGGCGTGATGCCGTAGAGGCCGCCATAGGCGATGTCCAGGGTATCGACGACGAAGCCGCGGACGCTGACGGCGTCGGAGCCCGGGGTGAAGCCCGGCAGCAGGACGCGCACCGACGGATCGTCGACCAGCACGTCCATCACGGTCTTGGCCTGCTGGTCCTGCGCCTTCTTCGCGGTGTAGCTGGTCTGGTTGAAGGGCGTGTCCATCACGTCGCGGTTGCCCAGCAGGCCGAGCTGGCCGCCCGTCGCGACCTGCCCGCCGGCATAGGGCGGCGGCAGGTTGTCGATCATCGCCTGCGGCGGCACGGGGAAGACGCCCTGCACCTGCAGGGGGTCGAGCTGGATCGCGCCGGACGCGTCGGCGCCCTGCGGCCGGGTGAGCATCACGGCGCGCGGGCCCGTGAAGCGCGCGACGAAGCCGGTCCCGGCAAGGAGCGCGGACAGCGCCTGCTCGACCGTCATGGTACCCGACACGCCCTGGGTCTGGATTCCCCGCGCCGTCGCCGCATCGATCGAGATCTGGAGGCCGGCCTGCCGCCCGTAGACGTTCAGCGCCGTGACCAGCGGCTGCGGCGGTATGTCGAAGGCGCGGCGCTCGCCGGCCGGCGCTTGCGCCACGTCGCGCCGCCCGTCGCCGCCGGACGGCGCATCGGCCTGCGCGATCGTCGCCGTCAACAAGATGCCCATCGCCATCGCCGCCGCCAGCGCCTGTCTGTCCATCGCCTCGCCCCAAAACACAGGTATCGACACGGCTGGCGTCGGCTGCGCGTCCACTCTCCCCTTTACGAGCAGCGGCGGATTTTTTTTGATGCGCTACGGGCCTGAGACGATCCGCAGGAAAGGTGTCACCTGGCGGACCTGTCCGCCGAACGGGCCGACGAGGATGCGAAGCGCCTGGTCGGGATCGCGAAGATCGTAGAGGCCGGCCACCTGCCGGCGCCCGAGCGCGTCGTCGGCCAGGACGATCCAACCGGGCTGGTAGCGTCGCAGCACGTCGACGACCTCGGCCACCGTCCCGTTCTCGACGAACAGTCGATGCTCGCGCCACAGGCCGACATCCGCCGGCGACACCCGCGCCTGCCGCAGCGCGCCGGTGCGGCGGTCGAGCACCAGCTCGTCGCCCGCCCCCAGCCGCACCGGCGCCGATGCGCCCGGCCGGCTCGATCCGGCCTCGACGGACCCGCGCTCGACCGCCACGCGCAGCGACTCGCCCTGCATGTGCACGTCGAAGGCCGTGCCGGTGACACGGACGGCAAGGTCCGCCGCCTGCACCTCGAACGGACGCGCCGGGTCGGCCATCACGCTGAAGAACGCCTCGCCGCCCAGCAGAACGACCGAGCGCCGCCCGCCGGCGAAGCGGACATCGATGGCGGTCAGGGGGCCCAGCTCGACGGTCGAGCCGTCCTCCAGCACGACACTGCGCCGCTCGGCCGTGGCGGTGGCGAAGTCCGCCCGCAGGCCCACGGTCAGGGAGGGCAGCAGGACCAGCAGCAACGCGGCTGCGACGACGGCCAGCGAGGCCGCCATCGCGCCCGTCGCCCAGCGGCGGCCGCCTGCCCTGCGCGCGACGGGCTGCCATCCGGGCCCGCGCGCCCTCGGCCGGACGGCACCGGTGCTATCCAGACCCGGATCCGGCGCGGGATCCGCCAGCCACGACCAGGCCTTCTCCGCCCGATCCCATGCCTCGGCATGGCGGGGATCGGCATGCCGCCACGTTTCGGCGGCCAGGCGCAGACGGCCGTCGCCGGGCGAGTCGGCCAGCCGGATCAGCCAGTCGATGGCCTCGCGGGTCAGCGGATCGGCAGGTTCGCCAGCCTTCATGTCCTTGGCACCACGGGATATCAGTCGGCGGAGGACGACAGGCGCGTCGCCACGACGAGGACGGCGTCCCTGATCATCCGATGCGCCATGTTGACGGAGACGCCCAGCCGGTCGGCGATCTCCTGCAGCGTGTAGCCGCCCAGGCGATGCATCTTCACGGCCTGCCGCACGCGCGGCGGATACTCGGCCAGGACGTCGTCGATCTGTCGCAGCTTCTGGCGAAGCGCCAGCTCCTCCTCCGGCGTGCGCGGCACGGCCGGCACCATCCACCAGCTCGGCTCGTCCTGCTGCGCCCGCTGCTCCGTCAGCCGCCGACGCATCAGGTCGTAGGCGAGATTGCGGACGATGCGATAGAGATAGCGCAGCGGCTGGTCGCGCGCGGGATCCGACGGAGCGGGACGCGGCGGCGCGAAGCGCAGGAACGCCTCCTGCACGACGTCCTCCGCGCGCATGCGATCCCCCACGATCGGCAGCGCGTACTCGACCAGCGCCGCCCGGTGCGAAAGGTAGAGTTGCAGCTTGTCGTCCAACGCAGAATACCCGGCTCAATTGCGAACGGCTCGCAATTGAGCTTAGTCGGGCGTATGGGCGAGAGCAACGTCGTGTGCGATCGGACGGCATGCGCAGCGGCATCAAAAAAATCGTCGAGCCGTTCGTAACGGGTTGAATGATCCGACGGGTGCCGACCTGGCGCCTTAAGTCTTCGGCACCGTGCGGCAGATCCGATCGACGAAATCGAGGAAGGCACGGACCTTCAGCGGCGCCAGCCGGCGGGAGGGCATGTAGGCATGGAGCGGGAACCGCTCGTCCGACCAGCCCGCCAGCACCTGCACCAGTTGGCCGCCGTCGAACCAGGGCGCGAGGCCCAGCGCGAAGCTCTGGAACAGTCCCTGCCCCGCCGCGCAGGCCGCCAGGGCGGTCGAAGGATCGTCGGTGACGAGGCGGCCGTGCACCTCGATCGCGACGACCCGGCCGCGGCGATGGAACTCCCAGGCGAAGGGCCGTCCGGATTGCGGATCCCGGAACAGCACGACCTCGTGCCCGGCGACGTCGGCGGGCGTCGCCGGCACGCCCCGCCGCTGCAGGTAGGCCGGCGCGGCGCAGGTCACGATCCGCGTCTCCAGCAGCTTGCGCGCGATCAGCCCGGACGGAACGAGCGGACCGAAGCGCAGGGCGATGTCGACGCCGCCGGCCATCATGTCCTCGCGATGGTTGCTCACCAGCAGCTCCAGGGACAGCTCAGGGTGCAGCGCGGCGAGTTCCGGCAGGCGCGGCGCCAGGACGATGCGCGCGAACCAGGGGTCGACGCTGACCTTCAGCCTGCCCCGCACCACGGCCTTGGCGCCGGCCGCTTCTGCGGCGGCCTCCTCGATGGCCGTCAGCAGCGGGGCGACCTCGGCATGGAAACGCCGCCCCTCGTCCGTCAGCGCGACGGCGCGCGGATTGCGGTGGAAGAGCTTGGCCCCGACACGCTGCTCGAGCCGTGCGATGGCGCGGCTCACGCCCGACGCGGTGAGGCCGAGCGCGCCGGCCGCCCGCACGAAATTGCCGGCCTCGACCACCGCGACCATCACGCCGACGCCGGACAGCAGGCGCGCATCAAATGCCATGATGACCTCCCGTCACTATTACTTGGACAAGGATGCGTTGGAGGCAATCCCGTCGAGAGACCACGTTGCGGCCGGTCCCCCCCGAACAGGAGCCCAGACATGACCTTGACCGGCAAGCAGATCGTCGTCCTCGGCGGAACATCCGGCATCGGCCTGGCCGTCGCCCAGGCTGCCGCCCGCGAGGGCGCGCGGCTGACGATCGCCTCGAGCAGCGCGGCGCGTGTCTCCGACGCGCTGCGGTCGATGCCGCCGGGAACGGAAGGCCGGGCGCTCGACCTCACGGACGGCGCGGCCGTGAAGGCCTTCTTCGACGCCACGGGGCCGATCGATCACCTGGTCTACACCGCGGGCGAACCGCTCAAGCTGGCGCGGCTCGCCGAGAGCGACCTCGACAGCGTGCGGCGCTTCTTCGAGCTGCGCTACTGGGGCGCCTACATGGCGGCCAAATGGGGCCACGCCCGGATCCAGCCCGGCGGCTCGATCGTCTTCACGTCGGGCGTCGCGGGCGCGCGGCCCGGACCGGGATGGTCGGTCGCCGCCAGCATCTGCTCGGCAATGGAGGGCCTGGCCCGCGGGCTCGCCGTGGAGCTGGCGCCGATCCGCGTGAACATCGTCTCGCCCGGCGTCGTGAAGACGCCGCTGTGGCGCGACATGACCGATCGGGACCGCGACGCGCTCTATGCGGCACAGGCCGCACGGCTGCCCGTCGGCCATGTCGGCGAGCCGGCGGAGATCGCCGCCGGCTACCTCTACCTGATGAAGCAGACCTACGGCACGGGCCAGACGCTCACGATCGACGGCGGCGGCCTGCTGGTCTGAGAGCGCCGCTCATTCCGCCGCTTCGGCGGCGACGTTGAACTGCAGCTCGGCCAGCCGGGCGTACAGTCCGTCGCGGCGCACGAGGTCGGCGTGGCGGCCGACATCGACCACCCGGCCCTGGTCGACCACCACGATGCGGTCGGCCTTCTGCACGGTTGCCAGGCGATGGGCGATGACCAGCGTGGTGCGTCCCTCCAGCAGCCGGTCCAGCGCCTGCTGCACGGCGCGCTCGCTCTCGGCATCCAGCGCGCTGGTCGCCTCGTCGAGCAGCAGGATGGCCGGATCGCGCAGCAGCGCGCGGGCGATGGCGATGCGCTGGCGCTGGCCGCCCGACAGGCGCACGCCGCGGGTGCCGAGATCCGTGGCGAAGCCCTGCGGCAGCGCCTCGATGAAGCCCAGGGCCGAGGCCGCCTTCGCGGCCGCGCGCACCTCCGCGTCGCTGGCGTCGGGGCGGCCGTAGCGGATGTTGTCGGCCACCGAGGCGGTGAAGAGGACAGGCTCCTGCGGCACGATCGCCATGGCGTCGCGCAGGTCCGCCAGCCGCAGGTCGCGGATGTCGACACCGTCGATCCGGATCGCCCCGGCCTCGGGATCGTAGAAGCGCAGCAGCAGGTTGAAGACCGTGGTCTTGCCGGCGCCCGACGGACCCACGATCGCCACCGTCTCGCCCGGCGCCACGGCAAGGTCGAACCGGTCCAGCGCCAGCGTCTCGGGCCGCGTCGGGTAGCGGAAGGACACGTTTTCGAAGCGGACGCTGCCCTGCAGCGGCGCTGGCAGCGACGCCGGCTGCGCCGTCTCGACGATGGCCGGCGGCTCGGCGCGCAGCTCGGCCAACCGTTCGGCGGCACCGGCGGCGCGCTGCAGATCGCCGATCGTCTCGCTGATGGCGCCGCCCGAGCTGGCCACCAGCACGGCGTAGAACACGAAGGCCGTCAGGTCGCCCGCCGAGATGCGGCCGCTCAGCACGTCGTGCCCGCCCATCCACAGCAGGAAGCCGACCGCGGCGAAGACGATGAAGATCACCAGCGTGGTCATGACGGCGCGCTGCGAGACGCGGCGCCGTGCGGCCTCGAAGGCCCGTTCCGTCGCCGCGCCGAAGCGCTCGGCCGCGCGGTCCTCCTGGTTGAAGGCCTGGACGGTGCGCACCGCGTCGAGCGTCTCGCCACCCTCCGACACGAGGTCGGCCATGCGCGCCTGCGCCTCGCGCGACAGAAGGCGCACCTTGCGCCCGAACACGACGATCGGCGCCACGACCAGCGGCACGACGGCCAGCACGGTCAGGGCGAGCTTGGGGTTCGTCACGACGAGCATGATCACGCCGCCCACGCACATCAGCGTGTTGCGCAGCGCCACCGAAGCCGAGGAGCCGATCACCTGCTCGATGAGCTGGGCGTCGGCCGAAATGCGGCTCATGACGTCGCCCGAGCGCTTGATCTCGAACCAGGCCGGCCCCAGCCGCACGACATGGGCAAAGAGATCGCGGCGCAGGTCGCCGACCACGCGCTCCCCCAGCCACGAGACGAGATAGAACCGCGCGCCCGAAGCGACCGCCAGCACGACGGCGACCGCGATCAGCGACGCCAGGGCATAGTTCAGGACCTCCGGCCGCCCCAGCGCAAAGCCACGGTCGATGAGCGCCCGCAGGCACGCGCCGAAGGCCAGCACCGTGCCGGCCGCCACCACCAGCGAGAAGAGCGCGAGCACGGTCCGGCTGCGGTAGGGCCGCAGATAGGGACCGAGAAACGCCAGACCGGCGAAGCGGTTCATCGCATCGAGCTCCATCACTGAAGGCCGCTTGCGCGGCCCGCGGCTGCTGCCGGCCGTCGCCTCGCATCCCGGCCTGTCCGCTTGCAGCCTCGATCTATAAGCCCGGCAGCCGGCAGACAACCAGCGTGCGGCGACGTGCTGCAAAGCGATGTCGCCGATGCACGGCGAAGTCACTTGACTAAATGATACATTATAACATGAATGCCGAGACGTTCCCCTCGTGAATCCTGGGCGTCATGAGAACAACCAAGACACTGTTGGGTGCGCGCGCGCCGCTGCTCCTGCCGGGCCTCCTGCTGCTGGCGGCGCTCGGTGCCGCGCTCTTCCTTTCCGACGGGCTCGCGCCGCTCGCGCGCGCCTCCGCCTCCTACCAGCGGCAGATCCAGCTCGTGTTCAGCACGTCGTTGCAGGAGATGGGCAGCGGCACCAACCCGGCCGCCCTCTGGGTGCTGCTGTCCCTCTGCTTCACCTATGGCGTCGTCCATACGCTGGGGCCGGGGCACGGCAAGGCGGTCATCGCGGCCTATTTCCTCGACGGCGGCACGCCGCGGGCCTGGTTCGACGGAATCCTCGCCGCGGGATGGATCGCCCTCACCCACACCGCCTCGGCGCTGCTGCTGGCCATCGTCCTGAAGCTGATGAGCGTGGCGGGACTGCTGGGCGCGCTGGCGCACGCCCGCTGGGCGGAGATCGGTTCCTATGCCGCGATCGTCCTCATCGGCCTGTGGCGGCTGCGCACCGCACTGCAGGACCGGCAGGCCGATTGCGCGGTCTGCGGCGTGCCGCACGGCCTCGCGCCCCCACGCGGCATCTGGACGGCCGCCGCGCCGCTCACCGACGGTCCGCCGGCCGGCGGCTCCCTGGCGAAGATGTCGCTCGCAACTCAGTCCCCGGGCATCGACCCGCGGACGAAAGCGGGCTTCGAGCAGGCCCGCCGGGCCGCCGCGCTGACCTGTGCCGCCGCCGGGGACAGCGCGGTCGCGGGGCGACGGCGCGGCTTCCTGGCGGACCGTTCCGGCCTGCTGCTGCTCACCGCCGCCGGCGCCGCGCCGTGTCCCGGCGCGCTGATCCTCGTGCTGCTCGCCCTGGCGCTCGGTGTTCTCTGGGCGGGCATCGTCGGCATCGTCGCGATCTCGCTGGGCATGACCGTGGCCCTTACGGGCATCGGCGTGGCCTCGATGTTCGCCCATCACCTGATCCTCGCCGGCGAACGCCGCAGCTTCCTGCGCCGGCTGGTCGGCGTCACCGCCGCGCTGGTCGTGATCGGCACGGCGGGGATCCTGCTGCTGGGCGCGCTGTCCCGCCAGTTCGGCTGGGGCTAAAGCCGTGTCGCCCCACATCGAAGGAGCCTCCGCCGATGGATGACCGCCCGTCCCTTCCCGCCGGGAACCTCATTCCCGTCTCGCTGCTGACCGGCTTCCTGGGCAGCGGCAAGACGACCGTGCTGAACGGCCTGCTGCGCCGCCCGGAACTCGCGCGCACCGTGGTGATCATCAACGAGTTCGGCGAGATCGGGCTCGACCACGAGCTGGTGGAGAGTTCGACCGAGGACATGATCCTGCTGAAGAGCGGCTGCCTGTGCTGCACCATCCGCGGCGATCTCGTCGACGCGCTGCGCGGCCTGATGGCGCGGCGGATCGCGGGCCGCATCGCGGCCTTCGACCGCGTGCTGATCGAGACCACGGGGCTGGCCGATCCTGCGCCCATCCTGCACACGCTGATGTCCGATCGCGCCGTCGCCTCCGCCTACCGCCTCGACGGCATCATCACGACCGTGGATGCCGCGACGGCCGACGCGACGCTCGACCGGCAGGCCGAAGCGGTGAAGCAGGTCGCGGTGGCGGACCGGCTGCTGCTGACCAAGACCGACCTGGTGACGCCGGAGGCGAGCCATCGCCTCGCCGAGCGGCTGAAGGGCCTCAATCCGGCCGCGCCGATCCTGCGGGCGCGGCACGGCGGCGTCGACCCGGCCGAAATCCTCGATGCCGGCCTGTTCGATCCGCGAACCCGCAAGCCGGACGTCCAGCGCTGGCTGAACGAGGAGGCGTACCGGCACCATCACGACCATCATCACCACCACGACGTCAACCGCCACGACGAGCATATCAAGGCGCTGTGCCTGCGGGTGGAGCAGCCGATCCGGGCATCGGCGTTCGAGACCTGGCTCGGGCTGCTGCTGGCGATGAAGGGACCCGACATCCTGCGCGTGAAGGGCATCGTCAACATCGCCGAACTCCCAGGGCCGCTGGTCATCCACGGCGTGCAGCACGTCGTCCATCCGCCGCTGCCGTTGAAGAGCTGGCCCAGTGCCGACCGCTCAAGCAGGATCGTGTTCATCACGCGCGACCTCGACGAGGCGGCGCTGCGCGACACGCTGAGGCTGTTCACCGACGATCCGCCCGCACCGTCGGTCGCCGCCTCATAGGAGGCGATTCCGTGTTGTGTCCGGCCGCGCCGAAGGCGAAGCTTGGAGCCCGCGGCGGCAGATGCACCGCACCGAGATCGTCGGCGAACCGGTCATCGCCGGCTGATCCAGAAGGAAGGCAGCCGACGAGAGAGCATCATGACGCGCCAGCTGCATCTCAACCTGTTCATCCAGAGCCGCGGGCACCATGAAGCGTCGTGGCGCCACCCCGCGGCCTCGCCGCTGGCGCTGACCGATTTCGCCTACTATCGCGACCTCGCGCAGCGCGCCGAGGCCGGTCTGTTCGATTCGATCTTCCTGGCCGACACGCTGGCCCTGGCCGACACCGTCGCCCATGCGGCGAGCAGCTGGCTCGAGCCCATCACGACCCTGGGCGCTCTCGCCGGGGCGACCCGCCGCATCGGGCTGATCGCCACCGCGTCCACGACCTACACCGAGCCCTTCAACCTCGCCCGCCAGTTCGCCTCCCTGGACCATATCAGCGGCGGCCGCGTCGGCTGGAACATCGTCACCACCTGGCTCGCTGCGGCTGCCGGCAATTACGGCGGCAGCGGCCCGGTCGACCACGCCGACCGCTATGCCCGCGGCGAGGAGTTCGTGCAGGTCGTGAAGGGCCTGTGGGACAGCTGGGCCGACGACGCCGTGCTGGACGATCGCGCGAGCGGCCGGTATGCGCGGCCGGAGCGCATCCGGGCGATCGGCCATGCCGGACCGCACTATCGCGTCGCGGGCCCGCTCAACATCCCGCGCGGGCCGCAGGGCCGGCCGGTGTTCGTCCAGGCCGGCTCCTCCGAGACCGGACGACGCTTCGCCGCCCGGCACGCCGAAGCGGTCTTCACGGCGCAGATGGAGAAGGCGACCGCGCAGGCCTTCTATGCCGACCTCAAGGCGCTGGTCGCCGCCGAGGGCCGACGGCCGGAGCATGTGCTGATCCTCCCCGGCCTCAGCCCGGTGATCGGCGCGACCGAGGCCGAGGCGCGCCGCATCGCGCAGGAGCTGAACGATCTCACGGATCCCGAGGTGGGCCGCCGGCGGCTCAGCGGCCGGTTCGGCGGCCACGACTTCTCGCACCTGCCGCTCGACCGTCCGCTCTCGCCCGGAGACTTCCCCGACCCGGCCACCGTGCAGGCGGCGCGCAGCCGGACCGAGGTGATCGTGGGCCTCGTGAAGCGGGAGACGCCGACGCTGCGCCAGCTCCTCGCCTACCTCGCCGGCGCACGCGGCCATTTCACGACGGCCGGCACGCCGGAGCAGATCGCGGACCTGATCGAGGACTGGTTCCGCGACGGCGCCGCCGACGGCTTCAATCTCATGCCGCCCATCCTGCCCGCGATGCTCGACGCCTTCGTGGCCGAGGTGGTCCCGCTGCTGCAGCGGCGCGGCCTGTTCCGAACGGCCTATGAAGGGGAGACGCTCCGGGACCGCTTCGGCCTGCCGCGGCCGCATGATGGCTTTCCATCGGCGGCCGACGCGGTACGCGATTGACGACGTCCTCATGTTGTGCAACTAAGAATGACTTGCACATCACCACGGCGAGGGCGACGATGGACATGCAGAACGGACACCAGGTCAATGCGGCGACGATCCATCCGATCGACGACCAGCTCGGCGCGACGCCGCTCGTCGACAGCATCGAGCTGCTGCGCGGCAGCCGCGAGCTGCGCATCCGGCATGGCGTCAGCACCTACCGGCTGCGCCTCACCTCGTCGGACAAGCTGATCCTGACCAAGTAGCGGCCGGCGTGCGCACGATGAAGGATGCGCAACGCCGCACGCGTCGGCAGCGTGGCACCGTCAGCGTCCAGGAGGCAGCAGACCTTCTGGGCGTGACGCGCCGCACGATCCATCGCTGGGAAGCACAGGGCCGCATGCCGCCCCGCGTCCTCTACGGACGCCGGCCGCAATACCGGCGGCTCGACATCTGCGCGATGACGCGGGCGACGGCGGGCCGGCCGCCGTCCCCGCTCGACCTCCCGGCTGCGACGGCCCCCGTCAGTGCTGGTGGAGACGTCGGCTCATCGTCATGAGGACGATGGCGTGGCGCAGCAGGAGCAGGGCGCCGATTCCGATCATGATGCAGCCGCCGGCGAGCAGCCAGTCATCCACTTCGCCGGTGTAGATCACGCTGTTCGGGATCTTGGTCAGTTCCATGAAGATCTCGGCAAACAGGCCGAGGACGAGTTGCCCAACGCCGGCCAGATGGCAGCTATGGTCGATATGCTCCTCCCAGGCCTCGTCCGGCCCGTCGAGCAGGCCGAACACCTCGCGCAGGGAGCGCCGTTCCTCGAGGACGACGCCGAGGGCGATCATGATGATTCCCAGTCCGGTCAGCGTCTCGACCTGCTCATGCAGATCCGGCTGGACCCACAGCGCCTTGGACACTTCCCAGATGCCGAGGACGAGCGGAACGAAGATGACGAGCTCGATGGCCGCCGCGAAATGACGGGAAATCAGGACACGGAACAACGGACGCAACATAGGACGGCCCCTTCATCGGGCGCAGCCGAATGGCCGATCCATCGAGCGCCGCCCCCTCGCTCGCGGCGACTCTCTAGACGACGCGTCACCTGAAAGGCAATCGGCTCGACGGCCCGCACAACGTTGCTGGCCGCAGCGACGGCGGCGGCTATAACCGGGACTGGAAGGATGCCTTTGGGGGGCCGCCCCGGCACCTGGAGGGCGCGGTGTCGCGGCGATGATCAACTGGCTCTACTCGCTCCCGGAAATACTGCTCATCGGGATGTCGTCGATCATGCTGGTCGGCCTGATGACGGTGCTGCCGCGCCTGGTGCAGCGCATCCCGGTCCTCGCACCGGCCGACGCCCACACCGACTTCGTCGTACGGGTCCAGGCGACGCTCTTCACGATGAACAGCCTGATGCTGGCCTTCACGCTGGTCGAAGCCGACGGCAACTTCCGTCGCGCCGACGCGCTGGTCTCGGGCGAGGCATCCCAGATCGACCGTCTCGACCGCCTGCTCACGCGCTACGGCGATCCCGCCGCCCTGGAGCTTCGCCCGGACCTGCGCGCCTACGCCCGGTCCATCATCGAGGACGACTGGCCACGGATGATCGGCGGCGGCGAAAGCGAGAAGACGCGCCAGGCCTTCGTCCCGATCTCGCGCGGCATCCTTGCCCTCACCCCGTCGCCCGGCCGGCAGACGGAGATCTATTCCGGCATCCTGCGCGCGTTCGATGCCGTGGCGGAGGCCCGCGACGCCCGGCTCAACGTCGCGGGCGACGGCCTGCCCGCGCTCTACTGGATCGTCGTGCTGTTCGCCGCCGGCATGCTTTTGCTGGTGAGCAGCACCATGCAGGTGACGGCTTTCCGCGCCGTCATCCTCGGCTGCCAGGCGGCCGTCCTGGGGGCCTTCATCGGCTTCGTGTTCGTCATGGACCAGCCCTTCAAGGGCGAAACGTCCGTCGGCACGCAGCACTATGTCCGGGCGCTGAAACACATGAGCGGACGGCCGAACCCCGCTCCCTGACGACGGTCACGGCCGCCATTCGAGCGCGACGCCGAACTCGCCCGACAGCACAGTCAGCAGGTCCGGGCCACCCCGCGTATCCTTCCACAGCCCACTTTCCGCATCGAAGGCGAAATGCCGGGCGCCGCTGCACGGCGAGCTCAGCCAGATCTGCCGCATCGGGCCATGCTTGTTGACCACCCACGTGCCGTGCTCGCCGTCGACCGTCAGGACGCCCCCCCGCAGCTCCGCGTCGTGGTCGTCCCCCAGCCCCTCCTCCAAGGCAGCGAGGAGGCTGTCGGCGAGGCTTTCGAAGGCGCTGTCGCTCATGCCGGCACCGCCACAGCTTCAACGAGGCAGCGATCGAGGATTTCCTGGACCAGCGTGTCGAGCGTATCGATCGCCGGCGTCGGCCCCGGAAGGGTGCCAAGCGCCGACAGCTCCGTGCAGGCGATCAGCAGCGCATCCGCACCGCCGGCCGCCAAGCGTGTCGCCGCCTCGGCATAGGCACGCCGCTGCCGCTGGCCGAGGTCGCCCGCCTTCACCGCGCGGATGATGCGCAGCACCTCGGCGTCCGCCTCCCCTTCTGGATAGACGACGGACAGGCCGGCGGCCTCGAAGGGCGCCTCGAGCAGGCCGGTCAAGCGCACGGCGGGCGAGGCCAGCACCCCGATCCGCCGGACGGACGCCCCAAGGGCGCGAAGGCGGGCGATGGTGAGCCCGATCATGTCGACCACCGGAATGCTCACCGCGTCGCGGATGGACGGCAGGTAGTGGTGCGCCGTGTTGCAGGCGATCACCAGGAAATCGGCACCGGCCGTCTCGAGGCCGCGCGCCATGGCCGCGATCACGGGCGCGGGATCCTCTCCGGTGCGCTCGATCAACGCCGCGATGCGCGACGGCACCTTGGGATTGTTGTCGACGATCATGCGGATGTGATCGGCGTCGTCCTGCGCGGGCGTCGCACGGATCACGCGCTGCATCAGCTCGACGGTGGCATCCGGCCCCATGCCGCCCAGGATGCCGACCACGGGCTGCCGCGCTGGTGCCCGCGGAACAGGAGTCGGACGGACGGGGCTCGAGTCAGGCATCGGCCGGCAGGTCGAAGGCGTCGGGATAGCCGAACAGGCCGACCGAGCCGCCGGTATGCAGGAAGACGATGTTCTCGTCCTTGGCGAAGCGGCCCTTGCCGATGAGGTCGACCAGCCCGGCCATCGCCTTGCCGGAATAGACCGGATCGAGCAGGATTCCCTCCTTCTCCGCGACGAGCTTCAGCGCCTCGACCATGCCCTGGGTCGGAATCCCATAGCCCTGGCCGACATAGTCGCAGTTGGCCACGACGTCCTCCCGCTTCACCGCACCCGGCGCGCCGGCAAGCTCGGCGGTGCGCTCGGCCAGCGCGAACACGCTGGCCTCCTGCCGGTCCTTCGGCGCGCGCACGCCGATGCCGAGGACGGGGATGCCGCTGTTGAGCGCGCAGAGGCCGGCGACCAGGCCGGCCTGCGTGCCGGCGCTGCCGGTGGCATGGACGACACGATCGATGCGCACCCCCTTGTCGCCGGCCTGGTAGACAAGCTCGAGTGCGGCGTTGACGTAGCCGAGCGCCCCCACCGGATTGGAGCCGCCGCCGGGGATGACATAGGGCTTGCGGCCCTTTGCGCGCAGGTCGGCGGCCAAGGCCTCCATCTCGGCCGGCATGTCGGCCCCGCCGGGGCGGCGCGAGACCGTCGCGCCGTGCAGGCGGTCGAGCAGCACGTTGCCGTTCTCGGTATAGGCCTTGTCCGTGTAGCCCGTGCGGTCCTCGAGCAGGATGTGGCAGCCGAGCCCCAGCTTCGCCGCCGCCGCCGCCGTCTGGCGGGCGTGGTTCGACTGGGTGGCGCCCTGGGTGATGACGGTGTCAGCCCCCTGCCTGATGGCATCCGCCATCAGGAACTCGAGCTTGCGGGTCTTGTTGCCGCCGCTGGAAAGCCCCGTGCAGTCGTCGCGCTTGATCCAGAGCCGCGGCCCGCCGAGATGGCGGCTGAGGGTCTCCATCGGCTCGAGGGGCGTCGGCAGGTGGCCCAGCCGCACCCTCGGAAAACGCGCCAAGTTCATCGAGTCGTTTCCTCCTGCATCCGAGACAGGAAGGAAATGGGCCAGTTTGGGGTGTCAGGCAAGGCGGTCCTTCCAGACCGGCAGGGGCTTGTCCCCGGAGCACCCGGCCTGTATACCCGCCGCCTTGTCGCGCCGGCCGGTCGGAAATCGGCTCCAAATGCGCTGGAGATGTTCATGAAAGAGAAGATTCACCCCGACTACCACAAGATCACGGTGGTCATGACCGACGGATCGTCGTTCGAGACGAAGTCGACCTGGGGCAAGGAAGGCGCCAGCCTGCGTCTCGATATCGATCCGAAGACGCATCCCGCCTGGACGGGCGTCCGCCAGACGATCGACCGTGGCGGCCGCGTGCAGCGCTTCAAGGATCGCTTCGGCATGACCGGGGGTGCCGCGGGCGGCATGGGCGCCGGCACCAAGTCGGGCGGCGCCAAGCCGGAGGCAGCCCCCGCCAAGGGCGCGGCCAAGAAGAAGTAGGGCCGGTCTTTCCGTCCACTTCTGCTAGATTGCGCCGCCAATCTCATCGGGGAGGCGGTGTGGTGAAGTCGTCCGTCCAATCGCGTATCAAGGTCGTCTGCGCGCATGATTGTCCCGACATGTGCTCGCTCGTGGCACATGTCGAGGACGGCCGGGTCGTGCGTATCCAGGGCGACCCCGACCATCCCTACACGGCGGGATTCGCCTGCGGAAAGGTCAACCGGGACGCCGATCTCGTCAATTCCCCGGAGCGCATCCGGACGCCGCTGAAGCGCAGCGGACCCAAGGGCTCGGGCCAGTTCACGCCCATCTCCTGGGACACGGCGCTGGACGAGATCGCCGCCAGGTGGCGGGCGATCATCGGCGAAAGCGGCCCCCTCGCCCTGCTGGGCTACGCCTACTCCGCCCATCAGGGCCTGATGAATCGCGGGCTCGTGAACGGCCTGTTCCATGCGCTCGGCTCATCGCGGCTGCAGGCCGGCACGGTGTGCGACACGTGCTGCGAGACGGCCTGGGACGTGACGGTCGGACCCGTGGGCGGCGCCGATCCGGAATCGGTCGTCCACTCCGACCTCGTCATCTCCTGGGGCGCCGACCTCGCTGCGACGAATGTCCATTTCTGGGCGCTGGCGGAGGAGCAGAGGAAGAAGCGCGGCGTGCCCATCGTCGTGATCGACCCACGCCGCACGCGCAGCGCCAAGGCAGCCGACCTGTACCTGCCGATCCGCATCGGTACCGATGCCGCCCTCGCGCTCGGCCTCATGCACATCCTGGTGCGCGACGGCCTCGCCAACCGCGCCTACATCGCGCGGCACACGCTGGGCTTCGACAGGGTCGAGCGCGAGATCCTGCCCAAGTTCCCGCCGCAGCGCGTGGCCGAGATCACCGGCCTCGCCGTGTCCGACATCGAGAAGCTGGCGAGCCTGTACGGCCACGCCAAGGCGGCGCTCATCCGGCTCGGGGAAGGCATGACCCGCCTCACCCATGGTGGCCAGGCGTTGCGCAGCGTCGCGCTGCTGCCCGGGGTCACGGGCCACTACGGCGTGAAGGGCGGCGGCGCCCTGCTCCTGACCGCCGCCTCGTGCGACCTGAACTACGCGGCGGTCCGCCGGCCGTCGGGTCCGGCGGCGACGCGCAACGTCAACCATCTGCGGCTGGGCGAGGCCCTGCTCACGATGGCGGACCCTCCGATCCGCGCGATCTTCATCGCCGCGAACAACCCCGTGGTGACTTGTCCCGAGGTGTACAAGGTGCAGAAGGGCCTGCTGCGCGAGGACCTCTTCACCGTGGTCCATGATCCCTTCATGACGGACACCGCGAAGTACGCCGACATCGTGCTGCCCGCCACGACCTACCTCGAGACCGACGATCTGTACCGCGCCTACGGCGCGTACTGGATGCAATGGGGACGGCAGGCGGCCAGGCCGCAGGGCGAGGCGCGGTCGAACTTCGACGTGGCGCAGGCGCTGGCCCAGCGCATGGGGCTGGGCGACGCCATCTTCGCCATGCCGCCGCAGCAGGCCGCCCTGGAGCTCTTCAAGGGTGCGACCGGCCCCGCCGCCGCGGCGGGTGCCGACCCGGAGAGACTGTTCTCGGGCGAGCCCATCCATATCGCCCATGATCGCGACGGCCAGCCGTTCAAGACGCCGTCGGGCAAGCTCGAGTTCCATTCCGAGCAGCTCGCCGCGCAGGGTCTCCCGGCCATGCCGGACTGGCAGGAGGATCCGATCGAAGCTGCGGAAGCAAAGAAGTGGCCGCTGCGGCTGCTAACCGCTCCCGGTTATTTCCAGGCGCATACCGCCTTTTCAGGCGTCGATTTCCTGCGTCGGCGCGAGGGCAAGCCGTTCTGTGTCCTGCACCCGCAGGACGCCGCGGCCCGCGGCCTCGTGCAGGGCGACGCCGTGCGGCTGTTCAACGACCGCGGCGAAGTCGGGCTGGTGCTCCAGGTGAGCGACGAGATCCAGCCTGGCGTCGTCCTGGTGCCGGGCCAGCGACCCACCGGCGAAGCGGTGTCGGGCACGATCAACATGCTGTGCTCTGACCGCTACACCGACATGGGCGAAGGCGCGACCTACCAGAGCACCTGGCTGGAGGTCGCGGCATGGCAAAGCGGACGACGCGTCGCCGCGGCGTAGCCTGCCGCCGCGATACGGATCGCGGGCGAGACGCCCGCGGTCCGGACCACTTTTCCGCTCTACACGAATCGGTGCTGGGTACGCTCCCGGCTGACGAGCTTCGGCACGGCGCGCTCCACGATCAGGGTCTTGAAATGCCCGGTCTTCTGGTGCTCGGCGAAGGCAGCCTCGTCGGCGAAGACCTCATAGAAGAAGAACTTGTGCGGCTCGTCCCGCGACTGGTGGATCTGGAAGGCCTTCACACCGGGTTCACGCTGAGCCTGCGGCAGGAATTCGCGGATGATCTCGCAAACGGCATCGGCCTCCTCGGGCTTGGCTTCCCAGAAGGCGGTGACGACGAGGCCGTCGTGCAGGGCGTGCAGGTCGGACATGGCTTTCTCCTTGGATCGATGACGCGCGCACATTAGGCGCGCCCTGCTGGCTGTCGTTTCGCCACGCACCGAAGCGGCGGCTTCGCCGGAGCCCCTCGGCCGCGTAGAGTGCGGCATGGGCCGCAATCGCCTGATCCTCGATACCGACGGCGGCGTCGACGACGCGCAGGCGCTGCTGCTGCTGATCGCGGCGGGGCGCCCGCCGGATGCCATCACGACCGTGTTCGGCAATGTCGGGCTGGAAGATGCCACCCGCAACGTGCTGGCGACACTGGCGGTCGCGGGCTCCTTGACCCCCGTGCATGCCGGCGCGGGCTCGCCGCTGGCGTGCGAGAGGATCGATGCGCGGCACGTCCACGGCGAGGACGGGCTGGGCGGCGCGCCGCGCCCGGCGCCGCTGGCGGAGGCGGCAAGTTGCGACGGCGTCGACTTCCTGGTCTCGACGCTGGCACGGGCGGCCGCCGACCATGCTCCCGTCGACCTCCTGATGATCGGTCCCCTGACCAACCTCGCGCTGGCGCTGCAGAGGGAGCCCGCCATCGTCCAAGGCGTCGGCCAGATGACGATCATGGGTGGGACGCTCTACGGACGCGGCAACGTCACGCCCGCCGCCGAGTTCAACATCTTCGCCGATCCCGAAGCGGCCGACGCGGTGTTGGGCAGCGGTATCCCCATCACGATGATCCCTTGGGAACCCTGCATGTCCCATGCCCTCGCAGGCGCCGACATCGACCGCCTGTTCGCGCCGGTGCCGGACGGTGCGTACAGGACGTTCGCCCAGGCCCTGGTCGACCATGAGCGCGGCCGCCACATCAGCAGCGGCAGGGGCGATTGCCTGTACTTCATCGATGCACTTGCAGCCTGCGTGGCCATCGAGCCGAAGATCGTCACCCGCTCAACCCGCGCCGCGCTCGCCGTGTCGCTGGCGCCGGGGGTCACGCGCGGCATGACGATCGTGGATCCATCGGGGCGCCTGGGACCCTGCCGGGTCACGCTGGTGGAGGAGGTTCGGCGCGACCGGCTGGCCGCGCTCCTTGCTGCATCGCTTGCATACGTGCCATCGCGCCGGCCCTCGCCGGACGCTTTAGCCTTGGCACGAAATGAGCTTGGCGGGTAAGACTTACGGAAGGATTTTCTGCAGCGAGCGTGAATGCGAAGCGTGGCAAAACCCGTTGTCGGCGTGATCGGCAATGCACACGTGATCAACGATCGTCATGCCGTCCAAGCCGTCGGCCAGCGCAACCTGTGCGCCATCGCGGAAGTCGCCGGCGCGCTGCCGCTGATGTTTGCCGGCACACCCGAGATCACGGATATCGGCGCCCTCCTGGATACGGTGGATGGCATCCTGCTCACGGGTGCCCGCGCCAACGTGCATCCGACGTGCTTCGGGGTCGAGCCGGACCCCAAGCACGAGCCCTATGACCAGGAGCGCGACGCAATGGCGCTCGCGCTGATCACCGCCTGCGTCGAGCGCAGCGTTCCCGTGTTCGGCATCTGCCGCGGCCTGCAGGAGATGAACGTGGCGTTCGGCGGAACGCTTCATCCTGAAATCCGCGAGCTGCCGGGGCGCATGAATCACCGCATGCCGCGCCTGGAGAATGGCGAAATCCATCCCGATCCGCTGGTCGTGTTCGCCGATCGCCATGAGGTCCGCCTGACGCCCGGCGGCGTGTTCGCCGGCCTCCTCGGCTGCGAGTCCATCCGGGTCAACTCGCTCCACGGCCAGGGCATCCTCGATCCCGGCCAGCGCGTCGTCGTCGAGGGCATTGCGGAAGACGGCACCATCGAGGCGATCCGCATCGCGGAGGCCCCGACCTTTGCCCTGGGCGTGCAATGGCACGCCGAATACGATCCGCAGTCCAATCCCATCAATCGGGCCCTGTTCAGGGCATTCGGCGATGCCCTGTCGGAACATCGACGCACCGGCTGATCCATTGCACGGCGCTGCGCCCTATGGGCCTCCGCGTCCGCCGACCGCCGCAAAGACCTGCCCGGTCGAGTAGCTCGCCTCCGGCGAGGCCAGCAGAACGAACAGACCAGCAAGTTCCGCCGGCTGTCCAGGACGTCCCATCGGCGTGTTGGCGCCGAAGTTCGGCAGGTTGTCCGGCGACTGGCCGCCGGTGACCTGCAGCGGCGTCCAGACGGGTCCCGGCACCACCGCATTCACCCGCACGCCCTTCGGGGCGAGCTGCTTTGCCAGTCCCTTTGTCAGGATCATGATCGCGCCCTTGGTGGCCGCATAGTCGATGATGTTCACGCTGGGCTCGTAGGAGTTGACGGAGGCCGTGTTGATGATGGCCGAGCCCGGCTTCAGATGCGGCACCGCTGCCCGCATGATCCAGAACGGCGCGTAGACATTGGTCTTGAAGGTGTCGTCGAACTGCTCGGTGGTGATGTCCACGATCGAAGCCTGCGAGACCTGTCGTGCCGCGTTGTTGACGACGATGTCCAGTCCGCCGAGCTCGCGGACCGCATCGGCGACCAGTCCGGTGCAGAACGCCTCGTCGCGGACGTCGCCCGGCAGTGCAGCGGCGCGGCGGCCGGCGTCGCGGATGAGCTGGACCACTTCGCGGGCATCTTCCTCCTCGGCCGGCAGATAGTTGATGGCCACGTCCGCCCCTTCGCGCGCAAAGGCGATCGCGGCGGCGCGGCCGATACCGGAATCACCGCCGGTGATCAGCGCCTTTCGGCCGTTCAGCCGTCCCGAGCCGCGGTAGCTCTCCTCACCATGGTCGGGACGCGGATGCATGCGGCTCGCGAGCCCCGGCCAGGGCTGCTGCTGCGCCTCGAAGGGCGGTCGCGGGTATCGGTCGACCGGGTTCTGCAGAGCGTCACCCGGCGCGGGCCGGGCGGGCGGTGCCATCGCCTGATTCTGCGCCAATGCCGGCGCCGTGATCCCGGCGATCAGCCCCGTCGCGCCCGCAAGAAGCGCGCGTCGGTGGGCGGGGGAACCACTTCCCTTCTCAGGTGGTACGTCTTGCTGTGCCGGGATGCGGCCATCGTCCACGCTCATGGTGCCTCCATGGGAGATGAGCACCAGTAACGACGGCTTCGCGACGGCAGTTGCCGTCGCACGCCGGGATCAGGACACCCGGCTCACGACGCCAGGCGCAGCACACGACGGCCGACCAGCGTCGCCCCCAGGGCTGCCAGCACGAAGCAGGCCGGCACCCACAGGGCCGCACTCGCCACGTCGGATCGGGCAAGGCCGCCGGACAGTCCTGCGAGGTTGGCGACGAGGCCGGCCAGCGCAGCGCCCAGCGCAAAGCCGGTCTGCTGCACCGTGGCGACCGAGGATGCAGCGATATCCTCCTCTCCGGTCCGCGCGCCGGTCATCACCTTGTGCGCGATGAACGCCCAGCACGTGCCCATGCCGCTGCCTGCCAGAACGATGGCCGGCAGCACGAAGAAGACCGGCGACAGGGGCATCAGGAGCGCGATGCCCGTCAGGCCGAGCGCCATGAGGGCCGGTCCCGCCACCAGCATCCTGTGCGCCCGATCGCCCGAGAACCCTGCCACGACGAGCGACATCGCCGTCCATCCGAAGGAAGCGCCGGCCACCATGTAGCCGGCGCCCAGAGGATCGAGGCCGTGCAGCACCTGCAGGAAGACGGGCAGGAAGATCTGGATCGGGCTGTAGGCGATCGAGACGAGCAGCACGAGCCAGAGCCCGGCGCCGGTGGGCGAACCGAACGAGAAGGCGTCGCTCGGCAGGAGCGGCCGTGCGGCGCGTCGATCGATCAGGAGCGTCGCCATCAGCGCCGCCAGGGCCAGGACGAAGAGGGCGGCCTTGCCGAGCGGCTGGCCGACCACGGCGCTGAGCGACATCGCGGCGATGGCGAGGCAGATCAGCAGCACGCGGAGGCCCGGCACCTTCGGCGATCCGCCAGCATTCGCGGCACGCGGAAGCGCGCGCACCGCGACCAGCGCCAGGCCGCAGCCCAGTGCCGCGACGAGGAAGAAGGCGCCGCGCCAGTCGCCGTAGCGGGCGAACAGGCCGCCGATCATGGGTCCCACCAGGATCGACATGCTCCAGGCGCCCGACAGCAGAGTGAAGGCACGCGCCCACAGCCAGTCGGGAAAGGTGTTGCGTACCAGCACATACGCCATGGCGGTCAGCAACCCACCGCCGAAGCCCTGCACGAAACGGCCCGCCACGACCTGCCCCATCGACGGAGCCAGGGCGCAGACGAGAGCGCCGGCTCCGAAGATCAGGGCGCCGACGCAGAAGACGGTGCGTGCGCCCACGATGGACGCGAGATAGCCGGTGCAGGTCGCCGCGATGATCGACGACGCGAGGAAGGCCGTGCTCGTCCAGCTCATCAGGGGAGCACCGCCGACTTCCTCGACAACACTGGGCAGGACGGTGGCGAGCATCAGCACGTTCATGGAATGCAGCAGCACGCCGCCCACAAGCACCGACACCGCCGGCAGCCAGGCCGGCTGCAGCAGCGCAGTCCAGCCCGTGTCCGCCGTCTGCCGCGGCGCCGTTTCCTCCACCATGGCGGCCGAATGATCATGTTCCGGGCGGCGGGTCAATTCACCTTGGTCGCGCCACGATCGGCCGCTACAAGGGCGCTTCCCTACCTCCAGAAGGATGCGTGCGCCGTGGATCATCTGCCGATCGCAATACCCGCCCGTCTTGCCGTCGCAGAGTTCGTGCCCCATGCCTGCATCCATCGCCATTTCCGGTCTCGCCTGGTCGACGCCGGACGGCCGTCCGCTCTTCACTGATCTAAACCTGAGCTTCGAGCGCGAGCGCACCGGTCTCGTCGGACGCAACGGCGTCGGCAAGTCGACCCTGCTCGCGCTGGTCGAAGGACGGTTGTCACCGCAGGCCGGCATCGTCGACGCCCGCGGAAAGATTGGCGTCCTCCGGCAGGTGGTGCAGGTCGGGCCGACCGAGGCCGTGGCGGACCTGTTCGGTGTCCGCGACGCCCTGGTCGTGCTGCAGCGGGCGGAAGCCGGCGAGGCGAGCGTCGACGAGCTCGCCCTCGCGGACTGGACCCTCGAGGCACGGATCGCCGCTGCCCTGGCACGCACCGGCCTGGACGCCGACCTCCAGACGCCGCTCGACGCGCTGTCCGGCGGGCAGCGCACGCGCGCGGCACTGGCGGCCCTGCTGCTGGACGAACCCGATTTCCTGCTGCTGGACGAGCCGACCAACAATCTCGATCGCCAAGGCCGCCGCGCCGTGATCGATCTGCTGTCCACTTGGACCGGCGGCGCGCTCATCGTCAGCCACGACCGCGAGCTGCTCGAAACGGTCGACGCGATCGTCGAGCTGACCACCATCGGCGCGACACGCTATGGCGGCAACTGGAGCGTCTATCGGGAGCACCGTGCGCTGGCGCTGACTGCAGCACGCCACGACCTAGATGCGGCCGAACGCAGGATTGCCGAGATCGACGAGAGGGCACAGGCCACGGCCGAACGCCAGGCGCGCAAGGACGGCACCGGACGAAAGCGCGCGTCCAAGGGCGGCGCGCCACGCATCCTGCTGGGTGGCCAGAAGGAGCGCAGCGAAGCGACCGGCGGCGGCAATGCGCGCCTGGCCGAGCGCCGGCGGTCCCAGGCGCTGGTCGAAGCGACGGCCGCCAGGGCACGCATCGAGATCCTGCAGCCCATCACCGTCACCCTGGCATCGACCGGCCTGCCCGCCGGCCGCGCCGTGCTGCGCCTCGATGGCGTGACGTTCGGACACGCCGGCAGGCCGCCGATCATTCGAGACCTGTCGCTCGACATCGTCGGTCCCGAACGCGTGGCGGTCACCGGCCTGAACGGCAGCGGCAAGAGCACCCTGCTCGCCCTGGCGACGGGCCGGCTGCAGCCCACCGCGGGCCGCGTGCACATCGTTGCCGAGGCGGCCATGCTCGACCAGCGCGTGAGCCTCCTGGATCCGGCGATCTCCATTCGCGACAACTTCCACCGGCTGAACCCCGGGACCGACGAAAATGCCTGCCGTGCCGCGCTGGCGCGACTGATGTTCCGCGCCGACGCCGCCCTGCAGGTCGCCGGAACGCTGAGCGGCGGCCAGATGCTGCGGGCAGCGCTGGCCTGCCTCGTGGGCGGCATGCGGCCGCCGCCCCTGCTGGTGCTGGACGAACCGACCAACCATCTGGACATCGAGTCGCTCGAAGCGGTCGAGGCAGGACTGCGCGCCTATGACGGGGCCCTGCTGATCGTCAGCCATGACGAAGCCTTCCTCGCGAACATCGGCATCGGCCGCCGCCTGTCGCTGCCGCCCCCATAGAGGTCCGAAAACCGCGAGCACTGCCGCGGGCCGCATGGAAGAATGACGCCATGGAACTGCTCGACCGCCGCACCTGCTACCGTGCCTTCCAGACGCGCGACGCCCGCTTCGACGGCCGCGCGTTCGTCGGAGTGACGTCGACCGGAATCTACTGCCGGCCGATCTGCCCGGCGCGCACGCCCAGGTTCGAGAATTGCCGCTTCTTCGCCTCGGCGGCGGCGGCACAGGAGGCAGGCTTCCGCCCCTGCCTGCGCTGCCGGCCCGAGATCGCGCCGGAACTCGCCTTCTGGCGCGGCACGGCCAACACGGTGAGCCGCGCCCTGGCGCTGATTTCCGACGGGGCGCTGGATGGCGAGGATGCGGACGTCGAGCAGCTGGCCACACGGCTCGGCGTCGGCAGCCGACAGCTGCGCCGGCTGTTCCAGCATCATCTCGGCGCCTCGCCGATCGCCGTGGCGCAGACACGCCGCGTCCTGTTCGCCAAGCAGCTTCTGCACGACACGCACCTGCCGATGGCCGAGGTGGCGCTGGCGTCGGGGTTCGGCAGCGTGCGGCGCTTCAACGAGACCTTCCGAACCCTGTTCGGACGGCCGCCCAGCGCCCTGCGCCGACGAAGCGGCGCCGATACGTCGGCACGCGACGGCGTGACCCTGCGGCTCGCCTATCGTCCCCCGTACGACTGGCCGGGCATGCTCTCGGCGCTGGCCTCGCGCGCGATGACGTGCACGGCCGGCGGCTGCGAATGGGTCGAAGACGGCCGCTGGCACCGGCATGTCGATTTCGATGGACTGAGCGGCCACGTCACGGTGGCGCATCAGCCCGCGAGGCACTCCGTGCTGGCGACCATCCGCTTTCCCTCGGTGAAGGCCCTGCCGGCGATCGTGGCGCGCGTCCGGCGCGTCTTCGATCTCGGCGCCGACATCGCAACGATCGACAGCCACCTGGCGCGCGATCCCCGGCTCGCGCCGCTCATCAGGAAGCGGCCGGGCCTGCGCGCGCCGGGCGACTGGGAGCGGGAGACGGTGACGCTCGCCTCAACCGATGCACCGCCGGCCTGGCGGCCATGGCAGGCCTACGCCGCACAGCATCTCGAGAGGGCCGTCCATGGCTGAACTGCTGCCTCTGCTGATCGACCGGCTGGCGACGCCGATCGGCGAGCTGCTGATCGTCGCCGACCGGCATGGCCGTCTGCGCAGCATCGACTGGACCGATCACGAGCCGCGCATGCGCCTGCTGCTCGATCGCCATTGCGGACGCGGCAGATACACGATGGATGCAGCAAGCGATCCAGGAGGTTTCACGAAGGCGATGCGCGCCTATTTCCGCGGTGACATCGGTGTGATCGACACCCTTGTGGTAGCGACCGCAGGCAGCCCCTTTCAACGCAGCGTATGGGGCGCGCTGCGGGAGATTCCCCGCGGACGCACGATCTCGTATGCCGAACTGGCGCAACGTATCGGCAAGCCCACGGCGATCCGCGCAGCAGGCCTGGCGAACGGCCAGAATCCCATCAGCATCGTGGTTCCGTGCCATCGCGTGATCGGCTCGAACGGGAGGCTGACCGGCTACGGCGGCGGCCTGCCCCGAAAGAAGTGGCTGCTGGAACATGAGGGCGTGCCCGTCCATTGCTGACACGCCAGCGAGCGGCAGGCCATTTTCGTGCCTGCCGCGGGTTGACCGTACGGCTGGTTGCCTTAGGTAAGACGAAGCGTCGTAGCCGATCCACGAGCACCGCCCCGTCTCCCAGTCACGCCGGGCGGAAGGCCCAGCGACGCAGCACCTCGCGACCGATACTCCCCCCAATCAAGCAGGAGCGTGCGATGAAGATGAACTCCGCACAGATCGAGCGGACGCTGGAGAAGCTCAATACCGAAGCCCTGAACGCGCAGGCGATTCCAGCAGAGCACCCGCTCATCCCGCAACTCGAGCGCCTGTTCGGCAGCCACACCTACATCCTCGATGCGCGCGGGCTCAGCATCGTTGAGCCGATCGAGGAGGGAGAAGCGAATGGCCGCCTCGGCATGGTGGTCAGCCTTGCCCGCTGGACCGACGACAGCGGTCAGAGCCTCCAGCCTCACCAGCCGGAGGCGACGTCCACAGTCGTCGATCTCGAGACCGACAGTCGCCAGTAGAAGAGCGACACGCGCTTTCCGCTGCGGCCAGGAAGACGGGCGGCTCGAAGAGGGGCCGCACGGCTACAGGCCGGTGCCTATGGCGGGTCCGCGACGGCGAGCCCTCCATGGCCGCAACGGCGTGCCCGGCGATTGTCAGGGCGCGGGCGTCTGCTGCTGTCCAAGGCGCAGCAGCGCCGCCGGTACGCGGCCGTCTTCCGCCGGCTGGTAGACGACGCTGAACAGCGTGCGCGCCTTCGCCAGCGCCTCGCCGAATCCCTTCTGCTCGCTCTCGAAGGAATCGAAGCCGCAGCGCAACATGAAGGGCAGCTGGTCCTGCAGGACATTGCCGGTGGCGCGCAGTTCGCCGGCGTAGCCCAAGCGACCGCGCAGCAGCCGCGCCTGGCTGTAGCCGCGGCCATCGCTGAACTTGGGGAAGTCCAGGACGACCAGCCTCAGCCGCCCGACATGCGGAGCGAGTTCCTCGACCGGATCGGAATTCGACAGGGCCACGGCCGGCCAGGCCGGACGGTGCTGCCATTCCGTGAAAGGCAGCGCCTCGAGGACGGACGGCGTGTCGCGTTCGCTAAACAGCGGCATAGACTCTCTCCTTGAACGGCTGGGCGCCGATGCGCCGGTAGGTCTCCACGAAGCGTTCGCCTGCCGTGCGGCGATCGAGGTAGGTCGCGACCAGGGCATCCACCGCTTCGACCAGCTTGTCTGCCGCCACGGCTGGTCCCAGGATTCCGCCCAATGCCGAGTTGCCGAAGTCGACGTCGCCACCGAGGCTGATCTGGTAGAGTTCGATGCCGTTCTTGTCGACGCCGAGGATGCCGATATGGCCGACATGATGATGGCCGCAGGCATTGATGCAGCCCGAGATCTTGATCTTGAGATCGCCGATGTCGTGCTGCCGCGCGATCCCGGCAAAATGCATCGACAGGCGCTGCGCCACCGGAATGGAACGGGCATTCGCCAGGGCGCAGTAGTCGAGGCCCGGGCAGGCGATGATGTCGGTGATCTTGCCGACGTTGGCCTCGGCGAAACCCAGCTTGCCCAGGGCGCGCCAGACCACCGACAAGTCTTCGACCGCGACATGCGGCAGGACGAGATTCTGCTCGTGGCTGACGCGGATCTCGGCCTGGCTGTAACGCTCCGCGATGTCGGCAACACCTTCCATCTGCACGGCGCTGGCATCGCCCGGCGGGGCACCGGCCGGCTTCAGCGACGCCGTGACGATGGCGTAACCAGGGACCCGATGCGGTGCGACGTTGGACTTGAGCCACAGCTCAAACTCGCTGTCTTCGAGCCTGAGCGCCTCGACCTCGGCGGAGACGGCCGGCCGCTGCGGCAGCGCGGGCGGCGCGAACTGCCGCGCGATCGCCTCGATGGTGGCGGCGGGCAGCTTCAGCGCGCCGTCCCGGATCGCGGCGTACTCGGCCTCGACCTCCTCGCGCATCTTCTCTTCGCCGATCTCGTGGACCAGGATCTTGATGCGCGCCTTGTAGAGATTGTCCCGACGGCCATAGCGATTGTAGACGCGCAGCGTCGCTTCGAGGTAGGCGAGCAGCTCGTCGCGCGGCAGGAACGCACGCAGCGTCTTGCCGATCATCGGCGTACGGCCAAGTCCGCCGCCCACGATGACCTCGAAGCCGACCTCGCCCGCTTCGTTCCGCCACAGCCGCAGGCCGATATCGTGCACGCGAACGGCCGCCCGGTCGTTCGGCGAGCCGGTGATGGCGATCTTGAACTTGCGCGGCAGGAAGCTGAACTCGGGATGCAGCGTCGACCACTGGCGCACGATCTCGCACCAGATCCGGGGATCCTCGATCTCGTCGATGGCGGCGCCGGCGAAATGATCGGCGGTGACGTTGCGGATCACGTTGCCCGACGTCTGGATGGCGTGCATGTCGACCTCGGCCAGCGCGGCCAGTGCATCGGGCGCATCCTCGAGCCGGATCCAGTTGAGCTGCAGGTTCTGACGGGTCGTGAAGTGGCCGTAGCCGCGATCGAAGCGGCGCGCGATGTCGGCCAGCTTGCGCAACTGACGCGACGACAGCGTGCCATAGGGGATGGCGATCCGCAGCATGTAGGCATGGAGCTGCAGATAAAGCCCGTTCTGCAGCCGCAGCGGCTTGAACTGCTCCTCGGTGAGCTCGCCGGCGAGCCTGCGGCGGACCTGATCGCGGAACTGCGCGATCCGCTCCGCAAGCAGCGTGCGGTCATAGTCGTCGTAGCGGTAGAAATGGGTATCAGGCATAGCGCACTGCCTCGGCGGCAATGGCATCGAAGGTCAATCCCGACGCGCGGATCTTCTCGCGCAGGCTGACCGGCTCGACGCGTCCGTCGTCGTCCTCGGCGACCGCCACCAGGAACGGCTCGATCACGCCGAAGGCCTCGGCGCGTGCGCGCTCCATCAGGATCTCGGCGCCCCTGGGGTCGCGCGCGACGGCGGCGCGGTCGAGCCGTGTCGTCCACTGCCCGGCATCGTCGAGGAACACGACCACGCCGTCGACCAGGCGGTTGGCCGAGACGACAGACAGCTCACCGTTCAGGTTCTTGGCCATCAGGACACCTCTGCGAGTTTCGGATGGTCTGCCGCCGCAAAGGCGGCGACGTCGCCCACGATGATCAGGCAGGGACCGGCCTGCGGACGCGCGACATGGGATGCGGCCAGCCGTGCCAGATCGCCGAGACGACCCGTCGAAATACGCTCGTCCGGTTGCGTGCCGCTTTCGATCAGGGCAACCGGCGTCGCGGAATCGGCGTCTGCCGCCAGCAGGCGATCGCGTACCGCCGCTGCCTCGCTCGCCGCCATGTAGAGCGCGACCGTATGGCCCCGGGCGGCCAGCGCGGGCCACGCCGCGTCGCCACCGTCGGCACCATGTCCGGACACGAAGGTCACCGAAGACGACAGCCGGCGATGGGTCAGCGGGATGCCCGCCGAGGCCGCGCAGCCCAGCGCCGCGGTGATGCCCGGCACGACCGACACGGGCAGGCCGGCCGAGCGCAGAGCCTCCAGCTCCTCGCCGCCGCGCCCGAAGATGAAGGGATCGCCCGCCTTCAGCCGCACGACCATCTGCCCGGCGCGCACGCGGCGGACCAGCTCGGCATTGATCTCATCCTGCGTCCAGCCGCGCTCGCCCTTGCGCTTGCCCACCGGCACGAACTCGGCGTCGCGCCGCACCCGCGCCAGGATCGGCGCCGGCACCAGCTCGTCGTGAAGGACGGCATCGGCTTCCTGGAGAAGCTGCGCCGCGCGCAAGGTGAGAAGGTCGGGGTCGCCCGGGCCCGCCCCGACGAGATGGGCGATGCCGGGAGGCGCCAGGCGCCGGCGGGCATCCTCCAGCTCAGCCAGCGCGACACGCCGTCCCGTCACCTCGTCGCCAGCGAGCGTCAGCCGGGCCGCGGGGCCCTCGGCCAGGCGTCGCCAGAAGGTGCGCCGCCGCGCCGGGTCTGCGATCAGCGCGTTGACATGGGCGCGGAACGTCCCGGCAAGCCGCGCCAGAGCGCCGATCCTTTCCGGCAGCATGGCCTCGATGCGCCCGCGCAGGATGCTGGCAAGCGTCGGCGACGCGCCCCCGGTGGAAATCGCGACCACGACGCCGTCGCGATCGACGATGGCGGGCATGATGAAGTCGCTGAGCGCCGGCCGGTCGGCGACGTTCACCGGCACGCCGGCTGAACGGGCCAGCCGGGAAGCCGAGGCGTCACGGCCCTCCTCCCCCGTGGCGACGAAGGCGACCGCGGCGCCGCTCAGGTCGTCGCGGGAGAGCTCGGCCACCTGGCGCACCTCGGCGCCGGCGGAGCGGGCCAGAGCCACGCGGCGGCCGGCAGCGGGCCCCTCGCCCACGACCAAGACCGTCCGGCCGCGGACATCGAGGAAGACCGGCAGGTGGTTCATGCCAGGACCGCGGTCCGGGGGGCCGGAAGAAGCCAGGGGCGGGCGGCGGGGTTGCAAAGAATGTCGGCCATGGGTCCCCGAGGAAAGCTCGGAAAAAGATGTGGCCCGTCATCGCATATCCGCCATGGCTTGAATTGCCGAAGGTGTCCCGGCGGCCAGCATTTCCTGCCGCCAGGGCGCGCCGGAAGGAAATTTTCCCTCCCCTTGACGGCCCGCCGAGCGTACCTAAATCCAGCCTGTCTCCAGTGCCCGTCCCGGGGCTGGGACAGCAGACACATCGCTCATCGGAGGATGATCAACATGCGTACTTTCGACTATTCCCCGTTCTATCGCGCCACCGTCGGCTTCGACCGGGTGTTCGACCTGCTCGATTCCGTGGCCAGCCAGTCCGGCACGAACGGCTATCCGCCCTACAACATCGAAAAGGCAGGCGATAACGCCTACCGGATCGTCATGGCGGTCGCCGGCTTCGCCGAAGCCGAGCTGAACGTGACCCAGAAGGAGAACGAGCTCCTGGTCACCGGCCAGGCGGCACAGAACGGCCAGGACGAGAAGCAGTACCTCTATCGCGGCATCGCCGGGCGCAATTTCGAGCGCCGCTTCCAGCTCGCCGACCATGTCAAGGTTACGGGTGCAAAGCTTGCCAACGGCCTGCTGACGATCGAGCTGCAGCGTGAGATCCCGGAGGAGAAGAAGCCCCGTGCGATCCCCGTCCAGGCTGCACAGCCGGCCCTGACCCACTAAACAGCGGGTCTTCCTGAAACAGAACAGGCGCTGCGGGCAACCGCAGCGCCTTTTCCTGTGCGCATTCCTCTGCCAGGCATCGGCAGGGTGAACGGACTACTTGGCGTACTTGCCCGAGAGCTGGGGCGTATGGGGGCCTTCGCCGCCCTTGTCCTTGTGCTGCGAGCGAGTGGTACGCGCCCACTTGCGCTTGTGCTCGTCCTTCACGTCAATGTGCAGCGTGCCCACTTTCTCGATGGTCAGTTCGATCCGGTCACCATCCATGAAGGCATGCAGGCCACGATGGTTGGTGCCCGTCGCCAGGATGTCGCCCGGCTCGAGGGTATGGATCGAGCTTGCCCATTCGATGCAGCGCGGAATCGGGTGCGCCATGTCGTTGGTGTTGAATTTCTGCATCACCTCGCCGTTGTTCTTGAGCTCGATGGCGAGGTTCTGGGGATCGGCGATCTCGTCGACCGTCACGATACACGGGCCGATGGGCGCGAAGGTGTCGCGCGACTTCACCTGGAAGAAGACGTTGTTCGGGGGCGGCAGGCCGCGCGCCGAGCCATCGATGAAGCAGGTATAGCCGAAGATGTGCTTCATGGCGTCGGCCTGGCTCACCTGCTTCGCACGCTTGCCGATGACCAGCGCGAGTTCGGCCTCGCCTTCGAAGATGGTCGCCGGGACGTCCGGCAGCACCATCGTGTCGCCCTCGCCGATCACCGCCGTCGCGGCCTTGTGGAAGGCGTTGATCGGCGGCTTCTCCTTGAGGGTGCCGTCCTCCATGTAGTTCACGGCCATGCAGACGATGTTGCCTGGCTTCGGCACCGGCGGCCGCAGCCGCACGCCCTTCAGCGGCACGCCCTTGCCGTCGCCGGCCGCCTTCTCGACCCTGGCCTTGTACGCATCCCAGCGCTCGATGAGACCGATCATCAGGCCCCGCGGCTCGAGATGCGGGATATCCTTCACGGCCTCGGTCACGTCGACGACGGTATCGCCCTTGATGACGCCGATCCGCCAGTCGTCGAAATAGCAAAGCTTCACTTCTGTTCTCCCCCTTCGAATACCTTCTTGGCGACGTTGGCCGCCGACATGGCGACCGGCCAGCCGCCGTAGAAAGCGAGATGCGTGATGACCTCGAGCAATTCCTCCTTCGTGACGCCATTGCTCAGGGCGCGCTGGAAGTGGCCCGTCTGCTGCTCGGTGCGGTTGAGCGCGATCAGCGCCGCGCAGGTGATCAGGCTGCGGTCGCGCTTGGACAGACCCGGCCGCTCCCAGACGTCGCCGAACAGCACGTTGTCGGTGAGATCGACCAGCTTGGGCGCGAACGAACGCAGCGCATCGCGCGCTGCCGACGACGAGACAGGTGGCTTGGACATGCTTTCCTCCTTGGTTCCGGACGGCCGGCTCAGGGGCTGGCATGCCCGATGAAGCGGTCCGGCGGCCGATCACCCCATTGCGACTGGAAGCCCTCCTCAACACTGAGAAGATTCCCTCCGTTGGCCGCGTTCAGACGATCGGTGTCGGCCCAGCGCTCGTGCACACGGCCCCACGGATCAGACCAATAGTCGAAGACCTGGCTGCCGAGCAAATGGCGGCCGATGCCCCAAATGTGCTCGTACTTGCCCAGGCTCTTGATGTACTCGTGGTCCTGGAAGACCGCATCGATGTCCTGTGCCTCATAGGAGACATGGTTCAGACCGGTCTTCTCGTTGTGCACGCAGAACAGGACATGGTGGTCGACGTAGGCCTCGCCCCGGTCCAGGCGGCTGAAAGCACCGATCACGTTCTCCTTGTCGCCGGCATAGACGTCGTCAGAACGGATCATGCCCAGCGTCTCGCGGAACCAGGCAACCGTCTCCTTCAATCTCGGCGTTGCCAGCACGCCGTGGCCGATGCGCTGGACCGTGGTCGGCGACTTCGCGAGGCGCATGACGCTGCCCTTGCGCGCCAGGGGATTGCTGCCGGTGTTCACCGGCTGGCGCTCGACCTTGATCGGCGCCACGCGCTCCATGCCGTGGATGACCTCGATCTGGTAGCCGTTCGGCTCGGTCAGGCGGACCCGCTTGCCGCCGCCCGGCTCGTTCAGGGTCTCGATGCCCGATGCGCCCGGCAGTCCAGCCAGCCGCTTCAGATCCTCCTCGCTCTCGGCGTGATAGGCGAAGCCGATGAACTTCGTGCCACCCTTGTGCACCGCGTGCAGGTGATGATGGCCGTCGGCGCCGCGCATGTAGAGCGCGTCCGGCGTGCGTTCGGCGCGCACCAGGCCGAAATGGGTGAGGAACTCCTCCATCTCGTCGAGGTCCGGCGCCTCCATGCGCGGGAAGGCGAACTCGGCAGCTCTGATCGCGACCATGGTTTCCTCCGATCTTCAGGACTTCTGCTTGAACTTGTCGGGCAGGCGTTCCTCGTTGCCCAGCGCCACGCGACGCACGCCGTCGCTGTCCGGACTGGCCGGGAAACCGATGTCGGCGCGCGGCGCGGGGATCTCGACCACCTTGTTGGAGAGGCGACCGATCCCCGTCACCTCGACGTCGATCGTGTCGCCCGCCTCGAGCGGACGCGAGTTGGCCGGCGTGCCGGTGAGCAGGATATCGCCCGGCAGGAAGGTCATGTGCCTTGCCAGGTCC
The DNA here is from genome assembly GCA_049323495.1 of Pseudomonadota bacterium. Classification (GTDB taxonomy): domain Bacteria; phylum Pseudomonadota; class Alphaproteobacteria; order Reyranellales; family Reyranellaceae; genus Reyranella. Next base: position 225,579 of record JBMONG010000012.1, read on the forward strand.
GCGATCAGATAGCCGCAGTCGAAGATCTGCTCGCTGATCGCGCCTTCCTGCACCATCTTGCCGTTCTTGTACGAGCGCAGCGTCGACTGGCGCACATCGACACCGGAGACAAGGCCGGGCCCGATGGGGCAAAAGCCGTCCATGCCCTTGACCCGCAGCATCGAGCCGGCGTCGGTATCCCGGAAATCATGGCAGCCGAAGTCGTTGGAGGGGGCGAAGCCCGCGATGCAGTCCCACGCCTCTTCGCGTGAGACGTTACGTGTCACCCTGCCGAACACGACGGCCATCTCGCCCTCGTAGTTCACGTACTTGTACCCCTTGGGCTTGATCAGCTCGCCCTTGTGGCCGTTGAGCGCGGTCAAGGGCTTCTGGAAGTAGGTCGGCGACCTGGGCGGGGTGCGCGTGTTGTTGAACTCGTAGTAGCGCGAGATGTAGTTCACGTGCACGCAGATGATCTTGGTCGGCGTGCACGGCGGCAGGTGGACGACCTCGTCCTCGCCGCAGCTCCGGCCGTCGGCGAGGACGATGCGGCCGTCCCGGAATTCGGCCCAATGCTCGCTGCCATTCCATACCACGCGCCGGATCTCGCGGCGCGGCCCTTCGAACGCACTCATTCCACTCCCCTACTTCTTCGCTTGTTGGATCGCCCGCCACACATTCAAGGGTGTCGCAGGCATGGCGACGTCACTGACGCCCAGCGGCGCCAGCGCGTCCACGATGGCGTTCATGACCACGGGCATGGCGCCCACCGTGCCGGCCTCGCCCGCCCCCTTGGCGCCCAGCGGATTGTACTGCGTGGGCACCGGATTGCTCTTCACCTCCATGCTGCACATCATGTCGGCGCGCGGCATGACATAGTCGAGGAAGCTGGCGGTCAGGAGCTGGCCGCTCTCCTTGTCCCACACCACCTGCTCGCCCAGGATCTGTCCGACGCCCTGGGCCACGCCGCCATGGATCTGTCCCTTGAGGCCGATCGGGTTCATCACCGTGCCGACGTCGTCGACCACGGCATAGCGGTCGAGCCTGATCTCGCCCGTCTCCGGATCGACCTCGACCTCGCAGATGTGGCAGCCGTTGGGAAAGGTGTCCTTCTGGCCCAGGTAGGTCGCGTTCTCATAGAGACCGCCTTCGAAGCCCTTGGGCCACTTCGTGGGGTTGAATGCCGCCATCGCCACCTGCTTCAGCGACACCTTCCGGTCCGTGCCCTTCACGGTGAAGGTGCCGTCCGCGAATTCGATGTCCTGCTCCCCCGCCTCCAGGAGGTGACCGGCGAGTCGCCTTCCCTTCTCGATCACCTTGCCGGCGGCGAGGAAAAGCGCCGAGCCGCCCAGCACCGTCGAGCGCGAGCCGTTGGTGCCCATGCCGAAGGCGACGCGGTCGGTGTCCCCGTCGATGAACTGGACGTCGGCGGGATCGATGCCCAGGCGTTCGTTGAGGATCTGCTTGAACATGGTCTCGTGGCCCTGCCCCTGGGCCTTCGTGCCCATCAGCAAGGCCGCCGTGCCGCCCGGATTGAAGCGGATCTCGGCATATTCCGGCTGCGCCGTACCGGCCGCCTGCTCGATGGCATTGATCACCCCGAGACCGCGCAGCCGACCTCGCTGCTTCGACTCGGCCTGGCGCGCCGCGAACCCCGCCACGTCGGCCAGCTTGAGGGCCATGTCGAGGTTCTTCTCGAACTGGCCGCAGTCGTAGAACGGCCCCACCGGGCTCTGATAGGGCAGCATGGACTCGGGCAGCATGTTCCGGCGCCGCAGCTCGATGCGATCGACGCCGAGCTCGCGCGCGGCATCGTCGACCAGGCGCTCGATCAGGTAGATCGCCTCCGGCCGGCCGGCGCCGCGATACGGTGCCGTCGGGTTGGTGTTGGACAGCACGCCCACGACGTTGATGTAGGCCCTCGGGATCAGATAGACGCCCAGCACCGTTCCGATCATGCCGAAGGGCGACAGCAGGTTGCGGTCCGAGCCGACATAGGCACCGATATTGGCCAGCATCTCGAGCCGCAGCGCCAGGAACCTGTTGTCCTTGTCGAGCGCCAGCTCGATCTCGCCGATGTTGTCGCGCCCGTGCTCGTCGGCCATCACCGCTTCGCTGCGCTCGCAGGTCCACTTGACCGGCCGGCGCAGCTTGCGCGCAGCCCACAGGGTGAGACGGTGCTCGACATACTGCCAACCCTTGGTGCCGAAGCCGCCGCCGACATCCTGGGCGATCACCCGCATCCTGCTCTCGGGCACCTTGAACACGTTCTGCGCCAGCATGTTGCGGACGCGATGGGGATACTGGACGTCGGCGTAGAGGACCATGCGGTCCTCGCCCTCGTCGTAGGCGGCGAGCGTGCCGCGCGGCTCCATGTATTGCGCATGCACCCGGCTGATGACGTAGCGACGGCGGACCACCTTCGCCGCCAACTTGAAGGCTTCCTCGGTCGCCGCCTTGTTGCCGCGCTCCACATTGTTCGAGATGTTGTCGGGACATTCGTCCCAGACCGCGGGGGCGCCCGGCTTGACGGTATCTTCCGTCGCCGTGACGGACGGCAGCGGTTCGTAGTCGACGTTCACCAGCTCCGCCGCGTCCTTCGCCTGCGCCAGCGTGTCGGCCACCACCATGACGACCGGATCGCCGACATAGCGCACGCGGTCGGTGACCAGTGCCGGCCGCTGCGGGGCGAACATCGGCTTCCCGTCGGGCCGCTTGCGCGGCATGTTGGCCTTGGGCATGCCCAGGCCATCGGCCACCACGTCATGGCCTGTCAGAACGGCGGCCACGCCCGGCGCCAGCTTCGCCGCCTCGATATCGATCGACCGGATCCTCGCATGCGCATGCGGCGAGCGAACGAACACGGCATGGGCCTGGCCGGGAAGGTTGACGTCGTTGACGAACCGGCCCTTCCCCCGCAGCAGGCGCGGGTCTTCGAACCGCAGGACCGGTTGTCCGATTCCGTATTTGCTCATGACGCTTCCATCCCTTGTGCGCGCTCTGGCGAATTCGAGGTTACCATCAGCTCCTGCGGCGGCGCGGACTGCGCGCCGTGTCCATCGCCAGTCCCGGCACTTCCGAGGCGGCCTGCTCCACCGTCGTGCGGATATGCTTCTCGATCAGTTCGCAGGCGAGGTCGACATCGCGCGCCAGCACCGCGTCGCGCAGCTCGAGGTGCTCGTTGCGCCGCCGCGAGCGCGCATGGATCATGGTCAGCCAGTGGTAGCGCCGCGCCTGGTCGAACAGCTCGCTCCGGAAATGCAGGGACCATGGCGACGTGCAGGTCGCGACCAGCGCATCGTGGAAGCGCTTGTGCCGCTTTCCCCACTCGCGCTTGACGGTGACCGGATCGTCGGTCTTGGGCGGCGCGAGCTTGCTCAGCAGGAAATGCGCGCTCACGATCTCGGCTTCCCAGGCGTCGGTGCCGTGACGGATCGCGTCGGCCAGGGTCCGCGTCTCCAGGTACACGCGCAGCTCACTGAGGTCGAGGAAGTCCGCCAGAGAGATCGGCGCGACGCTGAAGCCACGCCCCGCCTCGGTGCGCGCCAGGCCTTCCGAAACCAGATGGGACAACGCCTCCCGCAGCGTGCCCACGGAGGTGTCATAGCGCTGCCTCAGCTCGCCGAAGCGAAGGCGCTGGTCGGGCTTCAGCACGCAGCACAGGATGTCCTCGCGCATTCGGCGCAGAACGTCGAACGTCGCTGCATCCTCGGACAGCACGTCCTGCGGCGCGGTGGTGGCAGCGACCGTGCGGCCGCTGGGCTCGAGTGGCATCTTCAGGATCTTGGCCATACTGTCCTCGCGAGACGCCCTCGAATGCCAAGGCAGGCGTTGCGCTTGACCACGCGTCATTGTCGGCGATGTTGGGCCATCGCCAGACCGGTGTAAACGTCTTTCGAAATTTTGAAAGAGTTTCGAATATCGGTGACCGACCACGGCCGTCGCGAACCGATGCCGCAGCGGGCGCAACGACTAACGCAACATGCCGCCGAATGCTCTATGCTCCCGCCCGCAAGACACGGGAGAAGGCCCATGAAGAGCTACAAGGTCGTCGAATTCGGAAAGCCGCTGCAGAAGGTCGAGGAGCCCAATCCCTCCCCGCAGGGCGCCGAGGTGCTGGTGCGCATCACGGCGGCCGGCGTCTGTCACAGCGACGTCCATCTGTGGGAGGGATATTTCGACATGGGCGGCGGCAACAAGTATTCCACCGAGAAGACCATGGCGCCGCCGCGCACGATGGGCCACGAGATCGTGGGCGAGGTCGAGGCAGTCGGGCCCGAGGCGAAGGGCGCCAAGGTCGGCGACAAGGCCGTCGTCTATCCTTGGATCGGCTGCGGCAAGTGCTGGTACTGCGAGACCGGAAGCGAGAACCTCTGTCCTGCCCCGCGGGCCCTGGGCGTGAACAAGGACGGCGGCTACGCCGACCACGTGCTGGTGCCGGACGCCAAGTATCTCTACCCCTACGGCAGCCTGCCGACCGAACTGGCCTGCCTCTACGCCTGCTCGGGGATCACGGCCTTCAGTGCCGTGAAGAAGGCGGTCGGCCACGACGCGGGCAAGCCCGCCCTGGTGATCGGCGCCGGCGGCGTCGGCCTGATGGGCGTGCGCTTCGCCAAGTCGGTCCTGGGACGCGAGCCCATCGTGGCCGACATCGACGAAGGCAAGCGCAAGCTGGCGCTGGAGAACGGCGCCTGCGCGGCCGTCGATCCGCGCGACAAGGAAGCACGCAAGCAGATCATGGAGCTGACCGGCGGCACCGGCGTGGGCGCTGCGATCGACTTCGTGGGCGCCGAGGCCTCCGCCCAGTTCGGCGTGCGCGCGCTCGGTCGCGGTGGGCGCCTGGTGATCGTCGGCCTGTTCGGCGGCACCTTCAGCCTGCCGCTGCCGATGTTCGCCTTCACCGGCTGCCAGATCATGGGCTCCGTCACCGGGACGCCCGGCGAGATGAAGGAGATGATGGATCTCGTCACCTCCGGCAAGGTGACGCCGGTCCCCGTCGTCAAGCGCAAGCTCGACGAGGCGGATGCCACGCTGCAGGACCTGCGCAAGGGCCTGATCATGGGACGGGCCGTCCTCGTTCCGTGATCGTCTCTCCGTGAGCAATGCAGGGCGTGCGCTGGCGCACGCTTTCGACACCGGAGCGCTCGTCCCCGAGCGGGCGTTCTTCCTGCGGGCCGAACCAGGCCCCTTCCGGAACACCGACGCCGAGCAGTCGTTCCGGCCCGTGTACCTGCGCCTGCGTCAGGCTGGATGGTCCGTCGTGCCACGGATCCAGAGCGGCACCTGGGATCTCGGGCACCTTCTGCTGACAAAGCACAAGGAGGAGAACTTCGCGAACATCGCGCGGGCATGGGCGCTGCTGGCCGACAACGGCGTCCTCGTCTGCGCCGGCGCGAACGACGACGGTGCGGCGAGCATCGAGAAGCAAGTCGGCAAGGCGTTCGGCCTCGTCGGGACATTGTCGAAGCACCATTGCCGCGTCTTCTGGCTCGCGCGCGGCGACCGCGAGCCGCCCGACTACTGGCGCGAACTGGCGGCCCTGAAGCCCGTCGGCGACGGCTCCTGGCTCAGCCAGCCCGGCATCTTCTCCTGGGACCGCATCGACGACGGCTCAGCCCTGCTCGCCCGCCACCTGCCCGACGACCTGGCAGGCCAGGTTGCCGATTTCGGCTGCGGCTGGGGCTACCTTTCGCGCGAGATCCTGGGCCGATCCATCGCCGTCTCCGGCATCGACCTCATCGATGCGGAACATCTCGCCATCGAGGCGGCGCGCGCCAATGTCACCGACCCGCGGGCCTCCTTCCACTGGCTCGATCTGGCCCAGGAGCCCGCACCCGCCGCCTACGACGCCATCGTCTGCAATCCGCCCTTCCATGCCGGCCGGGCTGCGGAGCCGGGGCTCGGCCAGACCATGATCGCCGCCGCGGCACGCGCCCTGAAGCCGGCGGGCCGCCTGTACATGGTGGCCAATCGCGGGCTGCCCTACGAGGCCCAGCTCAAGGCGCATTTCGCGTCGTTCGAGACGCTGGCCGACAACAACAAGTTCCGGGTGAGCCTGGCCACCAGGTAAAAGCCCGCTGTCTGCCTTACGCCGCCGGTGAGAACCGGCCGGCGATCAGGAACTCCCGGTTGCCGTCCGCGCCTTCGATCGGGCTGTCCGTGACGCCGAGCACCTGCCAGCCGGGCTGTGCCGCGAGCCAGGCCGAAATCGTGGTGCAGACCTCCTCGTGGAGGGCAGGATCGCGAACGATGCCGCCCTTTCCGACCCGGCCCCGGCCGACCTCGAACTGCGGCTTGATCAGGGCGACCAGGTGGGCGCCGGGCCTTGCCAAGGCCAGGGCGGCGGGCAAGGCGGTACGCAGGCCGATGAAGGACGCATCGCAGACGACAAGGTCGATGGGATCGGGGACCAGCGCCGGCGTCACCTCGCGAATGTTGGTCCTTTCCATGGAGACCACGCGCGGATCGCTGCGCAGCTTCCAGGCGAGCTGGTTGGTACCGACATCGACGGCATAGACCTTCGCCGCCCCGCGCTGCAGGAGGCAGTCCGTAAAGCCTCCCGTCGAGGCGCCCACATCCAGGGCGATCCGGCCGGCGACGGGGACGGCGAAATGGTCCAGCGCCCTCTCGAGCTTCAGCCCGCCGCGCGAGACGTAGGGATGCGGCTGTCCCCGCACCTCGAGCGGCGTCTCGGCGCCGACGCCGAGGCCGGCCTTGTCGAGCCGGCGGCCGCCGGAGAACACCAGGCCGGCCATCACCAGCCGTTGCGCGGCAGCCCGCGTTTCAGCCAGCCCGCGCTCGACCAGCGCCACGTCCAGCCGCGTCTTGGCCACCGCTTTCCCCTTTCGCGCCACCTTCCAAAGCATGTTCCGTTCGGCTGGAATCAGCCGAACGGAACGTGCCTTGTGAAACTTCGATCGCCCGGGCGCGCGTTTCCACTATGACGAAACCGCTTGCGGTTTCGTCATAGTGGAAACCGCTCTAGCATGCCGGGCATGAGCACGAAACTTCTCGAGGGCGAGCGCGCCCTGGTCACGGGCTGTGCCGGCGGCATCGGCCGCGGCATCGCCAAGGCGCTGGCGGCGGAAGGCGCCACCGTCCTGGGCAGCGACATCAAGGCGCCGCCGGCGGAGGACGAAACGGCGTTCCTCGCCGCCGACCTCTCCCGGCGGGATGGCTGGAAGAAGCTGCTCGACGGCGCGCAAGAGAGGCTGGGGACAATCTCCCTCTTCGTGCATGCCGCGAGCCCGCGACGACTGGAGGCGGACACGCCGCTCTCCGTCAGCGAGGAGACATGGGATGCCATGGTCGACATCAACCTGCGCGCGGGGTTCTTCCTGGCGCGCGAGGTCGGCCGCCACATGCGCGACAGCGGGGTCAAGGGGCGCATCCTGCTGGTCACCTCGCAGCATCGCGAGATGCCGCGGAACCTGCCGCACTACAGTGCCTCCAAGGCTGGCATGACGATGGTGATGAAGGAGCTCGCGCGGACGCTTGCGCCCGCCGGCATCCGCGTGAATGCCATCGCGCCGGGCGCCATCCCCGGTGGAGGCTTCGTCGCCGACAACCTCGCAGACCTCGTGTCGCAGATCCCCATCGGCCGGCCCGGCACGCCCGACGACATCGCGCAGGCCGCCGTGGCGATCCTGTCCGAAAGATTTGGTCGCTACATCGTGGGCACGACAGTAGAAGTTGATGGTGGAATCGGCCTCATAAGCTGGATTCCTGCCAAGGCTTGACCGCCCTATCCGAAGGGCTATGTAGCCCACCGAGAACACGTCCAACCCGAAGGGGGGAATCATGACGCTTCGCATCAATTCGACGGCGCCTGACTTCAAGGCAGAGACGACGCAGGGCCCGATCGAGTTCCACAAGTGGATCGGCGACGGGTGGGCCATCCTGTTCTCCCATCCCAAGGACTTCACGCCCGTCTGCACCACCGAGCTGGGCTACATGGCCGGTCTCAAGCCCGAGTTCGACAAGCGCAACACCAAGATCATCGGCCTGTCGGTCGATCCCGTGACCAACCACTCGAAGTGGGCCAAGGACATCGAGGAGACCCAGGGCCACGCCGTGACCTACCCGATGATCGGCGATCCGGAACTCAAGGTGGCGACGCTGTACGACATGCTCCCCGAGGGCGCCGGCTCGACCTCCGAGGGCCGGACCGCCGCCGACAACGCCACGGTGCGCTCGGTGTTCATCATCGGACCGGACAAGAAGATCAAGGCGATGCTCACCTATCCGATGAGCACCGGCCGCAACTTCGACGAGGTGCTGCGACTGCTGGAATCCTGCCAGCTCACGGCCAGACACCAGGTGGCGACGCCGGTGAACTGGAAGAACGGCGAGGACGTGATCATCGTCCCGGCCGTCTCCGACGAGCAAGCGAAGACGAAGTTTCCCGGCGGATGGAAGGCGCCGAAGCCCTACCTGCGGATCGTTCCGCAGCCCAAGGACTGACCGGAACCATCTCATGCATCGAACCGCGGGCATTGCGCCCGCGGTCCGACCGAGACATCAACCGCGTGCCCGTTCGACGGATTGACCGAGGGCAGCCAAGGCGGTGGCCACGATCGCCGGAGCGTTCAGGCCGGCCTGCTCGTACTGCCTCGCCGGCGAGGCATGGTCGATGAAGCGGTCGGGCAGCATCATCGGCCGGATCTTCAGCCCGTGGTCGAGCAGGCCGCCCGTCGCCAGATCCTGCAGGACCTGCGTGGCGAAGCCGCCGATTGCCCCTTCCTCGATGGTGATCAGCACTTCGTGCTCGCGCGCCAGGCGGCGCACGAGGTCGCTGTCGAGCGGCTTGGCGAAGCGCGCATCGGCGACCGTCGTGCTGAGGCCCTTCGCGCCAAGATCCTCGGCGGCGACGAGGCACTCCTGCAGCCGGGTGCCGAAGTTCAGGAGGGCGATCTTGCTGCCTTCGCGCACGATGCGGCCCTTCCCGATCTCCAGGGGCGTGCCGCGTGCCGGCAGGTCGATGCCGACGCCCTCGCCGCGCGGGTAGCGGAAGGCGGACGGCCGATCGTCGATCGCCGCAGCCGTCGCCACCATGTGCATGAGCTCGAGCTCATCGGAGGCCGCCATCACCACGAAGTCGGGCAGGCAGGCCAGGTAGGTGACGTCATAGGATCCCGCATGGGTCGCACCGTCGGCCCCGACCAGGCCGGCACGGTCGATGGCGAAGCGGACCGGAAGCTTCTGGATGGCGACGTCGTGCACGACCTGGTCGAAGGCACGCTGCAGGAAGGTCGAGTAGATCGCGCAGAATGGCTTGAAGCCTTCGCAGGCCATGCCCGCCGCGAAGGTCACGCCGTGCTGCTCGGCGATGGCCACATCGAAGCAGCGTTCGGGAAAGCGCTCGGCGAACTTGTCCAGGCTGGTCCCGGAGGGCATCGCCGCGGTGACGGCCACGATCTTCCGGTCGACCTCGGCCTCGGCGATCAGCGCCTTCGCGAACACGGCCTGATAGGCCGGGGCATTGGCCACGGGCTTCGCCTGCTTGCCTGTGATGACGTCGAACTTCACCACGCCGTGATACTTGTCGGCACTCTTCTCGGCCGGCGCATAGCCCTTGCCCTTCTGCGTCACCACGTGGAGCAGGATCGGCTTGTCCAGCCTGCTTTCGCGGGCGTTCTTCAACACCGGCAGCAGATGGTCCAGGTTGTGCCCGTCGATCGGCCCGACATAGTAGAAGCCCAGCTCGTCGAACAGCGTCCCGCCGGCGACGAAGCCCCGCGCGAATTCCTCGGCACGCTTGGCAGCCAGTTCCAGCGGCTTGGGCAGAGCCTCGGCGACGCTGCGGCCCAGGTTGCGCAGGCTGACATAGGGCTGGCCTGACAGGAGGCGCGACAGGTGCGCCGACAGGGCGCCGACCGGCGGCGCGATCGACATGTCATTGTCGTTCAGGACCACGGTCAGCCGGCTGCGCAGCGCCCCGGCATTGTTCATGGCCTCATAGGCCATGCCCGCGCTCATCGCGCCGTCGCCGATCACGGCCACGACGTGGTTGTGGCCGCCCTGCAGGTCGCGCGCGACGGCCATTCCGAGACCCGCCGAGATGGACGTCGAGGAGTGGGCGGCGCCGAAGGGGTCGTATTCGCTTTCGCTGCGCCGCGTGAAGCCGCTGAGGCCGCCTTCCTGGCGCAGGGTACGGATGCGGCTGCGCCGTCCGGTGACGATCTTGTGCGGATAGGCCTGATGGCCGACGTCCCAGATCAGCCGGTCGCGCGGCGTATCGAACACGTAGTGCAAGGCGACCGTGAGCTCGACCACCCCCAGGCCGGCGCCGAGGTGGCCGCCGGTGACCGAAACGGCCGAGATCGTCTCCCGGCGCAGTTCGTCGGCGAGCTGCCGTAGCTGCTCGGGGCGCAGCCGACGGATGTCGGCCGGAATGTCGACGGTGTCGAGAAGCGGCGTGCTTTGCCCAGTCATGGAAACATCATACTCCGGCGCGGCGGTTCATGCCCGCCGCTCGACCACGAATTTCGCGGCCTGCCTCAACAAATCCGCCGCCTCCCCGAACGGTTCGAGATGCGCGGCGGCCTGCCGCGCCAGCAGTTCGGCCTGCGCGCGTGCGCGCTCGCGCCCGAGGATGGAAACGAAGGTGGCCTTCCCCGCCGCCGCGTCCTTGCCGGGGGTCTTGCCGATCTCCGCCGCACTTCCCTCGATGTCGAGCAGGTCGTCGGCGATCTGGAACGCAAGCCCCAGATCGTGCGCATAGGCCGAAAGCGACATGCGCAGGGGCTCGCTGGCCTTGCCCAGGACGGCGCCCGCGGTGCAGGAGAAGGAGATCAGGGCGCCGGTCTTCAGCCGCTGGAGCCGGGTGATGGCGCCGATCGACATCTCGCTGCCCTGGCTTTCGGCCAGCATGTCGAGCATCTGGCCCCCCACCATGCCCTGCGCACCCGCCGCGTGGGCCAGTTCGCCGACAAGCTGCACCCGTACCGCCGGGTCGCCGTGGGTATCCCGGTGCGCCAGGACCTCGAAGGCCAGCGCCTGCAGGGCATCGCCCGCCAGGATCGCCGTCGCTTCGTCGAACTGGCGGTGGCAGGACGGCCGGCCGCGACGCATGTCGTCGTCGTCCATCGCCGGCAGATCGTCGTGGATCAGCGAATAGGCATGCAGGAACTCGATGGCGCTGGCGGTGCGCAGGGCCGACAGGGCTGCGACCTTGAACAAGGTCGCCCCCGCCAGGGTGAAGAAGGCTCGCAGACGCTTGCCGCCACCCAGGCTGGCGTAACGCATGGCCTCGAACACCCTCGCCTCGCCCGTATCCCCCTTGGGCAGCAGGCGATCCATCGTGTGCTCGACCGACGAGGCGGCAAAATTCAACGCGGCCTTGAAGTCGCGGTGCGAAGAAAGGGGCATGGCGCGACTAGGCGAGATCGGCCGGCTGAGCGTCGACCGAGCCGTCGTTCGAGAAGACGATCTTCTCGACCTTCATCTTGGCCTCCGCCAGCTTCTGCTCGCAGTGCTTCTTCAGCACCGCGCCACGTTCGTAGGCCGAAATGGCCTCGTCGAGCTTCACCTGGCCCCGTTCGAGCTGCTGGACGATGCCCTCGAGTTCCTTGAGGGCATCCTCGAATGACAGGCTGGCGATGTCTTTGGGCACAACGGATTCCTTGGCCAATTTTGCCTCTCGATGAGGGGAGTTAGCACAATCGTAGCCGTCGGGAAGGCCCAGGTCATCCGCGGCAATGCTGTAAAATCCCTATCCCGCGCGGAAAATGGCGTTTTCTCAACCGCGGATAGAGAAACCCGCATCCACGGCATGGCGGCTTTGCACGTTCGCAGGACAAAACCCGAGCCTGCGCATTGCGGTAGTGACCGGTGGATGGCACGTTCCGCGGCGCAAAGAAATAAACGGCCATTCACGAGGAGTAACGCCCATGGGCAACGTAAGTCATCTCGTCACACGGACCGCCGCGTTCGAAAGCTCTGTGGAAAACGGACTGGCCGAGGGCTCGGCCGGCAAGGACCGGCAGTTCGTCACGGCGCTGGCACGCGGCCTCGACATCCTGCGCGCGTTCCACGCCGGCGAGGGCATGCTGGGCAACCAGGAGATCGCCCATCGCACCGGCCTGCCGAAGCCGACCGTGGCCCGCCTCACGCACACCCTGACCGAGCTGGGGTACCTCAACTACATCCGCCGCTTCCGCAAGTACGAGCTCGGCGCGTCGGTGCTGGCCCTGGGCTATGCGGCGATCTCGAGCATGGACGTGCGCCGTGCGTCGCGCCAGCCGCTGGAGCAGCTTGCCCATGCCCTGAACGCCTCCACGGCGCTGGGGGGCCGCGACCGGCACTCGATGATCTATCTCGAGGCCTGCCGGGGCCCGTCGGTCGTCGCGATCACCCATGACGTCGGCACCCGCGTGCCGATGGCGACCACGGCCATGGGACGGGCCTACCTGTTCTCGCTGCCGGAGATCGATCGCAACAAGCACATCGATGCCATCCGCCGCCGCTGGCGCGACGACTGGACCAAGGTCAAGACGGGTCTGGAGCGCTCCTTCAAGGAACTGGCCGATCGCGGCTTCTGCGTGACCTGGGGCGAGTGGCTGCCGGAACTCTGCGGCGTCGGCGCCCCGCTGCGCAACTCGGACGGCACCGCCGCCTATGCGATCAACGCATCGGCGCCGATCTACCAGATCAGCCGCGATCGCCTGGAGGCCGACTGGGGCCCCCGCCTGGTCAAGGTCGCACGCGACATCCGCACCGGCATGGCGGCGCAGCCCGCCACCGGCAACATGCCGACCGCCATGCGGCCCGTCACCAACGGCCATCGTCCGCCGCTCTCGGCTATGGCGCGGCGCTAGCGCGCGCCCTCTTCTCCAGCGCCTTCCAGATGCCTATCCAACGACCGGCCGACGCACGGCCGGTCGCTCCGTATGAGTTCCGCGGCTTCAACGGCCTGATCGGCCACGAGGTGGTCGCCTGGCGGCCCGGCTTCGTCGAGATGCGGCTCACGGTGCGGCCGGAGCTGTGCAACGCCAACGGACTGCTGCATGGCGGTGTGCTCATGACTCTGCTCGATTCGGCGAGCGGGTTCGCCTGCACGTTCAACGAGACGGCGACGACGCGACGGCTCAGCGTCACCCTTGCCTTCACAACCCAATTCATCAAGGCCGCGCGCGACGGCGACGTCCTGACAATCCTTGGCGCCTGGCGGCCGTCCACCAGCCAGAGCACCTTCGCCGCCGAGACCGAAATCTATGACCAGGGCGGCGATCTCATCGCCACCGGCGCCGGCACCTTCCGCTACCTCAAGGGGGAGCGCAGCGACGGCGTGCTCACGTTCCTCGACCAGAAGGCCGCGGACTGAATCGTCGGCGCTAAAGCATGTTCCGTTCGGCTGGAATCAGCCGAACGGAACATGCCTTTTAAAACGTCGATCACCCGTGCGCGCGTTTCCACTATGACGGAACCGCTTGCGGTTCCATCATAGTGCAAACCGCCCTAGCACAAGCGGCACTCCTGGCGTCGCTCCATGGCGATCGCCGCGGCCCCGGCCGTTCCCCTCGCGAGACGGGCCTAATCTCCCTGTAACGCCCAACCCTGTGGCTTCGTCTGACGGCTGGGACGGCAATCGCGCCGGCCGATCAACGGAGAACACCATGCAGACAATCTGCTCCATCGCAGCCGCGATCCTCGCCGCTGCCGCACCGGCCGACGACTGCCCGGCCGGGAAATCCAGCGGCAAGCCGGCGATCTCCGCCAGGACCGACTACCGCGCCACCGGCCATGTTCAGCGCGGACTGCCGCGCCTGCCACCGCTTCCCAGGCTGCCCCCGATGCCGCGCATGCCAAAGAAGCCGCGATGGCCCTGAGGCGGTCGGGAGCCATGCACGCATCGATCTTAGCGCCGACCGTCTGGGCCATGGTGGCCCTCGGCACCTTCATCGCGACCGTGGGCGCGTCGAATCCGCTGGCGGGCGGCCGGGCGTTGCCGGAACGCCACGTCCTGGACCACATGGACACCGCGCCGGACGACGACCGTCCACACAGCCACCTGCGGCTTGATCCGTTCGGACGACCAACCTGCCGCACGCCGCTCGGAATCGAACGGCGTATCGTCCGCATCGGGGAACCTTGCCTCTGAGCTATCGCACCGTGATGCTGCTGCCGCCGAGACCGACGAACTCGGTCTTGGCCACGCCCGGCCCCGGCAGGAAAACCGGCGGATGAACCGATCCCGTCAGCACGACATCCCCCGCCTTGAGGTGCTTGCCGTGCTCGATCAGCTTGTTGGCCAGCCAGGCCAGCGCGATCATCGCGCCGCCCATCACATTGGTGCCCGGTCCGGCGCCGATCTCCTTGCCTTCGAACTCCGACCGTCCCTGAACGGCGGCAAAGTCCAGGGTCTTCCAGTCCACGATCTCGTTGCCGAGGATGCAGGCCGCCTGCAGCACGTCATCGGCGATGCGCGCAGGTCCGCCGACCTTCGTCACGTCGCTGTAGCGGTTCTCAACGACCTCGGCACCGCAATAGAGCTTGCCGACATGGTCCTTGATGGAGTCGGCGCTGTAGGGCGCGCCGCCGGCCGGGGCGTCCTTCGCCATTTCGGCGACCATCTCGCACTCGATGCCGGCCTTGAGGGGCCAGCCCTTCTCGAACACCGTCCCGGTCGGCCGCACACCACTGCCGTAGATGCCGGCGAAGACGGGCCCCGAGAGCTTGAGCGGCTCGTACTGGGACGGCAGGGTGAGCGCCACCTTCCAGCCGGCCATGCGATCATTGCCGCCGGCAGTGAGCCGGTCATGGACGGCGAACTGGACCTTGTAGGCGTCGGCTTCCGACAGGACCGCCGCGTCGGCGGCCAGGAAATCGATCACCTTGCGGCTGCGCCGCGCCTCGGCGATGCGGTCGGCGAGTGCGGCGATGTCCTTGTCGTTCACGGCAAATCTCCTGCTGGGGGCGCCATCCTACGGCGCGTCCTTGCTTATACCAACGAAGGCGTGCGACCGGAGTCGCGCGCCCCAAGCAGGACTAGGCCGCCTTGGCCGGATGATAGTTGCCGTAGAAGCTCTGCCCCTTGGCCGCCATGTCGCGCAGCAGCTTCGGTACCTCGAACTGCGGCCCGTACTTCCTGGCAAGCTCGTCGCACTCGGCCACGAACGCCTTCACCCCGACCTGGTCGATGAGGCTGATGGCACCGCCGGTCTGAGGTGCGAAGCCCAGCCCCATGATGGAGCCGACATCGCCGTCCTGCGGGTTGGTGAGCACGTTCGCTTCCAGGCAACGCGCCGTGTCGACGGCCTGCACATAGAGCAGGCGTTTCTTGATCTCGGCCTCCTTCGCCCGCTTCTCCTCGCCCTCGCCGTAGAGCAGCTTCGGGTCGGCGGGAAAGTGCTCGGCGAGTTCCGGCCAGAGGCGCTTCTTGCCGTCGGCCGGATATTCGTAGAAGCCCTTGCCGTTCTTGCGGCCGAAACGCTCCAGCTTCTTGACCATCAGCTCGAGGATGTCCTCGGTGCCCGAGACCTCGTACTTCTCGCCGGCCGCCGCCGCGTCGCGCCGCGTCTGGTCCATGATCTTCCAGGACAGGTCGATCGCGACCTCGTCGTTCAGCGCGAGCGGTCCTACCGGCATGCCGGCCTGACGGGCGCAATTCTCGATCATCGCGGCCGGCACGCCCTCCTTCAGCAGGCGATGGCCCTCGCTGATGAAGGCGCCGCAGACACGGCTGGTGAAGAAGCCACGGCTGTCGTTCACGACGATCGGCGTCTTGCGGATCTTCTGGACGAAGTCCATCGAGCGCGCGAGGGTCTCCGACGAGGTCTTCTTGCCGACGATGATCTCCACCAGCGGCATCTTCTCGACGGGCGAGAAGAAGTGCAGGCCGATGAAGTTCTCGGGCCTGGCCGACGCCTCGGCGAGGCCGGTGATCGGCAGCGTCGAGGTGTTGGAGGCGAACACGGCTTCCGCCGCCAGGACGGCCTCGGCCTTCTTCGTCGCCTCGGCCTTGACCTCGCGGTTCTCGAACACCGCCTCGATCACGAGCTGGCATCCCTTCAGCGCGCCGAAGTCCGGCGTGGCCGTCACGCGGCCCAGCGCCTCATCGCGCTTCTCCTGGGTGAGCCGGCCCCGCTTGACCAGCTTGTCGAGTTCGGACGCGATGTGGGCCTTGCCCTTGTCGGCGGCCGCCTGGTCGCGGTCGACCAGGACGACCTCGAGGCCCGCCTGCACCGACACGGTGGCGATGCCCGCCCCCATCAGCCCGGCCCCGAGGATGCCGATCTTCTTGTATTCCTGCTTCGGCACGCCCTTGGGCCGCCGGGCGAGCTTGTTCGCCTCCTGCAAGCCGAAGAACAGTGTGCGGATCATGCTCTTGGCGACGGGATCGCGCAGCAGCGAGACGAAATAGCGGGTCTCGACGCGCAGCGCGGAGTCGAAGGGCAGCTGCAGGCCTTCGTAAACGCAGCTCAGGATCGCCTTGGGCGCCGGATAGACGCCGTTGGTCTTGTTTGCCACCATGGCGCTGCCGCCGATGAAGGTCTGGACGCCCGCCGGGCTCCAGACCTGCCCGCCGGGGAAGCCCGGCGTCTTGAAGCCCTTGCGGTCCCACGGCTGCACGGCACGGCCGTCGATGGCCTTGGCGCCCTTGCCCGCATACTCCGGTACGACCTGCTCGGTCGCCGGCGCCATCAGCCACGCCTTGGCCTTGGCCAGCAGTTCGCCGGCCGGAACGACGTCATGGATCAGGCCGAGGTTCTTGGCCGCCTCGACGGTGAGGTCCTTGCCTTCGAGCAGAATCGGCGCGGCGTTCATGACGCCGATCAGCCGCGGGATGCGCTGCGTGCCGCCGCCGCCCGGCAGCAGGCCGATCTTGACCTCCGGCTGGCCGATCTTGGCCTTCGGGTTCGCCGCCGCGATGCGGTGGTGGCAGGCTAGGCAGATCTCGAACCCACCGCCCAGCGCGGTACCGTTGATCGCCGCCACGATCGGCTTGCCGCCGGTCTCCTGACGCCGGAACATCTTCTGCAGCTGGCTGAACTGGTCCATCAGCTTCGTGGCATCCGACGTATCCGTGCCGAGCAGCATCTCGAGGTCGGCGCCGGCGATGAAGTCGGCCTTGGCCGAGGTCAGGATGATGCCCTTGACCTTGTCGTCCTTGAGAGCCTCCTCGAGGGCGCCGGCGTAGGCCGTCATCGAGGCCTCGTTCAGCACGTTCATGGAGCGGCCCGGCATATCCCAGGTGATGGTCGCGATGCCGTCGCTGTCGACGTTGTAGTTGATCATGATCGAACTTCCTTGGCTGATGCGCTCACACGCGCTCGATGATGGTGGCCGTACCCATGCCACCGCCGACGCAGAGCGTGGCCAGCCCGGTCGACAGGTTCCGCCGCTCCAGCTCGTCGAGCAGCGTGCCCAGGATCATGGCCCCGGTGGCGCCCAGCGGATGGCCCATCGCGATGGCGCCGCCGTTCACGTTGATCTTGTCGTGCGGCATCTTGAGGATCTGCATGTAGCGCAGCACGACGGCGGCGAACGCTTCGTTGAGCTCGAACAGGTCGATGTCCTTCACCGACATGCCGGCGCGCTTCAGCGCCTTCTCCGATGCCGGCGCCGGACCGGTCAGCATGATCGCCGGTTCCGAGCCGATCGAGGCGAAGGAGCGGATGCGCGCACGCGGCTTCAGTCCGGCCTTCTCGCCGAACTCCTTGCTGCCGACCAGGATGGCGGCCGCACCGTCGACGATGCCCGACGAATTGCCGGCATGATGGACGTGCTTCACCTTCTCGACCTCGGGGTAGCGCTGCAGGGCCACGGCGTCGAAGCCCGGCATCATCTCGCCCTGCATCTTGAAGCTGGGCTCGAGCGCCGCCAGCGTCTGCATGGTGGTGTTCGGCCGCATCAGCTCGTCATGCGCCAGCAGCTCCACGCCGTTCTGATCCTTCACCGGCACGATCGACTTCTTGAAGTAGCCGTTGTCCCAGGCGTGCTTGGCGCGCTTCTGCGACTCGACGGCATAGGCGTCGACGTCGTCGCGGCTCATGCCGTACTTCGTGGCGATGACGTCCGCCGAGACGCCCTGCGGCACGAAGTACATCGGGATGGCGACCGCGGGATCGACCGCCCAGGCGCCGCCGTCGGAGCCCATGGGCACCCGCGACATCGATTCGACGCCGCCGCCGATCGCGGCCTGGCTCTGGCCGGACATGACCTGGGCCGCCGCCATGTTGGTGGCCTCCAGGCCCGAGGCGCAGAAGCGGTTGACCTGCACGCCGGAGACGGTCTCGGCGTAGCCCGCCATCACCGCCGCGGTGCGGGCGATGTCCGCGCCCTGCTCGCCGACGGGCATGACGCAGCCCAGCACCACGTCGTCGACCATGTGCGTGTCGAGCTTGTTGCGGTCGCGGATCGCCTGCAGGGCGGTCACGGCCAGGCGGACCGGCGTGACTTCATGGAGCGAGCCGTCCTTGCGGCCCTTGCCGCGCGGCGTGCGGATGGCGTCGTAAATGTATGCGTCGGTCATGGTCGGTCTCCTTGCTATCCGTCGCCCCGGCCGGAGCCCGAAGGGCGAAGCGGAGGGGCCTTGCTTCTACGATCTGACTGCGTGCGGTCGAAAGAAGGTCTCTCCACTCGTCGCTTCGCTCCTCGGTCGAGACGACGAACTAACAGGATGTTGAAAAAGTCGCTGACTTCGCGCCGCGACGAAAGAATCGAATCTGGCGAGCCTCGGTTTTGAACTGATCGTGGGCCGCATGGGTCTTTAACGAATCGATGTTGCGCACGGGAGCCCCTGAAAAACCTATTTCAACAACCTGCTAAAGCGTTCTTCCGATCAGCTCTTTCATGATCTCGTTGGTGCCGCCGTAGATCTTCTGGACGCGCGCGTCGGCGTAGAGGCGCGCGATGGGGAACTCCCACATGTAGCCGTAGCCGCCATGGAACTGCAGGCACTGGTCGACGACCTCGCACTGCAGGTCGGTCGTCCAATACTTGGCCATCGCGGCGGTCGCGACGTCAAGTTCGGCCTTGAGGTGGCGGGCGATGCAGTCGTCGACGAAGACGCGCGCGACATGCGCCTTGGTCTTCAGCTCGGCCAGCCGGAAGCGCGTGTTCTGGAAATCGATGATGGGCTTTCCGAAGGCCTGGCGTTCCTTGACGTAGGCCAGCGTATGCTCCAGCGCCGCCTCGATCGCGGCGACGGCCTGGATGGCGATGACCAGCCTCTCCTGCGGCAGCTGCTGCATGAGCTGGATGAAGCCCATGCCCGGGCCGCCCAGCAGATGGTCGGCCGGCACCCGGACATTGTCGAAGAACAGCTCCGACGTGTCCTGCGCCTTCATCCCGATCTTCTCGAGGTTGCGGCCGCGCTTGAAGCCGGGTGTGTCGGTCTCGACGGCGATCAGGGAGGTGCCCTTCGCGCCGAGCTTGGGATCGGTCTTGGCCACCACGACCACCAGGTCGGCCAGTTGGCCGTTGCTGATGAAGGTCTTGGAACCGTTGATGACCCAGTGGTTGCCGTCCATCACCGCCGTCGTCTTGACCGACTGCAGGTCCGAGCCGGTGCCCGGCTCGGTCATCGCGATCGCCGTCACCAGATCGCCCGAGCAGGCCTTCGGGATCCACTTCTTCTTCTGCTCCTCCGTGCCGTAGGCCAGGAGATAGGGCACGACGATGTCGTTGTGCAGCGAGAAGGCGGGCCCCGATGCCAGCGCCCGCCCCTGCTCCTCGATCAGGATGGCGCTGTAGAGGAAGTCGCCGCCGGCGCCGCCGTAGGCCTCGGGCATGGTCATGCCGAGCAGCCCCTGCGCGCCCGCCTTGCGCCACAGGTCGCGCGGCACGATGCCTTCCTCCTCCCATTTCATGTGGAAGGGCACGACCTCCTTCTCGAAGAACCGCCGGCAGGTCTCGCGGAACATCGTATGTTCGGGCGTGTAATGGGCGGCCAACGCGGTCACGGCACGATCCTCCTGGGGTCGATGAACGAACATTTATTGGTTGGGACTGTGGCCCGCTGGCGCCGGCTTCGCCAGTGAACAGCGATGTAGTTTACCTTTACGTAAACGTCAACCTGGGCTTCCCGTGCGTCCGTGATCACCAACGTACGAGCAAAAGGCCCGGTACATCGGCGTAGTCGTTCCCGTTCATGGTCACGAGCGAGGCCCGATGCACAAGCGCCTGAGCCGCGATCATACGATCGAGCAGCTTGCGCCGAGAGTATCCAGCACGCGCCACGATAGCGCCGTAGGCCGCGGCTGCCGCATCATCGAACGCAACCGTGGGCAAGGCAGAGAGCATCACATCCAGGCGTGCGCGCCGCATCTCGCTATATGCCGGATCTCGATAGACGCCCCCTTCCAGTTCTACGCGCGTCACCACCGAAATGAGGACCGCATCGTCCAGCGCCGCGACTTCGTCCGTGACGGTCCGATCGCCATCGCGCAAATGGATGGCGACATCCGTGTCGAGGATGAAGGCCACGGATCAGAGCCGCTGCCGTTCGGGCAGCTCCTCGACATCGCGGCGCTCGACCGATGGCGGCGCAGGCAGGGCACGAAGCCGGTCGATCATCGCCGGCACCGATACGGCCGCCGGATAGATCGTCATGACATCGCCGGAGCGAACGATGACGAGTTCCATGTCGCGTCCAAAGGCGACGTTTCGGGGTAACCGAATAGCCTCGCTGTTACCGCTCCTGAACGTCCGCGTCCTCGCCACGGTCATGCGACCCCCGTCGTGATACCTCGATCCTGATATACGCGTATATACGCAATGGGATTACAGCGCGCAATCCCACCCTGCCTCACTCGAGCGTGGTCGCGCTGAGCCCAAGCTGGGCGCGGCGACGCAGCCACTGGCTGGGGCGGTAGCGGTCGTCGCCGGTGATCGCCTGGAGCTGAACCAGAATCTCATGGCAGTCCTTCACGCCCAGCCAGTCGGCCAGCGCCAGCGGTCCGCGAGGGTAGTTGAGCCCGAGCGTCATGGCCGTGTCGACGTCGGCCGCCGAGGCGATGCCGATCATCGCCATCTCGCAGCCGAGATTGGCGATCATGGCGCACATGCGCTGCGCGATGAAGCCGGGGGAATCCTTGATCAGCGTCACCTTGGCGCCGGTGCGGGCCAGGATCGCCGCCGCGGCGTCGCGCACCAGGTCGTCGGCGCCCGGCGCCGTCATGATGGTGATGCGCTTGGTGATGTCGCCCGTCACGTCGACCGCCACCGTCCGCTTGGGATCGAGGCCGCGCTCGACCACCGTCGTCGTGCAATCCTTGCCGACCGGCGCCACCAGGATAGGGCTCTTGCCGTCATCGGCGGCCAGCGCCTGGGCGCCGGCCGCCATGACAAGCCCGACCAGCTTCTCGTTGTGGCTGTCCATCACCACGACGCGCGCCGCCGGCACGACCGACGGAAGGTGATCGGCGCCGGGGTCGATCTTGCCGCCCTTGGCGTCGTAGGAATACCAGCCGCCGCCCGTCTTGCGGCCCAGCCGCCCGGCCGCATAGAGGCTCTCGTGGTAGGGGCTCGGCGTCATGCGCCGGTCGTGGAAGAAGCCCTCGTAGATGATCTTGCGCGCTGGGAAGTTCACGTCGATCCCGGTGAGGTCCATCAGCTCGAACGGCCCCATGCGGAAACCGCAGGTATCGCGCATGACGGCGTCGATCTGCGACGGGCTCGCCCTGCCCTCCTGGTAGATGCGCAACCCCTCGGTGCCGATGGCCGTGCCGCCGAGGTTGACCAGGAAGCCCGGCGTGTCGCCCACCACCACGGGCACGCGCGTCTGGCGCTTGCCCAGCGCCACCATGGCATCGACGACCCAAGGTGCGGTGTCGGCGGCGCGGATCACCTCGACCAGCTTCATCAGGGGCACGGGATTGAAGTAGTGCATGCCGCAGACGCGGTCGCGGTGCTTCAGGGCCCGCGCGATCGAGGCGATGCGGATTGACGAGGTGTTGGAGGCGATGATCGTCTCCGACGACACCACAGCCTCCAGCTCGCCGAACAGCTTCTGCTTGACCTCGAGGTTCTCGAACACCGCCTCGACCACGACGTGGCAGCCCTTGAGGTCCTCGACCTTGTCGGCAACCGCCAGGTTCGCGTCGGTCCTGGCGACATCGGCATCGGTCAGCCGGCCCTTCGCGACCAGCCCCCTGAGGGTCTCCACGATCGCCGCCTTGGCCTTGGCCGCGCCGCCCGGGGCGGCATCGAACATCACGGCCTTCATGCCGCCTTGCGCCGTCACCTGGGCAATGCCGCGCCCCATGGCGCCGGTCCCCACCACGCCCACCAACAGATCGGGACGGTTCACATCGAGAGCCATCTGCTTTCCCTTCTCACTGCGTCCGGACGACGGTCAACTCTACTGCCCCTTGCCGGCATACCCTGCGGCCTTCAGGCCCCCGGTGATCTCGTCGATCGCGGCCGGATCGTCGATTGTAGCCGGCATCTTCCAGGGCTGGCCGTCAGCGATCTTCTGCATGGTGCCGCGCAGGATCTTGCCCGAGCGCGTCTTGGGCAGGCGCGGCACGACCACCGCGGTCTTGAAGAAGGCGACGGGACCGATGCGGTCGCGCACCATCTGGACCACCTCGCGTACCGTGTCCTCCGGCGCGCGATCGACGCCGGACTTCAGCACGAGGAAGCCGAACGGCACCTGTCCCTTGAGCTCGTCGGCAACCCCGATCACGGCGCATTCGGCGACATCGTCGTGGCTGCCCAGCACCTCCTCGATCTGTCCCGTCGACAGGCGATGGCCGGCCACGTTGATGACGTCGTCGACGCGCGTCATGACGGAAACGTAGCCATCGGCATCGATGAAGCCCGCATCTCCGGTCTTGTAGTAGCCGGGATACTCGGCGAGATACGACTGCCGGAAGCGTTCGTCGGCGTTCCACAGTGTCGGGAAGGTGCCTGGAGGCAGCGGCAGCTTCGCGGCCAGCGCGCCGACCTCGCCGGTCTTCATC
Organism: Pseudomonadota bacterium; assembly: GCA_049323495.1. Lineage (GTDB taxonomy): Bacteria > Pseudomonadota > Alphaproteobacteria > Reyranellales > Reyranellaceae > Reyranella. The sequence goes on from JBMONG010000012.1 coordinate 248,468, forward strand.
GGGTGCCCCTGCTCGTCCAGCACCTCGAGATGCCAGCCGGGCGACGGCACCGAGCACGAGCCGGGCTTGACCGGCATCGGCTCGAGCCCGACGAAGTTGCCGCAGATCGCCCAGCCAGTCTCGGTCTGCCACCAGTGGTCGACGATGGGCACCCTCAAGAGCTTCTGCGCCCATTCGATGGTCGGCGGATCGCCGCGCTCGCCGGCCAGGAACAGCGTGCGGAACTTCGACAGGTCGTACTGCTTCAGCAGACGGCCCTGCGGATCCTCCTTCTTGATGGCGCGGAACGCCGTCGGCGCGGTGAACAGCGCCACCGCCTTGTGCTCGGAGATCACGCGCCAGAAGGCCCCGGCATCGGGCGTGCCGACCGGCTTGCCCTCGTAGAGGATCGTCGTCGCCCCGTGGATCAGCGGGCCGTAGACGATGTAGCTGTGGCCGACCACCCAGCCCACGTCGGAAGCACACCACCAGACCTCGCCGGGCGCGATGCCGTAGAGGTATTGCATCGACCAGGCCAACGCCACGCAGTAGCCGCCGGTGTCGCGTACCACGCCCTTGGGCTGGCCGGTGGTGCCGGACGTGTAGAGGATGTAGAGCGGATCGGTCGCCTGCACAGGCACACAGTCGTGCGGCTCGGCGGCGGCAACCGCCTCGTGCCAGTCGAGGTCGCGGCCCTTCACGAGGGTCGCCTTCTCCTGCGGGCGCTGGAACACGAGGCAACGCGGAATGCTGTGATGCGCGAGCTCGATCGCCTCGTCGAGCAGCGGCTTGTAGTGGACGATCCGGCCCGGCTCGATGCCGCACGAGGCCGTCAGCACCAGCTTGGGCGTGCAGTCGTCGATGCGGGTCGCCAGCTCGTTGGCCGCAAAGCCGCCGAATACGACGGAATGGACGGCGCCCAGCCGGGCGCAGGCGAGCATCGCCATCACCGCCTCCGGGATCATCGGCATGTAGATGATGACGCGATCGCCCTTGCCCACGCCCTGCGCCGCGATGGCACCGGCAAGCTGCGCCACCTGATCGCGGAGGGCGCGGTAGGTGAGCTTCATCTTCGTGCCGGTGACCGGCGAGTCGTAGATCAGCGCCGTCTGCTCGGCGCGGCCGCTCTCGACATGGCGATCGAGGGCATTGTGGCAGGCGTTCAGCTCGCCCCCCGCGAACCAGCGGTAGAACGGCGCCTTGGAGTCGTCGATCACCTTGTCCCAGCGTCTCGTCCAGTCGATGGCGGCAGCCTGCTCGGCCCAGAATCCCTCCGGGTCGCTCAGCGAGCGCCGATGCACGGCACGATACTTGTCACCGACGGCCATGACGTGTCCTTCCCCAAGATCGCCAGCAGGCTTAGCGGCCACGGCGCTTCGCCGCAATGCGGTCGTGACGCCGACCGAATCGGTCCCAGGGGGATGGCCTTGCGACGGCCATCGTAAGCACTGCAACAGCACGGCTGAAAGGAGGTGCCCGCTGCACGCAGAATCACGGAGCCGGTTCCGGACATGCAGCCGGCTGGCCTGCATAACCTCGGACGTCATGGTGATCTCGACCTGCATCATGGCTTTCGCCATCGTCGTGATCGCCGGCAAGGAAAGCTCTGCGCGGCGGGCACCGCCGATCGGCCTGATCGCCCATGAGCTTGGCACCACGCCGGAAAGGTTGCAGCGCGCCCTGGACACGTCGCTGCCGCCGGCCTGGCTTGGCCCGCCCAGCGAGAGCCAGAAGCGCCATGTCGCCGCCATCCTCGATGTTTCGCCCCGGCAACTGGATGAGGTGATGGAGCGATACCGTCGGGCGGGATTGCGTTCCCCGTAGGTTGCCAGCGGCAGCGGGCGGTGGACGCTCCGAGTGGCGCCGCCGCGCGATCGAAGGACGCCTACTGCGTAGGCGCGGGCACGGAGGCCGGGGCCGGCTCGGCCGAAGGTGGGGCTGCGCTGGACGGTAGCGTGGTCGGTGTGTCCGCGAGCGGCGCTCCCTGTCCTTGGGCCGCCTTGTTGGCAGCGTCGCGCTCGGCGGCGCGCTCGCGCTCCCTGGCGTCGCGCTCGGCGGCCGCCTTTTCTTCCGCCTCCTTCTGGGCCTTCTGGCCGCCGCTAGGCGCTACGATCGAACCGATCGCCGGGGTGGCGGCGCGGGTCTCGTCCACGGGCGCGACGCCCGCCTGGCTCGACTGGCCGGTCGGGTGAGCTGCCGGCAGCGTGCCGGTGGTGGGGATCTGCTGGTCGGCGCCGGGACGCGCCTTCCCCGGCGGTGCGTCGCCGCCGAACCAGCTGCAGCCTGCGAGAAGCGCGCAGGCCGTCGTCACCAGCAAGCGCTGGCGCCCGCCGCGGCGCGGGATTCCGTCATTCTCCATGTTCGCCCCTGTCTGCAGTTGGCGTCTCCAGGTCGTGCATTCATCGGATTTCCGGCAAGCTATCAAGCGCGAGGCACTGGCGATATGCGATTCCTCTTGTCGCATCGATCGAGCTTCAAGCTCGGGGGATGTTATGCTCTCGAAGGACTGGAGCGGACCCCTGCCTTCGTGTGAAAGTGCAGCCTGTCGGCAGGGGAGCGGAACAGCGGCATGGCGAAGCGACGGAAGACCGGATCGGGCAAGGCGAAGAAGCCGACGGCGCGCAAGCGTGCTGCGCCGCGGAAATCCGCGCTGAAGACCCGCGCCGGCGCGACGTCCGTCGCCAAGCGCAAGCCCGCGCTGAGAAAGAAGGCCGGTGTGCCGAAGCCGGTTGCGAAGTCGACCACAAGGCCCGCAGTGGCGAAGCCCTCCGCCGCCAAGGCCGCGACGCGGCCGGCGCTGCGCCGCCCCGTGAAGGAGCGCCCATCCGTCGCCCGCCTCCCGGCGCCGCGGCCCGCACCACACCACAAGACGCCGACGCTCACGACCAACATCTACGAGCGCGACCTCGACCGGACGCCTGCCAACTACGCGCCGCTCACGCCGCTGCAGTTCATCGAGCGCACTGCCAGCGTCTATCCCGATCATCTCGCGCTGATCCACGGCGAGCGACGCCAGAGTTGGGCGGAGACCTACGACCGCTGCCGTCGGCTCGCCTCCGCGCTGGAGAAGGTCGGAATCGGCGTCGGCGACACCGTGGCGATCATGGCGCCCAACATCCCCGAGATGTACGAGGCGCATTTCGGCGTGCCCATGACCGGCGGGGTGCTGAATTCGCTGAACACCCGGCTCGATGCGGCGATGATCGCCTTCATCCTCGACCACAGCGAGACCAAGGTGCTGCTGGTCGACCGCGAGTTCCATCGCGTGGTCACCGAGGCGCTGGCCGTCGCCAAGGTCCAGCCGCTGGTGGTCGACATCGACGACCCGGCCTGCGACGACCGCGCCCAGATCGGCGACACCACCTACGAGGAGTTCCTCGCGACCGGCGATGACGACTATGCGTGGACGCCCCCGAGCGACGAATGGAATGCGATATCGCTCAACTACACGTCGGGCACGACGGGCAATCCGAAGGGCGTCGTCTACAGCCATCGCGGCGCCACGCTTTCCGCGTACGGCAATGCCACGCAATGGCCGATCGGCCTGCATCCGGTCTATCTGTGGACCCTGCCGATGTTCCATTGCAACGGCTGGTGCTTCCCCTGGACGCTTGCACTGGTCGCCGGCACCTCGGTGTGCCTGCGGCGCGCCAACGCGCGGACGATCTACGACGCGCTGGCCGACCACGGCGTCACCCACATGTGCGGTGCGCCGATCATCATGCAGTTCATCATCGCCGCCTCGCCCGAGGAGCGCCGGCCGCTCGGCCGCCGCGTCGAGTTCATGACAGCGGCGGCGCCGCCGCCCGCCGCCGTGCTCGAGGCGCTGGAGAACGAGAATTTCCGCGTCACCCATGTCTATGGCCTGACCGAAGTCTACGGTCCCGCGACGATCTGCTCCTGGCATGCGGAGTGGGATGCGCTGCCGGCGCACGAACGCGCGCGCCTGAAGGCGCGCCAGGGCGTCCGCTATGCCGCCGAGGACGCCGTGACGGTGATGGATCCCGACAGCATGCGGGAGGTGCCGCGCGACGGCGCGACCATGGGCGAGGTGATGTTCCGAGGCAATCTCACCATGAAGGGCTACCTCAAGAATCCCAAGGCCACGCGCGAGGCCTTCGAGCGCGGCTGGTTCCATTCGGGCGACCTCGGCGTGATCCATGAGGACGGCTATATCGAGCTGCGCGACCGCTCGAAGGACATCATCATCTCGGGCGGCGAGAACATCTCGACGATCGAGGTCGAGGGCGTGATCATCAAGCATCCTGCCGTCGCCAACGTCGCCGTCGTCGCCAAGCCCGACGAGAAATGGGGCGAGACGCCCTGTGCGTTCGTGGTGCTGAAGCCCGGCGCTTCGGCCACCGCCGAGGAGATCATCGGCCACTGTCGCGCCAATTTGGCCGGTTTCAAGTGCCCGCGCCACGTCGTCTTCCGCGACCTTCCCATGACCTCCACGGGCAAGGTCCAGAAGTTCGTGCTGCGTGACTGGGCGAAGGCCGTATAGGCGGCCGGCCTTCACCCGAACATCGCGCCGCCATATTCGGGCGGCTAATCTGGCTCATCGATGGCCGGTGAAACGACGCTGATTGTCACGACGCGGAGCGGCGTGCGTCCCCGGGGCGTGCGCGGCGAACCGCTGCACAACGCCGCCGGCCAGCTGCGTCGCGTCGTGCGGCGAAGGCTGGGCGACGCGGCGGCAGGTCTGCTGGCCGATCCGCAACTCCACGAGGACGGCACGGCCATCGACTGGCATGCGGACTGGCATGGCATCGTGCAACCGATGACGGCGCTGACGCCCGAACGGCGCGCCCAGGTCGCGGCCGAGGTCGAGCGCACCCTGGCCGATATCCGCCGGCTCGGCGATACGTTCGCCGCTGCGGGCCCGCGTGAGGAGATGGGGCGGCTCGGCCTTTCGCTGCAGCTCGCGGCGCGCGCGCCCGCGGCGGGCTTCATCTTCCTGGTCGGTGACCGGCCGGTCGTCGTCTGCTGGGGCTACGAGGCGGACGCCGCATCGAGCCTCCTTCCCTCCCTCCTGGCTCGCTCGCCGGCACCGGCAGCGACCATCCACAGGCCCGTGCTCTTGGCGCCGGCCGCCGTCGCGTCCCGCCCGGCGGTGCCGGCAGCCCCAACCGCCGTCCCCTGGCTGCGTACGCTGCTGCTCGCGCTGCCCCTGCTGCTTCTGCTCGTGGCCGCAGCCTGGCTGCTGCGCGGGATCCTGCCCGCCGAACCGGACCTGATGTTGGCCACCCGGGAAGGCCCGCCGCCGCCACCAGCCGAGGCGCCGTCCGACCCGACCCCGGCGCTGAAGGCGGCCTTCGCCAGCGAGGAGTCGCGCGGTCGCGTGCTGCAGGTCGAGCTGTCGCTGATCGAGGCCGAACTCAAGAAGCGCATCGCCGACTGCAAACCGCCCAAGCCTCCGCAAGTCGCCGTCGCGCCGCCACCGCCGAAGCCTGCCCCTGCACCGAAACCGCCGCTGCCGCAGGCGCGACCAGGCGACGATCGGCTGCGGCTTCCGCCCGCACCGTCCAACAACTACGCTTTCATGTCGGGCTGCTGGCGCACCGATCCGTTCCGACACGAGTTGACGCAGATGCAACTGGGCGTGTCGTCCTATTGCTTCGACGCCGGCGGCAACGGCCAGCTCGAATGGCGACGCGGCCGCACCGCCTGTCGCACGCGCGCTCAGGCCCGCTTCGAAGGCGCGGTGCTGCGGCTACGCGATGCCGACACGACCTGCAATGACGGTTCGCGTTGGTACGCCGATCAGCTCGTCTGCCGCCGGGGCGCCGACGATGTGGCGCTCTGCAGTGGCTCGTCGCGGGACGCCTATGGACGCCTTGTCAGCTGGACGGTGAACCTGCACAAGCTACGGTAGGTTTTCCGTTCGCCCCAAGCCCTCGCCCAAGCTATCGCGGCGCAGCACGCAGGCGGATTTCACCCGCCAGCGTGTTCGCGGCGGCCGAAGCCGTGGCCCTGGCGCGCTGGGCCGACCTCGGCTGGCACCCGTCAGTGCGTCGTGTCGGGAACTGTCGAGGAAAGTCGGACGATCTCGTCCTTGATTTGCAGTTTTTTCTTCTTGAGGCTGCAAATCGCATCATCATCCGGATGCGGTCGCGTGCTTTCCTTGGCGATCGCTTGATCAAGGGAAGCGTGCTTGGCCCTCAGAGCTTCGATGTGGTCCACGGCGCTCATAGACGACCTCCGAGCTGGTTGCGGACGAGGAAGTCTGACTCCTCCTTCGCGCCGAGTCACGCCGAATCAAGCGGCTCGTGCGGCCTGTGCACAACTGCGGCCCGGTCCCTGGATCTCATCGAGAACCGGGGCGGGCAACAGTCTCAAACGCCAACGACATCATCGATTTCGACACTCGTCAGCGACGGAAAGGTCGCCCTCATCAACGTGGCGACCGCCACCCGATCCTTCCCATCGGGAACGATGCCCAGGCACACCGCATAGACGCCGAGATTGCCGACGGCTGCCCGGAGCCGTTTTTCGAGCGGCCGATCACGATCGCCCGGCGGCGAATGAAGGCTGGCGAGCTTCAGTTGCTCGGCATGCTCGGCCGCCAGCTCCGCGTCGGCCACGCGGTGGCGGACCGCATCCAGCGATTCGGGCAGTACATCGGGCCAGGAGCGTTCCTTCAGCAGCCGCCGCACGGCCCGGAGGGACCGCACGACGTCCGTCTGCCACGATTCGCTGGCCTTCAAGATGGCGCGCAGCCGCTCCGCCGTCAGCGTCGGCCGGCCGGAAGCGCCGAGCCAGCAGCAGAACAGGAGGATGTTCACGTCGCAGCCGCGCCGGTCCTGCAGATCGAGGCAGGCCCCCGCGACGCCCTCAGCCTCGTAAAGCTCAAGGGAGAAGTTCCAGAACGGGTGAGGCAGGAAATCCGACACGACGGGCGCTCCGCCGACGCTCCAGCTGGCGCCGAATGGTGTGATGCGGCGTGTCTATAGAGCGCGTCCGGCGGCAAATCAGCCGATATCTCCGCCGTATCGGCAAGGCCATCATGGCACCACGGCCTTCCCGAGCACCGCAGGCCTCAGCTTCCGGGCGCTGAGCCCGCCATGCGAAAGACACCGGCCTGTGCAAATTCTGCCGCCCTGCGGCCACGACCTGTCTTCCCCTCGGCGGGGCGAAGCGGTACACGGCGCAAGCAAGGTGGCCAGAGAGCATGAACGACCCTCCATCGGAGCCGCAGGATGCCGAGACGATCAGGGCCAAACTCGAAACCCTGAAGAGCGAGCATCGCGACCTCGACGAGGTGATCGACCGCCTGATCGAGAAGCCGCCGTTCGACCAGCTGCAGCTTCAGCGCCTGAAGAAGCGCAAGCTCGGACTGAAGGATCAGATCCTGAGGCTCGAGAGCAAGCTCATCCCCGACATCATCGCCTGAGGGTCCATGGCCAGGAGAACAGCCAAGCGTCCCCCGCCAGCCAAGCCGGTGGTGGGATTGATCATGGGCAGCCAATCGGACTGGGCGACCATGCGTCACTGCGCCGAGACGCTCGAAGTGCTGGGGGTGACCTTCGAAGCCCGTATCGTTTCCGCTCATCGCACGCCCCGGCGCATGATGAGCTACGCGTCGTCCGCCAAGCGGCGCGGCATCAAGGTGATCATCGCCGCCGCGGGCGGTGCCGCTCACCTGCCCGGCATGACTGCCTCCATGACCCCTTTGCCTGTGCTGGGCGTGCCGATCGAGAGCGCCGCTCTGAAGGGCCAGGACAGCTTGCTTTCCATTGTCCAGATGCCGGCCGGAATTCCCGTCGGCACCCTCGCGATCGGACGCGCCGGCGCCGTAAACGCTGCCATATTGGCGGCGTCCATCATCGGTCTTGGCAATGACAAGATAATGGCTGCCGTGGAACGCTGGCGCGCGCGCCAGACGGCCTCCGTGGCGCGCGCACCTGTCGATGAGCCCCGTGACCGCAAGTGACGTGACCCCCCTCCCCCCGGGCGCGACCATCGGCATCCTGGGCGGCGGGCAGCTCGGCCGCATGACGGCGATGGCCGCGGCGCGGCTGGGATATCGCTGCCTCATCTATGCGCCGGACGAGCATGCCGTGGCCGCCGACGTGGCGGCCGGCTGGGTGCGGGCGCCGTACGACGACCTGCGCGCGCTGACGCGCTTTGCGGCCGAGGTCGACGTCATCACCTACGAGTTCGAGAACGTGCCGGAAGCGGCAGTCTCGGCGTGCCAGCGCCACAAGCCTGTCCGGCCGGGAGTCCTGCCGATCCACGTTGCCCAGAACCGATTGCGGGAGAAGGCCTTCTTCCGGAAGCTGGGGCTTGAAACCGCCGACTACCAGCCGATCGCCAGCGATGCCGACGTCAGGGCCGCGACAGCCCTGCCGGGCATCCTGAAGACCTGCACCGAGGGGTACGACGGCAAGGGGCAGGTGCGCGTGGCCGGCCGGGAGGAGCTTGCCGCGGGCTGGGAGCGGCTCGGCCGGCGAGAATGCATCCTCGAGGCCCTGGTCGACTTCGCTTGCGAGACCTCGGCCATCGTGGCGCGCGGGCTGGACGGCGAGGTGCGCTGCTTCCCGGTGGGCCTGAACGGCCACCGCGACGGCATCCTGCGCACGACGATCGTGCCCTCGGGACTGTCGGCCGAGACCCAGGCGACGGCCGAACGATTCGGCACCGGATTGGCGCGTGGGCTCAACCTCGTGGGGCTGGTGGCGCTGGAGCTGTTCGTGACCCGGGACGGCCGTGTCCTGGCAAACGAGATGGCACCGAGACCCCACAACTCAGGACACTGGACGATCGATGCCTGTGCCACCAGCCAGTTCGAGCAGCTTGTGCGGGCGATCTGCGGCCTGCCGCTGGGAGCGGTCGACCTGCTGGCGCCCTCGCGCATGGAGAACCTGATCGGCGACGACGCCGCCGACTGGCTGCGCTATCTGTCGGAGCCCGAGGCACGGCTGCATCTTTACGGCAAGGAAGCGATACGTCCTGGCCGCAAGATGGGCCACGTCACCTACGTGCAGGCCGCGCCCGGGGGCCGGTCCACGTCCTGACCCGCGACTTGGCCTTCTCGATGCGCATGACATCGTCGATGCGCCGGTCGAGGAACGCCCATGTCGCCTCGCTGTCCGGCGAACGGTCGTTCAGCCAGTAGAGGAGCGTCGAGGAATAGACACCCGCCAGCGTTGCCCGCTTCGTGTAGAAATTGAAGTCCGTGCTGGTGTCGCCAGCGGCGTACCACATGGCATCCACCGTGCGGTACAGCAGCTTGAGCGCCACGGGGGCGTTGAACGGCAGCGCGAGCAGGGCCATGCCCCGCCGGACGGCCTCCCGGCTGCCGGCGTGACGTTCCAGCCGGATCCGCACCGCGCGCTTGATGCGTTCCCGGACCGGCAGGGTGGCGACGCCCTCGCGCTCCATGTCCTCGACCATGCGCCCGTCCGAGCGCTGGCTGAGAAAGGTGAGGATCTGCACGGCTCCCCCGGGAAACAGCCGGTCGGTTTCACCCTGAGGAAGCTCCAGCAGCCGGGCCGCCGCGGCGATCGACTGGCGGTTCCAGCCGTCGAAGGCAGCCTCGTCGGCCACGGCATCGGCCAATCGGCTGCGCGCTTCGGCGTCCGGATCCGCTGATCCTGCCCAACCAGGGCCATTTTCGAAGGTCATGGGCCGGAATATAAGCCTGCCGGCGGGGCTTCCCAAGGGTTCCGGCCTATGATACCACCGCGCCCTCCGAATTGCCCCCTGAGCCGTCTCCGGGGCGCCTCATCATGCATGGAAGGAAGCGATCGAAGTGCAGGTTCTTGTTCGTGAAAACAACGTCGACCAGGCGCTGCGCGTCCTGAAGAAGAAGATGCAGCGCGAGGGGATCTTCCGCGAGATGAAGCTCCGCCGCAACTACGAGAAGCCCTCAGAGCGCCGCGCCCGGGAGCGCGCCGAGGCGATCCGCCGGACGCGCAAGCTGATGCGCAAGCGCATGGAGCGCGAGGGCTACTAGCCTTCTCTTCGCTGCAATAGTGCACCCCCGGCGCTCGTCGGGGGTTTTGTCTATCTGACTGCCGCTTCACCCAGCGCCGCCATCGCCCACTCCCGCCGCTGAACGGCACGGTCCTGCCCCAGCGTCTCGCCGTTTCTCCTCTGGCACTTTGTTTGCCAGAGTACCGGGCATGCCCAAGACCAAGCATCCCTACGCCATCATCCGCGGCGGCAAGCTGCTGGATATTCCCAAGCGATCGGCCGTGCCGGCCGACATCTTGATCAAGGGCGACACGATCGCCGAGATCGGGCGGCCCGGCCTCACGGCCCCTGCCGGCGCCATCATCATCGACGCGCAGAACCGTCTGCTGCATCCAGGGTTGATCAACGCGCATACCCACAGTCCCGGCAATCTCGCCAAGGGCATGGGCGACCTGTGGTCCCTCGAGCTGCTGCTGACGGCAAGCCAGTATACCGCCTCGGGACGCACGCTCGAGGACAAGTACCTCTCGGCCATGATCGGTGCCGCCGAGATGGTGCTGAAGGGCTGCACCGCGGCCTACGACCTCGCCGCCGAGTTCCCCCTGCCCTCCGTCGACGGACTCTCGGCCATGGCGCAGGCCTATGAAGAGGTCGGCATGCGCGCCGTCCTGGCCCCCATGGTCGCCGACATAACCTTCTTCGATGCGATCCCCGGCCTGATGGAGCGGCTTTCTCCGGCACTGCAGAAGGAGGTCGAGAGCTTCCGCTACGCCCCGTGGAAGGCGACCACTCGGCAGATCAGGAAGGCGCTGCAGAAGTGGCCCTTCGAGAAGGTGGTGCTGGCCGTGGCACCGACCATCCCGCACCACTGCAGCGACGATTTCCTGATCGCCTGCCGCAACCTCGCCCGCGAGTACGACGTCGGTATCCACAGCCACGTCGCCGAATCCAAGGTCCAGGTCGTGGCCGGCTACAGGCGCTACGGCACCTCGCTCGCCGCCCACATGGACGGGCTGGGGCTGATGAACGAGAAGTTCACGGTCGCCCACGGCGTGTGGCTGGATCGCGAGGACATGAAGCGGCTGGGCGATCGTGGCGCTTCGGTAGCACACAATCCCGGATCGAACATGCGCCTGGGCAGCGGGCTCGCCGACATGCGCGGCATGCTGGAGAGCGACGTCAATGTCGGCATCGGAACAGACGGCGCCAACTGCTCGGACAACCAGAACATGTACGAAGCAATGCGGCTGGCTTCCTTCGCCTCCAAGGTCCAGGGACCCGACTGGCAGCGCTGGATCAGGACCGAGGAGGCGCTGCGCGCCGCCACCGAGGGCAGCGCCCGCGTCCTCGGCTTGCACAAGCAGATCGGCCGCATCGCGGCCGGATACAAGGCGGACATCGTCTTCCTCGACCTTCACCACATCAACTGGATCCCGACCAATGATCCGGTCAACGCGCTGGTCCACACCGAGGACGGCAGCGGCGTGCACTCGGTGATGATCGGCGGCCGCATGATCGTGCAGGACCGCAAGCTGCTCACGGTCGACCTGGCCAGGCTCGCCGCCAGAGCCGAGGAATCGCGCCTGCGGCGCGAGAAGGTGACCGCGCCGGCGAAGAAGCTTTACGACCGGCTGGAGAAGGTGGTCGGCACCTTCTGCCCGGGCCTCGCCAAGGCACCGCTCCATATCCATCGCTTCGGCGCCAGCCATCACGCGCATTAAGTTCGTCTTGGACGCTGCCAGGACGGCATCGTGCCAGAGCCCCGGTTGCGAGATGACAGCGGCCCTGGTCCTCCTTAGCGACTACGCTCGGGAAAGTCGGCTACTGTGTGGGTATGCGGAGCGGGCACGACTTCGGTATGTGTCGCAGCGGTAGGGGGGCCAATGAAGCGACGGACGTCGTCGAGGATGCAGCGGCTGACGACCGCCCTTTTCCTGGGCACCTGCCTGACGCCGGCCGCGGCTCTGGCCGGCACGCCCGGTGCTGACGGTTCTCCCGGCACGGCAGGCAGTTCTGGCTTCAGCAGTACTTTCTCGCCCGCCGTCGGGGGCGCCGGCGGAACGGGAGGCGATGGCCTGCCGGGTACTGGCACGTCGGCGGCGGGCGGCAACGGTGGCGCGGGTGGCAACGGCGGCAACGCAGTCAATACTGGCGGCGGCGTGGCTATTGGCGGCAGCGGCGGCAGGGGCGGCAACGGCGCGGCCGGTACAGCGGGCGACGCGGCGATCGGCGCCTATGCGAACGGCACGGCCGTCAGCGGCGGCGCAGGCGGTGCCGGCGGCGCCGGCGGGATTGGCGGCGTCGCAATCGCCGGGCCGTCGATCAATGGCTCCGGCGGCGCAGGCGGCAACGCGGCGGCCGGCGGAGCAGGGCTCGAGGCTGTCGCCGCCACCAGCATCAGCAACAGCGGAACGATCAGCGGCGGCGCGGGTGGTGCGGGCGGCGCGGGTGGCTTCGGCGCTCCACCTGGGCTCTCAGGCTTCGGCGGGAGCGGCGGCAACGGGGGCGGCGGCATCGTCTCCGGTTCGAACTTGACGATCGTCAACAGTGGCGCGATCGGCGGCGGCGCGGGTGGCGCGGGTGGTACGGGACTAGGCGGACTCAGTGGCCCTTCCGGCGTGGGCGGCATCGGCATCACTGGGCAGAACCTCACCATCATCAACAGTGGAACGATCACGGGAGGCCTCGGAGGCGACGGGGCGACACGGGCCGACGCCATCACCTTCACCGGCGGGACGAATGTGTTGCAGCTCCAGACGGGCTCGACCATCACCGGCAACGTGGTAGCGTCGAGTGCGGCGGACACGCTGCAGCTCGGCGGCAACGGCAGCGCTACTTTCGACTCCAGCCAGATCGGGACACAGTTTCAGAACTTCGGCATCTTCCAGGTGGTCGGGACAGGTACCTGGACGCTGAGCGGCACGACGGCATCGACGACCGACTGGGCGCTGAACGGCGGCACCCTCTCCATCTCCTCCGATGGGAGCCTGGGCGCCGCGGCCGGCACGCTGTCCTTCAGCGGGGGCACGCTGCAGACGACGACGACGATGTCGACGGCACGCTCGATCACGCTGGGCGCCGGCGGCGGAACGTTCAGTCCGGCGGCGGCATCGACACTGACTCTCGCGGGTACGGTCGGCGGCAGCGGCAGCCTCGCCAAGGCGGGCGCCGGCACGCTCATCCTTTCCGGCGCCAACAGCTACACGGGGGGCACGACCGTGTCAGGCGGCGTTCTGCAAGGCAACAGCTCGAGTCTCCAGGGCAACATCACCAACAACGCGGTGGTGGTGTTCGACCAGACCGGTAGCGGCACCTATGCCGGCAACATGAGCGGCACGGGTAGCCTGATCCTGCAGGGCGGAGGCACGCTCACCCTCGGTGGCACGAACACCTACACCGGCCCGACAACGGTCGATGCCAGCACGCTGGTGGTCAACGGCAGCATCGCCAGCACCGTGACCTTGAGCAACGGCAGCCGACTGGGCGGCAGCGGCAACATCGGCACACTGGTCGTCAACAATGCCATCGTGGCGCCGGGCAACTCGATCGGTACGCTGAACGTCAACGGCAGCTTCATCCAGACCGGCGGAACCTACGTCGTGGAGGCCAATGCGCAGGGCCAGAGCGATCGCATCGACGTCACGGGAACGGCGACCATCAACGGCACGACCGTGCAGGTGGTGGCTGCCTCCGGCACCTACGCGACCAGCACGACCTACACGATCCTGAGAGCGGCGGGCGGCCTCAGCGGCACCTATTCCAGCGTCAGCAGCAACTTCGCCTTCCTGACTCCGTCGCTGAGCTACACCGCCGACAGCGTTCTGCTGACACTGGCGCTGCAAGGCGCGGCGCCGTTCTCGGGCTTTGGCGGCAACACGCCGAACCAGCGCGCCGTCGGCAGTGCGCTCGACCAGTCCTACGCCAATGCCACGGGTGACTTCGCAGCGGTGATCGGCGCGCTGGCCAACCTCTCGACAACGCAGGCGGCGCCGACGCTGAATGCGATCAGCGGCCAGCCCTACGCGGACTTCGGCTCCTTCAACGTCGCCAACAACATGCTGTTCATGAATGCGATGGGCCAGCAGATGGCGCTGGCGCGTGGTGGTCAGGGCCTCGGCCAGCGCACGGCGCTGGCCGAGGCCTGCGACATCGGGGCCTGTGACGGTACGAGCCCCTTCAGCGTTTGGGGCAGCTTGCTGGGCGGTGTCGGATCGGTCCAGGGCAACGCCAACAGCTCGACCTTCACATACAACCTCGGTGGCGCCGCGGCCGGTGTCGACTACCGCATCGATCCCCGCCTCCTGATCGGCTTGGGCGCCGGCTACACCAGCGGCACGCAATGGACGGACAGCTTCATGGGCAAGGGCTGGTCGAACTCCGTCAGCGTCGCGGTCTATGGCTCGTTCTCGGAGGCGAATGCCTACGTCGATGCGCTGGCGGGCTACGCCTATTCGAACAACCAGCTCCAGCGGCAGATCGCGATCCCCGGGCTGCAGGCGCGGACCGCCAATGGCAGCACCGGCGCGAACCAGTTCCTTGGCCAGGTGGAGACCGGCTACAGGGTTCGCATCTACGCGCCGGCGCACGCGGCCATGACGCCGTTCGCTCGCTTCCAGGCTTCGAGCATCGGTCAGGCGGCGTTCGCCGAATGGGGGCCAGCAGCCTGAACCTGAACGTCGCGCAGCAAACCACCACGTCGCTGCGCACGACGCTTGGCGCCGATCTCACGGGCTCAATCGGTACAGTCGCGCTCTGGCTGCGGCTGGGCTGGCTGCACGAATACGCCGACACGTCCCGGCCGATGACGGCGGCCTTCGCCGGGGCGCCGGCCGCAAGCTTCACGGTGTATGGCGCCACGCCCCAGCGCGACTCAGCCGTGATCGGTTTCCAGGGCAGCACCGCCGTCGCCGACAACGCCTCGATCTACCTCCGCTACGACGGCGAGCTCGGCGCGGCCTCGGACAACCACGCGCTCAATCTGGGCGTGCGCATCTTCTGGTAAGGCAGCCCCTGCCCTATCGCCGGCCCAGCAGCGTGGCGATCGCCCCCTCCAGTTCCCTGACGTCGGTCACGACGGCATCAGGCTCCTCCGCCGAAGAGCGAGGGCGCTGGCGGCGGTGGCGACCGACGCGGAACTGAATCGCCGCCATCCCCAGCTTTCTGGCCGGCGCGATGTCGTTGTCGAGGCGATCCCCCACCATGATCGCTTCGGCGGGCGCGACGCCCAGGGCGTCGCAGGCTCGCTCCAAGGGGCCTCGGACCGGCCCACCGCCGGCGGCGGTGTCGCTGTGGGCAAGATGGTCGAACAGGTGTCGGATGCCGACACGCGCCAGCCGATCCGAAGCCGCTTCGCCCTTGTCCGCGATCACGCCGAGCTTCAGATCGCACTGTCGCAGCCGGCGCAACAGCAGGTCGATGTCGGGACGCAGTTGGAAGACGTCGAGATCGCCTACCATCGCCTGGACCCGCCTCCGTACCCGCGCAACGGCCAACGGCTCGCCGCCGCATAGCGTCTCGATCATGTGGGCGTACACGTCCGGCGCGAAAGCCGCGAGAGCGGCGTCCGACGCCTCCTCGACGGTCGCCTGCCCCACCCGGATACCCTCGAGTCCGCACGCCGTGGCAATGGCGCTGTCGACCGCCATCTCCCGGGCGAGTTCCATGTCGAGTGGCCCGCCGACGTCGAACAGGACGGCTCTATAGGCCATTTCACCCGAGATAGTGAATGCAGCCCGTCTCTTCGAGCACCGGATCCAGGCGGATGCGCACAGAGGGCGGCAAGGCGGCAAGCTTCTTCTTCAAGGCGTCGTGGCACTTGCCCTGGTATCGGAAAGGCGCCTGCGCGTAGGGATGACCGAGGATGTCGAGCGACACCTCGTCCCTGCCCTCCTGCAACGTACGCGTATTGGCCGCGAGGAACGGCAGATAGGTCTGCGCACAGTGCGTCAGGAGCGCCACGACCGTAGACGGCAACGGCGCAGCAGGGTCCGCCCATTCACCTTCGACGCCGGACGCATCGTCCAGTCGCAGCAGCCAGCAATACACATCCGGCGCACGCTCGCGCATCTCGGCCATCGGCGTCGGATCGACCGACAGGATCTGCAACTGTCCGAACATCCCGAAATCCGCGAGCGAGGGTCGCGATCCGAAGAGGAATGGAATCGCCCGCACGTGCTCGTCCAGCGTATCCAGGATGAAACGATAGCTCTCCTCCAGCACTGGCCGGTTCTGCTCGGTGCAGCCGACCAGGGCCATGCGGCCGACCTGGCGATCGTTGAACGCCTGCATGGCTGTCAGCCGTTCGGCGTCCGCCATCACGGGATCGCGCGACGTGATCACCCAGGTCTGCGCGAAGGCACGGTCCGCCGGATAGTACCAACGGTAATGGAACATCAGCTTGGTGACCCATTCGTCGCCGAAATCCTCGATCAGGTCGCTGAGATAGGCATGGACCGGATCGTCGGGCAGGATCGAACGCTGGCCGGGGTGTTCGCGTTCGAGTGCGTAGGCAAGCGGAGTCGAATCGTTCATCAGCCGCCCGTCGGGAAATGCGAGAACGGGAATGACCGGCGGGAGTCCTGCCGCAACAGCGACATCGCGGGGGTTGCCCGACGCACGCCAGACGAACGGAATGCGGCGGTACCGCAGGATCGCTCGCGCCTTCACCGAATAGGGTGACGGATTGATGCCGTGCAACACGTATGGATCAGTCATGACGACCTCGATGCTCTCCCACCACAGCGTTCCCCTGCTGCAAACGATCAACAGGCCGTGCGATGTCCTACGTGATTCGCCTGCCTGCATCGCTATTGCAAGTACTCTGTTCGTCGGACGACGTCGCGCAGCGGCTCTGTGTCCGAAAGGGCTCATTCTTCAGCGATGTCGCCGTCATCCGATTTCAGCGACGTTGCAGAAAAGTATCACCTGCCACGATCGATATGGGTCCTTGCGGATCTCGATATCTTTGGTTGCATGAGCATTGCAGTCTGTTGCACCCAATAAAAATCACAAAAGCGCGTGCGCGGTGCATCGGACTCGCTGTATTGAGAAAACGTGGGTCCGAACGCTGGGTTGCACCGCTCTCAACAATTATCGTTTCGGTAGCCGCCGCGATCACGGCGCCTTCGCCCCACTGCCACGCACGGTATGTTGACGCTTCGCGTGTCGATGTGCCGTTCGGCGGGAAGCCGCGACTGGCGGTACGTCCGGGGAAGTTGGGGAGAGTATCTTGGCTCGGCATCGACGCGATCGGAATCTGCCCGCGACGCCTGAACCGCCAAAGTCGCGACCGCCCTTTCTCCGCGATGCCTCCCCTCCGGGCGGCAAGCAGAAGTGGGCCGCCTATCGCGCGACGCTCCTGTACAGCGTCGCCATGGTGGTTCCGATGTCGTTCGCGGCATACGCCGACACGATCGTGGACAACGGCGAGGTCGTGACCTATCCGCCGCCGCCCGGCCAGTCCTTCTCCGATGCGCTTGTCGTGGGCCAGTCGGGTGCCGGGACCGTCAACATAAATGCCGGTGCGACGGTGCAGATGAACACCGCGGACGGCAGCACAGCCTCCCGCATCGAACTGGGCAACGGTGCCGGCAGCAACGGCACACTCAACATCAATGGCGGCACGTTGACGGTGAACATTGCCTCCGGCAGCACGCCTCCTCCCACGTCGATTGGCCGGATCTGGGTCGGTGGCGGCGTGAACAACACCACAGGCGGCACCGGCGTCCTGAACCTTTCGGCTGGCCGGATCGAATTCGTTTCTCCCACCACCACGAACACCAACTATGGTGCGCTGGCGATCGGTCGTGGTGCGGGTGTCCAGGGTACGCTCAACCAGACAGGCGGTACGATACAATTCCAGAGCGGCGGCGCCATCGATCTCGGCACGCAGGGCGGAAGCGGCAGCTACAGCCTGAGCAACAATGCCGTCTTCGACGCGGGCAATGGCGGCCTGACGATGTATATCGGCTCGCGTGGCGGCAGCGGAGGCCAACTTTCAACCGGTACGCTGACCATCCGGGACAGCGCCCAGTTCACGATGACGACCGGGCCGAATTCCGGCGGTCAGCTCTTCGTCGGCGATGCAGGATCGACCGGCACCATCCATCAGAGCGGTGCCGCCAGCGTCGTGACGCTCGGTCTGATGAATCCGATCCGCTTCGGCGGCAACATCAGCAACAGCGGACTGGGTGGCGGGACCGGAACCTACCGCCTCGATGACGGCACGCTCAACGTGCGCAACGTCGGCGGGTCGGCCCAGATCATTTTTGGCGACGTGGCAGGCGGTACCGGCACCTTCGAGATCAACGGAGGATCGGCCAACATCGCCACCAACCTCGTTGTGGCCAACGCCGCCGGATCGACCGGGTCGGTCGTCCAGACGGGCGGAACCCTGTCGCTGACCGACGGTGCACGGCTGAGCTTCGGCAGCGGCACTGGCAGCTACAGCCTGCTGGGCGGCACATTTGCCGTCGGTGGCACCAATGGCATCTCGGGCACCGGGGCACTTGCCTTCGGCAACGCAACGCTCCGCGTCCAGGGATCCGCCCTGACCACGAGCAGTTCGGCGACCATTCAGAATGGCACGCAGTTCACGTTCGATACCAACGGGCTCGCAGCGACGTGGAACGGAAGTCTCTCGGGCAGCGGGAACATGGCGAAGGCCGGCGCAGGGACCTTGACCCTTGGGGGCAACAACAGCAGCTATTCCGGCAGTGTTGCGCTGCAGGCCGGAACATTGGCGCTGACCAATACGAACGGCCTGAATGCCAACAATGCCGTGACCACGTCGGCTGGCACCAAGCTGGATCTTACCGGCCTGGCGACGGGAGCGGCCGTGAATATCGGCGCGCTGTCAGGCACCGGCACGGTACAGCTTGGCGACAGCTACCTGGTCTCGAATATCGCCTCCGGTCAAAGCGCAGCGTTCTCCGGCCGGATCGTCTCGGACACCTACGGGTTTCAGTCCAACTACGGCCGTTTCACGAAGGCCGGCGACGGCGATCTGCTGATCAACGGCTCGACGATGGAGAAAGGCGAAGGCTACATCGTCGGCGGCTCGATGACGCAGAGCGCGGGGACGACCGCCTGGTCGAATCTCAACGTCGGCAGCGGCGCCGGCGCGAACGGCGCGCTGAATGTCAGCGGCGGCACCTTGACCCTGAATGTCGGCATGCGCGTCGGCGATTTCGGCGGCACCGGCACGGTCCACCAGACGGGCGGCACCGTCCAACTGCTGCAGACCTGCGACGTGGTCGCATCCTGCGCGTCCCTCAACATCGGCAATCAGGGTGGCACGGGCACCTACAACATCAGTGGCGGGCAGCTGCTCCTGAACGGCGGTAGCCATTCAATCGGCCGGAACGCAGGCGGCAATGCCGCGGGCAACGGTACGCTCAACATCAGCGGCACAGGCCTGGTCGAAGTCAGTCCGTCGGAGCACAGCCGCGGCTTCCTCGTCATCGGCGATCGGGATCCCAGCAATGTGGGCATCACGAACAGCAACGGCGTCATCAACCAGACAGGCGGCACGCTGCGCATCGTGGACACGTCCGAGCTCTATCTCGGCGGCTACGGCAGCGGAACCTACAATCTCAGCGGCGGCACGCTGGAGGTCGGTGGTACCTCTCTGCGAGGAAACTACGGCCCAAGCACCGGCCCCTACGCGTTCAATCTCGGCGGCGGCACGGTCAAGGTCATCGGCTCGGCACTGACGGCCTCGGTCAACGCCACGCTGGTCAACGGGACCAACTCGACGATCAACACGAATGGACTTGGAGCGACCTGGAGCGGCGTTCTTTCAGGCGCGGGCGGGCTGATCAAGGACGGCGGCGGCACGCTGACCCTGACGGGTGCCAACAGCTACACGGGCGGCACGCGCGTCGACGCGGGCACCTTGCTGGTTTCAGGAGGTGGCACGCTCGGCGCAACTTCGGGATCGACGACGGTGAACGGTGGCACGCTCGATCTGGGCGGCACGACGCAGACGCAGAACGGCGGGGTGAGCCTAACGAGCGGCACGATCCAGAACGGCACGCTGTCATCGGGCGGGGACTTTGCGCTCGGCGCGGGTGTGGTGAGCGCCAACCTGACCGGCACCGGCGGCGTGGTGAAGAGCGGCACCGGCACGGTCGCCCTGTCGGGCAACAACACCTACTCGGGCGGCACGGCGATCGAGGGCGGCCTGATCAACTTCGTATCCGCCGCCAACTTCGGCAGCGGCTCGATCACGCTGAACGGCGGCGGCCTGCAGTGGGCAACCGGCAGCACGGCAGACATCTCGAACTCGGTATCGCTGGGCGCCGCCGGCGGAACGTTCGACACGAACGGCAACAACGTTGGGCTGGCTTCGTCGATCGCCGGCGCGGGCAGCCTCACGAAGGCGGGCGCGGGGACGCTGACGCTGTCGGCGGCCAACTCCTATAGTGGCGGCACGCATGTGAACGCGGGCACGTTGATGATCTCGGGCGGCGGCACACTGGGCGTGACCTCGGGATCGACGACGGTCAACGGCGGCACGCTCGATCTCGGCGGCACGACGCAGACGCAGGACGGCGGGGTGAGCCTGACAGGCGGAACGATCCAGAACGGCACGCTGTCGACGGCCGGGGACTTCAGTCTCAGCGGCGGGACGGTCAACGCCAATCTGACCGGTGGAGGCCGTGTGGTGAAGACGGGCACCGGCACAGTCGTCCTGTCAGGCAGCAACACGCACACCGGCGGCACCGTGGCGCAAGGCGGCCTGATCAATTTCGCATCGACCGCCAATTTCGGCACCGGCTCGATCACGCTGAGCGGCGGTGGCCTGCAGTGGGCGACCGGCAATACCACGGACATTTCGGGCCGGCTTACCGCCCTGGGCTCAGGTGGCGGAACATTCCACACCAACGGGAACAACGTGACGTTGGCTTCGGCGATCACCGGTGCAGGCGGCCTCACCAAGGCCGGCGCGGGGACGCTGACACTGTCGGCGGCCAACTCCTATACCGGCGGCACGGTGGTAAGCGGCGGCACCCTCCTGCTCTCCGGCCTCGGCACCCTCGGCGCCAGTTCCGGCTCGACGACGGTGACGGGCGGTGTGCTCGACCTGGGCGGCACGACACAGACGCAGAACGGCGGCGTCATCGTGACAGGCGGCACGATCCAGAACGGTACCTTCTCGTCCTCGGCCACCTTCGAAGTCGAGTCGGGCACGGTCAATATCGGCCTCAGCGGCAGCGGCGGTCTGGTCAAGAACGGCGCCGGCACCGTGGTGCTGTCGGCCGCCAACAACTACACCGGCGGCACAATCATCAACGAAGGTGCCGTGTCGGTGTCCAACGACAGCAATCTCGGCGCAGCAGGCAGCGGCATCATGCTCGGCGGCGGCGCGTTGCTGACCACATCGTCGTTCACGACGACGCGCCCCGTCACGCTGAATGCAGGCGGTGGCGCGCTCGAGACGGCACCGGGCACGACGCTCACCCTGGCCGGGTCGGTCAGCGGTGCAGGTGGTCTGACAAAGACGGGCAACGGTGCGCTCGTGCTCCAGGAGGCGAGTTCCTTCACCGGGAGCACGACGATCGGCGGCGGCGTGCTCGCCCTGTCGGGGAACGGCAGCCTCGCGCAGTCCAGCGGCGTGAACCTTGCGGCGGCTGGCGCGACGCTCGACATCTCCGCAAGCACCGGCAATCAGACGATCCAGGATCTTGCCGGCGCGACGGGTTCCGCCATCGCTCTCGGCGGCAACACGCTGGCCACGGGCACCAGCAACTCCACCACCTTCGGCGGCTCGATCGACGGCACGGGCGGCCTGGTCAAGCAAGGAAGCGGCACGCTCGTTCTCACCGGCACCAGCACCTATACCGGGCCGACGGCGGTCAATGCCGGCGGACTGGTCGTGAATGGCAGCGTCGCCAGCACCGTGACGCTGGACAGCGGCACCGTGCTGGGCGGCAGCGGCACGATCGGCGGCCTCGTAGCCAATACGGCCGTGCTGGCGCCGGGCAACTCGATCGGCACACTGACCGTCAACGGCAACGCCGTGCAGAACGGCGGCACGTACGTGGTCGAGGTCAATGCGCAGGGCCAGAGCGATCGTGTGAACGTGACCGGCACGGCGACGATCAACGGCACGGCCGTCCAGGTCGTGGCGGCGTCGGGCAACTACGCCACCAGCACGACCTACACGATCCTCAGCGCCGCCGGCGGCGTCAGCGGCACCTACTCGAGCGTCACGAGCAACTTCGCCTTCCTGACGCCGTCGCTGACGTATGATGCCGAGAACGTGTTCCTGACGCTGGCGCTGCAGGGCGCGGCCTTCTCGGGCTTCGGCGGCAACACGCCCAACCAGCGCAGCGTGGGCTACGCGCTCGACCAAGCCTATGCCAATGCCACGGGCGACTTCGCCACCGTGATCGGCGCGCTGGCCAACCTCAACACGACGCAAGCCGGGCCGGCTCTGGGCCAGATCAGCGGGCAGCCGGTCGCGAACTTCGGCACGGCGAACCTGGCGGCCAACATGCTGTTCATGAACGCGGTGGGCCAGCAGATGGCGCTAGCCCGCGGCAACGCCTCTGCCAACGGCCAGCGCGTGGCACTGGCGGAGGCCTGCGAGATTGAGGCCTGCGACGGAGCGAGCCCGCTCAGCGCCTGGATGAGCGCGGTCGGCGGCCTGGGCAGCGTGCAGGGCAACGGCAATGCCAGCACCTTCACCTACAACCTGGGCGGCGCGGCCGCCGGCATCGACTATCGCGTGGCGCCCAACCTGCTCGCCGGTATCGGGGTGGGCTACACCAGCGGCACGCAGTGGACCGACAGCTTCATGGGCAAGGGCTGGAGCAACGCCGTCAGCGTGACGGCCTACGGCAGCTTCACCTGGGGCGGCTTCTATGCCGACGCGCTGGCGGGCTATGCCTATGCCAGCAACCAGGTGCAGCGGCAGATCACGGTGCCCGGCCTGCAGCCGCGCACGGCCTCGGGCAGCACGGGCGCCAACCAGTTCCTGGGCCAGGCGGAGATCGGCTACGGCCTCTCCGTCTTCCCTGCGGCGCAGGCGACGGTGACGCCGTTTGCGCGGGTGCAGGTCTCGACGGTGAACCAGGCCGGCTTCTCGGAGTGGGGCGCGAACTCCTTGAGCCTGAACGTGGCGCAGCAGACGACGAACTCGGTGCGCACGACCTTCGGGGCGGAGCTGGCCGGGGCGGTGTCCCTGGGCATCGAGCGCAAGCTGGCCCTGGCGCTGCGGCTGGGCTGGCTGCACGAATATGCCGACACGGCGCGGCCGATGACGGCCTCCTTCGCCGGCGCGCCGTCGAACGCCTTCACGATCTACGGCGCCACGCCGACCCGCGACAGCGCGGCAATCGGCTTCCAGGCCAGCACCGCCGTTGCCGAAAATGCCTCCCTCTACCTGCGCTACGACGGCGAGCTGGCCGCCGGCACCGACAATCATACGCTCAACGTCGGCTTCCGGCTGAGCTGGTAAGCCAGGACACCCCACCGACCGACATCTCCTGACGTCGGTCAGCGCGTTGAATGCGAGCGTTGCCCCACGGGAACGCTCAGTGCGTCGAACCCTCGAGCGCCTTGACGATGTTCTCGCACATCACCTTGGCATCGGCGAAAAGCATCATTGTGTTGTCGCGGAAGAAGAGTTCGTTGTCGACGCCGGCATAGCCGGAGGCCATGCCACGCTTGACGAACAGCACCGTCTGAGCCTTCTCGACATCGAGAATGGGCATGCCGTAGATCGGGCTCTGCGGATCCGTCTTCGCGGCCGGATTGGTCACGTCATTGGCGCCGATCACGAACGCGACATCAGTCGACGCGAAGTCGCGGTTGATGTCGTCGAGTTCGAACACCTCGTCGTAGGGCACGTTGGCCTCGGCCAGCAGCACGTTCATGTGACCGGGCATGCGGCCGGCCACCGGATGGATGGCGTAGCGGACCTGCACGCCCTCCTTCTTCAGCAGGTCGGCCATCTCCCGCAGGGCGTGCTGGGCCTGCGCCACCGCCATGCCGTATCCCGGCACGATGATGACCGACTGGGCATTCTTCATCAGGAAGGCTGCATCCTCCGCCGATCCCGCCTTGACAGGCTTGTCCGTCTTGGCGTGCGCCGCCCCTGCCGCCGCATTGTCGGTACCGAAGCCGCCCAGGATCACGTTGAAGATCGAGCGGTTCATGCCCTTGCACATGATGTAGCTCAGGATGGCGCCCGAGGAGCCCACCAGCGCGCCGGTCACGATCAGCGCGGTGTTCGACAACGTGAAGCCGATCCCCGCGGCTGCCCACCCCGAGTAAGAGTTCAGCATCGACACGACGACAGGCATGTCGGCGCCGCCGATCGGCAGGATCAGCAGGAAACCCAGCGCCAGCGACAGCACGATCAGCAGGACGAAGGTAGATGGGTGACCGCGCATCGCGAACCAGACCAGCAGCACCACCAGGGCGATGCCGATCAGCGCGTTGAGCGGATGCTGCCCACGGAAGACCAGCGGGGCACCGGAGACCAACCCCTGCAGCTTCGCGAAGGCGACCACGGAGCCGGTGAAGGTGATGGCGCCGATGATCGTCCCCAGGCCCATCTCGACAAGGCTCTGCGTGCGGATGCGGCCGACGGTTCCGATGTCGAATGCCTCGGGCGAGACGAAGGCCGCCGCAGCCACGAACACCGCCGCCAGACCGACCAGCGAATGGAAGGCCGCCACGAGCTGCGGCAGCGCCGTCATCTGGATGCGCATGGCGACAAATGCACCGATGGCGCCCCCGACGACCAGACCGAGGATGATCAGCCAGGGCGACAGCACGCCCGGCGAGGCCACGGTGACGCCGATGGCCACCACCATGCCGACGATGCCGTAGAGGTTGCCGCCGCGTGCCGTCTCGGGCGAGCTCAGGCCGCGCAGCGCCATGATGAAGCAGATTGCCGCGACCAGATAGCCGTAGGCAGCGATTTCGTGGGTGATCACCGTGCCGTCTCCCGCCCGCTCACTTCCTGCCCGGCTTCTTCTTGAACATCGACAGCATGCGGTGCGTGACGATGAAGCCGCCGAAGATGTTGACCGCCGCCAGCACGACGGCGATGGCGCCGAAGAACTGCGCTGCGCCGAGGCCCTTCAGCCCGGCCGCCAGCAACGCCCCGACGATGATCACCGAGGACACGGCGTTGGTGACCGCCATCAGGGGCGAGTGCAGTGCCGGCGTCACCCGCCAGACCACGTAGTAGCCGACGAAGCAGGCCAGGGCGAAGATGGTCAGCAGCGACACGAACGGCATGTGCAAGTCGGGCATGGCCGCCGTACCCTGCGCAGCCGCATCGGTGATCTGCTGCGCCATGCTTTTGAGGCTGGTGGCGAGGTCCTGCGCCTGGACCGCGAGCTTGGCGGCTTCGCCGGCGATTCTGTCGTCCATCGGGCGTTCCTAGGTCTGCGAGGGGGGCTGGAGCGAGGCCAGCGCGGGATGCACGATCTGCCCGTTCTCGGTCACGAGCGTGCCTTTGACGACCTCGTCGCCGGCGTCGAACTTGAGCGCCTTGGTCTCCTTGTCGACCATCGGCGTGATGAAATTGAGCAGGTTGCGCGAGAACAGCGCCGACGCATCGGTCGCCAGTTCGCTGGCCAGGTTGGCCGGACCGACGATCTTCACGCCATACTTCTCGACCGTGCGGCCGAACTCCGACAGCGGGCAGTTGCCGCCCTGCTCCACCGCCATGTCGACGATCACCGAGCCGGGCTTCATGGTTTTCACCATCTCCTCGGTCACCAGCACCGGCGCCTTGCGACCAGGGATGAGCGCCGTCGTGACCACGATGTCCTGAGTCTTGACGTGCTCGGCGACCAAGGCCGCCTGCTTGGCACGGTATTCCGCGCTCATCTCCTTCGCGTAGCCGCCGGCGGTCTCGGCCGCCTTGAACTCCTCGTCCTCGACGGCAACGAACTTGGCGCCGAGCGATTGCACCTGCTCCTTGGTGGCCGGTCGCACGTCGGTCGCCGTAACCACCGACCCGAGCCGGCGCGCCGTGGCAATCGCCTGAAGCCCTGCGACACCCACGCCCATGATGAAGGTGCGCGACGGCGCCAGCGTGCCGCCCGGCGTCATCATCTGCGGGAGGATGCGGCCATAGTTATTGGCCGCTACCAGCACGGCCTTGTAACCTGCCAAGTTGGCCTGCGAGCTCAGGATGTCCATCGACTGGGCGCGGGTGATGCGGGGAATCAGCTCCAGCGCAAACGCCGTCACGCCCTTCGCCGCGAGCATGTCGACGAGTTCCCGATTGGTCAGCGCCCCGAGCGGCGCCATCAGGATGTGGCCCTGGCGCAGCAGCGCAATCTCGTCGTTGCCGTCCGCCGCCGACATAGGGCGCTGGATCTTGAAGATAACGTCCGCCGGACCCGCCGCCGATGACGCGTCCGGCACGATCATTGCACCGGCATCGGCATAGGCCTGGTCGGTATAGGCAGCCGCCGTCCCCGCCCCGGCCTCGATCAGGATTTCCTGCACCCCCAGCGCCTTCAGCTTCTTGACGGTCTCCGGAGTTGCGGCCACGCGTGTCTCGTGTGGCCGGCGTTCTTTCAGGATGGCAATTTTCATGGAATCGATCTGTTGGTGGCGCGGGCAGACGACTTGGCGGCGAACCATGCCCAGCGATTCCCCCTTTGCCAAGCCGCATTTTCGCCGCGTGGCACAGATGCATTTACCGCGGGCACGCAGCGCATGATACTGTGAGGATGGTGCAGCGTCCCTTCATACTAACCGGCTTCCACTTCACCAAGGCGACACTTGCGGCGTTCTCGCAGAACTACGAGATCGCCGGCCACATGGACCGGCCCGACGTGGCACTTGTGCCCGAGACGGCCCGGCAGCACGTCCAGGCGCTGGTCACCACCGGCAGTGTCGGCGCGTCGGATGCTCTGATGGCCTCTATGCCACGACTGTCGCTGATCTGCTGCTACGGAACGGGCTACGAACGCATCGATCTCGAGGCTGCACGCAAACGCAACATCATGGTGACACATGGTGCCGACGCCAATGCGGCCGACGTCGCGGAGATGGCGGTCGGGATCCTGCTCGCTTCGACGCGCCGCATCGTGCGCGCCGACAAAATGATCCGCCGAGGCGAATGGACGAAGCGCATTCCCAACCGCTTCGGAACGATCGCCGGCCTGACCGGCGGGAAGGTGGGCATCCTGGGCCTGGGCGCCATCGGCATGGCGTTCGCCAAGCGCATCGCGGGCTTCGACGTGCAGATCGGCTACTGCAACCGCACCCGGCGCCGCGATGTCGACTATCCCTACTTCCCCGATGTGATGGCGCTGGCGACCTGGGCCGACTACCTGATCGTCTGCCTGCGTTCCGACGCCTCGAACAGGCACATCATCAACGCCGAAGTGCTCAAGGCGCTGGGATCGCGCGGCCATCTGGTCAATATCAGCCGCGGCTGGGCGGTCGACGAAGCAGCGCTGGCCGAGGCCCTGCGCAGCAACGTGATCGAGGGCGCCGCTCTCGACGTGTTCGACGAGGAGCCATACGAGGGCCAGGAACTGCTGCCGCTCGACAATCTCGTCATGACGCCGCACTTCGGTGGCGGCACCGAGCATGCCCAGCGGCGCATGACGGAGCTGGTGCTGCAGAATCTCGACGCTCACTTCGCTGGCAAGCCCGTCGTGTCGCCGCTCCCCGAGCTCCGCGACATGGCGGCCAGGCCGGAGGGCCGGCTACGCTAAGCGGAGGCAGCCCTCATCCGGGCGGATCAACGCCGATCCTGACAGGCTTTCCTTCGGCATGGTCACCTAGCCAGACGTCGAGATAGGCACGCAGTGCAGAAGGGTAGCGACGGAGTTCGGTGAAGATGCTGTAGGGCGTGTCGACGTCGCGCGCCTCGTAGCCCCATGCCTCCATTCCAGCGTGACGGGCGAGGAACAGCGCGCGGCTGAGATGGAAGCGCTGCGAGACGATGACGATGCGACGCTGACCGTAAACGTCGCGTGCCCGCACCACGGAGTCCCACGTCCGGAAGCCCTCCGGATCGAGATAGAGCGCCGATGCCGGAACCCCGCGCTCGATCAGTCCGGCACGCATGGCCTGCGGTTCGGACGGGCCACCCGACAGGATGAAGTAACGGACCTTGCCTGCCTTCCACAGTGCCGCCGCGGCATCGAGACGGCGGACGAAGTAGACGTTCGGTCCGCCTTCCGGCCCGATCGGCGCCGTGCCCAGCACCAGCGCAACGTCGACGGCGGGGAGCTTGCCCAGGTCGCTGAAGGACCAGCCCTCGGCACCGCGGTCGAGCCGGCGCTCGGCGACCCAGGCCAGCAGGACTGCGGTAAGCGCCGCGGCACCGATGGCGAAGAGCACGAAGAGGATCAGGCGCATGTGCCCCTCACCACCAGAAACCTACGCCGTCCCCACGGCGCCTTGCCCGCATCCGACCGCCTCTGTAGATCAACAGCATGCCTCGCCTCACCACCGCGGAAGCCACGGTCGAAACCCTCCTGCGGCACGGCCTTGACACCGTCTACGCCCTGCCCGGCCTGCACAATGATCCGTTGTTCGACGCCTTCTATCATGCTTCCGATCGGCTGCGGGTGATCCATCCGCGGCACGAACAGACTGCCGCCTACATGGCGCTGGGCGCCGCACTCGCCACCGGCAGGCCGCAGGCCTTCGCCGTCGTTCCAGGGCCCGGCATGCTGAACGCAAGCGCCGCGCTGCTCACCGCCTACGGCATGAATGCGCCGATGATCGGCCTGATCGGCCAGATCCCGCAGGCCGACATCGACAAGGGGCACGGCCACCTGCACGAGATCCACGATCAGCTCGGCCTGCTGCGGCACGTCACGAAATGGGCCGAGCGCATCCGGAGCCCGCAGGAGGCGCCCGACCTGGTGTCGCAGGCGGTCCGGCACGCCACGACGGGCCGGCCGCGGCCCGTAGCGCTGGAATGTGCGCTGGACACCTGGGCGAAACGTGCCGACGTGATGTTGCCCGACATCCCGCTGGCTCCGCCGGTCCATCCAGTCGATGCGGAGGCCGTCGAAGCTGCCGCGAGGATCCTTGGCGCTGCCGAGCGGCCGATCATCGTTCTGGGCGGCGGCGCCATCGATGCCGGTGCAGAGGTGACCGAAATCGCCGAGCTGCTCGAGGCGCCGGTCAGCTCCTATCGCCGCGGCCGCGGCGTGATCCCGAGTTCCCACCGCCTCGCCGTCGACATGCCGGTCGGACATCGGCTTTGGAAGGATGCCGATGCCGTGCTCGCGGTCGGCACGCGCTTCCTGATCCAGAACAGCGGCTGGGGCATCGACCGCGGGCTTAAAGTCGTGAGGCTGGATATCGATCCCGACGAGCACGACCGATACGCGACGCCGGATGTCGCGCTGGTCGGCGATGCCGCCCCCTATCTACGCGCCTTGATCGCGGCCCTGCCGAAGCACAACCGCCGGCGTCCTTCCCGCGGCGACGAGCTTGCTGGCCATCGCGCCTGGCTCGCGGAAAGGTTGTCGCGGCTCGAGCCGCAGCTTTCGTTCCTGAAGGCGATCCGTGCCGCACTCCCCGAGGACGGAATCTTCGTCGACGAGGTCAGCCAGGTGGGCTTCGTCTCCCGCGTGGCGCTACCGATCGAGAAGCCGCGCACCTTCCTGTCGCCGGGGTACCAGGACAATCTCGGCTGGGGATTCGGGACGGCGCTTGGCGTCAAGGCGGCCATGCCTGACCGGAAGGTGCTGGCGATCGCGGGCGACGGCGGCTTCATGTACCAGGTCGGCGAGCTCGCCACCGCCGTCCGCCACAAGCTCGCGGTGGTCGTCGTGGTGTTCGACAATGGCGGCTTCGGCAACGTCAAGCGCATCCAGCAGGAGCGCTACGGCAACCGGCTGATCGCGTCGGACCTGCAGAACCCCGATTTCTGCAAGCTCGCCGACAGCTTCGGCGTGGCCTCGTTCAAGGCGCTCGACGCACGCCAGCTCGAACGCAGCCTGCGTGAGGCCTTCTCTCTCGATGCGCCGGCCCTGGTCTGGGTGCCGCACGGGGACGTGCCGAGTCCGTGGGACCTTATCATGATGCCGCGGGTACGAGGCTAGCATGCGGTTCGACGGCCTGCGCCGCGCCTGGCAGCGCACGCGCCGGCGCCGCGACCTGCCGATCCGCCTCACCTTTCCCGACGCAGCGGCGGACGTGCCGCCGATACGCGTTGTCATCTTCGGCGAGTTCGCCGACGACTGGCTGCCCGCCTTCATCGACCCCGCCTTGTGGGCCGGCATCGACGGCGTCGCAGAGGTCGTACGCATCGCGGATCTGTCCGGTATCGTGCTGCCAGCGCCTGCCATCGAGGGCAGCCGCACGGTGATCGTGCCCCTGAGCATCACGAACATCCGCAACTGCCCACCCGGCGAAGCCGCGCTGATACCCGAGACCGAAGCCCTGAATACACTGTCCGACAAGGGGCAGTTCGCGGAATACATGACCGCCAAGGGACTCGGCAGGTTCTGCCCGCGCGTCTATGCGTCGGACGAGGAGGCCGAGTTCCCCTGTATCCTGAAGCGCACCGACCTGGCGGCCGCCTGGGGGATCGCCGTCGCGCGCTCCTATCCGGAGCTCGTCAGGCTTCGCCGCGCCGTCCCCTTTCGCGACAAGCCGTGCATCGTACAGGCCTTCCAGCCGGCCCTCGTCGAGTACGTCACGCATTGCGTGTGCCGCGATGGCTGCATCCTGTGGCATGGCAGCTTCGCCTGCGAGAAGCGCGATGCCGAACAGCTGCGCGTCAGCATGGATGATCAGACGATCACGCCCGTCGAGACGCCGCCGCAGGTGCTGGACACGATCGGCAGGGTGCTGGCGCCGCTCCGCTTCAGCGGTCCGTGTGCCGTCGACTACAGCCTGACGGAGGAAGGCGCCATGGTGATCTTCGAGGTCAATCCGCGCTTCGGCGGAACGCTCACCTTGCCCGAGAATGCCGGCCGGCTGCGCGATGCGCTCGCCTGCATCATCCATACAGCGCTGTCTTGACCTCGAACCCATCCGGCTCCTTGCGCAGACCGTCGAGCAGCTGCGCGAAGCCGGTCCGGCAGACGAAGCCGAGCTGCTCGGCTGCCCTGCTCGCGTCGTAGACGCGGTCGATAGAATCGAACATCGTCCAGCCGCGCCGCGCGTAGATCGCGCGGTAGTGCGGGAAGTAGCGCTCGACGACAGACGGCGCGTCCTCGATGAGGGCGCGGCAATCCCTTCGCGAAAAGGGCGTCATGGCCGACACGATGAACGTGCCGAAGCCGATCTCCGGCGCCCGACTCAGGGCCGCGACGTGGGCTTCGGCCGCATCCTCGACCGACAGCCGGCGGAACAGGAATTCGTTGATCTTCGTGTTCTCGTCGGACTGCGCGATGGCGTGCGCCATGTCGTCCGCTTCGGGAAAGAAGCGCGAGGTCCGCAGGATCACGATGGGCAGCCGGTGCAGGTGGTTGAACAGGCGGCAAAGCTCCTCGGCGGACCGCTTGGTGACGCCATAGATGTTGCGCGGTTCGAGCGGCGAGAGCGTCTCGTCGATCCACATCGCCTCGCGCGCCCCGCCCGCCTTCCCGTCGCGGATCCTCTGGGAGATCATCAGCGAGGTCGTCGAGGTGAAGACGAAGCGGTCGACCCTCGATCCCGGCGCGACGGCCTCCTCGAGCAGGTTCAGCGTGCCCTGGACGTTCACGGCCACGAACTCGGCATTGTCATGCGTCGCGATGTGGGGCTTGTGCCGCGCCGCCGCGTGCACGATCGCTTCGACGGCGTGGTCGCGCAGGATCTGCCGCACCAGACCACGGTCCACGACCGAGCCGACCACGTCCGTCCCGGGCCCCGGCTCTGGATCGAGACCGATCACCCGATGCCCTTCGTGCACGAGCCGCGGCACCAGTGTCCGGCCGAGCCAGCCCGACGAGCCGGTGACGAGGACGTTCATCACGCCGTCGCCTGGCCTGCCACGTTGGCCAGGACATCGTTCATCACGTCGGCGCTGCCTTCGTCGTCGACGCCGTGCCGCCGGAACAGCCAGGCCGGCTCATTGACGCCGACCCAGGTCGTGCCTTCCCCGTCCTGCCAGACCAGCGCCTTCAGCGGCAGGTCGATGCCGAGCGTCTGGCTGGCCTGCATGTAGGGCGTTCCGGCCTTCGGATTGCCGAACAGGACGACGACCGTGGGCCGCAGCTCCATGCCGACCTTCTCGGCCGCCGCACCGTGGTCTATGCGGGCGAACACGGTCATTCCGTGCTGCGCCACGGCGGCTTCGAGCCGCTCCAGCGTCTCGGCCGGATCGTGCCGGCTCCTGAAGGTGCGCAGTCCCGGCACGGTCACAATCCGGCCTCCTCGAGCGCAGCCTGCTGACGGCGCGCCAGCGCCTCGACATCGAAATCGGCGATCAGGCTCTCGAACAGCCGGTGCCAGTTGATCGAGGCGCGCAGATGGATGAACACCGCGCCCAGCCCGATGGCCGCGCGATCCATGAACACGAACTCGCGCGGCGGCCGCACGCCGCCCAGGCGCCGCAGCTCGCCGAAGACGTTCTGCGCCATCTCGCGGCCGTGGCCGTCGGCCATGCCCTCGGTCAGGCGCCGCGGGCGATCGTCCATCAGAGGCCCGTAGAGGAAGGCGGCCCAGCGGTTCAGCACGGCGATCATCTCCCGGCTGAGGCCGGTGAACCCCCAGTCCGCGTAGGCGGCAACGGCGCGCTCCTGATCGTCCGTCATCAAGGCGCGATAGAGCTCGATCGAGCCGCGGACGAAGCGCGGCGGGAAGATGCGCACGCAGCCGAAATCCATCAGGTTGACCGAACCATCCGGCCGAACCGTATAGTTGCCGAGATGCGGATCGCCGTGGATCACGCCGTAGAAGTAGAATGGTACATACCAGGCGCGGAACATGTTGATGGCGAGCCGGTCCCGATCCTCCTGCGGCCGCTCCTTCCAGTTGAGCAGCCGCTCGCCCTCGAGCCAGGTCATGGTCAGCAGGCGGTCGCTCGAATGCGACGCCACGACCTCCGGGACGTGCACGTCCGGTTCGTCGCGCAGCATATGGCGATAGAGCGCCACATGCTTCGCCTCGCGGCGGTAGTCCAGCTCCTCGCGCAGGCGCGTCGTGATCTCGGCATGGATCTCGTCGGTGCGGATGGCGGGATCGAAGCGCTGGCCGACGGCGAAGACCAGCTTGAGCTGGTTGAGGTCCGCTTCCAGCGCCGCCGCCATGTCGGGGTACTGCAGCTTGGCCGCGACCGGCGTGCCGTCCTTCAGCGTCGCGCGATGGACTTGGCCCAGCGACGCGGCGAAGGAAGCCTCCTTCTCGAAACTCGTGAACCTTGCCTGCCAGTCCGGCCCCAGCTCGGTCGCCATGCGGCGGCGTACGAAGGACCAGCCCATGGCGGGAGCGTTGGCCTGCAGCTGGGCCAGCTCGCGGGCATATTCCGGCGGCAGCGCATCCGGAATGGTGGCGATCAGCTGCGCGGCCTTCATCAGCGGCCCCTTCAGGCCGCCCAGCGCCGCCTTCAACTCCGAGGCGTGTTTGTCGCGATCGAGGTTCCAGCCGAGGTAGCGCTGGCCGGCGAGCTTGACGGCCAGCCCACCGACGGAGCTTCCGACCCGGGCATAGCGGCCGAGCCGGCCGCCGAGGGAATCGCCTTCATCGGTCATCTTTCGGACCGCAAGACCGCTGCGCTACAGCTTCTCGAGCTCATCGACGAATCCCGACAGAACGCCCAGTCCCTTGTCCCAGAAGGCCGGGTCGGAGGCATCGAGCCCGAACGGCGCCAGCAGCTCCTTGTGGCGCTTGACGCCGCCCGCACGCAGCATGTCGAGATACTTCGCCTGGAAATCCGGCTGGCCCTGCTGATAGGCCGCGTACAGCGAGTTCACGAGGCAATCGCCGAAGGCATAGGCGTAGACGTAGAACGGCGAGTGGATGAAGTGGCCGATATACGACCAGTAGTGCCGGTACTCCTCGTCGAACGTGAAGGCCGGGCCCAGGCTCTCGCTCTGCACCGACATCCACACCTCGCCGATCGCATCGGGCGTGAGCTCGCCCTTGCGGCGCTCCATGTGCAGGCGGGATTCGAAGTCGTAGAAGGCGATCTGCCGCACGACGGTGTTGAGCATGTCCTCGACCTTGCCGGCCAGCATGACCTTGCGCGTGGTCTTGTCCGGCGCCGACCTGAGCAGCGACTGGAAGGTCAGCATCTCGCCGAACACCGAAGCCGTCTCGGCCAAGGTCAGCGGCGTATCGGCCATCAGCGCGCCCTGCCCCGACGCCAGCACCTGGTGCACGCCATGGCCCAGCTCGTGCGCCAGGGTCATCACGTCCCGCACCTTGCCCTGGTAGTTCAGCAGCAGATAGGGATGCGCCGACGGCACGGTCGGATGGGCGAAGGCGCCCGGCGCCTTGCCCGGCCGCGCCGGCGCGTCGATCCAGCCCGTGCCGAAGAACCTGCGGCCGACGTCGGCGAGCTCGGGCGAGAAGGCATTGTAGGCGTCGAGCACGATCTTCTCGGCCTCGGGCCAGGGAATGACACGATCGTCGTGCTCCGGCAGCGGCGCGTTGCGATCCCAGTAGGGCATCGTCTCGACACCGAACC
This sequence comes from Pseudomonadota bacterium, assembly GCA_049323495.1. GTDB lineage: Bacteria > Pseudomonadota > Alphaproteobacteria > Reyranellales > Reyranellaceae > Reyranella. The sequence goes on from JBMONG010000012.1 coordinate 282,939, forward strand.
ACTTGGCCTTGAGCTTGTAGTAGCGATGGGACAGGCGCGGATAGGCGGCCTTGACCGAGGCCACCAGGGCATCGACCACCTCGTCCTCGACCACGTTCGCCAGATTGCGGAACGACTGAGGCCGCGGATACTTCCGCCAGCGGTCGTCGATCTCCTTGTCCTTGATCAGGGTGTTCATGACCAGGGAGAACACGGCGATATTGTCGCCCTGTACCTTGCCGAACGACTTGGCCGCCTCCTTGCGGACCTCGCCGTCCTTGTTCGACAGCTTGTCGAGGATCTGCGGCTCTGTCAGCACCTCGTCGCGGAAGGGATAGCGCAGGCGCGCGATGGTCTCGTCGAACAGGCGCGACCAGGCCGAGCTGCCCACGACCGACTGGTCGTGGATGTACTTCTCCAGCTCATCGGACAGGTCATGAGGGCGAAAGATGCGCACGTCGCGCAGCCACGGTGCGTACTTGGCGAGCGCCGGATCCTTGAGCTTCTCCGCGATGTCCTCGTCCCCGATCTTGTTGATCTCGAGCCGGAAGAACAGCAGCTTGCTGCCGATATCGTTCAGGGACTCCGAGACGTTCTGCGTGAAGCGCCCCCGCGCCGGGTCGGCCATGTCCTGCGCATAGTAGAGGGAGGCATAGGACCCGATGCGCCCCATCAGGTCGGACAGCGCCTCGTACCGCGCGACCGCCTTGCCCAGCCCCTCACCGCCGAGCCCTGCGATCTTCCCTTCGAAGTCCCGCGCGAACGCCTCCGCGTCGGCCGCGGCGCGCTTCAGGTCGGCCTGGAGATCGGTGCCGCCGGGGCTGGAATAGAGATCTTCGAGCTTCCAGGTCGGTAGTTCGCCCAGCATCGCGGTCATTCTGCAACTCCCTACTTCCCTCCGATATCGGGGTCGGCTGCGATGGCGTCAAGGAAGGGTCCGATCATGAGGGCGGCGAACGGTTCGAGCTTTGCCGGATCGTCCTCCTTGTAGTGGCCGGCCTCGTCCAGCAGGTTCATCGTGCCGAGCACGCGGCCCGCATAGACGACCGGCATGTTGATGGCCGATTCACAGCCCAGCGAGCGGATCAGCTCATGGTCGAAAAACGCCCACTTCACATCGTCGTAGTCGTGGCCGACCCAGGCGCGGCCCTCGCCCACGACACGCTTGTGCCAATCGGTCTCCATCACCGGCTTGTAGCCGCCTACCGGGTATTCCTTGGGCATGCTGGTGTAGAGCCGCTTCACGCGCTTGCGGTCCGGGGCGACGTAGAGAAGCGTGAACAGCTTGTGGCCCACGACCTCGGACAAGGCCTTGTCCAGCACCTTGAAGAAGGCTTCGGGCGGACCGGGCTGACGCAGCGCGGCAAGGCAGGCTTCGAACGCAGGCATCGCTTCCTCCATATTAGATGCGTCGGTATGGCGCTTTTACGACGGTCGCGGCGCCGGGGGGATGCGCTCGGGCAGTATGCCGGCGGGCTTCAGCCGCAGCACGACGATCAGGGCGGCCGCGATCAGCAGTTCCTTCAGCGCGGCCCGCTGCACTGCGGAGACCGCGGGGATCCAGTCGACCAGGAAGCGGAACGACTCGAGCAGCGCCATCACGACATAGGCACCGACCAGTGCCCCCGCCGGCCGGCCCCGGCCGCCCGACGCCACGGCCAGGAAGATGTAGACCGTGATGAGCGGCAGGAACATGTCGGGCGCGATATAGGACGTGAAGTGGCCGTAGAGCGCACCGGCGAGGCCGGCGATGGCCGCCGACAGCATGAAAGCCTCGGTCTTGAAGCGCAGCACCGGCTTGCCCGCCACCTGGGCCACCTGGGCGTCCTCGCGGATGGCGCGCAGGACGCGGCCGTAGGGCGACCGGTCGATGCGGCGCATGACGACGAAGACGGCCAGCAGCGCGGCCAGCACGATCAGGAAGTAGACCGCGTTGAAGTCGGGTCCGAGTGCGCGCCGCCACGGTCCCGGAATACCGGAGATGCCGTCCGTTCCGCGCGTCAGCCAGATCTCGTTGGCGGCGATCAGGCGCACGGCTTCGGCAAAACCCAGGGTCACGATGGCCAGATAGTCCTCGCGCAGGCGCGTCGTCGAGAGCGTGACGACGAGGCCGGCAAAGCCTCCCACGAGGAAGGCCAGCAGCCAGCCGGCCGCGATCGGCGCCTGGCCGACCGTCGTCAGCAGCGCCGACGCGTAGGCGCCCAGGGCAAAGAAGCCGGCCAGGCCGAGATTGACCATGCCCGCCCCGCCCCAGATCAGGTTGAGGCTGAGCGCCAGCAGGCCGTAGATGCCGCCCACGGTGGCGATGAAGAGCAGGTAGCTCAGCATGCCGGAATTCCATCGCCCTGGCCGTCGATCAAAACGCCCGCTCCCCCAGGAGACCGCGCGGCCGGAAGGTGAGCATCACGAGAATCGCCACAAATCCCACCGCAGCCCGATAGGGCGATCCGACGACCAGGACGGAGAACTCCTCGGCGATACCGATCAGGAAGGCCCCCAGCACGGCCCCCGGGACGCTGCCCAGCCCGCCCAGCACGGCGGCGGCGAACACCGAGAGCAGGATGCGGGTGCCGGTCAGCGGATCGATGGCGCTGTCCAGGCCCAGCAGCATGCCGCCGATACCGACCAGCCCCATGCCGACGAAACTGGCCAGCGCGGCGATGCGCTCGGGCCGGATGCCTTTCAGCGCCGCCAGCTCCGGATTGTCGGCCGAAGCGCGCATGGCCTTGCCGATGCGCGTGAAGGCGAGTGCGGCGAAGACCGCGGCCATGATCACGAGCGCGAGCGCCATGGTTTCGAGCTGCTGCGGGCTGACACGGATGTCGCCCAGGAACATGTCGCGGGCGATCGGCCGGTCGAAGCCCCGCGGGTCGTTGCCGAATCCCAGCCGCACGACATTCTCCAGGACCACGCCCGTCGCGATCGAGGCGATGGCGGCCGGCAGGGCTCCCTGCTTCACCATCGGCAGATGCGCAACCTTGTCGAAGGCGAGCCCCACCGTGCCGGCGATCGCAAAGGCCACGGTCAGCGCACCCGCCATCTGCAGCCCCGCACCGTAGGCCACGTAACCGGCAAAGGCCCCCAGCGTCGCGATGCCGGAGACCGAGAAGTTGGGGAAGCGCAGGACGGCGAACATGGCGGTGAAGCCGATCGCCGGCACGGCAAGCAGGGTGCCCGACACCAGGCCGTTCACCAGCGCCTGGAGGAAGATCATGCCCCTGCAACCCGCGGAACGATCAAGCGATCTTCACCAGCGTGAACTTGCCGCCCTTGATCTGCTCGTAGCGGAACTTGCAGTCGAGGATGTCGCCCTTTTCATCGAAATCGCAGGGGCCCGATGCACCGCTGTAGTCCACCTTCTCGCCGGCCGAGATCGCCTTGATGGCGTCGACGGCGTTGTCGACCGCCTTGCCGCCGCCCTGCGCCTTGCGGATATTGTCCTTGATGGCCTCGCCCGTCGCCGTCTTGGCGTTGGCGATCGCCATCAACACCAGATTGACGTGGTCGTAGACCTGGCAGGTGTAGGGATCTGGATTGGACGAGCCGACGGCGGCCTTCACCCGTTCATAGGCGCTGCTGCCCTCGGCGGGCGATGGAGCATAGGTATAGACGCCTTCGACCACCTCCGGCTGCCCGATCTGGTCGACCAGCTTCTGGTTCACCGAATAGCCGAAGCCGATGATCTTGCCCTTGAAGCCCGCGCGATAGATGTCCTTCAGCAGGACGACGGTATCGGGGGTGTAGCCGGCCGCGAAGATCATGTCCGGCTTGGCCCGCAGGACCTGGTCGACCTCGGTGCGATAGGTCGTCTTCTTGTCGTCGTAGATCAGGCCCTGGTGGGTCGCGCCGCCCTTGGGGAGGACTTTGCCCATCAGGTCGAAGGTCGCCTGCGTGAAAGGGGTCTGCGGGATCATCGTGAAGATCTTCTTGGCGCCCAGCGACAGCATGAACTCGCCCGACCGCGTCACCTGCAGCGTCGAGTTCGGCTGCGTGCGCACGAGATAGCCCTGGTGCGGCAGCTGCGTGATGGAATCGGCACCGGAGACGGTGCAAAGGAAGGTCTTGCTCTCCCAGCAGAGCGGCGCGACGGCGGTCGTCACCGAGGACGCCCAGGTCCCCATGATGGCGGCCACCTTGTCAACATCGATCAGCTTGCGCACCGCGCGTACGCCCGCCTCGGGATTGGTCTGGTCGTCCTCGCTCACCAGCACGATCCGCCGACCGAGCACACCGCCGGCCTTGTTGACCTCCTCGACGACCGCCGCGGCCACCTTGGCCATCACGGGGCCGTAGGGCCCGCCGGCACCGGTGAGCGGCGTGAGGGTCGCGAGCTTGATCGGATCGCCCTGGGCGCGCAGGACGGCAGGGCTGGCCAGCGCCGCGATACCGCCGGCAAGGGCGGCGCGGCGGCCGATACGGAAACGTCTCATGTGAAGTCCCCCATGGGTTTGCTCGCTTGCCTCCCCGTCGCGTCGAGCATAGGCGCGGCCTTGCCGCCGAGAAAGAGGTCCCGGACGGTCGGATCGGCCGCGAGGTCGGCGGCCCTGCCTTCCCGCTCCGCCCGCCCCTGCACCAGCACATAGGCGCGGGCCGACACCGTCAGCGCCTCCATTGCGTTCTGCTCCACCATCAGGATCGCGACACCAGTCTGGTTCAGGGCAAGAATGGTGCCGAACAGTTCCTCGGCCGCGCGCGGGCTTAGGCCAGCCGTCGGCTCGTCGAGCAGCAGCAGGACCGGGGCGTTCATCAGCGCCACCGCCATGGCGAGGATCTGGCGTTGCCCGCCGCTCAGGGTGCGCGCGGCCGCCTTCCGCTTCTCCGCCAGCATGGGAAAGCGCTCGTACAGCTCGGCCATGCGCTGCCGCATATGCGCACCCTCGATGTAGCCCCCCATCTCCAGGTTCTCGGCCACGCTCATCGTGCCGAACACGTTGCGCTCCTGCGGCACGAAGGACAGGCCGCGCCGGCTGATCTGGGGCGCGCCCAGTCCGGCGATGTCCTCTCCTTTGAAGAGCACCTCGCCGCCGCTGGGACGCAGCAGCCCGGCTATCAGCTTCAGCAGGGTCGACTTGCCGGCGCCGTTGGGTCCAATCAGGGCGACGATCTCCCCCGCCTCGACCCGCAGGTCGGCGCCCTTCACGATCTCGTCGGCGGCCGCATAGCCGCCGCGCAGGCCGGCGATCCCCAGCAGGCTCATGCTTTCGGCCTCATGCGGCGCGGCGGCCGAGATAGGCTTCGCGCACGCGGTGGTCGTTGCGCACCTCGTCGAAGGTCCCCTGCGTCAGGCGCTGCCCCTCGGCCATCACGATCACCGGATCGCACAGACGGGCGATGAAGCCCATGTCGTGCTCGATCAGCAGCACGGTGATGCCGCGCCGCGGCAGCTCCAGCAGACGCTCGCCGATCTCGTTCTGCAGCGTCGGGTTGACCCCGGCAGTCGGCTCGTCCAGCAGCACGAGCCGCGGCTCCGCCATCAGTGCACGGCCGATCTCCAGCAGCTTCTTCTGGCCGCCCGAGAGGGCCGTGGCCGGATTGTCGATCAGACGATCGAGTCTCAGGAACCGCGCCGTGGCCCAAGCCTTCTCGGCCAGTTCGGCCTCGCGGTCGCGTGCCGCGCGGGAACCAGCGATAGCCCGCCAGAGGCTCTCGCCGGGCTGCTGACGCCCATAGAGCATGAGGTGCTGGAAGACGGAGAGACGCGGGAAGCCGCGCGCCACCTGGAACGTGCGCACCAGGCCGCACCGGCTGATGGCGTCTGGCGCCCAGCCGGCGATCTCCTGCTCGTCGAAGCGGATCGATCCCGCGTCCGGCGGCACCAGGCCGGACACCACGTTGAAGAGGGTGGTCTTGCCCGCCCCGTTGGGCCCGATCAGACCGGTGATGCCGCCCGACGCGACGTCGAGATCGACGCCGCGCAGCACCTCGAGCCCATAGAAGGCGCGGCGCAGGTCCCTGATCGAAAGAAGAGGCATTGACTTGAACGTATCTCATGCCGACGCCCCTGCGAAGCCCGCGCGACCTGCGCCTCGGTCGCCCCCTGGGCGTCATCCGGCCTGAAGCCGATTGTACCTCTTGAACCACTCGACAAACCTGGGGATGCCCTCTTCCACCGAAACCGTGGGCGTCCATCCGAAGTCGCGCGTGGTTTCCGTGATGTCCGCCGAGGTCTCGACCATATCGTAGGGATCGCCAGGCTCGAGCTCGATCGTCGCCGTACGACCCAACGCCTTCTCGAAGAGCGCGACGACGTGCGTGACGGCCTCGCTGCGGGCAGCGCCCAGATTGTACACGCGGTGGGCCGGGCCGGCCGGGGGATTGTCGAGGACGGCCAGCGTGCCGGACACGATGTCGTCGATATAGCTGTAGTCGCGACGGATGGCGCCGTTGTGGAACAACCGGATCGGCCGGCCTTCGTGGATCGCCCGGGCGAAGATGGAGGGAGACATGTCGGGACGGCCCCACGGCCCATAGACCGTGAAATAGCGCAGGCCCGTCGCCTTCAGGCCATGGACATGGGCGTAGGATTCCGACATCAGCTCGTCCGAGCGCTTGGTCGCGGCATAGAGCGAGACCGGATGGTCGACCCGGTCACCGATGGAGAAGGGCTGTTTCGGGTTGCCGCCGTAGACTGAGGAGGATGAGGCATAGACGAAATGCCTGAGGCTCCCGAGCTGCCGCGCCAGCTCCAACATGACGAGATGCCCCATCACGTTGGTCTGGACATAGATATACGGATCTTGAAGGGAATGGCGCACCCCGGGCTGCGCGGCGAGATGTACGATGCGATCGATGCCGGGATGCGCGCGCGGCAGCGCCAGGATCCGGTCGCGGTCCGCGACGTCGGCCTCGACGAACGTGAATCCGCTCATTTCGCGCAGTGGCTTCAGCCGGGCGAATTTGAGCACCGGATCGTAGTAGGAGCTGAAATTGTCGATCCCCACAACCGTCTCGCCGCGCGCCAGCAGGGCGCGGGTGACGTGACTGCCGATGAATCCCGCGGCGCCGGTTACGAGGACGGACATGGCGATGATCTTGTTTCGACGGGCGCGTTCGCGGTTGGCAGGCGAGCGTGGCTTACAACGTTTCATGGGCGGACGGAACCTTGAAACGACGCTCTGGTGTCCGGCCGCCGCACGTTCCAAAGCGTCTTTTTCCGCACCGCGTCCGTTCCCGATTGCAAGCCGGGAGACACTGCCGTTACGGTCCACGGAATCGCGTCTGCCTTGCCCTTGCGAGGCGCCCGCGACCATATCAGGGAGGTTGCCATGGCCCTCGCGGTGACCCTGGACGACAAGTACATTCTCGAAAGCGGCCGCGTTTATCTCACCGGCACCCAGGCTTTGGTGCGACTGCCGATGATGCAGCGGCAGCGCGACCTCGCCGCGGGCCTGAACACCGCCGGCTACATCTCCGGGTATCGCGGTTCCCCCCTCGGCGGCTTCGACCAGGCCCTCTGGCAGGCGAAGCGCTTCATCAAGAACAGCCACATCGAGTTCCAGCCAGGCGTCAATGAGGACCTGGCCGCGACGGCGATCTGGGGAACGCAGCAGATCCACCTGTATCCGGGGGCGCGCTACGATGGCGTGTTCGGGATCTGGTATGGCAAGGGTCCCGGCGTCGACCGGTCTGGCGATGTCTTCAAGCACGCCAACTACGCCGGCACTTCGAAGAACGGTGGCGTCGTCGCACTGGCAGGCGATGACCACACGGCCAAGTCCTCGACCACCGCGCACCAGAGCGAACCCGCCCTGATCGCCGCCGGCATGCCCGTGATCCATGCCGCGAGCGTACAGGAATACCTCGATCTCGGCCTGCATGGCTTCGCCCTGTCGCGCTATTCGGGGCTCTGGGTCGCCTTCAAGGTGATGAGCGAAACGGTCGATTCGTCGGCCTCCGTCCATGTCGATCCGCATCGGATCGAGATCCGGACGCCGACGGATTTCGTGCTGCCTCCGGACGGTCTGCACATCCGCTGGCCGGACGACTGGCTGGGCCAGGAGCGCCGCGTCTTCACGATCAAGCATCCAGCGGCGCTGGCCTATTGGCGCGCCAACAAGCTCGACCGCCTCATGCTGGGCCGTGCTGACGCCCGCTTCGGCATCGTCACCGTCGGCAAGTCGTATCTCGATGTCCGCCAGGCGCTGGATGAACTCGGCATCGACGATGCCGAGGCTGAACGGCTGGGTCTCGCCATCTACAAGGTGGCCCTGGTCTGGCCACTGGAGACGGAGGGCGTCACGGCCTTCGCCCAGGGCAAGCGCGAGCTGCTGGTCGTCGAGGAGAAGCGGCCCGTCATCGAGCAGCAGCTCAAGGACGCGCTGTTCAACGCGCCGGCCGACCGCCGCCCAATGGTCGTCGGCAAGACCGACGAGCACGGTCGGAAGCTGCTCAAGACCGATGGCGAGCTGACGCCGTACGAGATCGCGGCGGCGCTCGTGGCACGTCTCGGGCTCGATGCCTTCTCGCCGGCCACGCGACAGCGCTACGAGGCGCTGCAGCGCCGCGTCGGTCGGCAGGCGCGCAACGAGGCCGGCCTGGCGCGTGTCCCCTATTTCTGCTCCGGCTGCCCGCACAATTCGTCGACGAAGGTGCCGGAAGGCTCGATGGCGATGGCCGGCATCGGCTGCCATACGCTTGCCATCAACATGGAGCGCAATACCAAGACCTTCACCCACATGGGCGCCGAAGGCGCGACCTGGGTCGGCGCCAGCCACTTCAGCGACATGCCGCACGTCTTCCAGAATCTGGGCGACGGCACCTACTTCCATTCAGGCTATCTCGCGATACGCCATGCCGTGGCCACCGGCACCAACATCACCTACAAGATCCTCTACAACGATGCCGTCGCCATGACCGGCGGCCAGCCGCACGACGGCAACGTGCGGCCCTGGACGATCAGCCAACAGGTCCATGCCGAAGGCGTCCGGCGCATCGCCCTGGTCAGCGACGATCCGCACAAGTATCCGCCCGGCACCGACTGGGCGCCCGGCGTCAGCTTCCACCACCGCAGCGAGCTGGACGCGGTGCAGCGCGAGCTGCGCCTGCACAAGGGCGTGTCGGTGCTGATCTACGACCAGACCTGTGCCGCCGAAAAGCGCCGGCGCCGCAAGCGCGGCACCTTTCCCGATCCGGCGCGGCGCGTGTTCATCAACCAGGCCGTCTGCGAAGGCTGCGGCGACTGCTCCGTGCAGTCCAATTGCCTGAGCGTCGTCCCGGTCGAGACAGAGTTCGGCACGAAGCGCGCGATCGACCAGTCGTCGTGCAACAAGGACTTCTCCTGCCTCAACGGGTTCTGTCCCAGCTTCGTGACCGTCGAAGGCGGCGGCGTGCGTCGAGGAAAGGCGACCGGCGGTCGAACGTCGGACGCGAAGGGTGATGAGCCGGCGCTGCCGCCGGCGCCTGTGCTGCCATCCGTCGCCGACCGACCCTGCGGGGTCCTGATCACCGGCATCGGCGGCACGGGCGTGGTCACGATCGGCGCAATCCTGGGGATGGCGGCCCACATCGAGGGCAAGGGCGCCACCGTGCTCGACCAGCTCGGCATGGCCCAGAAGGGCGGCGCCGTGATCAGCCACGTGCGTATCGGCGCTTCGCCCGAGGCCCTGCACGCCGTACGTCTGGGCGCAGGCGGCGCCGACGTGCTGCTCGGCTGCGACCTGGTGGTGAGCGCCAGCCCCGATGCGCTCGCCAGGCTCGAGCCGGGCCGCTCGCAGGCGGTGATCAACACGCACGAGACCATCACCGGCGAATTCACGCGCCGCCCCGATCTCGCCTTCCCCGGGAATACCTTGAGATTATCGGTGGAAGCGGCGGCAGGTGCCGGCGCATGCGACTTCATCGACGCCACCGCCGTCGCCACGGCGCTGCTGGGCGATTCCATCGCCACCAACATGTTCGTCCTGGGCTACGCGTGGCAGAAGGGCCTTATTCCGATCGGCCAAGAGGCGATCGAGCACGCCATCGAACTGAACGGCGCGGCCGTGACCATGAACGTCGCCGCCTTTCGCTGGGGCCGGCGCGCCGCCCATGATCCCTCGACCGTGGAACGTCTCGCCAGGCCGGCAGACAGTCCGGCTGAGAACGTGCTGCCGTTCACGCGGACCGCAAGGACGCTGGACGAGATCGTGGCCGCCCGGGTGACGCATCTCACCAGCTACCAGAACGCCGCGCTCGCCCGACGCTATGCCGCGTTTGTCGAGAAGGTCCGCGCCGCCGAAGGGCGGATCGGAAAGAGCGGCCTGGCTGAAGCCGTGGCCCGCAACTACGCCAAGCTGTTGTCCTACAAGGACGAGTACGAAGTGGCCCGGCTATACGCCGGGGCGGCTTTCGCCGCGCAGGTAAGGCGGCAGTTCGAGGGAGACTACAAGCTCAAGTTCCATCTCGCGCCACCACTGTTCGCCAGCCGCGACCCCGCCACTGGCCGCTTGCTGAAGCAGGAGTTCGGTGGCTGGATGATGCCGGCCTTCCGCCTGCTCGCGCGGCTGAAGTTCCTGCGCGGTACGGCCTTCGATCCGTTCGGCCGCACGCAGGAACGCAAGACGGAACGGGCGTTGGTCCGCGAATACGAGCTGCTGATCGATGAGTTGCTAGACAGGCTTTCTGTCGCCAATCACGGCCTCGCCGTGCAGCTGGCCTCGGTGCCCGACGACATCAAGGGATACGGTCACGTGAAGGATGCGAGCGTCGCAAGGGCACGCCTCAGGCAGGCCGATCTGCTGGAGCACTGGCGGAACCCGTCGGTGTCGCTGGACGCCGCCGAGTAACGGACCCTGCGGTCCGTGAAAGCGTAAAAGAAAAGAAAGGCCGATCCTTCCTGCGGATCGGCCTTCCTGTGCGTCGCGTCACCGGCGGGGAGGCTGGACGCTGCCGCCGCCGCTGGCGCCGCTATTCACGCCCACACCCGGCTGCTGTGCCCGATTGACGTCCGTCGACGGCTGGCCAGGCCGCGGCGTCGTCACACTGCCGCTTGTCCCGCCCGAAACGCCGCCACCGGCCGTACCCGGCGGTGTCACCACAGACCCGCCACCACTGACCCCACCGGCAGCGCCGCCCCGTGTCGTCCCGTGTGAGCCCGTGGCACCGCTCGACGTCCCCGCCGATCCGCCGGCGGAGCCGCCCGCGGACCCGCCGGACTGGGCGTGAGCCAGCGAGATCGTGGAAGCCGCGCAGACAAGGGCGACAAGGAATGTCTTGGTCATGAAAGTCCTCCGCGTTGGTTGCCGAGATCAACAGGCCTATACGCTGGAGGTTGCCAGGCCCAGGTGCCCTCACGAGTAGCGCATCATTCTCGCAACGCATCATTGTGAGCGCCGTAGCGGGTTCCATTGACACGTCGAGCCGCCCCGCGCCCAAATCCGGCTTCCTGCGCAGCCGAGGCCACACATGAATGACGTTGTCCTCCCGACCCGCACGCCCGACGCCGTCGCACGAGCCCGCGCGCTTGCGCCGGCGATCGTGGCCGCCAGCGACGCGATCGAGGCGACGCAGGACTTTCCGGAGCCACTGCTGGCGGCGCTGCACGACTCGGGACTGTTCCGGCTCTTGCTGCCCCGCTCGGTGGGTGGTGAGGAGGTCGCGCCCTGGATGTACGTCGCAGCAATGGAGGAACTGTCCCGGCATGATGCCGCGGTCGGATGGAACGCCTTCGTCGCCAACAGCTCGGCGCTGATCGCCCCTTTCTTGCCGCTCGAGACGGCACGCGCCATTTATCGCGATCCGCGCGGCCTGATCTCATGGGGGCCGCCCAGCCATCACAAGGCGGTCGCCGCGCCGGGCGGCTATCGCATTTCGGGTCAGTGGCACTTCTCCTCGGGGTACCGCCAGGCCAACTGGATCGGCGTTCACGCCCATGTCGTCGAGACGGACGGCACGCTGCGTCTCAATCGCTTCGGGCGCCCGACGATACGAACGCTGTTGATGCCCAAGGAGCGGACGACGCCGATCCATGACTGGAACACGATCGGCCTGCGCGGCACGGCGTCGGAAGGCTATGCCTGCAGGGATGTCTTCGTGCCGGAGGATTTCTCCGGAACGCGTGAGGATCCCGGCCTGCGGCGCGACCGGGGCCCGCTCTACGCCTTCACCATGCCGGGCCTCTATGCCTGCGGCGTCGCAGCGGTAGCGCTGGGCATCGCCCGCGCCATGCTGGACGCCTTCATCGCGCTCGCCACGGAAAAGGCGCCGCGCAACCTCGGGCGACTGGCCGACAGTCCCGGGGTCCAGGGGGCGGTCGCCCGGCACGAGGCTGGCATGGGCGCGGCCCGCGCCTACCTTTTCGACATTCTCAGGGAGGTGTTCGCGCACGCCGACGAGGTCGAGCCGATCGGCACCATCGAGCGCGCGCGTGTTCGGCTCGCCTGCACCGAGGCGATACGGCAGGCCGAGAAGACCGCAAACTGGACCTATAAGGCGGCAGGCACCTCGGCGATCTTCGCCGGCAGTCCCTTCGAGCGGCGCTTTCGCGACATGCACACGCTCTCGCAGCAGATCCAGGCGCGCGAGGCGCATTTCGAGGCGGTCGGCCGTGTCCTGCTCAACGGCGATCCTGACGGCACCTTCATGTGAGGGAGGCCGGCCTGCGAGAAAGCGCCATCCGGCTTAGCGCACCAGCCGGGCAAGCGCCTCGGCGTGCCTGTTGTCAAAGCCGGACAGATCGACATCGACCACGCCGGCCATTCGGTCGACGCCGTGGAACTCCAGGCGCAGGATCGAACCGTGGCGCATGCGTTCGCGAAGCCTTGCGGCGAACCTGCCGCGCAACAGACATGCCTGGCCCGTGCACATGGCGAGTTCGAAGGATTCGCCGGAGTCGACCCGGGCAACGATGCGGCTCGGCGTCGGCAATCCGACCGCCATGAACATGCCGCTGCTGATGCGATAGACGAAGGCGAGATGCCGCGGAGGGTCGAAGCTCCTGACCTCGACGGCGACCTCACAGTCGCGCTGGCCCGTCAGCCGGTCGAACGGGCACTCGACGAACCACTCCCCTTCGACCGCCAGCCGGTCGGGCGCCTGCGCCGAGAAAATGCTCGATATCAGCAGGAGCGTGGCGGTACCCAACTTCCAGCTCGTGAACATTCCCCTCCCCAATCATCTCCGGGGCCCCGGAGGAATCCCTAACGGAAAATACCCCCAGGAGCAAAAAATTTCCTATCCGCCCAGAGTCCAACACCGCGTTTGTCGATGCGGGATTCAGGTGGAAGCCGCCGACCCGCTTGTGCCCCTGCTCGAAGCGTTGCATTGAAGGGCCGCACGGGGGGATTTCGGCGACTTGCATGTCGGGTTTGGGGAGCGCGGCTTGAGGGTACTGGCTTTCGTCGCCTGCGCCCTGCTGCTGGTGTTCGGGCAGTTCCAGCGGACCTTCGAGGATGCCGACCGCTACGGCTACATGGCCGACATCATGCCGTCGGACTGGGGCGCCACCAACATCTGGCTGGACAGTACCGACTGCGCCGTCGAGCGTGGGGCTTGGCTGGCGATCTGCGAAAGGGCCAAGCTGGTTCCGATCGCCGAATACGCCATTGCCGACGATCCCGGCCACGCCTTCCTGCTCGACCTTTGGGCGATGGCCAAGGGCAAGCGGGCGACCTTGCCGGACGTCGCGCGCCTCAACATCCTCCTGGATACGTTGGGATTGCTGGCGCTGGCGGGTATCCTCTTCGCCGTGCGGGCGTGGCTGACCTCGCTCGTCCTGCTGTGGTTGGGTCCGGTCGAGTATCTTGGCTGGATGACCACCGCGCCGCACTGGGCCTTCATCGGGATGGTGAGCCTGGCCGGCGTGCTGCCGATCGCCGTAGCCGCGCGTGACCTTGGCCTGATGTCGCGCCGTGCGGCGAATGCATGGATTGTCGCGGGCATCGCCTTCCTGGGCTTGGCAACCATGATCCGCGAAGCGATCGGCCTGATGGGAGTGGCGGTCACGGTCGGCATCGCGCTGCTGCTCGCGCTGCGCACGCCACGGAGCGGCCGCCGCCTTGCCAGCCTCGCCCTGATCATCCTGCTGGCGGTCGGCGCCTTCATGACGCCCCGCGCGATCGTGATGGCGCGCGACCTTGCCTTCGAGATGGAACGCGCACAGATCGTGGCGACGCACGGCCTGTCGCACACGCTCTATCTCGGTCTCGGATTCGTCGAGAACAAGTGGGGCATTCTTTATCACGACTACTACGGCCAGGCGGTTGCGGCCGAGATCGACCCCTCGATCGTATTCTGCTCTCCCGAATACTTTCAGCTGATGTGGAAACTCTATGTCGGTCGCTGGCTCGAGGATCCGCTGGAAGTGATGCGCATCTACGGCGAGAAAGGATGGCAGTTGCTGGCACGCCCGACCATGTATCCTGGACCGCCGTTCGGCATCGTGCTGCTCGTTGCGCTGTTGCACCTTGCAGCATCGACCGGGCTCGGCCTGTGGCGGCGCATCGGCTTCCTGCAGGGCCAACTGATCGAGACGGTATGCGCCGGCTTCTTTCTGCTGTTCCTTGCCCAGGCGATGGCGGCTCTTCCCAGCCACAACTATGCGATGCCGGTGAACGCCTTCGTGCTGGTGCTGCTGGGCGTGCTGATCGAGTTTGCGGCACGCGGACTGCTGGCGGCGCTGAAGGCCCCCCGGCATTGCTGACCGCGGAGCGCGCGGCCGACCCGATGCGCCTGCTGACCTACTTGCCTGCCGGCGTATTGAACGTCGATACCCGATTCCACCAGCTGGAAATGCCGCTCTGGTTCTTCGGCGCCCATCCGCGCGCCTCCATGCAGCGCGCGGTGAGCCGGTCGAGGTTGTTCTTGTAGCCCTGGTTATCCATGGTGATGTAGAGGTCCTGCTGCCCGTAGCGCTCGCGCTCGCCCGCGAAGACGGCGCGGCGCTGGTCCTCGATATCCCGATCGCGGTTGGCGATGGCGCGCACCTGTGAACGGCACTGGGCCTCGTCCTTCGTCATCTGCTCGGCGTCTTTGCCTTCCATGGTGAACTGCTTGGGCGCGCACGCACCCGACAGCAGGACCATCGCAAGGAGGATTGCCGGCCTCATCTGCCACCAGCCAGCGCGGCCTCGATAGCCTTGAGTGCGTCGCCCGCCTTCGCGGCATCGGGGCCGCCGCCCTGCGCCATGTCCGGCCGGCCGCCGCCGCCCTTGCCGCCCAGCGCCGCGACACCTGCCTTGACCAGCTCGACCGCGCTCAGGTTCCTGGACAGATCCTCGGTGACGCCGACGACGGCCGACGCCTTGCCCTCTTCGACCCCGATCAGCGCCACCACGCCCGACCCCAGCTTCTTCTTGAACTCGTCGGCCATGCCCTTGAGGTCCTTGCCCGGAACCCCCTGGAGCACGCGGCCGATCATCTTCACGCCGCCGACGTCGCGCACGTCGTCGGAGACCGCCGTCGCGCCCGTGGAGCCGCCGCCCGCCAGCGCGAGCGCCTTGCGCGCGTCGGACAATTCCCGCTCGATCCTTCGCTGGCCGTCGACGAGCGCCTGAAGGCGCGCCGGCAGGTCCTCGGGGCGCACCTTGAGGATGCTGGCGGCTTCCGCCAGCAACTCGGTCTGGCGGCGGACATGTTCCTCCGCCGCGGCGCCGGCGACCGCCTCGATCCGTCGGACGCCCGCCGACACCGCGCCTTCGCCGACGATGCGGAAGAGGCCGATGTCGCCGGTACGCAACGCATGGGTGCCGCCGCACAGTTCGACGGAATAGGTCTCGCCCTCGGCGCCCCCCATCGACAGGACACGCACCTCGTCGCCGTACTTCTCGCCAAACAGCGCCATGGCGCCCGCCGCGATCGCCTCCTCCGGCGTCATGAGACGAGTCTCGACCGCGGAGTTCCGGCGTATGCGCTCGTTGACCTCGTCCTCGATGCGGCGCAGCTCCTCCAGCGAGATCGCCTTGGTATGGCTGATGTCGAAGCGGAGACGATCCGGCGCGACCAGCGACCCCTTCTGCGTGACGTGCTTGCCGAGGTGGCGGCGCAGCGCCTCATGCAGAAGGTGCGTCGCCGAGTGGTGGGCGCGTAGCTGCGCACGCCGCACGGGGTCGATGGTCATCACCAGGTCGTCGCCGACCCTCAGCACGCCCTTGGTGACGGTGGCATGATGGGCATTAAGGTCGCCCACCCGCTTCTGGACGTCGGCAACCGACGCCTCTCCGTTGGCGCCTGCGAGATGGCCGGTGTCGCCGAGCTGGCCGCCCGATTCGGCGTAGAAGGGCGACTGGTTGGTGACGATCCAGCCGG
Organism: Pseudomonadota bacterium; assembly: GCA_049323495.1. Lineage (GTDB taxonomy): Bacteria > Pseudomonadota > Alphaproteobacteria > Reyranellales > Reyranellaceae > Reyranella. The sequence continues at coordinate 299,139 of JBMONG010000012.1, forward strand.
TCTGCCCGGCCTGCAGCGCGTCGACCTCGCGACCATCGACCACGATCGCCGCGATCTGACCCTCGGCACGTTCGGTGTCGTAGCCCAGGAACTCGGTCGCCCCGACCTTCTGACGAATGTCGAACCAGATCGCCTGGTCGGCGGTCTCGCCCGATCCGGCCCAGGCAGCGCGCGCCTTGGCACGTTGCTCCTCCATCGCCTTCTCGAAGCCGTCGACGTCGACCGTGATCTCGCGGCTGCGCAGCACGTCCTGCGTCAGGTCCAGCGGGAAGCCATAGGTGTCGTAGAGCTTGAAAGCGACGTCGCCCTTGAGCGTCGCCCCAGCACCGAGGCTGCGCGTCTCGTCGTCGAGCAGCTTGAGGCCCGTGCCGAGCGTCTTCTTGAAGCGGCCTTCCTCGAGCTTGAGCGTCTCGGTGATCAGCGGCTGGGCGCGGCCCAGCTCCGGATAGGCGTCGCCCATCTCGTGCACGAGCGTGGGTACGAGCTTGAAGACCATAGGATCCTGCGCGCCCAGGAGATGGGCATGGCGCATGGCGCGGCGCATGATGCGGCGCAGCACGTAGCCGCGCCCCTCGTTGGAGGGAAGCACGCCGTCGGCGATCAGGAAGGCCGTGGTGCGCAGGTGGTCCGCGATCACCTTGTGCGAGGCCGACTGCGGGCCGTCGGGATCGACGCCGGTCTCGTGCGCCACCGCCTCGATCAGGGTGCGGAACAGGTCGATGTCGTAATTGTTGTGCTTGCCCTGCAGCACGGCGGCGATGCGCTCCAGCCCCATGCCGGTATCGATCGACGGCTTCGGCAGCGGTACGCGCGTCTGCGGCGTCTGCTGCTCGAACTGCATGAAGACGAGATTCCAGATCTCGATGAACCGGTCGCCGTCCTGGTCCGGGCTACCCGGCGGGCCGCCCGGAATGCCCTCACCGTGGTCGAAGAAGATCTCCGAGCAGGGACCGCAGGGGCCAGTGTCCCCCATCGCCCAGAAATTGTCCGAGGTCGGAATCCGAATGATCCTGCTGTCGGAAAAGCCCGAAATCTTGCGCCAGTGGCCGGCCGCCTCCTCGTCCTCGCTGAACACGGTGACCAGCAGCCGGTCAGGCGATAGGCCGTATTCCCTGGTGATCAGGTTCCAGGCCAGTTCGATCGCGCGCTCCTTGAAGTAGTCGCCGAACGAGAAATTTCCAAGCATCTCGAAAAAGGTGTGGTGCCGCGCGGTATAGCCCACATTTTCGAGGTCGTTGTGCTTGCCGCCGGCACGCACGCACTTCTGCGCCGTCGTCGCGCGGACATAGGGCCGCTGCTCCAGGCCGGTGAAGACGTTCTTGAACTGCACCATGCCGGCGTTGGTGAACATCAGCGTGGGGTCGTTGCGCGGCACGAGCGGGCTCGACGCCACGATCTCGTGGCCGTTCTTGCCGAAGTACTCTAGGAAGGTGCGGCGGATGTCGCTGACGCTTTGCATGCCGGCCTTGTAGCGTGCGGGCTCGGCACTCGTCCAGAACAGGGAACAGCCCAGAAATGGCCGCAAAGGCCCATTCTACCGCCACTCTCCGCCTCGCCGTCGGCTCGCTCAGGATCGCCCATCCGATCAGCGTGCCGTCCGGTCCGGTGCCCGCGGCCGAGGTCGTGCCGGCGCTTCAGGGGCTGGTAAACGCGGTGGTCGCGGCCGCCGAAGCTGGACAGGCGATTTCCTGCCGCAAGGGCTGCGGCGCCTGCTGCCGACAGCTCGTGCCGGTATCACGCACGGAGGGCGAACGGCTGCTGCAGGTGGTGGCGGGGCTGCCCGCCGACCGGCGCAGCGCGCTCGAAAAGCGCTTCGCCGCGGCCGAGGCCCGAATCGAGGCGGCCGGCCTCGCCGACCGCGCCGGCCGCAGCGATCGGGCATTGTCCGCCGCCTATTTCTCGCTGGACGTCCCCTGTCCCTTTCTCGAGGACGAAAGCTGCTCCATTCACCCGGAACGGCCGCTGGTCTGCCGGGAGTATCTGGTGACCTCGCCAGCCGAACTGTGCGCCGGCACCGCGCAGGAAGGGGTGAAGCCAGTCGCGGTCCCCAAGATTTCGCTGGGCGCCCGCGGCCTGCAGGACGATGGGGGCGACAGGGGCGTCAGCCGTGCCGACGACTGGTTCCCGTTGGCCCTGCTGATGGCCTGGGCACGCACCCGCCGGCGCGGCGCGCGCAAGCGGACTGGCCCCGAATGGGTGCAGCGCTTCCTCGAAGGATTGAACACCAGATAAAAAACGGGGCGGCGCTGCGCGTGGGGATGCAGCACCGCCCCGGCGACAGGAGACAGGGGATCCGTGTCGCTAAGAACCGGAGTGTCGGAAAATGAAGACGAGGATCAGTCCTCGTCTTCCTCGTCTTCCTTGCCGCCATCCATCAAGGCGCCTGCAAGGATGCCGGCATTGGCACGGATCTTGTGCTCGATCGTCTGGGCGACCTCGGGATGTTCCCGGAGGTAGGTCTTCGCGTTCTCGCGTCCCTGGCCGATGCGTTGGCCATCGTAGGAGAACCACGAACCGGATTTCTCGACGATGCCCGCCTTCTCACCGAGATCGATCAGCTCGCCGACCTTGCTCACGCCTTCGCCGTACATGATGTCGAATTCCACGACCTTGAAAGGCGGCGCGACCTTGTTCTTCACGACCTTCACGCGCGTCGAGTTGCCCACCACCTCGTCGCGGTCCTTGATCGCGCCGATCCGGCGGATGTCGAGGCGGACCGAGGCGTAGAACTTCAGCGCGTTGCCGCCCGTTGTGGTCTCGGGGTTGCCGAACATGACGCCGATCTTCATGCGGATTTGGTTGATGAAGATCACGAGCGTATTCGACTTGGAGATCGAAGCGGTGAGCTTGCGCAGCGCCTGGCTCATCAGACGGGCCTGCAAGCCGGGCAGCGAGTCGCCCATCTCGCCTTCGAGCTCGGCCTTCGGCACGAGCGCCGCCACCGAATCGATCACGAGAACGTCGATGGCGCCGGAGCGCACCAGCGTATCGGCGATCTCCAGCGCCTGCTCACCGGCGTCGGGCTGCGAGATCAGCAGGTTGTCGATGTCGACTCCAAGCTTCCTGGCATAGACCGGATCGAGCGCATGCTCGGCGTCGACGAAGGCGCAGGCGCCGCCCTTCTTCTGCGCCTCGGCCACGACGTGCAGCGCCAGCGTCGTCTTGCCGGAACTCTCGGGACCGTAGATCTCGATGATGCGACCCTTGGGCAGACCGCCGATGCCGAGCGCAATGTCGAGGCCCAGCGAGCCGGTCGAGATGGCCTCGATCTCCAGCGCCTCGCGCTGGCCCAGCTTCATGATGGATCCCTTGCCGAAGGCCCGCTCGATCTGGGCCAGGGCGGCGTCCAGCGCCTTGTTCTTGTTCTCCATGCCGTCCTTCTCGACCACCTTCAGAACTGCAGACATTGGCTGGCTCCTGTTCTCCCATGTCCCTGCCGGGAGCGGCAATGCGGATAAGTCCGCAACGGGTCGCGCCAATGTACCTATTTTGTTCCAGACGGCAAGAGAATAAATAACCTTTTGATTTGATTATGATTTCAGCCACAAGTTCTAGATAGGTTCACGTCGCCGAGGCACAAGGGAACGGAAATGCGTGAATCAGGTGAAGCCACGTCAGCCCGCCATCGACACTCTCGTCCGCCCCGCCGCTCTTCGATAGATCGTCCCCGGCGCTCAGTCCTTGGGTGGCACGAACATGTATCCCACGCCGCGCACGGTGCGGATGGCCTCCGGATGCGCGGGATCCTTCTCGATCTTCCGCCGGATGCGCGTGATGCGCAGATCCATGGCGCGGTCGAACACCTCCATCTCGCGATGACCGATGGTCTCGAGCATCCAGTCGCGGGCCAGCGGCCGGTTCGGATTCTCGGCAAACACCTTGAGCAGGTCGAACTCGCTCGCCGACAATGTCTCCTCCGCACCGTCGGGGTCGACCAGCACCCGCTTGTCGAGATCCAGCACTCGGCGGCCCATGCGCACACGCGGTCCGACGGTTGGCACGACCGCCCCCTGGGCGCGTCTCAGCACGCTCTTGATGCGCGCGAGCAATTCCCGCGGGTCGAAGGGCTTGGCGATGTAGTCATCCGCACCGGTTTCCAGGCCGACCACGCGGTCTACCGTGTCGCTCGCCGCCGTCACCATGATGATGCAGACGCGGCCGCTCCTTTCCCGCAGCCACCGGGCAAGGGCGAAACCATCCTCCCCCGGCAGGCCGACATCCAGAAGTATCAGCGCCGGCATCTCGCGCTCGACGAGACGGCGCAGGCCGGCCCCCGATTCGAAACCCGTAACCCGGAAATTCTGCCGACCGAGATAGTCGAGCAGGAGCTGGCGCTGGGCCGGGTCGTCCTCGACCACGACGATGTGTTGACGCTTGTCCAATGGGTCCCCCGCCGGGGTACCCTAGCACATCGACCGCGACACAGACGATACACGAGCCGCAGTCGGCAACACACCTCCGATACACGCGCCGCCCAACATGCTGGGATGGCCCAATTGGACATTGCCGGCATCGATCCCAGGCGCATTGAGCAGGTCGTCACCCACCGCCTGGTGGAAGTTCCAGCGCTGCCTAAACTGCTGGCGCTGCCCATCTTCGCCATTGCGGCAGCGGCGCTCTATGCCGGCATGGCGCCGCTATGGATGTTCCTCGTACCGGCGGCGATCTACCTCGCTTCCGTCTGGGGTTCCTGGCGCGTCCAGGTGATCTATCGCCGCAACCCCGAAGGGGCGAGTCTCGCGACCTGGCGCTGGCTCTATGCTGCGACCGCCGTGCCGACTTCCTTCGCCAACGGTCTCATGGCCGGCTTTTTCGCCACCATCCCAGCCGAAGAGGAACGTACACTCTGGGCAATGGCGGTGTGCCTGATCGTCTTCGGCACGCCGTCGCGTCCGCTCGACGGCCGCACCTTCACCCTTTCCGCCACGGCGCTCGTCCTGCCCATGGCCGCCGTGCTGATCGTCGCGGACGGCAGCCGGCAAGCCGTCGGCCTGGCGGCGATCATGCTGGGCTTCGTGGCCATCATCAGCCTTTTCGCGCATATCGAGCGCCGACGCGTGCGGCAGGAGATCGCCCGGGACCTTGCGGCGAACGACCTTTCCCGCAGCCTCGACGAGGCGCATCGCGACGTGGCCTTCGCCGAGGACACGATGCGCACCGTGCTCGACAACATGAGCGACGGCGCTCTTCTCTACGAGGGCGACGGCCGCTGGCTCTACCAGAACAAGGCGATGGCCCGACTGCATGACATGCCGGATGAGCGTCTCAAGACGTTGCCAACCTTCCGTGACATCGTGCGCTACCGGGCTCTTCGAGGCGACTATGGACCGCTCGACGAGCTGCCTGGTGGACTCGAGGGCTGGATCGACAGCCGCGTCGGGCGCTTCAACCTGCCCGGTCAGCCGGCGGAACAAAGGCGCACGGTCACGGGCCGCATCGTCGAGGTAACGTACCGACCGCTGCCGGGCGGTCGCGTGCTGACGGTGCACCGCGATGTCACCGAGATCGTCGAGCAGGAGAACCGCCTCATGCTGGCGATGGAGGCACTTGATGACGGCATTGCATTCCTGGACAGCGACGAGCGGCTGGTCCAGTGCAACGAGGCCTACCGGCGCTTCATGCAGAACCTGCCGGAGATCGTGACGCCGGGCGTCGCGCTCGATGGTGCCGTCCGTCACGCCGGCGGCCTCGTGGCGGCACCTGGCGAGACGGCCGAGAGCTGGGCCGACCGGCAGCTTGCGACCCTGCGCTCCGGCCGGCCCGCGCTGATCCCCTATGGCGTGAAGAAATGGGCGCGCGTATCGCTGCGCTACGCCCTGGATCGTCGCGCGGTGCTGCTGGTGAGCGACGTGTCGGAGGAGCGCCGCCGGCAGCGCGAGCTCGAGCAGGCCCTGGCCGCCGCCGAGCGGTCGCGCGAGGAGGCCGAGGCTGCCAATCAGGCCAAATCGACCTTTCTCGCCACCATGAGCCACGAGATCAGGACGCCCATGAATGGCGTTCTCGGCATGATGGAGGTGCTGGAAGCCGAAGGCCTCCCCGACGAGCAGGCCCGCTCCGTAGCGACGATGCGGGAATCGGCACAAGCGCTGCTACACATCATCGACGACGTGCTCGACTTCTCGAAGATCGAGGCCGGCGCCTTGGCGCTGGAGGAGACGACGTTCTCCCTGACGGGGCTGGTGGATAGCGTTGTCGCCACGTTCCGGGCTCAGGCGGAGCGCCGCGGCCTATCCCTGGTGGCAGCGGTGGCGCCAGGATCGACCGATGCCCTGCTAGGCGACCCGACACGCGTGCGCCAAATCCTGTTCAACCTCCTGGGCAATGCGCTCAAGTTCACCGAGCGCGGCGGCGCCATGATCCGTGCGCGGACCGAACCCAGGGGCGATGGCCGCGCCCGTGTCCTGCTGGCGGTGAGCGACACGGGCATCGGCATGAGCGACGCAGAGCAGGCGCGCCTGTTCCAGCCCTTCTCGCAGGCCGACAGCTCGACGACCCGACGCTACGGCGGCACCGGGTTGGGCCTCTCGATTGTCCGCCGCCTTGCCCAGCTCATGGGCGGCGACATCTCGGTCGAAAGTGCGCCGGGCGCGGGCTCGACATTCACCGTCACCCTCGATCTGACCGCCGCGCCGGCGGATTCGCCCCTGATCGATCTGCAGGTCGCCCAGGCGCCGCCGCCGGAGTTCGCAGCGGCCTCGCACCTGACGGGCAACAGCGTGCTGGTGGTCGACGACCACCCCATCAACCGCGAGGTCCTGGTGCGCCAGCTGCGGGCGCTGGGGGTCGCCGCCGATTCGGCCGCAAACGGTCGCGAAGGCGTCGCTGCTTGGAGCACCGGCCACTACGCCATCGTCTTTGCCGACATCCACATGCCCCAGATGGACGGCTTCGAGATGACCGCCGAGATCCGCAGGCTTGAAGGCGAGAGCGGCCGTCCGCGCACGCCGATCGTGGCGGCGACGGCCAATGCCATGGCCGGCGAGGACGAACGCTGCCGGGCGGCAGGCATGGACGGCTATCTTTCCAAACCGGTAAGCCTCGCGCGTCTGCGCGCCGTCCTGCAGCGTTGGTTGAGCGGTGCGGCGCCCGCGACCCCCGCGATCGACCCGGCCGTGCTGGATGCCTGGCTGGAGAATGATGAAGCCGCGCGCCGCGACCTGCTGCGCAAGTTCACGCGCTCGGCTTTCGAATCACGCCGTGACATCGAGGCGGCCATGGCCTCCGGCGATCTCGCGGCACTTGCGGCGGCGGCGCATCGGCTCAAGGGGAGCGCTGCGGCGGTGGGTGCGCGCGCCCTGGCCGAAGCCGCCGCGACGCTGGAGCGTGCCGCAAAGGCAGGCGATCGCGCGTCCTGCCAGGACGGGCTGGGGCCTCTCGCCGTCGAGGTGCAGCGGGCCCAGGCGGAAGTCGAGTGATGTAACGCTGGTCACAAATGGAAAAGGCAGCCTATCGGCTGCCGTTGTCTCGAACCCGTCACAGGCAGCTCAACGACGGAAGCGGCCTCCGTAGACGACGCCCCAAGGGGCCTCATCCTTGATCGACCGAAGCGGGGTAGGCTTGGCAACGAGGACCCACATGAGGGTGAGCAGCGCGAAGATGGTGCCAGAGAGCGGTGCGCCTGCCAGCGCAGACAGAATGGCGAGAAAAGCCAGAAAGCCGCCGACCAGCTGAAACATGGGTCCCTCATTCCCGGTCAGGCGGGTGCGGTATTGCCCCGCCGAACGAGAACCGGTGTACACCGCCGCCGTATCTTCGCCGTATTGCGCGGCCGGGAAATTGTGTCGTCTGTGTCGCCGCCGCTACGCCGACGTCAGCACACCTGCAGAAGCGAGCGCGGCGATGCCGTCCGCGTCGTAGCCGATGCCGGACAGCACCTCCGCGTTGTGCTGTCCAATCTCGGGCGGATCGGAGACCAGCGGCGGCCGCCAGCCCAGCATCTGGAAGGGCAGCAGCGGGAGGCGCGTGTGCACGCCGCCCGCCAGCGTGGTGGGCGCCAGCGAACCGTTGGCAAGGAGGTGCGGATGAGAGAACAGGTCCTGAGGCTGCGCCACCGGCGCAAAGGAAATGTCGGCCTCGAGGCACATCTTTTCCAGCTCGTCCTTGCCGAAGCGGCGAAAGACCTCGGCGACCTTGGGCACCAGCCACGGCCTTGCCTCGATGCGCAGGTTGTTGGTGGCGAGCCGCGGGTCGGCCGCGAGCTCCGTCAGGTCGAAGAACTGGCAGAAGCGCTTCCATTGGCCGTCGCTTGTGATGCCGATGAAGACCTGCTGGCGGTCGGCCGTATCGAAGATCTCGTAGACCGCCCACGAGCTGACGCGCTCGGGCATCGGCGGCGGTGGCGCGCCGTTGATGGCCGTGATGGCAAGGTGCTGACCCATCAAAAAGACGACCGATTCGAACAGCGCGCTCTCGACCAGGCCTCCCTTGCCCGTGCTGTCGCGCGTCTTGAGCGCCAGCACGGTCGCGAAGGCGCCGAACATCCCGCCCACGATATCGACCACCGAGGTGCCCGCGCGCAGCGGCCGCCCCGAGGGTCCCGTCATATAGGCAAGGCCGCCCATCATCTGCACGACCTCGTCGAGCGCCGGCCGCTTCTCGTAGGGGCCCTTCAGGAAGCCCTTGAGGGAGCAGTAGACGAGCCGTGGGTTGATCGTCTCCAGGTGCTCCGGACCGAGTCCCCGCTTGCTCATGGAGCCCGGCGCGAAATTCTCGATCATGACGTCGGCGGACTGCAGGAGCCTGACCAGCGCCGCCCGGCCCTGCGGCGCATCGGCGTCGAGCGCGAGGCTCTTCTTGTTGCGGTTGAAGTAGCCGAAGAACCCCGCACCGAAGCCGCGCAGCCGCCGCGTCCGGTCGCCGTCGCGGGGTTCGACCTTGATCACTTCCGCACCGAGGTCAGCCAGGATCATGCCGCAGGACGGCCCCAGGATGGTGTGGGTGAGTTCGACGACTCGGATGCCCTTGAGAGGTGGTGTGACGGTCGAGGTCATGCCTCAACCCTTACCCTTTCAGGGCGAGGAGAACCAAGCCTCGATATCCTTTACGAACGGCAGGCCGGCCGCCTCCCCCAGCACCTGGTGACCCATGCCGGCGCCGACCAGGAAGGCCTCCTGGTGCGGCAGGGCATTCGCCTTGAGCATCCTGCGGATGGCAGGGCCGTCATGGCCCCATCCGATGGCCTCGACCTTGCCGTCGAAGGTGCGGTTGAGCATGGCCAGGAAGTGCGCGCGTTCGTCGTCCGACAGGCCCGGCACGGCATCGATGTCGCCCAGCACGAAGAGACGGCCGCGGAACTTCGCAACGAGGTCGGCGACCGAGTTGCGCGCCTCGACAACGATCTCCCGTCCAGGTCCACGGCGCACGCGGGCCGCAAGCGACAGCGGCAGCACCGCGGCGCCGAGATGGGCGCCCGTGTCCATGATCGCTGCGGTGAGTTCCTTGTAGGTGATGCCCAGCCGTTCCGCGCGCTTCAGGCGCATCATGGCGACTTCCGGCTTGGGCGTCTTCCAGGCCTTGGCCGCGGCGCGGCGCCAGACCCAGGCTTCCCATGACATGTCGAAGGTCGGTCCGTTGTTGTGGCCGATGCCCGGCCTGCGCAGCAGGGCCTCGACATTGGCATGACGGGCCCCTAGACGGTCGAAACGATCACCCATATGCGTATTCTAGCGCGTTTTCTTCGCGCCGTGCAGGCAAAGGGAGTGCCAAGTGGACGATTTCCAGGTCGATGTGCTGGTTGTGGGCGCGGGCAACGCAGCTGCGTGCGCGGCGCTGGCGGCGCGCGAAACGGGCGCTTCGGTGGCGATGCTGGAGGCCGCCCCCGAGGAGGAACGCGGGGGCAACAGCACGTACACGGCGGGCGCCATGCGCGTGGTATTCCACGGCGTGGACGATCTGGTGCAGCTCTACGACCTCACCGAGGATGAGAAGCGCGACGTCGACTTCGGCAGCTACACCGCCGACCAGTATCTCGACGACATGGGCCGCGTGACGAACTATCGCTGCGACCCTGAGCTCACCGATATCCTGATCGGCCGCAGCTTCGAGACGCTGAAGTGGATGCGCGGCAAGGGCGTGCGCTTCCAGCCGTCCTACGGCCGGCAGGCCTTCAAGGTGAACGGCAAGTACAAGTTCTGGGGCGGGCTGGCCGTCGAGGCGTGGGGCGGCGGTCCGGGCCTGGTCGACCTCGAGCACAAGGCCGCGGTCAAGGCCGGCATCCCGATCCACTACGAGACTCCGGCCGTTTCGCTGATCGAGGAGGACGGCGTCGTGCGCGGCGTGGTCGCCCGGCACATGGGCCGCAAGGTCCGGATCGGGGCCAAGGCGGTCGTGCTGGCCTGCGGCGGCTTCGAAAGCAACGCCGAGATGCGCACGCGCTATCTCGGCCCGACCTGGGACCTCGCCAAGGTGCGCGGCACGCGCTTCAACACCGGCGCCGGCATCAACATGGCGCTGGCGATCGGCGCCATGCCGTGGGGCCACTGGTCCGGCGGCCATGCGGTCGGCTGGGACATGAACGCCCCGCCGTTCGGCGACCTCGAGGTCGGCGACAACTTCCAGAAGCACTCCTATCCGCTGGGCATCATGGTGAACGCCAACGGCCTGCGCTTCGTCGACGAGGGAGCGGACTTCCGCAACTACACCTATGCCAAGTACGGCGCGGTGATCCTGGCGCAGCCTCAGCAGTTCGCGTGGCAGATCTTCGATGCCAAGGTCCTAGACAAGCTGCGCGACGAATACCGCATCAAGCGCATGACCAAGGTGCGCGCCGACACGATCGAGGAGCTGGCCGGCAAGCTCGAGGGCGTGAACGCGGAGCAGTTCCTCAAGACCATCCGCGAATGGAATGAAGCGGTCATGACCGACGTGCCGTTCAACCCTGCCGTCAAGGACGGCCGCGGCACCCGCGGGCTGGCGGTGCCCAAGAGCAACTGGGCAAACACGATCGACACCGCACCCTTCGAGGCCTACGCCGTCACCTGCGGGCTCACCTTCACCTTCGGGGGCCTGAAGATCACCCCCGACGGCGAGGTCGAGAGCACCGACGGCCACCCCATCCCCGGCCTCTTCGCGGCCGGCGAGCTGGTGGGCGGCCTGTTCTATCACAACTATCCGGGCGGCACCGGCCTCGTCTCCGGCGCCGTGCTCGGCAAGCTGGCGGGCGACAGCGCCGGGCGCTACGTTGGCGGGAAGAACTGAGCCGGAGGACCCCATGACCACCCTTGCCCGCCGCCGCCTGCTCGCGGCCGGGTCGACCGCCCTGCTCCTGCCGGCAGCGGCGCGCGCGCAGGCCTGGCCTGTCCAGCCTGTCACATTCGTGGTGGGGTATGCGGCGGGCGGCGGCGCCGACATCGTGGCGCGCGAACTGGCGATGCTGATGACGCCGCTGCTGGGGCAGAACGTCGTGGTCGACAACAAGGGCGGCGCCGCGGGCGCGATCGGTGCGCGCTTCGTGTCGAATGCCAAGCCCGACGGCTACACGATCTTCTATGCCGTCGGCACCAACGTCGTCACCAACCCGCACATCCTCAAGACCTCGATCGACACGCTCGCGGGCCTCGTGCCCATCATCCAGACCACCGACTACCAGTACGTGCTGGCGGTCAATCCGAGCGTGCCGGCCAACAACGTGCAGGAGCTGATCACGCTTGCGAAGAAGGAGCCGGACAAGCTCACCTTCTCGTCATCCGGCGTGGGTGGCAACAACCACCTGGCGGGGGCCCTGTTCGCCGACGCGGCCGGAATCAAGATCACCCACGTGCCCTACAAGGGTACCGGCCCGGCGCTGATGGACGTGATCAGCGGCGTCATCACCATGAACTTCTCCTCCCTGCCGCCGGCCGTCAGCCAGATCAAGGCCGGCCGGCTGAAGGCGCTGGCCGTGACGGGCAACAAGCGCGTCAGCGCCTTGCCGGATGTGCCCACCCTCAAGGAGCAGGGCGTCGACGTCTCGGTGACCGGCTGGCACGGCCTGTTCGCGCCGCCCAAGACGCCGGACGCGATCCTGGACCGGATCTACAAGGACACGGCCGCGGCGATGAAGGACCCCAAGTACACCGGCGCCCTGGCCAAGGACGGGCTCGACCTGCCGCCGCCGCGCAGCCGCGCCGAGTTCACCAAGTACGTGCATGACGAGCACGCCTTCTGGGGCAAGAAGCTGCGGGAACTCAAGGTCGAGATGGAGTGACCGACGGCCCATCGAGTCCGCTTTCCGCGAGCGCTGCGGCCGCTCCCTGGGCTAAGCAAGCCCCATGACCCACAAGAAGCGATACGGCGTCGTGCCGCCCGCCGCTCAGGCGGCCCTGAGCGGCCTCGAATTCGTCCAGGCCCTCGCAAGCGGCGCCCTGCCCCACAACACCATGGCGCGCACCCTGGGCTACGACATCGTTGAAGCGGCGGCCGGCCGGGTGCTCGTGACGGCGACACCGACCGCCGATCTGCTCAATCCCGCCGGCACCGTCCATGGCGGCTTTTCCGCAACCCTGCTGGACACCTGCATGGGCCTCGCGGTCCTGACGACGGTGGGCAAGGGCTTCGGATCGACGACCCTCGAATTCAAGATCTCCTTCGTCCGGCCCATCACGCCGGATACCGGGCTGCTGCGCGCCGAGGGTGTCGTCGTCGCGGCGGGCCGGCGCATCGGCACGGCCGAAGGCCGACTGACGGACGGTACGGGCCGGCTGCTGGCCCACGCCACCACCACGTGCCTGATCTTCGAGCGCTGAGCGCCGCCAGCGCTACCTGCTTCAGCCAGTTATCGCTTCGGCACCATGCAGAAGCCCTGCGCCTCGATGCCGAGCGGCGGATTGAACTTGCTGCGGAAGTTCTCCATGGCGATGGCGGCCGTCAGCTCGACGATCTGCGGCTCTGTGAAGTGCTGCCGGAGCTCCGCGAAGAGCGCGTCGTCGACTCTCTGCCCGGTCGTCGTGATGCGCTCGGCATACTCGAGCGCCGCCCGCTCCTGGGGGCTGAACAGCTTGCTGGTGCGCCACTCGAGCACTTCCGCCAGCTTCTCCGATCCGCCTTCATGTTCCGTCGCCCGGACGGAATTGATGTCGATTCAAAACGGACAGCCGTTGATCGTCGCCACGCGGACATAGACCAGGGGCAGCAGCGCCTTGGGGAGTTGCCCGGACTGCTCGATCGACTGGCCGAGCAGCTGTGCGGCCCGCAGGATCGGCGGACAGTGCGCCATCACCTTCGTCGGGTTGAGCAGCCCCCCAAACATCTCGCGCTGCCGCTCGAAGATGGGCTTCAGGACCGGATCGCCGCCATCCTCTTCAATCTCGCTCACTCGGGGCATCGTGCACTCCTTGACCGCCGAACCGTAACCGACTGCCAGTGCCGGTGACGACCGACCTTTTCTCATGCGCGCCCCATCACGGCGAGGCGCGACGTCTCAGAAGCCCAGGACCTTGGCCTGCACCACGCCTTCGAGGCCGGCGATCTTCTTCAGGAGCTCCGGCGAGATCGGCTGGTCGACCTGCACCAGGGCAATCGCCGACCCACCCGGCTTGTCGCGGCCGAGATGGAAGGTCGCGATGTTCACCTTGCTCTCGCCCAGCAGCGTGCCCAGGCGACCGATGAAGCCCGGCTTGTCGTCGTTCGTGATGTAGAGCATGTGCGGCGCGAACTCCGCCTCGATCTCGATGCCCTTGATGTCGACGATGCGCGGATGGCGGCCGCCGAACAGCGTGCCGGTGACGGAGCGCGTGAAGGTCTCCGTCGTCACCGTGAGGCGAATCATCGAATGATAGTCGCTGGGCCGCTCGTGCTTGACCTCGGCCATCTCGATGGCGCGCTCGCGGGCGATCACCGGTGCGTTCACCATGTTCACCGACGCGAGCTGCGGGCGAAGCACGCCCATCAGGGCGACCTGGCTCAGGGGCTTCACGTTGAGCGCCGCGACGTCGCCCTCGTACTCGATCGACACCGCCTTGATCTCGCTGTCGGTGAGCTGGCCCGCGAACGAGCCGAGCTTCTCCGCGAGCTCGAGATAGGGCGCGAGCCGAGGTGCCTCCTCGGCCGTCACGTTGGGCATGTTCAGCGAGTTCACGATGGCGCCGGTGAGCAGGTAGTCCGACATCTGCTCGGCGACCTGCAGCGCCACGTTCTCCTGCGCCTCGAGGGTCGACGCGCCGAGATGCGGCGTGCAGACAAGGTTGGGCGCGCCGAACAGAACGTTCTGCTTCGCCGGCTCCTCGGTGAACACGTCGAAGCCCGCGCCCGCGATATGTCCGGAGACCAGCAGGTCACGCACCGCCAGCTCGTCGACCAGGCCGCCGCGCGCGCAGTTGATGAGGCGCACGCCCTTCTTGGTCTTCATCAGGTTGGCGCGGCTCAGGATGTTCTTCGTCTGCTCGGTGAGCGGCGTATGCACGGTGATGAAGTCGGCTCGCGCCAGAACCTGGTCCAGCGTCGCCTTCTCGACGCCCAGCTCCTGCGCGCGCTGGTCGGAGAGGAACGGATCGTAGGCGACCACGCGCATCTTCAGGCCGATGGCCCGCTCCGCCACGATCGATCCGATATTGCCGCAGCCGATCAGCCCCAGCGTCTTGAAGCTGAGCTCGGCGCCCATGAAGCGGTTCTTCTCCCACTTGCCGGCCTGCGTGGAAGCATTGGCGTCGGGAATCTGCCGCGCGACCGCGAACATCAGGGCGACGGCATGCTCGGCCGTCGTGATGGCGTTGCCGAACGGCGTGTTCATCACCACCACGCCGTGCGCCGTCGCCGACTTGATGTCGACATTGTCGACTCCGATGCCGGCGCGGCCGACCACCTTGAGCTTCTTCGCCTCCGCCAGGACCTCGGCCGTGACCTTGGTCGCCGAGCGGATCGCCAGCCCCTCGTAGTTGCCGACGATGGCGCGCAGCTCGGCCGGCTTCAAGCCGGGCTTGAAGTCGACGTCGCAGCCGCGCTCCGAGAAGATCTCCACGGCGCGCGGAGAAAGCTCATCGGAGATGAGCACCTTGGGTTTTGCCATGATGAAGAACTCCTCAGGCGGCCTTCGCGCCAAACTCGCGCTCGATCTCGCCATAGGCCCAGTCGAGCCACGGCAGCAGCGCTTCCAGGTCGCTCTTCTCGACCGTGGCGCCGCACCAGATGCGCAGCCCCGGCGGCGCGTCGCGGTAGGAGCCGACGTCGTATCCCGCCTTCTCGCTCTCGAGCAGGTCGGCCATCTTCTTGGCTGCGGCGGCCTGCCTGTCGGCCGGCAGCGCGGCAAACCAGGGGACGACGATGTTCAGGCACACCGAAGTGTTCGAACGGATCGCCTTGTCGCCGGCGAGGAAGGCGACCCAAGAACGCTCCGCCACGAACGCCTCGAGCACGGCAAGATTGGCCACGGAGCGTGCCTTCAACGCGGCCAGGCCGCCGATGCCCTCGCCCCAGCGCAGGCCGTCGATCGCATCCTCGATGCAGAGCAGCGACGGCGTGTTGATCGTGTCGCCCTTGAAGATCGCCTCGGAGAACTTGCCGCCCGAGGTCATGCGGAAGATCTTGGGCATCGGCCACGGCGGCGCGTAGGTCTCCAGCCGCTTCACCGCACGCGGCGACAGCACGAGCATGCCGTGCGCGCCCTCCCCGCCCATCACCTTCTGCCACGACCAGGTGACGACATCGAGCCTGTCCCACGGGAGGTCCATCGCGAAGACGGCCGAGGTCGCGTCGCAGATCGCCAACCCCTCGCGGTCGGCCGCGATCCAGTCGCCGTTCGGCACCTTCACGCCGGAGGTCGTGCCGTTCCAGGTGAAGACGACGTCATGAGTCCAGTCGACCTGCCCGAGGTCGGGAATCTGGCCGTAGCCCGCCTTCAGGACGCGCGCATCCTTGAGCTTGAGCTGCTTCGCCACGTCGGTGACCCAGCCTTCGCCGAAGCTCTCCCAGGCCAGCATGTCGACGGGCCGTGCGCCGAGCAGCGACCACAGCGCCATCTCGACGGCGCCGGTGTCCGACGCCGGCACGATGCCGACCCGGTAGTCGGCGGGAATGCCGAGCAGCGCGCGCGTGCGGTCGATGACCTCCGCGATCTTCTTCTTGCCCAGCTTGGATCGATGGGACCGCCCGATGGCGGCATCGGCGAGAACTTCGGGCGTCCATCCCGGACGCTTGGCGCAAGGTCCGGACGAAAAGTCGGGACGCGCCGGACGCATGGTCGGCTTCATCAAACCTCTCCCTTACAGAAGAGCTGCACTCCGGTGGGGGAGCGTGGCCCGCGGCGGATATACGGAGGCTGCCTCCCGCCGTCAATGTCGTCGACGCCGCAGCTCGTAGTAGGTCCCCGCCATGGGCTCGCCGAATATCCGCTCGGCCTCGTAGTTCTCGTGCAGCATGCGGTGGATGGCCGGTGCGCGGGCCGATGCAGCCAATGCACCGAGCTGGCCGGCGAGTTCCGCCTCGCTCCAGTTCCAGACGTCGGAGATCACGACGCGGTAGCCGCGGTCGAAGGCCTGGTCGATGTCGCGCTTCAGCACTTCTGCATTGCGCTCGCCGGTCCAGTCGGGATGGCGGATCGCGCCGGCATCGACGGCGATCCACTTGAACTTGGGCTCGGCGGCCGGTGCTGGCGCGATGCTGACGGCGCCGTCCCAGTCCCAGGTGCGGCTCCACAGCGCATACTGCCACATCGTGATGGGCTCGAAGCCCCAGTAGACGAACACCGTCGAGTCCGGCGGAAAGCGCCGCTCGAGCTCCGCCATCGCCCTCAGCGCCGCCGCGTCGCCACCGCGGAAGCGGGCGAGCTCGCTGACATTCCAGGCCAGCGGCGCGATCGACAGCACCGCGACCACGACCGCCCATCCACGCCAGCGCACGATCGCGACGGAAGCCAGCAGCCCCCACGCCACGGCCAGCCAAGACATGACGTTGACCTGCATCTGCGGGTCGTGCGGCTGGGAGTAGATGTTGAGCACCTGTCCCGCGCCCAGCGTGACCAGGAACACCGCGGCGATCGCCCGCAGCCGCGGCTCGCCACGCCGGGGCCACAGCACAACGAGCGCCGTCATCAGGATGGCGAGCTGCAGCACGACGGAGACGATCAGTCGGCTCGCCGCCTGCCGGGCCGACAGCGGATCGACGTAGCCGCCCATCAGCAGGAAGTAGTTGCCGACCCCCGACAGCAGGTTCCAGGCCTTGTCCCAGGACAGGCCGGCCCAGCCGGTGGCCACACCCTTGCCGGTCCACAGGATGTCGTGCAGCCCGACGGCGCCGCTGTGCCCCTCCCAGCCAAGCTGCACGATGCCGGCCACGGCGACGATCGCGACGAGCAGCACGGCGATCCTTCCGGCGCGCCGCGACCACGGTCCTGGCGCGATCGCGAGGGCCGCGACCAGCGCCGGCAGCGTCGGGAACATCAGCCGCCATTCCAGCAGCCAGCCCAGCGTGAAGACAGTGCCGACGACCGCGACTCGCAGGACGGTCGGCCGGTCGAACCACAGGCCGGCCAGCGCCATCGCGGCCAGCATGACGGCGTAGCCCGGCATGATGTCCTCGCTGATCACCGACAGCAGCAACACGAAGCCGCAGCCGGCATGGAACAGAGCACCGCACGCGGCGGCACGGGCGCTGCCCGTCGCGCGTTGCAGGAAGGCGTAGACAATGACGTTCGCGAGGCTGGCAAAGAAGGCGTTGAGCCAGGCGAACTGCCGCCACGGCACACCGCGGTCGATACCCAGCCCGTCCAGCAGGCGGCAGAGCGCGCCATAGAGGGGAAAATAGAGATAGTTCGACGGATCCAGACGCGCCCGCCCCGGATCGGTGATCCAGGGCTCCGCCTGGATGCTCTTGTACATGCCGTTGGCGGTGACGATGTGCACGTTCTGCAGCCAGCCGATCAGGCCGCAGAGCGCCGCCAGCGACAGCGCGAAGACGAGCAGCAGGTGCCATGCCCTGGGAACGGCCGTGCCGTCGGGCATGCCGGCGCTCAGGACGACGTCGGCAGCTTGCGGGCTGCCACGGCGTATTGCGCGCCGAGCGGCAGCCACGCCAGCAGGCGGTCGATTCCGCCCAGCGCCGGCAGGCCGGGCGGCATGAACATCAGATAGTCGGTGTCGAGCTCGTAGCGGGCCGCGTCGAGCAGGCCGTGCCGCACCTCGCGGGCATCGAGCAGGATCGCGTTGGCGTCGATGGGCGTGCGGGCGATGACGTAGCGTACCAGCGGGTTGCGCGGATTGTGCTCGAAGACATAGAGCCGGCCGCCGGGCCTGAGCAGGCGGCCGAGCTCGCGGTAGACGGCCGGGCGTTCGTCGAGCGGCACGTGGTGCAGCACGGCGCTGATGGTCACGACGTCGAACCGGCCATCGGCGAATGGCGCGTGGGCACCGTCCTGCAGCGCGAGCGCCGGTGCGGGACCGGAAACGTCCGGCCAGCGCTTTCCGGCCTCGGCCAGCATACCGCCCGAGACATCGCAGCCTGTGAAGGCGGCCCGTGCGCCCAGCCCCGCCAGCACGCGCATCAGGTCGCCGGCGCCGCAGCCGTAGTCGAGCAGCGCCAGCCCGCCCTGTTTCAGCGCCGGCTCCCGGCGCAGCAGCCAGCGCGCCTTGACGGCAATGAACTGGTCAGCCGCGTTGCCCATCAGGCGCTTGACCGGATTGTCGAGACCGCCGTCATAGGAGGCGGCGTGCCGGTCGAACTCGGCCGGGCTCACCGGTCGCCCCCCACGATCTCGCGGATCATGAACAGCGGCCTGCCCTTGCTCTGGTCATAGAGGCGGCCGAGATAGGCGCCGATGACGCCCAGCATCAGGAACTGCATCCCGCCCAGCAGGCCGACCGCGGCCATCAGCGATGTCCAGCCGGGCCGCGTGTGGCCAAACAGCCAGCCGACGATGGAGTAGACGAAGAAGGCGAAGCCGACCGCGGCCATCACCCAGCCGACCGTCATCGACACCATCAACGGCACCACGGAGAAGGCCGTGATGGCGTCGGCGGCGAAGCGGATCATCTTGGCCAGCGGATACTTGCTCTCGCCGGCCGCCCGCGCCTTTCGGTCATAGACCAGCGGCACCTGGCGGCCGCCGATCCAGGCCACCATGCCGCGGATGAAGCGGTGCCGCTCGGGCATGGCGATCAGCAGATCCAGGACGCGGCGCGTGATCAGGCGGAAATCGCCCGTGTCGGTGGGGATGTCGATGTCGGTCATGCGCCCGATCAGGCGGTAGA
This sequence comes from Pseudomonadota bacterium, assembly GCA_049323495.1. GTDB lineage: Bacteria > Pseudomonadota > Alphaproteobacteria > Reyranellales > Reyranellaceae > Reyranella. The sequence goes on from JBMONG010000012.1 coordinate 318,293, forward strand.
AGGCGGCGGCGCTGGCGCGCTTGAACAGGCTCTCGCCGTCACGCTGCCGACGCTGGCCGTAGACGACGTCGGCCCCCTGGTCCATCAGGGCCATCATGTCGGGCAGCAGTTCGGGCGGGTCCTGCAGGTCGGCGTCGATGATCAGGATGCGTTCGCCGCGGCAGATGCTGAGCCCGGCCGTCAGCGCGAGCTGGTGGCCATGGTTGCGCATCAGACGCACGGCGACGATGCGCCGGTCGCGCGTCGCCGCCTCGGTCATGATCTCCCAGGTGCGGTCGCGCGATCCGTCATCGACCAGCACGATCTCGCCGGAGCCGCCCACGGCGTCGAGCACGGCGCCGATCCGGCGCAGGAACTCGGGCAGAACCTCCTGCTCGTTGTAGCAGGGCGCCACGACGGACAGCGCCGGACGGAAGGTGGAAGTCATGCAATGCAAGGGATGTCTTTATCAGGCCCAACCGGGGCCCTAGATACGAGGCTGGCCTTTCTCCAGCAACATGGGATCGACGGTCGATCTGCCCTCCTCCAGGCCACGTTCCGGAAACTATCACAAACTTCGGTGCTATACAATAACTGGACTTTTTGCGCTCCGGAGCAGGGCCCTGGGAGTTCTGGCGACCCGCCCTGCTCAGAGCCGACGGTCAGGCCGCGGCAGCACGGTGCGATAGTCGAAGTCATAGCCGAACGCCCGGGGCCCGACGCAGGCGAGACCCTCGGGCGACAGGAAAAGCCTGGGCGGCGGCAGGACGATCACGCTGACCCGCTGGCCGTAGCGGATCATCTCCGTGCCGATCGCGTCTCCCGTGTCGCTGTCCAGGACGCAGATGATATCGGGCGTGGTGACCAGGACCTCGCCATCGCGCCAGGCGGCGGCGAACTCGTTCTGGAATTCCAGATCCAGCCGGGATCCGCGATCACCGGCCAGACCGTCGATGACGGCGCAGCCGCGCAGGAAGCCCTCCGTCGTGCGCCGGGCGATGTCGACGACCTTGCCCCGAAACAGCAGCGCGCCGGACTCCGCCTCGACCAGCGCGGCAACCGCGTCCTCGCGGCGACGGCGCGCCTCGTGCACGACGCGGCCGATGCGGATGGCCTTCGACAGGCTGTAGAGGATGCCGTGCTCGCGGATCTCGCGCCCAGTGCGCGGCGCCTTGCAGGCGGACGCGACGGCGCCCATTTCCGCGCACGCCTTGCGGCTGAGCCGCTCCATCCACTGCGCGCTGGCGGCCCGCGAGAGGATCACCTCGTTGTCGCGGATGTCCGAGAGCACGACGGACAGCATCGGCAGGCCGGCAATGGCGAAGCTCGTCATCTGGCCTTCGGGAAAGGCACGGCCCATCGAATCGGCGTCCACCACCGGCAGCCCGGTCACGCCGGCGACCATGAGCGGCCGCAGGGCGTTGGCGCCGCCGACCTCGCCCGCCATCACGGCCCGGAACCGGCGCTGCAGATGCCGTTCCATGGCGAACAGCGGCTTGGCCGCGAAGCGCGGATCCGACAGCCGCTCCAGACCGACCAGCGGTGCACCGATGCCGGCGACGATGGCGACATCATCGTCATCAGCCAGATCCATCGGATCCAGCAGCGAGACGCGGGCTCCCTGATCATAGAGCCGGCGCAGGTTCAGCCAGGAAAGGTAGGGATTGCCGCCACCGCCGGCGCCCAGGATCCAGGCACCGGTGGCCAACGGCTCGAGCTCGTCGGGTCGGATGTCACGCATCAGCGCGAACAATACAGGGCCCGGCCGCATGGGAGTATCGCTTCGGACTGGTCGAAACACGCCGTGCCGAACATCGTTGCCTCGGGAACATCGCGTGCCTGACTTTTCGATCGTATCCCCGCCGATGCTCTCTCGGCGCCTCACAATCGCAAGCGAGATGAAACCCTTTGCCACCGCGCGGCCTTGGTGAGCCGAGGTGCTCTCGCAGGTCTTGCATCGCGCGTGATCACCTTGAACCTCCCCTTCACCGATTCTCTCGAAAGGAACGGATCATGTTGATCAAGGCTACCGCCGCCGCCGTCTCGATACTCGCCCTATGCCAGGGTGCAGCACTGGCGCAATCGTCCTCGACGTCCGGCAAGAACGATCAGAGCCTGCCGCAGGAGATCAAGCAGAAGCTGAGCTCACAAGGGTTCACGAACGTCGAGGTCGTCCCCGGCTCATACCTGGTCAGCGCCAAGGACAAGGACGGCGATCCCGTCAGCATGATCATCGGTCCCCACTCGATGACCATGTTCTCCGTCGTCCAGCAGGGGTCCGCAGCGGGCAAGCAGGGTTCGAGTTCCGGCAAGCAGGGCACCAGGTAGAGATCGATCTCCACCGCACAAGGCGAGAGCGCGCTCAGGCGCGCTCTAGCTTTGTCATCCCCGCCGGGGGTCATCCGCGGTCCAGAGGCTTTCAGCCGTACCCCCGGCATCCGTGCCCGGCCTCTCAGAAATCCGTCGTCAACGCCAGCCGAAAGGTGCGCGGCGTGCCCAGCGACAGCGTGCTGGCGCCGAGGCCGTTCGCCCAGTAGTCGTTGTCGAGGACGTTTTCGACGCTGAAGCGCAGGGCCACGGGCTTGCCGGTCGGGCTGACCGAATCGGCGAGAACGTAGCGGGCGCCAAGATCGAGGCGCGTCCATTCCGGCAGGCTGCGGCGCGGGAACGTCGTGTCGATGTATTGCGGGCCGGTATAGGTCACGCGGCCCGTCAGCGTGAGGCCGCGCGCGAACGGTAGATCCCATTCGCCACCCAGGTTGAACTGGGCGCCGGGCGAGAACGGCGCGACCCAGCCGTTGGTCAGGCCGCCCTGGGTCTGGGTGAGCACGGCGTTCAGCAGCATGGCACCGCCCAGCACGCGCAGGCCCTCGCCGACCTCGCCGAAGAAGTTGAACTCCAGCCCCTGGTTGACCTGCTGGCCGGCCAGGACCTGCGTGTTGCTCGCCACGTTGGTGATGACGCTGGGCTGGCTGATCTGGAAGACGCTTAGCGTGGTCGTGAGCTTGCCCCAGTCGACCTTCACGCCGGCCTCGTACTGCGTCGAGACGAAAGGCGGGAACACCTCGCCGGCATTGGCGAAGGTGGCCGGCACGACGCTTCCGGGCTGCAGGCCCTGGATGTAGTTGGCATAGACGGAGACGTCGGCCAGCGGCTTGAAGACGAGTGCCACCGACGGGCTCCAGACGGCCTGGTCGAATTCCGACGTCTTCACGCCGGTCAGGGCATTGAAGTTCGCCGACTTGACCTGCTGGAGGCGGACGCCGGCCGTGAGCTGGATGCGCTTGTCGGCTGCCGACAGCGTGTCCGCCAACGCAAGGCTGTTGAGCGCCAGCGTCGCGGTCTTGTTGGCGGCGCCCGTCGGAATGTTCGGCCGCGCGATGATGTTGGGACTGTAGACGTTGGTGGCGTACGGCGTGCCGTTGACGCTCGCGATCCCGGTTGCGAGCTCGAAGATCGTGCCGACCAGCGCGAACTCGTGCCCGATGGGACCGGTGTCCACGAAGCCGCGGAACCCCGCCTCCGCCGTCAGGAACTGATAGTACTGGCTGATGTTTCCCGGCGTCGCCGTCGCATTGCCGGCCAGATTGTTGACCGTGACGATGGGACCGCCCGACAGGATGCCCAGCCGCCAGTCGTGGGCGCCGAACGAGGCGAAGCCGGTGATGCGGTCGGTCAGGTCGACCTCGCCGCGGATGACGCCGAACAGGTCCTTGCGGTCTATATTGCCCCAGGGCTGGCCCCAGTTCTTGCGCGCGTCCGGCGCCCAGGGCAACGGCACGCCGTTGGCGAGGCCGATATAGGGAATCATGCCGCCGATATACTGGTACTGGTAGCCGAGATCGGCCGACAGGCGCGCGTGCTCGCCACGGAAATCGAGGCCAAGCACCGCCAGCGCACGCTGGTCCGAGTTGCCGTCGACCGCCGTCTGTCCCGCGCGGAACACGCCGTTGAAGCGCGCGCCGAACTGCTTGTCGCTGCCGAAGCGACGGGCGACGTCGGCATGACCGCCGAACTGCGCGTTCGAGGCGTAGCCCACGGTGAGCTGGGTCAGCGGCTGGTCCGGCGCGCGCTTCGGCACGACGTTGACGGTTCCGCCGATGGTCGATTGCGGCGCCATGCCGCTCAGCATGGCGCTGGGCCCCTTCAGCACCTCGATGCGTTCGGCGAGTTCGGGCATGATCGTCGAGTAAGGCAGGATGCCGTAGAGGCCGTTGTAGGCCGTGCTCGCCGCGGCGACCGTGAAGCCGCGGACGCGCAACTCGTCGTTGCCGATGCTGCCGTCGGGGAAGTAGCCGCGCACAGAAGGATCGTCGGCCAGCACGTCGCGGATCGTCTTGGCCTGCTGGTCCTGGACCTTCTTCGCCGTGTAGCTGGTCTGGTTGAACGGCGTGTTCATCACGTCGCGATTGCCCAGCAGGCCGAGCTGACCGCCGGTCGCCACCTGGCCACCGGCATAGGGCGGCGGGACGTTGTCGATTAGCGCCTGAGGCGGCACGGGATAGCCCTGCACCTGCACGGGATCGAGCTGGAGGACGCCGGACCCGCTGTCGCCCAGCCGGCGCACCTGGACGGTGGTCGCGCCGGTAAACTGGAAGGTGAGGCCCGTGCCCGCGAGCAGGCGCGTCAGGGCCTCGCTGGGCGTGAAGCTGCCCCGGACGGCGGCGCTGCGCGTGGAGGCCGCCAGCGACCCGTCCGCGGCGACCTGCAGGCCCGACTGCTGGCCGAACTGGACCAGCGCCTCGGTGAGCGGCTGCGCCGGGATGTCGAAGCTGCGCGCCGCCGGCGCCGTCGTCGTCTGCGCCGTCGCCGGCGGGACAGCCGCCAACCCCGCCACCGCCACGACGGTCAGCACGGCGACCATCTTCACGCGCTGCCGCGCCCTGCGCACGCCGATCCTCTCCCCAACACTCACGTCACTCTCCCCGGTGTCCCAACAACAAAAGCGAGTGCATCTCAGACGCATTCGATCTTTAGAGGGTGACGACACGAGCGAGGCCGATTTTCTCCTGAAAGTTCCGGGCCGACCGCTCAGCCCTTGGTCACGATGAGCAGCCAGGGCGTGACGCGCGTCACGCGACCGCCTTGCGGCGCGACGAGTGCCTCGAGCGCGCCGGCCGGATCGGTGAGATCGAACACGCCGGTCACCGGCCGGTGGCCGACATCGCCATCGGCGATCACGATGCGCCCGGAGAACCACGGACGCAGGCGCGCCACGACCTCGGCGACCGGACGATTGCGCACCGCGAGCCGGCCGTCCTGCCCGAAGATCAGGTAGCCTGCCGGGTCGCTTCCCCGCTCCGCCTTTCCGTCGCCACCGACGCGAACCCAGTCGCCGGGCAGCAGATCGAACGACGCCCCCCCTGCCCTGGCGTCGACCTGCACGTGCCCCCGCACGACGGCGACGGACGTGCCGCCGGCCAGCAATGCGACGTCGAAGCGCGTACCCAGCACGGTGGTGGTGGCGTCCGCCGTGACGACTCGAAAGGGCCGCTGCGCATCGTGCGCCACGTCGAACAAGGCTTCGCCCGAGAGCAGCGTCACGCGGCGCTCGCCGCCGGAAAAGTCCAGCTTCAGCGCACTGTCGGGCCCGAGCCGCACGGCGCTGCCGTCGGCGAGCTGCAGCGTTTCGATCTGCGCCGTGCCGGTGGCGTGATCGGCCTGGATCTGCAGCAGCATGGCCGGCGCCAGGAAGAATGCGAGGCCTGCGGCCAAGAGGCCGGCCGCCACCCATCGTCCGACCCTGACGCGCGCCCGGCCGGGCGGACGGGCGGTGGGGCTCGCCTCCTCTACACCATCGGCGCGGGCCAGCAGCTCGCCCGTGCGCGACATCCCTTCCCACGCGGCGGCATGCGCCGGATCGGCCGCCAGCCACGCACGGAACTCGGCCTGGTGCGTGGCGTCGCCGGGATCGTCGTCGAGCAGCACCAGCCAGGCCGCGGCCTGCGTGCGTGCGCGCTCGGCCTGCGAGTCGGAGCTATCCATGAGAGGTTGACGATATGACGGGTCCGGTTTTTCCCCGACGGCTCACTTCTTCTTCCTGGCGGCTCTGTCCCGCCAGCGGTCGCAGTGGGCGATGCCTTCGACGATCAGATTGAAGGTGCGCGTCACCGACAGGTCGAGATGGTCGGCGACCTCCCGCAGCTTGCGGCCTTCGATGCGGTTCATGCGCACGGCGATGCGCGTGCGCTCGGGCAGCTCGGCCAGCGCCTCCAGCACGGCGCGCAACTCGTCCTTCTCGGCCGCGACATGCTCGGGCGTGGCCTGATTGTCGGCCAGCGCGAAAGCCGTCGCTTCGGGCACGCTGCGGGTCGTCTCCCGGCTCAGCGTGCGCCGCGTGTCGACGGCCAGGTTGCGGACCAGGCGGTACAGGTACGCGATCGGCTCGCGGATGCGGCCGGGATCCTCGATGCCGTTCAGCCGGAACCACGCCTCCTGCACGACGTCCTCGGCCTGCGCCCGCGACCCGACGATGCGCGCCGCATAGTCGACCAGCGAGCCGCGATGCTCGATGAAGAGAGCCGTCGTGTCGGAAGGCACTGCGTGGATCCGGTATCATGGGACGCCCCTGCGCCAGCCAGGAGCGACATCCCGATGATATCGCCATTGATAATTGTTCGCAAACAGCGCTTGCCGGACCGCCTCAGCCGATCGCCTTGCAGAGGCGGACCAGGGGCTTCAGCCAGCGGGCGCGCCATGACAGTGTCGCGACCACGGCCACGGCGCCGATGGTGATCATGGTGCCCCAGAGAAGCGAGCCGAAGCCCGCGCCGTCGCGGATCAGCGCCACGACCAGGGCGGCGAGAAGCAGCCCATAGCCCACGATGCGCAGCAGCCAGGCCGTACGCACGGGACACTCCCGTCCTCCGCCGAGATCGTACCAGTGGCGGTCGAGGCTCAGCGCGAGGGCCGCGAAGCCGACATAGGCGGCAGCGAAGACGCCGAGCAGCAGGGCGGCCTCATGCATGGCGTACGCGGGCGGCCGCAGGCCTGCGGCGGCTCAGCCGCAGTGCCGCCAGCGCGGCCAGGGCCGATCCGGCCAGCAGGAGGAGATCCATGCCGGCGATCGGCCACAGATAGACGTGCGACAGGGATCTCGCGAGATGATCGCCGGTCGTGATCCAGTTGAGCATGACCGCAGCGAGGGCGCACGCCGCCAGCATCCAGCATTGCTCCGCCCAAGCACGGCCGGGCCGGGTCCAGGCGTGGGCGAAGGTCGCCAGCCACACGAGGTAGAACGTCCAGATCTCGAGCGCGGCGCGCTCCTGGCCAAGGAATGTCGCTCCGAGCGGCAGCAGGCGGTTGGCGACGAAGAACGACATGGTCGCGATGAGAATGCCGGTCACGGACCCGACCGCCAGTCCCTCGACGATGCGCACGCCGCGCAGGCCGAGCTGTTCGTGCTTCTTGCGCCGCGATTCCAGCCAGAAGAGATAACCCGTCGCGATCAGGACGCAGCCCACCAGGCCGAGTCCGAAATAGAGCCATCGCAGGCTCCAGTGGCGGAACGGCAGCATGTGCAAGCCGGTGATGAAGCGCTGCGCCGACATGAACGGCGGCGTGGCCGCCCGTTCATGCAGCAGCGCCCCGGTCTTCAGGTCGAAATAGGCGATATCGGTCCAGCCCATGACGGCCGTGTCCTCGATGCGCCCGAACTGAGCCACTGCATTCGAATCGCCGAGAGCGCGGATGAACAGGTAGCGGGGCTCGCCGCCCCACCGCCGACGCACCTCGGCGAGCATGTCGTCCAACGACGCCGCCACCCCGGGGGTCCCGGCCGGCGGTCGATTGAAGATATCGTAGGTCTCGGCAAACAGTGCCTTCTTGTCGCCCTGAAACGCGAACTGCCAGGAAACCGGGAAATAGGTCGCCCAGAAGATCACCAGTCCCGACAGCGTGATCACGAAATGGAACGGCATCCCCAGCACGCCGGTCACATTGTGCAGGTCCAGCACGAGCCGGCGCGGCTTCTTGTCGGCGCGAAAGGTGAAGAAGTCGGCGAAGATCTTGCGATGGATTACGACGCCGGAAACGCACAGCGCCAACATGGCCATCGCGGCGAGTCCGACGATCCAGTAGCCGATGTTGGCGATCCGGATGTGCAGCATGTAGTGGAAGGGATAGAGGAAGCGCGTCCCCCCCAACGTGCCGGGCTCGGGCAGCCTTGCGCCCGTAGATGGGTCAACGAAGCGCATGACGTCGCGCGCCCCTTCGCGCCAGAAGACGCCCAGGGCCGGCTCGCGCTGCGTCGGGAAGACGACGTACCAGGTCGGGGCCTTGGCGGCGACGGCTTCGTTGTACAGGGGCCGAAGCGACTCCAAGGAGATCTTCGGCTGCTCCGGCAGAGCAAGCCGGGTCATCGGCGCCATCCACCGATCGATCTCGCGATCGAAGACTGCCAACGATCCCATCCAAAAGATGGCGAACAGCACAGCACCCAGGACGACCCCGGCCCAAGTATGCAGCCAGTTCATCGAGGCACGGAAGCCCGCCTCCATGTCAGGCCCCCACCGTCAGCCGCGACAGGCCCCAGGCGCCGCCCCATGTGCCCGTGCCGGCCACGGCCATAATCAGCCAGAGGCGGACCAGCCGGCGCTCCGCAAAGGCCCAGATCAGCAGCGCCAGGTAGACCAGAAACGCCATCATCGACGAGAGGACGACGGCCTCGCTGCGCGGCATCAGTGTCACCGCAGGCAGAACGACCGCGGCCAAGGCGGCCAGACCAGCCGATACGGCATATCCGCCGAGGATCGCGGCGACCAGCCGCAAAACGATCGGGACGGCCTTCCGCGTTGCGATGCTCACCAGATCCACCTGTCTTCCTGGCCTGTGATTGGCCGACCACGAGCGAAAGACGCCCGCCACAGCGACCGCCTCTCTTTCTTCATGACGATCCAGAACCGCGATTTTTTGCGTGCCGATTGTCGCAGAATGACCCGCAGCGCCGCTCCGGAGGTCCTGTCGCTCAGTTTGGCTTGGCCGGCGGCGGCGAGAGCGGCATCTCCAGGCCCTGCGGCTGCACGAGGGTGAGGGTCGTGACGTAGCTGGCGCCGTCATACGCCTCTTCCCCACGCTTGCCAGGAGCCTGGTCTTCGTGATGAACCTCCAGCGCATACGGGCCGCGCCAAGGCAGCGCCACCTCGAAGGCACCCTTGTCGTCGGTCCGCACCTCCTTGGACCAGCCGAAGGGCGTCATGACCTCGACCTTCGCCTTGGCAAGGGGTTGGCCTTTGAAAAAGACTTGGAATTTGCCCGGACTGGCCGGCACGACATCGAGTGTCAGCGCCGGCTTGGCAGGGTCAAGGCTGCCGGCGAAGCGCGCTGCCGGCCACCACATTCCGCGTGTGGTCTTTCCATCACGCTTGCGGTCGAACATCGGGTAGCGGCCGTCCTCGGCCACGACGGTGTCAGCGGCCGCCCGCTCCCCCGTGACGGCAAAGCAGGCCGGCGTCTTGGACAGCGTCAGCGGCCGCTCACCGGCCGGTGACAGCACCTTTGCCTTCGGTTCGACCTTGTCCTGGAGGCCCGGTGAGGTTTCACGGAGGTTATCGCCGAACTCGCCAAAGCACAGGCGCAGGCCCGATCCGTCCGGCTCCAGCCATATATGGTGGGCGGACGCCGTCCCCGCCGCGAACGAGAAGAGGACGGCCGCCGTCGCGGCGATGACATGCTTCACGGAACACCTCAATCGGGATCTCTGCCCTCCCTCCAAGACGAACGAGCCGGCCGATCTTTCACCCACATTCCGGCACGGGAGCCATTCCCGGCCCCCGGAATTGTTGCGATCGCGTAATGCGTGCAATCTTCTGCAACGCTGTGACGCCATGACCGCCGATCGGCTATCAACCAGCCCATGACCGCCAACGACAACGACCATCGCAGCCTGCTTCCCGCCGGCCTCGGAGATCTCCTGCCACCGGATGCCGCTCGCGAAGCGCGCGCCATCGACACCGCCATCGAGCGCTTCGCCGCCTTCGGGTACGAGCGCGTCAAGCCGCCGCTGGTGGAGTTCGAGGAGTCGCTGCTGGGCGGCCCCGGCGCCGCCCTCGCCTCACAGACGTTCCGGCTCATGGATCCCGTTTCGCAGCGCATGATGGGCGTGCGGCCCGACATGACGGTGCAGGTGGCGCGCATCGCCGTCACGCGATTGAGGAACGAACCGCGCCCCTTGCGCCTATCCTATGGCGGCAACGTCATCCGCGTGCGCGGCGGCGCCCTCAAGCCGGAACGCCAGTTCGCCCAGGTCGGCACCGAGCTGATCGGCGTGGACACGGCCGAGGCCGACGCCGAGGCCGTCCTCCTGGCCGTCGACGCGCTGCGCGCCATCGGGGTCAGCGACCTTTCCGTCGACCTCAACCTGCCGACCCTGGTGGCGGCGGTGGCGAGCGGCCTCGGACTGCCGGTCGAAACGCTGCGCCGGCTGCGGCGCGCGCTCGATCGCAAGGACGAAGGTGGAGTGGCCAAGGCGCTGCAGAAGGACGGCAAGGCATCGGACATGTTCCTCGGCCTGCAGCGGGCGGCGGGCGCGGCGGATGCGGCGATCGCCAGGCTCAAGGCGCTCCCCCTGCCTGCCGCGGCCGCGGCCGAGGCCACACGCCTGGCCGAAGTCGTGACGCTGGTCCGCGCGGCCGACAGGGATCTGCCGCTGACGCTCGACCCGGTGGAATATCGCGGGCTGGAGTACCAGACCGGCGTGTCCTTCTCGGTATTCGCGCTGGCCGGCCGCCAGGAGCTGGCGCGCGGCGGACGCTATTCGGCCGGTTATCCGGAAGACGGCGTCAGCGAGCCTTCCACCGGCTTCACGCTCTACATGGACGCCGTGCTCCAGGCGTCGGAACCACCGCCGGCCCGGCCTCGTCTGTTCCTGCCGGCCGGTACCTCATGGTGCGACGCCACGCCATGGCAGGCCAAGGGGTACGCCGTCGTCCGCGGCGTGGAGACGGCGGCCGACGTCCGGACGGAAGCAAGGCGGCTGCTGTGCAGCCACGCGCTCATCGACGACGAGGCCGTCCCTCTCTGACACTGACGAGAAGCCCGTGGCTCAGTTGGGCCGGGTCGTATCCGCCGCCGCGAGGATGGCGCCGTGCGGCAGGGCGAGTGTCGCGGTACGCTCCTCGACCAGAAGTTCCATCATGCCGACGAGAAGCCCCAGCTCCTTGTCCTGCATGCCTTCCGCCTCCGCCTTCATGTCCTGGAGGAGATGCCACAGCTGGTAGAGGCGGGACGCTCTCTGCTTGGACGAAATGCGCTGCCGCCGCGTCTTCTGCGACGTCGCGGTGCCTGACGACTTGCTCATGGTGCCCCCTTGGTGCGGCGCGTCTGCCGTCCCGACAGCAAATCCGAATTCCGCCCCGCTCTCTGTGGGAAAACGCACAGTCTGCGCCCAATCCTCAGGCTATGTGAGGGAGAGCGCGGGAGAAGGTTTCCCTTCACGTTCCTCCCTCCACCGTGCTATCCACCCTTACGCCTCTCCGGGACAACCCTCCGGGGAGGCGTTTTCGTGTGTGAATGCCGGGTTCCGGCGTGGGAAGGGCTATGGCCAACGTGGCGGTGATCGGCGCCCAATGGGGCGACGAAGGCAAGGGCAAGATCGTGGACTGGCTGAGCGAGCGCGCCGAAGTGGTGGTGCGTTTCCAGGGCGGTCATAACGCCGGCCATACGCTGGTCATCGGCAACCAGACGTACAGGCTGGCGCTGCTGCCCTCCGGCGTGGTGCGCGCGGGCAAGCTCTCCATCATCGGCAACGGCGTGGTGGTCGATCCCTGGCATTTCCTCGAAGAAGTGAAGAAGGTCTCCGGCCAGGGCGTCTCGGTGACGCCGCAGAACCTCAAGATCGCCAACCACGCGGTGCTGATCCTGCCGCTTCATCGCGATCTCGACGGCTGGCGCGAGGACGTGCCGGGCACGATCAGGATCGGCACGACCCGGCGCGGGATCGGACCGGCCTACGAGGACAAGGTCGGCCGCCGCGCCATCCGGGTGGGCGACCTCGCCGAACCGGACATCCTCGCCCGCAAGGTGACCACCCTGCTCGCCCACCACAATCCGCTGCGCACGGGCCTGGGCAAACCCCTGATCGACGCCGGCGAACTCACGCGCGAGCTGCTGGAACTCGCGCCCAGGATCCTGCCGTTCGCGGAAGACGTATGGGAGAGGCTCGACAGCCTGCGCGCATCGGGCAAGCGCATCCTGTTCGAGGGCGCGCAGGCCACGATGCTCGACATCGATCATGGCACCTATCCGTTCGTCACCTCCTCGAACACGGTGGCCGCGCAGGCCATGATCGGCAGCGGCATGGGCAACGGCGCGGTGGGCTACGTGCTGGGCATCGCCAAGGCCTACACGACCCGCGTCGGCGACGGCCCCTTCCCCACCGAGCTGAAGGACGAGATCGGCCAGCTTCTCGGCGACCGTGGCCACGAGTTCGGCACCAACACCGGCCGCCGCCGGCGCTGCGGGTGGTTCGATTCGGTCATGGTGCGCCAGGCCGTCAAGCTGAACGGCATCGACGGAATCGCGCTGACCAAGCTCGACGTGCTGGACGGCCTGGACGAGATCAAGGTCTGCGTCGGTTACGAGCTGGAGGGCCGGCGCATCGAACGCTTCCCCTTCACCATGGGCGCGCAGGCCAAGCTTACGCCGGTCTGGGAAACGTTCGAGGGGTGGCAGGAGAGCACCCGCGGCGCGCGCTCCTTCGCCGAGCTCCCTGCGACCTGCATCAAGTACGTGCGCCGGATCGAGGAGCTGGTCGGCTGTCCGGTCGCCCTGCTCAGCACCTCCCCCGAGCGGGAGGACACGATCCTGATGACGGATCCGTTCCGCGACTGACCTTGGACTATCTCAAGGAACTCGCGGCGCGCGCCGATCTCGGCACCTGGGAAACCTGGAGCACGCAATACCGCGTGCTCGCGGTCGTCGTGCTGCTGGTCGTCGCCTACACGGCCATCCGCGCCGTCGTGCCCACCGTGCTCCGCCTCCTGAAGCCGGCGCTGTTCATTGCCGTCGTGCTGATCGCCGTGTGGGCGCTCTATCCGGCCGAGATCTGCTCCATCGAGGCGCTGTCGACGCTGCCGTTCTTCTGCATGCGCTGACGGCCTTGCCACAGGTTGGCCACAGGCCGTCTTTCCGCGCGGTGTCAGAGTTCCACCGGCGATCATCCGGGGGGAGCGAGCCATGGCGAAGGGCATTCGCGTATCGGTCGCACGCGCGCCGACGACTCTCGACATTGCAGCCGCGACAGTCTCAAGCGACGGATCCGCCGCCGCTTCGAGCCGTCTCCCAAAGCTCCCGGACCTCGACCTCGAGAACGCCAACCTCGAGTTCGAGATTCCCAAGGAGGCTCTGACGGGCATCCTGGCCCAGCGCCTCGAGGCGGTGACGCAAGTCTACAAGACGATCGACGTCATCGGCAAAGACCTGGCCGAGTTCTTCCCCAAGGTGCCCGAGCTGCTGCCCCCCTTCATCGACGGCAAGCTGGTCAATCCCGACGCGAGCCCTGCCGCGCTTGTCTCGGTGGCGGCCCTGGAGCCGCCGGCCGCGCCCTCCGAGCCCGTCCGCCCCTGGGCCACGCCCGAAGCCCGGACGGATTCGCGCGGCGCATTCCGGCTGGCGCTGCCGTCGAGGCCCGTCCCGACGACGGGCCTTCGCCTCAAGATCACCGGCGGCAACCGCGACGTCGAGCTGGCCATCAAGCGGACCGATCTCATCGCGAGCAATGGCCATCTCGGCACGCTGCCCCTCGACCAGCCGGTCGCGCCGCTGCCGCGCAGCGTCGTCGCCCAGCTCGGCGACATCGTCATCCCCAGCAGCGAGCAGGACGTCGTCGCCAATCCCGAGCAGTTCGCTGATCCGCCCCCGGTCATGACGTTGGGCGAAGGCGATTGCGCGCGGTCCTTCCGGTCCAATTCCGGCGTCATCGACCGCTTCGGCTTCTCGATGCTGGTGCGCCTCGTGGCCCCACGGTTGAGCGGCAGACGCCTGGGCAATCGCATCCGCCGCGACGGCCGTTCGCTCCTCCTGTCTTCCAGCGTGCCGGGCACCATGAAATACCTCCCGGCGCAGAGCGTGCTGGAAGCCATGTCGACCCTTGGCCAATGGGAGCTGGTCGAGCGCGTGCCGATCGAGCAGCCGATCGACATCACGCAGTTCCGCGATGCCATCGAGCGCGCGCCGACGCTGGTGCCGAAGGCCGCTACCCTGGGGATCGGCTACACGGTGCGCATGCACCAGCTCTGGATCCCCACGGGCCTCTCCTTGGGCGATCTCGTCTATTCCCTGCCCCTCGCGCCGGGCGAACAGCAGCGCATCGCGGTCAGCGAGACCACGGAAACGCTGAGCGTCCGCGAAGCCGAGGCGATGAGCGCCGAGGAATACCAGCAGTATCGGGAGAACGCCGATTCCTCGACGGCCGCCGTCTTCAACAGTGCCTTCAACGAGTCCGCCAAGGGCGGCAGCACCATGAAGACCAGTACGGAGGCGGGATCCTTCGGGGGTGGACTCGGTGTCGGCGGCTTCTTCAGCGGCATCGTCGCGGGCCTCGGCATCGCCGGCGGCTATTCGGATTCCACCACCACCGGCAGCACATCGAGCTGGCAGCAGGCAAGCCGCGACTACGTCTCCAACGCGACGCAGGAATTCCACGCGCAGCTTGCACGACAGGCCTCGGCGCGGCGCAGCGCCTCACGCACCAGCGTGCGGCTCGCATCGGCGACGGAGCGACAGGAGGTCGTGTCGAAGGTCATCACCAACCACAATCACAGCCACGCGCTGACCATGCAGTACTGGCAGGTGCTGCGTCACTTCGCGATCAGCACCAAGGTCGACGACGTGCAGCTCATGTGCTTCGTGCCGCTGGAGGTCGTATCGTTCCTGCCCTGGGGGCAGCCGCGCACGCTGGCAGCGCGGGATTATACCCGCGACGAGCTGCTGGTGCGCTATGACATGCTGCTGCGCTACCACGATGTTCTCTTCTCACGGCTGTGGTGGCAGGCGGAGCTGGCGCACGGGCTGCGCGTGCTGCGGTCCTTCGCCGGGAATCCGACCATGGGGGTGCAGGGATCCGGCGGCGCGGCCCAGGATATCGTGAACGTGACCATCACGGGCACGTTCATGCCCTTCGAGGAAATCTACGTCACGGCCTTCTCCACCACGGGCGCGGCGGTCGGGCCGGTCCGTCTGGTGGGCTCGAGCGCCAGCGTGCCGACTTCGCTCGAGACAAGGGCCGCCCTCCTCGAAGCCCTGCGCGACCGCCGCAAGTCGCAGTTCGAATCGCGCACCGGCGCTCTTGCCCTGCCCGACTACATGGCGCGCAGCGACATCGCCCGCCTTGAGTTCAGCCGCAGCTTCAGGACGTTCTCGCATCGCCTGCAACTGCCGTCGGCGCTCTCCTTCACGGAAGTGCTGGGCTACCTCAACAACATGAACAACCTCGATGTCACGCTTTCGCCGGCCGAGCTGGAACGTGAGATCGGCGGCCCGATCGTACGTGATCCCGATGCCAAGATCGGCGGCACGACCGACCTGATCGAGTCCTACAATGGCCCGGGCGGCAGCGAGATCATGCCCGCGGTGATGCCGGTGGCCGCCAGACGGCTCCCGCCGATCCTGAGCTTCGCCGACCTGCTGCGCATCGAGGCCGTGCTGCAGCACGTCGTCACCAACACGGTGCCCTATTCCAAGGCTGTCTGGCAGTCGCTGACCCCCGAGGAGCGGGCCATCCTGCTCGAGCGCTTCACCATCGGCGTCCCGTCGGGGGGCATCAGCGACGCCACCGACGACGTGCCGTTGCTGAGCTGCGTGGCCAATCAGGTGGTGGGCTACTTCGGCAACTGCGCGGTGATGCCCTTCTTCATTCCGCTGCCGGTCGAGCGGCAGACGCGGTTCAGCACGCGCGACCTGCAGGAGGCGCTGCTGCGCTTCCATCGCCAGTCATTCGTGCCGGCACAGTCCTCCATCACCCTGCCCGCCCGTGGCGTGCTGGGCGAGGCGGTCCTGGGCGACTGCAACGCGTCCGAGAAGATCGACCTGACGCGCTTCTGGAACTGGCAGGATTCACCCGCCGACTCCGCGACCGACCCGGCGCAGCTCGCCGCAGTCTTCGCCGGCGGCAACCAGCTTATCGGCGCCGGCGGTGCCCAGGCCCCGAACACCTTGCAAGCCGGGCCGATGGTAACCATCAACCAGGGGCCGACAGCAATGACGCCGGCGGATCTCGCCAAGGCCCTGATCGACAAGCTGCCGGCGAGCAACCTGCCGCAGAACCTGACCGGCCTGACCGAGCTGGCCGGGCAGATGAAGGTGCAGACCGAGACCACCTCGACCAACCTCACCAAGACCATCTCGGAAGCGACGGGCCTCGCCAAGGCCGCGATGGATGCCGTTCCCAAGGCCATTGAGGCGAAGAACAAGACGCAGGCACAGGGTGGCGGCACGGGCGGCAGTGGCACGGGTGGTGGCGGCACGGGCGGCGGCGGCACGGGCGGTGGCGGCACGGGTGGCGGCGGCACGGGTGGCGGCGGCACGGGTGGCGGCGGCACGGGTGGTGGCGGCACGGGCGGCGGCGGCACGGGCGGTGGCGGCACGGGTGGCGGCGGCACGGGTGGCGGCGGCACG
>JBMONG010000013.1:0-105505 GCA_049323495.1 Pseudomonadota bacterium
AACACCGGCATGACCGGCAAGGCTTGACGAAGCGGAGCCGAAAACCTTCCCGCCGACCCTGACCTCCTTGGATGCCGCCAAATCGACCCTCCGGCGCTCGACCCTCGACCACTTCTTCAACAGCCTGTTAGGCCCGGTGATGCACCGGCGCGCGAGCATAGACCGGCGTCGGCAGCCCTTCGAGGCGCGCCTTGAACTGCAGCGCCAGATAGCGTGAATAGTGCCGAGACTGCGCGAGATTGCCGCCATGGAACCACAGCCCGTCCTGTGCCGTCGGCTTCCACATGTTGCGCAGCTCGCCTTCCCAGGGGCCGGGATCCTTGGCGGTCTGCGAGCCGAGGCCCCAGACCCTGCCGACCTTGTCGGCGACCTCCTGCGAAATCAGCGCCGCCGCCCACTGGTTCATCGAACCATATCCCGTGGCATAGACCACAAGGTCGGCCTTCAGGGCGCGGCCGTCGCTCAGGACCACGCTGTCCTCGGTCAGGCGCGCCACCTCGACGTTCGAGCAGAGCTTGATGTCGCCGTTGGCGATCAGCTCCGAAGCGCCGACATCGATGTAGTAGCCGGAACCACGGCGGGCATACATGGGACCGATCCCGGACTCGTCCTCGCCGAACGTCAGCATGAAGCCCGCAGCCGCGAGCCGCTCATAGAAGTCCGCGTCCTCCTCCCGGCTCTTCGCGACGAAGGGCTGCACCACCGAGGGCAGCAGCGCATAGGGAGTGGCTGCGGAGATGAGGTCTGCCTCGTCGGCATCGATGCCGGCCTTCACGGCGTCCTCCGAATAGAGTGCACGGCTGTGTGCCAGCGTCTCGGAACGCATGACCAGCGTGGGCGACCTCTGGATCATCGTGACGTTTGCACCGTGCTCCCAGAGATCGGCCGCGATGTCGTGGGCGGAGTTGTTGGCGCCGATGACGACACAGCGCTTGCCCTGCCAACCTTCGCCACCCGTATGCTCGCTGGAATGGTGCTGCTTGCCCTTGAAGAGGTCCGCCCCCGGGAAGCGGGGCACCTCGGGGAAGCCCGACATGCCCGTCGCCAGCACGATGTGCTTGGGACGCAGCGTCAGCGGCTTGCCCTCGCGCTCGACGGCGACGCTCCATTCCTGCTTCACGGCGTCCCATGTCGCCTTCCTGCAGGTGGTCGAGGACCAGTAGTCGAGCTCCATGATGCTGGTATAGGCCTCGAGCCAGTCCCCCATCTTGTCCTTGGGCGTGTAGATCGGCCAGTGGTCGGGAAACGGCAGGTACGGCAGATGGTCGTACCAGACCGGATCGTGCAGGCAGAGCGACTTGTAGCGCCTGCGCCACGCGTCGCCCGCTCGCGGCAGCCGGTCGATGATCAGCGCCGGGACGCCGATGCGCTTGAGACGCGCGCCGAGCCCGATGCCGCCCTGGCCGCCACCCACGACGAGCACGAAAGGCTGGCGCGTGATCCCGATCTCCTCGGCATCGGCGCGACGGCGGTCGGTCCAGGTCCGACGATTCCGGATCGCGCCATGCTCGACGCCGATCTCGCGGGTCGGGCCCGCCTTCTCCTCGAAGCCCTTGAGTTCCCGGAGCGCCGTGAACAGCGTCAACGCCTTGCCGTCCTTGAGCCGAAGATGGCCGCGTCCGCGGCCCACGGCGGTCTCGAAGGTGAACCAGCCTTCCCGCTTGTCTGGCGTGAAGGCGCGGGGCCGCACGTCCGACAGACGCGCCGCCAGCATGTCCGCCATGGCCGACGGGCTTTCGAAGGTCACGATGTTCCAGGTGAAAGAGATCAGGTCGCGCCAGTAGCTCTGGTCGTGGAACAGGGCGGTGGCGGCGGTGATATCGTTGCCCTCGAGGGCGGATTCGAACGCGGCAAGCCAGTCGGACTCTTTCATCATGTTTCCATAAGGACGCTGAAACGGCCTGCACTCTAGTCTCTCGCCGTTACGGTTGGAACGCGGCGAAACAGGCATGCGGTGGGCGGCCGCCGGTCATGATAGGAATGCCGAAGCCATGACCGCCCCCGGGACAAGCCTGCGGATCGCTCTTCTCACGGTCTTCGCGATGCTGGCCTTCGCGAGCAATTCGCTGCTGTGCCGCATCGCGCTGCGCGACACCGGCATCGATGCCGCGAGCTTCACGGCGGTACGCCTCGCCTCCGGCGCGCTGCTGCTGGCCGTCCTGCTGCGGTCGCGCGGCCAGCGGCCCGGGGCAGGAGGAAGCTGGCCGATGGCGGCGATGCTGTTCGTCTACGCCGCCTCCTTCTCCTTCGCCTATCGTGACCTCACCGCAGCGACCGGCGCGCTGCTGCTGTTCGGCGCGGTGCAGCTCTCGATGATCGGCTGGGGTCTGTGGCGCGGCGAGCGGCTGCGCGGCCTGCGGCTGGCAGGTCTCTTCCTGGCGGTGGCCGGCCTGATCGCCCTGCTGATGCCGGGCCTCGCGGCGCCTCCGCCTCTGGCCGCCGCGCTGATGATCGGCGCCGGCGTCGCGTGGGGCGTCTACTCCCTGCTGGGCCGCGGCGCCGGGGAGCCGGTCGCGGCGACCGGCGGCAACTTCCTGCGCTCCCTGCCCTTCGCAGCCGTACTGGCGCTGGCGGCGCTGGACCATCAGACAGTCGACCGGATGGGCCTGCTGTATGCAGTCCTCTCGGGTGCCGTGACCTCCGGGCTGGGCTATGTCCTGTGGTACGCCGCGCTCCCGGCCCTCAGCGCAACCTCCGCCGCCACAATCCAGCTCAGCGTTCCCGCCATTGCTGCCGTCGGCGGGGCGGTGCTACTGGCCGAACCCCTGACGGCTCGGCTGCTGCTGGCGTCCGTCGCCATCCTGGGCGGCATCGCGCTGACGATAAGGGGAAAGGGCTAGGAGATCATGTTCGAGGTCGCGGAGCGGCTGCGCAACGTCAAGGTATCGGCATCCGCCGCCATGACGCGCAAGGTGCGCGAGCTGCGGGCGCAGGGAATCCAGATCGTGGGACTGTCGTCCGGCGAGCCCGACTTCCCGACGCCGGAGCATGCCATCGAGGCGGCGTACAAGGCGGCCCTGGCCGGCGACACCAAGTACCCGCCGATGGACGGCACCCGGCCCCTGAAGGAGGCGATCCGGCGCAAGTTCAAGCGCGACAACGATCTCGACTACGCGCTGGACGAGATCCTGGTCAGCAACGGCAGCAAGCAGATCATGTACGACGCCCTGATGGCGAGCGTGAATCCCGGCGACGAGGTGATCATCCCCGCCCCGGGCTGGATCTCCTATGCCGACCAGGCGACGCTCGCCGGCGCCCGGCCGGTCCCCGTGTCCTGTCCGGAGAACAACCAGTTCAAGCTGCGCGCCGCCGATCTCGACGCCGCGATCACGCCGCGCACGAAATGGGTTGTGCTGAACTTCCCCAACAACCCCACGGGCGCCGTTTGCTCGCGCGACGAGATGCGGACCATCGCCGACGTGCTGCTGGCCCATCCGCAGGTGCTGGTGATGGCCGACGACGTCTACGAGCATCTCACCTATGACGGCTTCGGATTCTGCACCATCGCCGAAGTCGAGCCGCGGCTGAAGGATCGCACGCTCACCGTCAACGGCGCCTCGAAGGCCTATGCGATGACCGGCTGGCGCGTCGGCTTCGCTGGCGGCCCCCGGCCGATGATCGCGGCGATGACCAATATGCAGGGCCAGATCGGCTCCGGCATCTCGACGGTCAGCCAGGCGGCTGCCGCCGCCGCGCTCGACGGCCCGCAGGATCTGCTTGGTCAGCGCGCCGCCGACTACCAGAAGCGGCGCGACGAAGTGGTGGCCATGCTGCGCCAGGCCAAGGGGCTGACCTGCCACAAGCCGGAAGGCGCCTTCTACGTGTTCCCGAACATGGCGGGCTGCATCGGCAAGACCACGCGGGCCGGCCGCCGCATCGATACCGACACCGACTTCGTCACGGCGCTGCTCGAGGAGAAGCACGTCGCCACCGTGCAGGGCGCCGCCTACGGCATGAGTCCCTACTTCCGCATCTCGTATGCCACCGACATCGCGAGCCTGCGCGAGGGATGCCGCCGCATCCAGGAGTTCTGCGAAGACCTCAACTAGTGCCGAGGCGCGTCAGTAGGCGAGTGCCTGATTCGACATCTGCTTGACCGAGGCGACCTGGCTGCGAAGGCTCATCTTGCGCGCGCACAGCGGCCAGTGCCACGGCTCCTCGAGGTCGAAGATCATGAACTTCGCGAGGTCGGCCGCACGATCGTAGTCGTGCGCGAGTTCCGATGCTTCCTTGGGCGAGAGCTGGGTGCCGTCGCGCTTGAGCTGGTAGCTCATCACCGTGCGCACGCTGAACTGAAGGCGGCCGTGGTATGCGCCGCGGCCGCCATAGATGCGACGCTCGGATGGACCCCACCCGCCGCTCTCGCAGAGAGAGAGCTGGCGAATGATCTCATTCTTTCTCTCCTCGATCTCCTGCTGAGCCGGATCGACAGCCGGCGCAAGGGAAGCTGTCTGCGGTGGTTTCCCACCGAAGACGTTCTGGCATCCTGATACCAGGAGGGCTGCGGCCACGAGGGCGGCGGCGCCGGAGGCGGAGCGCTTGGCAGTCACAACGATTTCTTGTTTCCACGATTTTTGTCGTGAGTAAACCCTGCAAACGCAAATTCCCGCACTACACACAAGGCGATTCGCAGGCGAACAGCATGCGAACTTTCTGAGAAGAATTGTTTTATTCTGGCAAGTTAAGGAACGCTCTTAAGACCTGCGCGAGGGCCGCAAAGAATTCAGAATTCTTCAACGCCTTCGAAATGATCCGTGGTGCGCGCACGGGAATGCCGCCTCTCGTGCCGTATTGAGGACCATCTACACGCGGTTTCGCCACGCTCGCTTCCAGCACGATTGCAGTCGAGCGAGCGCTGCAACCTCATTCGACTCTGCGCCCCGGGGCGGATCCTCCGCGTAGCCTCTCGATGCCGAGCCGTTTCATGACGACCCGTTCATATCCAGGCTCGCTGACGCCGCTGCGAACCTTGTGCGGGAAGTATTTCTCGAAGTCTGCTTTCGCCGCGTGGACCCAGTTGCCCCGAGCCGACCAGTTCACGTTGCGCGGCAGGATCTACGGCAGCGCGACGAAGGCGACGCCATCGTCTCCGAAATCGGCTCCGCTGGCAGGTTGATCATGACCACCGCGAGCAAGCGGTGCGTTGACCTGCATCAAGGGAGCGGGTGCCGCAGCCGTGCATGCTGTGAAGTGCATGCATCTCTTCGATTCGATGGAACGGCAGAGGATGATCTCCAGAATCATCATTGCGATGCTGGCGCTGCTCGCCGGAACCAGCTCGTCGGTCCTGGCCGATCAGGCCGTCGTCGTCCGTCGTCAGGTCGACGACCGCAAGGCGGTCATCGCCACGGTCGAGCCTGTGCGCGAGCTGCGCGCCCGCGCCCGCATCGGCGGCACCATCACGAAGCTGACCGTCCGCGAGGGCGACCGTGTCGAGGCAGGCGCGCAGGTCGCGCTCGTCGTCGACCCCAAGCTGCTGCCGCAGCTGCAGGCGCTGGACTCGCGCATCCAGGCGCAGAGCGCCTCGCTCGAGCAGGCACAGCTCGACTACGGCCGCATGGAGCAGCTGCGCAAGTCGGGCACGGTTTCGCAGGCGCAGCTCGACCAGGCGCGTACACGCCTCGACATGGCCGAGCGCACGCTGCAGGCCCTGCGTTCGGATCGCGAGGTGGTCGAGCAGCAGACCACGGAAGGTGCCGTGCTGGCGCCCGGCGCCGGCCGCGTGCTCGCCGTTCCGGTCGCGGTGGGCAGCGTCGTGCTGCCGGGCGAGACCATCGCCACGATGGCTGCCGACAACTACATCCTGAGGCTGCAGCTGCCCGAGCGGCACGCGCGCTTCATGAAGGCCGGCGATACCATCCTGGTCGGAACGCGCGGCCTGCAGCAGCAGGAGCAGGAGGCCCTGCGCCGCGGGCGCGTCATCCTGGTCTATCCGCAGATCGACCAGGGCCGCGTCGTCGCCGATGCCGTCGTCGACGGTCTCGGCGACTATTTTGTCGGCGAGCGCACGCGCGTCTACGTCGCCACCGGCAAGCGCGATGCGCTGGTCGTGCCGCCCGCCTACGTCTACCGCCGTTTCGGCGTGAACTATGTCAAGCTCGCGGACGGCACGGAGGTAGCCGTGCAGACCGGGCTGCCGGTCGATAGCGGCATCGAGATCCTCTCGGGCGTCAAGGAAGGCGACGCGCTCGCCCATCCATGAGCCGCCTCCCATGAAGCTCGGCATCTCCGGCGTCCTGACCCGCGCCGCCATCGTCTCCCCGCTGACACCGCTACTGCTGGTTGCGGCGATGATCGTCGGCGGCATCGCCCTGCTCGCCCTGCCGCGCGAGGAGGAGCCCCAGATCAGCGTCCCGATGGTCGACATCCTGGTCACCGCCAACGGCTACAAGGCAGGCGACGCGATCGAGCTCATCACCAAGCCGCTCGAGGACATCGTCAAGGCGATCAACGGCGTCGAGCACGTCTATTCCTTCACCCAGGACGATTCCGTCCTGGTCACGGCGCGCTTCTTCGTCGGCACGGACGAGGACGACGCGCTGCTGCGCATCCACGAGAAGATCCGCGCCAACATCGCCGACCTGCCCAAGGGAATCCCCGAACCGCTGATCATCGGCCGCGGCATCAACGACGTCGCGATCGTCACCCTGACGCTGGCGCCGAAGGCTGCGGCAGCCGACCGCTGGACGGACAACGGCCTCTTCCAGATCGCCGACGAGCTGCGCCACGAGCTGGTCAAGGTCGACAATGTCGGGCTGAGCTACATCGTGGGCGGCAGTCCCAACCAGATCCGCGTCGAGCCCGATCCCGAGCGCCTGGCGCTCTACGGCATCACGCTCAACCAGCTCGTCGACAAGATCGCCAATGCCAACCGCTCCTTCCTGGTCGGCGCCTTCCGGCAGCTCGACAGGAACACGCCCGTCGTCGCAGGCCAGACGCTGCAGGGCGTGCCCGACATCGGCCTGCTGCTGCTGACCTCGCGCGACGGGCGGCCGGTCTACGTCAAGGACGTCGCCACCGTGATCGTCGGCGCCGCCAAGACCGGGCACCGAAGCTGGACCCTGACGCGCACCGAAGCGGGGGCGCTGGAGCAGCGGCCGACGGTCACGGTGGCCTTCGCCAAGCGGCGCGGCGCCAACGCCGTCGTCGTGGCGGACGAGCTGCTCGCCCGGCTCGGGGCCGTCCAGGGCCGGCTCGTGCCGGACGACATCACGGTCACGGTCACGCGGAACTACGGAGAGACGGCCACCGAGAAGGCCGACGAGCTGCTGTTCCACCTGGCGCTCGCCACGGTGTCGATCGTGCTCCTCATCACGGTCACGATCGGCTGGCGCGAGGGCATCGTCGTGCTGGTGGTGATCCCGACCACGATCCTGCTGACGCTCTTCGCCTCGTGGCTGATGGGCTACACCATCAACCGGGTCAGCCTGTTCGCGCTCATCTTCTCGATCGGCATCCTCGTCGACGACGCGATCGTGGTCGTCGAGAACATCGTGCGGCACTGGCAGGCGCGGCGCGGCGCGGACCTGCAAACGGCCGCGGTCGAGGCCGTGGCCGAGGTCGGCAATCCCACCATCGTGGCGACGCTCACCATCATCGTGGCGCTGCTGCCCATGATGTTCGTCAGCGGCATGATGGGCCCCTACATGAGCCCGATCCCGGCCAACGCCTCGATGGCCATGGTCTTCTCGTTCTTCGTCGCGGTGACGATCACGCCGTGGCTGCTCTACCGCATTGCCGGCCGCCACTTCGCGGGCGCCGGACCGGCGACCTCCGGGCACGCCGACGGCGGCACACTCGGCCGTCTCTACCTGCGCATCGCCCGCCCCCTGCTGACGGGGCGTCGCCGGGCCATGCTCTTCCTCGCCGCCGTCTCCGTGGCGACGGTCGCCGTCTGCGCGCTCTTCGCCACCCGCGACGTGACGGTCAAGCTGCTGCCCTTCGACAACAAGTCCGAGCTGCAGGTCGTCGTCGACCTGCCGCAGGGCAGCACGCTCGAGGACACGCAGCGCTTGCTCATGGCGGCAGCGCAGCGCCTGAAGGACCTCCCCGAGCTGACCTCGATGCAGGTCTATGCCGGCACTGCGGCGCCCTTCAACTTCAACGGGCTGGTGCGGCACTACTATCTGCGCAGCGCGCCCGAGCAGGGCGACCTGCAGATCAACCTGCTGCCCAAGGGCGAACGCAGCCGCGCCAGCCACGCCATCGCGCTCGACGTCCGCCAGCGGCTCGAAGGGCTCGCAAAGCCGGCGGGAACGGTCGTCAAGGTCGTCGAGGTACCGCCCGGCCCGCCGGTGCTGTCGACGCTGCTCGCGGAGATCTACGGTCCCGACGAGGCATCCCGCCGTGAGACCGCCCTCAAGGTTCGCGAGGCCTTCCGCAAGGTGCCGTTCGCGGTCGATATCGACGACACCCTCCACGAGCCCACGGAGCGGCTGCGCTTCTCGATCAACCAGGAGAACCTGGAGTTCTACGGCGTCGAGGAGCAGGCCGTGTACGACACGATCGCAGCCATCATCGGCGGCGTGAAGGTCGGCTACTCGCAGCGCGGCCATGGCGCCAAGCCGATCGAGATCGTGGTCGCCCTGCCGCGCGAGGCCGAGTGGTTCGGCGAGCGCATCCTGTCGACGCCGCTGCCGGCCGGCGGCACGGCGCGCCAGGGCGCCAATGTCGAGCTGGGCGACGTCGTGACCGTCCAGCGCGAGCCCGCCTCCTACACGCTGTTCCGCCGCGACGGCCGATTCGCCGAGATGATCCAGGCCGAGGTCGCCGGCCGCTTCGAGGCGCCGATCTACGGCATGCTGGCCGTCGAGGACGAGATGGCCCGGCTCGACTGGGGGCCGTCCGGCCGGCCGCCGGTCGCCTACCATGGCCAGCCGGCCGACGAGTCGCGGCCGTCGCTGCTGTGGGACGGCGAGTGGGAGGTGACCTACGTCACCTTCCGCGACATGGGCGCCGCCTTCGGCGTGGCGATCCTGGGCATCTACCTCCTGGTGGTCGCGCAATTCGGCTCCTACCGGCTGCCGCTGGTGATCCTGACGCCCGTGCCGCTCACGCTGATCGGCATCGTGCTGGGCCACTGGGCGCTGGGCGCCGCCTTCACCGCCACCTCGATGATCGGCTTCATCGCCCTGGCCGGCATCATCGTGCGCAACTCGATCCTGCTGGTTGACTTCATCCAGCACCGCCGCGCCGAAGGAGCCGGCCTGCGCGACGCGCTGCTCGAGGCGGGCGCCATCCGCTTCAAGCCGATCTTCCTGACCGCGGCCGCCGCGATGATCGGCGCGGCCTTCATCCTCACCGATCCGATCTTCCAGGGCCTGGCCATCTCCATGGTCTTCGGGCTGGCCTCCTCGACCGCGCTCACCGTGCTGGTGATCCCCGCGATCTATGTCTGGCTGCGCGACGACGGCAGGCCCGCTACGCCGGCCTGACCCGGGTCACGCCGGCGCGAGCACGCGGCCGTCCGGCGCCATGACGGTGACGGTGAACGGGATGCCGGCCTGCACGCTCTGCGAGACCGTGCAGAAGTCCTGGAACTGGGCCAGCGCGCGATCGAGATGGGTCAGCAATTCGGGCGAGACGCCCAGCTTCAGCGTGACCCGGATGCCCGTGACGCGCAGGCGGTTCTTCTCGTTGCGGCCCACCTCGCAGACGGCCGTGGCAGAGATCTGGCCGGGATCCTCCTTGAACTTGCCGACGGCGAACAGGAGGCTGGCCGAGAGGCAGTTGGCGACGGCGGCCGCCAGCAGCTGGGTCGGCGAAGGCCCCGTGCCCTGGCCCAGCGGCGGCGGCTCGTCGGCGATCCCCGAGGGCAGCCCCGGCCCGTAATCGACCAGGAACCGGTACCGGTCCTGGCGCGTGATGGTGACGGTGACCGTGTCGCTCATGTCTCTCCCCCTCATGCTCCGGCGGCCTGGGAACATTGCCGCAGAGACCTTGATTCCCGTCAAGGCGATGCAACCTCTCATCGAGT
Organism: Pseudomonadota bacterium; assembly: GCA_049323495.1. Classification (GTDB taxonomy): domain Bacteria; phylum Pseudomonadota; class Alphaproteobacteria; order Reyranellales; family Reyranellaceae; genus Reyranella. The sequence goes on from JBMONG010000013.1 coordinate 9,977, forward strand.
ATCGCCGTCGAACCGTTCGCCGGCTTCTGGAAGCGCACGCCCATGACCGACCGCCTGATCATCGCCTGTCCCGCCTGCAACACCCTGAACCGCGCGCCGCGCGAGAAGCTCGCTGCCGGCAGTGGCGGCAAGTGCGGAAGCTGCGGCGCGCCGCTGTTCGAGGGCCATCCGGTGGCCCTCGATGGCCGCACCTTCGAGGCGCATGCCGGCAAGAGCGACATCCCCCTGCTGGTCGACTTCTGGGCGCCGTGGTGCGGCCCCTGCAAGGCGATGGCGCCGCAGTTCGAGCGCGCCGCCCAGCGCCTGGAGCCGTCGGTGCGGCTGGCCAAGGTCAACACCGACCAGGAGCCCGACCTCGCGGCGCGCTACCGCATCCAGGGCATCCCGACGGTCGTGCTGATCCAGCATGGCCGCGAGATCGCCCGCCAATCCGGCGTGATGGATGCCGGCCGCATCGAGAGCTGGGTGAGGCAGGCCCTGCGCTAGGACGCCGGATGCACCTTCATCCAGTGGCGCGCGATCTCCTCGCGGGTGGCCACCCAGACCTTGGGCTTTGAGGCCACGTAGTCCATGAAGCGCGCCAGGGTGGCGGCGCGGCTCGGCCGCCCGACCAGACGGCAGTGCAGGCCGATCGACATCATCTTCGGTGCCCGCGCGCCCTCGGCATAGAGCACGTCGAAGCTGTCCTTCATCGCCTGCAGCCAGCCGTCGCCCGAGGTGTAGCCCGGCGGCACGCCGAACTTCATGTCGTTCACTTCGAGCGTGTAGGGGATGATGAGGTGCGGCGTGCCGTCGACCCGCACCCAGTAGGGCAGGTCGTCGTTGTAGGAATCGCTCGAATAGAGGAAGCCGCCGTGCCTGATCACGGCCGACAGGGTGTGCATGCCGAAGCGGCCGGTGTACCAGCCGACCGGCGGCTTGCCGGCGCTGTCGGTGATGGCCTTCACCGCCTTGGCCATGTGGTCGAGCTCCTGCTCGAGCGTGAAGTCCTTGTAGTTGATCCAGCGGTAGCCGTGGCTGGCCACCTCGTGCCCGGCCTCGGCCATCGCCTTGCCGGCGGCGGGATTCAGCTCCAGCGCGCGGCCGACCGCCCACGACGTGAAGCGCATGTCGCGCTCGGCGAAGAGGCGCATGATGCGCCAGAAACCGGCGCGGCTGCCGTACTCGTACATCGATTCGGTCGACAGGTCGCGCGCGCCCACCAGCGGCGTGCCGCCCGGCGTCTCGGTCAGGAACACTTCCGAGGCGGCGTCGCCGTTCAGGATCGTGTTCTCGCCGCCCTCTTCGTAGTTCAGCACGAAGCTCACCGCGATGCGCGCCTCGCCGGGCCACTGCGGATCGGGCGTATCGGGTCCGTAGCCGACCAGGTTGCGCTCGAGGTGATTGTGCATGCAGGGCCTCCCGATTGAAGCACGACTATGGGGCCGCTATAGCTCGGCCAACAAGTGGGAGAGAATGCATGAGCGGTGCCAATGCCGTTCGCGAGGATCGCCTGTGGCAGCGCCACGCCGACATGGCCCGGCTGGGCGGCACGCCCAAGGGCGGCGTCAACCGCCAGGCGCTGTCGCCCGAGGATGCGGCGGCGCGCAACCTGCTCGCTTCCTGGGCAGGCGCGCGCGGCTTCGAGATCTTCACCGACGCCATCGGCAACCTGTTCGTCCGCCGCGCAGGCAGCGATCCCGAGGCGACGCCGGTGATGAGCGGCTCGCACATGGACAGCCAGCCGACCGGCGGTCGCTTCGACGGCATGTACGGCGTGCTGGCGGCCTTCGAGGCGCTGGAGGCGCTGGAGGATGCCGGCGTCACGACGAAGCGGCCGGTCATCGCCGTCGCGTGGACCAACGAGGAGGGCTCGCGCTTCCAGCCCGGCGCCATGGGCTCGGCGGTGTTCGCGGGACGCTACGCGCTCGACGACATGCTGGCCGCGAAGGACTGGGAAGGCGTGTCGCTGAAGGACGCGCTGGCGGCGACCCTGAAGGCCGCCCCCGCGCCGCTGCGCGGCGGCGCGCCGGGCTTTCCCGTCGCCGCCTATGTCGAGGCCCATATTGAGCAGGGCCCGCGGCTGGAGAACGAGCGCAAGACGATCGGCGTGGTCACCGGCATCCAGGGCAGCCGGCGCTACATCGTGCAGGTCGCGGGCGAGGAGGCCCACGCCGGCACGACGCCGCGGGCCGCCCGCAAGGACGCCTTCGCCGCCGCCACGCGCATCGCCGCCGCGATGTATGCCGCCACGACCGACGCCGACGACACGCTGCGCTTCACGATCGGCCGCGTCGAGGTCCATCCCGGCTCGCCCAACACCGTGCCGGGCAGAGCGGGCTTCACCATCGACATGCGCCATCCCTCGGACGCCGTGCTGGACGCGCACGAGAAGAAGCTGCACGACATCGTCGCGCGCGAGGCGGCGCCCTGCACCGCCGCCATCGAGCGCGTCACCCACGTGGCGCCGACCGACTTCGATCCCGCGGTGATCGGCCTGGTCCGCGCCAAGGCCGGCGCGCTGAAGCTCTCCAGCATGGACATGCCGTCGGGCGCCGGGCACGACGCCATGCACATCGCCACGCTCTGCCCTGCCGGCATGATCTTCGTGCCCTGCGAACGCGGCGTCAGCCATAACGAGATCGAGAACGCCTCCCCCTCCGACCTCGCCGCCGGCACCCGCGTGCTGGTCGCGGTGCTGGAAGAGCTGGCAAACCGCTGATCGAAGGAAACATCGTGTCCAGACAACTCTCGTCAGACCTCGTCGCCATCCTGTCGGATCTGATCGCGTTGCCGAGCCCCTACCCGCCCGGCACCTCGGTCGAGATCTGCGCCTACGCGGCGAAGCGCCTGAAGAAGGCGGGCTACAAGGTCGAGATCGCCAGCAAGACCAAGGGCGTCGACAACGTCGTCGCGCGCCTCAAGAGCAAGAGCAAAGGACCGGTCGTCGCCTTCAACGCCCATGTCGACACGGTGGGCGTGGGCGAGCGCGCCAACTGGAAGAGCGATCCCTTCAGGGCGCTGGTGAAGGGCGGCCTGGTCTACGGGCTGGGCGCCGGCAACTGCAAGGGCAGCATGGCCGTGCAGCTCTGGTTGGCCGAGGAGATCGCCCGCCGCGGCGGCCCGCGCACCGGCGAGCTGATCTTCACCTTCGTGGCCGACGAGGAGAATCTCGGCCCCGACGGCATGGCGTTCCTGCGCCAGAGCGGCAAGGTGCGGCCCGACGCGCTGATCCTGGGCGCGCAGACCGAGAACAACCTGATCGTCGCCGAGCGCGGAGTGATGTGGGCGCGGATCACGACGCGCGGCAAGGCCGCCCATGCCGGCAATCCCGCGGGCGGCGACAACGCCATCCTGCGCATGATGCGCCTGGTCGGCGCGCTGCAGGCGCACTACGACAAGGTGCTGCCCAAGCGCGTCAGCGGCGCCATGAAGTCGACGGTCAACGTCGGCATGTTCCATGGCGGCCACAACACCAACGTCGTGCCCTCGGCCTGCACCGTCGAGATCGACCGCCGCCTGCTGCCGGACGAGAAGGTCAAGGACGCCTTCCGCGAGCTGAAGGCCGTGATCGACAAGGTGGGCGAGCCGCGCAGCCAGTACGCGGTCGAGTTCCTGACCGGCACCAACGGCTTCTTCGCGCCCGAGAACGGCGCCGCGGTCGCGGCCTTCGAGGCGGCGGTAAAGGCGCAGACGCGGCGCAAGGTGAAGTTCCTGAACGCCACCGGCGTCAGCGACGGCCGCTACTACGCCGACGACGGCATCGAGATCATCAATTTCGGGCCGGGCTCGGGCGCGCAGGGCCATGCCGCCAACGAATCCGTGCCGATCGCCCAGATGGTCGAGGCGGCGAAGATCCAGCTCGACGTCGTGGAGCGGCTGACGGGCATCGCCTCCGCGGCGCGATGACGTGCTTCGTTCAGGGCTCGTGAATCGTCGCCGAGAATCCGGTTGGAGTCCGTCGTCGCCCGGCGCTAGGCTCCCGCGTTCGCAACGCTGCCAGGGGGGAGCAGGTCCATGACGACGGTCGCATGTCCTGCCGGCAGAGCCCGTAGGCCCTCGGCGCTGCGGCTCGCCGCCGCCGCCTTCTGGCTCGCCGCCCTGCCGGTCGCCGATGCCGCCGCGCATGTCCGCACGCCGGACTACACCCGTCTCGATCGCAAGCCGCAGGACAGCGTGCCGAAGCCTGAAGGGCTCGACGGCTTCGCGCACCGGCCGCCGCCGCAGGAGGTGCCGGCAGCATCGGGCGAGACCTGCGCCTTCGGCCGCGGCACGAGCCCGTCCGCCGCCGCCGTCCTGCCGGCCGGACCCGTGCTCGGCGTGCCGCCGCTCGCGGAAGTCGGCCTGCACGAGGTGGCGGCCACGGATGCGGCCAGCCGGGAGATGCTCTCCCTGCTCGATTCCTTCCCCGGCGGCGCGGAGAGCGTGCGCGTCGCGCTGGGCACCGCGCCCGACGGGGGACCCTGTCCCCTTGCCGTCTCGGTCACGGCGGAGGACGGCGCGGCGCAGACCTTCTGGCGCTATGCGCCGGAGGACGAGCCGGCCGGCTGGTTCGACGAGGACGGCCGGCGGCTGGGCGGCCCCGCGCTGGCGCCGCCGCGGCCGGGCGCGCGCCTGTCCTCGCCCTTCGGCCCGCGCCGCTACTACGGACGCCTGTCGGGCGGCGGCTTCCACAACGGCATCGACTACGAATCGCGCATCGGGCAGCCCATCCTCGCGGCCGCCGACGGCGTCGTCGAGCTGCGCGGCACGCACTTCGAGTACGGCCTCACCGTGAAGATCCGCCACGCGGCGCAGTTCACGACGCTCTATGCCCACATGTCGCGCTTCGCGCCGGACGTCGCCGTGGGCAGCCGCGTGCGCCAGGGCCAGGTCATCGGCTATGTCGGCATGACCGGCCGCTCGACCGGCGCGCACCTGCACTTCTCGACCATCGTCCACGGCACCTTCACCGATCCCGCGCCGTACCTTTCCGACCGCGGCAAGCGCGCGCTGAAGCCGCGCGCCCTGGCCGGCTTCCGCCAGTGGCAGGAGCAGGTGCGATCCGCCGTGGAGGAAGTGCGCGGCCGCCAGCGTCCGGCCGGCCCGATCCAGGACGCCGACTGGACGAGCCGGATCTGATCGGCGCCCGGGAGCGCGGAGGGGGGAAGACCAACATGCCGATCTACGAACGTGGCGACGTCCGCATCCGCTACGAGGAGAGAGGTGACGGCTTCCCGCTGCTGGTCATCCCGGGCGGCGGCCTGAACTCGACGATCGCGGGCCTGGACACCACGCATCCCTTCAACGCGATGAAGGAGTTCGCGCCGGACGGCTTCCGCTGCATCGCCGCCGACCTGCGCAACGCCAAGGACGGCCAGTCGTTGGGGCCGCTCGAGCCCGGCCGGCCGTGGGACGCCTACACTGACGACCATATCGGCCTGATGGACCATCTCGGCATCGACCGCTTCCTGGTGCTGGGCTACTGCATCGGCGGCCCGTTCATCTGGAACCTGATCAAGCGCGCGCCGCAGCGCGTCGTCGCCGCCGTGCTGACGCAGCCCAGCGGGCATCGCCCCGAGCTGCCCGACCAGTTCTACCAGAACAACATGAACGGCTGGGCGCCGGCCCTGGTGGAGCGCCGGCCCGAGATCACGATGGACCAGGCCAGCGCCTTCCTGGCCAGCATGTACCGCGCCAACGCCGACTTCGTGTTCACCGTGACGCGCGACTTCGTGCGCGCCTGCCGGACACCGGTCCTGATCCTGCCGGACGACATCCCGCCCCATCCCTACGCGGTGGCGATGGAGGCCGCGATGCTGGCGCCCGACGCGCAGGTCAGCCTCTATCCGTGGAAGGACGTGCCCGAGCGCATCCCGCTGGCGCTGCGCCACATCAGGATGTTCCTGAAGGCCAACCGGCCGTAGCGAAGGCGGGAAAGATTAGTGTCGGATCGACGATGGATAGAACAGCACCTCATTCATCATATCAGATATTCGGTCCTGTTCAATAACAAAAGTTCTCTATTGCAATAACTGGCAAGATAGCGCTTTCTCGCCTGCCGGCGACTTTTTGCGCTCCGTACAGGGGGGCTCGCTTCTCTCCCGGCCGAGCGCGGCAGGTGCCTGAGACGGCGAGCGATGCCGCGCAACAAGGCGTCGCTGCCTGCCTGCGCACCGCAGCGCTCATGGCACCTTCAAGGCCCCTTTCCGCCATTCCTGAAGAACCATCTTCGCGTTGAATTCGATCATGCTCTGCGGCCCCGATGCAAGTTTCTCGAGAACGGGCGTGGCAAGTTCCTCCCGCAATGGCAGGAGGTGTGTCGCAGCTTCGAGCGTCACCCACCCATCTGGATGATCCAGCAACTCGATCAGAACCGATTCCCCACGATCCACGCCTTGCCTCCATTCCGCGAGGACCGCCATCATCCGATCGAAGGCCGCATTTCCTTTCCTGAAGTTGCCGTTCTCCATGCAACGACCATGTTCGACGGCGGCCGCGATGTATCGGTCCTTTAGGGACGTCATGGATTGCTCCGAAGTTCGAGAGTTGCGACGGGCGTCGTTCGTACCGACAAGCGGCAGGTGAAGAGGACGCCAAAGGTCGCTCGGGACCAAGAGAGCAGCGCAATCGGGGAGATCCGGAGAACGAGAAGTGTCTGATCAATCGGCAATAGAATATCTTGTAATGAACTATACCGCAAATTGCGTTATGCAAAGTAGTAGAAGTTTTTTAGGTCCGACTACTGGCAAAGAAGCGTCTTCGGGCGCCGGCGACCCTTTTCTGCCGGCGCGCTTGCAGCAAACAAGCCTCATTCTCCTCGTCCAAGATCCCGGGAGCGCCGTGGCCAGACGGCTCATCGCTGCTTCGGAGCAGCCCCTCCTTTGCGACACCCGGCTTAGCGCAATCTGTCAGGTCAATACCGACTCAGTTCATTCTAGACCTCACAATGGGATTGCGGTGTCTTGGGTGGAGCATCCAGCGAAGGTTGCTTTCAGACCCTGCATCGACTGCGATCTCAGCTGCTACGATGGCTGGTCGGAAGAGAGGGAAAGAAAAAATGAAACGTCGCTGTGCTCCTGGGTGCCGAAGCCCTCATGGCACCTTCAAGCTTCCCGCCCGCCATTCTAGAAGAACCATCTCTGCATCGAATCCGATCATACCCTGTCTTTCAGAGGCAAGCGCTTCAAGGACCGCAATGGAAAGGTCCGCCCGCAACGGGAGGAGATGCGTGGCTGCTCCAAGCTTAACCCACTCATTTGGATGATCCAGCAACTCGATCAAAGTTGATTCACCTCGATCAGGGGATCGCCTCAACTCAGCTAAGGCAATCTTCATCCTGTCGAAAGCGGCATTCCCCCTTTTGTAGTCCCCACTCTCGGTACAGCGACCATGCTCAGCCGCTTCTGCAATGTATCTGTCTTTAGAAGATGTCATGGTGCTCTCCATGCTTTCGCTAGTATCCGAGAATGCGGCGCAGCTGTCTCATTCCATATTCATACTGCGACTCAAAAGTTCGCGTCCTTAGCCATTCGCGGACGGTAGTGGGCTCAGAAAAAGCCTGCTTTGATGAATAGAACGCACTCAATCTTGCATGCAGCTCAATTGGAATCGCGACGATATTTTCCACGCTCTGGATGCGCTGCTGGCCGAACTGTGCCGCTTGCGATTGCTCGACGATGTGATGCCACTGCATGCCCTCAGGAGCCTTTCCGAGATATCTGATCAGCTGCGATCGTGACTCGAAGACCCTCCTGAAAAGGTTGGCTCCTTCACGAGCGGCGACCCTGGCCGCTGCCGTGGCTCTTGTGCTCAGGCCCAACGTCGCCGTGCCAAGCGCGGCGTCCAAGAATGCTGCGGCCTGATAGACTCCAGCGCCTAGATAGTTGCCCGCATCCAGTTGCTGTTGAGCCAGTTTCTGGTAGTGCGCGCCCGGAACAATGGTGTCGACGCTGCTCTGCACGAGATTTCGTGCCCAGGATTGTTCAGCGGGAACTGGCGCGTAGGGAGAATGTCGATTGGCAGCTATGGATGACGGCGACGCACGGAGCGAAGCGAGCGGCCGCCGGGCATCTGCCTCCCTGAATTGTCGGATCGCTTCGGTCAGCGGAGAAGATTCTTGTTGGGCCCGATGCGTCGCCCTCGGGCTCCCTGCGGGGGGAGGCACCGTCCGTGATGAACCAAGCGGCACCGACCACGCTGGCTGCTGCGTTGGCGCATGGTGCAAAGGCGAGAACGGCTTCGGTCCGGACCAAGCGCCGAGGTCATCCGTCGTTTCCCGAACAGCGTTGACGACGGACAACGGCCTCGCCGACAACACCGATGGTTCACTTGCCGGCGTCCATAAGCTCCGGACGATCAGCGGCGACGGCCGTCGCATGGTTTGGGCAGGCGGCCCAGCGTACATCGCATGCCAAGGCCTCAACGGCACTTCTGCCATTGCCGGCCGAGAACTCACGCGTTGAGCGGTTATGGCGGGAGCGCGGCTGCTCATGATGGCCGGCATTGGACGGTGGCCCGAGATCTGCCCTCCATCTGTCGCTATCGAGGCCAACCACGGTGGCGGGAATGCCGCCGGGTAGAGTCGCGTGGGAACCTGCGGCCGTTCCGGCAGGCGTGACTCGTCGTCGGTGTCTAGCGGTGGATCGAGCGTCTCCAGGGACCACGTTGTATCCTGCTCATTGACGTGATCCTCGTCTGGGCGGAAACCCAGAACGTTGTCCGGCGGCTGAACATTGAAGCCGGGGACATCCTCTGAATCGATTCGGAAGCCGGCCAAACCGGGGATCATGACCGGGCCTATGCTGAATTCCCGTCCAGCTTTGAGGAGGCCGGGCTCGGCAGGCTGAACCGTGGGGTATTGTGCGATCGAGCGTGCCGGAACGGCGTCCCTAGCCCCCTCGATGTCGGGGTTCAGCAGAGTGTCTCGTGGTGTTGGCCAGTGATCGGGCCAATACGGTCGGAAGAAGAGGTCGAACACGGCCGGAACTCCGTTGGACGACGCAGGACGCCTGCCCAGCCGGAGGGAGTTCCGCGAGGAACACTCTTTGCTTCTCCCGCCTGCTGCTCATGGAGCCTGTGTCGATGGGCGGAGAATTCACGACGTAGAAGATGGACGCCTAACGTGGAGTTGCCACCTTTCGCGATGCCAGGTTCAGGAGCGCTTCGGCCGGCCACCTTTGCGGTCTCGGGGCGCACTGTTCCAGATTTCAAGCGCAACCTTCCGCGACAGGCCAAAGCGATCCATGGCCGCTTTCAGCAGCACATCACGCCCCGCCCTCTTTCGTTCCGCCCTCAGCGCTCTACGATTCTCCTCAATCGACGCCAGCACGTCGGCTGCCGTAGGAGCGGGCGCAGTCGCCGATTTCCTGGACGTCCGGGAGACGGGGGGAATTGGCGCCGGCCAACTCCGTCTGCAATCATCTGATTGCACCGTGAGGCCCGCCCAGAAGGGATGGCTATTGAAGTAGAGCGTCTTGAGGCCAAGGCACGCCTCGCCTCGATAGTCACGGAGGTAGCGGTCATCCCGTGGTGGAACCGGTCGAGATGCTCCTGCTCCGCCCTCGCGGCCATGGATTGCCACGCGTCGAGCACGCCATGCCCGGACCAATTCATGAGGTGCGGCGCTTGGGGAAATTGGTGGTTCAGCATAGGCAGGAGGCGGCACGCCCCAGGCCACCCGCCGAAGGCTGGCCAATGTCCTTAGACGGCTGGCGCAAATCACCGCCTGGTCGCTGCGAGTCACGATCCAGACGAGGGCCTGCGGCACCGTCCACCACCGCGATGGTGGGCCATCCTCCATGAGCTGAGCGCTCCTCTCACCCGCCCGTCACGCCGTCTTCTGCGCCGCGAGCCTCCAGCTTCCCGATCGTCGGCTCGTGCATTCATCGGGAAGGCGCCGACGGACCCGATGTAGCGGGGGAATCCCCGGTGGGCAATCTGCAGAGCACGCCCACCCCGCCGATTATTTCATAGAATTCATTTTCGTGCCCAAGTTCCGCCGCCCTTGCGCAGCATCTGCCTCGCCACCCGAGGCAGCGGAGCGGCAACCATGGTCGAGCGGCGCAGATGAACAACCCCTCCCCCTTCGCGCTGTGGAAGAAGCGGCTGGAACTGACCCGCGCCATTTCGGAAACGATCAGCCGCCAACAGGAGCTCTGCGACAGCACGGCCCTTCTGATCGCCCGGTCGTCGGCGGCGCTTGCGATCTCGAAGCGGCTGCTCGGGAGGCCGTGTACACGGAGCTGGATGCCATCGAGCCCCCGGGGAGGGCGCCGAGCCGGGGCAGACGCGCGACCGCCCGTCCCGCCGGCGTGACGGTCACGCCGTCTTCTGCGCCTTCAGGCCCAGCTTCTCGATCGTCTGCTCGCGCATGACGAACTTCTGGATCTTGCCGGTGATGGTCATCGGGAAGGCGTCGACGAACTCGATGTAGCGCGGGATCTTGTAGTGGGCGATCTCGCCCCGGCAGAAGTCGCGGATCTCGTCGGCCGTCGCGCTGCTGCCGTGATGCAGCTTGATCCAGGCGCAGATCTCCTCGCCGAAGCGCGGGTCGGGCACGCCGATCACCTGCACGTCCTGGATCTTGGGATGCCGGTAGAGGAACTCCTCGATCTCGCGCGGATAGACGTTCTCGCCGCCGCGGATCACCATGTCCTTCAGCCGGCCGACGATGTTGACATAGCCCTCGGCGTCCATGGTGGCGAGGTCGCCGGTGTGCATCCAGCCGGCCTCGTCGATCGCCTCGGCGGTCTTCTCCGGGTCGTTCCAGTAGCCCTTCATCACCGAGTAGCCGCGGGTGCAGAACTCGCCGGTCTCGCCGCGCGGCACGGCGCGGCCCTCGGCGTCGACGATCTTGATCTCGATGTGCGGCAGGACCTGGCCCACCGTCGCGACGCGCTTCTCCAGCGGGTCGTCGGTGGCGCACTGCGTCGAGACCGGCGAGGTCTCGGTCATGCCGTAGGCGATCGTGACCTCGCCCATGTTCATCTGGCTCTGCACCTTCTTCATCACCTCGATGGGACAGGGCGAGCCGGCCATGATGCCGGTGCGCAGGCTCGCGAGGTCGAACTTCGCGAACTCCGGGTGGTCGAGCTGGGCGATGAACATGGTCGGCACGCCGTAGAGCGCCGTGCAGCGCTCCTCCGCCACGGTCTGCAGCGTGGCCAGCGGGTCGAAGGTCTCGGCCGGATAGACCATGGTCGAGCCGTGGGTCAGGCAGCCCAGGTTGCCCATCACCATGCCGAAGCAGTGGTAGAGCGGCACGGGGATGCACAGCCGGTCGGCGGGCGTGAGCTTCAGCCCCTCGCCCACGAAGTAGCCGTTGTTCAGGATGTTGTGGTGGCTGAGTGTCGCGCCCTTCGGGTGCCCCGTCGTGCCCGAGGTGAACTGGATGTTGATGGCGTCGTCGAACTGCAGGGTCGGGCCCAGCTCGGCCAGCTTCATCCGCTCGGCGTTGGAGCCGGCGCCCGCGACGTCGTCGAAGTTCAGCATGCCCGGCGTCTTCTCCGTGCCCAGCCGCACGACGTGCCGCAGGTGCGGCAGGCGCCCCGCCTTCACCAGCTCGTCGACGATCTCGAGGTAGTTCGAGGTCTTGAGCGCCGGCGCCAGGATCAGCGCCCGGCACTCGACCTTGTTCATGGCGTATTCGAGCTCGGCGCGGCGGTAGGCCGGGTTGACGTTGACCAGCACCAGCCCGGCCTTGGCGGTGGCGAACTGGGTCAGGGTCCATTCGGCGTTGTTGGGCGACCAGATGCCGACGCGGTCGCCGCGCTCCAGGCCCAGCGACAGCAGCCCGGCCGCCAGGTCGTCGACACGCCGGCCCAGCTCGCCCCAGCTCCAGCGGATGCCCTGGTGGCGCACCACCAGCGCCTCGCGGTCGCGATGGGCCTCCACGGTGCGGTCGAAGAAGGCGCCGATCGTCTCGCCGATCAGCTTCCGGGTCGACACGCCGTGGTCGTATGAAATCTGCGTCATGGTTCTTCTGCCTCGATCGTTGCCGCCCCGTGGGTGATCGGCCCGCATGGTCCAGGCCAAACAATTTCCTCCCGAGGACGAATTAATCTCGTTCTGGAGGCTCCCTGCAAGCGGATAGGGTCCGCGCCATGAAACTGGACTTCACCACCGTCGACGTCTTCACCGACCGCCGCTTCGGCGGCAACCCGCTGGCCGTCCTCCCCGACGCCACGGGGCTGGCGACGGAGCAGATGCAGGCCATCGCCGCCGAGTTCAACCTGGCCGAGACGACCTTCGTCCTGCCGCCCCGGGACCCCGCCCACACCGCCGAGGTGCGCATCTTCACGCCCAAGGCCGAGATGCCCTTCGCCGGCCATCCCAATGTCGGGACGGCCTTCGTGCTGGCGCGGCGGGGCGCCTGCCACGGCCGGCCGATCACGGGCGACCGGCTGGTCTTCGAGGAGAAGGCCGGGCTGGTGCCCATCGACCTGACGCGCGAGGGCGGCACGGTCGTGGCGGCCCGGCTGGCGGCGCCGCAGGCACTGGCGCTGGGCGAGGAGATCGCGCCGGCGCTGGTCGCCGAGATGTGCGGGCTGGAGGCCGGCGACATCGCGACGGGCACGCACCGGCCGGTCATCGCCTCGTGCGGCAACAACTTCGTCTTCGCCGAGGTCGCCTCGCGCGCGGCCCTGGCCAGGGCGGCCGTGCACACCGACGTGCTGGCCCGGCACCTGCCGATGTCCCGCGCCGTCGGGGTGCATCTCTACACGCGCGTCCGCGAAGCGGGCGTCGAGATCCAGTCGCGCATGTTCGCGCCGCTGTTCGGCGTGCCCGAGGATCCCGCGACCGGCAGCGCCAACGTCGTGCTGATCGGCCTGCTGGCGCATTTCCGGCCCGAAGCCGACCTCGTGCTGAACAAGACGATCGGCCAGGGCTTCGACATGGGCCGGCCCAGCCTGCTGCAGGCCGCCGCCGAGAAGAAGGCCGGACGGGTGGTCGCGACCTATATCGGCGGGCGCTGCGTGCCCATGCTCAAGGGGACGATCGACCTCGGGTGAATGCGGGACCTGCGCGTCGCCGATGACCCCTCCGTCGCCGGATGACGGCGACACCTCCCCTTCGCGGCCTCCGCGAAGGGGAGGCACCGTGAAGCAGCCCTGAAAGCTCTCACTTCCGCTGGCGCAGGGCGGCGACGGCGTCGGCGATGCCGGTCAGGCGGTCGTTGTCGGCGATGGCGCGGATGCGCGCTTCCAGCTCGGCCAGGGCACGGTCCAGCGTGCAGCCGGCATGCACGAGCCACTTCATGTTGCCGAGCTGGTGCTCGATCTCCAGCGCGGCCGTCACATAGGCCTCGCGGGTGCGGTCGATCTTCGCCGCCTGCGCCTGCAGCGCCCCGGCATAGGCCTCGCAGATCGCGGCGGGGTCGAGATCGAGCTGCCACAGCGTCTCCAGCTCCAGCAGACGGCCCTCGCGCAGGAGGGCCGCGGCATCGCGGTTGCGGCTCGTGACCCCGCGGGCGCCCTGCAGCGCCTGCTCGAAATACGCGCTGCCGGGCACCAGGAAGTCGAGCCAGTCCGCCAGCGGCGAGCCGGGGCCGAGCGCGGCAAAGCGGGCTTCCTCGGCCTCGGCGGCCTCGCGGCCGCGCTGCGCCATGTCTTCCTCGTAGCGGCGCTGCTGCTCGGCCCGCAATGCGTCGCGCTCGGGATTGGGCAGGGTCTCGATCCAGCCGATCGCCAGCGGCACGACGGTCAGCAGCAGGATCGCGCCGCCCAGCACGGCGCTGGTCGGCACCGGCGGCAGGGCCTCATGGGCAGCCGGCAGGCGGGCCCACAGCGCGTAGAGCGCCAGCAGGGGCGGCAGCAGGAACGGGGCCGCCATCAGCCAGCGGCCGCGCTCGTCGGCATAGGCCGTGCCCACGGCGGCGGCGACCCCCGACAGCGGCAGGAGAAGAACGACCGCCACCGCCGCCCAGGGCGGCAGGCGGCCGTTGACCCAGGCCAGCACGAACAGGCCGGTCAGCACCAGCCACAGCAGGGAGCCGATGACGACCGCGAAGCCCAGCGCCATGCCGCGGCCGGCCGCGTCGGTGCCGCGCAGTCCCGTCAGGTTCGCGGCCATGCCGACATAGAGAAAGGCCGCCAGCAGCAGCAGGACGATGGTTCCGTATGGCACGCGCACGCGATCTCCCTGTTTGGTCGGCCGGCTGTCGGCGCGGCTCATGTTCCCAGCGGCAGGGCCGCGCCCTGCTTGACCGTGCGCAGCGCGAAGGAGCTGCGGATCTGGGCGATGCCGGGAATCTTGGTGAAGTCCATGACGAACCGCTCGTAGGCCTCGAGGTCGGGCACGACGATGCGCAGCAGGTAGTCGCTGTCGCCCGTCATCAGGTAGCATTCCATGACCTCGGGCCGCTGCGCCGCGGCCCGCTCGAAGGCCTGCAGCGCCTTCTCCACCTGGGTCGACAGGGAGACGCTCATGAAGACGTTGACCGCGAGGCCGACCGCCTTGGCATCGACCTGGGCGGCGTAACCCTTGATGACCCCCGCCTCCTCCAGCGCCCGCACCCGCCGCCAGCAGGGCGAAGAGGACAGGCCGACCTGGTCGGCGAGGTCGGCGTTGCTCAGCCGGCCGTTCTTCTGCAGCCGGTCCAGAATGCGCCGGTCGATCGCGTCGAGGGAGATCATTGCTCCGGTTTCCTCTTTTCGGCGCAATCCTTCCCTATACAGGCGCTTTCCGGGGGCAAACGCAAGGATATTCCCCGCAACGAGGCGTATGCCGTGTCCATGACCACCCTCGCCCCCGTCCAGCGGCTGAGGCTGCTGCGCGAACTCGAACGCAAGGTGCTGTGGCTCAGCGCCTGGACCGTCCACCATGCCAACCACGTGCGGCCCAACCGCGACGGGCTGAAGGTCGGCGGCCACCAGGCTTCCTGCGCCTCGCTGGCCACGGTCATGACGGCGCTCTACTTCTCGGTGCTGCGGCCCGAGGACCGCGTCGCGGTGAAGCCGCACGCCTCGCCGGTCTTCCATGCCATCCAGTACCTGTTCGGCCACCAGACGCGGGAGAAGCTGGAACGCTTCCGCGGGCTGGGCGGGGCGCAGTCGTACCCCTCGCGCACCAAGGACGTCGACGATGTCGACTTCTCGACCGGCTCGGTCGGGCTGGGCGTGGCCATGACGCTGTTCTCGTCGCTGGTGCAGGACTATGTGCGGCTGAAGGCGCTGGGCGACGGGAACCGGCCCACGGGGCGCATGGTGGCGCTGGTCGGCGACGCCGAGCTCGACGAGGGCAACATCTTCGAGGCGCTGCTCGAAGGCTGGAAGCACGACGTGCGGAACCTCTGGTGGGTGATCGACTACAACCGCCAGAGCCTCGACGGCGTGGTGAACGACCGGCTGTTCGGCCGCATCGGCGAGATGTTCGAGCTGGTCGGCTGGCGGGTCGTCACGCTGAAATACGGCAAGCTGCTGGAGGCGGCCTTCGCCCAGCCCGACGGCGAGCATCTGCGGCAGTGGATCGACGACTGCCCCAACTCGCTCTACTCGGCGCTGGTCTACAAGGGCGGCGCCGGCTGGCGCGAGGCGCTGACGCGCGACCTCAACCAGTATCCGGGCATCCGCCGCATCCTCGAGCAGCATGACGATGCGGGCCTGCACCGGCTGATGACCAACCTGGCCGGCCACGACATGCAGGCCGTGCTCGACGCGTTCGAGGGCGTCGAGGGCGACCAGCCGACCTGCTTCATCGCCTACACGATCAAGGGACAGGGCCTGCCCTTCGCCGGCCACAAGGACAACCATTCCGGCCTGATGACGCTCGACCAGATGGCCGGCTTCAAGAAGGGCATGGGCATCGCCGACGGCCAGGAATGGGAGAAGTTCGCGGGCCTCTCCGCCGCGCCCGCCGAGCTGCAGGCCTTCCTCGACGCCGCGCCCTTCAACGCCGCGGGGCGGCGCCGCACCGACGCGCCCGTGGTCGCGATCCCGCCGGCGCTGCCGCGCCCTGCCGACCGCAAGTCGAGCACGCAGGAGGGCTTCGGCAAGATCCTGAACGCCATCGCCGCCGAGGACAGCGAGCTCGGCCGCCGCATCGTCACGACCTCGCCCGACGTCACGGTCTCGACCAATCTCGGCCCGTGGGTGAACCGGCGCGGTCTGTGGGCCCATACCGAGGCCGAGGACGTGTTCCGCGAGCTCAAGGTCGTGTCGGCCCAGCTGTGGCGCAAGACGCCGGGCGGCCAGCATGTCGAGCTGGGGATCGCCGAGAACAACCTGTTCATCCAGCTGGCCGCGCTGGGGCTCAGCCACCAGCTGTTCGGCGCGCGGCTGCTGCCGATCGGCACGCTCTACGATCCCTTCATCGCGCGCGGCCTCGATGCGCTGAACTATGCCTGCTACCAGGATGCGCGCTTCATGGTGGTGGCGACGCCGTCGGGCGTGACGCTGGCGCCGGAGGGCGGCGCGCACCAGAGCATCCACACGCCGCTGATCGGCATCGGCCAGCCCGGCCTGCTCTCCTACGAGCCGGCGCATGTCGACGAGCTGGCCGTCATCATGCGCCACGGCTTCGAGTACATGCAGCAGGACAAGGGCGGTTCGGTCTATCTGCGGCTGTCGACCCGCAGCCTGCCGCAGCCCGAGCGCACGCTGTCGCCGCAGCAGGAGGCCGACATCGTTTCCGGCGGCTACTGGTATGCGCCGCCGGAGCCCGGCGCCGACGTCGCCATCGTGGCGATGGGCGCCGTGACGCCGGAGGCGATCGCCGCGCACGAGAGCGTCGCGCGCGACTTCGCGGGTGCCGGCTTGGCTGTGCTGACCTCGCCCGACCGCCTGCACGCCGACTGGCTGGCCGCCCAGCGCAATCGCGGCCGCACGGCGGGGCTGGTCGACCGTGGCGCGAGCCCCGTCGAGCGCCTGCTCGCGCCCCTGTCGCCCGACGCGCGGCTGGTCACGGTGCTGGACGGCCACCCGCTGGCGCTGTCCTGGCTGGGCTCCGTGCGCGGCCAGCGCACGGTGCCGCTGGGCATCGAGGCGTTCGGCCAGTCGGGCGACATCCCCGACCTGTACCGGGCCTACAAGCTCGACGCGGCGGCGATCGTCGACGCGGTGGCGCGGGGGATCTGACTTCCGTCGTCCCGAGCGACGGGCGGAGCCCTGGCCTGCCGCGCCACGCCGGCACAAGGAGCGACAATCTTGAACTCCCGGCATGGCCGGCTATATTACCGGCTATAGCCGGAGCCGAACCATGGGCAAAACCTCCCAGCAGCGGGCGATCGACGCCTATCGTCGAAGGCTTCGAGAGCAAGGTGTCGGTCGCTTCGAAGTCGTGGGCCGCGATCAGGATCGCGACTTGATCCGTTCGGTGGCCCGCAAGCTGGCGGAAGGTGGACAGCAGGCGGAACGGCTGCGCGAGGCGGTCGGCCACGCCCTCGGCGGTGCTCCTGCGCGCAAGGGGGGGATCGTCAGGGCGCTGCTCGCTTCGCCCCTGGCCGGGTCGGGGCTGAAGCTGAGCCGGCCTCGCGAGGCGGGGCGCAAGGTCGACATCTGATGCGCTACCTGCTCGACACCAATATCCTCAGCAACTTCACGAAGCCTGCGCCCGCCCCCTCCCTGATCGCCTGGATGGCCGAGCAGGCCGACGACGACCTCTTCATCGCTTCCCTGACCGTCGCCGAAATCCGTCGGGGCATCCTGGAGAAGCCGGCGAGCAAGCGGCGCGATCAGCTGGAAGCGTGGTTTTCGAGCGCGCAGGGGCCTCAGCGCCTCTTTGCCGGGCGTGTCCTGCCGTTCGACGAGAAGGCGGCCCTCGCCTGGGCGCGGCTGATGGCGGAGGGAAAAGCGAAGGGCCGGCCCCGCAGCGCCCTCGACACGATCATCGCCGCCATCGCCGAAGCGAACGACTGTACCGTCGTCACCGACAACGAGAAGGATTTCGAGGGCGTCGATTTCGTAAACCCGGTTCGCGCGGCGCGCTGACCAGCATCGCTTGACCTGCCACGCCTCACTCCCGTAACTCCGACGCATGAAGGTCGACGGCACGCCCTACCGCACGATCTGGCTCGGTGCCGACGGGACGACCGTGCAGGTGATCGACCAGACCCTCCTGCCGCACCGGTTCGTGGTGCGCGACTGGCGGACGATGGAGGAGGCCGAGCAGGGCATCCGCACCATGGTCGTGCGCGGCGCGCCGCTGATCGGCGCCGCCGCGGCCTATGGCATGGCCCTTGCGATGGCGGCCGAGCCGTCCGACGCCATGCTCGTCCACGCCTACGACACGCTGCTCGCCTCGCGCCCCACCGCGGTCAACCTGCGCTGGGCGCTGGACGACCTGCGCGCGCTGCTGGCGCCGCTGCCGCCGGCCGGGCGGCGCGCGGCGGCCTACCGGCGCGCGGCCGAGATCTGCGACGAGGATGCCGAGATCTGCCGGCGCATCGGCGAGAACGGGCTTGGCCTGATCCGGCAGATCAAGCCGCGCGGCGAGCGGATCAACGCGCTGACCCACTGCAATGCCGGCTGGCTGGCCACCGTCGACTGGGGAACGGCGCTCGCGCCCATCTACCAGGCGCACAATGCCGGCATCCCCATCCATGTCTGGGTCGACGAGACGCGGCCGCGCAACCAGGGCGCCAGCCTGACGGCCTGGGAACTCGCCAAGCACGGCGTGCCGCACACCGTGATCGCCGACAATGCCGGCGGCCACCTGATGCAGCGCGGCCAGGTCGACTTCTGCATCACCGGCACCGACCGCACCACGCGCCGCGGCGACGTCTGCAACAAGATCGGCACCTACCTGAAGGCCCTGGCCGCGCGGGACAACGGCGTGCCGTTCTATGTCGGCCTGCCCTACCCCACGATCGACTGGACCCTCGACGACGGCGCGGCGATCCCGATCGAGGAGCGCCCTGCCAGCGAGGTGTCGCGCATCGCGGGACGCACCGCATCGGGCGAGGTCGTCACCGTCGACGTGCTCCCCGAGGGCAGCCCGGCGGCCAACCCGGCCTTCGACGTGACGCCGGCGCGGCTGGTGACGGCGCTGATCACCGAGCGCGGCGTCTGCCCGGCCAGCGAGGCCGGCCTGCTGTCGCTCTATCCCGAGCGAGCCCGGGCGGCGTGACGCTCACGCCCGCCGCCAAAGCGACACACCTGGCCACGGCCGGCCTCGGCTTCACGCAGATCGTGGGTTGGGGCACCACCTTCCTGATGCCCTCCGTGCTGGGGCGCCCGATCGGCGAGTCGCTGGGGCTGGCAAGCGAGATCGTCTTCGCCGGCATCACCGTGATGTTCGGCATCGGCGCGCTGGTCGCGCCGCACGTCGGCCGCCTGATCGACCGCGAGGGCGCACGCCTCATCATGACCGCAGGCTCGCTGCTCTATGCGGCGTCGCTCGCCGCACTGTCCTTCTCGCAGGGCATGGTCTCCTATCTCGCCTGCTGGGCGGCGCTGGGAGTCGCCTCGACCCTGGCGCTCAGCACGCCCTCCAGCATCGCCCTGGCGCAGATCGCCGGTCCGGCGGCACGACGCGCCATCGGCCTGCTGGCCATCATCGGCGGCTTCGCCTCGACCGTCTTCTGGCCGCTGTCGGGCGCGCTCGACGCGATGATGGGCTGGCGCGGCACCGTGCTGGCCTATGCCGCCATCCATCTCCTGGCCTGCGCGCCCATCCACTGGCTGGTGCTGCCGCGCTGGCCGCCGACGCATCCCGTCACCGGGCCGGCCGGCCCGATCGCGACCGGCGTGCCGATCGAGGCCCGCTCGCGCGCCTTCGTGCTGCTGTCGCTCACCCTGTCCAGCGGCGCGTTCGTCTTCACCGGCGCCATGGTGCACATGATCGAATTCATGCGCGGCCTCGGCCATGCGCCGGCCGCGGCGGTGCTGCTCGCCTCCCTGCTCGGCCCCTCGCAGATCGGCGTGCGGCTGATCGACCTTCTGTTCGGGCACCGCTATTCGATCATCACCTCGGCGATCTTCGGCTCGACCGTCCTGCCGCTGGGGCTGGGACTGGCCCTGATCGACGGCGGCAGCTTCGCCGTCGCCCTGCTGGCCATCGTCGGGTTCGGCATCGCCAACGGACTGAAGGCCGTGCAGCGGGCGACGCTGCCGCTCGCGCTTTTCGGACGCGGCCAGTTCGGCGCCTACATGGGCCGGCTGGCCCTGCCGCAGGGCATCGTCTCGGCGGCGGCGCCGCCGATCCTGGCCGCGGTGATGACCGGCTACGGCACGATCGGCGCGCTGTGGGTCGTCTTCGCGGCCGCCATGCTGTCGCTCGTCGCCATGCTGATGCTCGCGCGGGTGGCGCGCTCGGTGCGCTGAGCGACAGCCGCAGCGCCGACCGCCAGCGCGCGCTGGCCTTCGACGCCAGCGTGAGACAGGCTGTGCGGGGGAGGAGACGTGCATGACCGAGGACCGTTCCTTCGTTCGCCTGTCGACGGTGCGCCATGTCGGCTGGCTGGAATTCGACCGCCCGCCGGTCAATGCCTTTACCCGCGCGATGGTGGAGCAGACGCACGACGCCATCGCCGCCGCCCTGGCCGACCGCGAGGTTCGCGTGCTCGTGCTGGCGAGCGCCGTCGCAGGCTATTTCAGCGCGGGCGCCGACCTCAACGTGTTCAAGGGCATCACGCCGGACGGCATGCGCGCCTGGACGGAACGCTGCCACGACATCGTCCGGCTGCTGCGCGGCTCGCCCAAGCCCCTGCTGGCCGCCCTCAACGGCACCGCGGTCGGCGGCGGGCTGGAGATGACCCTGCATTGCGACCTGCGCTTCGCCGCGCGCGACGCGCGGCTCGGCCAGCCCGAGATCCGCATCGGCTTCATCCCGCCCATCGCCACGACGCAGGCGCTGGCGCGGCTGATCGGCCGGCCGCGCGCCATCCGCTATCTCTACGAGGGCGGCCTGGTGCCGGCAGCGGAGGCGCTGTCCTGGGGCCTGGTCGACGAGCTGGTGGAGCCGGCGGACCTGCGCAGCCGGGTGCAGGCCTACGGCGAGGAACTTGCCGCCAAGTCACCCGCGGCGCTGGCGGCGATCCGGCGCACCGTCACGCTGGGCGGCGGCATGAGCTTCGAGGACGGCATGGCCTGCGAAATGGAAGCCGTCGTCGCGCTGGCCGGAACCGCGGATTTCGCCGAAGGTGTCGAAGCGTTCCTCGCCAAGCGCCCGCCGGTCTGGCCGAGGGACTGAAGGAGGCTGCATGAACCAGCTCGGCACCGTCGATTCGCTCGAGATCCAGATCATCGTCGACAACGTCACCGACTGGCTGTCCTCCGCGCCCTCCTTCGTCGAGAGCGAGCTCGCGGGGCTGCGCCGGCGGCGCGGCGGCGCCTGGATGCTGGGTGGCGGCTGCCTGTGCTGCGCCGCGCACGGCCTCTCCTGCCTGCTGACCCTGCGCGCCGGCGACCGCGTGCGGCACGTGCTGTTCGACACCGGCCCCGAGGACCGCGTCTTCGAGGTGAACGTCTCCCGGCTGGGGATCGATCTCGGCACGCTCGACGCCATGGTGCTGAGCCACGGCCACTGGGACCATGGCGGCGCCATGCTGCGCGCCCTGCAGCTCGCGCTCGACCGCAACGGCGGCCGCCGCATCCCCTGCTACATGCATCCCGGGATGTTCCGCAGCCGCGCCAGCAAGCAGCCCGACGGCTCCTTCCGGCCGATGGAGGACGTGCCATCCCCCGACCTGCTCGAAGCACATGGCGGCGAGGTCGTGAGCACGCGCGAGCCCCAGCTCGCCGCCGACGGCTTGGCATTCGTGAGCGGCGAGATCCCGCGTCGCACGCCGTTCGAGACGGGCCTGCCCGGCCAGCATCGCCGCACCGACGACGGCACGGGGTGGGAACCCGACGAGCTGCTGATGGACGAGCGCTTCGTCGCCGTGCACGTCCGCGGCAAGGGGCTGGTCGTGCTGTCCGCCTGCAGCCATGCCGGGGTGGTCAACGTGCTGCACCATGCGCGCGACTGCTTTCCCGGCGTGAAGCTCCATTGCGTGCTGGGCGGCCTGCACCTCGCCGGCATCAACGAGCGCATCATCCCGCAGACCGTCGAGGCTCTGCGGGGCTTCGACCTCGACGTCATCGCCGCCGGGCACTGCACCGGCTGGCGCGCCACCGCGGCGCTGGCCGCGGCTTTCGGCGACAGGCTCGCGCCGCTGGCCGTGGGCAAGCGGCTCAGCTTCTGAAGCATCGCGCATCCGGCGGGGATCGGCCGTCGGTGCCGGGAGCACACGAAGCATCAGCGCGAGTGACTACGCATCGCGCCCCTTGGTGCGGCTTTCCTTGGCCGTGTCGGCGGCGGCGCGCCGCCGGCGGCCGACCTCGAGCAGGCGCGCGCGCTCGGCGGGATCGACGCGCCCATAGCGGGCGCGCCAGGCCGGATCGTGCCAGGCAAAGGGCATGCGCAGCGTGGTCCGCGGCGCGGTCGCCTCCGCCAGCAGCCGGACGGCATGACCGACCACGACTCGCTGGATGTCGCGCCGGTCGGGTGGCCCGCAGGGGTTGCCCAGGGGGAAGTCGGTGAAGACGAAGCGGGGCACGCCGCAATGCTCGACCACGTCGAGCGCCGAGCCGATGATCACGGTGGGCAGGCCGGCGACTTCCAGATGGCGGGCGACCAGACTCACGGTCTGGTGGCAGACCGGTCAAAGCGGGCAGAGGATCGCGGCGTCGGCCCCGTCGTCGCGCAGCCGGGAGAGCACCTGGGGCGCGTCCTCCTCGACCGTCTTGCGCTGGCTGTACTCGGTGGGCACGCCATGGAAACGCGGCGTCAGGCCCGCGAACAGGCCTTCGCGCGCCAGGGCGGCGGCCGTCTCGACCGGCAGGAAGCTCTCGCGATCGCGGGTGTGCGTCGATTCCTTGTCCCAGGCGAGATTGTCCGTGAACAACGATTGCGGGGGCGCGGCCGTCGAGCCCGACCACACGCGGCGGACGGTGGGAGCGTCCTCGCCCGGCGCCCGGATGGGGCTCGCCGTCGTCACCAGCCCGATGCGGAAGGCGGCAAGCGGCTTGGCGAGACGGGCGAACGGCACGTCCGCGAACGAGGCCCAGACATAGTCCCGCTCGTATCCCAGCGCCCGGTAGTACTGGCGCGTCCGCTCGATGTAGCGGACGGGTTCGTCATCCTCGGCCATGGCGGCGTTCTCCTCCGCCGCCATGCTAGGTCGGCATGTGGCGCGACGGAAGCTTCCTATGCCGCCTCTTCCGCCGTGTGGCCCGGATAGTCGGCGTCCAGCACGAAGGGATGCGGCCCGTCATAGCGGCCGATCACGACGCCATGGGTGACGAGGCCCGAGTCGGGCGTCCACATGTGCAGATGGAATCCCGGCGGCTCCATCGTGAAGGTCGCCGGGCTGGCGTCGGGCACGAGGTCGAGCGTGACCTGATGCGCCGTGCTGGGCGCCACCGAGCCGATGGTGCCGCCCCAGCGCACGGTGATGGGCCGGTGGTGATGGCCGCAGACGACACGCTCGACATTGTCGAAGCGGCGCAGGACCTCGGCCATGGCCTGCCCGTTGCGGCAGTTGATGCGGTCCATGTCGAGCAGGCCGGTGCCGAACGGCGGGTGGTGCATGAAGACCAGCGTCGGCCGCCCAGGCTCCTCGGCCAGCCGCTTCTCGAGCCAGGCGAGGCGGGCCCCGCACATCTCGCCGTGGCCGTTGCCCGGCACCACCGTGTCGAGACCGATCAGCCGCACCGGATGGCGGTCGACGGCGTAGTGCAGGAATCCGTCGTCGTTCGCGAGGTAGCCGTCGCTGCCGAATTCGGCGAACAGCTCGCTGCGGCGGTCGTGGTTGCCGGGCACCAGGTAGACCGGCATGGAGAGCGGCTCGAGGATGTCGCGCAGCACGGCGTACTCCTCGGCGAGCCCGCAGTCGGTGAGGTCGCCGGAGGCGATCACCACGTCGGGCTTGCGCGGCAGGGCCTCGATGGTGGCGACCGCGGCTTCCAGCAGGGCGTTGGTGTCGACGCGGCCGTAGGCGATCCGGCCGCGGGGGCGGACATGCATGTCGGTGATCTGGGCGATCATCATGGCGACGGCTCTCCTTTCTTCAGCATCTCCTCTCCTCCCTGGCGGGGGAGAGGAACATGAGAGGGCGATTGATCACGGCAGCTTCAGCGAGGTCTGCTCGACGTAGGGCCGCATGATCTCGTCGGCCTTCTTCTGGGCATCCTTGATGGCCTGGTCGGCCTTCTTCTTGCCGTTCATCATGGCCTGGATCTCGTCCTCCAGCGCCTTGCGGACGGCCACGGTCTGATAGGTCGCGAACCACGGCTTGGCGTAGGGAAGCTGGTCGAGCGCGACCTTCGCGTCCGGGTTCTTCGCGATGAATTCCTTCATCTCCGGCTTGTCATAGGCCGAGATGCGCGGCGCGAAGTAGCCCGTGAAGCGGCTCCAGCCGCCGATCGTCTCGGGCGTGGTGAGCCACTTGATGAACTTCCAGCCCGCCTTCCGGTTCTCCTCGCTCTGGCCTGCGAACATGACCAGCGAAGCGCCGCCGATCGGCACGGCGTTGCGCACGTTCTTCGGCACGAAGGCCACGCCGTACGGCATCTTCATGTTGTCGCGGATGAAGGACAGCGAGCCCGTCGACAGCAGCATCATCGAGGCCTTGCCGGCGAAGAAGGCGGTCGACACGCCGCCCGCCTCGGTGACGCCCTGCGGCATGGCCTTGTGCTTGAAGATCAGGTCCTCGACCAGGCGCGCCGCGCCCAGCATCGACGGCTGGTCGTAGTAGACCTCGCCGCCATATTCCTCGTTGTAGTAGCGCCCGCCGTTGGACATGGTCAGCGCTTCCATCAGCCAGCCGAGATAGTCGTAGCCGGCCGGCATGGTGAAGCCGTGGCGGCCGTCCCGGGTAAGCTTCTTCGCCGCGTCCACGAACTCGGCCCAGGTGCGCGGCGGCTTCTCGGGATCGAGGCCGGCCTCCTTGAAGTGCTCCTTGTTGTAGTAGAGGAGCGGCGTCGAGTTGTGGAACGGCACGCCGTAGAGCTCGCCGTCGACCACGGCATTGGCGTGCAGCGCCGGCCAGAAATCCTTGAGGAAGGCCTCGCGCGTCGTGCCGTCGGCCGCCAGCATCGGCTCGAGCGAGACGATGTCGCCGGAAAGCTTCAGGTCGACGTTGAAGTTGGCGCTCATCAGCACCACCGACGGCGGCTTGCCGGCCTTGGCCGCGGCCTGCGCCTTGAGCTTGGTGTCGTCGTAGCCGCCGGTGTAGGAGGCCACGACCTCGACCTCCTTCTGGCTCTCGTTGTAGAGCTTGACCAGCCGCGTCATCTCGCGCGCCAGCTTGCCTTCGACGGGGACCGGGAAGAAGAAGTCGATCCTGGTCTGCGCCCAGGCCGGCCACGCGGCCAGCGACAGCGCGAGCGCACTCGTCCCCAGACGTGCCAACAGTTTCATCCTTGTGCCTCCTAGCCTTTCACGCCGCTGAACACGAAGCTGTCGACGAAGCGGCGCTGGAAGGCGACGAACGCCAATGCCAGCGGCGCCATGACGAGGAGCGTGCCGGCGGCCAGCACGCCCCATTCCTTGCCGCCCTCGGCGCCGCGCGTGAAGGCGGCCAGGCCGATGGTGAGCGTCTGGTTGTCGGGCGAGCTGATCACCATCAGGGGCCACAGGAACTCGTTCCAGTGCGCGGTGACCGACACGATGGCGAAGGCGATCAGGCCGGGCTTCGCCATGGGCAGCAGCACGTACCAGACGATCGCCCACCAGGGCGCGCCGTCGATCGCGGCGGCCTCCTCGAAGTCGCGCGGCAGGCCGAGGAAGGTCTGGCGCATCAGGAAGGTGCCGAAGGCGGAGGCGAAGTACGGCGCCATCACGCCGGGCAGCGTGTCGTAGAGGCCGAGATCGACCACCGTCGCCAGGTTGGGCACGATCAGCGCCGGCGGCACCAGCATCAGCTGCAGCAGGAAGGCGTAGAACACCGCGTCGCGACCGCGGAAGCGCAGGCGCGCGAAGGCGTAGCCGGCCAGGCTCACGGTCACGCACTGCACGGCGAGCACGCCCGCCACGACGATGAAGGTGTTGAGGTAGTAGAGCCCGAACGAGCCGCTATCGAGCGCGTTGCGGAAGTTCTCGAGCGTCGGCACGAAGGCCGGCCAAAGGGAGGCCATGTCGGCGCTGCCCGCGCCCTCCGGCCGGAAGGAGGCGATCAGAGTCCACAGGAAGGGAGCCGCCCACAGGAAGGCGACGGCGCAGAGCATCGCGGCCAGCAGGGCGGCGGAAAGATGCCTGCGCACCCTCATCGGCTGGAACCCGCGCCGCGTTCCATGACCCGCAGCGAGCCGAAGGAGATGGCGAGCAGGACGGCGACGCTCACCAGCGTGGCGGCGGCGGCCTTGCCGACCTCGAAGTTCTCGTGCGCCGCCTGGAAGATGTAATAGAGGACGAGGTTCGTGGCGTTGGAGGGACCGCCCTTGGTCAGCACGATGACATGGTCGACGCTGGTCAGGAGCTGGATCAAAGCGATCACGACGACGAAAGCGGTGGTGGGCGCGAGCGCCGGCAGCAGCACGTAGCGCAGCCGCTGCCAGGCGTTGGCGCCGTCGATCATCGCCGCCTCGATCGTGTCGCGCGGAATGTTCTGCAGCCCGGCGATGTAGAAGAGCATGTAGTAGCCGGCGTTCTTCCACACGGTGAGGCCGATCACCGACCACAGCGCGATGTCGGAGTCGCCCAGCCAGTTCGGTCCGCTCACGCCGATCTTCGCCAGGTAGTAGTCGAGCAGTCCGACGTCGGGCAGGAAGATGAAGAAGAACAGCGAGGCCGCCGCCACCAGGGGAATCAGCGACGGGAAGAAGAACACCGTGCGCAGGACGGCCGAGAAACGCGTCGAGCGCTGGACGGCGAGCGCGAAGGAGAGCGCCAGGACGAGCGTCGGCACAAGGACGCCCACGGCATAGACGAGATTGTTGGCTGCAGCCTGGCGAAAGGCCGGGTCGGCGAAGACCTTGGCGTAGTTGCCCAACCCCACGAACGTCGCGGCGGCCCCGGTGCCGTGCGGCTTGTCGTACAAGGATTCGACGAGCACCCGCGCGATGGGCAGGTAGGTGAACAGCACGAGGAAGAACAGCGACGGCGCCAACAACAGCCACGGCAGCAGCGACGCGCGCAGCCGCCGCCTGCGCCCGGCAGCGATCGACGCACCGTCGGCCCGGATCGCGTCTAGGATGCCCGTCGTGCCGGCCAAGCTCATGGGCGAGGCATAGGCAAGGCGCAATAACGAAACGTTACGGACAGGCTACGCTTGCGTGACGCCGGCATCGACGTTGGGGGATAATGCGACGATGGCGTTCCCGGATACTCACCTCGCCGGCTTCCTCGTCGCCCTGGGGGTCGGCCTGCTGATCGGCATCGATCGCGAGCGGCGCAAGGGGACCGACGCCAAGCATCATCCGGCGGGGTTGCGCACCTTCGCCCTGGCCGCGCTGCTGGGCGCCGTCGCCATGACCATCGGCAAGGAGCTGCTCCTAGGCGCGACCGCTCTGGGCATCGTCGCCCTCGCCGGTCTCTCCTACTGGCGCGCCCGCACCGCGAGCCCGGACAACGATCCGGGCCTCACCACCGAGACGGCCCTGGTGCTGACGACCCTGCTGGGCGGGATGGCGACGGTCGAACCCGAGATCGCCGCCGGCCTCGGCGTCCTGGTCGCCGTCCTCCTGGCCGCCCGCACCGCGCTGCATCGCTTCGTGCTCTCGGTGCTGAACGATGAGGAGATCCGCGATCTGTTCATCTTCGCCGCGGCCACGCTGATCGTGCTGCCGCTGCTGCCCGACCGGCCGGTCGGCCCCTACGATGCGCTGAACCTGCGCAGCGTCTGGACAGTGGTGATCCTGGTGATGGCGGTGAGCGCCCTGGGCTATATCGCGGTCCGGGCGACCGGCCCGCGCTACGGCCTGCCGCTGGCCGGCCTGGCGTCAGGCTTCATCTCGAGCAGCGCCACGATCGGTTCGATGGGCGCCCGCGCCCGCCATGCGCCGGAGCTGCTGAAACCCGCCGTCGCCGGCGCCGTGCTGTCGTCGGTCGCGACCATCGTCCAGCTGGCGCTCCTCATCGGCGCCGTCAGCCTGGAGACGCTCCGCGCCCTGTGGCTGCCGCTCCTGCTGTCCGGCGCCGTCGCCGTGCTCTATGGCGGCGGCTTCACCCTCTGGGCGCTGCGTCAGCCGACAGCGAAGAGCGACACGCCATCCGGCGCCCTGAGCCTTGGCACGGCACTGAGCTTCGCCGCCGTTCTGGCGGTCATCCTGATCGTGGCAGCCGCCGCCCAGGACTGGTTCGGCGAACGCGGCGTGCTGGTGGCGGCGGCGCTGGCAGGCTTCGCCGACACGCATTCGGCGGCCGTATCGGTCGCCTCGCTCACGGCAGACGGCAGGCTCTCGCCGATACAGGCCATCGTGCCCATCCTGGCGGCGCTCACGACCAACACCGTCACCAAGATGGCGTTCGCCGTGACGGTGGGCGGACGCACCTTCGCCCTCTATGTCATTCCGGGCCTGGTCCTGATGGCCGCCGCGGCATGGGCCGGCGCGTTGCTGGCCGGCCCACTCGCCATCTGACCGCCTCGAGCCTAATTGTCGGCCGAAACGACCTCGATCTGTCGCGCCTGCTCGCTGCCGGTCGCCGACTTGGCGATCTCCAGCGTCAGCACGCCCTTGGAGAATCGCGCCGAGATGCCGTCGCGGTCGGCATCGGACGGCAGCGTGAAGGCGCGGGTGAAGCTGCCGTAGCTGCGCTCCGAGTAGTGGGTCTTGTCGTCCGCCCTCTCGACATGCTTTTCCCCGGACACGGTGAGCACATCGCCTTCCAGGGAAACCTTGACGTCCTTCTGGTCCAGGCCCGGGAGCTCGATGCAGACGGTGTAGGTGCTGCCGTTCTCCTTCACCTCGACCTTCGGCGCATGGTCGAAGGCACGGAGGGCGCCGGGCTGCCCATTGCCGAGGGCCGGCTCGAGCATACCGAACGACCACGCCCGCATCATGCGGTTGAAAAGCTGATCGAACTCGGTGCCGAAGGGGGTGAAGGCGCTCGGCGTCAGCGCCTTGGGCACGTTCTCTGCCATCGCAATCCTCCTCTGGTGGATCGGCCTCGCATTTAGGCCTCGACCGTGACAATGCAATCACGGGCGCCGGGGATGCCGCGACATTCATGCAAACTTCATCGCGGCAGACTGCCCGGCGGGATCGCGCGTCAGGCCAGGGCGCGCACGATGGCGTCCGTGGACGCGGTCCAGCCCACGATTCCGCCTTGCGCGCGGATCATGGCAAGGGTGGCGGCCTTGAACTCGGGAAAGTAGCTTTCGGTCGAATCCTCGGCCAGGAGGCATTCGTAGCCGCGGTCGTTGGCCTCGCGCATGGTCGTCTGCACGCAGACCTCGGTGGTGACGCCGGCCAGGACGAGATGCCCGATGCCGAGCCCCTGCAGCAGGTCGCTAAGGGGCGTGGCGTAGAAGGCGCCCTTTCCCGGCTTCACGATCACCGTCTCGCCGGGCAGCGCCGCCAGTTCGGGCACCAGCTCGTTGCCCGGGGCACCGTCGACGAGGATGCGGCCCATCGGGCCTTCGTCGCCGATCGTGAGCTTTCCCCGGCCGCGCAGGCGCTTGGCCGGCGGGCAGTCCGACAGGTCCGGCTTGTGGCCTTCGCGCGTGTGGATGACCGGCAGGCCGGCCGCGCGGAACCCGTCGATCAGCCGTCGGACCGTCGGGACGATGCGCGCCAGCGGCCGCACGTCGTTGCCCAGCATGGAGCCGAAACCGCCCTCCTCGATGAAATCGCGCTGCATGTCGATCACGATCAGGGCGAGCCTGCCTGCGGGAAACGCGTAGTCATAAGGCTGGGCGGCGACGACGGGCATGATGGTTTCCGGCGCTGGAACGTGTCGGCCAGTCTACGGGCAATCGGCGTGCCAACCACATGGGCGCTTTCGCCTGGCGCCATGGGCGTTCAGCGAATGGTTTCAGTCGGCACGCGCTTTCTGGGATGATGCCGGCCTTGAAGGGGAACCGCGAAGCATTGCGCCATCTCGTCCTGCTGCCCGGCTTCATGTGCGACGAGGATCTGTGGACGGACATGATCCCGGATCTCGCGGCGCTGGGCCGCCTCCATTTCGGCAATGTCTACGAAGACACTTCGCTCGAGGGCATGGCGCGGCGAGTCCTCGCCCTGGCCCCAGCGCGCTTCGTGCTGGTCGGGTTTTCCATGGGCGGCTTCGTTGCACGCGTACTGACGCTGCTTGCCCCCGATCGCGTCAGCGGCGTCGCCTTCGTCGCCTCGTCCGCGCGCGGCTACTCCCCCGAGGAGATCGAGCGGCGCAAGGCGGGCTTCCGGCCCGGCGACCGACCGCCGCGCGGCGCAGACGCGCCTGCCACCGCGCTCGGTCTCCATCCCGACCGCGACACCGATCCGGTGCTTCTCGGGCGGCTCCGTGGCATGCAGCGCCGGCTCGGCCGGGAAGTGCGCGCCCGACAGGCGGCCATGGCGCGGCCGGACGGCTACGCCGACCTCGAGCGCATCACGTGCCCCTCCCTCGTCGTCGCCTGTCGGCAGGATCGGCTGCGCACCTTCGCCGAGACGGAGCGCATGGTATCCCACCTGCCCCATGCCCGGTTGGAGGTGATCGAGGAATGCGGCCACATGGCACCGCTCGAACGGCCGCGCGAACTCGCCGCGCTGCTCGGAGCCTGGATCGCCGACACGCGCCTGTGACGCATGAGCTAATTTGAAGGCTGTTCCGGCTTGAACGGCCTCGCACCCTTGCCATGTCTGGGGCACGAGGCGGAACCCCAGGAACGACTCCCAAGCACTCTTTGCAGTCCTGCGGCAATCGGCCGATGCATCCTGCGCCGATGCCCTCGACCGGCTCGTCACCGACGGTCCCGACTGGCGGTTGAGCCGCATCAATGCGCTCGCGTTCGCGCGACGCGAAGGTCTCGACGAGGAGCGTACGATCTCGACCTTCCTGAAGGCCGCCCAGCTCGGGCTCCTCGACATGTCCTGGAACGTGCTCTGTCCGAGCTGCGGCGGTGTGCTGGACGCCAATACTTCCCTGAAGAGCGTCCGCGCGTCGGACTACTACTGCGCCTTCTGCAACCTGAACAGCGAACCGACCCTCGACGACATGGTCGAGGTGAGCTTCACGGTGAATCCGCGCGTGCGTCGCATCGCGGGCCATGCGCCGGACGACCTGCCGCCGTGGGAATACTATCGGCAGGTCTTCTGGGGAACCGGCGTCGACCTGCCGGAAGAGGATTTCGAAGCAGCCGTGCAGTCGCTCACGCTCGAAGCGGTCGAGCTGCCGGCGGGCGACAAGGCGATCCTGTCGCTGCACCTTCCCGAGGCCTTCGTCATCGTGCTGGAGCCCTCGACGCATTCGGCCCACTACATAGAGGTCAAGGGCGAGCCGACGGCGGAACGCCAGGGCATGGCGCTGCTCTACAACGACCTCCGCGCCCCGACGGAAACGCGCCAGCTGCGCCCCGGCCCCCTGCGGCTGACCCTGGAGAACCGTACGACCGCGCGGGTGCTGCCGACGATCTGGGTGGTCGACGACCGGTTCGAGCGCTTCGCCGGCAAGCGGCGGCCCCACCTGACGGCCAAGCGCCTGCTGTCGAACCAGACCTTCCGCGACATCTACCGAACCGACACGCTCGACGTCGACCAGCGCCTCAAGATCACCAGCCTCACCTTCCTGTT
The DNA here is from genome assembly GCA_049323495.1 of Pseudomonadota bacterium. Taxonomy (GTDB): domain Bacteria; phylum Pseudomonadota; class Alphaproteobacteria; order Reyranellales; family Reyranellaceae; genus Reyranella. The sequence continues at coordinate 41,566 of JBMONG010000013.1, forward strand.
CACCGACCTCAAGGGCTCGACCGAACTCTACGAGCGGGTTGGCGACCTGGTCGCCTTCGACCTGGTACGCGAGCACTTCCGGACGCTGAACGACATCGTCGTGGGCGAAGGAGGCGCGGTCGTGAAGACGATCGGCGACGCGGTGATGGCGACCTTCCTGACGCCAGATAGGGCCCTCGCCGCGGCGCTGCGCATGCGCGATGCCATGCGCACCTTGAACGGCACGCATGGCCGAGAGGATCTGCTGCTCAAGATCGGCATCCATGAAGGTCCCTGCCTTGCCGTGAACCTGAACGAGCGCCAGGACTATTTCGGTCAGACGGTGAACATCGCCTCGCGCGTGCAGGGGCTTGCGCAGACGCGTTCCATTCTGGCGACGGCGCCGGTGATCGACAATCCGCGCAGCGCCGCACTGCTTGACGGCAAGGCCCAGAAGCCGACCGTGCACAGCCATCCGCTGCGCGGCATCACGGGAGAGATGGCGGTCTACGAAGTCCCCTGAGGAGCGGGCGGCGAACGCCGCCGCGAGCGGCGCGAGAGCAGAACGGCGCCGCCGAACAGCACCGCCACGGCGAAAGCGACAGCCGACGGCAGCCACAGGTCCAGGAAGGAAACGATGCGGGCGCGGATGGGATCGGCAGGATCGTAGATCACGGCAACGCGATCTCCCGCGGCCAGCGAGGACTCGCTGCCGCCGCGGCCGTGGAACTCGATCTCCCGGCCGGCGCGGGTCATGAACCGAACGACAGGCGCGTAGGCGATGCGTTCCACCGAACGGCGCCCTTCGCTGCCGTCAGCCCGCGTCACCCTCTCGTCCTCGGTGTGCCGCGTCACCCGGATCTCCGCCACGATCCCTTCGGCGCGCTGGCCGCCGACATAGAGGTCGAGGGCATTCGCCAGCGCGAGCGCCGCAATCGCTGCGGCACAGACCGCGATCACCGCAAACGCCCGCTCGCCCACGACGAAAAGCGGCGCGCCACGAGAGAGGGCCCAGGCAATGGCCCCGAAGAGCATCCAGAAGCCGCCGAAGAGAATGATCATGATCGCGGACAGCCAGAGTCGCTCGAAGGTCGCAAGGCGGAAGCTGCCGCCGTCGCCCGGCATATGGAGGACCGTCACAAGGTCGCCGACGGCGAACTCGGGGGCGCCACTGGCGAGGTCCTTGACGGTGCGTATTTCCCCGCCGGCGCTCCGAAAGCGCACCACCGGGGCATACATGTCGTCTTCCTCCCGCATCTCGACCACCTCGCCGATGGCACGGTCGGCATGAAGAACGTGGCGCAGGCTGCCCCATGCCAGCGCAAGGCCGCCGGCCAGGATCGCCGCGCCGATGCCCAGGATCAGCCAGGAGATCCGCTGCCAGTTCCGATCGACGACCCTCGATGCCATCAGGCCGGCCGGCGCCGCAGCGCATCCACGATGGTCGCCAGGCGCTCGCCCTGCGGGGTGGCCGGATCGAGCAGCTTCTCCCGCGGCGTGGTCTCGGCCAATCGGCTGATCTCCATCAGCGCCCGGACATGCTGGCGCCGCGTGAGGCGATGCTCGCTCGACCGGTGGCGGAAGAACAGCCGGAAGAGCTGCCCCTCGCCCAGCAGCCTACTGATCTCGGCCGCGGTGACGTAGATCAGGAAGCAGGTGAAGATCCAGATCTGGACGGCGGCGAAATGGTTCCAGCGGAAATCCTGGAGCTCGGCCTGAAACGCCATGGAGAATCCACGGCTATCGATGACCAGATGAAGGAAGCGCTCCAGCAGGCGCACCACGAAGACGATCAGCGTATAGAAGACCGTCTTGTAGAGGATCGGCTGGATCAGCGGTGCACCGCGGAACCGCTCGATCAGCCTGATCCTGTCCGCCAGCAGCACGGCCTTGCCGACCACCAGCGCCGTCGTGGTCGCCAGCAGGAAGCCCGACAGCCGGAACCAGTAGTCATGCACCAGCAGGTTGGTCGTCAGCACGATCAGGTTGAAGGCGACGAAGAAGTAGAGCGTGGGCGGCAGCATATGGTGCAGCAGGCCCAGCAGCCGTCGTCCGGGATGTGCCGACGTCGACGCCGACGTCACATCCGGCCTCCATCGACGACGAAGTTCTGCGCCGTCACCAGCCGGCTGTCGTCGGCCGCCAGCCACAGCACCATGCGCGCGATGTCCGGCGGATAGAGCTTCTCCCGGAGGCACTGCGCCTTCATCAGGTCGGCCTCGCCCTGCGGCGTCAGCCAGAGGTCGATCTGGCGCTGGGTCATGATCCAGCCTGGCGTGATGGCATTCAGGCGGATGCGATCCGGCCCAAGGTCGCGTGCCAGGCCGCGAGTCATGCCGATCACCGCAGCCTTGGCGGACTGGTAGACCGAGAGCCTGGGAGCCAGGGCGTGGTAGCTGACCGAGCTGAAATTGACGATGGAGCCTCCCCCCACCTGGCGCATGCCAGGCACCACCGACTGGATCGCGAAATACTGGTGGCGCAGGTTGACGGCGATGCGCTCGTCCCAGAATTCCGGCGTCACCTCGTCGATCGCGTGGCGGTCGTCGCGCGCCGCGTTGTTGACCAGAACGGTGAAAGGCCCGAGCCGGGCGGCCAGCTCGCCGATCGCCGCCTGATAGGCTGCGATGTCGCGCACGTCGCAGCGGGTGAACAGCGGCGCGTGATGGCCCGCGGCAGCCACGCGGCCCATCAGCTCCTTCGAGGACTGCTCATCGATATCGACGAAGGCGACCCTCGCCCCCTGTTCGGCAAAATGCTCGACGATCGATGCGCCGATGCCCGAGCCGCCTCCGGATACGAAGACCGCGCGATCCTTGAGGCTCGGGTAGGAAGCGAATGACGGCATGGCTCCTCACAGGAAGATGGGGCGGAAGACGATTTCGCCGCTCAGGACCGCACCCGTCGCCAACATCGCTTCGGCGACGTGCCCGTTGGCATGGCTGACCGGCTCGACGGAGAAATACGACCGTCCCGGCGGGATGTAGACCACGAGATGGCGGAAGGTCGAGGAGGCGGTGACATCGATCCGCAGTCCGCGGTCGGGCCAGGTCACGGTGGCCCTGCCGTCCCAGCCCTCGAAGCAATTGTCGAGCACCACGTCGTCCACGCGCCGCGGCGGCACGAAGTTCCAGGTGTCCGGTACGTCGACCCGCTCGGTCGGCAGCACCTCGCGATCAGCAAGCCAGACACTCCGGGCGCAGAAGCCGAGCCTGGTCTCGGCATTGCGGACGAAGAATGGATGCAGGCCTAGTCCGGCAGGGACGGCCTGGGCTTCGCAGTTCTCGATCGACAGCGCGACGGTCAAGGCCTCCTCCTCCAGCCGGAACGACTGCTGTGCCCGATACCGGAACGGCCACCCGCTCCTGCCATCGTGCTCATGCACGAGGTCGGCGCTGGCGCGATCCTGCCTCGCGACCTGCCACGGGTTTGCCCAGCCCTCGCCATGCATGGGATGACCGACGCCCGGCCAGTTGGGCTGCAGGTGGAACGTCCGACCTGCCACGACCAGCTGCCCGTTTGCGATGCGGTTGGAGTACGGCACCAGAGGATAGGCGGCCGCCTCGTTGCCCTTGCCGGACGCCACGGCCCGGGCGCTCATGGCACGCAGGACGTCCTTGCCGTCAACACAGAAGCGCGCAACCGATCCACCGGCCGCCGGCGCCAGTTCAAGAGCCAGCCGTCCTGCGGCCAGCGACAAAAGCGTCACGAAATCCCCCGCCGCTGTGTAAACTCGTCCCGTCTCAACTCTCGTGAGGAAACGCGCAAAATGTCGACGAACATGCTGAAGAAGCGCCTGCAGGCGGGCAAGGCCTGCGTCAATGGCTGGCTCGCCATTCCCAACAGCTTTTCGGCCGAGACCATGGCGCAATGCGGCTGGGACAGCGTGACCGTCGACATGCAGCATGGCGTGCAGGATTACATGTCGATGGTCCACTGCTTTCAGGCGATGGACAAGCATCCGGTGACGCCGCTGGTCCGCGTCCCATGGAACGAGCCGGGCATCGTCGGCAAGGTGCTGGACGGCGGCGCCTGGGGCGTGATCTGTCCCATGGTCAATACGGCGGCCGAGGCCAAGGCGCTGGTTTCCTACACGCTCTATCCGCCCAAGGGCAAACGCAGCAACGGTCCGATCCGTGCCGGCGCCTATGGCGCCGCAACGCCCTATCAAGCGACGGCAAACGACGAGGTGCTCGTCATCCCGATGATCGAGACGCAGGAGGCGATCGACAACATCGACGCGATCCTCGACGTGCCGGGCGTCAGCGGCATCTATATCGGTCCGAGCGACCTCGGTCTTTCCCTTGGTCTGGCGCCGAGGCTGGACCGCGAGGAGCCGCAGGTCCTGGCGATCTACGACAAGCTGCTGGCCGCCGTGAAGAAGCGCAACCTGTTCGCGGGAATCCACAATGGCACGGCATCCTACGCCGCCAAGATGATCCAGAAAGGTTTTCGCTTCGTGACGATTGCCAACGATTCGGGCCTGCTGGCCATGGCTGCGCGGGCAGCCGTCGACCAGACGCGCAAGGAAGCCGGCGCCGTCGCCGACAAGTAGCGCGTGAGGTTCGCGAACGCCTCCCTGCCCGACGGCAGCAGATGCGACATCGAGATCGCGGAGGGGCGAATCGCCGCCCTCTCCGCGGTTTCGGCGACTCCACCCACCGCTGGCGACGTCGATCTCGGCGGAGCGCTGGTCCTGCCGCCGCTCGTCGACGGCCATATCCATCTCGACAAGACCCTGCTCGGCTTGCCGTGGATCCCGAACCAGTCGACCGGGAATCATGTCAACGATCGCATCGAGGCGGAGCGTCGGATTCGCGCCGTGCGGACCGTGCGGGAATCGGTGACCGGCGCCAACTTGGTGCGCCAGGTAATCGCAAGCGGCACTCTGCACATGCGCAGCCATGTCGACATCGATAACCAGCTCGGCCTGCGCAACCTTCACGAAATGCTGGAGGTCCGCGAGCAGTTCCGTGGCACCGTCACCATCCAGATCGTCGCCTTCCCGCAAAGCGGGATTCTCCGCTCTCCAGGAACGGCCGACCTCCTTGAGGCTGCCCTGGCGGAAGGCGCCGACCTGCTGGGCGGCCTCGACCCGGTTGGAATAGACGGCGATCTCGACGGGCATCTGGACGTCCTTTTCGGCATCGCGGAGCGGCGCGGCGTGGGAATCGACATCCACCTCCACGATGCGGGGGAAGGCGGCATCGCCCAGATACAGGCCATCGCAAAGCGCACGCAGGCGGCCGGACTGCAGGGCAAGGTCGCGATCAGCCATGCCTTTGCCCTGGGATCGGTGCTGCCAGGCCTGGCGGCCCGGACAGCCGACCAATTGGCGGAAGCGGGAATTGCGATCATGAGCCACGGGCCGGGCGGCGCTGCCATACCGCCGCTGAAGTTGCTGCACGAGCGCGGCGTGACCGTATTCGGCGGGTCCGACAACATCCGAGATGCCTGGTCACCGTTCGGCAATGGCGACATGCTCGAACGCGCCATGATGATCGGTTATCGCGCCAACTTCCGCCACGATACCGAGCTGGCCTTCGCCTTCGACATGGTGACGATGGCAGCAGCGCGCGTGCTGGGCCTGGCACCTTACGGTATCGCGGTCGGCGGACTGGCGGACTTCATCGTGGTCGAAGCGGCGACGCTCGCCGAGGCCGTGGCGGCACGGCCACGCCGCAAGCTGGTGATCAAAGGCGGTCGCATCATTGCGCGAGATGGCGTACTGGTCCCCTGAGCTAGGGGATCAATAATGGCTGTGCGTCAGGCCGTGCTCGGCATGGAGCAGGCCTCCTTCTTCTACGGCTCCAGGCCGGTCTTCCGCGGCATCACCTTCCTGTTCGACGGTGCGCGCACGGCGCTGGTCGGCGAGAACGGCGCCGGCAAGTCGACACTGCTCAAGTGCCTCACGGGCGAGCTCGAACTGAATGGCGGCAAGATCGTCCGCTCGCGCGGGCTGCGGCTGGGCAGCGTCCCACAGGACGTGCCGCCTGGTCTGGCGCACCTGCCGGCGCGCGACGTGCTGCAGCGCTCGCTCGCGAAGGTCGGCCTGGCCGACGACGACTGGCGCATCGACGTGCTGGCCGACGAGATCGGTGTCGAACAGGACGTCCTCGACGGGCCGTTCGGCACCTTGTCGGGCGGATGGCAGAGACTGTTGCTGATCGCCGCCGCGGCCCGGCTGGAAGAACCCGACATCCTGATCCTCGACGAGCCGACCAACCATCTCGATCTCGACAACATCGCCACGCTGGAAAGATGGCTAACGGTCGACTTCCCGGTGCCGATGCTGATCGTCAGCCACGACCGGGAGTTCCTCGACCGCGCGACCGAGCGGACGCTGTTCCTGCGCAGCGACGGCATGCATTCCTTCAGGAGCCGGTTCAGCGAGGCGCGCGAGGAACTGTTGCGGCGCGACGCGATGGCGGCTCAGAAGGCGCGGCTGGAGGAGAAGGAGATTCGCCGGCTCGAAGCAGCCGCCGCGCGATACAAGGTCTGGGCCGTCAAGAACCCGGACCTCAACAAGCGCAAGAACGCGCTGGAGAACCGCATCGCGCGCATCGAGAAGGAGCGCACGCAGACCTACACCGCGCGCGAAAGGCGGCTGGAACTGGCCGACGGCGATCTCGACGCGCGGATCGCCCTGCGCATCGCGAGGCTCGATGTCGTCTCGCCGGACGGCGGCCGCAAGCTGATCGCGATCGACCGGCTGGCCGTCGCGGCCGGCGATCGGATCGCCGTGCTGGGCGTGAACGGCGCCGGCAAGTCGACCTTCCTGTCCGCGCTCGCGCGCGCCTTCGATCCGGAGCTGGAGCACTATGACAGCCAAGCGGCGATCCGTTTCAACCCGGCCTGCCGCCTCGTGTATTTCGAGCAGACGATGCGCGACTTGCCACTGGACCGGTCGATCCTCGACTACGTCCTGGAGGCACCCGGCATCAGCGAGCAGGAGGCGATCCGCCGGCTCGCATCCGCGGGCTTCCCCTTCCGCAAGGTCGGCGAGCCGATCGAGGTGCTGAGCCACGGCGAGCGGGCCCGGCTCGTCTTCCTCAAGATGAAGCTGCTACGGCCCAACCTCTACCTGCTCGACGAGCCGACCAACCATCTGGACATCGAAGGTCAGGAGGACCTCGAGTCCCAGCTTGAGCAGGGCGACGTGTCCTGCCTGTTCGTCAGCCACGATCGCTACTTCACGCGGACGGTCGCGAACCGCTTCCTGGAAATCCGCAAGAACCGGCTGGTCGAAGTCGAAGGTCCTGACAGCTTCTTCGACCGCGATCCGAGATGATTCACTCCATCTGTTCCGTCATTGAGCCGACCTGGACAGGCCGCTATCTTCCATCGTCGCTCTAGCGGATCGTGCAGACGATCGAGGAGGTCCTTTGTCCCGTCATTCCCTTCGTCATGCGGTCAATATCGACACAGACGTCGACAAGCTGCGCGAGGCGGTGAGTACCGCGCATGGACTCAAGGGCTGGACGGGAGCCGAGGTCTCGGGAAGCGGCCGACGGTGGACACTGGCCTATGCGAATGGCCCCACTTTCGTTTGGGAGATTGCCGCCCACGATCCGCACAAGGTGGTCTGGAAATGCCTCGAGGGCCCCGGGGACTCGGCCGGCACCACTGCGACCTTCAGCTTCGACAAGACGTCCGATGGCCGGGTGCATCTGAAATTCGAGCATGCAGGCTGGCCCCATCAGGAGGGCAACTTCGACAAGTGCAATGCCTTGTGGGGCCTGATGCTGCATCAGCTCCGCGCCTTCGCCGAGCAGGGAAAGGTGGCCCAAGCCCGTTCGTGACGCTTCCTGCCATTGTGACCTCCCAAGGGGCCTGAGATGCAACAGTCGCTTTCAGATTTCGTGGCCTCCATGGAGAAGGCCGGCTTTCTCGTGCGCGTCACCGACGAGGCACGAGTGGATCAGATCCCGAAGATCATGGAGGCCAATCCCACCAAGGCCGTCCTGATCGAGAAGGTGAAGGACTGCGAGTTCTCGGTGCTCGCCAATGCCTATTCGAACCAGGACATGTTCGCCTGGGTGATGGGGTGCGACAAGAACCGGACCGGCCTTGAGATGGTCCAGCGCGCCAAGGGACGCCTCAAGTGGGAGACGGTCACCAGCGCGCCGTGCAAGGAAGTGATCCTCAAGGGAGACGATGTCGACCTGACGAAGCTGCCGCTGTTCCTGCACCACGACCGGGACGGCCACGCCTACACCAACGACAATCTGTTCATCAGCAAGCACCCGGACACCGGCGTCTACGACTGGGGCATCTACCGATCGATGTTCAGGTCGAAGAACGAGAAGTCGGTCGACATGACCTGCACCTCGCACCGCCAGCGCATCCACGCCATGGCAGCCGCCGCGAAGGGACAGAATCTCGAGGTCGCGATCGTGCTCGGCGGACCGACACTGGACAAGATCTCCGCCCTGGTCGGCGTGACCGCCGACACGGACGATTTCGAGGTGCTTGGCGCGTTCTACGGCGCGCCCGCCAAGATGATCCGCTGCGAGACGATCGACGTGATGGTGCCCGCCAATGCCGAGATCGTGCTCGAGTGCGAGCTGATGGCCCTCGAAGGCCTCGTCTACGACGAGGGGCCCTACGGCGAGTTCACCGGCATGTACGGCGGCGGGATCAAGCACAACTATCGCCTCAAGGTGAAGGCGATGACCCATCGCAAGGGCGGCATCTACCAGCATTGCACGATCGGCGGTCTGCACCCCTGGTACACCGACAACATGTTGCAGCTTCCGGCGATCGAGGCAGACCTGTTCAGCGGACTGAAGAATGCCGGCATCGATGTGCGCGAAGTGCGTTGCCCCGCCGGCGGCCTGTCCAACATCGCCTATGCCAAGATCCACCCGCTGGGCGCCGGGGATTCCAAGCAGGCGCTGGGCGTGATGCTCACCTGCTCCAAGCAGGGGCTACCGAAGATCGCGATGGTCTTCGACACGGACGTCGACATCTGGGACGATCAGGCCGTGCTGGCCGCCATGGCCTACCGCTACATGCCGGATCGCGACACCGTCCGGCTGGATGGCCTGAACACGATGACCGTCGACCCCAAGAGCTCCGTCCTGGGCATCGCGTCCAAGATCGGCATGGACTGTACCGTGCCGATGGGCCCGGAGTGGAATCCCAACGAGTTCGTCCGCAGCACCGTGAGCGACCTTGGCGACCCGCCGGCCGACGTTCAGCCGATGACCGAGGAAGCCCTGACGAAGGACATGGAAGCCTTCATCAAGGCCGCTCCACGGGCCTGGCACGAGATCCTGAAGCAGTATCACGGCCAGCCCTACCCGATCCTCTATCGGGCGTTCGGCAACCTGCGCCACAAGCTGGGGCGCACCAACGATCCGCCATGGTACCGGTATACGCTGTCGGAGACGCCCTTCTCCTGGGAAGCCAAGCCGCAGCCGCTGCACCACTCGGACCCGCGCCATATCAAGACTCAGGCTTGAGGCACGCGGCCCATGGCGAAAGGCCAGCCTGTCCGGCGCATGATCGTCGGCATCACCGGCGCCTCGGGGACGATCTACGGCGTGCGCGTGCTGGAGGCCCTGCGCACGCTGGGAATCGAGAGCCACCTGGTCGTCTCCAAGGCCGGCGACCAGACGCGCTCGCTCGAGACCGACTGGTCCGCTGCCGACCTGCGGGCGCTTGCCGACAAGGTCTATGCGCCGGGCGACATCGCCGCCGCGATCTCGAGCGGATCGTTCCAGACGATGGGGATGATCGTGGCGCCCTGCTCCGTACGCACCCTGAGCGAGATCGCGACCGGCGTGACGTCGGGCCTCGTCTCGCGCGCCGCCGACGTCTGCCTGAAGGAACGGCGCCGCCTGGTGCTGATGTTCCGCGAGACGCCGCTCCACGCCGGCCATCTCAAGAGCCTTCTGGCCGTCACGGAAATGGGGGGCATCGTGCACCTGCCGGTGCCGGCCTTCTATACGCGGCCGCGGACGGTCGACGATATCGTCACCCACTCCGTCGCGCGAGCGCTGGACCTCTTCGGACTCGACACCAAGTCCTTTCCGCGCTGGACCGGGCCGCGTTCGAAGACCGCTGGCCAGAAAAGCGGCGATTGACGGATGGACACGCCGAACTCAGGCAGCAGCGGGCAGGCCGTGCCGGGCTTCCGCTCAGGCTATTCGAAGGACTCTGCGGCCGACGACAATCGTGAGGAAGGCCACCGCCGTTCCGAGTGCGGCCTCGATCAGACGGTCCATCAGCAAGGGCTTCCATGGTGCGTCGCGGCCAAGATTGCTCATGCCGATGGCGAGCGGCGAGAAGAAGAGAAGCGCCAGCCCATAGCTGCGCTTCACGGCGATCTCGGCCGCTCCCTGGCATACGACGATGATCGCAATCAGCGCGAGAGGTCCTGGCTCGAAGGAAAACAGGCCGGTCGCCACGGTCACGCCGCCCAGCGTTCCCATCATGAGATGCAGGACTCTCGACCACACGTCGGCAGACGCGAGCGCGGGCATCAGAGCGGCAACCGTGACCGCGGCCCAGAAAGGATGGCCGACGCCGAGCAGCAACGCGATGGACCACGCCGTCAGCACGCCGAAGGTTGCCGCGACGATCAGGATCAGATGCTGCCGATGGTCGAGGCGGGCATATCCCCGGGAGAGGCGGCGACGCCAGCCTTCGGACCTTGGCTCATTCCCGGAGGCATCGATTCCGATCAACCAGGCGAGCAGGACGGAAAACGCTGCGCCGCCCGCGCCGACGGTGATGCCGACCGGCAGGCGGTCCCAGCCCGTCGGAATGCCGGCGATGATCAGGAGCACCAGCACGAAGAACATCTCGCCACGCGGCATCCAGCCCATGGCCGCGCCCAACGTGCTCGCCCCAAGCACGGTGACGGCCAGCAGCACCCCCAGCAGCCATACCGGACCCAGCGCTGCCGAATACGCCATGGCCGCCGCCATGGTAGCGACCAGGCCCGCGCCGGCGACGATCTGGCTCTCCACCCGCCGCTTCGACGGCTCGCCGTGGCCGTAGAGCATCGCCAGCCCGCCGAAGGCGGCATAGACCGCGAGGTCGAGACGGTCGATGGCATGGAGCGTCAGCAACGGCAGTCCGACGGCCAGCGATACACGAATGGCAGATTCCATGTCGTGGCGCCCAATATCGGCCAGCAAGCTACGCATGGTGCTTCTTACCCGCAGAAATCGAGGACCGACTGACATGCCTTATCAAGATATGCGGGCTTTCCTGGAGACCTTGAAGAACGCAGGCGAGCTGGTCGAGATCGCACGACCTGTCGCCCTGAAATACGATGTCGCGAAGGCGCTTGCCAAGGCCAGCGCCATGCAGCGTCCGGCGCTGATGTTCACGCAGACCGGCACGGACTTTCCCTTGGTGGCGGGCCTGTACGGCAATCGCAGGCTCGCCTTGATGGCCTTCGAAGCCACCGAAAAAACGATCCACGAGAAAGTGCTCGAAGGCATCAACAACCAGATCGCGCCCGTGGACTTCAAGGGGACGCCGCCCTGTCAGGAGGTCGTGCTCTCGGGCGATTCCATCGACGTCACAAAGCTGCCGGTACCGACCTACAGCCCGAAAGACGGGGGACCGTACATAACCGCGGGCATCGTCGTGTCCGAGAATCTCGAGACCGGCGTTCCCGATATCGGCAACTACCGGATGCAGATCCATGGGCCTCGGGAACTCGGGGTCTTCTCGGCGCCCAACCACCGCTTCGGCAAGAACATCGCCCACGCCACCAGCATGGGGAAAGAGCTTCGCGGCGCGCTCGTGATCGGCGTCGATCCGATGACGATGTTCTCCTGCCAGGTGCAGTCCAGCGATGCGACCAATGACTGGTTCGTCGCGGGGGGCCTGCGGGGCGCACCGGTCGAGCTTGCGAAGGCAGTCAGCAACGACATGAAGGTGCCGGCACGCGCGGAGATCGTCATCGAGTTCACCGTCGACACCAAGGCCCAGAAGATCGAAGGCCCGCTCGGCGAATATACAGGCTACTACACGCCGGCGTCGCCCAAGCCCGTAGCGAAGGTCACGGCGATCACCCATCGCAAGGGAGCGATCTTCCAGGGCCTGCTGACCGGCAAGCCCATCACCGAAAACCACGTGCTGAAGCAGATCCCGTTCGAGAGCTCGATCCTGCGCCAGCTCCAGGCCCAGTTCCCGACGATCAGTGACATTTCGATCAACAGCTCCGGCGGCGTGCAGGTCTATGTCGTGATCGCCATGAAGCCCCGCTACGAAGGCGAGGCCCGCCATGCCATCCTCGCAACCATGGCCGGCAACCTGCACCCCAAGTGGGTGATCGCCGTGGATCCCGACATCGATATCCGGAACCCGGCCGAGGTCGAATGGGCCCAGTCCTTCCGCGTGAAGCCCAGCGACGACGTGTTCATCGTTCCGCGGACTGCCACCGCGCCGCTCGATCCCTATACCGACCGAGGCTATTCCTCGTCGGTCGGCATCGACGCAACCCTGCCCTTCGGCGTCGAGTTCCCGGATGTTTCGGAGGTTCCGGGATGGCGCACCTTCGATCTGCCCGAGATCGAGAAGCGTTGAACGGGGAGAGGCGAGATGAACCTGCCGCTGGATGACCGACTGCGCCTTGGCGTGCAGACCATCCATCGCCGCACCGAGCCGGCGGACGGACCGTGGCAGCCAACCATCGACGAACTGGCGGCCCTGGTCGGATTGGTCGACCGCTGCGGCTACGATTCGCTCTGGGTCGGCGACCACATCTCCTTCCCGCTCGCCATCTTCGATCCGCTGCTGCAACTGGCGCAGGCTGCGGTCGTCAGCCGTCGTCTGATCTTCGGCACAGGGGTCTATCTCCTGCCGCTGCGCCACCCGACGCCCGTCGCCAAGCAGGTCGCGACGCTGGACCACCTGACCGAAGGCCGATTCATCTTCGGTGTCGGCGTCGGCGGCGAGTTCCCCAAGGAATACGAGGCTTGCGGCGTGCCGCTCGGCGAGCGCGGCGCGCGGCTGAGCGAGAGCCTCACGGTCCTGCGCAAGCTGTGGAGCGGCGCGCCGGCGACGCATGCTGGCCGGTTCTTCACATTCGACGCCGTGCCGATGCAACCGCCACCCCGACAGGCCGGAGGTCCACCGATATGGGCAGGTGGCCGCTCCGACGCCGCGCTGCGGCGCGTCGGCCGCATGACCGACGGCTGGATGTCCTATGTCGTGACGCCCGACGCGTTCCGGCAGGGCCTCGGGAAGATCGCAGCGGCCGCCGACGAGGCCGGCCGGGTCTTCGAGCGTGGCTTCGGCACTTCGCACCTGCTGTTCACACGCATCGACGACAGCTACGAGAAGGCGCTCGACGCGGCGACGGCCTCGCTCAGCCAGCGCTATGCCATGGATTTCCGCAAGGCCGCCGAGCGCTACTGTGCGCTCGGCACGCCCCAGCAGGTGGCGGAGACGGTGCTGCGCTTCCATGAGGCGGGCGCGCGCCATATCGTCCTCGATTTCGTGGGCCCCTACGAGGAGCGCGACCGCCAGATCGAACGCTTCGCCGCCGAGGCGATGCCTCGGCTGGCGAGCCTGCGTCACACCTGAATCAGCCGACGATCTCGCCGCGGAAGGCCCACCGGGTCATGCGCTTCTCGACCATCGCACAGGCGGCGTACATCAGCACGCCCATGATGGCGATGGCGAACAGGCCGGCGAAGGTGGTGGGGGCGTCGTTGCGGGCGCTGGCCGACAGCATCAGAAATCCGATACCGTTGTTGCCGCCGACCGTCTCGGCGATGACGGAGCCGATGAAGGCCAGGGTGATCGCCACCTTCAGGCTGGCAAATAGGTAGGGCATGGCGCGCGGGATGCCGACCTTGGTCAGGATCTCCAGGCGCGAGGCACCGAGGCTGCGCAGCACATCGCGCATCTCGGGTTCGATGGTGGCGAGGCCCGTCGCGACGTTGACGACGATGGGAAAGAAGCTGATCACGAAGGCGGTGATCACCGCCGGCAGCGAACCCACGCCCACCCAGATCATCAGGATCGGCACCAGCGCCACCTTGGGAATGGCGTTGAACGCGATCAGCAGCGGATAGAGCCCGGAATAGATGAACGGCGACGCCCCGATCGCCAGCCCCAGCAGCAGCCCCCCGGCGATTGCCAGCAGGAAGCCCACCACCGTCGTCCACAGCGTGTCCCAGCAATAGGCCATCAGGATGTCGAAGCGCGCGACGAACACTGCGAAGACCTTGGTCGGACGCGGCAGGATGATCTCGGGGATGTCGAAGGCGATGCAGGCCAGCTCCCACAGGAGCAGCAATCCCGCCAGGAACAGCCAGGGCATGGCGTGCTTCAGCACCTCGCGCTGTAGCCCGCTCACGGCGTGTGCTCCTGGTGAATGCGATCGCGCAGCTCGTGCACGAGATCGACGAAGTACGGTTCGAAGGTGGTGGCAAGCGTGCGCGGCCGCGGAATGTCGATCCTGCGGGTGAGCACGATGCGGCCAGGCCGCCGGCTCATGACGTACACCGTGTCGGCCAGGTAGGCGGCCTCGCGCAGGTCGTGCGTCACCAGCACGCCCGTGAAGCGCTTCTCCATCCACAGCGCCTGCATCACGCCCCACAGCTCCTCGCGCGTGAAGGCATCGAGCGCCCCGAACGGCTCGTCGAGCATGAGGAGTTCCGGCTCATGGATCAGAGCACGGCAGAGGTTGGAGCGCTGCTGCATGCCACCGGAGAGCTGCCACGGATAGCGCTGGGCGAAATCGGCGAGCCCCACCGTCTTCAGCAGCGCCATCGCCCGAGCCTCATACTCGGCGCGATGGCTGCGGAAGCGCCGCTTGTGCGGCTCGACCACCTCCATGGGCAGCAGGATGTTGCCCATGGTGGTGCGCCACGGCATCAGCGTCGGATTCTGGAAGGCCATGCCGACGCCCTTGATCGGCCCCCTCACGACCTCGCCTGCCACCCGGACCTCGCCGCCCGAGGCGGGCAGCAGACCGGTGACCAGCTTCATGATGGTCGATTTCCCACACCCCGAGGGGCCGACGACAGCAATGAACTCGCCCTTGTCGATACCCAGCGTGGCATCGGCGAGGGCGAGCGTCGTCTCCTTGCCGAGCCTGTAGGTAAGACTGACGTTGGTGAGCTCGACGAATGGCATTACCAGCTCAAGCTCCTCTCCTCCCGGCAGGGGGAGAGGAACGTGAGAGCGAGCGCAGACTCACTTGACGACCATCCGGTCGGCCTTGGGCGGCAGGTACTTGTCGGTGAAGACCTTGTCGACCGGCGGCGCGGCCGGCAGGCCGAACGCCTCGGACACAAGCTTGACCGACTTGGCGAAGCGCTCGGGCTGCACGTCGCCCATGCCGTTGGCCTTGACGTAGGGCGTGAGCACGTTGGTCTGCAGGGAGATCTGCAGGCGCTCCAGCTCCAGCGCCTCGTCGATCAGCGGATCGCGCTTCTTCGCAGCGGCGATCCCCAGCTTGTTGTCGGCAATGACGTCTCTCCAGCCCTTGATGGTGGCGTTGATGAAGCCCTTCACCGCCTTCTCGTCCTTGGCCATTTCCGGCGAGATCACGATGCCATTGCCATAGACATCCATGCCGTAATCGACGTAGCGCATGGCGACGATGTCGTCGAACTTCACGCCGCGCGCCTTGAGGTCGAGCATCGACGAGAAGTAGTGGCCCGAAATGAAGTCGACCTTGCCCTGCACCAGGCTCTGCTCGCGCAGCTGCGGCGTCAGGTTGACATGCTCCCACTTGGAGATGCCGTTGATCTTGGCGAAGGCGGGAAACAGGCGGAAGCTCGCGTCGAACACCGGCGCGCCGAGCTTCTTGCCCTCGAGGTCCTTCGGTCCCTTGATCCCGCTCTTCTTCAGCGCATAGACGCCGAACGGCGCGAAATCATACGCCATGAAGACACACAGGACCTCCTTGCCCGGGTTCTTGGCGTTGTACTCGATCGTGGCGTTCACGTCGGCGAAGCCGATCTGGTAGGCGCCGGTCGCGACGCGCTGAACGGCGCCGGCCGAGCCTTGGCCCGGATCCATTGTGACATCGAGCCCCTCGGCCTTGTAGTAGCCCTTCTCCAGCGCCACCAGGAACGGCGAGGTCGGTCCCTGGAACACCCAGTCCAGCGTGAACTTGATCGGCGTCTGCGCAGCCGCCGGCAGGCCGCCGAGAGCCAGCGCGACCGCCGCTGCGCCGCCCAGCCATTTGGCGAAGTTTCTCATGTCTCTTTGCCCCTCGTGAGGTTCCCCGTAGGCCACTCTTAGGCGGACAGCTCACAGTCGCCAAGGGGGAATAAGAGGCAGTTTCCATGCCACGCAAGCCGCGACGCACCGCTACCGCCGGTAGCGGCACGCCCCCGCCTCAGGTCGTCGCGATGCCCGCCTGCTGGGTCGCCACCAGGCGGGCGAAGGCACCGCCCCTGGCCATGAGCTCGTCGTAGCTGCCCATCTCGACCGCCCGGCCATGCTCCAGCACGACGACGATGTCGGCGTTGCGGATGGTCGACAGCCGATGGGCGATGATGAACGTCGTGCGGCCCTGCATCAGCGTCTGGAGCGCCTTCTGGATGCGGGCTTCCGTGACCGAATCGAGGGCGCTGGTCGCCTCGTCGAGGATCAGGATCGGCGGGTCCTTGAGCAGGGCGCGCGCGATCGCCAGCCGCTGACGTTCTCCCCCTGACAGGGTCATCCCTCGCTCCCCGACCATCGTCTCGAAGCCGTCGGACTGGCGCAGGATGAAATCGTGGGCCTCGGCGAGCCGGGCCGCCTCCTCGAGGTCCGCCTGGGTCGCCTCGGGCTTGCCGATGCGCAGATTGTCGGCGATCGAGCGGTAGAACATGGTGCTGTCCTGGAACACCACGCCGATGTTGCGGCGCAGCGATTCCAGCCGGATGTCGCGATGATCGATGCCGTCGACGCGGATCACGCCCGACTGGGCGTCCCACATGCGGTGCAGCAGCGACAGCGCCGTGCTCTTGCCCGCACCGGTCGGCCCGACGAAGGCCACCGTCGTGCCCGCCGGGACCTTGAGGGAGAAGTGCACCAGCGCCGGCCTCTTGCCATCGTAGGAGAAGCTGACGTCGTCGAACTCGACGTCGCCGCGGGCGCGGCCGATGTCCCGCCCGTTGGGATTGTCCGGCACGGTCGACTGGGAATCGAGCACGCGGAAGAAGTCGGCGAGGGCCGGCATCTGGAAGAAGATGCGGCTCACGAAGCCGGAGGCCTGGTCCATGCGGCTGATCAACAGGGTGGCAAAGCCCATGAAGCTCACGATCTCGCCCACGCTCGCCTCGCCCCGCGTGTAGAGCCAGGTGCCCAGCACGAAGATCAGGATCACGGTGACCGTCGAGGCGGCGCGCGTCAGCACCGACAGGAGAGCCCACCAGTTCAGGACCGGATACTGCGCCGCCAGCGTCTCCCGGATGATGCGGTGCATCTCGCCGGTCTCGGCCGCCAGCCGAACGAAGCTCTGGATGAGGTGCACGTTGCCCAGCGCGTCGCCGGCCCGGCTGGCCAGCTCGCTGTGGCGATCCTCCACGGCCTGCTGCAGTCGGTCGGTGCGGCCGACGACCCAGGCGTTGGCGAGCGCGAAGAAGAGGATGAGCACGATCAGCAGCAGGGCGAGCCGCCAGTTCATGAACAGGCTGAGCGGCAGCATGATGAAGAGGGCGACGAAGGTCGCCAGGTTCTCGCGGAAGAACGACAGCCAGATGCCGAACAGATGGTCGACGCCCGTCAGCATGACCTTGAGCAGCCGTCCCGAATGCTGGCCGTGATGGAAGGCGAACGGCAGCACCAGCACATGCTCGAAGAAGGTCGCCATCGCCCCCAGCCGGCGGCGGTGCGCCATGCGGTCGGCCTGCAGGGAGACGACGATGTTGGCGACGATGCCCCCGACGCCGACGACGGCCCACAGCACCAGCAGTTCCCGGGCCTCGCGCCACAGCAGCTCGGTCGATTTGTCCTTGGCCGTCGCCAGCAGGTCGACGACCCTCCCGAACAGCACCGGCTCGTAGAACTGCAGCGCCGCCACGGCGACGTTTGCCAAGGCGAGCATGATCGCGAGGCCGCGCTCGGCGCGCAGCAGGCCGATCACCCGGCCATAGACGCGGAAGAACTCCATCGGCTGTTCGTGCCGCTCGTTCGATCCGTCAGGTCGCCGGTTTCTCGCCGAGGAACCGTTCGACGGTGCGCACGAAAAAGCTGACGCCGAAGGGAATGGCCATGTCGTTGAAGTCGTAGCGCGGATTGTGCAGGCTGACCGCCTCCGGTCCGCCGCCATTGCCCAGCATCACCATCGCGCCCGGAACCTTCTCCAGCATGTAGGAGAAATCCTCGGCGCCCATGCTGGGGCGCACGTCGTCCCGCACCGCGTGATCGCCGCACACTCCGGCCGCAACCTCGAGCGCGAAACGGACCTGGCCGGCGTCGTTGACAGTCGGCGGATAGCCGGGCCGATGCTCGACCTCGATCTTCACGCCGTGCATCTGCTCGGCACCGCGGCAGATCTCGTCGATGCGGCGGCGCACCAGCTCGCGGTTGGCCGGCGTGGTCGTGCGGGTGGTGCCGCCGATATGGGCGTCGGCCGGAATGACGTTGTAGGCGGAGCCGGCCTTGAAGAAGCCGACGGTCACGACCGTGGCGTCGATGGGATCGATATTGCGGCTGACGATGGTCTGGAGGGCCAGCACGATGTTGGCGCCGACCACCATCGGGTCGACGGCAAGGTGCGGGTGGGCCGCGTGGCCGCCCTTGCCGGTGATGCGGATGTCCCAGCGATCCGCCGCCGCCAGCAGCGGCCCCGGCCTGGTGACGATATGGCCGAGCGGCACGCCCGGCTTGTTGTGGATGGCGAAGACGACGTCGCAGGGGAACTGCTCGAACAGGCCGTCATTGATCATCTCGCGGGCCCCGCCACCGCCCTCTTCGGCCGGCTGGAAGATGAAATGGACGGCCCCCTCGAAATCGCGCTTCTCGCTCAGCAGCTTGGCGGCGCCCAGCAGCATCGCCGTATGTCCGTCATGACCGCAGGCGTGCATACGCCCGGCATTCTGCGACCGATGCTCGAAGGCGTTGGCTTCGTCCATGGGCAGGGCGTCCATGTCGGCCCGCAGCCCGATCGACCGCACGGTATTGCCCTTGCGCAGGGTGCCGACGACGCCGGTCTTGCCCAGGCCGCGCGTCACTTCCAGCCCCCACTCGGCCAGCTTGGCCGCGACGATATCGGCCGTCCGGTTCTCCTCGAAGGCGAGCTCGGGATGGGCGTGGATGTCCCGGCGGATGGCGGCGATCTCTCCCTGGATTTCAAGCGCACGCGGCAGAACAGGCATTCGGCACTCCGGTTGGAATGGCCGGCATCTTAGCCCAAAGTGCCCGGATGTTGTCCCTGCAGGAAGTCGAGGAAGCCACGCGCGTGGTGTATGCCGCCATGCCGCCCACGCCGCAGTACGCCTGGCCGCTGCTGGCCCGCCGGACCGGCTGCGAGGTCTGGGTGAAGCACGAGAACCATACCCCGACGGGCGCCTTCAAGGTCCGCGGCGGCCTGGTCTACATGGACGGCCTGAAACGCCGCCGGCCCGCCCTCAAGGGCGTCATCAGCGCGACCCGCGGAAATCACGGGCAGAGCATCGCGCTGGCGGCCGCCCGCGCCGGGGTGGCGACGACGATCGTGGTGCCGGAAGGCAACTCGGTGGAGAAGAACGCCGCCATGCGGGCCTTCGGCGCCGAACTGATCGAGGCGGGACACGATTTCGATGCCGCCCGTGACGTTGCCATCGGCCTGGCGCGGGAACGCGGCCTGGACATGGTGCCGTCGTTCCATCGCGACCTGGTGTGCGGCGTGGCGACCTACGCCCTGGAGCTCTTCCGGGCCGCGCCGCCGCTCGACACGGTCTACGTGCCGATCGGCCTGGGCTCGGGCATCTGCGGTGTGATCGCCTTGCGCGACGCCCTCAGCCCCCAGACCAGGGTCGTCGGCGTCGTCTCGACCGAGGCGCCGGCCTATGCCCTGTCCGTCGCCGCCGGCAAGGTCGTCCCGACCAACAGCGCCAACACCATGGCCGACGGCATGGCCGTCCGCGGCCCCGACGCCGAGGCCCTGTCCATCGTCCTGAAGGGCGCCGACCGGATCGTGCAGGTGACCGACGATGAGATCGGCGCCGCCATGCGCGCCTACTACGAGGACACGCACCAGCTTGCGGAGGGCGCCGGCGCCGCGGCCCTGGCGGCGCTGCTGCAGGAGCGCGACCGCATGGCCGGCAAGCGGGTCGCCCTCATCCTGAGCGGCGGCAACATCGACCGGCCGCTCTATCTGCGGGTCCTGGCCGCGGGCTGAGGCGCCGACCGAGACGCCTCTGCGGACGGCGACGGCGCCCAGGCGAGGTCGCTCTTGACCGCCTGCATGATGAAGGAGGAGCGCGTGCCCCTTACGCCGGGCATGCGCAGCAGCGCCTTCATGGCGAAGTCGCTGAAGCTCGCCAGGTCCGGCGCCAGCACGTGCAGCAGGAAATCCATGTCGCCGGTGACGGCATAGCAGGCGACGACTTCCGGCCTGGCTCGGATCTCCGCCTCGAAGGCCTCCACCACCTTCTCCGAATGATCGTCCAGCGTGACCTGGACGAGCGCCTGCAGACCCAGGCCCAGAGCCGGCGCCGAGACGAGGGCTGCGTAGCGCGTGATCACGCCCGCCTCCTCCAGGCGCTTCACCCGGCGCTGGCAGGGCGTGGGCGAGAGGCCGACGCGGTCGGCAAGGTCGACCATGGGAAGCCGCCCGTCGGCCTGCAGGGCGGCGACGATGCGCCTGTCGATGTCATCGAGCGCGATTGTGGACATTTTCTCCAAGAATGCGTTCTGATTTGGAGATTATCACCAATTGCAACGTGAAGCAGGTCTCATTTCGCCAGGATTCACCGGGCAGGCCTGCCTATCTTGGAAACATGACCCTTGCACCCCTCGAAAACCTCCGCGGCGACTATGCCGCCATGGCGGCCGATTGGACGGTGCCGCAGCGCGCGTCCGACTACACGGCCGAGGACCAGGCAGTGTGGCGCCTGCTGGTCGAACGCCAGACGGCGCTGGCGCGAAAGCACGCCTGCCGGGAATTCCTCGACGGCCTCGAGGCGCTGGCGATCGGCGACACCATCCCGGACTTCGCGAACGTGAGTGCCCGTCTCGAGAGGCTCACGGGCTGGCGCATCGTGGGTGTGCCGGGCCTGATCCCGGACGCAGTGTTCTACGACCATCTCGCCAACCGGCGGTTCCCGGTGACGGTGTGGATCCGTACCCGGGCGGAACTCGACTATCTGGTCGAGCCGGATCTCTTTCACGACTTCTTCGGCCATGTGCCTCTCCTCAGCAATCGAGTGTTCGCCGACTACATGCAGCTCTATGGCCAGCGTGGGGTCGAGGCCGGTGACAAGGTCGCCCTCCTCGCGCGGCTCTACTGGTACACGGTGGAGTTCGGGCTGATCCGCACGCCCGATGGGCTGAAGGCCTACGGTGCCGGCATCCTGTCCTCGGCAGCCGAGGTCGAGCATGCGGTGGAGAGCACGGACGTGGAGCGCCTGCCCTTCGAAGCGGTGACGGTCATGCACCGCCCCTATGAAATCGACAGGCTGCAGAACACCTACTTCGTGCTCGACGACTTCCGGCAGCTCTTCGAGGCGGCGCAAACCCGCATCGCGTAGAGACGGCCGCTATCCGGGAAGCACCAGGCCGTCGACCGCCACCACGCCTTCGCCGTCCCGTTTCACCAGCAGCGGGTTGATCTCGGCCTCGGCAACGCCGGCAAAAGCTCCGTGCGCCAGGGTCGAGAAGGCAGCAATGGCGCGGGCCAGCGCCGCGACATCCCCGAGCGGCAGATTGCGATAGCCTCGGATCGTGGCCAGGCCTTTGACCTCGTCGATCATCTGCCGTGCCTCCGCCTCGTCGACCGGCGCCAGCCGCGTGGCCGCATCCTTGTAGATCTCGGCCAGCACGCCGCCCAACCCGACGGTGACGGTGGGACCGACCAGGGGATCGCGACGGAATCCGAGGATCACCTCGGCGAGCCCGCGCTCCATCCTCTGCACCAGAAAGCCCTCCAGCTTTGCGTGCGGGCTATGCGCCCTGACGCGCTTCTCGATCTCGCGCGCCGCCACGGCCGCCACCTGGCCATCGCGCAGCCCCAGCGCCACTCCGCCCGCCTCGGTCTTGTGGGGGATGTCGGTCGACAGGATCTTGAGCGCCACCGGGCTCCCCACCTCTGTCACGGCAGCGGCGACCCGCCGGGCATCCGGCACCGCGACCGCCCTGGCCACGGGCACGCCCAACGCTTCGAAGAAGGCCGCCGCCCGACGCTCGTCGAAGCCGGACGTCTTTCCTGCCGCGTACGCCTCCAATGCCGGGCGCGCCGGCTCTGGAAGCACCGGAACGGTCTGCGGCGGCTGTCGCAGGAGGCACACCGCCATCGCTTCGGCACAGGACTCCGGCTGACGGAAGGCCGGCACGCCGGCCGCCGTCAGCAGTGCCAGCGACTTTTCCGCCGCCGGCGTCAGGGCCACGGCGAACGGCTTGCCCGCGCGCGCGAACTTCAGCAGCGGCTCGACCGCCAGTTCAGGATTGAACTGGGCCGATGATCCGACCACGAACACCACGGCATCGTTGCCCTCGTCGGCGAGCAGCCGCTCGATCGTGCCGGCCACGATCTCCGGCTTGGCGCCGGCCAGGGTGAGGTCGACCAGCTTGCCCTCCCCCGCCGCGATCCCAAGTTGCTTCAGCCAGGCGACCAGTTCCAAGGGCGGGCCGGCGATGTCGAGCCCGGCCATGGCCATGTTGTCGACGACCATGGCGGCGCCGCCGCCGGTGGTCGTCGCGACGGCCACACGCCGTCCCTTCGCGGGCGCGCGATCGGCCAGCAGTGCCGGCACATCGATGAGGGATTCGAACATCGATACGCGCGCGATGCCGTGGCGGCGGCAGAAGGCATCGAACGTCGCGTCGGAGCCCGCGATCGCGCCGGTATGGGACCTGGCGAGCTCCTGGCCGATATCCGAGCGGCCGAGCTTGTAGGCGATCACCGGCTTGCCGGCGGCATGAGCCCGACGTGCAGCGCGCGCCAGGCGATCGGCGTCGCGCAGGGTCTCCATGAACAGCAGGATCGCCCGGGTCTTCGGATCGTCGACCAGCAGGTCGGCGATCTCGCCCACGGCCAGGTCGACCTCGTTGCCGACCGAGACCATCCGTGAGAATCCGATGCCTCGCGCGTCGGCACGCGACAGCAGCGCGCCGATCAGGCTGCCGCTCTGACTGACGACCGCCCAGCTGCCCGCCCGCAGCCTGTCGACGGCGAAGGCGGCATTCGCCGTGAGGGCGACTGGTGGATCCATGCTCACGGTCCCGATGCTATTGGGACCGACGAGCCGGATTCCCGACTCCCGTACGATGCGCGCCAGCTCGTCCTGCATCGTGGCGCCCGCCGCGCCGGCGTCGGCGAAGCCGCCGGCGAGGATCGAAGCCACCGTCACGCCGCGCCTTGCGCAGGCGGCCAGCGCCTCGACGGCGGCCTTGCCGTTCAGCAGGATGTAGGCGTGTTCGATCTCGCCCGGGATCGCGGCGAGATCCTTGTAGGCCTTCTCACCCAGGATCTCGTTCCGGGAGGGATTGACCGGCAGGATCTCGCCGGAAAAGCCGTGCTTGCGCAGGAAGCGCAGCGGCCGCGAGGTCGTCTTGGCTGTATCGGCGGAGGCACCGATCAGGGTGATGCGCCGGGGTTCGAACAGCGCGGCGAACAGCTTGTCGGGAGGGCTCATGCAGCGAGTATACTCCGGCGCAGTCCGGACCGAGGAGACGCCCATGACCATCCGACGCGTGACATCGCCCCAGGTACCCGAGCCGCCACCCGAGCGCTGGTCGAACTGCCTCGTCGTCGACGGCATCGCCTATGTATCGGGCATGACGGCGCGCGGCACCGATCCCGAGGTGCTCGCCGGCATGGACGAGTACGAGCAGGCCAAGCTGATCTTCGGCAAGATCAAGGGCATGGTCGAGGCGGCGGGCGGTGCCATGTCCGACGTGGTCAAGGTGACGATCTACGTCACGGACATCCGGAACAACACCAAGGTCTGGGCGGCGCGACGCGAATTCTTCACCGGCGATTTCCCCGCCTCGACGCTGGTGGAGGTGAGCGCGCTGGCGGCGCCGGAAATCCTGGTCGAGATCGAGGCCATCGCGCATATCGGCAAGGGCAAGCGGTAGTCGCCTGCCGATGGACAAAGCCGAGCTGCGCAAGACGCTCCAGGCCCTGTACTTCGGCGACGACGAGCGCGCCCGTCGCTTCCGATACGGGCTGATCGTCTTCGACGTCGTCACGATCTCCATCTTCCTGGTCTCGTCGGTGGCCAGCGAGCAGTGGTGGCTAATCCCGCTCGATCTCGCGATCGCCTTCGTCCTGATCGCGGACTTCGCCGCCCGCCTCTACGCCGAGCGCGAACGATTGCGGCTCCTGCTGAGCTTCACAACGGCCGCGGACGTCGTCGTGATCGTCTCGCTGCTGCTGCCCTTCTTCATCGAGAACCTGGCTTTCCTGCGGATCGCCCGTGCCCTCAGGCTGCTGCGGTCGTACCACCTGTTGCGCGACCTCCGCGCCGATTCCCCTTGGTTCCGGCGCAACGAGGACATCATCCAGCGCACGGTCAATCTCGGCGTGTTCATCTTCATCGTGACATCCGTGGTCTATGTGAGTCAGCACCTCATCAACCCGCAGGTGTCCAACTACGTCGACGCGCTCTACTTCACGATCACCACGCTCACCACGACGGGCTTCGGCGACATAACGCTGAAGACGCCCGGCGGACGCCTTCTCGCCGTCCTGATCATGGTGGTCGGCGTCGGCCTGTTCCTCCGGCTGCTACAGGCGATCTTCCGGCCCAGCAAGGTGCGGCACGAGTGCCCCGACTGCGGCCTGCTCGTCCACGACGTCGACGCCATCCATTGCAAGCACTGCGGCCGCCTCCTCCACATCCCGACGGAGGGGGCGTCGTGACCGCAGCTCGATCAGGTCGCCGGATCAGGCGGCCTTCACTTCCCTCTCGGCCTTGAGCGCCCGCACCGTCTCGCGCAGTGCGTGAACCGTCTTCTCGATCTCGGCGCCGCCATGGGTCGCGGACACGAAGCCGCCGGGGGCGCCCATGATGTCGACGCCGTGGCTCATCATGCCCATCCGGATCTTGCCGGTGAGCGGGCCCGACTTCGCGCCCTTCAGCTTGGCGAAGCCGAGCTTGAGCGGGTCGAAGGTCGCGGGATCGACGTCCTCGCCGGTGGGATTGGCATAGATGAGAAAAGTCGAGGAATCGCCGTAGATGCCCCACGGCACGCCTTCCTCGACCAGCACCTCGCGCAGCGCGGCGCGCAGCTCCGCCGCCGTGCGGTTGGCCTTCTCGGCCAGGTCCTCGTCGCGTACCAGCGACAGCGCCGTCACCGCCGCGGCCGCCGACAGGGGGTTGGCGTTGTAGGTGCCGGGATGGGCGATCTTCTCGCGCTTGCGGGCCGCCGATTCGGCGAAGTCGATCTGGTCGAGGATCTCGCGCTTGCCCGCGACGGCGCCGCCGGGCAGGCCGCCCGCCACGATCTTCGCCAGGATGCAGAGGTCCGGCGTGACGCCGAGTGCCTTCTGCGCCCCGCCCGACGACCAGCGGAAACCGGTGATGACCTCGTCCATCAGCATCACCACGCCGCGCATGGCAGTGACATCGCGCACCGCCTCCACGAAGCCCGACGGCAGGGGCACCTGGCCCCACGAGGCACCCGACGGCTCGAACATGACGGCGGCGATGTCGTCGCGGCTTTCGATCGCCTTGACCACCGCGGCAACATCATCGGTCGGCAGCAGGATCGAGAGATCGGTGACGCTCTGCAGCACGCCCGGCGGCGAGGAACCGTCATAGTGTGAGGTGGCACCGCCGGCGACGTGGTCGTGCCAGCCGTGGAAATGGCCGACGAAGCGCACGATCTTGTCCTTGCCCGTATGGGCGCGGGCCAACCGGATGGCCATGTGCGAGGCCTCGGTGCCAGACGCGGTGAACCGCACCTTCTCCGCCGAAGGGATCAGTTCGCAGACGAGTTCCGCCCAGCGCACCTCGAGCTCGTGGCTGGAGCCGTAGTGCGTGCCGAGGTCCATCTGCTGCTTCACCGCCTCGACCACCGCCGGGTGCGAATGGCCGAGCAGCATGGCGCCATGACCACCGAAATAGTCGACATACTCGTTGCCGTCGACGTCCCACTTGCGCGGACCGGCGGCGCGGCCGACATGAATCGAATAGGGATCCAGGTAGCGGGCGTCGTGCGTGATCCCGCTGGGAAGCACCTTGCGCGCCCGCTCGAACAGCGCGGCGGAGCCCTGCGTGCGAGCCCTATAGTCGGTCACGATGGCTGAGTTTGTCGCAGAATTGGTCGGTACGCCGGTGCTCATTTGCCCTCACTTGGCTAATGCGTGAGCATCGCAAGCCTCGCTTGCCGAGCCAAGGGCGGCGACCCTAAGGTCCCGGACTTTTTTCTTCCGGAGCCATCCTTGAACGCCAAGCCCCGCGGCCGTCAGTTCTTCAACAATCCCGGCCCGACCAACATCCCGGACCGCATCCTGCGCGCCATGGACCGTCCGGTGATCGACTTCATGTCGGATGAATTCCTGGCCATCCAGCATGCCTGCCATGCTGGCGTGAAGCGGGTCATGAAGACCGACCAGACGCTGTTCATCTATACGGCCACCGGCCACGGCGCCTGGGAAGCCGCGCTGTGCAACCTGTTCTCGCCCGGCGAGACGGTCCTGATGATCGAATCGGGCTACTTCTCGGAGAGCTGGACGCAGATGGCGGCCAATCTCGGCGTCAAGGTCGAGAAGCTGGGCGCGGACTGGCGCAGGGGCGCCGACATGGCGAAGCTCGCCGAGCGGCTGGCGGCGGACAAGGCGCATGAGATCAAGGCCGTGCTGGCCGTCCATAACGAGACGGCGACCGGCATGTCCCTGCCCATGCCGGAAATCCGGCGAGCGCTCGACGAGGCGCGGCATCCGGCCCTGCTGCTGTCGGACACCATCTCGTCGCTGGTGAGCCTCGAGTACAAGATGGATGCCTGGGGCATCGACGTCACCGTCGGCGGCAGCCAGAAGGGCCTGATGCTGCCCACCGGCATGTCGATGACGGGCGTCAGCGCCAAGGCGCTGGAGGTCGCCCGCAAGGCCAAGCTGCCACGGCACTATTTCAACTGGAACCTGATGACCAGCCGCCAGCCGCAGAGCTTCGTCGGCACGGCGCCGGTCCACCTGTTCTTCGGCCTGCAGGAATCGCTGAAGATGATCGAGGAGGAAGGCCTCGACGCGGTGATCGCCCGCCACGCGCGCCTGGCCGAGGCGACCCGTGCGGCGGTCCGCGCCTGGGGTGCCGACGGCAAGGGACCACAGCTCTTCTGCCAGTCGCCGGATCGCCTCTCCAACTCGGTGACGACGGTGATGATGCCGGAAGGCCACAGCTCCGACCCGATGCGCAAGGCGGCCATCGACCGTTTCAACCTGTCGCTGGGCGGCGGGCTGGGCCCGCTGATGGGCAAGGTGTTCCGCATCGGCCACATGGGCGACCTGAACGAGCCCATGCTGCTCGGCTGCCTCGCCACGACCGAGCTCGCGATGAAGACGGCCGGCGTCCCCTTCGCCCCTGGCGGTGTCGACGCGGCGATCGAAGCGCTGGCGGCCTGAACGTCAGAAGTCGGGGCGGCGGCCGGCGGTCGTCGCCAGGAAACGCTGGGGCGAGATGCTCGAGAGCGTCGCGCCCTTCGTGAGCGTCGGCGTCACCGATATGCCCTGCACGGCTTCAAAGGCGGTGGTCGACGGATTGAAGGCATGCAACTGACCTTCGGTCATGTTGAACCACCAGGCGTGCAGGGAGAGGGTCCCCTTCTCCACCCGTTCGGCGATCCAGCGGAAGCCCATGAGGTTGGCGACACTGTTCAGCACAGCGGCCTGCTCGACGGCGCGCGTCACCTCCTCGCGCGGGCGCCCGCCCAGTTCGCGCACGGCCAGATCCCGCACTTCCTGGGCGATCGCCATCCAGGTCGACATGTAGTCATAACTCGCATAGATGCTCTCACGGCCGTCCACGAGGGCACCGATGCCGCCGCACAGCGCGTGTCCCAGCACCACGATATGCTCGACGCCCAGCCCCCGGACCGCAAACTCGATGGCCGCCGAGGTGCCGTGGTGACGTTCGTCGGGAGGGTACTGGGCGGGTGGGACCATGGCCGCCACATTGCGCACCGTGAAAATGTCTCCGGGCTGCGTCTGGGTCAGGATGCCCGGATCGACGCGCGCATCGGCGCAAGCGATGATGAGGATCTTGGGGGCCTGGCCTTCCTTGGCGAGCTTCTCGAACAGGTCGAGATGCTCCCGGTAGTAGCCCAGCCGAAAGTCCGAGAAGCCCTTGAGAAGACGTTCCAACGCCATGTGGTCTCGCCTACGATGCCCTAGGATGACTGACGGCAAGGACATGACGCAGGAATTGATCTACGACAAGCGCGAAGGCATCGGCTGGATCACCTTCAACCGGCCGCAGGCCCGCAATGCGCTCACTTTCGCGATGTATGAGGGACTGGCGGAAATCTGCGCCCGCGTCGGCCAGACGCGCGAGGTGAAGGCGCTGGTCGTCACGGGGGCGGGCGACAAGGCGTTCGCGGCAGGCACCGACATCGCCCAGTTCAAGGAATTCCGGAGCGGCGAGGACGGCATCGCCTACGAACGCAAGATGGACCGCATCCTGGAAACGATCGAGCGCTGTACCGTGCCGACAGTGGCGGCCATCGCCGGCTTCTGCACAGGCGGCGGGGCGGCCATTGCCGCCGTCTGCGACATCCGGATCGCGACGTCCAATGCGCAGTTCGGCTTCCCGATTGCCCGCACCCTCGGCAACTGCCTGTCGATGGCCAACTACGCTCGTCTGGTCGCCCTCATTGGCCCGCAAAGGGTCAAGGAGATGATCTTCCTGGCCAAGCTGATCGACGGGCCGACCGCCCTGCAGACGGGCCTCGTCAGCGAGCTCCTGCCCGACGCCCCGGCTGTCCACAACCGGGCGCAGGCGCTGGCACTGACCATGGCCGCCCACGCCCCGCTGACCCTTCAGGTCACCAAGGAGGCCCTTCGGCGTCTTCAGGCCAGGCTGGCCGACGATGATATCGACGATCTCATCAGACTAGCTTACGGTAGCGCCGACTTTCGCGAAGGCATGGCGGCTTTCCTCGGGAAGCGGGCGCCGACGTGGTCCGGGACGTGACCCGGAGGAGAGGATCGAGGAGGACGTGATGACGCGACTTGGGACAACTCTAGCCGCTCTGGGACTGTGCGTTGCCGTCGCCGCCTGCGAGAGCCCGCAACAGAAGATTGCCAACAAGGAAGACATGATGATCGCGGCGGGCTTCAAGTTCGTGCCCGCCAACACGCCGCAGCGCCAAGCCTCGTTCAAGCAGCTCCCGCCGCACAAGTTCTCCCGGCAGATCCGTAACGGTCAGGTCTTCTACGTCTATCCGGACCCCACCGTCTGCGTGTGCCTGTATGTCGGCGACCAGAATGCCTATGCCACCTATCGCAAGAACGTGTTCGACAAGCAGCTCGCCGACGAGCAGCAGATGACCGCGCAGACGATGGAAATGAACGACTGGGATTGGGGTCCGTGGGGCGGCTGGCCCTATGGCTGGTATTACTGAACCCGTGAGTCGCGAGAGGGAACCAGCCGTTGGGCGGCTGGTTCCTCGCGGACACACCATCTTGTAGCAAGAAACCCGGACCTCCTTCGGGCGTTGATACGGGACGCGATTGACGCGTTCAGGAGGTCAGCAATGCATGCATCTCGCATTGCCGCCGTCGTCGTCGGCGGCATCATCGTCGCATCCGCACCGGCGGCCATGGCGCAGAGCATGGCCTATGCCGTCCCCGCGCCACGCTCTGAGGTCCTGGTCTTCCTCGAGAAGGGCAATCAGGTACCGGACAGTGCCGTCGGCACGCTCAGCATGGCCGTGGTCGCCGCGCAGGCGGGCAGGCAGGTAGAGATCATCGGGCGCGCGGAGCAGGCAGCCGCGGTGAAGCGGGAACTTATCCGCGAGGGTGCACCCGCTTCCCGGATCGCCATCTCCAGCGGGCGGCCGGAGCCGTTGCCGCAGCTGGCGGACAACATCACGGATCCGGCGGACCGCCGGGTCGAACTGAAGTTCTAGCTCAGAAGGACGCTTCCACAGACCCCAACCCCGGAAACGCGCCAATGGCGCGCGTTCCCGGCGGGACGTAGCGCAAGCCGGTCCATGACCCTGTGGTGATCGCCTGGCCCGCCGACACGCCACCCCGGCGCCGCACGGCGTGATCGATCATCCACACGAGCAGACGGACGGGATCAACGGCCGCCAAGCCGCCGATCTGATCCACCTCCGTCCTTCCGTCGGTTTCCAGACGCACCCGGACAGCCTTCCAGTCGAGCGCGCGCCAACCTGGGATGGCGTCGCCGATGACCAATGCGTGGTTCATCTGGTTGTCGGCCAGCAGCCATTCCGGATCGGCAGTCCGGAAATCCGCCAGGCGCGTGTCGACGATCTCCAGGCCCACGAAGGCATCGCCAACGGCGGCCAGGGCCTCTTCGCGTCCGACAGGAGCGGCCCGAGCCGCGATGTCCTCAACGATGTGAAACGAGATCTCGACCTCGACGCCGATCATGTGCATCGCGGCGCCATCGAAGCGCGCCGGCGAGCGCACCAGCGCTCCCGCCAGCAACGGGGCGGGATTGGGCTCCGCCGTGGGCGTGCGGGCGCCGACTTTCCATCCCGAAACCGGCCCTGTGGCGCGAGCCACCCCGTCCTGGATGGCATACACCGTCTCCCGATCAGGCATGGGAAAAGGCGGCGCCAGCTGTCTGGCTGTGCGGCGTGCTTCCAGAAGCCCCTTCACGGCCTGGGAAACGTCGGCGGACATGCTACTCTCGCGACAAGCAGAACAATCGGAGGAACAATGCCCTATGCTGGCGGGCGCGTCATTCACGACGCCGATGCGCACATCATGGAAGTGCCCGGCTTCCTCGCGGACCATCTGGAATCCAGGTACCGCGCCGCTGTGACCGACACGGTCCTGTTCCCCCGTCGGGAGGGTTTCCATAGCCATCTGTCCGATGCGCAACGTGCGGGCAACACCGAACCCGACGCGATGGACGAGTCGCAGATCATGCTGCGGAAGAACTGGGACGCGCTGGGCGCCTACGCGAAGCAGGAGCGTCCGCGCTCGATAGACCTGCTGGGCTTCGCCAGCCAGCTCATGTTCACGACGGCCCTGCTGAACTATTCCACGGTGCTCGAAGGCGGCAGCGACGTCAGCCTCGCCTATGCCGTCGCCCGCGCCCACACGCGACACATGGTCGACTTCTGCTCCGTCGACCGGCGCCTGCTGGCCACGGGCTATGTGCCCCTCATCGATTTCGAGCGCACCGCACGCGCGGCCCGGGAAGCGATCGAGCTTGGCGCCAAAGCCCTGATGATCCCGTCCCGCTGTCCGGATGGCCACTCGCCCAGCCACATCGGTTTCGATCCCCTGTGGGCGGTGGCCCAGGAGGCTGGCCTCCCGATCGTCTTCCACGTGGGCGGTGGCGGCAAGCTGCTCGAGGACGCCTACTTCAACAACGGCCTGCCGCCCGTTCCCGACTTCCACGGAGGCGACGACAACTTCAAGTCGATCGACTACATGGCGATCGCCTATCCGCCGATGAAGGCGCTGACGGCACTCATCGTGGATCGCGTGCTCGACCGCTTTCCCCGCCTCAAGTTCGGCGTGATCGAGCAGGGCGCATCCTGGGTGCCCGGCTGGATGCGCAACATGGATTCGGCGCACAACGCCTTCTACAAGAACGAGGAGCGACTGCAGAAGATGTCGCTCAGGCCCTCCGAGTTCGTGCGCCGGCAGGTGCGCGTGACGCCCTATCCGCACGAGGACACGGGCTGGATCATCGCGAACACCGGCGAGGAAGTGTGCCTGTTCTCGTCCGACTATCCGCACATCGAAGGGGGGCGCAATCCGATCAAGCGGTTCGAGGCTTCCATGGCGGCGGCGGGGATCGATGAAGCCCGCAAGCAGCGCTTCTACTGCGACAACTTCATCGACCTCATGGGGGCGGGTCTCGCACCCGAGCTGAGGATCGCGGCGTGAGCGGCTACGCGACCCTCCTCACGGAGCAGACCGGATCGGTGCTCAAGATCACCACGAACCGCCCGGAAGTGCTCAATGCCCAGAGCCGGATCCTGCTGGAGGAACTCGATCACGCCTTCGACGCGGCGGTGAAGGACGACGCCGTCCGCGTCATCGTCCTCGCTGGCGCGGGCAAGCACTTCTCCGCGGGCCACGACCTCGGCAGCCCGCAGGAGATGGAGGACCAGAAGAGGACACCTCTCGAGCCCGGCTTCAAGGGTGAATACCGCCGGCTGTGGGAGCGGTTCTTCGAGAACACCATGCGATGGCGCGACTTGCCCAAGCCGACCATCGCGCAGGTCCAAGGCTACTGCATCATGGGCGGGCTCATGATCGCATCGGCCTGCGATCTCATCATCGCCAGCGAGGATGCCCAGTTCGCCGATCGTGCCGTGAAGTGGGGCGGCTCGCATGTGCAGTATTTCTCGATGCCGTGGGATTTCGGACCGCGCAAGACCAAGGAGTATCTCTTCACCGGGCGTTTCATCAGCGCGGCGGAGGCGGAACGGGCCGGCCTGGTGAATCGCGTCGTGCCGCGTGAGCGGCTCGATGAGGAGACGATGGCGCTCGCCCAGGAGATCGCCCAGCGCGATCCCTACGCTCTCAAGCTTGCCAAGGCGTCCGTCAATGAAACCCAGGATGCCCAGGGGTGGCGACAGGCGATGGAGAACGCCTTCAAGAACTACATGCTGACGATCCCCCATAGGATCGAGATGGGAACCTACGGCCCCGCGGCGCGCGAGAAGGCGCCGAAGGACCGTTTCGCCGTTCTGAACAAGAACCCGGCCTAGCCGCTCACCCGCCGCGGCCGAGCCATGCCGGAACGAGCCATGCCCTCCCCCTGGAGCTCCGGCTTCCGCTCACTGTCCGAGGAATACGACTACGGGGTCGATGTGATCGAGGGGGCCGTCCCTCACACCCTGCGCGGCACCCTCTTCCGCAATGGCCCCGGCCGGAATGATCTTGGGGGTCAGTGGTTTCCTCACTGGTTCGACGGGGATGGCATGATCTCGGCGATCCGCTTCGACGATCAGGGCGTCCACTATCGCAATCGCTACGTCGAGACGCAGAACTACCGCGGCGAGACGGCCGCCGGTCACATCGTCTATCGCGGGTTCGGGAAGATGCGGCCGGGCGGCGTGCTTGCAAACGCCTTCCGCCAGCCAGCCAACGTCTCGAACACCTCCGTCGTCATGGAGGGCGACCGCCTGCTGTCACTGTGGGAAGGCGGCCCGCCCTACGCCCTGGATCCGGTGAGCCTCGCGACCCGGGATCTCGATGATTTCGGCGGCAAGGTCAATGCCTTCTCCGCTCACCCCAAGCGCGATCCCGACACCGGCGAGCTGTTCAATTTCGGGATCGACTACGGTGCCCGCTGCACGCTCACGCCGTATCGCCTCGCCGACGGCGCGCTGAGCCGCTTGCCGCCGGTGACGCTGCCCTACGCGGTCATGAACCATGACTTCGTGCTGACGCGGGATCATCTCGTCTTCTGCATCGGCCCGATCCTCTCGACGCCGCTTTCCTTCCTGCTCGGCTTCAAGAGCTTCGACGGCGCGCTGCGCTGGGAAGGCAACCGTCCCACGCTGATCCTGCTCGTACGGCGCGACGGCTCGGCAGAGCCCCGCCTCATCGAGGCCGAGCCCTTCTTCCAGTTCCACTTCGCGAATGGCTACGAGGAGGATGGCGCCGTGGTGCTCGACCTCGCACGCTATCCTGACTACCTCACGATCGGCCGTGTCCTGCGCGACTATTGGCGATCGGAGTGGCCGTCACAAGGCATGGCCCGCTTCACGCGGATGCGCGTCGACCTGTCGACGGGCAAGGCTGAAAGCCTCACCTTCGACACAGGCAACAGCAACGAGTTCCCCTCGATCAATCCGGCCTGCGTCGGCAAGTCCTATCGCTACGCCTATATCGCCTGCAACCCGCTCGACCGGGCGCGCGGCCTGCAGCAACAGATCGCGAAGGTGGATCTCGAGACGGGCCATGTCGCGCGGCATGACTTCGGGCCGCAGGGCTATGTGGGCGAGCCGTTCTTCATCGCCACGCAGGGAGGGGCGGCCGAGGATGACGGCGTGATCGTCACGCTGGTGTATGATGCCTTACGCCAATGCAGCGACATCGTCGGCCTCGATGCGCGCGACATCGCGGCCAAGCCGCTGTTCGTCGCCCGGCTCAGGCACCACGTGCCCTTCTCGCTGCATGGCACTTTTACACCTCGCCCGTTCTGACGGCCGCCAGATCGAGCTGCGGGCGGGCGGCCAGCGCGGCGAAGGTCGCCAGCGCCGACAACAGCCCGAACAGGACCAGCGACAGCGTGTAGTCGCCCGTCAGGTCGCGCAACGCGCCCGAAGCGACCGGTCCAACCGCCTGCGCCACCACCTGGAGCGACAGGGCGACGCCGCGGATCGCCCCATAGCTTTCGCGCCCGAAGTAATCCGCCCAGGCCATCGGCAGGAGGGTCATGATGCCGCCGATGCCGAGACCGAACAGGCCGGCGAATCCGTAGGCCGAGGCGGCGGAAGGAATGCTGATCAGGCCGACCGTGCCCACACCGAGCAGGGCGGCGGCGACGGAGAGCATGAACCTCAGCGGCCAGCGTCGGGGGAGGAAGCCGATCCCGAGGCTCGCGACCGCAGACATCGCGGAAAAGAAGCCGATGACAGTAGCCGCCGCCACGGGCGAAAGCCCCTCTTCGATGAGGTGCGGCGCCTGGTGCAGGCTGACGCCCGCCTGCACGGGAAAAACCAGCACCGTGTAGAGCGACAGCAGCCAGAAGGCCCGCGTGCGCATGGCGGCTGCCCGTGTATAGCGCGGCTCGGCGATCGTCGGCCCCGTGGCAGCGGCACTCCTGTCCGGAACCAGGCCGACATCCTCCGGGCGGCGGACCACGAACAGCCATACCGGCAGGAAGCCGATGGCGAGCACCGTCGTTCCGATGGCGATCCAGCCCTGACGCCAGCCGCCCTCCTGCATTGCCAGCTGGGCGATGATCGGCAGGGCCACCAGCCCCGACATCTGCGCCAAGGTCGCGATCGAGGTCGCCCGGGCGCGGCGCGCGACGAACCAGTTGTTCAGGGCGCCATAGAGCCCGAGATCGAACGGGCCGGCCCAGACCATGCGCGCGAAGCAGAACAGCAGATAGAACGTGAGCAGGGACTGCGTGAGCGACAGCGCCATCGTGGCGAGGCCGGTGCCGAGCACGGCGAGGCAAAGGACCAGCCGCGCCCCGCGGCGATCAAGGACGGGACCAAGCGCTGGTGACACGAAAGCTGCGAGCAGACCGCCCAAGGAAACGGCCCCGGCCATCTCGGTGCGGGACCAGCCGAACGCATCGGTCATCGGCACGACGAACACGGAAAGCACGGCCACCGCCGGCCCCTGCCGCGCAAAGCCCGCAAGGCAGATGCAGGCCAGCACGACCCAGCCGTAGAAGAAGGGCAGGCGCGGGACGAGGGCGCGAGCGAGCAGCGGCGGACGCATCGAGGCCATCATACCGGACGATGTGCCGCTGGCGGACAACCTCGATTGCCGGCAAGCGGCATGCCGCCGACGGCTTCTCCCGGGAGAGCGCCCGTCAGCTCAGGAGCGCGGCGGCAGTGCGGCCAGTGCCGGTCTGAACGGTACCCAGGCCGGACCGGCGAAATGCGCGTCGAAGCAGTCGGCTTCGCTGCCGTTGCCGGAGAGGGTCACCGTACAGGCAAAGACCGGCGTCCGCGCGCTGTCGACCCAGCGGCTCCACCCCGACACGCCATCCGTCTGGCGAACGCGTGAGGCATAGAAGCGGAAGCTCTGCCGGTGCCGGATGCCGCTGTCGCGCTCCGATTGGGTAAGGCGTGCGGGCGCGGTGGCGTCCACCTTGACGCCGACCTCCTGCTTGACCATGACGCCACTGCCGGCTTCCGGCAGTTGGACGACCTGCGGCGACCTGAAGCCGGCAAAGTCCCCCTCCGGCGTCTCAAGCCGATACTGGCCGTAGCGATCGAGGGCAATGGCGCGCGCAATGGCGGCGTCGTCCGACGGCGAGCTCGCCCAGGCGCCCGGCGCGAGCGCCGCCGCCACCAGTATCGCAGGCAGGAACTTGCGGACCATCGTCGTCACTCCGGAAAGTCGAAGCGCCACTGTTATGCCGCAATATCGGCCGTAAGACCATTGCGACAGCTTGCAGCGGCCATGCCCTCCCGGTCACCCTGGCCTCTTCGCCGGCCGGCGCGCATCTTGCAACGATGGCGCCCCGGAAGGACGGCAATGAAGAGACTGACCGGCAAGACAGCGTTGATCACAGGGGCCTCGTCTGGCATCGGACGTGCCATTGCCCGCAGGTTTCATCGCGAGGGCGCTTCCCTGCTCCTGATGGACATCGAAGAGCGGGTCGTCGAGGGCGGCACCCCGACCCACCTCGAGCTGGGCGTTCCCTGGTTCAGGGGCAGCGTGGCCGTCGAGGAGGACGTCGCTGAGGCGGTCCACCGCGCGGCGGCCATCTCGGGCCGCCTCGACATCGTGGTGAACTCGGCGGCGGTGTTCGACTGCCCGAAGCTCGGCGACACGACTCTGGCGCAGTGGAATGCCGTCATGGGCGTCAACCTGACGGGTGTCTTCCTCGTCTGCCGGGAAGCCATCCGGCAGATGCTGAAGCAGGACATGATCGAGGAAGCACGGGGACGGATCGTCAACCTCTCGTCGCAGCACGGGATGGTGGCCTCCCCCAACCGCGCCGCCTACGGCATCTCGAAAGCAGGCGTGGCCTATCTCACCCGCCAACTCGCGGTGGACTACGCGAAGGAAGGCATCATCTGCAACGCGGTCGCACCGGGCAAGATCCTCACCGGCAAGGGCGGCCCGGCGGTGGACCCGCGCGTCCTGGAGTACAGCCACGCGCGCACCCCGCTGCCGCGGCTGGGAAAGCCCGAGGATGTGGCGAACGCGGTCCTCTTCCTCGCCTCTGCCGAAGCGAGCTTCATCACCGGAGAGAACCTGATGGTCGATGGAGGCTGGATGGCGGCGTAGCCCGCGACGGCTCAGGCAATTGGCGCGTACCGCATATGGAGCGCCTCGATACCGTCCGGCATCAAGACAGCGGGGCGAATGGGCCGGTCGGCCGCGACCGCAGCGGCATAGCCCGGCCTCAGAGCCAGGTCGACCAGCCAGCAATCGCGCCCGGCGACGGTCAAGCGACAGGGCAGACCGTCGGGATCGGCCGGTCCGGCAGTGAACGCCAGCGGCGCCTGCAGCCCGGTCCCGAGGGCCTTCAGCACCGCCTCCTTCCTCACCCAGCAGGACAGGAAAGCCCGATCGAGTGCCACGCCGGAAAGCTCGTTCATCCATTGCCGTTCCGCGGGGCTGAACCATTGTCGGGCAATCGCCGCCGCCTGAGGGACGGGTCGCAGCGGCTCGAGATCGCAGCCGACGGTGCCCCCCTGTGTCACGGCGATCACCAGCCCATCGCCGGCGTGCGCCATGTTGAAGTCGACGCTGCCATCGATCAGCGATGGCTTGCCATGCTCGCCAACCGCGAAGCGCAGTGCAGCGGGATCGCGGCCTGCAAAGGCGCCCAGCGTGTGGCGCAGCAGGCCGCGGGCCAGGACGAAACGAGCACGGTGAGCTGGCAGGGCCAATCGTTCGGCCCGGGCCAGCTCGTCCGGCGCCAGCAGGGAGCGCAGGTCGCCCAGCCGACCCTGCTGGCGCGACAGGTGCCAATGGACTACATCGACATCCAGGGGTTCCATCTCATGTCCTCCCCGTGCGCCGATGTCCGGCAGTAGCACCGCCTCTCCCGTCGTCCATCATGTGGCCTGTAGAAGCCACGGCGAGACCGCGACGCTTGCTGTCGCCGACTGGCCGGGCGCCGCCGACCTGCCGCCGCTCGTCTGCATCCCCGGGTTCACCCGCACGCGCCGCGATTTCGATGACCTGGCGCGCAGCCTGGATGGCCGGCGCCGTCTGCTTTGTCTTGACCTGGTCGGCCGCGGCGCGAGCACCCGCCTTGCCGATCCCGCCGGCTACACGATGGCGAACTACGTGGCGCAGGTGAAACAGGTGCTTGGCTCGCTTGCCCTCGCCGAAGTCTCCGTCCTCGGCGTTTCGATGGGGGGACTGCTCGCCATGGCGCTTGCGTCGGACCCCTCCGTCGGCGTCCGGGACCTGGTCGTCGTGGATGTCGGTCCCACCGTCCCCAGGATCGCGTTCGACCTGCTCGACCTCTATCTCGCCACCGAGCGCAGCTTCCCGGATTTCGACGCCCTGCTGGTGCATGTGCGCCGGTACTTCGCTGCATGCAACCTGCCGTCCGAGCTGGCATGGCGCTGGTTCGCCCTGCGCGGAGCGCGCCGGTTGCCCGACGGGCGCTACCAGCTCGACTACGATCCCGCCATTCGCGTCGCCTTCCGGGACGACTTCAGAGGCATGCAGCAGGCCTGGGAACGATACGACTGCATTGACGCCCGGACGCTCGTGCTGCGCGGAGCACAATCGCACGTGCTCCCGGCCGACGTTGCCGAGGAGATGACCCGGCGGGGGCCGCATGCCAGCGTGATCACCATAAGCGGCACGGGACACTGGCCCGCTCTCGTGCGTCCCGAGGAGAATGCGGCCATAGGCCGATTCCTCGCATCCTGATCGGCCCATTCGCCGCACCTCAGGCGCCGAGCGGCGATCTCAGCCCCGCCTGCCCCCCGACGCCGAGCCGCGTCTCCATCCAATGCGACAGCGCCTCGCCCCAGGCCCTGTCGTGACCGCACGCCGCCGCCTTCGACGGCACGAATCCGGTCTCGCGCTCCACCGTCGTCAGCACCGAACACCAGAGCTCTTCCGCCGTCTGCAGGCGGCAGCCCTGGACGCCGGTGTCTTCTGCCGGCCGACGCAGGCGCAATACCGGCTTTCCGCCGCTTCGCGCGATCAGGTCGATACACAGTCCAGGCCAACCGGCAGTTTCTCCGCGAGAGGTGACGATCCGGTGCCGGTCGTCACGGCCGTGAGGCTGCGTGGCAGGCGCGGCCGCAAGACCGAGCAGCGGCGCATGCTCGGCCATCGGGTAGCGCGATAGAACGGCCGACAATATCTGGCCCTCGTCTCCGTTCGATCGCGCGCCAAGCTCCGA
This sequence comes from Pseudomonadota bacterium, assembly GCA_049323495.1. Classification (GTDB taxonomy): domain Bacteria; phylum Pseudomonadota; class Alphaproteobacteria; order Reyranellales; family Reyranellaceae; genus Reyranella. The sequence continues at coordinate 80,841 of JBMONG010000013.1, forward strand.
CGGTCTGCCGCTGAGCGCGGCGAGCACAGTCGCAACGGCCAGGCCGTGCAGACCATCCAGGGGAGGTACCTCCACAGGAACGCCCGTTGCCCCGGACAGCAGCGGCCATGCCGTCTCGTCGATCTCGATCGCCGAAAAGGCCTCCGCGACAAGCGCCGCATGGAACGCGGTGGCCGTCGACGGCCGCATCTTCATGGTGCCAATCAAACGGTCCATCACGTCCTGCACGAAGATGCCCGGACCGTCGGACGCCGTCACACGGACGGTCGCCCCATCGCGTTGCGCGGCAAAGGGAAAGCGTTGGAAGGGACGAAGCCGACAGGTCGCCTCTCCATCCCCGACGTCGAACCAGGCCGGGTGCACCTGATGGCGTTCGGCCAGGTGCTCCTTTACCGCGATGGCTTCGGTGACGGCGGGCAGCGGCCCCTCGCAGAGATAGGCGAACTCCAGCGTGCCCGGCAACCAGTTGCTGCGATGAACGGCGGCCATGGACAGCGTCGTTGCACCCTCCTTGCACTCGGAAAGCCGAACGCCCGGCGTAAAGCGTCGCTCGGCGAGGAACCGACGCCGAAGCCCGGCGGCGTGGACGCCGAGCGGTCCCTTGTGACGCAGGCGTTCGAGGTGCTCCATCTCCATAAGGACGCCTTGGCCGCGGAGCTGCGTCTGCACCCGCAAAAGACCATCATCGCCGTCGCGGATCACGGGCCGTGTTTCGACCGTGAGGACGCCGCTGTCCGGAAGCGCGCCGTAGAAGCGCATCCAGACGACCTGCTCTGGAAAAGCGACCATGCCGCGCACCGCCTCCCCCAACCATTGTTCCGGCTCGTCGTGGGGCACGGAATGGAGTGCCGCATCGAGGATCAGGATGAGGCGGTCATCGGCCGCCAGCGCACCGGCGGCCGGCAGCCTCACGGTCGCGGAGGCTCCAGCCGGCCCACGACACAGGTCGTGCTGAAGATGGAAGGCCGGGCCGTGGAAGAGCGCCGCCGAGGCGTAGGGATCCGCCACCGGCGCCTGGTTGGCGGCCGGCGACCAGGCCCGCGGCGCGGCTGGGAAGTGATCATCCATCACCACGCGGCCGAGGGCCGTCTCGTGCGCTGACCGCCGCAATGGCCTGTCCTCCTTTCCATCGCACATGAGGACGCGCACCTGGTACTCCGAGGAGGACGTCGCGCGTGCTTCTGTGAGCAGACGCATGCCGTCGGCCGGCACGGTCATCCAGCGTCGGAGCTGCAACTCCTCGATCGCGACGACTGTCCGCCCAGAGCCCTGCGCCGCCGCGGCCCAGGCCTCCGCCGCCAGGACCATGAAGGGCAGGGCCGGGCGTGTGTAGGTTGGACAATGATCGGCGACCCAGCCGGGACTCCGTGGCGAGAAGTCCCGTATCCGGTGGTGCAGGGCGGCTGGCGCACCGACCATGCGCACGGCGAGGTTGCTTACCTCGTAGATCGGCAGACCATCTGCCCAGAGGATTCCTTCTGCCACCGCCAGCACTTCGGTCGGGGTTTCCGTGACCGTGACGCTGAGGGTAGTCACCACCTCCCGACGGTCGGTGCCGATCTGACCGCGATACTTCCAGATCAGGGGCTGACCCAGCGCGATCGGCTCGAAACGCGCCGCGGCGAATCGACGGCCGTGGCCGGCGGCGATCAGGTAGGCCTTGACCGACTGGAACAAGGCCTCGAGCCCAAGGGAGCCCGGCTGCACCGGATCCTCGTAGAAGTGGGCCTTGAAGTACCAGTCGTATGCACTCACCGAACGACGGCATCGGATGCGCCCCGGCCCGTCCGCCGTGGCGGGCCAGAATCCTGTCACCTCGTCGATCATCCGGAGTTTTCCCGATGGCAGGCGCAGGGGCCCGTCGAGCTCGGCGAGATCTTCCGCCGTGAACAGGGATGGCGCCGCCTCCGCGAGGAATGCCCTCGCCTCCGACTTCACGGTCAGCCCGGCCTGCTTGGCAAGCTCGGCAGCGGTGAAGATTCCGAAGCTGGTCGTCATGCGGCAGACGAGACGCTCGCCCGCTCGGCATTCGACCTCGAAAAAGGTGAGCGTACGCTCGCCGAGCCGGACCAACCGCGTGAGGACCGCGCTCACGGCGAGCGTCCCGGCATCCGGAGCGACTTCGACGTGCTGCACGGCGCCGCTGCCGTCGAGATTCCGGAAATAGGCCTTGCCCGAGGCCGCCGCACCGACATAGGAGGCGAGCCAGCCGCAGGGTTGCAGCAGGACCTCGCTCAGCACGGCAAAGGGCATCACCGGCCGATCGTTGTCGCAAAAGTACCAGGCGTCCGGCGGCACATCGTACTCGGCCACGACGCTGGCTCCCGCCTCCAGCTTCCAGGCCGGGGCACTGACCGAGCGGATGCGAGACACGAAAAGGTAAGGCGGACCAGGCAGACGCGGCACGCGCCCCTCATGGTCGAAGCGGGCGTAGTGGGCGCCGAACGGAATGGAGGGCCGGCCCCATGCGCAAGCCAGGATGGCTTCGTAGTCGCCGCGAACGTCCCCGTCCGACCGCAGGAAACGGGCCGGCTCGGCAGCGTCGAGCCACTGCTGGCGCGTCGAAATCGGCCAGTCGGGTACCAGCCGAAGTCCGAAGCGCGGGCAGTGAAAGACCTTCAGGCCGTCGCAGGTGCAGAGCAGGGTGGCGAAGATCATCGGTGTCGGACCGTCGACGATCTCCTCGACGAAGACCTCGTAGCGCAGCTCATGTGGGCGATCGGGAACCACCTGGCCGCGACAGACGAACTTGAAGGCCTCGCCCGCAACGGGCTCGAAGCGCCACGCGTCCCTACTCACGGTAAAGCCGAGCGCCGACATGTGGAAGGCGAGCGCTTGTACCGCCGCATCCGCCATCAGCGTTCCCGGCATGCAGGGATCGTTGAGGAAATGGCCCTCGTAGAACCACGCATCCACGGGAACGCTCGCTACCGCCTCCAGGTAGCCCAATCCTCTGGGGCCACCCGCGGGTTCGAAGCGGGTGACGCGATCGATCATCTTCATCCGCCCGGAAGGCAGCTTGGGCGTACGCTGATGCGCTCCGGTCTGCTCGAAGCCTGCGCCGAAGCACGCCAGCGCATCACCGGCCGCGAATGCGGCCACATCCTCATCGGAAAAAGTGGTCTTGCTCGACGGCCGCAGCGAGGCCGGCAGCACGCCCTGCCCTTCCATCGATGGTGCCAGTGGAGTCCAGTTGACACCCTTGGCAGCCGCGAGCTCGGCGTCGGTGAAGAAGCCGGCCTGCCCGTTGCGGACAGTCGACACGAGCCGATCCCCGATCCGGCACTCGTAACCGAAGAAGAACATGCGCAGATCGCCGACTTGGGCATGGCCGTCGACATGGATGTCGAAGCGCAGCGTGTCGCCCACACCCGGCATGCCTCCGTCGTGGAAGGTGATCTCGCAGCCCAGCAGCCGATAGACCCTGTCGCCCTGGTTGATCGCATCGATGCCCATCCAGGAGATCAGCAACAGGTCCGCCTGACCGGATTCGATCAGCAGACCGACCGGCATGCGCCCCTCGTCGAGATACCACGCGTCGGGTGCGATATCGGTTTCCGTGACGATCCTGCCCTTGCCGAGCTCGGCCGCCGGTGCGTCGATCGCCACGACGCGGTCGGCGAGCAGCAGCGGTGGCATTGGCATGCGGACCTGTCGTGCGTAGCCATCCTGGCCGCGGAACCGGCTGCCGAAGACCGTCGATATACGGCCACGAGTGAGCGTCTCCAGCTGACTTCGATCATAGGGTGGCGCGAGAGTTTCGGGCTCCGCTGGTGTCCGGCGCACAAGCTGATGCACCTCGGCGGGCTTCGGCGGACGCCCGCGCGTGAAGACATGCAAGTCGGCCGGCATGGCCTGCGGCGCACCGACCGCGAAGAGCGGCGTCACCGTCGCATCGTCGACGGGGACTTCAAGAGTGGGCAGCGGCTGCGCCGATTTGAGGCTTCCGACATCGAACATGGGCATCCGCGCCGGCAGCGTGAGGGCGAGCTTCGCGCGCTCGCTGCCACCTGCACCCTCTTCTTGACCGAGGAAGCGCTCCAGAGAGTCGAGAGACAGCGGCGCGCCGGCAGCGAACAGGCGCGCGGCCACGGTCGCGACGTGCTCGACAGGAGGCCGGCCGCCATCATCGAGGGACAGAGCAAGATGTGGGCGGGCGCCAAGCGTTTCGGCGATGGCGCGGCTCAGCATGTTTCGCGGGCCGGCCTCGATGAAGATCCTGACTCCGTCCTGCCAGGCGCGCTCAACGGTTGCCGCGAAGTCGATCGGCCGACGCGCCTGCTCCAGCAATGCGTCTCGAACCGATTCCCGCGTCAACGGATAGGCCGCGTTGTGCGCTTGCGAATAGAAGCGCAGCCCAGGCGCCGGCGCGGTCGGCCGTTCGTGGATCTCCGCCCACGCCGAAGCGAAAGGTTCCAGGACCGTCGAGTGGCAGATCAGCGTGGGCGTCTGCTGGACCGCCCGCTGCCGCCCGACCCGGTCGAGCAGCATGCGGCATCCGTCGGCGGTGCCCCCGACGATGCAAAGCCCCGGAGACAGGACGATGCTGATGGCGGCACGCTCGTTGCCCTGCAGCGCCCGGGCCGTGTCCTTGACGGGTGCCGAGATCAGCCAGCTCTGCCAATCGAGCGGCGCCGTTCCGTCCAGGCCCCAGACCGTGCGGGCGGCCTCGAAACGCCCGGCGAGATGGACATCGTAGAGTCCCGATGAACCGACGCTGTGGAACATTTCGGTCATGTCACGCCAGACGTCGAAAGCGAAGAGACTGTTCGTCTCTCCGGACGACAGCCCGAGCACCGCCGCCGGCTTGAGGCCGAGGATCCGGTCGGCCGCCAAGGCATGTGCCTGGCACACCAGCGAAGCCGCCTTCAGGGCCCCGAAGGGCTCGGCGGCGAACGCATTGCCGGACGGCCCATAGAGCGCGTCGGCTATCTCGGCGGCGATCGGGAACCGATCAACCAGCGCTTCTCCGATCTCCGGAAACGCCAGCAGGAAATCCCGCCCCATCCCGGGGTAGGTGTTGGCGCCCGCAAACACCAGCGCAGCTTCCCCGAGCGCGGGCCCTTCGTGGTAGTGGATACCGCGACCCTGCGGCATGGTCCCTTCGCCCAGCGCGGCACGGCAGGCCGCCAGCCGTGCTTCGAATTCGGCGCGATCCCGCGCCACGACCGCCAGTCGACAGCTCGCCCCTTCGAGCGTGACACTGCGCCCGGACTCGAGTGCCCGCAGCAGATCGGAACGGCTGTGGGCGCCATAGCATCGCAGCCATACCGCCTCGTTCTTTCGCAGGATCGGAACCGGCTTGGAACCGTTCACCATTTCCACGGAGAGCTGCTGCCCGGCGAATGCAGTGCAGGTGATCGTGCGGCGGCGATGCATCGGCGCCGCAAGCGCGGGCCGCATCCCCGTTGCGTCGATCGTGGTCCGTGTCGTGGCTTCGATGACGCTTCCGAGAACCTCGAGCAAGCCCGCAGCGGCGTGCGGGCTGCCAAAGCGTTGCCGGACCACCGTCCGATCCCTTTGCTCTTCGAGCACCGGGCCACCGTGTGGCAAGCGCGCCGGCAACACGGCGAACACCCGATCGCCATCGCGGCGGGCGTCGTCGAGCCGCTTCAGGACGAACGCCACCGCCCCGTCGGCAGCTTCGCGGTGTTCGCCCTCGAGCAGGTCGGACAAAGCCCGCTCATGTACAGGCTCCAACGAGAGGTCCACGGCGCCGACCAGGGCGGCATCGATCTCGCCCTGCCCCAACGCCCTGCAAGCCAGGCGGAGCGCCTCGACGCCCGACAACTCCTCGGCCGACACGGTGAAGGCGGGGCCGCGAAAATCGAACTGTGCGCTCAAGCGGTTGGCTGGGATGTTGGGCATCGTGCCCAGCACGCCCGTTGCGTTCAAGGGAGGTGCAGCCTCCTCCTGCAAGCGCTCGACCAGATCCTCGCCTGGAGTGAGCCCCCGCGCCTCGAGCAGATCGGCGAGCCGCCAGCGCAGCGCCCATCGCGCGCTTTCGGCATCGCAGCCCATCCCGAAGTAGACGCCGCAGTTCATCGCGTCGAGCGTCTCGACGCCGGCGAGGGCTTGGAATGCCACGTCCATTGCCAAGGTCTGCTGACCGAGGCTACGCCGCAGATCGGCCGGCGGAAACCGGAGGTTCTTGATCGGCAGGACCACACTTGACACCTGGCGATCGGCCGGGAGGTTGGCAGGGCCACGCAGACGCTCCACGACCGCCGCAAGGCCGTTGGCATCTCCCACCGTGACACCGATGCCGCAGATCGCGATATCGACCGAGCGCGCCGGCGCAGGTACCGTCACCTGGATGGCGCGCGTTGCGGGCGGCTCTTCCAGGATGAGATGAGCGTTGTTGCCGCCGAATCCGAAGGCATTGATGCCGGCCCGGCGCGGTCCCTTCGCATGCCAAGGCTCGGGACGGGCGAGCAGCCGCAGCGGAGTCTTGGCGATCAGTCCGAGCTGATGCTCGGCATCGATCGTCGGCGGCAGCAGAGCGCCCTCGAAGGCCTGCGTGACCTTCAGAATAGCAGCCGCCCCCGAGGCGGTGATCAGGTGACCGAGGTTGGCCTTCAGGGCGCCGATCGGCAGGTCGTCCGCAGCCGCGAACAGCGACGCCATGCTACGGATTTCCTCGCTGTCGCCTACCGTCGTGCCGGTGGCGTGGCACTCCACGAACCCGACCGATTCCGGGGTAATGCCGCTCACGTCGTAGGCTTGGCGCATGGCGCGGATCTGCCCCTTGCCGTCGGGCGCCAGCAGCCCGCGCTCGCGTCCGTCGTTCGACAGGCCGGCGCCACGGATGACGGCATGGATCCTGTCGCCTGCAGCGAGGGCATCGTCGAGCCGCTTCAAGGCCACGAGCGCAGCGCCTTCGGCAGGCAGGAGACCATCCGCCTTGTGCGTCAGGGGCCGGCTGCGCCCGCTGGCGCTTAGCGCGCTCAGGGCGGTGAATCCGACCTGGAGGAAGAGGTTGTCGGCACGGTTCAGGCCGCCGGCCAACACCACGTCGCACGTCCTATCGTGCAGGAGGTCACACGCAAGCTTGACGGCGTAGAGCGAAGAGGCGCAGGCAGCGTCGAGCGCAAAGGCAGGTCCTTCAAGACCCAGCGCACGCGCTGTCAGCTGGACGGGCAGTCCCGAGACGAAGCGGCTCTCGGGACACGCACTCGGAATCGGTCGCCCGGCGCTTGCCAGCCACGTGTCGCAGGCATAGTCGGCAAACGCGCGGCTCGGATAGGAGAGATTGCCGAGAACGAAGCCAGTGCGACGGCGAGCGTCGCTGCCGACGCGCGCCTGCGCCAGCGACTCGCGGGCGCAGTGCAGCAGCCAGCGAAACCCCGCGTCGAGACGTTCGATACGCTGCCGGTCCAGCGCAAAGCCCGCGGGATCGAACAGCGTATCGAAGCCGGAGACATAGCCGCCGCGCTCGCAGGCGACGACGTCAGGCTCGCTGGTCGTCCGCGCGCCAACGGCGCGCACGAGGCGCGTTCCCCAGGCGCCCGCCGGCGACGAAGACGTCAGGTCATGGCAATCCACCACGGACTGCCAGAGTTGCTCGACGGAATTGGCGCCGGGCAGGACGCAGGCCCGCCCGACGATGGCGATCGCTTCGAACATCTTCTCCCCCTTCATGCCGCCGTGGTCGCCACGGCGACCGGCTTGACCATGTCTCGCGTGCGATACATCTCGAGGCCGCGGACGGAGACTGCGAGTTCGTCGCCCAGCCACAGGTCGAGGTCGTGCCGGCTTCGCAAGGCATCGACGCGCTCGGTACGAAGACGACAACGGTACGTCTCCCCCGGCCGGGCCACGCGCAGCACCTGGCAGGCCTGCAACCCCATCGGCAGCGTCGGGCCGCCGCCTTGCTCGAGCACCCAAAGACGCGCCAGCTGCAGACCTCCATCCAACGCGGCCGGATCCGACAACCACCGCTCGCGCGGCCAGGAACGATCCGATGTCGTGGCGAGGACCGCCTGGACCCCGTCCGATCCGAAGGCACCGATGTCCCGAATGGTCTGAAAGGCGGGGCCATGGAACAGTCGGCCGTCGCCGTAGACGGTGGCCGGGCGGAACGCCGCGGGCGGCGCCGGATCTCCAGGTGTCTCCGGATCGCCCGGACCGACACGGGCCTCGTAGCGTACCCGGCCCTGTTCGTCCTTGAGCTGGAGCCGCAGCTCTCCCGCCTGCCGATCCGCCGCGACCTCGATGTCGAAACGGTAGGAACGTACCGGAAAGCCGTCCAGGACGATGCCTTTCTGGACATGGAGATCCCGAAGCGCCAGAGCGGACGCGTCCGGCCATTGCGTCCGGGCGGCGCGCAGGAACCACTCCAGCACGAGCACCATCGGCACGACCGGTGCCGCGGCGATACTGTGATCGACGAGATAGCCGTACTGCCGCTCGTCCACCTCGACCGTCATTCGCGAGCCGTCATCGGAAATGAAGGTCCCGTTGCGCAGGATCACCTCAACGGCGCCGTCGGCAGAGGACATCTCCTCGACGAAGGCGAGTGCTCCTGAAGGAAGGTCGATCATCCCGACGCCCTGGCGTTCGAAATGCCTCTTCAGCGCGGCATCGACCATGCCGCCTTCCCAGGGGCCCCAGCAGATGGACTTCACGCGACACCCGGGATGGGCGCGCGCGAATGCAATCGCCTGCTTGTTCAGGATCTCGTTGGCGATCGCATAGTCGCATTGACCGAAATTGCCGAATTTCGCCGAGACCGATGAGAAGTTGCAGACAAGGCGAAGCCGATCGGCGTCGATGGCGCCGAGAAGATTCGCCCAACCGTCGACCTTGGTGCGGAACACCATCTCGAAATCGGCGTCCCCCTTGTCCGCAATGGACTTGTCAGCGATCACGCCCGCCCCGTGAACGAGGCCCGCGACGGGTCCCCATGTGCGATGAACCTCGCCGACCGCAACGGCCACGTCGGCGGCGCTGGTGACATCGCAGCTCAGATAGAGGGCATCGCTGCCGAGAGCGCGGATGCGTTCGAGCGTCTGCACGATCTCCCGCGCCGCCAGGATCCGGGAGGTTTCGCGGCGGATTGCCGGAAGATCGGGCCGCAGCCCGGCGGCGGTCGCGCGCCCGATCAGCAGCCGGCGCAACGCGACTTCGTCCCGCGCACTCTCGAGGCCGGCCGGTTCCGGATGGACCGCCGACCGCCCTAGCAGGCACAGCCGCAGACGCTTCTTCTCGGCCAGAGCCACGGCAGCGGCAGCCGTGACGCCGCGAGCGCCCCCCGAGATCAGGACGACGTCGTCGTCCCGCAGCGGCAGATCATGCACGAGGCCCAACGGACGGCTGCGCAGCACCGGAACCAACCGCCGTCCCGAGACGTCGTACGCCACCTCCATGTCGGGCCCGCCAGCAAACAGTTCCTGCATGACGAGCTCGGCGATGGCCTCCGCATCACGACTCTCCGTGGCGATGTCGATCGCCTTGAGATCGACCCCCGGCCATTCTCGCGCCGCGGTCTTCACCAGGCCCGGCATCCCGCTCCGCCAAGCCTTGCCCGGCGAGGCGCCGCCGAAGCCCAAGTCGCCACCGCTGTCCTGGACGGTAACGAAGGCATCGCCTGGCTTGAGGCGGCCTGCCATCGCCCGGGCGGCGAGGAAGGCCTGCTTGTGCAGGTCGAGCGATGCGCGATGGCCCGGATCCGAAGCGAGCCCCTGAAGGAAGATCACGAGTTCGCCGCCCTCCTGACCTGCCTCCCCCTGGTCGACGCTCTTGCCCTTCGCCTGCAGGCGCCGCGACAGCGACGCCGCCACTTCAGCCGGCCCTCCGACCAGGCGGACGCGCTCGGCGGGCGCCAGACCGGGCAGGATCAGGCCGACAGGCGGGCTCTCGACGAGCTCGCAGACCTCACGAGAAAAGGGTTGGTGGCCGCGACCCCCGGCGCGGGCTCGACGGAGGTTGCAGGAACGACGTTGCCGGCGCCCTGCCCCGCAAGCAGGCTGGCGATGGCACCGATGGTGCGGTAGTGCGCCAGCGCCGCCGGTTCGAGTTCCGGCAGACCCGGCAGCTTCTCGCGCAGCGCCGACAGGATCTCCACCTGCTTGATCGAGTCGATACCCAGCTCGGCCTCGAGATCCATGTCGGCGCCCAGAACCTCGGCCGGATACCCCGTCTTCTCCGACACGACCTGCTCGACCAGCCGCAACAGGTCGGTCTCCGCTGGAGCCGGTACCGTCGGCGGAACGTCGACGGCAGGAGGCGCTACGGCCACCTTCGGCGTTGGTGCAGGGGCGCTGCCCGTGGCCGCTGAAGCGCCTTGATCCGACAGCAGGCTGGCGATGGCACCGATGGTGCGGTAGCGCGCCAGCGCCGCCGGTTCGAGTTCCGGCAGACCCGGCAGTTTCTCGCGCAGGGCCGACAGGATCTCCACCTGCTTGATCGAGTCGATGCCCAGCTCGGCCTCGAGATCCATGTCGGCGCCCAGCACCTCGGCCGGATACCCCGTCTTCTCCGACACGACCTGCTCGACCAGCCGCAACAGGTCGTTCTCCGCTGGAGCCGGTACCGTCGGCGGAACGTCGACGGCAGGAGGCGCTACGGCCGCCTTCGGCGTTGGTGCAGGGACGCTGCCCGTGGCCGCTGAAGCGCCTTGATCCGACAGCAGGCTGGCGATGGCACCGATGGTGCGGTAGCGCGCCAGCGCCGCCGGTTCGAGTTCCGGCAGACCCGGCAGCTTCTCGCGCAGGGCCGACAGGATCTCCACCTGCTTGATCGAGTCGATGCCCAGCTCGGCCTCGAGATCCATGTCGGCGCCCAGCACCTCGGCCGGATACCCCGTCTTCTCCGACACGACTTGCTCGACCAGTTTCACCAGGCCGTCGGACGGCGCGGCGGTGACCGCAGCGCCAACAGGTTCCTGCAGCCGGGATGGTAGCGGTTCCCTTGCGGGCGGGGGTGCCTCGACCTGCGTCGGGACGGCGGCCACTGGAACGGCGTCGGCCGGCATGTCAGGTATCGTCGCCGTCGGGTTGGAGCCGACCATGGCCAAGAAGGCGGCCTTTGACGTCTCCATGTAGCTCCGGTGTGCATCCAGCAACGTGGCTTCGAGACGGCGCTGCTGGTCGTCGAGCCGGGCTTGGAAGCTCGCGAGCGCGTCGTTGTCGGCGCCGCGCGGCGGCGAGGACGACGTGGAGACGAGGATCGGTGGCACAGCCGCCGGCGACGGTGCTTTCGGCTGCGGCCGGGCGATCTGTCGCTCGTCCGTCTTCGACGGATAAGGCTTGCCGACATTGACACCGCTGATCTCGAAGACCTGCGGCCCCGCCGGACGCTTCGTCTCCGGTTCGGCCGGCGCCTCATTCCACAGTGCACGCAGATCGAGCGGCACGCCGGCCAGCGCAAGCTCGCCCACCCCCTGCCAGAAGGCCATCAGACCGCTGCTCCCCTTGCGATCGAAGCCGAAGACGCGGTGGGGACGATCGCCAAGGCATTGCCTGACGAGATTCGCCAGCACATTGCCGGGCCCCACTTCAACGAAGGTCCGCACGCCGTCGGCGTACATGCGTTCGATGGTCTCACGGAACCTGACGGCCTCGCCGAGCTGGGCTGCCAGCAGGGCTTCGGTGCCGCGTGCATCCGACGGATAGGGCGCGGCCGTCGCGTTGGCATAGACGATGTGGCCCGGCGCCACGACCGCCTGGGTCTGCAGGAACCGCCCGAACGGTTGGCAGGAGCCGGAGACGATTTCGGAGTGGAAGGCAGTCGCAACCGGGAGCGCGGTCACCGTCAATCCGCGCTGACGCAAGGCCGCCTGGGCAGCCAGGATCGCGGCTTTCGCCCCGCTCAACACCACCTGCCGCGGACTGTTGTCATTGGCGATCACCACGTCGAGGCGCAGCTCCGCCAAGATGTCCGAGACGGCGGCGTGGCTTGCACTGACCGCCAGCATGGCGCCTTCCGTAGCGTGGGCCGCTTCCGTCATGAGCCGACCGCGCTCGGCCGCGATATGCAACGCGGTATCGAGACCGTAGGAGCCCGCGGCATAGAGGGCCATGACCTCGCCGAAGCTGTGGCCGGCGAAGCTCGCCGCGTTCAGGCCGATCGAACCCAGCACGGCCAACATGGCGGCCTCCGTTACCGCTATGGCGGGCTGAGCGGCTGCCATCTGCGTGAGGCGGGCCTCCTGCTGCGCCCTGGCCTCGGACGTGAAGGCAGGCGGCGGAAAGACGACGTGATGCAGGGGGGCGCCGTCAAACCGCAGCAGGTCGGCGGCGCGATCCCACACCCGGCGTGCGGCGTCGAAGGAAGTCGCCAACGCGCTCCCCATCCCGACATACTGGCTGCCCTGCCCCGGGAACAGCATCGCCAGCCTGCCAGCCGGTGGTGCCGCCAGCTCGAGACGACCGCCGCCCGGAACGACCGCGTGAGCGGTTCTGCCGGCGATCAGCTCGCGGGCCTTGGCGATCATGTCGATCAGATCCGTCGCCCCGGCAGCCGGCAGCGAGACGCGACAGTTCTGCATGCCGTCGAACGCCAGCTGCGTTTCGAACGCGATCAACGACAGGTCAGCGGTCGCGGCGCGAACCGCGATGTCGGCCAGAGCGCGATCGAGAGCTTCCGGCGTCTCGGCGGAGAGGAGCACCAGCTCGCTGTCGAAATGGCGCCGCTTCGGCGCGCGGCGACTGGACCCCGCATACTCCTCGAGCGTCACATGGAAGTTGGAACCGCCGAATCCGAAGGAACTCACCGCCGCGCGCCGCGGATGGTCGCTGCCGCGAATCCACGGCCGCAGCTCGGTGTTCAAATAGAATGGGCTCTCCTCGATCTTCAGTTTCGGATTGGGCCGTTCGACCTTGAGCGTCGGCGGAAGCACGCCGTGGTGCAGCGCCATCGCCGCCTTGAACAGGCCGGCGCTGCCGGCTGCGGCCTTGGTATGGCCGATCTGGGATTTCACGGAGCCCAGTGCACACCATTGGCGGCGGTCGGAGTCCGCCGTCCCGAAGATGCGGCAGAGACCGCTGAACTCGGCGGCGTCGCCCGCCTTCGTACCGGTGCCGTGTGCCTCGACGAGCTCGACCGTCGCCGGGCTGTAGCCCGCCGCCCCATAGGCGCGCTCGATCGCGAGAGCCTGCCCTTCTGGGCGCGGCGCGTACACGCTGGTCGCGCGGCCGTCGGACGCCGCGCCGAGGCCGCGAATGACGGCGTAGATGTCGTTGCCGTCGCGCTCGGCGTCCTCCAGCCGGCGCAGCGCGAACATCGAGACACCTTCGCCGAGGATTGTGCCGTCGGCACTGTCGGAGAAGGGGCGGCAATCTCCGGTACGCGAGAAGGCCGGCGTCTTGCTGAAGCACATGAACATGAGAATGTCGTTCAGCGCATCGACGCCGCCGGTCACGACCAGGTCCGCCTCGCCCAGATAGAGCTGCGAAAGCGCGACCTGCAGCGCCGACAGGGAGCTTGCGCACGCTGCGTCGGTCACGAAATTGACCCCGCCCAGGTCGAGCCGGTTCGCGATCCGGCCTGCAACCACATTGCCCAGCAGTCCCGGGAAGGATGCCTCCTGCCAAGGCACGAAGCGCTCCGAAATGCGGTCGCAGAGCGCCGCGACCTGCTCCTCTGGCAGCCCCGCCTCGCGCAAGGCCGCGGCCCAGACGGGGCGCTGCAGGCGGCTGCCCATGTGGACGCAGAGCTCCGTCGCCGAGGCGACGCCGAGCACGACACCCGTGCGCTTCTTGTCGATGGGAGTTCGCTGGCTTGCCGCGACGCTGTCGAGGACCTCTCCGGCCGTCAGCAACGCCAGCAGCTGCGCGGTGTCCGTTGCCGTCATTGCCGTTGGCGGAACACCGAAACGCAGCGTGTCGAAGGCAACTTCCTCCAAGAAGCCGCCGCGTTTGCAGTAGGTCTTGTCCGGCGCCGCCGGATCCGGATCGTAGTAGTCCTCGACGCGCCAGTAGTTGGGCGGCACCTCGGAGATCGTATCCTTGCCGCGGGCAATGGTGCGCCAGAATCCGGTCGTCCCACTCTGTCCCGGGAACAGCGCCGCCATGCCGACGATGGCGATCTTCGGCGCTTCGCGCCTCGACGGGTCGTTCGCGCCAGTGTGCATACCGTTGCTGTGCGACATCTCAGATCTCCCCTCATGCAAGCGGCCGTTGCTGAGCACGCGACCCGCGTCCGCAGCCCATAGGCCTCGATCACGCTGACGCTAGGGAGCGGCTGTTTCCTGCCGATTTCCGAATTCGCCGGTTGCTGTTTCGCGTGTTTCGGGATCGCGCCAAGGCGGCTTGTGCGCCGTCATCGAACGGTAGCAAGTCGCGAAACCACCGAAACACATCATGTCGATTTGCGACACATCGGGGAAACCACCCGCAACCTACCGTCCATCCACGCGAACGATGTGATCGCTCGCCGTCGGTAGACGAAGGAAGCGCATGCGGCGCCGCCTGGCTCTCACAACTCGGGGAAAGGGGACCTTCACATGTTCATTACAACGCTCTTGAAGAGCCATCTGAAAGGCCTGAATGTCCAGCGGCGCTCCCGCGCCGAGCTGGAAGCGTTGCAGCTTCGCCGATTCCGGGCGCTGGTGGCGCATTGTGCTGCGCGATCGGAATACTATCGCGACATCATCGCCGAGCGCGGCATCGATCCGGCGACCTGCACGGTCGACGACTTCCCGGTTCTGGACAAAGCTACCGTGCTCGCCAACTACGACCGTATCGCCACCGATCCTGCCGTCACCTGGGAGCGGGTTTCGGCCTTCGCCGCGCAAGGCGGCGACGACGAAACGCTGATGGACGGGCGCTTCCAGGTGATCCACACCTCGGGGACCTCCGGGCAGACCGGATACTTCGTCTTCTCGGGCGACGACTGGGCGCGCGGGCTCGCGCCGGCGCTGCGCATCAACCCGTATCGCGGCCGCCGCCGCAAGCTCGCCTTCTACGGCATCGTCAACGACCATGGGGCCGGCGCCGGCATGGCGATGACCAGCAACCGCGGCCTCGTGCGGCTCGCCTACAAGGCACGCGGCTTCGATGTGCTGAAGCCGGTGAACGACACGCTGGCGGAGATCGACGCCTTCCAGCCCGACATCATCGTCGGCTATCCCACCGCCCTTTCGGCTCTGGCGGACGCTCAACGCGACGGCCGCATCAACCTCTCGCCGAGCTATCTGCAATGCAGCGGCGAGGTGGTTTTCCCGCAGCACCGCCAAGCCATCGAGAAGGCGTTCGGTCAGCCTCTGATCAACGTGTACAGCACCTCCGAGCATCTCATCCTGGGCATGAGCCGCGGCAGGGAGGACATGGTCCTGTTCGAGGAGAACTTCGTGTTCGAGATGGAAGAGGACCACACTCTCGTCACCAATCTCTGCAACTACACCCTGCCTCTGATCCGCTATCGCATGAACGACCGCCTGGTCCCGGGCGAGCGTCCGGCAGGCGACACACTGCCGTATCGGCGCATCAAGGAAATCGTTGGCCGTGCCGAAGGCGGTGATCTCGTCTTTCGCACCATGACCGGCCGCGAGGAACGGATCACTTCCTTCGCGTTCGGCTCTCTGTCGTGGAAGCATGCCGAACGGATACAGTTCAGCATCGGCCCCGCGTCCTGCCGTCTCGATATCGTGCCGGAGCCGGGCCTCCCGGCGGGAGCGCTGAGCGACGCACTCGCGGACGCACGCGGCAAGCTGCGCGGCCTTTTCGCGAGCCGCGGCCTGGGCCATGTGTCGATCACGGTACGGGCAGTCGAGAACATCGAGCCAGACGCGACGACGGGCAAGGTGCGCGCGGTGGTGGTCGACAACCAGGCAGCGTTGCCGGCCTACGCGGCCGGAGCCTGAAGCCATGCCAGGCAAGCCCCTGGGCGTGCCGGTGGGCAGCGAGGCGGCGGGGTTCAGCCTGCCGCTCTCGATCGGTCTTGCGGCCTTGAGTGCGGCGGCGATGAACCTCCTCCTGCCGGTCCTGCCGCTCCTGCAGGAGTCGTTCGACGCGTCACACGGGGCCGTGCAGACGGGTCTCACGTCCTTCCTGGTTGGGTCGGCTGCGGCTCAGCTGGCGCTCGGGCCGCTGTCGCAACACTGCGGCTGGAGGGCGCTCCTGACGCCGGCCCTTCTGATCTTCTGCAGCGGCAGCGTGCTCGCGGCCATGGCGCCATCGCTGGAGGCGCACATCGCCGGCCGCTTCCTGCAGGGCGTCGGCGGCGCGGCGAGCCTGGTGCTGGCCGAGGCCCTCACCGCCAGCGTCTCGCGCGACGCCATCCTCGTCCGCCGCATGGGTTACCTCAACGCCGGCATGGCAGCGGCCATCCTGCTTGCCCCGGTCGCGGGGGCCGTCATCGGGACGGCCTTCGGTTGGCGAACGATCTGCTGGGCCGCGTTCGCCGCCGGCATCATCCTGCTCGTGCTGAACTGGCGCGGCGGCAAGATGCCCCCGGAAGAGTCGAGCGGCCCCCATGCGCCCGCAGCCCCCCTGCTGCTTTCGAGGCGTTTCGTGGGCCACAGCCTGTGCGCGGGCTTCGTCATGGTGAACTACTTCTGCCTTGCGGCGTTCGGTCCCTCGATCGGCATCGGCTTTCTTGGCCTCACATACGCCGAGTACGGGCTGGTCTTCGCTCTGCTGGGGGCCGCCTACATCGCAGGGAACCTTGCATCGTCCCGCGTCTCGCGGCGCTACGGTCAGCGGCGGTCCACGGCCGCCGCGCTCGCGGTCGGCATTGCCGCCGGCGGCACCGCTGCCGCGCTTGCCTGGCAGGGACGACTCGACATCGCATCGTTCATCGCGATGGGATGCGTCATCGGCGCCGTCACCGGAGTCGTCCTGCCGAACGCGAGTGGTGCGGCCCTTGACGGGCAAGGCATGGCGCTCGGAGCGGCCGCGGCGGTGCTGAACCTCGCGATCTTCGGCATCGGCGCGCTCACGACTCACGTGGTGGGCAGCCATGTCGATGGGATGCCGCTGCAAGCCCTCACGATCCTGCCGGTGGCTACCGCCCTGGCCCTGCTCGCCGTTCTCGTTGCAGGCGGGCCGCCCCGCCCTCCGCATTCCAGCCCCGCGTCAACCGGAGATACGCCATGAGCATGATGAACTCGGAAATCCGTCCGATCGAAAGCCTGTCGACCCGCGGCTCGGGACCGGCCTACCACTGGCCGGCCTACGACGAGGCATTGCCCCTCGCCCATCACGACTGCCGCCTTCCACTGGCCCTGGTGCGCCGCCGTAGCGACCACGCCGTGGGCCTGGTGGCCGATCCCAAAGCCGACGATCTCGACGGCATCCTGTCGGATGCGTCGGTCGACCTTCTCGGGCTCCTGCCGCCGATCTACCCCGAGCGGCTGGGCGATCCCACGTTCAGGCGCACCCATGGCTGCCGCTTCGCCTATGTCGTCGGCGAGATGGCCCGCGGCATCACCACGCCTCGGATGGTGATCACCGCCGTGCGCCACGGGCTGCTTGCCTTCCATGGCAGCGCAGGCCTGTCGCTCGAGGTCATCGAGGAGCACATCGAGGAGATCCGTGCCGCCGTCGGCGACAGTCCATCCTGGGGTGCCAACCTCATCGCCTCCATCGACAACCCCGCCCGCGAGATGGAGACCGTCGAGCTCTTTCTGCGCCGGCAGGTGCGTCGCGTGTCGGCCTCGGCCTTCCTCAAGCTCACGCCGGCGATCGTCAGGATGGCGGCCTCGGGGCTTCAGCGCGGCGCCGACGGCAAGGTGCAGCGCCGCAATTTCGTCCTCGCGAAGGTTTCACGTCCGGAAGTCGCCAACGCCTTCCTCTCGCCGGCTCCTGCGGCGATGCTCGAGGACCTGGTGCGGACCGGTCATCTCTCGGCCGCGGAAGCCGAGCTGGCCGCCTGCATACCGGTCGCCAGCGACGTCACGGTGGAAGCCGATTCCGGCGGTCATACCGACAACCAGGCGCTGCCGGCCATCTTCCCGGTGATCCTGCGGCTGCGCGACGAGGCCGCCCGTCGATTGCCGCGGAGCGAACCCGTCCGCATCGGCGCGGCCGGCGGGATCGGCACGCCCGCGGCCGTCGCCGCGGCCTTCCAGCTCGGCGCCGCCTACGTCGTGACCGGCTCCATCAACCAGTCGGCCGTCGAATCGGGGCTCTCGGATGCCGGCAAGCAGATGCTGGCCCAGGCGGGTGTGGCCGACGTCGCGATGGCGCCAGCGGCCGACATGTTCGAGCTCGGTATCAAAGTGCAGGTCCTCAAGCGGGGCAGCATCTTCGCAGCGCGCGCCAACAAGCTCTACGAGCTGTACCGCCGCTACGGCACGATCGAGACGCTGCCGGCGAAGGAGCTCGAGTGGCTGGAGAAGCAGGTGCTGCGCATGCCGGTGACGCAGGCCTGGGCCGAGACCAAGGCCTATCATGCCCGCCGCAGTCCGGCGAAAGTGGCGCGCGCGGAAGGCGATCCCGGAGTGCGGATGGCGATGATCTTCCGCCGCTACCTGTTCCTGTGCGCGCAGTGGGCCCGCGACGGGGAGGCGGAGCGCACGGCCGACTTCCAGATCTGGTGCGGTCCGACCATGGGCGCCTTCAACGACTGGGTTCGCGGCAGCTTCCTGGAGAAGCTCGAGTCCCGGCGTGTCGCGGAGATCGGCATGAATTTGCTCGAAGGCGGCAGCGTCCTGCAGCGGGCCCAGCAACTGCGCAACTTCGGCATCCCGGTTGCCCCCGGCACCTTCGAGTACCGCCCGCGTCCGCTCACCCACGTCTAGGCTAGTTTGCCTCGTGCCCCATGCTGCGGCGCTCGTGCGTCAACGGTCGCGCAGCTTGGGGTCGATGGCGTCGCGCAGGGCGTCGCCGAACAGGCTGATGCCCAGCACCGTCAGCATGATGGCGAGCCCGGGAAAGACCGCGATCCAGGGTGCCGTGGTGGCGTATTCCTCGGCCCCGCCCTGCAGCATCAAGCCCCAGGCCGGCACCGGCTCCTGCACCCCCAGCCCCAGGTAGGACAGCGACGCCTCGGCCAGGATCGCCTGACCGACGAAGGCCGACAGCAGGATCAGGAAGGGCGCCACGACGTTGGGCACCATGTGGCGCAGCACGATACGCGCATGGCCGAAGCCCAGAGCCCGCGCCGCATCGACATAGGGCACCTCGCGTACCGCCAGCGCGGAGGCGCGCACGACGCGGCCGCAGCGCGGGACGAGCGGGATCGTGATGGCAATGATGACGTTGAACACTCCGGTACCGAATACCGCGACAACCGCGAGTGCCAGGATGATCAGCGGGAATGCCATCATCACGTCGAGCACGCGCTGGAAGAGAAGATCGAACCAGCCGCCGAAGTAGGCGCTGCTGACGCCCAGCACCAGGCCGATGCCGCCGCCGATGAAGGCTGCACTGAAGCCGACGACCAGAGCCGTGCGGGCGCCGAACAGCAGGCGGGAAAAGATGTCGCGCCCGAGCTGGTCGGTGCCGAGCCAGTGGACCAGGCTCGGCGCCTCCATCATCGCGCTGAAGTCGTTCTCCTCGGGGTCGAACGGTGCGATCCAGGGAGCAAGCACGCCAGCGAGGAACATGACGACGACGATCGCCAGTCCAAAGGTGCCGAGCGGCTGGCGCCGCATGAAGTCGAGTGCCCGCTGCCAGGGCGTCCGCTTGGGGCCGAGCGGCTCATCGACCGCTCCGGCTGCAGCCGAGGGGATGGTGATCGTCATGGACGGACCTTCAAGAGAAGCGGATGCGCGGGTCGAGCCAGGCGTAGAGCAGGTCGACGACGAGATTGGTGATGACGAAGATGATGACCACCAGCATCACCAGAGCCTGGGTCAGCACATTGTCCTGATTCTGCACCGCCTGGACGAACAGACGGCCGATGCCGTTCAGGTTGAACACCTGCTCGGTGACGACCAGCCCACCGATCAGGAAGGCGAACTCGATGCCGATCAGGGTCACCACCGGCAGGAGCGCGTTCTTGAGGGCGTGGCGGTTGACGATGATCTGCTCGAGCAGTCCCTTCGAGCGGGCGGTGCGTATGTAGTCCTCACGCATGACCTCGAGCATGGCTGAGCGCGTCATGCGCATGGTGACCGCCGAGTAGCGATAGCCGACCGTGATCGCCGGCAGCAGGACCATCGAAAGATTGCGGATGGGATCCTGCCAGAAGGACACGTACTGGATGGGCGGCATCCAGGCCTTGCCGGTCGTGAGGTAGGTGATGTCGAGCACCAGGACCAGCGACATGATGCCGAGCCAGAAGGACGGCGTGGCGATGCCGGCGATGGCCACCATGCGCACCACATGGTCAAGCCAGGTGTTCTCGCGCAGGGCGGAGACCGTGCCGAGCGGGATGGCGATCGCCACGGCGATGACCGTGGCCATCACGGCGATCTGCAATGACACCGGCAGGCGCGCCGCGATCTCATGCACGACGGGCTGGCCCGACCACATCGAGATGCCGAAATCGAAGGTGAGATAGCTTCCCAGGAAATCGAGGAACTGCACGATCAGCGGATCGTTCAGCCCGAGCTGCTGTCGACATGCCTCGACGGATGCTGGGTCGACATGCGCGCCGCCCGAGCCGAGGCGAATGACGCAGACGTCGCCCGGGATCAGCCGCATCAGCACGAAGACGAGGGCGGCGGCCCCCACGAGCGTGGGGACCGCCAGAAGAAGCCGCTTCACGATGTAGCGGTACATGGAGAGGCTACTCGTCCAGCCAGACGTTCGCGAGATCCTGGTTCAGATAGTGGCTCGGGCTGATCTTCCAGCCCTTCACGTAGGATCGCGCCGGCACGATGCGGTACCAGTAGGGAGCCACGATGGCGTGCGCCTCGGTGTCCAGCGTGTGCTTCTCGAATGCCCGCATCGCGGCGCGCTGCTCCTTGGGATCCGTCGCCGCGAGCATCTTGTTATAGAGCTCGATCGACTTGGGGTCGTCGTAGCCGCCGTAGCTTTCCGGATAGACCTTCTGCGGCAGGTACTTCCCGGTATCGAGCGGCGGATTGACCACGCTCTGGCAATTGGCGTCGACCACCACGTCGAAATTGCCGGTGCGCATGGCCTGGAACCACGGCCCCGTCGGGACGACCTTCTGCTCGACCTCGAGCCCTATCTTCTTCCATTCGCCGATCAGCCAGGTGCCGACGAACTTGTACGGCTGATCGACGTTGCGGTTGACCAGCTCGAACTTCAGCCCCTCGGCGCCGGCTTCCTTGAGGAGGCGCCGGGCCTCGGCACGAGACTTCTCGATGTCCGGCCAGTAGCCGGCGAGCTGCTGCAGCTCCTCCTTGGTCGCCGCCAGCGGCGACCCCGGAAAGACGATGCCGCCGACGGTACGGACGATGGCGATCTTGCTGAGCGCCGGCGCCCCCTTCCACTGGTCGACCGCGAGGGCCAGCGCCCGCCGCACGCGCACGTCGTCGAACGGCTTTTTCTTGTGGTTTGGCGTGATGATATTGCCGCAGTTCCAGTCGCTGTCCTGGACGACGATGTCCTTGCCCGCCTCCTTGACGAGTTCATCGCGGGCCGACGGCGGCATCCCGCGGAACTCGATGGCCGCCCGGTTGCCGCGGATCGCGTCGACGCGGACAGATTGCTTTGCCGCGAAGATCCCCTCGATGGCGTCGAGGTAGGGCTGACCCTTGTGATAGTAGTCCGGATTGCGTTCGCCCTTGATCGATTGGCCGATGGCATAGGAGACGAACTTGAACGGGCCCGAGCCCATGATGTTCTTCTCGTACCAGTGGGGGTCCTTGTCGATGATCTCCTTCTTGTAGATCCAGGTGAAGGGATCAGCGAGCGCCGGCAGGAAGGCCGCGGACGGCGTCTTCAGACGGAACACGACGGTCGTGTCGTCCGGCGCCTCGATCTTGTCGACCATCGCGTAGTAGCTGACGCGGGCGCTGGTCACGCCTTTGGGCGGGAACACGATCTTGTTCCAGCTCGCCGCGACGTCGCGCGCGGTGAGCTTGCTGCCGTCGTGGAACTTGACGTCCGGACGGATCTTGAAAGTGTAGGTCTTGCCGCCGTCGGTCGGTTTGGGCAGCTCGGTGCAGAGATCGCACACGAACTCGGTCGTCGAGGCCGGATTGTCCGGCGGGACGCGGATGAGCACGCTGTAGTATGGCGCGACGGCATGAACCGTCGCGAAGGTCGTCTCGCGATGGCCGTCGAAGCTCGGCGACGCGTCGGCAGAGATCATGTAGGTGAGGGTGCCGCCCTTCTTGGGGGTCTGGGCCTCCGAGGGTGTCGCCGCCGTCACGGCAACGAGCGCCAGCCCGGCCGTGCCTAGTAAAGTACGCACGTACATCGCCTCCTCCTCTGAATCTTGTTCCTGTGTTTTTCCTTTCTCGTACGCCCGACGCTTACGCTTCGTGGTTACTGGACTTCGCTGCACGCCACCCAGTGGCGCGGCCGCAATTCCCGCAATGCAGGCCTTAACTGGCGGCAGCCATCGATCGCCAGCGGGCAGCGCGGATGGAACACGCAGCCGGATGGCGGGTTGATCGGACTTGGCACCTCGCCGCGGGCGGGCTGGAACGTCCGTCTCGCCTCGATCCGCGGATCAGGAATCGGTACGGCCGATAGCAGTGCCTGCGTATAGGGATGCATGGGGTTGTCGAACAGCTCGTCGCTCTCGGCCATTTCGACGATCCGCCCGAGATACATGACGGCCACACGCTGGCAGAGGTGGCGCACCACCGACAGGTCGTGTGCGATGAACAGGTAGGTCAGGCGGAACCGCTCGCGCAGATCCTCGAGCAGGTTGACGACCTGGGCCTGGATGGACACGTCGAGCGCCGACACCGCCTCGTCGCAGACGATGAATTCGGGATCGAGGGCCAGGGCGCGCGCGATCCCGACGCGCTGGCGCTGGCCGCCCGACATCTCGTGTGGATAGCGGTCGGCGAACTTCGGATTGAGCCCGCACACGGAGAGCAGGTCGCGCACCTTGTCGCGTCGCCGCCTGGCATCGGGCTCGAGTCCGTGCACCTTGATCGGCTCGGCGATGATCTCGCCCACCTTCATGCGCGGATTGAGGGAGCTGTAGGGATCCTGGAAAATGACCTGCACGCGGCGGCGCAGCGCGGTCAGCTCGCGCCGCTCCATGCGATTTACGTCGCGCCCGTCGAACAGGATCTCGCCGGCGGTCGGTCTTTCAAGCCGCAGGATGCAGCGTCCCGTCGTGGTCTTGCCGCAGCCACTCTCGCCCACCAGCCCCAGCGTCTCGCCGCGGGCGATGGTGAAGTCGATTCCATCGACGGCCTTGACGTCGCCGATCCTGCGCGAGAACACGATGCCCTCGGAGATCGGGAAGTGCATCGCGAGCCCGCGCACTTCGAGCAGTGGCTGGGAAGCAACCGCCGTCATGCCGCAGCCTCCCGGGCTGAATCGTCCCGCGCCATCACGTCCCGGATCGAGGCGAGCTCGGCACTGCGGAAGCAGGCGGAGAGATGGCCGCCCTCGCCGGCCGGCGCCAGGGGTGGCCGCGCCACGGCGCATTGAGCGATCGCGAACCGGCAGCGCGGGCGAAAGGAGCAGCCACCGTCGAGCCGCGTCAGATCGGGCGGCTGGCCCTCCACCGGATCGAGCCGGACACGGCGCGGCTGATCGAGCCGCGGCACCGAGCGCAGCAGCGCCATCGTGTAGGGATGGCGTGGATCGTGATAGATGGCATCGGCGGGGCCGGCCTCGACGATGCGGCCGGCATACATGACGTTGACCCGGCCGGCATAGCGCGCGACCACGCCAAGATTGTGGGTGATGACGATCTGCGCAACGCCGAGCTTCAGCGTCAGCGACTTCATCAGCTCGAGGATCTGCGCCTGGATCGTGACATCGAGCGCCGTGGTCGGCTCGTCAGCGATGATGAGCTTGGGATTGCAGGCCAGCGCGATGGCGATCATGACGCGCTGGCGCATGCCGCCCGAAAGTTGGTGCGGGTACTGCTTCAACCGTCGCACCGCGTCTGCGATGCCGACCATGGACAGCAGCTCGAAGGCGCGGTCGGTCGCCGCGGCAGGCGCCGTGCCCTGGTGCTGCTCGAGCGTCTCGGTGATCTGGCGACCGATCGTGAGGACCGGATTGAGCGAGGTCATCGGCTCCTGGAACACCATCCCGATGTCGCGTCCGCGAATGGCGCGCATCGCCGCGTCGGGCAGGCCGAGCAGATCGCTGCCGTCGAACAGGACCTGGCCGCCGGCGATGCGGCCGGGCGGATCCGGGATGAGGCGCAGGATCGAAAGGGCGCTCACCGACTTGCCCGAGCCGCTCTCGCCGACGATGGCGACGGTCTCGCCGGCCTCGACGGTGTAGGAGATCCCGTCCACCGCGCGCATCAGGCCCGCGCCTGTCCGGAATTCGGTATGGAGATCCCGCACCTCCAGCAATGGCGGCATCGGTCCGTCTCCCTGGTCGGGTTGCGCCAGCGTGCACGATCCCCACAGGCTTCTTCGTTCCCGTGAAGGCCTCGGCTGCCAGCAGATTGTCCCTACGCGAAAGCCTGTTTCCTCATCGCGCTGCCGCCGGTGAACATGCCTCACCTGGCGGCGCCGCCTCTTTCGGGCTGCAAAATGCTACGGGACGGGGCGACGCGATGCAAGCCGCCATACGTGATGTCGGAAGTAAGCATGCGGTGAGGACCGCGGCGTGGCTATTCGGGTGAGCGAGCCTGTCGGTTTGCCTTGTGAATCTCGATGAGCTCCTTGAGGCATTGGACGCCGAAAGGAGTGAACGCGGTCACTTGGTGTT
>JBMONG010000014.1:0-99273 GCA_049323495.1 Pseudomonadota bacterium
CGTGGCTGCTCGAACAGCCACGACCCGATCCGCATCTACACCTTCTCAAAGACACAAGAGACCTTGCTTCAGCGAACGGTCGGCTGGTCGTCGAGGCAAGGTCTCTCCGCTTCGTGCTCCGCACTTCGGTCGAGACGACGGAATAAGTTCGTCGTCTCGACCAAGGCCCGAAGGGCCGCGTTGAGAGGCCTTGCTTCAGCGAACGGACGGCTGGTCGTCGAGGCAAGGTCTCTCGACTCGGGCCTGTGGCCCTCGGTCGAGACGACGGAATGTCAGTTGACCGGCGTCTGCGGATGAACGGAACCGCCCCCCTGATCGAGGTCGAGCACCTCACCATGCGCTTCGGCGGCCTGGTGGCGGTCGACGACGTCTCCTTCACGGCGCGTCCGCGCGAGATCACCGCCATCATCGGCCCCAACGGCGCGGGCAAGACGACGGTCTTCAACTGCATCACCGGCTTCTACAAGCCCACCGTGGGCCGGCTGCTGCTGCGCGGTGACCGCGACTACCTGCTGGAGCGCATGCTGGGCCACGAGATCGGCCAGCGCGCGAAGGTCGCCCGGACCTTCCAGAACATCCGCCTGTTCCCGGCCATGACCGTGCTGGAGAACCTGCTGGTGGCCCAGCACAACAAGCTGATGCTGGCCTCCGGCTACAGCGTCTTCGGCCTGCTCGGGCTCCGGCGCTTCCGGGTCGCCGAGGACGCGGCCATCGCGCTGGCGCGGGCCTGGCTGGAACGCATCGACCTGGTGGCGGCCGCCGACCGCCCGGCGGGCGAGCTGCCCTACGGGGCGCAGCGCCGGCTGGAGATCGCCCGCGCCATGTGCACCGGGCCGCGCCTGCTCTGCCTGGACGAGCCTGCGGCCGGACTCAACCCGCGGGAATCGGCCGAGCTCAACCAGCTCCTGCGGTCGATCCGAGACAGGGAAGGAATCGGCGTGCTGCTGATCGAGCACGACATGAGCGTGGTGATGCGGATCTCCGACCATGTCGTCGTCCTCGACTACGGCCGCAAGATCGCCGAGGGCGCGCCCGCCGCCGTGCAGCAGGACCCCGCCGTCATCCGCGCCTATCTCGGCACCGACGACGAGGCGGTGCATGGGTAGGTCGATGCCTGATCCCGTGCTGTCCGTGCGCGGCGTCGCCACCTTCTACGGCGCCATCCAGGCGCTGCACGGCGTCGATCTGGACGTCGGCGCCGGGGAGATCGTGACCCTGATCGGCGCCAACGGCGCCGGCAAGTCGACTCTGCTGATGACCATCTGCGGGAATCCCCGCGCGCGGGCCGGCTCGATCACCTTCGACGGCGAGGACATCAGCGGCTTGCCGACCCACCAGATCGTGCGGCGCGGCGTGGCGCAGGTTCCCGAGGGACGGCGCATCTTCGCCCGCATGAGCGTGTTCGAGAACCTGCAGATGGGCGCCACGCTGGGCGATCCGGCGAATTTCCGCCAGGACCTGGACCGCGTGTTCGCGATGTTCCCGCGGCTGGCCGAGCGGCGCGACCAGCGCGGCGGGACGCTCTCGGGCGGCGAGCAGCAGATGCTGGCGATCGGCCGCGCCCTGATGAGCCGGCCGCGCCTGCTGCTGCTCGACGAGCCGTCGCTGGGGCTGGCGCCCCTCATCGTGCGCCAGATCTTCGACTCGATCGGCCGCATCGCGCGCGAGGAGGGGATGACGATCTTCCTGGTCGAGCAGAACGCCTTCCACGCCCTGCGGCTGGCCGACCGCGGCTACGTGCTGGCCAACGGGCGCGTGCGGCTGAGCGGGACGGGGCAGGAGCTGCTGGCCAACGCCGAGGTGCGGGCGGCCTACCTGGAGGGCGGTCCCGCATGATGAGCCCGCTCGACATCTTCATGTTCGACTGGTTCGGCGACACGCTGTTCAATGTGCTGCTGTTCAACCTCGTGCTGATCGGGCCGGCCTCCTTCGCGGCGGGCCGCGCCGTCGCGATCACCTGGCGCCCGTGGTGGCAGGTCGTCTTCTACTCGGGGCTGCTGTCGGCGACGCTGCGCTTCCTCGACTACGCGCTGGCCAACGGCGAGTTGTGGTCGGTCGGCGGCTTCGTGCTGGGCTGGCTGGCGCAGCTCGGCATCGCGGGCCTTGGCTTCCGCCTCACCCAGGCCCGCCAGATGGTCCGGCAGTATCCGTGGCTGTACCGGCGCAAAGGCTTGCTGGGCTGGGAGGAGCGGCACTAATCTCGCCACAGCGCCACGTTCGTGGTCAACGGAGTCAACAAGGGAGTCGTGACATGAAGAGAACCTACGTCGCGCTCGCGGCGGCAGCCGCGGCGATGGTGGCGACGCCGGTCTTCGCGCAGATCAAGATCGGCGTGGTCGGCCCGATCACCGGCCAGTACGCCGCCTTCGGCGAGCAGATGGTCAAGGGCGCCACGATGGCGGTCGAGGAGATCAACGCCGCCGGCGGCGTCAACGGCCAGAAGCTCGAGCTGCTCACGGGCGACGACGCCTGCGATCCCAAGCAGGCGACGGCCGTCGCCAACAAGATGGTCGCCGACAAGGTCGTGTTCGTGGCGGGCCATTTCTGCTCGGGCTCGTCGATCCCGGCCTCCGACATCTACAAGGAAGGCAAGATCCTGCAGATCACGCCGGCCTCGACCAATCCCAAGCTGACCGAGGATGCCGCCACCAAGGGCAACACGACGATCTTCCGCACCTGCGGCCGCGACGACGTGCAGGGCGCCACGGTCGGCGCCTACATCCTGAAGAACAAGAAGAACGCCAAGGTCGCCATCCTTCACGACAAGTCGGCCTACGGCAAAGGCGTCGCCGACGAGACCAAGAAGGCCATCAACAAGGGCGGCCTGCGCGAGGCCATGTACGAGGCCTACAACGAGACCGACAAGGACTTCACGGCGCTCATCAACAAGATGAAGCAGGCCAAGATCGATGTCATCGTGCTCGGCGGCTACCACACGGCCGGCGCGCTGATGATCAAGCAGGCGCGCGAGCAGGGCCTGGCGGCGCAGATGATGGGCTTCGATTCGCTGCAGACGGCGGAGTTCGCCCAGCTCGGCGGCGCGGCGACCGACGGCGTGCTGATGTCGTTCCCGCCCAAGGCCGAGGACGATCCGAAGAATGCGGCCCTGGTGAAGAAGTTCCGCGACGCCAAGTACAACCCGGAAGGCTACACGCTGTTCACCTACGCGGCGGTGAAGGTGTGGGCCGAGGCCGCCAACAAGGCGAAGTCGACCGATCCGGCCGCCATCGCCAAGGTGCTGCGCAGCGGCAAGTTCGACTCGGCGGTTGGCGTGCTCGAGTTCGACGCCAAGGGCGACATCAAGAACCCGGTCTACGACATCTACCTCTGGAAGGACGGCAAGTCCGCCCCGATCAAGAGCTAGCGTGGCATCGCCACGCTCTCGGAAGGGCCCGCCTCGGCGGGCCCTTTTTCGTCTACGCGGAGGTGCTGCGGCGCCGGATCTCGCTCGGCGGGCGCCCATAGACTTCGGCGAACACCGCATTGAAGCGGCGCAGGCTGGCGAACCCGGCGCGGGCGGCGATCTCGGTCATCGGCAGCGCCGTCCGGTCCAGCAGCCGCTTGGCGCGCTGCACCCGGAAGGTCCGCGCAGCCTGCAGCGGGCTCGCGCCGACGTGGCGCCGGAACAGGCGGTCGAGATGGCGCAGGCCAATGCCCAGCCGCGCGGCGAGATCCTCCACGCCGGCCTGGTCGAGCGCGCCGTCGCGGATCAGCCGCATCGCGCGGTGCGCGGTCGTGCGCGAGCCCTGCCAGGCCGGCGAGAAGGGGGCCGCCTCGGGCCGGCAGCGCAGGCAGGGACGGAAGCCCGCTGCCTCCGCCGCGGCCGCCGTGGGATAGAACGACACGTTGCGGCCGAGCGCTGGCCGCACGGGACAGACCGGGCGGCAGTAGATGCGGGTCGTGCGCACGCCCGAGAAGAACCGCCCGTCGTAGCGGCGGTCGCGCCGCACCCGGGCGCGCTCGCACTCGGCAGGGTCGAGCGGCAAGGCGATGGAGTCCGATTCCGGCGAGCCGGGCTTCGGGCCTCGTGTTACGCGGCGCGGCATGACGACGAACCTGCCTCACAAGCCCGCAAGCCGCAAATGTCCGATGCAGTCCGCATCCGTTCCGAGCGAGCGCGACGGCGCAGCCGGCTGGCGCATCGCGCGGGTGGCCTTCGTCATCGCGGTGTTCGGCTGGGGCGTCGGCTTCTACGGCCCGGGCGTCTACCTCGCCGCGCTGCACGAGAGTCGCGGCTGGCCGATCTCGACCGTCTCCGCGGCGATCACGGCGCACTATCTCACGAGCGCGGCGCTCATCGCCTGCCTGCCGGATGCCTACCGGCGGTTCGGCGTCGCCCGCATCACCATCACGGGCGCGCTGTTCGCGGCGGCCGGCGCGGTGGCCTGGACGGCGGCGCGGGAGGTCTGGCAGTTGCTGCCGGCGCTGCTGCTCAGCGGGCTGGGCTGGTCGGCCATGAGCGGCGCCGCGCTGAACGCCATGGTGGCGCCGTGGTTCGATCGCGAGCGCCGAAGGCCATGAGCACCGCGTTCAACGGCGCCAGTGTCGGCGGCCTGCTCTTCACGCCGCTGTGGGCGGCGCTGATCGCCACGGTCGGGCTGCCGACGGCCGGCATCCTGGTGGCGGTCGCCACCGTGGGCGTCGTCTGTCCGCTCGCCTGGATCTTCCTGAGGCGGCAGCCACGCGCGGAAGCCGCAGGAGACGGCACGGCCGCAGCGCCCCTGTCGCGCCGCGCGCTTGCGCGGCAGCCGCGCTTCATCAGCCTGTCCACCGCCTTCGCCCTGGGATTGTTCGCCCAGATCGGCCTCTTCGCCCATCTGATCTCGCGTCTCGCGCCAACGTTCGGCGATACGATCGCGGCGCTCGCCGTCAGCCTTGCCACGCTCTGTGCGGTGATCGGACGGATCGTCATGGGCCGGGTGCTGGGCGCGCACGACCGCCGCGTCGCGGCCGCTGCCAACTTCGCGATGCAGGCCGCGGGGTCGCTGCTGCTCGCCTTTGGGGACGGGTTTCCGCTGCTGGCGGCGGGGTGCATACTGTTCGGCCTGGGGGTCGGGAACCTGACGTCGCTGCCGCCCCTGATCGCACAGCGCGAATTCCGGCCGGCCGATGTCGGCATGGTGGTCGCCCTGGTGACGGCCATCAACCAGGCCGTCTTCGCCTTCGCTCCAGTCGTCTTCGGCGCGCTGCGCGATCTTGGCGGCAGCTACATCGCAGCCTTCCTGGTCGCAGCCATCGTGCAGGCGGTGGCGGCCGCGATCATCGCCGGAGGCCGGAGATTTTCCTGAGCCGATTCAATGTCTTGTAGGGCCCATTCCACGATTTTGCGGAACGGTGACAGGGAGTCCCCGGATATGGTATCCGGAGACTCTACAGTTAGAGGGGGCCGTTTTCCGAAATGCCGGGGGGCGCCATCGCGGTCGCGTCGGATCATGCCGGCTTGGACCTCAAGGAGATTCTGAAGCGAGATCTGCAGGAAGCGGGTCACGAGGTGCTGGATCTTGGCACCCATTCCGCCGCGTCGGTCGACTATCCGGACTACGGCCGGGCGATGGGCGAGGCCATCGCGTCGGGCCGGGCCAGCCGCGGCGTCCTGGTCTGCGGTACCGGCATCGGCATCTCGATCGCGGCGAATCGCAATCCGAAGGTGCGCGCGGCGCTGGTGCACGATGCGACGACGGCGCGGCTGTCGCGCCTGCACAATGACGCCAATGTGGTGGCGTTCGGGCAGCGCGTGATCGGCGTCGAGACTGCGCGCGAAGCGCTGAAGGCCTTCCTGGAAACCAAGTGGGAGGGCGGCCGGCACGCCGCCCGTGTCGACAAGCTTTCGAAGGGTTGAGTGATGAGCCAAGTTGCAGCCAAAGCCGCCGAATCGTCGCTTCCGATGTTCTCGCGCGGAGTTGCCGAGGCGGATCCGGCGATCGATGCTGTGCTGAAGGGCGAACTGCATCGCCAGCGCGAGCAGATCGAGCTGATCGCTTCGGAGAACATCGTCTCGCGTGCCGTGCTCGAGGCGGCGGGATCGGTGCTGACCAACAAGTATGCCGAGGGCTATCCCGGCCGGCGTTACTACGGCGGCTGCGAGGAGGTCGACAAGGCCGAGCAGCTGGCCATCGACCGCGCCTGCAAGCTGTTCGACTGCGCCTTCGCGAACGTGCAGCCTCACTCCGGTGCGCAGGCCAACCAGGCGGTGTTCATGGCGCTGCTCAAGCCCGGCGACACCTTCATGGGCATGGCGCTCGACCAGGGCGGGCATCTCACGCACGGCTCGCCGGCCAACCAGTCGGGCAAGTGGTTCAGGGTGGTCTCGTACGGCGTCAAGCCGGACACCCACCTGATCGACTACGAGCAGATGGAGGAGGTTGCGCGCCGCGAGAAGCCGAAGCTGATCGTGGCCGGCGCATCGGCCTACTCGCGGCACATCGACTGGGCGCGCTTCCGCAAGGTCGCCGACGAGATCGGCGCCTTCTTCATGGTCGACATGGCGCACTATGCCGGGCTGGTCGCCGCCGGCGTCTATCCCAGCCCGCTGCCGCATGCCCATGTCGTCACCACCACGACGCACAAGACCCTGCGCGGGCCGCGCGGCGGCATGGTGCTGTCGACCGACGCCGACCTCGGGAAGAAGATCAATTCGGCGGTGTTCCCGGGCCTTCAGGGCGGCCCGCTGATGCACATCATCGCCGCCAAGGCGGTGGCGTTCGGCGAGGCGCTGAAGCCCGACTTCAAGGTCTATGCCCAGAATGTCGTCGACAATGCGCGGGCGCTGGCGGCGGCGCTGACGGAGCGGGGCCTGAAGATCATCTCCGGCGGAACCGACAGTCACGTGATGCTGGTCGATCTGCGCCCGAAGGCGGCGACCGGCATCGCCGCCGAGAAGGTGCTCGACCGGGCCGGCATCACCGTCAACAAGAACAGCATTCCCGGCGATCCGGAGAAGTACACGGTCACGTCGGGCGTTCGCCTGGGGTCGCCGGCCGGCACGACGCGCGGCTTCGGCGTGGCCGAATTCCGCCAGATCGGCCACCTGATCGCGGACGTGCTGGATGGAATCGCCCGGAACGGGCCGGAGGGGGACGCCCAGGTGGAGGCGCAGGTGCGCGGCAAGGTACGCGACCTGTGTGCCCGCTTTCCGATCTACCGCGACTGACGCAGGCGCAAGCACAGGGGGAGAAGATGCGCTGTCCATTCTGCGGTCACGAGGACACACAAGTTAAGGACTCGCGACCGACCGACGACAATTCGGCGATCCGCCGCCGGCGCTACTGCCCGTCCTGCGGATCGCGCTTCACCACGTTCGAGCGCGTGCAGCTGCGCGAGCTCACCGTCGTCAAGAAGAACGGCCAGCGAGTGGCCTTCGACCGCGACAAGCTCGCGCGGTCGATCACGGTGGCCTGCCGCAAGCGGCCGGTCGATCCCGAACGCATCGAGCGCGTCGTCAACGGCATCGTGCGCCGCCTCGAAAGCTCGGGTGAGAGCGAGATCCCCTCGACGCAGATCGGCGAGCTGGTGATGGACGCGCTGCGCGCGCTCGATCCGGTGGCCTACGTTCGCTTCGCCTCGGTCTATCGCAATTTCCGCGAGGCGCGCGACTTCGAGGAGTTCATTTCCGACCTCGCCGAGACGGCCAGCCTCAAGGATTGACGCGATGATGCGCGCCGCCCTGGCGCTGGCGCGTCGGTCGCTGGGCCGGACCTGGCCCAACCCGGCGGTCGGCTGCGTGGTGGTGAAGGACGGCCGCATCGTCGGCCGCGGCCGCACGCAGGAGGGCGGACGGCCGCACGCGGAAACCGAGGCGCTGGCCGAGGCCGGCGCGGCAAGCCGCGGCGCCACCGTCTACGTCACGCTCGAGCCCTGCGCCCATCATGGCAGGACGCCACCCTGTGCCGATGCGCTTGTGGCGGCAGGCGTGGCGAAGGTCGTCTCCGCGCTCGAGGACCCGGATCCGCGCGTCAACGGCGGCGGGCACAGCCGGCTGAAAGCCGCCGGCATCGCCGTCGAGATCGGCGACGGCGCCGCCGAGGCGGCGGAGATCAATGCGGGCTTCCTGCTGCGGGTGCGCGAGGGCCGGCCGCTGTTCCACCTGAAGCTTGCCGCGTCCCTCGATGGCCGGATCGCCACGGCAACCGGGGAGAGCAAGTGGATCACCGGCGAGGCCGCACGCGCGCACGGGCAGCGGCTGCGCGCCGTGCACGATGCCATCCTGGTGGGCATCGCCACGGCGATCGCCGACGATCCCGAGCTGACCTGCCGCGTGCCCGGCCTGGCTGGCCGCTCGCCCGTCCGCATTGTGGTTGATTCGCAGGCGCGCCTGCCGGTGACAAGCAAGCTCGCCCGCTCGGCGCACGAGGTGCCGGTCTGGATCGTGTGCACGCCGGCTGCGCCGCAGGAGCGCCGTGCGGCGCTGGCGGAAGCCGGGGTCGAGATCGTTGAGGTGGCGGCGGGGCCGGACGGCAGGGTAGATGTCGCGGAGGCGGCACGCGCCTTGGGCGCGCGAGGGCTGACGAGGGTGCTTGCCGAAGGCGGTGGAAAAATCGCGGCGGCATTGCTCGGCGCGGGCCTCGTCGACCGCGTCAGCAGCTATCGCGCGGGCCTGTTCCTGGGGGCGGATGCCCGCTCTGCGGTCGGCGCCATGGCGATCGGCCGGCTCGATTTCGCGCCCCGGTTCCGGCTGACGTCGGTCCGGCCCTTGCAGGGCGATACGGTGGAAACCTGGACGCGGGACGCCTAAACAGGGCCATGTTCACCGGCATCGTCACAGACATCGGCGAGATCCTCTCCGTCAAGCCCGGCGGCAGCGCCGGCGACCGGCGCTTCGTCGTGCGCACCCGCCACGACATGGCACCCGTCGCTATCGGCGCTTCCATCGCCTGCGCCGGCTGCTGCCTGACGGTCGTCGAGAAGGGCGACGACTGGTTCGCGGTCGAAGTCTCGGCCGAGAGCCTCGGCAAGACCCATCTCGGCGACTGGAAGGAGGGCAGCCGGCTCAACCTCGAGCTGTCGCTCAAGGTCGGCGACGAGCTGGGCGGTCACCTGGTCTACGGCCATGTCGACGGCGTCGGATCGATCGTGTCGATGACGCCGGAAGGCGGCAGCGTGCGCTTCGTGTTCGAGGCGCCTCCCGACGTCGCGCGTTTCATTGCCGCCAAGGGCTCGGTCGCGGTCGATGGCATCTCGCTGACGGTCAACGAAGTGGACGGAAGCCGCTTCGGCGTGAACATCATTTCCCACACCCAGGCCGTGACGACCCTCGGCCAGGCCAGGCCGGGTCAGCGGGTCAACCTTGAGGTGGATATGCTCGCGCGTTACGTTGCGCGGCTGCTGGAGCACGGAAAACCATGAGCGCGCTCGAAAAGGACGCCTGGCGCATCACCTTCGCGGAGGTGAAGGCGGCGGCGGAGGACATCATCGAAGAGGCCCGCAAGGGCCGCATGTTCATCCTGGTCGATGATGAGGACCGCGAAAACGAAGGCGACATCGTCATTCCCGCCCAGTTCGCTGACGCGGAGGCCATCAATTTCATGGCCAAGCATGCCCGCGGCCTGATCTGCCTTGCACTGACGCGCGATCGAGTCGAGCAGCTCGGCCTGCCGCTGATGGCACGCAACAACGGCACGCGGCACCAGACGGCCTTCACCGTCTCCATCGAGGCCCGCGACGGCGTCACGACGGGAATTTCGGCCGCCGACCGTGCTCGGACCGTGGCCGTGGCGATCGATCCGTCGTGCGGGCCGCAGGACATCGTGACGCCGGGACACGTCTTCCCCCTGGTGGCGCGCGATGGCGGCGTGCTCGAGCGCACCGGCCATACCGAGGCCGCCGTCGATCTGGCGCGGCTCGCCGGCCTGACGCCCGCCGGCGTGGTCTGCGAGATCATGAACGACGACGGCACGATGGCCCGGCGCAACGACCTGATCACCTTCGCCCAGCGCCATGGGCTCAAGATCGGCACGATCGCCGACCTGATCGCCTACCGTCGCCGCTACGATTCGATCGTCCGCCGGCTGAGCGAGACGACTTTCGACAGCATCTACGGCGGGACCTTCCGCTGCGTTATCTATGTGAACAAGGTGACGATGGCGCAGCACATCGCGCTGGTGAAGGGCGACCCTGCCGCAGGCGGCCCGGTCATGGTCCGCATGCATGCGGTCAACATCTTCACCGACGTGCTGGGACAGCGAAACACCGGGCGGGGCGGCGAGATCGAGGCATCGATGCAGGCGATCGCCGAGGCGGGCCGCGGCGTGATCGTGCTGATCCGCGAACCGCCCACCGTGATGCTGTCCGAGCAGCGCCGCCGCGCCGGCGAGGCCATAGAACCGGCCGGCGACGAGCTGCGTGACTATGGCGTCGGCGCGCAGATGCTGATCGATCTCGGCGTCAAGGAGATGGTGCTGCTGTCCAACAGCCGGCGCAGCGTGGTCGGCCTGGAGGGCTTCGGCCTCAAGATCGTCGACCAGAAACCCATGCCGGGACGGCCCGTTCAGAGATCCTAGAGGCAGCGTTCATGTCGACACGGACCGAAACCCCGACGGCGAGGCCGCCGGTCGCAGACGTGCAGGGCGCGCGCATCCTGATCGTGGAATCGCGCTACTATGCGGAGATTGCCGAGGCGCTGCTCCTGGGCGCCGAGCGCGAGATCGCGCGAAACGGCGCCACCTGCGAACGCGTGGAGGTGCCGGGAGCATTCGAGATTCCCGGCGCGATCGCCCTGGCGGCGGACCGCTATGACGGCTTCGTGGCGCTGGGCTGCGTCATTCGCGGGGAAACGTCGCATTATGACTATGTCTGCGGCGAGAGCGCACGCGGACTGATGGAACTCGCCGTCCACAAGAAGCTCGCCGTCGGCTATGGCATCGTCACGGTGGACAACATGGAGCAGGCGCGGGCGCGCGCCTTCACCGAACGGGGCGACAAGGGCGGCGATGCGGCCCATGCCTGCCTCGCCATGGTGGCACTCGGCCGCCGCTGGCGGAACGCGTGAGCGCCGCACCGGCGACCGGCGCCAAGCCCAGCCGGCGTCAGGCGGCTCGCCTGGCTGCCGTGCAGGCGCTCTATCAGTGGCAGGAAGGCGAGCATGGGCCAGGCGAGATCATCGACCAGTTCCTGCGTGTACGCACCGGCGAGACCGGCGAGGAGGGCATGCGCCGAGATGCCGACCGGCCGCTCTTCAAGGACGTCGTAGAGGGCACGGTGACGCACAGGGAAGAGCTCGAGAAGGCTGTCACCGAGGCGCTGACGCAGAACTGGACGTGGGCACGCGTCGATCGCCTGGTGCGAGCCATCCTGCTGGCGGGCGCCTACGAGCTCGTTCATCGCAAGGATGTCCCCGCACGCGTGGCGATCAACGAGTATGTCGACATCGCCCATGCCTTCTATGACCAGGGCGAGTCGAGTTTCGTGAACTCCGTACTCGACCGCGTGGCGCGTCAGGCCCGCTCGACCGAACTGGCGGGCTAGCGCCGTGGCGCGCCGCCGGCGCATCGGCGAATTCGAGATGATCGGCCGCTACTTCGCGCCGCTGGCGCGGAGCTTTGCTGGCGCTGGCGGCCTGTTGAGCGACAACGCCTTCCTGCCTGCCGACGCGCGCCGCGATCTCGTGGTGAAGACAGACACCGTCGTGGCGGGCGTGCACTTCCTGGCAGACGAGTTGCCGGGGCGGATAGCGGCCAAGGCGCTGCGCGTCTGCCTGTCCGATCTCGCCGCCGGCGGGGCCGAACCTTTCACTTACCAGCTTTCCCTGTCGCTCACGCGCGACTGGAGCGAGCGCTGGATCGCGGGATTCGCGCGCGGCCTGGCGGCCGACCAGCGGCGCTATGGCATCGTGCTGTGCGGCGGCGACACGGTCGTGACGCCGGGGCCGCTCACGGTGACGATCACGGCCTTCGGCCGGGTGCCGCGGGGCCGGGGACTGACCCGCGCCGGCGCCCGCGCGGGCGACATGCTCTGGGTGACCGGCACGATCGGCGACGGTGCGCTCGGACTGCTGGCCGCCCGAGGCGAGATCGCTGCGCCCGCCCTGGAGCGGCGCTATCGTCTGCCGCAACCGCGTTCGTCCTTTGGGCCGCGGCTGGTCGGAATCGCGAGTGCGGTCGCCGACATTTCGGACGGCCTGCTGGCCGATGCCGGCCACATTGCCGAGGCATCGGGGCTTGCCGTCTCCGTGGAGCGCGAATGCGTGCCGCTCTCGGCGCCGGCCAGGCGCATCCTGGCGGGCAGACCGGGGCTGTGGACGCACGTACTGGGCGGTGGCGACGACTACGAACTCGTGCTGGCGGTTCCGCGGCGGAAGGAGGCGGCGCTGCTCGTCGCGTCGCGGGCGGCGGGCCTGCCGGTCACACGCGTAGGCTTCCTGTCGCGCGGGCGCGGCGTCACCCTGACCGACGGCGGCAAGCCGCTGCGAATCGCTCGCGCTGGATACGCGCACTTCTGACAGTCCGCGTGCAAGACATGGCAGGACTGCGCGACGGCTATTCCCTTGGGAGCGGGACCTCTGACGACTAGACTGCCGGTCAATGGACGGCACGGGCAAGCTGGAGGAAGGGAAGGCGACATCGCAGGGAACGATGCCGCAGCGCTCGTTGCGCAACATCGGCCTCCTTGCCGTATGTCAGGCTCTCACCCAGAGCAGCAACACGCTGATGTTTGCCTCGTCGGCCCTGGCCGTTCTGACCATCGTCTCGCCGGACATGCGCATGTGGGCCAACCTGCCGGTGACCATGCAACATCTCGGCGTGATGCTGTCCGTCTTTCCGGCCTCGTTGCTGATGATGCGGCGCGGCCGCAAGCTCGGTTTCCGCACCGGCTCGGCGATGGGCATGATCGGTGCCTCACTGGCCGCAATCGGCCTCGGGCTGGGCAGCTTTCCCGTGATGTGCGTCGGTGGCCTCTTCCTGGGCTACGCGGTCGCGAACATGCAGCTCTATCGCTTCGCCGCGGTCGAGCTCGCGCCCGGCGCCTTCCGGGCCCAGGCGATCTCCTACGTGACCGCGGGCGGCATCGTCGCCGGGATCGTCGGGCCGGCCCTGGCCCGCTTCACGCCCAATCTCTGGCTGCCCGCCTTTCAGGCCAGCTTCTGCGCCGTCATCATCATCCACGCCATCGTCTTCGTGGTGCTGGGCTTCATCGAATTCCCACCGGTGAAAGCCGAGGATTCGTCAGGGCCGCAGCGGCCGCTGTTGGAGATCGTCACCCAGCCGACCTACATGGTGGCCTGTGCCGGGGCCATGATCGCTTTCGGCGTCATGTCCTTCGTGATGGCGGCCTCGCCACTGGCGATCGTGCAGTGCGGGCTGAACGCGAGCGAGGCGCCCGTGACGATCTTCGTGCACGTCATGGGCATGTTCGTGCCGGCATTCTTCACCGGGCATCTGATCGCGCGTTACGGCGTGTTCAACATCATGCTGGCCGGGATCGGCCTCCTGGTGCTGGGGGTCGTCGTCGCCCTCCTGGGCGTGACGGAATGGCATTTCCGCATTGCCCTCGGCCTCAATGGCGTGGGCTGGAACTTCCTGTTCGTCGGCGCCACCACGTTGCTCACGACGGCCTACCGGCCGGCCGAGCGCGGCAAGGCCCAGGCGTTCAACGATTTCATGGTGTTCGGCACCACCGCATCGGCAAGCCTGATGGCCAGCATCGTGCTGGAAGTAAAGGGCTGGGCCGTCCTCAACTACTTCGCGCTCGCCCTGGTGCTGGCGGCGTTGGCGATCATCGGCATCTACCGCTTCCGACAACCGGTACGTCCCTGAGGCCAAGCCCTTGACGCAACGCGACTTTTCCCGCTTCCGGGTTGCGCGAATTGTGGCGTTCTGCCATTTTCCGCCGGCCTCGCGCCGGGGGGATCCTGATGTTTTCGGAATGCGCCTGGTGGGAAATGCCATTTAAAACAACGGGTTAACCACACAATGTCTACCGTTCTATGGGCTGTCATCGCCTGCGGTGTCATCGCCGTCCTGTACGGCATCGTCACCGCATCGCGCGTCATGGCGGCCGATTCGGGCACCGCGCGCATGCAGGAGATCGCGCAGGCCGTGCAGGAAGGCGCTGCCGCCTACCTGCGCCGCCAGTACACGACCATTTCGATCGTCGGCGTGATCGTGCTGGTGCTGCTCGCCATCCTGCTCGGCATGCATGCGGCCATCGGCTTCCTGATCGGGGCGGTGCTCTCGGGGGCCGCGGGCTTCATCGGCATGAACGTGTCGGTCCGTGCGAACGTACGCACC
Source organism: Pseudomonadota bacterium (assembly GCA_049323495.1). Taxonomy (GTDB): domain Bacteria; phylum Pseudomonadota; class Alphaproteobacteria; order Reyranellales; family Reyranellaceae; genus Reyranella. The sequence continues at coordinate 14,223 of JBMONG010000014.1, forward strand.
GCCGTCGCGGCGCAGAAGAGCCTGGGCCAGGGCCTCGATCTCGCCTTCAAGGCCGGCGCGGTCACCGGCATGCTCGTCGCCGGTCTCGCTCTGCTGGGCGTGGCGGGCTACTTCGCCGTGCTGCTCAGGTCGGGCGTGCCCGCGGGAAGCCGCGAAATGATCGACGCACTGGTCGCGCTGGGCTTCGGCGCGTCGCTGATCTCGATCTTCGCCCGTCTGGGCGGCGGCATCTTCACCAAGGGTGCCGACGTGGGCGGCGACATGGTGGGCAAGGTCGAAGCCGGCATTCCCGAGGATGACCCCCGCAACCCGGCGACGATCGCGGACAACGTGGGCGACAATGTCGGCGATTGCGCCGGCATGGCGGCCGACCTGTTCGAGACCTACGCGGTGACGACCGTGGCCACGATGGTGCTGGCCTCGATCTTCTTCGTGGCGGATCCGGCGCTGGTTTCCAAGCTGATGGTCTATCCGCTGGCCATCGGCGGCGCCTGCATCATCACCTCGATCATCGGGACCTACTTCGTGCGGCTCGGTTCGGACGGCGGCATCATGTGGGCCATGTACAAGGGCGTGATCGCCGCCGCGGTTCTGTCCATTCCAGCCCTGTGGTTCGTCACCGACTGGATCGTCGGCACGGGCACGGTGCTCAAGGTGGGCGACCATCAGTTCAGCGGCATGACGCTGTTCTGGTGCGCCATGGTCGGCCTGGCCGTGACGGGGCTGATCGTGTGGATCACCGAATACTACACCGGCACCGACTACCGTCCGGTCAAGGCCGTGGCCCAGGCTTCGGTCACCGGACACGGCACCAACGTCATCGCGGGCCTGGCGATGTCGATGGAGGCGACGGCTCTGCCGGCCCTGCTGATCTGCGCCGGCATCATCGTCTGCTACGTCATGGCGGGCCTGTTCGGCATCGCCATCGCCACGACGGCCATGCTCGCGCTTGCCGGCATGGTGGTCGCGCTCGACGCTTACGGACCGGTCACCGACAATGCCGGCGGCATCGCCGAGATGTCGGGGCTGCCGAAGGAGGTCCGCAAGAACACCGACGCCCTCGATGCCGTCGGCAACACCACGAAGGCCGTCACCAAGGGCTATGCCATCGCCTCGGCCGGCCTTGGCGCCCTCGTGCTGTTCGCGGCCTACACGTCCGACCTCGACTACTTCATGGCGCAGGGCAAGCTCGGCGTCACGGCGGTCGAGTTCTCGCTCAAGAACCCGTACGTCGTCGTCGGCCTGCTGATCGGCGGCCTGCTGCCATATCTGTTCGGCGGCATGTCCATGCTGGCCGTCGGCCGCGCGGCCCAGTCGGTCGTCGAGGAGGTCCGCCGGCAGTTCAAGGAGAAGCCGGGCATCATGGAAGGCAAGGACCGGCCGGACTATGGCCGTGCCGTGGACATGCTCACCAAGGCGGCGATCAAGGAGATGATGATCCCGTCGCTGCTGCCAGTGCTGTCGCCGATCGTGGTGTTCATCGTGATCAGCGCCATCGCCAACCGCGCCGATGCTTTCGCCGCGGTGGGCGCGATGCTGCTGGGCGTCATCGTCACCGGGCTGTTCGTCGCGATCTCCATGACGGCGGGCGGCGGTGCCTGGGACAATGCGAAGAAGTACATCGAGGAAGGCCACTTTGGTGGCAAGGGATCGGAGGCCCACAAGGCCGCCGTGACCGGCGACACCGTGGGCGACCCGTACAAGGACACGGCGGGCCCCGCCGTGAACCCGATGATCAAGATCACCAACATCGTGGCCCTGCTGCTGCTCGCCGTGCTGGCGCACTGAGCCGTCGCAAGACCCCCAACGAGAAAGGCCCCGGTCGCGAGACCGGGGCCTTTTCCTTGGTGGGGCGCTCCCGTCAGGAGCCGCCGCCCGTCGGCGCGCCGGGGTTGGTGTTGGTGTCGCGCGGTCCGGTGAACCTGCCGACGTTGCCCAGGATCTGCTCGAGGACGGTCAGTTCCTTGCCGGAGGTCGGCGTGATGCGGGCGACCATGGTGATGTTCCTGGCGTCCTTGAGATCGTAGTACTTGATGTTCTGGACGCGGCCCTGTTCGTTAAAGGTGATCTGGATGACATTCTGGTCGGCGATCCAGGGCTTGGACGGTCCCCACGATTCCTGCTTCTCGCTGATGTAGTACCAGACGTTCGGATTGAAGGTGGCGACCGCCGAGGGGGAGCCGACCAGGCGGACGACGTCCTCGCGGCTCTGGGTCGACACTTCGAGCTTGTCCACGGCACCGGGGGCAGGCGAGAAGCCGTGAAGGTTGACGATGTTCTCGCAGCCGGCAGCCAGGAGGCCGATCAGGACGAGCGGGACGGTGCGACGCATGGACGGTTGCTTGGGTTCGTTGGAAGAGGGGCCACAACATGTCGCGTGGCATCCCACCGGTCAACCGCGACAGCCCGTAGTTCATGGGAGCCATTCCGTGTTTCGACGCACGAAGCCTGAAGATGCCTTCGCCGCCGCCCTGTACGCCAAGACCGCCGAGCTGGCCCGTTCGGCGGAGCTCTTCGAGGCCTGCGGCATTCCCGATACACTTGACGGGCGGTTCGATGCGCTCGCCCTGCACGCCTCGCTCATGATCGACCGGCTGCGGCGCGAGCCGGATGGCGAGATCCTGGCGCAGGCCTACTTCGACGCCATGTTCAGGCATCTCGACCTGACGCTGCGCGAGATTGGCGTGCAGGACTTGGGAGTCGGGCGACGCATCAAGATCATGGCCGAGGGTCTCCACGGGCGCGGGCTGGCCTATCGGGAAGCCTTGGCTGGCGGCCGCACGCCTCTGGGCGAGGTCTTGCGCCGGAACGCCTATGGCGGTAGGCCCCCACCTGCGGACGAGCAGGTCGCACGGCTTGAGGCCCATGTCCGCCGGTATGCAGCCCAATTGGCCTCTACAGCCAGGAACGAACTCGCAAAGTAGATTAAGAGTTTCCCGGAACTTGTTGAAATGACACAAAAATCGGAACTGGAGAGAGTCGTCGACCTGGACAGGATGGGGCCTGCCGGCGCTGCCGTGGACATCGTGGCGACCGACGGCGAGCGGGCGGCCCTCGCGACGCGGTTCGGCTTTCTCGACCTTCCCGCCTTTTCGGCGCGCGTGACCGTTGACCGTCGCCCCGGCGGCCAGATCGTCGTGGAGGGCCGCCTCCGCGGCAAGCTCGTCCAGTCGTGCGTGCTGACGCTCGAGCCGGTCACTCAGGCGCTCGACGACGCATTCCGCCTTGTCTTCAAGCAGAACATGGCCGACGAACTCGATCCGGAAAGCGGCGAGGCCGTCGTGAGTGCGCAGGCCGACGCGCCGGAGCCGCTCGAGGGTTCGACGCTCGACGTCGGGGAGATCGTGGCGGAGCAGCTGTCCCTTGCGGCCGACCCGTATCCCCGCCGGGCCGGGGTGACGCTTGAGGACGTTCTGCCCAAGCCGCGCCATGGAGCCGGCCGGCGCGGGCCACCGGATCAGCGGCGCCACCCCTTCGCCGGCCTGGCGGCGCTTCGCGACAAGCCGCGCCGGGGGCGCTAAATTGTTGCGGGCATGAGACGTTTTGGCTAGAGAAGGCGCCCTGCCGCGCCTATAGGGCGCGGCCGCCGTTTTTAAGGGCAAGTGCCGGCTCCATGGGGAGCGGGCGCGCCGTCGTGGAGATCGTCATGGCAGTTCCCAAGAAGAAGGTTTCCAAGTCTCGCCGCAACATGCGCCGAGCCCATCATGCATTGCCGTCGATGGCCTATGTCGAGTGCAAGAATTGCGGCGAGCTCAAGCGGCCGCATGCCGTGTGCTCGCACTGCGGCTACTACCGCGAGGACATGCCGGTTCTTGCCGACAACGCGTCGGCCGAGAAGTAGCCGACGCGCGCCGCCGGCGATGGGCTGGCTCACGACGCGAATAGTGACCGCATGAGCGCGGACAAGGTCGTCCTTGCGCTCGACGGCATGGGCGGCGACCACGCCCCCGATGTCGTTGTGAACGGTGCCGACATTGCGCGTGAGCGGTATCCCGGCACGACGTTCCTGCTGTTCGGCGACCCGTCGCGCCTGAAGCCGCTGGTCGACAAGAAGAAGGGCCTTGCCCAGGCCCTCGAGATCGTGCCGGCCGAAGACGTCGTGCTGGCGGAGGACAAGCCGAGCTTCGCGCTGCGACGGCGGCGCAAGTCGAGCATGTGGCTTGCGGTCGAAGCTGCCGCGCAGGGCCGCGCCGACACCGTTGTATCGGCGGGCAACACGGGCGCGCTGCTGGCCATCTCCATGTTCGCCATGCGCATGGTCGAAGGCGCACACCGGCCGGCGCTCGCCTCCTTCCTTCCGACGTCGCGCGGCGAGACGGTGATGCTCGACCTCGGCGCGAACCTGGAGTGCGATGCCGAGAATCTTTCCGAGTTCGCCGTCATGGGCAGCGTCTTCGCGCAGGTCCTGCTCGGTCTCGACCGGCCGAGGGTGGGGCTTCTGAACGTCGGTTCGGAAGAGCTCAAGGGACATGAGGAACTGCGCCAGGCCGCAGCCTGGCTGCGGCGCGAGGGCTCGCCGGTCGACTGCCACGGCTTCGTCGAAGGCAACGACATCACGGCAGGAACCATCGACGTGGTGGTGACGGACGGCTTCACCGGCAACGTTGCGCTCAAGTCGATCGAGGGAACGGCCAAGCTCTACTCCCAGTTCGTGCGCGAGGTTTTCCGGACCTCAACCTTTGCCAAGATCGGCGGCCTGATCGCTGCGGGGGCCTGGAGAAAGCTGCTGAAGCGGGTCGATCCGCGGCGGTATAACGGCGGCGTGTTCCTGGGCCTCGACGGTATCTGCGTGAAGAGCCATGGTGGTACCGATGCGCTGGGCTTCGCCTATGCCGTCGGCGTGGCCGTCGATCTGGTTCGCTACGAATACAAGAGCAAGCTCGTCGAGGGCTTGACCAGGCTGCATCAAGTCGCGGCGGCGCCCGAGTCCGCCACGTCGGCGGCGCTTCAGGCCAGCGGAGGAGGCGAGTGATACGTTCGGTCGTTCAGGGGTGTGGCGCCTACCTGCCGGAGAGGGTCGTTACCAACGACGAACTCGCGCGCAGGATGGAAACGTCGGACGAGTGGATCCAGCAGCGCACCGGCATCAAGCAGCGCCACATCGCCGCCGACGGCGAGTTCACGTCACACCTGGCGGTGAAGGCGTCGGAACGGGCACTCGCGCACGCCGGGCTCACCGCGGCGGACCTCGATCTCATCGTCCTCGCGACGGCGACGCCGGACGAGACCTTTCCGGCTACCGCGACGCGGGTGCAGGCTGCGCTGGGCATGTCGCGGGGCGCGGCATTCGACGTCCAAGCCGTGTGTGCGGGTTTCGTGTATGCCCTGTCGGTGGCCGACAGCATGATCAGGAGCGGCACGGCGTCGACGGCGCTGGTCATCGGCGCTGAAACCTTCTCGCGCATCCTGGACTGGAACGACCGCGGCACGTGCGTCCTGTTTGGGGATGGCGCCGGAGCCGTCGTGCTCCGCGCCGAGGAAGGCAAGGGCACGGCGGCCGATCGCGGCGTGCTGGCCAGCACCCTGCATTCCGACGGCCGCCAGCACGACATTCTCTATGTCGATGGCGGACCGTCCTCGACGATGACGACCGGCCACCTGCGCATGGAAGGCAAGGAGGTCTTCAAACATGCCGTCGTCAACATGGCGGCGGTGGTTGGCGAGGTGCTTGAAAAGGCGGGCCTCAAGCCGGAGGACATCGACTGGCTGGTGCCGCACCAGGCGAACAAGCGCATCATCGACGGCACCGGCCGCAAGCTGGGCCTGCCGCCGGAGCGCGTCGTGGTGACCGTCGACAAGCATGCCAACACGTCGGCTGCGTCGATTCCCCTTGCTCTCGATACAGCGGTCCAGGACGGGCGCATCAAGCGCGGCGATCTGCTGCTTCTGGAGGGTATCGGCGGCGGCCTGGCGTGGGGGGCATCGCTCGTCCGCTGGTAGCGTGGCTGCCCCTCACGGCACGCCCTGTTCCGGCGGAAACGGACGGGGCGATGCAAGGCTAGCCTCTATCCCACTGATATTGACCGCTTTCCGTCCTTACAGTATGGATTAACTGGGGGACGAAGGGTCACCGGATGGAAGGCCGGACTATCACGCGTGCCGATCTGAGCGAGTCGGTGTTCCAGGAAGTGGGCCTGTCTCGCAATGAATCGAGCGATCTGGTGGAGACGATCCTCAGCGAGGTCGTCGAAGCGCTGGCGCGTGGCGAATCCGTGAAGATCTCGTCATTCGGGAGCTTCACCGTGCGCGACAAGGGTCAGCGTGTCGGCCGCAATCCGAAGACGGGGCAGGAAGTTCCGATCCTGCCGCGTCGCGTGCTCGTTTTTCGAGCGTCGAATGTCCTGAAGTCACTGATCAACGGGGCGTCCGACGAGCACAAGGGGTAGTCGGGGAAATGTGGGGGTCAAGCCATGGCCGCATCGGTCCAGGCCGCCGAAAGGCGGGTCGAGAAGTCTGCGCAGGCGTTTCGCACGATCAGTGAGGTCGCCAGTGAGCTAGACGTGCCGCAGCACGTCCTGCGTTTCTGGGAGAGCAAGTTCAGCCAGGTCCGGCCCCTGAAGAGGGGCGGCGGACGCCGGTATTATCGTCCCGAGGATGTCGACCTTCTGAAGCGCATCCGGACGCTGCTGTACGAGGACGGCTACACGATCAAGGGCGTCCAGCGTCTTCTCAAGGAGGGGCGCGGCCGCCTTCCCCAGCAGCGCCTGGACATCGCGGCCGAGAGCGCGCTGGAGAGCCTTCGTATCGTATCGGCGCGCGCCGAGGCGATGGCCGGTGGGCGCCAGCCGCTGCCGCGCACCGGGCCGCAGCCCGCCACGGCGCCGCCGCGTGCGGCGATGCTGGACCTTCACAAGCGCCGTGAGATCGAGGCCGTACTCGAAGACCTCGAGCAGGCGCTGGTGCAGCTCCGCAGCACTCTCAAAGCCGGCAACTAGGCAGCAGCAAGATTTCTGTCTGACATCATCTTTCTAGGCCTTGTCTATTGCGGGGTGCGCGACCACCAGATCAGGTGGCCGCTGCAGGATAGGCTTCAATCGATTGATTTTGCTTTGTTTTTCGCCGGGCAAGGGTATCTTGTCAGGCGAGGGAACGTTTAACCGGCATCGTCAGAGGGGGACGCCGCCGTGTTTGCCGATGGAACGACCGTCCGCGATCATGCGGGCTCGTTCGATGCCTGCGCGTCGAACGACAACCAGTTGAAGAGCGATCTTCCATCGCTTTCCGAACTGCTTTACCTGCGCCGCGGCCTGGCCCAGCCGGGAGGCAAGCTGCCGCTGTTCGACCTTGACGGTCAGGCGGTCAACGCCGCGGTGGTGCGCCGCTGCCTGGCGAAAGGGTGGGCCGCGCCGTGGTTCAGCAATCCCATGAAGCCGGATTGGCTGGTCTGCAAGCTGACGGACGCAGGGCGGCAGGTCGCGGCGGCGCCGTAGCGCACTGGCGGCACAAACCGTCGCGCCGGTCGGCGTCGGTCGCGCTGAACGCGCCGCCTGAGATCAGAGAAGTAGATCAGAGAAATGGTCGGGGCGGCCGGATTTGAACCGACGACCCCCAGTCCCCCAGACTGATGCGCTACCAGACTGCGCTACGCCCCGACCGGTGCCGCAACGTGCGCGGCAGCAAGGCCTTTAGCGCGAATGGCAGTAATGCCGCAAGCTGGCTTGCGTGCCGTCTGCTCCGGAACGATACAGGTACCATGACGAACGTCCCTGCCGGCGGAGTCGAGGCCATGGGCGGCCGCGTGCTGCTCTTCTCCTCGATCGGGCACGCCCTGATGCACCTCATGACGGCGTACTACGCGGTGATCGTGCTGACGCTGGCGGTCGTGTGGGACGTGCCGGCGGAGCGGCTTCTCGAACTCTATGCGCCGGCCGCCGTCCTGCTCGGCGTGATGTCGCTGCCCGCGGGCTGGGCGTCCGACCGGTTCGGTGCGCCGCCGATGATGGTGGTCATGTTCGTGGGGCTCGGCCTCTCCGCGATCGCCTGCGGACTGGTACCCGCGGGCGACACGACGATGCTCATGCTGACGCTGTGCGGCCTCGGGACGTTCGGTGCCATCTACCATTCCGTCGGCATCGGCTGGATCATCCGCACGGCGCGCGAGCAGGGCCACGCCATGGGCGTCAACGGACTCTGGGGAAGCGCCGGCGTGGCCCTCTACGGCATCGTGCCGGGCGTGCTGATCACGCTGGCCTCGTGGCGCGCCGCGTTCATCGTGCCCGGGCTCCTGTGCCTCGCCGTGGGCGCCGTGCTCGCGTGGCAGATCCGACGCGGCAGGGTCGGCGACCGGCCGATGCCCACGACGCCCGGCATCCAGGAAGGACGAAGCCAGTTCTGGCGGGTGTTCTCCGTGCTCTCCGTCACGATGGCTCTGGAGGGCATCGTCTGGTCGGCGGTGATGTTCGGGGCCGCCCTGGTGTTCGAGACGCGCCTTGCCGGCGACATCGCGCACCTGCAGCGGACGCTGGCCGGCTGGGGGCTGGTCACCCAGACCGTGCTCTGGGTCGGACTCGCCACGTCGATGATCTATGTCGTCTCGGGCATCGCCCAGTATGTGATGGGGCGGCGGGTGATCGACCGCTATCCGCTGAAGTCCAGCTACGTGGTGGCCTCGGCCCTGCAGATCGGCGCCATGGCGGCCCTGGCGATGGGCGACGGCTACCTGGCGCTGGCGGGCGCCATTGCGTCCGCCGTGCTGAGCTCCGTATCGGGGCCGGTCGAGAACATCCTCATTGCGCGCTACACGCCCAGCCGCTTCCATGGGCTGGGGTTCGGCGCCAAGTTTGTGGTCGCCCTGGGCGCAAGCCCTGTCGCCATCATGCTGATCGCCTGGGTGCGCGAGACGACGGGGAGCCTGGAGCCGCTGTTCCTCGGCTTGTCCGGTGTGGCGGCCCTGATCACGCTTGTCGCCCTGCTGCTGCCCGGCGGCGAGACGTCGCGCGCGCCGGCTCGCGTGGCGGTGCAGCCTGCCGAATAGAGAGCCTACACGGCCTCCCTATTTCGTGCCGCGGGCGGCTTTGTAGGCCGGGCGCGACAGGCAGCGGTCGAGCCAGGCGCCGACTTCCGGGAAGGGCGCGAAGTCGAACTTGATCGGCTTCGCCCAGCTGCAGATCGAAGCGAGGTTGAGATCGGCGACGGTGAAGGCCGGACCCAGCAGGAACTCGCGCCCCTGCAGGGCGCCGTTGAGAACGCCGAACGGCTTGGGCAGCGCCTTCTGGGCCTCGGCGACGGCCTCCGGCTTGCGCTTGTCTGGCGCGGTCATGAACATGTCGATGAGGATCGTGAGCAGGGGCCGCTCGACCTCGGTCATCCCCCAGAAGCTCCACTGGTAGCAGAGCGCCTGGTCCTCGATGCCCGCCGGAAAAAGCTGGTCCTTGCCGTACTTCGACGCGAGATAGAGATTGATGGCCATCGATTCGAACAGCTTGAAGTCGCCGTCGACCAGCGCCGGCACCTTGCCGTTCGGATTGATCTTCAGGTAGTCGGCGCCCTTGAGGTCCTTCATCTCCATGGGCACGTGCTCGAACGGTATGCCCAGCTCATGCATGATCCACAGCGCGCGCGCGGCGCGCGAGGCTGCGGGCCCGTAGATCTTGACCGTCACGATGCTGTCTCCCCACTCACGAATACGATCGCGCGAAGGACGATAAAGCAGAGGTTCGGACGGGTCTAACTATTCTCCCAGCCCGTACGCATTTCCGACATAGCCGTGCCGATGGCCGAAACGCTCGGTCATCACTGCTGCGAGATCCTTGGACGGATCCGCGACCCAGCCGCCGGACCGCACGGCGTACTTGCCCGCGGCCTGTGCCGACGGCGGCTCGCCGCCGCGCTGCAGGGTGCGGGCAGCGCCCATCAGCAGCTTGCGGAACTCGACGATGCCGACGTCGGTCGGCCCGAGATGCTCCTTGGTGCGATCCTGGACCGGCCCCTGGCTGTCCTGGATGGCGGCGTCCTGCTCGCTGACGCCGACGATGCCGGTGAAGGTCTCGTGCTTCTGCACGCGCCGATCGAGCAGGTAGTCGTTGCGCCGATTGCGCAGCGGCATGTAATCGTCGTCGATTTCGGCATGGACGTTGAAGCCGCCGTCGAACTTGGCTCGTTCCGAGTTCGTGAACGGCCGGTCCGGGTGCCAGCTGTACGTATAGATCCAGCAGTTGGTGTCGTCGACCGGCACCCACGACTGGCCATAGTAGATCTCGCCGGGGAACGCCGTCGGCGTGTAGGCGTGATTGGGCATCAGGAACTGCGCGATGCGCCAGTAGAGATCCGGCCCGTCCGTCCGGCGTGCGCCGCCGATCACCAGTCCGGCCTCGTGTCCCAGCACGGCGAACTTCGGGCGGGGATCGTTCTGAACCCAGCGGATGCGGTCGTCGGGCCGGGACTGGTCGGCGATGGCAGCCTTGGCCATCGCCGCACGCGCCGCCGCATCGTCCTTCGTCAGCACCATGTGCAGGAACGAGAAATGCGAGGTATCGATGGCGCCTTCCAGGCTCTGCACCCAGTTGCAGTCCTGCCACTTCTTGGTGACGTAGCGGCTGGCGGCCGGCACGAGGCCCAGCTCCAGCTGCGGCAGCTCGGGCATGCGCTCGCGCGGTCCCATGTAGACCCAGATGATGTCGGCCCATTCGCGCGTCGGATAGGCGAGCAGCTTGATCGTGTCCTTGTACGCAGACTCGGGCGGCGCGGTCGGCAGGTCGACGCAGTTGCCGTCGACGTCGAACTTCCAGCCATGGAACACGCAGCGCAGGCCGCACTCCTCGTTGCGGCCGTAGTACAGGCCGGCACCGCGGTGCGGGCAGTGCGGTTCGACGATCCCCACGCGGCCGTCGGTCGCGCGGAAGGCGAGAAGGTCCTCGCCCATGATCCTGATCTTCCTGGGCGGGCCGTCGCGTTCCGGCAGCTCCGCGCTCAGCAGCGCCGGCATCCAGAAGCGGCGCAGCAGGTCGCCCATCGGCGTGCCCGGTCCGCTCTGCGTCAGGAATTCGTTGTCGGCCTTGCTCATCATGGCGACGTGGCCCTCTCCAGTGCTTGCTGCAGGTCAGCGATGATGTCGTCCGCCGTCTCGATGCCGATCGACAGCCGCAGCACGTCCGGGCCGGCGCCGGCGGCCACACGCTGTTCGTCGCTGAGCTGACGGTGCGTGGTCGAGGCGGGATGGATGATGAGGCTCTTGGCGTCGCCGATGTTGGCGAGGTGGGAGAACAGCTCCACGCTGTCGACGACCTTGACGCCCACGTCGTAGCCGCCCCTGACGCCGAAGGTGAACACCGAGCCCGCTCCCTTGGGCAGGTACTTCCGCGCCAGCCGATGGTACTTGTTGGAGGGCAGGCCGGCATAGTTCACCCAGGCGACCGCGGAGTGCCTTTCGAGGAATTCGGCGACCTTCTGGGCATTGGCGCAGTGGCGTTCCATGCGCAGGCCCAGCGTCTCGATGCCCAGCATCGTCAGCCACGCGTTGAACGGGGCCTGGCTCGGTCCGAGATCGCGCAAGCCCACGGCATGGCAGTGGAAGGTGTAGGCCATGTCGCCGAAGGTCTCGTGGAAGTTCAGGCCGTGATAGGCGGGCTCCGGCCCCGCGAGGCTCGGGAACCTGCCGGACCTGCTCCAGTCGAATCTGCCCGAATCCACGACCGCGCCGCCCATCGAGGTGCCGGTTCCGCTCAGGAACTTGGTGGTCGAGTGCACGACCAGGGTCGCGCCGTGGTCGATCGGCCTGCAGAGCCACGGCGTGGCCAGCGTGTTGTCGACCAGCAGCGGCACGCCGGCGTCATCCGCGATGCGGGCGATCGCCTCGATGTCGCTGATCACGCCGCCTGGGTTGGCCAGGCTCTCGATGAAGAAGGCGCGTGTGTTCTCGCTGACGGCGCGCCGGAAGTTCTCCGGCTCGTCGGCATCCACGATCTTCGCGGACCAGCCGAACTTCGGATAGGTATTCCGCATCTGCTGCAGGGAGCCGCCGTAGAGACGCGAGGAGGCGACGATCTCGGCTCCCGGCGACATCAGGGGAAAGAGCGCCAGGACCTGCGCGGCATGGCCGGACGACGTCACGGTGCAGCCGCGGCCGCCTTCGAGCGTGGCGAGGCGCGTCTCCAGTGCGGCGTTCGTCGGGTTGGTGAGACGCGAGTAGATGAAGCCCACGGTCTGCAGGTTGAACAGCGCCGCAGCGTGATCGGCATCGTCGAACGCATAGGCCGTGGTCTGGTAGATCGGCAGCGCACGCGCGCCCGTCGTCGGATCCGGCGCCGCGCCGGCATGGATCGCCAGTGTCTCGAAACCGTATGTCTTGTTGCTCAACTCGAGGCTCCGTTTGTGGCGGCCGAGGCAAGCCCCATTCCGCCCACAGACGGCGCGGGCCGTCAAACCGCTGATGGTGCAGGCGCGAAGGCCGGCATGTCGGGTCGGCCGAAGACGATGCAGGCTGGGCTTCCGACCTTCACACGCAACCGGGTCGGTGAGAGAGCGCCGGCGCGGCCGACGCGATAGACGACGATCGAATGACTGTCCTGGTTGGCCACGTAGAGGAATCGCTGCGCCGGGTCGAAGGTGAAGAAGCGAGGGGTCTTGCCGTGCGTCGGCACCCACTGCCGCGGCGTCAGCATCCCCGTCGCCGCGTCGACGCGGAACACGCCAATGCTGTCGTGCCCGCGATTCGACACGTAGACGGTGCGGCCTGGCCGATCGACCCAGATTTCGGCGCCGGTGCTGTAGCCGGTGAATGTTGCCGGCGTGGACGGAATTGTCTGCAGCGGTGCGAGGGCGCCAGATTGCACGTGGCGGCGGTAGGTGGTGATCGTCGAATCGAGCTCGTTCACGACGTAGGCGAAGGGCCTTGTCGGATGGAAGTCGATATGGCGCGGCGCGGCGCCGGGGCGGGCGCCGACGCGCGACGTCTCGACCAGGAGCGCGCGCCTGGCGTCCAGGCGGTACGTCACGATCGCGTCGGACCCCTTGCAGGGTACGTAGAAGAAGCGCCCCTGCCGGTCGAGCGGGATGTGATGCACGCACATGGTGCGCTGCTGGATGCGATGGGGGCCCAGCTCACCCATGACGGTGGTGAGGGCTCGATAGGGTTCGAGGCTGCCGTCGGGAGCGACCGGGAAGACGGCCAGCGTGTCGGTGCCGTAGTTGCAGACCGCCAGGAAGCGGCCGCTCGAGTCGAAGGCAAGATGGACAGGGTTATAGCCGCCCGTGGGCTGGCGGTTGAGTGGCGCGAGCCGGCCGGTGGCGCGGTCGACGGTGAAGGAATTGATCTCGGTGCGGTCGCCGTGCACCGCGTAGAGGCGTGTGCCCGCGGCGTTCAGCGTCAGGAACGAAGGATTGTCGAACCCGCCCAGATGCTGGACATGCCTGAACGCGCCGCTGCGGCGATCGACGCGGTAGACGTTGATGCCGTTGCCGGCACCGCCGCGCTCGGGCGTGGTGTAGCTGCCGACATAGGCGAAGAGTGGAGAGGGAGAGGCGATCGTCATCGCGCAAGTGTGACGTCCCTGCGTCGGCGCGACAATGTCGTCGCGCCCGTCTCCTCAGGAGGCCGCCGGCCCGGATATAGCGACGCCCAGGCCCGGCTGGCGGTCGGCCAGGACGATGGTGAAGCCGTGCAGGCCGGCGATCGCCTTGACCATGGCCAGTCCCAGCCCGCTGCCGGCCGTCGAGCGGCTGCGGTCGAGGCGATAGAAGCGATCGAACACCTTGTCGCGCTCGGCTTCAGGGATGCCGGGGCCGTTGTCCCCGACCTCGATCTCGAAGCCGGCGGGACGCCGGCGCAGTGTCAGGGACACTGTCGAGCCGGCCGGTGTGTGCCGCAGCGCGTTCTCGACCAGGTTGGAGATCATCTGGGCGAGGAGCTGCCGGTCGCCGGTCACCGCGACGCCGTCGTCGATGCGGGCTTCCAGCGCATGGCCGGAATCCTCGGCGGCCGGCTGGTACACTTCGCCGATGCTGCGTGCCAGGGCCGAAAGATCGACGGTCGTGAAGGCGCTCTTCTGCGTGCCCGCCTCGACCTGCGCGATGCGCAGCAGGGCGGAGAAGGTGGCGAGGAGCTCGTCGGCCTCCTCGATGGCGGCCTCGGTGGCCGCCGCGTAGTCGACTGTAGTCGCAGCATGCTCGCGCGCATCCTCTAGCCGATGGCGCAGGCGGCCCAGCGGCGTGCGCAGGTCGTGGGCGATGTCGCTCGATACCTGGCGCAGGCCGTCCATGAGCTGCTGGATGCGCGCCAGCATCTCGTTGAGGCCGGCGATGAGCTGGTCGATCTCGTCGTGGGTGCCGCGCGCCGGGATGCGCGCCGACAGGTCGCCCTCCATGATCGCGCGGCTGGTGCGGGTGATGGTGTCGATGCGGCGCAGGAAGGAACTGCTGAGCAGGGCGCCGCCGGCGACGGCTAGCAGCAGGGTGAGGCCGCCCGCCCACGCGAAGGCCTGGATAATCGCCGTCTGCATGTCGGTGAGGCGGGCGGCGTCCTGGGCGACGAGCAGGAACGAGCCGTCGGGCAGGGTGAGGCCGAAGCCGGTCAGCTTGGCGCGCTCCGGGTCGACGTCCGGGGAGGGAGGGTCGCCTTGCGGCACGAAGTCGACGACGCCGTTGACCGGCGGCATGCCGGGCAGGTTGCCGACGACGACGCGCCGGTTGGGCGCCTGAAGCAGGTAGAAGATCGGCCCGCGCGTGCGGAAGTTGATGCGGCGCGTGATCTGCTCGGCGAGGCCCGCGAGCCCGCTGCGGCGATGAACCTCGGCGAGCTGGAAGGCTTCGGAACGCAGTACGGCGGCCATGTCGTTCTGCATCGCCGCCGTCGCCGTCAGGTACACGGTGGCGAACAGCGCGCCGGCCGAGGCCATGAACAGCAGGGCGTAGAACAGGGTCAGCCGGAAGCTCGCCGAGCGCAGGACGCGGCTGAGCACCGCGCGCGGCGGAGAGGCGTCAGTCCGGCGCGCGGATGACATAGCCGGCACCGCGGACGGTGTGGAGAAGTGGCTTGCCGAAGCCCTTGTCGATCTTCGAGCGCAGTCGGCTGATGTGGGTCTCGACGATGTTGGTCTTGGGGTCGAAGTGGAAGTCCCAGACCTTCTCGAGCAGCATGGTGCGGGTGACGACCTCGCCGGCGTGGCGCAGCAGGTATTCGAGGATCTTGAACTCCTGGGCCAGCAGGTCGATGCGTCTGCCGGCGCGCGTGACGGTGCGGCCCAGCAGGTCCATCTCGAGATCGCCGGCCGAGAGCGTCGTTGTCGCCACGATGGGCGGCCGCCGCGCCAGCGCGCCGATTCGCGCCAGCAGCTCGGCGAAGGCGAAGGGCTTCACCAGGTAGTCGTCGCCCCCGGCGTCCAGTCCCGCGACGCGGTCGTCGATGCCCCCCATCGTCGTGAGAAACAGCACCGGCGTGCGCACGTCGGAAGCCCGCGCCGCCTTCACCAGCGACAGGCCGTCCATCGCCGGCAGCATGCGGTCGACGATCATGACGTCGTACTTCTCGCCGGTAGCGAGATAGAGGCCGTCGCGGCCGTTGTCGGCGTGGTCGACGACGTGGCCATGCTCGCGCAGGCCCTTGGCGATGTAGGCCGCGGTCTGCTTGTCGTCTTCGACGAGGAGGATCTTCACGTGTCTTGCCGTCCCTTCGCGCGTCCGTATGGCGCCGTCCGGGCGCCGAGGCAACGTTCCCCGACTATACAAACATTCAATGCAGCGGCCATGCGGTCGCCATGCACCGAAACCCATATTCCTCCTGCCAAAGCCCCACAGGAGGTTGCTCAGATGACGAAGACGACGAAGAACCGCATTCTCACCGCCCTGGCGCTGACGACGGCGCTGACGGCGCCGGTGCTGGTTGCGCCCATGCTGACGGCGCCGCCGGCCGTGGCCGGCCAGATCGTCGCCAACGATTTCTCCGATCTCGCCGCCAAGGTCACGCCCGCGGTGGTGAACGTGTCGGTGACGATGAAGGCCGACGACGCTGGCGACGAGCAGCGCATGTCGGGCAACGGCGACCAGCGCAAGCAGATGGAAGAGTTCATGGAGCGGTTCGCCGAGCGGTTCGGCATGCCCATGCAGCCCGGGCCCATGCAGCCCGGCAAGCCCGGCGTGAAGCCGCAGCGCCCGAGCCAGAAGGGCCAGGCCGTCGGCACGGGCTTCATCGTCGACTCGAAGGGCTGGATCGTCACGAACTTCCATGTGGTCGGCAAGGCCGACGACATCACCGTGACCCTGCAGGACGGCCGCAAGATGCCGGCCAAGCTGATGGGCGGCGACGAGAAGACCGATCTCGCCGTGATCAAGGTCGAGAGCGACAAGCCCCTGCCGTACGTCTCGTTCGGCGACTCCAACAAGGCCCGCGTGGGCCAGCCGGTGATGGCGGTCGGCAACCCGTTTGGTCTGGGCGGCACCGTGACGACCGGCATCGTGTCGGCGCGCGGCCGTGACATCCACTCCGGGCCGTTCGACGACTACATCCAGACCGACGCGGCCATCAATCGCGGCAACTCCGGCGGCCCGCTGTTCGACGCCGACGGCAACGTGATCGGCATCAACACGGCCATCTTCTCGCCGACCGGCGGCAACATCGGCCTGGGTTTCGCCATCCCCTCGAGCCTGGCCGAGCCGATCGTCGCCCAGCTCAAGGCGAACGGCCGGGTCGAGCGTGGCCTGCTGGGCGTGCAGATCCAGCCGATGACCGAGGAGCTGGCCAAGAGCATGGGCTACGAAGGCGACAAGGGCGCCCTGGTGGCCCAGGTCATGCCGGAGAGCCCGGCGCTCGCGGCCGGTGTCAAGGCGGGTGACGTGATCCGCAGCGTCGACGGCAAGAAGGTCGACACGATCAAGGACCTGACCCGCATGATCTCCGGCATCAAGCCGGGCACGGAAGCCAAGCTCAGCGTCTGGCGCGATGGCAAGGACATGACGATCACCGCCAAGGTCGGTGACCAGAAGGAGGAGTCGGCGATCGTGAAGGCGAGCGCCGACACCAAGGCCGACAAGAAGGCCGAGCCGCTCTCCTACGGTGTCTCGCTGGCACCGATCTCCAACGAGGCGCGGCAGGCCATGAAGCTGGACGACTCGGTGAAGGGCGCGATCGTCGCCTCCGTCGAGCCGGGCAGCCCGGCCGACGAGATGGGCCTGAAGGCGGGCGATGTCCTGCAGCAGGTCGGTCGTGAGGCGGTCGATAGCCCGAAGGCGGCCGCCGAGAAGCTCAAGGAAGCCAAGAAGACCGGCAAGCCGGTCCTGATGAAAATCTATCGGGAGGGGATGACCAGGTTCGTCGCTATCTCTCCCCGGGCGGCGTAGCTGATCCTCTCGACGAGCCGGCGGTGGCCCCACCACCGCCGGCTTTGTCTTACCAGAAACCACCCTCTCAGCTTTGGCCTTAGCAGGGGGGCGCGCCCGACACACGAGCAACCGTGGCGGGCGTGTTCACGGAGGGGGAGGAGGTCCGCGGTTCACGCGTAGGTGGAACCGCGGACCTCTCGGTTTTTCAGGCCCGCCGCCGCGTCACAGCGCCGGCATGACCTCCCGGGCGAACAGCTCGGTCGAGCGGGCGGCTTCCTCGAACGACAGGTCTCCGAACGCCAGGCGGCACAGGCAGTAGTTGATGCCGGCGACATCGTTGTCCCGCTTGAGCCGGTCGCGCACGGTGGACGCAGAGCCGGCCACGACATAGCCGCCCGCCAGCGCCTGCTCGAATTCCGCCGGGATCATCTGGCGCGGCAGGCCGACGCCGTGGGCACGCCACAGATGGATCAGGGCGTCATACCAGAGCGCGAAGGCGCGCCGGGCCGCACTGCGGGCCTCGCGGTCCGAATCGCCGACCACCACGTGGCGGCTCAGCCCGATCAGGGGCAGGTCCTTCTCGGCACGGCCCAGCTCGTGCCATGTGGCGCGAAAGCGCGCCGCGAAGCGGCCGACGCCCTCGGCCTGCAGGCCGACCACGGTGTTGCAGCCCTGCCGTGCCAGACGCTCCGCGCTTTCCGGCGAGTTGGCGCCGTACCACAGCGGCGGATGGGGTCGCTGCACCGGTCGCATCTCGATGGGAACGTCCCTGAAGCTGAAGTACCGGCCGTCGTGGTCGAGCCGGTCCGAGGCGAGCCCCTTGAGGACGATCTCCAGCACCTCCGCGAAGCGCTCGGGCCCCGTCGCCGGATCGATCCCGTAGTAGCCCACCTCGTACGGGGAGATGCCGCGCCCGACGCCCAACTCGAGACGGCCGCCGCTCATCTGGTCGAGCATGCAGATCTCGTCGATCAGCCGCAGCGGGTGGTAGAGGTTCAGCGTGTAGACCAGGGGCCCGAAGCGCAGCCGCGTTGTGCGCTGCGCCACGGCGGCGAGGAAGACGCTGGGCGAGGGCGCCATGCCGAGCGGCGTCGCGTGGTGCTCGGCCAGGTGATAGGCATGGAAGCCAGCGCGGTCGTAGAGCTCGATCAGTCGCAGGCGTTCCTCGAACTGCCGGCCGAGGTCCGGGCCGGCGCGATCCATGTGATCGAAGACGCCGAACTTCATGCGCGGCGTCAGAGGCGGCGCTTGCGGCTCGAGATCACGCCGCTGGCGATGCCGTGCCATTCGATCGTGCCGGCCAGCCGCGAATGCTCAATCTTGGGACAGCGGTTCATCACCACGCGCAGCCCGGCGGCTTCCGCGCGTGCCGCCGCGGCGTCGTTGCGCACGCCGAGCTGCATCCAGACGACCCTGGCGCCGTGGCGGATGGCCTCGTCGGTGATCGGCCCGGCGGCTTCCGAGTTGCGGAAGATGTCGACCATGTCGGCCTTCTGCGGCAGCTCGTCGAGGGCGCCGTAGACCTTCTGGCCCAGGATCTCCTGGCCCACTGCGCCGGGATTGATCGGAATGACGTCGTAACCGCGGTCGAGCAGATACTTCATGGCGAAATAGCTCGGCCGATTCCAGTTGGCGGAAGCGCCGACCATGGCGATGGTCCTGCAATCACGCAGGATCCGCCGCAGGTAGGCGTCATCGTAGCGGTCATGGATCACGGCGGACATGAGGGGACTATACATGGCGAAGCCGCTGCTGTTCGAACCGATTTCCATCCGAGACGTGACCTTGAAGAACCGGGTGGTCGTGGCGCCGATGCACCAGTATTCGGCGGTCAAGGGCTTCGCCACCGACTGGCACCTGATGAATGCCGGCCGCTTCGCGGCCGGCGGCGCGGGGCTGGTGATCATGGAATCGACCAAGGTCGAGCGGCGCGGCTGCGGCACGGTGGGCGACCTCGGCATCTGGGACGACGCCTTCGTTCCCGGGCTGCGCCGCTGCGTCGACTTCATCCGCCAGCATGGCGCCGTTCCCGGCATCCAGCTCGGCCATTCGGGCCGCAAGGCGCGGCGCTTCCGGCCGTGGGAAGGCGGCGCGCCGCTGAAGCCTTCACCCGAGATCGACGACTGGGAGCAGTGGGAGCTCGTGTCATCGAGCGCCGTCAATTCGCCCGAGAGCGATCCCACGCCGCGCGCCCTGACGCGCGCCGAGATCCCCGAAGTGATCGAGCGCTGGGGGCAGGCGGCGCGCCGCGCCCACGAGGCGGGCTTCGAGGTGCTCGACGTGCACGCCGCGCACGGCTACCTGATCCACCAGTTCCTGTCGCCGTTCTCGAACCTGCGCAACGACGAGTATGGCGGCAGCGAGCTGAACCGCATGCGCTTCTGCATCGAGGTGGTCGAGAGCGTGCGGGCGCACTGGCCGGCGGAGAAGCCGCTCTTCGTGCGCTTCTCGGTCGACGACGATGCGGGCTGGGGCCCCGACCAGAGCGTCGCCCTGGCGAAGATCCTGAAGCCCAAGGGCGTCGACGTGATCGACTGCAGCTCGGGCGGCATGCGCGGCGCCCCCGTCGTCAGCGCCGGCCCCGTGACCTACGGCTACCAGGTGCCCTATGCCGAGCGGCTGCGCCGGGACGCCGAGATCATGACCATGGCGGTGGGCCTGATCGTGCACGCCGACCAGGCGGAGCAGATCCTGCAGGAGGGCCGGGCCGACCTGATCGCGCTGGCGCGCGAGCTGCTCTACAATCCCAACTGGCCCATGGACGCCGCCCAGAAGCTGGGCGTCGACCGGCAGTTCGGGTCAGTGCCGCCGCCGCAGGCCTATTGGCTCGCCAAGCGCGCGCAATCGGTGGCAAGCGTCGTGCCCTCGACCTACAGGAGGGGCATCAACGCGGAGTGACGCCAGGTCCGGGGCAGGGACGGCCAGAAGGCAGCGTCGCCGCTCGCCCTGGCCCGGGAGTTGCTTTACAGTCCGACGACGCTGCCGAAACCCACCGGAACGGAGCTGGAGATGAACGCGCCGCTGCAAGCCGACCGTCCCAACATGACCGACGCCGAATGGCAGGCGCGCTGCGATCTGGCAGCGCTCTATCGCATCACCGACCTGTATGGCTGGACGGACACGATCGACACGCACATGTCCGTGCGCATCCCGGGCGAGCCCACCTGCTTCCTGATCAACAACTACGGCGACCTCTTCCATGAGATCACCGCGTCCAGCCTCGTGAAGATGGACATCGACGGCAACGTCCATTCCGAGGGCGGCAAGTTCAACGCGGCAGGTTTCACGATCCATAGCGGCGTCTACAAGGCGCGGCCGGACGCGAACTGCGTCATGCACACGCACACCCGCGCCGGCGCGGGCGTGTCCGTTCTGAAGAAGGGCCTGCGTCCGATCACCCAGGATGCGCTGTCGGTCTACGACGACCTCGTCTATCACGAGTACGGCATGCCGACCTCGCAGGAGGAGTGCGATGCGCTGGGCGTGAGCTGCCAGAACGGCAACTCGGTCGTGCTGCGTAATCACGGACTGCTGACGGTCGGTGCTTCGATCCCCGGCGCGCTGCGCCGCATGTACATGCTGGAGCGGGCCTGCGAGGTCGAGATCATCGCCCGCGGCCTCGACGAGGAGCCGGCGCCCATCGATCCGGACGTCATCCGCCAGTATGGGGAGCGCGCCCGCCAGCAGCGGGCCCACCCCGACTACGGCATGACCTACTGGAAGGCGGCGCTGCGCCAGATCGAAGGCAAGGGGACGGACTGGCGGCAGTAGCGGCGAGCACCTTGCCCGCCGCCTCGGCTGATCGCGACTGCAATTTTCACGCGATGGGTCGGGACGTCCTTGCCGTTCGGGACGCGGGCCGGTTAGCTGCGGGCCATGGCGACCGAGCTGCAGAACTCCACGTTTCTCGACTATGACAGCAGCCGCAGCTCGGCAGCGTTGCCGACTGGCGGCACCAACCTCACGGGCTTCAGCTTCAATGTCGCGATCGTCCTGGAGCGGGCGAACGATCCGACGCCGCTTCTGAATGCCAGCTGGGCGTCGCGCCAGCAGCAGCTCGGCTCCTACAGCTACGATCAGCTTTGGCAGACCTACGGTGCCGACCAAGCCGATTATGACGGTGTCCTGAACAGCCTGCCGGCGGGGATCGGCCTTGCCAACGCAACGCAATACGTCTCCTCGGCCTACTCGCGCACGATCTGGGTGACCGTCTCGGGCCAAGCCGACTTCCAGGCCCTGTTCGACAGGCCGCTGCTCACCGGAACGACGGCCGCCGGCGAGACCGTCGTCTATTGGGAAGGCAACCTCAAGCTTCCCGACGCGTGGGTGCGGGACTATGGAGTCCAGGGCCTGTGGTTCGACACCCAGATGTTCGGATCCCTGCAGGCCGATCCGGGAGCGGGCGCGTCATGGACGCCGCCCGATGGACCGCAAAGCCAGGGCAACTCGGCAAGCCCGACGGTCAGCCTCTATCCGAACCAGATCGCGGAGACCTACTACAACTTTCCGCTGACCGGCGATCTCTGGAACCCCGCTTCCCCGAACGCCGTCACGACGGGCGCGATCGGCCTGCTCGAACCCGGGGTGGGCACGGCCCTGAGCTCGCCGACGTCCACCGATGCCGAGTTCGAGGCGCTGCTGGCCGCCTACCGGAACTCGATCGGAATCGATACGCCCGGCACGGTCGTGAATGTCGCCCCGGGTGGCCAGGCGCCGCCAGGCATCGCCGAGCGCTCGCTGGACGTCGGCGTCGTCACGGCGGTCAATCCGCAGAGCACCATGGTCCTCTATGGCGGCTCCGGCTGGGCGAACCATGCGCATGCCGAGGCCTTCACGGCCTACCAGCAGGCGATCTGGGACACCGTGAACAACCCGGAAGTCGTCTCGTCCTCCTATCGCTTCGCCGCCGCGCTGGCGACCCAGAACTCTCCCTTCCTCTTCGCGGCCAGTCAGCTCTTCGTGGATGCGGCGCTGGCCAACGTGTCGATCGTGTCGTCCAGCGGCGACGGCGGCTCGGGCCTCTGGACGCCGAACGGCTTTCCCAACGTCAGCTCGGCGCGCGCCAGCGCGTACGGCCTGCTGGCGGGCGGCACATCGCTCAGCCCACTGTCGTCCGCCCTGTCCGACGATACCCTCGATGCTGTCGTGGACTCGGCGCTGGCCGGCGATCCCGCCACGATCTGGCAGCTCGTGGCGGGAGGGTTGCGCACCTTGCCGGCGTCCCTTTCCACGACGTCGCCGCTGGCCTCGCAGCTCGTCGAGGCGGTGTGGAACACCTACCGTCTCCATGGGACGGTCTTCGCCGGGGAAGGCTACTACGCCAACGATGCCGGCAACGGCGGCGTGGATCCGACGCAGCCGACGCCCTGGTACCAGGCGGCCTTCGGCCTGGCTCCGGTGACATCCGACCCGTTCGCGCTGAGCGGCCGCGGCGCGCCCGATGTCTCGGCCAATGCCGGCGGCAGCATGTTCTACACCGTGCCGCAGATCTACATGGAGGGCGTCCATCCCGATGCCGGCACCAGCTCGGCCGCGCCGCTCTGGGCAGCGCTGCTGTCGCAGATCAACGCGATCTTCGAGGATCAGGATCTGCCGGATCTCGGCTACGCCAACGACCTGCTCTACATCGCGGCGGCGATCGCGCCGGCGTCCTTCAACGACGTGACGATCGGCAACAACACGTCGTCCTTCGTGCTCGGGGGCACCTACACCAGCGACGGGATCGCCATCACGCCGACGGGCTATGGATACCAGGCGGTCCCCGGCTACGATCTCGCGACGGGCCTCGGCTCGCCCAACGGCGTGCTGCTGGCGCGCGCGCTCACGACGATCGCCCATTCGCAGATGTCGTACAGCTCAAGCCCCGACATGCTGGACGGCGATGGCGCAGGGGGCTGGCAGAGCGGAACGCACCAGAGCCTGACGTTCCAGACCATGTCGGCCGGCGGCGTGGCCGTCGATGTCGGCCTCGGCGGCGCGGGCTTCGCCTTCGACAGCGCCGCCTCGTCCGAGTTCGCCTGGACCAACCGCTTTGCCCAGCAGGTCCTGCAGGACGATTTCGATCCCAACCTGGTGAGATTGTTCGACAAGCAGGCACAGGGCTGGGTCGCGCAGTCCTCGGTCGGCGCGGGGCAGGAGCTGTCGGTATCGATCGACGGCGCTGTGGCGCAGGCCGTCCAGGGCACGCTGAGCAGCCCGTTCGGCTTCGCCGATTTCGCGTCGGGCGCCGGCGCCGTTCGGGTGGCGCGGCCGGTGGCGGTGGCCGAGACGGCGGGCGGCGCCGACGACCAGACGGCGGTGGTGCGGGTGCGCCAGAACGGCGAGGACAGCCTGTCGCTTACCTTCTACCGGGTCGACGACCTCTCGGGGACGATCACCGGCATCCGCCCGGGCGACGCCGCCTATGCGCTCGCGGCGGAAGGCCGGGCCTACCAGATCGGCTCGGGCGGCACGGCGATGGGCGGGCCGGGCTACGGCAACTACCAGCAGACGACGCTGCTGGATGTCGATGCCGGCGACCTGATCGCCATGAAGCTGTTCAACAACGACAGCGGCGCCACCTTCTGGGCCTTCGCGCAGGCAAACGAATCAGTGGCGGGCCAGAATGTCGGCCACCTGTGGAGCTACGGCCTGAACACCTGGGGCTGGGAGGACACCTGGGGCGGCGGCGACCGCGACTTCAACGACTTCATCATCCAGCTCGACTTCACCAGCGCCGCCGGCCACGGCTGGCTTGCCTGACGATTCTCAGGCCCCGGGGGCGGATGGCGGTCGGCGACGCAGGGCCAGCCAGAAGGCCGCCTGGCCGATCACCCCGGCGCCCACCAGGATGACGGCCGCCGTCAGGGCGGGATCGTGGCCGGTGCCGACCAGCGCGGTGCAGACCGCGCCGACGCCCATCTGGGAGAAGCCATAGAGCCCCGATGCCGAGCCGATGACCCTTGGATTGACGCTGATGGCTTGGGTGAGGGCGGCCGGCGAGGCGATGCCGGCACCGAAGCCGAAGACGAACATCGGTATCATGATCGTCGGCACGCTGAGATGTCCGGCCAGGACGCCGGCGAGCAGGGCGACGGATGCCATGACGCTCAGCAGGTTGGCCCACACCGCGAGGCGGTCGATCGGCAGCCGTGGGATCAGGCGGGTCGCGGCGACGCTGCCGAGCCAGACACCGCCCAGCACGATCGCGGGATAGATGCCGACTTCGTAGTCCGGCCGGTGCAGCTGGTGGGCGAAGATGAAGGGCGAGGCGCTGATGAAGGCATACATCGACGTGGTGGCGCAGCCGCCGCCCACGGCATAGCCGAGGAAGGCTGGCGACACGAGCAGCCTGCCATAGTTGCGCGCCAGTCCGCCGCCTGCCGAGCTCGCGGTCGCCGCCTTGCTTTCCGGCAGCAGTCGCCAGCTGAAGAGCAGGTTGATCATGCCAAGCCCGGCAAGCGCGAAGAAGATGGAGCGCCAGCCAAGGCTCGCCGCCAGGACGCTGCCGATCAGCGGTGCGGCACCGGGGCCGACGGCCACCATCAGGTTCATGATGGCGAGCCGGCGCGCCGCTTCCTGCGGCAAGGCGGTGTCGCGCACGATGGTACGCCCGATCACCAGTCCGGCACAGCCGCCCAGGGCCTGCAGCAGCCGCGCGATGACGAGGCTGTGGACGTCCGGCACCAGCGCTGCACCGAGGCCGGCAGCCGCGTAGAGCACCAGCCCGGCCATCAGCACGGGGCGGCGGCCGAAGCGGTCGGACAGCGGTCCGTAGGCCAGCTGTCCGAAGGCCAGGCCGAGGATGTAGACGCTCATCGTGAGCTGCATGGCGCCCATGCTGGATCCGAGGTCCTGGGCCGCCTCCGGCAGCGCCGGCACGAAGATGTGCATGGCGAGCGTGCCGCTGAAGGTGATGAGGGTCAGCAGCCACAGGGGAGCGGTCACGTCCTTTCCTCGTCCCTGGTTTCGAGCACGCGGCAGACGTGAAGCAAGACCCGGACCGCCGTGTCGATCTCCCTGTCCGAGATGCCCGCGAGAGCATCATCCCTGATGCGCTTTGCGACCGCCTCGACCTTGTCGGCGATTGCTCGGCCGCGCGGCGTAAGGGTGATGATCTTGGCACGCCGGTCCTGTTCGCCCTCCCTGCGCTGGATGAAGCCGGCCCGCTCCAGGCTGTCCAGCAGACGGACGACGGAAGAACCGTCGAGCGACATGGATGCGGCGAGGTCCTTCTGCCGCGGCGGCGTCGGCGCGCGCGCGATATGGACCAGCGGCAGCCACGTCGCTTCCGTGAGGTCGAAGGGTTTGATGTCGACGTCCGCGGCGCGGCGCCATTGTCGCGCGGCACGTGAGAGCAGGGAACCGAAGGACTCGCGGCCGACGGGACGGCGAGGAGACATGAGATGTCAATAGATGTGCAGCCAATAGATGGCAAGTCATCTAATCGTGTTCGCCTGCTTCAGCGGCCGGTCCAGTCTGGCCTGGGCTTCTTGTTGACGAAGGCGTCGATGCCAGCCTGCGGGTCCTCGCGCTGCAGCGCGCCGGCCATGAAATCGGCGGCGTAGGCATAGGCCTGCTCGATCGTCATCTGCATGTGCGCGTGGAACATCGCCTTCCCCGAGGCGATCTGCTGCGGCGGCTGGTCCGCGATCTGGCGGGCCAGCGCCATGGTCTCCGCGTCGAGCCTGTCGGGAGGTGCGACACGGCTCACCAGCCCGTCACGCAGTGCCGCCTCCGCGTCGACCGGCTGGCCCGTGAGCAGCATGTCGAGCGCGCGCTTGGGTCCGACGCTGCGGCCGACGGCCACCGAGGGTGTGCCGCAGAACAGGCCGTTGTTGATGCCCGACGTGGCGAACGTCGCCTCGCTCGACGCCACGGCGAGATCGCAGGCGGCGACCAGCTGGCAGCCGGCGGCCGTCGCGATCGCCTGCACCTTGGCGATCACCGGCTGGGGCAGTCGCCGGATCGACATCATCATGGCGGAGCAGCGCGTCATGAGGTCGTGGTGGAAGGCATAGTCGCGACGCGATGCGACCTCGCGCAGGTCGTGGCCGGTGGAGAAGGCGCGACCGGTCGCCTCGATGACCACGCAGCGGATGGCGCGGTCGTCGGCCAGCCTGTCGAATTCCGCCTGCAGGGCGTCGATCAGTTCGCCGGACAAGGCGTTCATGGCTCTCGGCCGGTTCAGCGTTAGGATGGCGATCGGCCCGTCGTCGCGGCGGAGCAGAACCGGTTCGTTCGCGGCGGTGTTCATGGCGGAAATGTACGATATCGGGGGAGGGGCGTCATGCCGGCGATGACGATCGACGAACTGCACCTGTTCATTCGAGAACACTTCCCGCAGGTCGCGCCCCTCGACATCCGCATCGAGCACCTCGACGACGACGTCATCCGCGTACGCCTGCCTCCGAGCGAGCGGTTCCTGCGCCCCGGCGGCACCGTCTCGGGGCCGACGCTCGTCTGGCTGGTCGACCTCGGATTCTATCTGCTGCTGCTCGGCAGGCTGGGACCGGTAGCGCTGGCGGTCACGACCAACCTCAACATCAACTTCCTGCGCAAGCCCGAGCCGGTGGACCTGATCGGCGAAGGACGCCTCCTGAAGCTGGGCCGATCGCTGGCCGTCGGCGACTTCATCATCCGCAGCGAAGGCATGGACGAGCCCGTCGCCCACGCCACGCTCACCTATTCCATCCCGCCTGCCAGCCGCTGACGGCAGGACGTCAGCCGCGTCGCGTCGGCACCACGGCGATATCGACCGACGGGCGCAGCTCGGCGCACACCTTCAGCACCTCGTGGATGTTGCTCGATATGAACTTGTCGAACGGCGTCTCGTCGGCGACCGCGCTCTGGTCGACGGCCGGGAAGGCCTGCTGCTTCAGGATGTAGTCGAACCGCGCCGCCCACTTGCGCGCGCCCAGGCGGGCCGTGGTCGAGCAGTTGTCGACCATGTAGGACACGCCCTTGTAGTCCATGTAGGGATTGAGCGAGTCGACGGCCTCGATGATCGATTCGTTGGCGATCTCGGAGTAGGGGTGGCCGCGGTCCTTCAGCAGGTCGACCTGGGCCATCATGCAGGCCATGTAGACGCCGGCCGTCTCGGGGTTGATCGGCGCGTAGTTGCGTTCGCTGTTGGCCCGCACCTTCTCGCCCACGGTCCACATGTCGGTGCTGTCGATCTTGCCCATCGGATAGGTGCCGTGGCGGCGGGTCGCCTGGATGACGCTGCGCACCTCGTTGCCCGACGCGACGTCGTCGTAGATCTCCTCGAGGATCTCGCGACAGGGATGGTAGGCGGCGTTGTAGGCCTTGCGGAAGGCTGCCTTCTCCTGATCGCTGAGCTCATTGTAGACGGCCTTCAGCCCGGAACGCGAGATGGTCTTGCTGATGGGACCGGTGATCGACTCCGACGTGTTGAGGTAGGCGTCGTCCTTGGCCATGCCCTGGCCGACATAGCGCGCATAGAGGCTCTCGGCGATGCCGTGCACGGCGCCCAGCAGGATGCCGCGCTCGCCGAAGATGTCGGACTTGTATTCCGATTCCAGGGTCGTCTCGAAGGTGTAGGGCGAGCCCAGCGCCACCGACCAGCCGAGCGCGTAGTCGGTCGCCTTGCCGTTCACGTCCTGGTGGACGGCAAAGCTGGCATTGATGCCCGCGCCGTTGACGTCGCGGCCCTGCTCGTAGAGGCGCCGCACCGACGGGCCCATGCCCTTGGGACAGACGGCGACGACGTTGATGTCCTTGGGGAAGTCCTCGCCCTGGGCCTGCAGGTGCGAGAGAAGGAAGCCGTGGCTGAGCCCCAGCGTCGTGCCAGGCCGGAAGGCCGCGAAGATCTTCTTGTAGTTCTCCGCGAAGGCGGCATCGGAGATCAGGAGCAGCGACA
The DNA here is from genome assembly GCA_049323495.1 of Pseudomonadota bacterium. GTDB lineage: Bacteria > Pseudomonadota > Alphaproteobacteria > Reyranellales > Reyranellaceae > Reyranella. The sequence continues at coordinate 42,334 of JBMONG010000014.1, forward strand.
TGTCGCTCTCGCGGATCACCTCGTACATCTCGCCGAGCGTGCCGTCCTTCTTGCTGAAGCCGACGGCCTCGGCCTCCTTCATGGAGGAGGAGCCCTCGCGCAGGCCGACCTTCACGCGGATGCCGGTCCCTTCGAGCGACTCGCGCAGGTTCTGGGCCTGGGCCGGGCCCTGCGACGACCAGCCGATGACGCCGATCTGCTTGATGCCGTCGAACGCCTTGGGCAGAAGCGGGAACAGGTGGCGCCCGCCGGCGACGATGGTCTCCTCCCGGTCGGCCATCTTGACGGTGCGGGTCGGGAAAACCTTCGAAGAGAAGCTCATTTGTCGATGTCCTTGATGCTTGGCCCTGATGGCTGTTTTCGCGGCTTCTAGCTAAACGGGCGCCGCCCGGAGTCAAGCTTCGCCTGCAGGAGGTTAGCTGTGGGGTATTATAATACCTATCCGCTAACCTATTGAAATACAATGATTCCAGACGAGGCGGTTGACAGGTCGTCTTGCACTCTCCATAAGCGCCGCCTCACGGAAGAAAGACCCATGAAGACCTTCAATCTCAAGACTGCCGACGTGCAGAAGAAGTGGGTGCTGATCGACGCCGACGGGCTGGTGCTCGGACGGCTCGCTTCGATCATCGCCATGCGCCTGCGCGGCAAGCACAAGCCGACCTTCACCCCCCACATCGATTGCGGCGACAACATCGTCGTGATCAACGCCGAAAAGGTGCGCCTGACCGGCCGCAAGGCGGAGCAGGAATTCTTCTACTGGCATACCGGCCATCCCGGCGGCATCAAGGGCGAGACGCTGGGCAAGCGCCTGTCGGGCCGCTTCCCCGAGCGCGTCATCGAGAAGGCGGTCGAGCGCATGATCACGCGCGGTCCGCTGGGCCGCAAGCAGATGAAGAACCTGCGCGTCTACAAGGGACCGAACCACGAGCACGAGGCCCAGCAGCCCGAGAAGCTCGACGTGGCTGCCCTGAACCGCAAGAACTCGAGGATCGGCTGACATGGCTACCGAACTTTCGTCCTTTGCCGAGCTGAAGAAGTCACCCGTTTCGGGCGTCCAGGCCACCGCGGCGGTGCGCGAGAAGGAAGTGGACGCGCAGGGCCGCGCCTACGCCACCGGCCGGCGCAAGAATGCCGTCGCCCGCGTGTGGGTGAAGCCAGGCACCGGCAAGATCACGGTCAACGGCCGCGACCAGACGATCTACTTCGCGCGTCCCACGCAGCAGATGGTCATCCAGCAGCCGTTCGACGTCACGCAGCGCCGCGACCAGTTCGACGTGATCGCCACCGTGTCGGGCGGCGGTCTGTCGGGCCAGGCCGGCGCGGTGCGCCACGGCATCGCCCAGGCGTTGGCCAAGTTCGAGCCCGCGCTGCGCGGCGCCATGAAGAGCAACGGCTTCCTGACCCGCGACAGCCGCGTGGTCGAGCGCAAGAAGTACGGCCGCGCCGGTGCGCGTCGTCGCTTCCAGTTCTCCAAGCGCTGAGCCGCGAGGACGAGCCGAGATCGGGAAGGGCGCCGCAAGGCGCCCTTCCTGCTTTCTGGATATCTACTGCCGGGGCGTTGCGTCGCGCGCGGCGGCAGGCGGCGTCTGGGCGATCCCGGTCGGCGCCGGCGGCACGTCGAAGCCCTTGCGCCGAAGGAGACCCTCCATCGACGCGATGCCTTCGGCATAGTGCCCTTCCTGACAATCCATGCCGGCGGCGATGCGTGTGTGGTTCCGTGCGCCATCCGAGTTCTCGCCACGGCTCGTGCCATAGCGGTCGAAGAACGAGGTGAGCTGACTGCATCGCGCCTTGAGCTGGGCTGCCTCGGCCTGCGACTGGGCCGCAGCAGGCGAAGCGGCGGATGCGGCCAGGACGAGTGCGGAAGCCGCGACGGCGGACAGCGCCGTCAGACGTGTGGGAAGCGGTTGCATTTCTGACTCCGGTTACAACGTGGATGCAAGCCGCAGGCACCTGATCGGCTTGCCTGCCGTGAATGTAGGGAGCGTCCCTCGTTCGTCGTCGACGTCTTGGAAAGTTCATCTGGCGGCGTGCGTCGGTCACGACGGCGAAATCATACGAAGGACCAGTGCGGCGATTGCGCCCGCAGGCCTTGCAAGTATGCGTCCGGATGCCTTTCGACTATTGTGGCGGTCGCATCCCGAGGAGTTGCGCTTTCAATGTCCGGTCTGATCGTGCCGCACAAGGGCTTCATCCCCAAGGTCGACGCCTCGGCCTTCGTCGCGCCGAATGCGACGCTGGTCGGCGACGTGGAAATCGGCGCCAATGCCAGCATCTGGTTCGGCGTCATCCTGCGCGGCGACGGCCCGGGCATCCGTGTCGGCGAGAACTCCAACCTGCAGGACGGCACCGTGGTGCATGTCGCTGCACGCGGCCTGATGACGGTGGTCGGCCGCAACGTCACCGTGGGCCACATGGCGCTGCTGCATGCCTGCGAGGTGCAGGACGGCGCTTTCATCGGCATGCACTCGACCGTGCTGGATGGTGCGGTGGTGGAGACGGAAGCCATGGTCGCGGCGGGCGCCCTCGTTCCGCCGCGCAAGATCGTTCGCCGCGGCGAGCTGTGGGCCGGCAATCCGGCGCAGAAGCTGCGCGACCTCGGCGAGAAGGACTATGACATGTTCCGCCGCGTCGCCGCGGGTTACGTCGAGCTGGCCCGCTCGTACCGGCCGGAGCACGCGGCGCGGGCCGCCGAGTAGGGGTATGGCGCGGTCGAATGCCCCGGTGCCGGAGGCCGTCAGGCACAGCATCGCCAAGGGTCGCTACGCCGAAGCGGCTGAAGCCTTGCGAACCCTGGCTGAGCAGGAACCTTCCCCGGCCGTCCTCCTGGCGCTGTCCGACATGGAATTCCAGCTGGGACGCCTGTCCGCCGCGAAGGCGGGCGCGCTCAGGGCTGTCGAGGTCGCTCCCGGGGAGCCTGCGCCACGCGCCTTGCTGGCGCGTGTGCGGGTGGCGCTCGACGAACCCGAAGCTGCGCTGGTCGACTTCAGCGCGGCACTCGAGCGTGCGCTGCCGCCATCGATCGCCTCGTCCGGCAATGCGCCGATTGCGGTTCCCGCCCATCAGGCACTGCACAACCTCGAGCAGCTCGCTTATCTGGAACAGGTCGGTGGCCTGCCACCCGGCACGCTGCTGCCCGCCGCCAGCCTGCGAGACATGGCGCGGAGCAAGCTCAACCAGATGCTCGCCAATCCGGCCGACGAGATTCCCGCGATTCCCCTGGCAGGCCAATACGGCCGGCTGCTGGCCGATCCGCCTCTGGTGATCCACGACGAGGCACCGCCGGCGGTGTGCCTCAATCCGCGAAACGATTGGGGCGACGTCGTTCAGGCCTTCACAGGCAAGGGAAAGGGGGTCGCCTGCGTCGATGGGCTGCTGACGCCGGAAGCGCTCGCCCAGCTGCAACGATTCTGCCTCCGGTCGACGGTGTGGCGGCGGCCCTATCCGCCCGGCTATATAGGCGCCAGTCCCGAATCCGGCTTCTACAGCGCGCTGCTGCTGCAGATCGCCACGGAACTGCGCCAGGCCGTGCCGGAACTGCTGGATGGGCATCATCTGAACTACTGGTGGTCGTTCGTTTGTCAGCATCAGCGGCCTGGCATCGACATCCATGCCGACCAGTCTGACATCAGCCTCAATCTCTGGATCACGCCGGACCACGCCAACCTGCAGCCCGGCACCGGCGGCCTGGACGTCTGGGACGTCGCGGCGCCCGACGACTGGTCGTACGACGACTACAACAGCGGCCACAAGGACATCCGGGCGTACCTTCACGAGCAGAAGGCCCGCAAAACACCGTTCGCCTATGGAGAGAACCGGGCGCTCCTGTTCAGGGGATCGATCTTCCACGAGACGGCGCCCACCAGGTTCGCCGCGGGCTTCGAAAACCGTCGTCGCAACGTGACCATGCTGTTCAGGCGCACGCGCGGCTGAACCCGGCCTGTTCGGATCGGCTGGTCGGAATGCGCCCGGCGAAGCCAGGCCTGCTGCTCAGACTCCGCTTCCGGTGTCCCGAGGCGGATGTTCGGCGAACCATTGCGCGATGGAGGCCATGCTTTCCTCGAAGCCGCCGGGGATGCTGAAGTTCAGGATGCCGGCGCGTCGGGGACTGCGATTCTCGAAGTCGTGCCGCATGCCGCCCGGCACCAGCACGAAGGAGCCTGCCTGGCAGTCCGTCCAGCGATCGTCGATGAGGAAGCTCATCGTTCCCTCGATGACGTAGAAGACGTCATCCTCCTCATGGCTGTGCGGCCCTGGTCCGGATGTACGCGCTTCGAGCCACCATTCGGAGATCGAATAGCGGCTTGCCGTCTCGGCGCCGTCTGCCTTGAAGACGGCGCCGATGCGCCCCATCGGGTATGCGCGCCCTCCGCCGGGAGGCAGCATGAGGGGCGCTCGCCCCGGCGCGTTGTCTTTCATATGCGGTCTCCTGCCGGTCATGGAACGGTGGCCGCATCTGGCGAGCCTGGGCGCCCGCGGTCTTGGACGAATTTTACCCGGCGACGCCTGCCTGCGCCGGCAGCAGGGCATCTCGGAACGTGCCGGGGCTACGGCCCGAGAACCGGCGGAAGTCGCGATTGAAGTGCGCCTGGTCATAGTAGCCGCAGGCAAGGGCGACCTCTGCCCAGCTTTCCTCGTCCGTCCGGCGGATGCGGGCCACCGCATGAGAGAAGCGCATGATGTTGGCGACCGCCTTGGGACTGAGCCCGACCTGGCAATGGAAGCGCTGGATCAGGGTCTTGCGGCTGCAGCCGAGGTCGCGGCTGAGCGCACCGACCGAACACGCGCCATTGCAGGCGTGAAGGATGCCGAGCGCCCAGGCGACATCCGGCGACACGGGCCGGCTGCGGCACAGGCGCTCGAGCAGGAACCGGTCCAGGAGGGAGAAGCGCTGCGCCCAGCCTCGCCTCTCGTGGAGGAGGCAGGTCAGCCGCTCCGCCTCGCAGTAGCCGAGGAGATCTCCGAGCGCCAGGCAGCGGTTGGCGATGTCGGACATGGTGATGTTGAGGAACCGATAGGCGCCGAGCAGCGTGAAGTTCACCTGCAGGCCCATCTGCTCTCCCCGGTATTCGGTGATCACATGGACATCGTGCAGACCGGCCAGGAAGCTGCCATGGGTGGTGCGCTCGGCGGGGCGCCCGCCATTGATGATGTCGATCGAGGGGCCGAAGGTGACGATCATCGGCACGCCGGCAAAGGGCGCCTGCAGGCGGCGCAGAGGATGACGCGAGCGTTCGCGATAGCCCTGATAGTCGGTCACATAGGGCCCGAGCCGCGGGTCCGGCGGGCGCGAGACCAAGGTCCACGCCGTGCCATCGGAACGATGGGCATCGACCCGCATGCCTGATCCATCTGCCGTCATGCTGCTCCTCCGGCCATCGACAGCCTAGGACGGTTGCGGAAGAGTTGGAACCGTCCGCAGGCCTGCGGCGACCTCCCACCCTGCGCCTGCAGCAGGTCCAAGGCATTCCGCGGCGAATGGCGCCCTTTCCTTTCTGGCAGGGACATTGCATCGGATCGGCAATGCTTTTGCCGCCCTGATCCTCTCGATCGGTGACCAGTCGTGCGCCTCGGAATGCGCACCGCTGGTCCAGCCGTCGTCGGCCGACCCGACCACGTGGCCGTGACCTTCCCTTGATGATGCGTGCAAGCCCGCATCCTGCCGGCATTCCGGTTGCGCGGGCAATGGAGTTCGACTTGTTCAAGCCTGCGTGGTCGCGCCTTCGGATCGAATGGCTCGGCAACATCAAGGGCGACGTGCTGGCAGGGCTGGTCGTTGCTCTCGCTCTCATTCCTGAGGCCATCGCATTCTCGATCATCGCCGGTGTCGATCCGAAGGTCGGCCTGTACGCCTCCTTTTCGATCGCCGTCGTCACCGCGATCGCGGGTGGCCGGCCCGGCATGATATCGGCGGCCACGGCAGCAACCGCGGTCCTGATGGTGACCCTGGTGAAGGAACACGGGCTGCAGTACCTGCTGGCGGCGACGGTGCTGGCCGGCGTCCTTCAGGTCGCGGCAGGATTCCTGCGGCTGGGCTATGCCATGCGGTTCGTCTCCAAGTCCGTCATGACGGGTTTCGTGAACGCGTTGGCCATCCTGATCTTCATGGCGCAGCTGCCCGAGCTGATCGGCGTGACCTGGATGACCTACGTCATGGTCGCTGCGGGGCTGGTGATTATCTACGGCTTGCCGCGGTTCACGAGAGTGGTCCCGTCGCCGCTGGTCTGCATCGTCGTGCTGACGGCGGCGGGCATCTGGCTGGGTATCGATGTCCGCACTGTCGGCGACATGGGCGAGCTGCCCTCGACGCTCCCGGTGTTCCTGCTCCCGGACGTGCCGCTCACGATCGAAACGCTGGCCATCGTCCTGCCGTACTCCGCCGCCGTGGCGGCTGTGGGCCTCCTCGAATCGCTGATGACGGCGCAGATCGTGGATGATCTTACGGACACCTCCAGCAACAGGAATCGCGAATGCGTCGGGCAGGGCATCGCCAACATGGCGACGGCCTTCATCGGCGGCATGGCGGGCTGCGCCATGATCGGCCAGTCCGTCATCAACGCGAAGGCGGGCGGCGTGGTCGCCTGTCGACCTTCTGCGCCGGCATCTTTCTGCTGTTCCTGATCGTCGTGCTGGGTCCCTGGGTCAGGAAGATGCCGATGCCCGCTCTCGTGGCGGTGATGATCATGGTCTCCATCGGCACCTTCAGCTGGGTTTCGATCAGGAACCTCAGGACCCATCCCCGCTCGTCGAGCATCGTGATGCTGGCGACCGTTGCGGGCGTGGTGCTCACACACAACCTCGCCGTCGGCGTGGTGCTGGGCGTGCTGCTGTCGGGAATATTCTTCGCCTGGAAGATCGCGCAGCTCTTTCGCGTCACCTCCGTCGCTTCCGAAGACGGTACGTCGGGGACCTACACGGTGGAAGGCCAGTTGTTCTTCGCATCGGCGGAGGATTTCACCGCGGCCTTCGATTTCAAGGAGGTGTTGGAGAAGGTCGTGATCGACCTGAGCCGCGCCCACATCTGGGACATATCCAGCGTCGCCGCGCTTGACAGGGTCGTGTTGAAGTTCCGGCGCGAAGGTGCGGAAGTGGAACTGGTGGGCCTGAACGAAGCGAGCGAAACCATCGTGGATCGGCTTGCAATCCACGACGAACCCGGTGCGCTCGACAAGCTTCGTGGGCACTGAAGGGGAGGGAACCGCCCATGACGACGATCGTCGCCTGCATAGACGGATCCATCTACTCGCAGAGCGTTGCCGACAATGCCGCCTGGGCAGCCCGGCGGCTCCACGCGCCCGTAGAGCTGCTGCAGGTGCTGGGCCGCCGGGAGGTCTCTTCCGTCGACCTCAGCGGTGCCATCACCGCCGACATGCAGGAGAGCCTGCTCGCCGAGTTGGCATCGCTCGATGCCGAGCGGGCGAAGCTCCTGCAGAAACGCGGACGCTTGGTGTTGGAGCAAACCAGGCGGCGCGTGACGGAGGCGGGTGTCGCCGACGTGAGGGTCAGCCTGCGCAATGGCGATCTCCTGGAAGCACTGGCCGAGCGCGAGGCGACTGCGGAGCTCGTGGTCGTCGGCAAGAGGGGCGAGGCGGCGGACTTTGCCAAGCTGCACCTCGGCTCCAACGCAGAGCGCGTGGTGCGCAGCCTGCATCAACCGATCCTGGTTGCCGCGCGCGCCTTCCGCCCGATCAGCCGGGTGCTCATCGCCTTCGATGGGGGAACAAGTGCCCTGAAGGCCGTCGATCATGTTTCCCGATCGCCGCTGTTCGCTGGCTTGGAGGTCTCCCTCGTCCTGGCGGGACGGGAGGAAGCGGCGACGCAGCAGCGTATCGACGAGGCGTTGGCGCAGCTCGGCGGAGGCGGCTTCGACGCGGCAGCGACGATCGAGCCCGGACCCGCCGACAAGGCCATCGCCGCGGTTGTCGAACGGGACGGCATCGATCTGCTGGTCATGGGGGCCTACGGCCATTCGCGTGTGCGCAGCCTGATCATCGGCTCGACGACGACCGAGATGATCCGTGCCTGCAGGATACCGGTTCTGCTGTTCCGCTGATTTTCGGAGGGCAGGCCGGTTCGGCGGTGGCGGCTTTTTCCACTTCATTCTGTGTGAGCCGCGGTCTAGGTTAACCTGCTTCTCACGCCACGTTTGATCGGATGCGCCTTGTGCTTCCTGGCGGCGGCCTCCCTCAGTCACAGGGGGAGCAGTGGGCAGCCCTTCATCGCGGCATCACGTGTGCCCTGCCGGCACAGAGGGTCGATTCGCGATGGTGGGGGCATTGACCGTCGCGGAGGAGGAAACAGCATGGTGCATCTACCCGGTCCGATTTACCCGCGGAACAGGCAGCTCGAGGGAATGCTTAGGCGTTTTCTTGAGCTGCGTCCGACACATCCATTTCGGATATCGAGCGGCTGTTTGCCGATAGCCGGAACATTTCCCGCCAGGCGCTCGAGCAGCTGCTGGCGAAGATCATGGGCGTCTCGGAACGTGGGCCTCGGGGGAGGGAAGTGAATGGATGATCGTTCGCGCCGTGGTCGCCACGAGATGCCTCGAACCATCTGTCAGTGAGAGAGGATGATGACGTCAAGCGACTTGCTCTTGCTTGCTATCCAAGCGGTGACCTTCGCCTGCGGGATCGCCTTGCTTTCACACAGGTTCTTTGCGGCGTATCGCGATTGGGCAGGCGGGGCATTCGGCTACGCTGTGCACCTGCCGGGGATCCTGGCCATCGGATTGATGATCCTTGCGGTCGTTCTGGCGACGTCGGTGGGATGGACAAGTGCCATCATGGTGGTCGTCGCCGGATCCGCGATGGCATACCTCTACGTCTACGTCCTGCGCATGCGGATCGAGGCGGCGCTGCTTGGCCCGCCGCTTGCGGCACTGCTGATCCTCAGCGAACTCTAGCGATCGGGGCTTCCGCCTCGGATTGGAAGCCCGTGCAATCCAGCCCGCGTGGGCTCGCATGAGGGGTACGGAAGAGATCCCCTACGCCTGCAGCAGGTTCAGCTTGCGCAGGAGCTCGCGCTCCTCCTCGTAGGTGCGGGCCATGGCGTCGCGGTAGGCCGGTCCGTCGAGCAGCAGCAGCGGCTGGTCCATGTTCTCGAGGAAGGCAATGTGCTCGGGCTCCTGTGCGGCGGCGCGGAAGGCCTGGCCGAGCGTCGCCACGACGGCGGGATCCATGCCCTTCGGACCGATCAGGCCGCCGGGGCTTTCGACCACGACCTCGAGGCCCAGCTCCTTCACCGTGGGCACGTCGGGAAACCGCTTCGCACGCTCGGCCGTGAACACGGCCAGCAGCCGCAGCTTGCCCGCCTTCACCAGCGGCGCCCAGCCCGACGATTCGGAGGCGAAGTCGATCTCGCCGCCCATCAGCGCGCGCAGCGTGTCGGCGGTGCCGCGGTACGGGGCGTGCGTCCAGCTCAGCCCCTGCGCCATGCCGAGCCGCTCCATGGCGAGGTGCTGCGTCGAGCCGATGCCCAGCGTTCCCCAGTTCAGCTTGCCTGGGTTGGCCTTGGCGTAGGCGAGCAGTTCGGGCAGCGTCTGCCACGGCGCGTCCGGGCGCACGACGACGCCCATGACGAAGCCCGTGATCTGCAGGATGTAGGTCAGGTCGTTGATCGGGTGGTAGGTCAGCGCCTTGTTGAGCATCGGCTGGCGCAGCACGCTCATGTGCATCTGCGAGATCGTGTAGCCGTCCGGCTTGGCTTCCTGCAGCGCAAGCGCCCCCATGATGCCGGAGGCGCCGCCCTTGTTCTCGACGACCACCTGCTGGCCGAGCTTCTTGCTGACCGACTGGGCGAGGATGCGGAAGCCGCCGTCCGCAGGCCCGCCGGCCGCCCAGGGAATGATCAGGCGGATCGGCTTGTCGGGATAGGACGACTGGGCACGGGAGGAGGCGGCGCCAAGCGCCAGCGGCAGCGTGGCAGCGCCGGCCAGGGCCGCGCGGCGGGTCAGTCGAGTCATGGTCTTGCTCCCTGAGGTTCGTGCGACTTTGGCGACGCGTACCGGTGCAGGCAAGCATCGCGGCCGCTGCCGTTTCGTGGCACGGACGTTGCTCCGCTGCCGGCGCACAGGAGGCGACCATGGACTCCGCTGGCGCGACGACAGATCGGCCTTTGACTGCCGCCGAGGTGGTGGCCCGGACCGAGGCACTGATCCCGGCCTTGCGCGAGCGCGCGGCGGCTGTCGATGAGCGGCGGGCGATGGTGCCGGCCAGCGTCGCCGACCTGAAGGCGGCCGGCACGGCGCGGCTGTTCCAGCCGTCGCGGTTCGGCGGCTGCGAGGCCGGGCTGCATCACGGCGTCGAGGCGCTGTCGGCGGTGGGGCGCGGCTGCGGCTCGACCGCGTGGTGCATGGTGCAGCACGTCACGCACAATTTCATGCTGTCGCACTGGCCCGACCGCGGACAGCACGACGTCTGGGCCGATCCCGCGCGGCTCGTTAGCGGCATCTTCATTCCGGCCTGCGGCAAGGGTCGCAGGGTGGATGGCGGCTATGTGCTCTCCGGCCGCTGGCCCCTGGTGAGCGGAGTGGACACCAGCGACTGGGTGCTGTTCGCCGCCTTCACCGACGAGGAGGTCGGAGAGAGCCATCGCTATTTCGCGCTGCCGCGTAGCGACGTGGAGATCGTCGACACCTGGCATTCGATCGGGCTCAAGGGATCGGCGAGCAACGAGGTCGTCGTCCGGGACATGTACGTGGCCGAGCACCGCACCCTGTCGCTGCGACACCTGAAGGGCGGCAGGTCTCCCGGCAATGCCGTCAACACCGGCGTCCTCTATCGCACGCCGAGCTACTGCATCTTCGGCGTCTACATCAGCGCCGCCGTCCTGGGCATCGCGGAGGCCGGACTGGAGCTCTATCTCGCGGGGGCGCGGCGGCGGGTCGCGCTGGTGTCAGGCAAGAAGGTGGGCGGCTATGCCACGCAGCAGGTCAAGGTGGCGGAGGCGTCGGCGTCGATCGCGGCGGCGCGCCAGCTCCTGCTGGCGATCTGCGATGAGGCGGGGGCCATTGCGGCCCGCGACGGCCTGCCCGACGACGAGCAGCGCGCGAAGTTCCGCGCGCACTCGGCCTTCGCCGGCCGGCTCGCGGCGCGTGCCGTCGACCTGCTGTGGGACGCCGGCGCGAGCAGCAGCGTCTACAGCGACAATCCGATGTCGCGCATCTTCCGGGACATGAGCGTGGCCGGTCGCCACTTCACCCAGAACTGGGACGTCAACGGCTCGACGCACGGCCGCGTCCTGATGGGCTTCGAACTGGGCGATCCGACCCTCTGATCGCAGTCAGTGCAGGCAGCCTCCAGCGCTGGGGGATGCGTCGCGGTCGAGAGCCCAAGGCCTTGTGGCCGATTCTTCCCTAAGCGGGCCCCCGGAGCGCAAAAAGTCGGCGCGCCGCGTTGGCGTATGGACAGCGCGTGATAAATTACTGTAGTGGCTTATGAAAACGTATGTTATAACCGCCCGGTCATGTCGAAAGCCGCTTCACTCGACCGTGCGCACCTTCACGTAGCTGCCGGGCGCATCCTCGATCGCCGGCAGGCCGCCGGCGCCGGGCACGCGCGCCGGCACCTTCGGGCCGGACTTGGCCGACAGCCACTTGTCCCAGTCGTGCCACCACGAGCCGGGATGCTCGACGGCGCCCGCGCGCCACTCCTCGAGCGTCGGCGGGTTCTTCTCGGTCTCGTTCAGCCAGTGCTGGTATTTCCTGTTGCGCGGCGGGTTGACGACGCCCGCGATGTGGCCGGAGCCGGCCAGCATGAACCGCACGGGGCCGCTGTAGAGCTGCGTCGCCTTGTAGACCGACTTCGCCGGGGCGATGTGGTCCTCCTTGCCGGCCTGCAGGTAGATCGGTGTCGTGATCTTGCGCAGGTCGATCGGCACGTTGTCGATCGTGAGACCGCCTGGCTGCGACAGCAGGTTCTTCTGGTACATGTTGCGCAGGTAGTAGCTGTGCATCGCTGCCGGCATGCGCGTGGCGTCGGCGTTCCAGAACAGCAGGTCGAAGGGGAAGGGGTCCTTGCCCAGCAGGTAGTTGTTCACGACGAACGACCAGATGAGGTCGTTGGCGCGCAGCATGTTGAAGGTCGTCGCCATCTCGCGGCCCTCGAGATAGCCCTTCCTGCTCATCATGTCCTCGACGGCTGCGAGCTGGTCCTCGTCGATGAACACGCCGAGCTCGCCCGGCTCGGCGAAGTCGACCTGGGCGGTGAAGAAGGTGCAGGCCACGATGCGATGGTCGTTGCGCGCGGCCATGTAGGCCAGGGTCGCCGCCATCAGCGTGCCACCGATGCAGTAGCCGATCGCCGAGACCTCACGCTGGCCGATCGCCTTCTCGATGGCGTCGAGCGCGGCCAGCGGTCCGAGCTTCATGTAATCCTCGAACGTGAAGCGGGCGAGGCGTTCGTCGGGGTTGACCCACGAGACGACGAACACCGTGTAGCCCTGCTCGGTCGCCCACTTGATGAACGAGTTCTCGGGCTTGAGGTCGAGGATGTAGAACTTGTTGATCCACGGCGGCACGATCAGCAGCGGCACGGCATGGACCTCCTCGGTCGCCGGCGCGTACTGCAGCAGCTGCATGATGTCGTTCTGGTAGATCACCTTGCCCGGGGTGGTCGCCACGTTGCCGCCGACCTTGAAGGCCTCCATGTCGGTCTGGCGAATGGCGAGCTGGCCCTTGCCGCGCTCGATGTCCGTCAGCAGGTTCTGCAGGCCCTTCAGCAAGTTCTCGCCCTTGCTGTCGACCGTGGCCTTGACGACCTGCGGATTGGTGAGTGCGAAGTTGGAGGGCGACATCGCGTCGATGAACTGGCGCGTGTAGAAGTCGACCTTCTGCGCCGTCTTGTCATCGACGCCCTCGACCTCCTTGACCGTGTGCTGCAGCCACCGGGCGGTGAGGAGGTAGGACTGCTTGAGATAGTCGAAGACGACCTCATCCTTCCAGGCCGGGTCGTTGAACCGCTTGTCGCCCTTGGCAGGCTCGGCCAGCGGCTCGACCTTCTGGCCCATCATGCGTTGCGCCGTGACCTGCCACAGCTTCATGTACTCGCCCCACAGCTCCATCTGCGCCTGCAGGAGCTTGTTGGGGTCCGCCAGCATCTTCGCGGTGAAGTCCAGGAAGGTGTGGGTGAGGTTGAGCGGATCGGCGGGCTTGGGGCCTTCGTTCCTGTAGCGTTCACCGAACTCCTGCAGGAGTTTCTGGCTGCGGGCGGCGATGTCCTTGAAGGCTTCCTGCATGCGTTCGGACTCCGCGGCGGACAGGCCAGGAACAACAACCGGCTTCGACGGGTCCGACATGCGTTTCCCCTTCCGAATCATTGCCGTTGCGGCGTTTCTTGCGATCCTTTCAAGGCCCCGGTACCATACCTTGTGTCGTTTGTCTCGGCGTGGCTGCAGGCTTCCAGGGGGCTGCGACAACTGACGGATAAAAATTCCCCTGGGACTCCGCTAGACATCGCGTCCTGTGGAGGTTGAAGCAAGGATTCAGCGCGATGCGCAGTGGACTGCAGGGAATGTGCAAAGGCCGGCGACTCGGCCTGCTTGGCGTGTCCGCCTTTGCGCTTCTGGCTGGCTGCGACTGGCTGGGCGGTGGCAGCCCGACCGGCCAGGGAGTGCGGGCCGGTGCCGACCGTCAGGTGACGGTGAGCGGCGCCTTGCCCTCGGCTCGTCCCGGCCAGCAGTACCAGCAGGGTATCGCCGCGGTCGACGAGACGCGCGGGCAGGTGCCTCAGATCGGTTCGATAGTGGCAGCGAGCGGAGGGCAGAAGGCTCAGCGCGAGGCCATCGAGAAGGAGGCGACCGAGCGGGACGCGAAGGACCGCGAGGAGCGGCACGCTCGCGAGGCCGCCGAACGCGAAGCGCGGTCGAAAGAGCCACCACCCCCGCCGCGTGCCGAGACGACTTCGGGGATGCCGGGCCGTCCGCAAGCGGCCGAGCGGGGCAATCCTGACGGCACCCAGTTCGTCACGCCGGCGCCGGCCGCCAGCGCTCCGGCACCATCCCCGCCGACCGGCAGCGCGCCGCCGGCGCAACCTGCCGCGCCCGCGGCAGCCGCTCCGGCAAGCGGGCCGCAATCCGACGCATCCCCCGTCCCGCAGCCGCAGCCCGTGGCGTCGGACTCGCCGCCGCCGGTTGTCGCCGGGCCTCCGCCGCCGCCGGTCGCGTCGACCGCTCAGGATCCCAGCAAGGCCTTCGTACCGCCGGCAGGTTGGCAGCCACCGGGGCGGGGGACGGCGGTCACCTCCGCCGTCGCGACGGCTGATGACGTGCCGGTCGCGACGCGCGCCGTTGCGGGAGCCGATATGACGCCGGCCGTGGCAACGCCTGCTGCGCCCACGCCAGACACGGCGAGCGCCTCCGCGTCGCAGGCACCCGCCGCGACGTCTTTCGCCGTGACGGCCAGCCCCGCGCCGACGGCGGCGCCCGCGACGACGTCACCACCGGCACCAGCGCCGGCTCCGCCCGTGCGGGCGGCCGATCCGAACAAGGCCTTCGTGCCGCCGCCGGGCTGGACGCCGCCGGGGCAGGCCGAGCCCGTGGTGGCCGCCGTCGCCGCGCCCGCCCCAGTGCCCCAGAGCCCAGTACCCCAGAGCCCAGTGGCCCAAAGCCCAGTGCCCCAAAGCCCAGCGCCCGCGAGCCCGGCGCCCCCCAACCCCACGCCAGCCGCGGCGCCTGCGATCTCCGCGCCACCACCGCCGGCGCCTCCGCGCGCGCGGCCGGCCGATCCCAACAAGGCCTTCGTGCCGCCACCGGGTTGGACGCCGCCGGGGCAGGCGGAGCCTGTGGTCGCCGCTGCCGCCACGCCCGCCCCGAGCCCCCCAGCAGCGGCGAGCCCTGCGCCGGCCGCGACATCGCCGCCACCGCCACCGCCACCGGCACCGCCGGCTCCGCGCGTGCGGGCGGCCGATCCGAACAAGGCCTTCGTGCCGCCACCGGGCTGGACGCCGCCGGGGCAGCGTGAGCCCGTCGTGGCGACCGCCGCCGCGCCGGCCCCGAGTGCCGCGGTGCCAAGTGCCGCGGTGCCACGTGCCGCGGTACCGAGCCCCGCACCCGCGGAGGCGCCCCCGGTCACGTCGGCGCCGCCCGCGCGCGCACGGTCTGCCGATCCGAACAAGGCGTTCGTGCCGCCGCCGGGCTGGACGCCACCGGGGCAGGTGGAAGCAGCTGCCGCGCCGCCGCCTGCTGCGCCCCGCGCCGAGGTTGCCGCGGCGGCCTCCAGCGCCGTTGCGCCTGTGCCGTTGGGTAACGGTTTGCGCGTTGCCGTCATCCAGTTCGACCGCGGATCGTCAGCGCTCGGCGGCAGCGACGACGCCATCCTCCAGAAGGTGGCCGAGATCCAGAAGCGCAACCAGGCGACCGTCCGCATCGTGGCGCATGCGGCCGACGATGCCGACGCGACGTCCGCTGCCACCGACGCCCGGGCGAACTACGAAGTGTCGCGCCGCCGTGCGCTCGCGGTCGCCTATGCGCTGGTGCGGCTGGGCGTGCCGGCCGACCACATCCTCGCTCAAGCGGCCTCCGACGGCCTGCCGGCATATGATACGAGTACCCCCCGCGGCCTCGCCGCAAATCGCCGTGCCGAGATCTTCATTGAAATCTAGCGGCCAAGGACAAGCACAATGGACGATTCCGAATTCCACCGGTTGAAGCGCCTGCCGCCCTATGTGTTCGCGGAGGTGAACGCCATGAAGGCGCGTGGTCGCGCCGCCGGGCAGGACGTCATCGATCTCGGCATGGGCAATCCCGACCTGCCGACCGCACCGCACATCGTGGCCAAGCTCGCGGAGGCTGCCGCGAACCCGCGCGCTCACGGCTATTCGGCCTCGCGCGGAATCCCGGGCCTGCGCAAGGCGCAGGCGGCTTACTACGCCCGCCGCTTCGGTGTCGATCTCGATCCCGAGAGCGAGATCATCGTCACGCTCGGGTCGAAGGAGGGGCTGGCGAACCTCGCCCAGGCGATCACCTCGCCGGGCGACATCGTGCTCGTGCCCAATCCGAGCTACCCCATCCATCCCTACGGCTTCATCATCGCCGGCGGCTCGGTGCGCCACATCCCGGTGCCGGGCAGCACTTCGCTCGAGGAATTCCTGCCGGCGCTGGAGCGTGCCGTCCGGCATACCGTGCCGAAGCCGATCGCCCTGGTCCTGAACTACCCGTCGAATCCCACTGCGCAGGTCGTCGATCTCGATTTCTATGGCGCGATCGTCGATTTCTGCCGGCGGCACGAGATCTGGATCCTGTCGGATCTCGCCTATGCCGAGATCTACTTCGACGGCGTGCCGCCGCCGTCCGTGCTGCAGGTGCCGGGGGCCCGCGACATCGCCGTCGAGTTCACGTCGATGAGCAAGACCTATTCGATGGCGGGCTGGCGCATCGGCTTCGCCGCGGGCAACAGGACGCTGATCCAGGCCCTGACACGCATCAAGTCCTACCTCGACTACGGTGCCTTCACGCCGATCCAGGTGGCGGCGACGGCCGCGCTGAACGGTCCGCAGGATTGCATTGCCGAGGCCCGCAACACCTACAAGGAACGCCGGGACGTGCTGGTCGATGGCCTGACCGCGGCGGGCTGGCAACTGCCGACGCCCTCGGCCAGCATGTTCGCCTGGGCGCCGATTCCCAAGGACTTCGCCGAGTTGGGCTCGCTTGCCTTCTCCAAGCTGCTGCTGACCCAGGCCAACGTCGCGGTGTCGCCCGGCATCGGCTTCGGCGAGCATGGCGATGCCCATGTGCGCATCGCGCTGGTCGAGAACAAGCACCGCGTACGGCAGGCCATCCGCAACATCCGCCAGGTCATGGCGGATCCGGCACGCGCCATCGACCTGTACCTGCGGGGCGTGGGCGACAACGTCACGCCATTGAAGGCTCGCGCCTGAACCCATCCTGTCGTATCTGGCGGCCATGACATCACCTCTCAGGATCGGCATCGCCGGGCTCGGTACCGTGGGCGCCGGCGTCGTCAAGCTGTTGGCCGAGCACGGCCGCCTCCTCTCGCTTCGGGGCGGGCGGCCGCTCAGGCTCGTCGCCGTGAGCGCGCGCCGAAAGGCGAAGAAGCGCGACGTCGACCTCACGGCGGTCCGCTGGGAAAGCGATCCTCTGGCACTGGCCGATGCGCCGGACATCGACGTCGTGGTCGAGCTGATCGGAGGCTCCGGCGGCGTGGCACGGCGCCTGGTCCAGCGCGCCCTGCGCTCGGGCAAGCATGTCGTGACGGCCAACAAGGCGCTGCTCGCCATGCATGGCGACGAGCTTGCCGCGCTGGCGGAGAAGAACGGCCGCATGCTGGCCTTCGAGGCGGCCGTGGCCGGCGGCATCCCCATCATCAAGGCGTTGCGCGAGGGGCTGGTCGGCAACCGCGTGCGCCGCCTCTATGGCATCCTCAACGGCACCTGCAACTACATCCTCACGACCATGCGCGAGACCGGCCGCGACTTCGATGCCGTGCTGGCGGAGGCGCAGGCAGCAGGATATGCCGAGGCCGACCCCAGCTTCGACGTCGATGGCGTCGATGCCGCCCACAAGCTCGCCGTCCTGACCGGCGCCGCCTTCGGCACCAGGGTCAATTTCGAGGGCGTGCATGTCGAGGGCATCCGGCGCATCAGCGCCCTCGACATACGCTTCGCCGAGGAGCTTGGCTTTCGCATCAAGCTGCTCGGCCTGGCACGCGAGACGCGCTACGGCATCGAGCAGCGCGTGCATCCCTGCATGGTGCCTCTGGCCGCGCCCATCGCCCATATCGAAGGCGTGTTCAACGCGGTCGTCGTCGAGGGCGATTTCGTGGGCACGACCATGTTCCAGGGCCGCGGAGCGGGGCAGGGGCCGACTGCCTCGGCCGTCGTCGCCGATCTCGTCGACGTGGCCCGCGGGCGCGAGATGCCGGCGTTCGTCGTGCCGGCCGAGCGGCTGGCCGCCAGGAAGACGTCGCCGATGGCGCGCCATCGAGGCGCCTACTATATGCGCCTCATGGTCCAGGACCGTCCCGGCGTGATCGCCGCCGTCTCGGGGGCGCTTGCCAGGGAACGCATCTCCCTGGAGGCAATGCTCCAGCGCGGGCGCTCCGACGGTGCCGTGCCGGTCGTGCTGACGACGCACGAGACCGAGGAGGCGGCCATGCAGCGCGCCCTCGCCCGCATCGCGCGGCTGGGAACGGTGGCCGAGGCGCCGTGCGTGATCAGGATCGAATCGTTCTAGACGTCGAATAGTGAGACGCCCGCCGGGCGTTACGGAGGAGACGATGGCCAACGACGTGAAGCTGGACCGCAACCTGGCGCTGGAAGTGGTGCGGGTCACCGAAGCGGCGGCGCTCGCCGCTTCCAAGCTGATGGGCCGCGGCGACGAGAAGCAGGCCGACCAGGCCGCGGTCGACGCGATGCGGACCACGCTCAACTCCTTGTCGATCGACGGCACGGTGGTGATCGGCGAGGGCGAGCGCGACGAGGCGCCGATGCTGTATATCGGCGAGAAGGTGGGGCTGGGCAAGGACGGCATGCCCAAGATCGACATCGCCCTCGATCCGCTGGAGGGCACGACCATCACGGCCAAGGGACTGCCGAACGCGCTGGCCGTCATCGCCATGGCGGAGCAGGGCGGCTTCCTCAACGCGCCCGACGTCTACATGGACAAGATCGCCGTCGGTGGCGGCCTGCCCGAGGGAATCGTCGATCTCGACAAGAGCCCGGCGGAGAACCTGAAGGATCTGGCGAAGGCCAAGAAGGTCGAGGTCGCCGATCTCGTCGTGTGCATCCTCGACCGGCCGCGCCACGCCGAGCTGATCGCCCGGGTGCGCGAGGCGGGGGCCCGCATCATGCTGATCGGGGATGGCGACGTGTCGGGCGTGATCGCGACCTCGACCGGGGACTCGGGCATCGACATCTACATGGGCTCCGGCGGCGCACCCGAGGGCGTGCTGGCGGCGGCGGCGCTGCGCTGCATCGGTGGCCAGATCCAGGGCCGCCTGCTGTTCCGCAACGACGACGAGAAGGCGCGGGCGCGCAAGTGGGGCATCACCGACCTCAATCGCAAGTACTCGATGCTGGACATGGCCAAGGGCGACGTGATGTTCGCGGCGACCGGCGTGACGTCGGGCTCGATGCTGAAGGGCGTGCGCCGCTTCCACAACGGCGCCGAGACCCATTCGATCGTCATGCGCTCGAAGACCGGCACGGTGCGCTGGGTCGCGGCGAAGCACAATTTTTCGATCAAGACCGGCCTGCCGAGCTGGGCCTGAGCATGACCGTCGGATGCGGGCAACGCTGACCGCCTGTGTCCTGCTTCTCGCCGCCGCCGGCCAGGCAGCGGCACAGGAGGGCTGCCATCGCTTCGAGTGGTCGGTCGAGCGTGAGCGTGCGCTGTTCGCGGACGGGTTCACCGCCGATGTGGAGAGCGAGGCGGTCCTGCCACGGGACGGCGCCTTCTCGCTGATGCTGCGGCCGGTTGCGCAGGTGCCTTACGTCGTGGTGCCGCAGCGCGGTCGGGACGATGGGTTCGGCGGCGTCGTGACGCTGGACTGGATCGGCGCCGGCCGTTGGCAGGTCACCGTGTCGGAGGATGTCTGGATCGATGCCATACAGAACGAAAGGCGCCTCCCGCCGCTGGCGACGACCGCCCGCGGCGACTGTCCCGGCGTCCGCAAGAGCCTCCGGATCGAGATTCGAAGCCTGCCGCTCACCCTTCAGTTCGGCGGCGCTGGTGCACGGCGCCTCAACGTGTCAGTGCTGCCGGTGCGGTAGCGGTTTCGGCAAGTCCGTGGTTGCGCTGCCGTCCGAGCGCCGTCAGGCGGATGCAGCCATCACGTGGCTCGGCGAGCGCAAGCCGCACCAGACGGGCGGCTGCATCCGGCCGGACGCGTGTGGAGCCGACAGCGAGCTGCCGCAGGGCGGTTTCCTCGTTCGGGCTCAGCGGCACGATCAGTCCGCGTTCCATGGCAATCCTCCGTTCCACGATCAGGCTAGGACGTGGTCTAGAGGGGCTCAATATCGCGCCTGTGACTGGCCTGTGACCAAGGAGTGCCAACCCTGGGAATCGGACCGGAAGCATCCACAGGGGACAGCGCTATGGTAGGCCATGTCCGGTGAAATCCGCAGCGTGCGGGCAGCCTTCCTTGGCATCGAGCGGTCGCTGACCGGCCGGCGCTGGGCGGCGCGGCTCGGCGACGATCGACTGGCGCTGGCGATGGCGCAGCGCCATGGGCTGCCGGACGCGATCTGCCGCCTGCTGGCGGCCCGCGAGGTCGCGCTGGATGGCGTACCGGATTTTCTCGAGCCGACCCTGCGGCGCTTCCTGCCCGACCCCTCGCATCTCAAGGACATGGACACGGCCGTCGCGCGGCTCGTGGGCGCGCTGCGCGCCGGCGAGAAGATCGTGGTGTTCGGCGACTACGATGTCGACGGCGCCACCTCCTCGGCGCTGCTGGCCCGTTTCTTCCGCGCCGTCGGGGCGGACGTCGGCGTCTACATCCCGGACAGGCGCAAGGAAGGCTACGGGCCGAACACGCCGGCGCTGCTGCGGCTGCGCGAGGAGGGCGCTTCGGTGATCGTCACCGTCGATTGCGGCGTCACTGCCCACGAGGCGCTGGGCGCGGCCCGGCGCGCCGGTCTCGACGTGATTGTGGTGGACCACCACCTGGGCGAGGCCGCGCTGCCGGAGGCGGTCGCGGTCATCAATCCCAACCGCATCGACGACGGCAGTCCGCACAAGCAGCTCGCGGCCGTGGGCGTCGCCTTCCTGCTGGCCGTCGCCGTCAACCGCGCCCTGCGCGAGGCCGGCTGGTATGGCGCGGAGCGGCCCGAGCCCGATCTGCGCCAGTGGCTCGACCTGGTCGCCCTTGGCACGGTCTGCGACGTCGTCCCGCTCACCGGCGTGAACCGCGCCCTGGTGCGGCAGGGCCTCAGGATCATGGCCGAGCGCCGCAATGTCGGGCTGGCCGCGCTGGCCGACATCGCGCGTCTGCGCGAGCCGCCGGGCGCCTACCATCTGGGCTTCCTGCTCGGGCCGCGGGTCAATGCCGGCGGCCGCGTCGGACAGGCGGACCTCGGCGTGCGCCTGCTGGCCAGCGACGACCTGCACGAGGTCGGCGCGCTGGCGCTGCGGCTCGATGAGTTCAACGCGGAGCGGCGGGCGATCGAGCGCGAGGTGCTGGACCAGGCCGTCGCCCGCATCGAAGGGCTGTACGGGCCCGACCGCCGCGGCCTGCCGTCGGCGCTGGTGGTCGAGAGCGACGGCTGGCACATCGGCGTCATCGGTATCGTCGCCAGTCGCCTGGTCGAGCGCTATGGCCGGCCGGCCTTCGTCATCGGCCTGGACGGCGAGGTCGGCAAGGGCTCCGGCCGGTCGGTGAAGGGCGTCGATCTCGGGGCGGCGGTGATCGCCGCGCGTCAGGCCGGCCTGCTGATCAATGGGGGCGGGCATGCCATGGCGGCGGGGCTGACGGTGGCCAGGACGGCGGTCGGCGAGCTGGCGCGTTTCCTCGACGAGCGGCTGGCGCCGCAGCTCGGCGCGGCGCCGCCGGTGCGCGAGCTGGGCATCGATGCCGCGCTGGCGCCGGGCGCTGCGACGGCGGACCTTGTGTCGATGATCGAGCGGGCAGGGCCATTCGGCGCCGGCAACGCGATGCCGCGCTTTGCGCTCACCGGCGTGCGCGTGAGCCATGCCCAGCCCGTGGGCGAGGGACATGTGCGCTGCACGTTGGTCGGGGGCGTTTCCGGGGCCGGCGCGGCGCGCGTGGACGCCATCGCCTTCCGCGCCGCCCAGACGCCGCTCGGCCCCGCGCTGCTCGATTCCGCGCGGCCTGTCCTTCATGTCGCGGGGGCGCTCAGGATCGACCGGTACGGCGGTCGCGAGGCCGTGCGCTTCCACATTGACGACGCCGCCGCGGCCGGTAGCGCGGTAGCGGCTTGATTTGGCGGCTGCCAGCCGCTACAGCAGCCGCCCAATGCCTCGTCCCCATCGTCTAGAGGCCTAGGACACCAGCCTTTCACGTTGGTAACACGGGTTCGAATCCCGTTGGGGACGCCATCCGCGCCGAAATCGCACAAAATCCCGTAAAAGCTGGATATTATGCAGGTCGCCAATTCGCGATGTGTAGTAGTATTGTGTAGTAGGAGAACAAATGGCGATCACCTCGAAACTCGTATACACTATGCAGGAATAGGGCTGCGGCGGAACGCCGGCCCCGTCCTTATTGTGGGGGTACCGAGTGGTCGACGATCCCTTCCAATCTCTTGCGGACAAGATCGCAAAGCTAGGCGGGGCTGGCGGTGAACTAGGCGGTCCCCGCGACGCACTTGATGCGGTGCGACGTGCGGCCGGCGGAATCGAATATGACGCCATGCGACGCGCTATTGGCGGCCTCGAATATGGGGACCTTGAAAGGAGAGTTGCAGAGCGGCTCGGCACCTTTCGTGCTGTCGATCAGATGGGAATCGTGGATGCTGCCCGGCACGCCAGAGACCAGTTGGGCACGCAGCGTGCTGTCGATCAGCTAGGGATTGTGGATGCCGCGAGGCAGGCGAGAGAGCTTTACGCCTCTGGCCATATTTCGGCTTTTGAGGAAGCTCAGAAGCACACGGACTTTAATGCTCAGTTTCGCCTGCCCTCGTATGAGGACGCAACGCGGTATTTCTCAGCGCTGCAAGCGTCACAAGGACACATCCAGGCCTTCATGAGGGAGGCGGGCGTTTACGAGCACGTTCATGATGCAATCAGGGAGATGACCCAGCCATGGCTGAGGACATCCGACGAACTGAGGTCGATGCACGGCTTCGTCGGATTGCAGGGTGTTGGCGCATTGGCCGCGGCGAGAAATCCGTTTGCCGAGCATGAGGCATCGATATTGCGATCCGCACTGGGAGATTGGCGCGACAGCATCACGGTCCCCGAGGCGGCATTATCGAACCTGATTGTTCGTTCGGAGTTCTATCGGGCGCGGGGGTTCGATGAGGCGCTGACGGACCTTCCGGCTGATGCCTTCGATGAGGCGGTAGACATAGCAGGCCTACGTGGTGAACCGCCGCCGCTGATCGTCATTTATGCGCCACCGGTGCCCGCCACCGATGATCTAGCAGAAGAGGCGGGCTTTGTCCGAACCAACCGAGCGCACGACTGGTTAACGCGCTTTGAGACTGTGGTTCGCAAATTTATTGATGACGAGATGGCCCGAGCCTTCGGTGCCGACTGGCCTCGGCATCGGCTTCCCAATGGCATGTATGATGCTTGGGTCGAAAAGCATCGGAAGGCGGGCGATCGTGGGCGAGGGAGGCCGTTGATAGCCTATGCCGACCTCACAGATTACCTCTCTGTAATTCTCCGGGCAGACAACTGGCGTCAGGTTTTTGCTCGGTTCTTCTTGCGCGAAGAGACAATCCGAGAAGCCTTCCAACGCCTGTATCCGTTTCGGCTCGACACGATGCATGCCCGCTTGATCTCTCTCGACGATGAATTGTTTCTCTACGTTGAGATTAGGCGAATCATGTCGAGGATCGGGCATTAACCTTAGACTCACGACCTCGCGGGTGCGCAAGCTGAATCCCACTTCACGGGCCGGCCGTGCAGCACCCAGAAGGATGGACCGAGGATTTCTCCTCGGCCTCTAGTTGTTACCACTTTGCTCTGTCTGTATTGACCGTCCGGCCGGTGTTGGTGTCGATCTTGGGCTTCTTGTCGAAGAGGCCGAGATCCTTGCTGATCTGGAGGCCGCCCTTTGCCGCATCGCCACCGATGCCGGCCCACGGGGCCACAGGCTCGGGCGCGATTGGCGTGCCCTGAATGGCCGCGTTGATGACGCTGGAGGCCTGGCCCTTGGCGCGGCCGTAGGCCTGCTGGTTGTCGTCGTCGATCTGCTGGACCTTGTAGGCGTAGTTGAGATCGATGGTGCCCTTGGCGAGCCCCTCGCGCATCTCAAGATCCTGCAGGATGTTCGCGAACGACACACCGCCGACGCCGGCTTCGGAAGCGGCGACTTGGGCGGTAGCCTTGGCGGCAACCATCTCGCGGAGGATGTCGAAGGACTCGGTGGCCGCGGCGTCGCTCTCTTGGTTCGCGCGGGCGCTGTTGGAGTTGTAGACCTGACCGAGGGATCGGTAGATCGACGGGATGGTCTCGTTGAGCGCCGAGGAGACGACCGCGTTGCGGTGAGCGATGGACGCCGCATGGGCACTGCCCGCCGCGCCGGCCTGTCCCAACCGGTCAGCGATGCCGAGGCCGGTGGAGAGGACCGTGGTACCAACGGAGAGCGTTACTGGATCAACGCACATTCTTGTTGTCTCACTTTCTGATTAGACGTTCACGGCCGCGTCGAGGCGCTTCACCAGTTCGGTCAGAACGGTGGACGGCTCCATACGGCTCGTGCGGTAGATTCTCTGGCTCGAGACTTCCGAGCCGACGGTGAATTGGATGTCGCCGTTGCCGCGGCGGGTGATGACGACCTGATCGGGGCCGGCGGCGCCGATGGTGATCTCGTTGACGATGTCGAGGCCAATGAGGGCCATGAGATTTGCTTCCTGTTGGATGTGATGATTGAGAGTGGAGAGAGGTGGCGTCGTTGTCGTCCGGCCGACGCCGCGCCGGTTGGGGCGGACTGGAGGATGGCCCCCTACGGCTTCCCGTGACGCATCGCGGTCATCTCAGCGGCATTCGGAAGGATGGTCCGCCTCCTCAGCTAGTCCACGCTCCTCAGTGCCCTTCGGCAGTTGGACGGTAAGGCGGCTACCCGCGTTCCCGGCAAACGTCAGCTCAGTGCCATTCGGCAGTCGGATGATAAGGGGGCGTGCCGGCGCGGCGGCGCCAGCGTCGCAGATTGAGACGGTTATTGATTCACACATGCTTGTCGTTTCGCTTTCTCTGAGTAGGTTGCAGGTGGCCGCCCTGCGTGCGCCGTTGAGTCTTAGCTCGGGCTGCAGCGCCTGGATGCCTTGCGGCCCTTGCGGAGCATCGAGGCGTCGAAGGACCTATTGCGCTCCTCAAGCCACTCCGGTGCAGGACCACGCGGTGGCCTGTTTTGCATACGCCTTTCGAGCACCAGAGCAGCCTTGCGTTTGTCGTTAAATACGAGTCGATAGAACCCGTCTGCGTTCTTGGCGACGATGCCGAAGCGGTGGGCGTGAGAGGCGCAGAGCACGTATTCGCCCTCGCTGCCTCTGAGCGAGACCGTATCGGCTCCCTTGAGCCACTTGGGGGAGAAGGTGCTACTGTTAGACACGGCTCAGAACGCCCACGAAGGAAGCCGCGGCGGCCGATCCGGCGAACACAATCGCGGAGAAGGAGAGTGCCACGAAGGCGCCCTCAAAGATGTCGAGTAGAGATGACATGATCGTCGCGGCCTACAGGCTAACCCAGCCTCTGCGAACCGCGTCGGACCACCGAACGGTTGTCCCGTCGTCCATGAATGTGATGAGCACCTCGTTGCCGTTGTCGATCAGTTTGGCATCTGGGCTGCTCTGAGACAGGATGTAAGCCTTGCCCTGTGGGCTCTGGTCCAGCGCCGCGAGCCCCTCAACGGCGATCTTCGCGAAGCCGCTGTGGGTCTTGCCCGTGTTGAATGTGCTTTCCATGTAGCGGCGGAGGTTCGTATCGCCGCCTTCGCGAGCGGCGATGAGGAACTGGCTTACCAACTCGGCGCTGATGCCCGTCTTCTCGGCCACATTGTTCACGACCTGTCGCTGGTAACCCGCGGCTGCGTGCTCGACCTGCGCCCGCACGGCGGCAGGTTCGATGCCGAGATTGGAGGCAAGTGCGTGGATCGCGTTGTCGCCGGCGACACCCGCCTCCATGTAGTCGAGCGCGACGTCGTACGAGGAATCGCCGCCTCGTGCGAAAGCGTCGCTCAGGAACGCCTCTGCTTGGTCATCGAGGGGCTCGCCCTTGTCATTGCGGCTCGCCTCGTCCTGCTGCCCGTCGTCATCGTTCGGCGGGACCTGCTGCTGCTGGGTCTGCAGCGTGGCGTTCTCGTTGATGATGCCCGCCAGCTTCGCGGCTCCGAAGGTGGTCTCGCCGTAGCCTGGAACGAAGATCACGTCATCTTTGGTCAACTGGCCAAAGGACGTCTTCGAGGCATCGCGAGCGGCGACACCGTTGCCGAGGTTGGCGCTCCGGTCGGACACGGTCACTCGAATGGCTTCGGCGTTGCGGCCTTGGCCCCCGAGGCCGCCGCTGTAGAGGCCCCCGGTGTGGCCCGGCGGGATGGCGCTATGGTCCGTCGTGGCAATGCTTCCGGTATCGTGCATTGAGACGGAGACTTTGGCGTTCTGGCCGTCATCGTAGTTGGACATAGTTCTATTGCTCTGCCCGGCGCAGAGGCTCCTTTGGTTTGGCCGGGAGCGGCGTAAGCCGCAAGGAAGGGGGCACGCCGCGGGAACTGCGGTCGCGCCTAGAGAGCTCAGTCGTCGTGACCAAGCGGCAATGGCAGCCGGTGGGCCGCCATGGGTTAGTTGTTGGGGGGGGTCGTCGGTCCGCTGAGAGCGGATGAACCGCGATGCGGCGAGCGCAAGGACGCCCAATGCGGAGTTGACCCGCTCGTGAGTGAACACCCGAAGCCCATAGCTGGGCCGACCACCGCTCGCTCGCGGATAGAGGGCGGCCTGCCTAGTGAGGCCGGGTGCGTCCTTACGCGGCCAAAGGCGACCGAAGGGCCGCGTGTAGAGGAAGAGACGGGCCTTCTGGGCAGTCGCATGTCGGTCGTCCGCGTACATGTCGGAGGCCTCTTCGATCAGGACACCAGCTAAGGCGCGGCACACGAACTCCTCGACGGTGACCCCGTTGCGGTACGCGTGGAGGATTGCCGCGCGGTACTCGTGCAGCTTGGGGTCGGACGTCGGCTCCGCCCGCTCCGCCGCGGCGATCTCCCGCCGCATCCATCGCATCGCCGCGAGTAGGGACGGGTGAAGACCGGCGCGGACTGAGTGCTGCTCTTCCAAGAACACCTTGGCCTGCCTAACGAACCCATCGAAGTCTAGACGCCGGATGTTCCTGGCGGTCACATGGCCGTGCCGCGTGAGGTGGTCGGCGTGGGATCGACAGTACCGGGAGAGGGCTTTGCGATTGTGCTGGCAGAACCGGACGTCACACTTGCGTTGCTCGTTCTTGCGGACGGAGTCGGATAGGGGACCGCGGATGCGGCGTTGGGGGTACTTGAAGACGTGGCCGTGGCGCCGTCTCCACTCTTCCCAATGTCGGACCTTCGCGCGGCCGTAGGCGGCCCGACCGGCGGGGGAGACGCGGCGCTTGGGCTTGGGCATTGGTGGCGGTGAACTCTTGTTGTTGGTGATCAGGTGAGGGCGGCTTGAAGCGGGCGAGGGCCCGCCTAGCGCCGCTGACGACCACGCCAAGGCGACCACCGACCACGCGCCCATGTAGGACGACGTCGAGAGTTGACCCGCGGCGGTCCTCGCAAGGACGTGGCAGGGCTCAATCGGTCTCCGATGGATGGGCGAGTTGGTGATGCCTTGACGGGCCATGCAGGAGAAGGACCGCGAAGGTGTCCTATCGGTGCGACCGCATGGGCCGCGAATGTGCTTGAAGGTCGGGCAGTTCATCGCTGCCTCATGTGGGAGCCGTGCTCCATCGACCATCCGCCCGATTGTCCTACTTGTGAGAGCCCCGCAGGGATCACTTCGGGTCGAGACGGGGGTGGCCGGTGGCGGCGCCAGACAATCTAGTTAGTTGACGTTGAACGCCTTCGCCTTCGCGACGAACGTTGCCGCGTCATCGCACTCAAGCCAGAGCTTCAGCAGCTCGCGCATGCGCTTGGAGGGGACGAACACATGGACGTCCTTGGGTTCCTTGTCATCGCGGATGGCGGAGCGCCAAAGCCACTGCAGCATTTCGGACAGGGCGTAGCAGTTCTCATGGATGTCGATGTCGTGGCTCTCGAAGAAGTTGGCAATCTCCGGGAGGGCGAAGCGATTGGCGAGGTAGGCCACGGCGGTCTTGTGCCTCCAGTCGTTGGACGCCTTGGCATTGAGCGGGATCCACTGCGTGTGGTGCTTGTAGCCCTTGCCGGCGAGCTTCGACCGGAACGGCTTGAACGTGGTCCACGCGAGTTCTCTTGACGTGGCCTTTGCACCCCCTCGGTCGCCCCTGGTGAGGTCGCGGAAGTAGTTGGTTGCCGCCGACCGGACCCGCTTGGTCTTCTCCTCGCCTCCTTTGAGGAACCAGTTCTTGGACAAGGGGTTCGCTCGTGTGCCGCGGGGGCGCTCTCCGATGGCGTTGAGGGGACCTTCGTAGACCTTGAGGTGCGTCCGAATGCGGGCCTTGGCTTCGCCCTCTGCGGTGCCCGACCACGGGGCAAGGTCTGTGCCCTGGTTGATCACCGTCCGCATCTCGAAGTCCACTCCCTGTGCGTCGAGGTAGGCACGCATGGGCGAGCCCGCGAAGAGGTACGTGAGGACATGGACACTTTGGAACGCCGCGAGGAACTCGGCCGGGAACGCCCACAGTAGAAGGCTGCCCTTCTTGCCGGGTTTGAAGCCGTCCTCTTCCATCGACCACGCGACAAGGTTTCCGCAGTCGCAGAGGTTCTTCACCTGCTCGTGCTTGCCGTCGTAGTCGGGCCAGAGGTCGTGGTTCCACCGAAGCCTGTTGGTCTTTGCGTCGATGTAGACCTGCTTCAACTGGAACAAGGAGGCGACGTCATCCTCATCATACTTGAAGTAGTCGACGCAGGTGAGGACTTCGTCGATGACCAACTCGTAGCCCTGCTCTTGGAGCCGCTTAACGACTCTGGGGGTGAGCATGCGGAAAAGCTCGTGGGTCGTGGCGATGCACTCTCCAGCATCGACCAGCCGCTCAAGGTCGAAGAACTTGCGACCATGGACGGGGACAGGATCACGGAAGTTGAGGTCCGGGCACCTGGCCTTGACCCTCTCGACTTCGTCCAACAAGGGAGTGACGTAGAGAAAGCGCGGCGGCGGGTCGCCGTCGTCGAGGGTGCCCATGAACCGCCCGGAGAGGTAATCCGAATGCGCCTTGTTCATGTGGTTGAGGATGAAAGTGGTCTTGTACCCGCCTGGGATCGTGTCGATCACGACCATAGGAGGGAGGGCGTAGACGGTGGGCGAGGCGGGGGTCTCCGCCCCAAGCTCCGTAGAGGGAGGGTCAAGAGTCGCCTGCACTAGGTGCGCCAATTGGAGTGTTCCTTGTGTGTGTAGGTTTCCCCGCAGGTGATCCTCGGGTGCCAATCTGGGGAGACGAATAGCACCCAGCGCTCGGTAACCCCTTGATAAGTCAGGGCGATTTTTCACGAGCGATAAGGGGGGATGTTAAGGAGAAGAGAAGAAGTGGGCTGGGGTGGGGACTACCACCCGACCACCTTCCATCGGATGTCTGGTGATCCCTTTGAGCGCACCTTGCCCGCCTCCGTGTCGAACCTTGGGGCCACGTTGGGAGGAAGCGGAGGGCGCATTGAGGGACCTTGGCGGATTAGCCTTTGCGGAAGGGGACTACCGCCTTCAGTGCATCGGGCTTGCCCGCCTGCGGCTGGAGGTCGTCGTCGTCCTCAAACGTCGGGATGGTAAGGCCCTCCAGACCGCCGTTCCCTGCCCATGAGCGGAGGGTGTCGAAAGTCACGGCGTTTGCGTCCAACCACTTCTGACACACAGTCAGGGCGGACGCTGAGGGAACTTCGTCGCTCTCCAGGATCACGAGGACCTTCTTTGCCATGAGGCTCCACGTCTTGGTGAGGGTGCGCCTACGGGAGGCCTGATCGTCGGTGTTCATATTCGAGTTTTGATACGTTGGATGGGGCGGAGAGGCGCCGCGCCTCAATACACACCAATGCAAGCGAAGGTGCTCGCGATGGTGCGCGGTCGGCCGGATGTGGTCCGGTTTACCTGCCAAGCTCGCGCTCGGCCTGCTCGCCGATCAGTTCGGCACGCACTCTACGGCCCTTCGCGGGCTCCTTGAGCGCCTGCGAGCACGTCGGCAGGAGGCTCCGCAGTGCCAACCTGACTGCCAGTTCCGGGCTCACCGGCCGGCCTACGATCATGCTCAGCGCCGCCCCGGTGCTCGTCAGGGCTCGGTGCTCGGGCTCGGTGAGGGCCAGGTGATGTTCATGGATGTTCATTGATTCCTTTCATGGTGTGTGCATCATGCCCCTAGCCGGGGCAGCTTGGCATCGTTGTAGGCGATACCCTCGACAGATGCCGATGGCACAAGGCTTTTAGCCGGCGACGAATGTGCAAACCGCTATTCCTCCCCCTGCCAACGCCCCTCGCTGGCCCACCTCGCGGGCTTCTTCTCGGCCCGGTACTGCCAGCCTGTCGGCGCCTCCAAGCCCGTCTCTGGGTCCGGCTGTAGCCGGCTCTTCTCCAGCGTGATGGCGGCGCTTGGGGTACTGCCAACCAGTTCAACTCGGATGTGCGTGGTACGGTGGTCCAGTACGGCCGTGCCGTCACATCTGGCTTCCAGCCGCCCGCGCCGCCCCTTGACGCCCATGATCGTGATCAGCACCTGCGGCTTGGTCTTGGCGGATACTCCCGTGATCGTCAGCTTCTGTCGGCGGTGTTCCCGCGTGGGCCGGTCGTAGATGTCTTTCCCCACCGTCGAGACGATCATCGTGACGGCTTCCATGCCGCCTCGGGTGAGCGTTACGGTGCCGGCAGGTGTTGCCCAGTCCGCCACGTCCGCCGCGTTGATCGCGTCCGCAGCCGCCGTGTAGGCTTTCGTCGCCTCCGCGGCCTGCTTGGCCTCCCGCGCCGCTCGCCGCACGGGGTCCCGCGTCCGCGCCCAGTCTTCGCGGGCTTCTTCGGGGCTCACGTATTCTATGCGGGTCTTGTACTCGCCCCGTCGCTCGTCCCAGTGTTCCACCTCTTCTTCATAGCCGTGGGCCAGCATGGCCCGGTCCAACTGCTCCAGCGCTGTCGGCAGCGGCGGCCCGTAGTATGTTGCGAGGTAGACCTTCTCGGCTTCCTGCCGGGCGATTATCCTCTCTGCGCTCTCGGCTACTATCGCCTCGAGTTTCTTCTGCTGCCGGGCCAGCGTGGTCCGGTGTGGCGCCTTCTTCTTGCGCTTCGTTGTTGTCGTCTTCGCCTTAGCCATTTAGCCGCTCCCTCAGCCGCGCCACGCCCATTGGATACCACTGGCCCCCTCGGGGTGCTTCGATCTCTCGGCGGTTCAACTCGGCCGCGATGGCCGCAAGGGAGACCGCGCCCGAGGCGACCACGTCCGCAATGGTCTCCCGCAACTCCTCGGCTCGTCTGTCGGCCGCGGCGGACACTGCGGCGAGGGCCGCCTTGTTGCCCTTGCCAGCCCTGCGAAGCGCCGCGGCCCCGTTGGGGTTGCCGAGCGTCCGGCCTTCTCTCCGCGCGGTCGCGAGGGCGTCTCTAGTGCGCTGGGCGATAAGCTCACGCTCACGCTGGGCGATGACGGCCATGATGCCGACCACGGTCTCGTCGGCCGTGGGGAGGTCGGCCGCTACGAACCTCACGCCGCTGTCCCTGAGGTTGAGGAGGAACGACGCGTTGCGGCTGAGGCGGTCTAGCTTGGCGATCACGAGACGTGCTCCGCTGACCTTCGCTCGACGGATGGCACGCTGAAGCTCGGGGCGGTCGTTGCGCTTGCCGCTCTCTACCTCGGTGATCTCCTCCAGCAGGCGGCCCCCGCTGCGCTTGATGAGGGACTGGACGGCCTCTCGTTGGGCACCAAGGCCGAGACCGCTTCGCCCTTGTCGCTGCGTCGAGACCCTCAAGTAGGCCACGAACTTCTCGCCGGTCTTCATCATCGCCCAGGCCTCCATATCAAACGGCGCAACCACCGTTAGGCAGATTGATACGGTACAGCGGCCGGGCCTGTCCCTGAGTCAAACCGACTCACCCCTGCCGTGACCGCTTGTACTGCGCGGCGCGTCGGCTCATGTTCTGCGAGGTAGGCGACCACTCCACTAATGGAAAGGATCGCTTGGCCCCTATCATCTGCGGCAACGCCGCTCGAAAGCGATAGAGGGACAGCACCATGGCAACGATCAAGATTGATGAGCACGGCAGCGCTACCGTCACGATGGCCAACGGGCGGGCCATTCCAGTGCCCACCGACTACGAGACGATCAGCGTTCGCAGCCGTGCGGCGCTGGACCAGATCATCTTCGCAGACGGCGCGGAATGGTGGGTCACGACCTACCGGCCGGCTGTGATCCCCGGACTATCTGGTGACATCGAAGACGGCGCGACGTTCATTGAGGACGACGGCAGCACGTGGACCCGGTACGGCGATGAGATGTTCTCAGCGGCACCAAGGCCGCCGCGCAAGGAAGCGGCGTAGGCAGCGGGCAAGCCCGCCTTGGGCTGCCAAGCGGGCACCGGAGGAGAAGCTAGAGGGCCTCGGCGGGTGACTGTCGGGGCTTTCCTTTTGGGCCCCTTGCCGGCCGCCACTCGTGTGGTGCAGCGGAGGAAGAGGGCGCTAGGGGGCGCGATTCGCGACCCGCGACGAGCCGCGCAGGGCGGACCTAGGGGGCACCGGGGGATTGCAGCCAGCGTCCATGAGGGGGTGGGCTCTCAGATTTTTCCATCGTTTTCCCCACAATCCACTCAATATTCCCGTTTCGTCGCCATTGACGCACCATGCTACATTGAGTGCGGGGCAGGGAGGGCCAAGGGGTGAGAGGGCAATTAGATGTCTGGGAATGCGCATTCGGGTAGAGAAACCAGTTCCTCAGGCGGCTCAGCTGGGCCGCGACCTCCCGATGACTCGGCGCTAATCGAAGCAATCCTTCGAGGCCAACCAGCCGCTACGCCCCAACGGGAAGCACCCGAGGCAGCCCTGCAACCCACCGGGCTGGTTTCGGCTCCTCCACCGGCTGCACCGCACCGCGTCTTCCGTCTGCCCAGTTTCGGCGATGTAGTGGTCAGCTCTTACACAGGTCGGAGCTACCGCATCCAAAACATGATCGGCGAAGGAAGTTTCAGCTACGTCTTTGGCGCGATCGACAGCTGGCGCAACTTATGCGCGGTCAAAATTCTAAAACCAAACGGGGCGACGTACGAACAGGTCAGCCAAGCGGCGTTACATGAGGTCGGAAACCTGTTCTCCTGTCGACATCCGCACATTACGTACGTGTACGACGCCTTTGAATACAACGATGCGTTCTACATCGTAAGCGAACGTTGCGGCTTTCCTGTTGCGGACCTGTTGAAGCCTCCGTTCGTCGACCATCCCGACGTTTGGGCGCAGCCACTTGCTCGCTGCCTCTTACACGCTCTCGAGTTCTTACACAGCATTGGCTACGTCCATCAAGACGTCCATCTCAACAATGTGTTCGTGCATCTCGCCAAGAGCGAGATCGCGCCGCAGGCTCAGGGCAACGTCACGTTCAAGCTTGGTGATTTGGGTTTAGCGAAGCCCGTCGGCAATCTGAATCCCGCGAACACAATCTTGGCAGATTGGATGCTTCCGCCTGAGTATCTGGATGCGCAGTTCGGGACGATGGACCATCGCATGGACCTATACCACGTCGGGCTCGTGCTCCTGCAGTTGCTGACCGGCAAGCCTCTGAAATTGACGCGGGAACAGGTACTAGCGGGCATTCCACGCCAGATGGCCGAACAGCTGCTGCATCCACTGGGGCCACCAGTCGCAGTTGCACTTCGGCGCCATGTTGATGCTCGCCCGGCATCTGCCTTCGCATTTTGGCAACTGATCGAAGCAGCGATGCCTCTGCCTTAGCGCGAGCTAGGGGGTTCGACTTGCTTCGGGAATGGTCGCCCTGATCGTATTGGTCATGTTTTTCGCCGCCTCTGCAAGCTGATCGGTCTCCCAGAGGACGGTTAGATGGTGGTTCGTATCAAAATGACTTGCCTTGGAGAATTCCGATCTCTTGCATGTGTAGATGACCGGCTTGCCTAGGCCTTCGGCGTAGCCAGCTTCCCAGTATGCCCCATTGTTCGCGTGCGTGAGGTCGGCGATGAGAAAGCGACACGCCTGGATCTCGACCCGCAGCCGGTCGTCGATGAGGCCGGCCTTGGGTGTATCGTCGAGCCGCCTGAGTTCGAAGCCCGTTGATTTGACTGCCGGTCGCAAGTGATCAGAAACGAACACGTCCAAGTCTGGTTCACCAAACTTCATGGCCATGAAGGCGACGCGACCTGAGGGGGCGCCAACGCGCAGCTCCTCATATCTTCGCCAGCCGGGGAACGTGAGATAGACCTGCTGTCTGTGCCCCATAACTTGCTGTCCAGCGACAAGCTCCTCGTTCCTTAGTCCATTCAGGATGAAGTGGAAGCCCCGGGGTGTCATCGCGCCAACAATGGCGCTATGGGTCGCGGGCTCAATTGTAACCGATTCCCCAGGACCTGGAGAGTGATCGCCAAGCCATCGGATAAGATTGTCGGCTTGCACCTCGGGAGTAGGCAATGACTCGGTTTGGAGAATCTTCTCGGCCACGTCGGACGATAGTAGCGGCCGGTCGTCTGTCATCTGCATTCGCCGCAGCATGTGCCCCAGGAGGGCCGCCTTGCGTCTGTCACCGCCGATCAGGCCGGGTAGTATGGCCAACGCTGTCCCGCTGATGGCGAACTGACCGCAGTCCGGACAGTCTATGTCGACTCTGTCGCCTCGTGTTTCGGCCTTGATGGGGACAGTTTGACATACTGGACATTCACAAAGATCGGCCATTGCTCGCTCGCCTGTGAATCAGAGAGGGGCAGGATACTTCAAATTTCGAACTGCTGCCGGGAGCAGCGGCCTTGTCGCGCCGCGCCCCGAATACAGCCCATAGGTCATGGTCGTCTTGGCGTGCCCGACGATGTCGGCGGCTAGGTTCTCCGCAACATGCGCCGCCTCTAGCAGGCCCGAGACGGTGTGTCGGATCGAGTGGAACACCTTCGTGGTTTGATGACCCAAAGCCTTCTTCAGGCGACTAAAACGTTTCCCGACCGCGTCACCACGGTGCCCGTAGCGATCCTCATCAAGGTCAGCGAAGAGGAACCCTGACTTACGATTTCCGCGCAGGCGGCGGACGGTCGGGGCGATCCGCGGATGTACGGGCACGTCTCGCCCGCCGGCCTCGCTCTTCGCGTCGCCCTCATGGATCGTGAACCATCCTGGCGCGATGTCCTCAAGACGAAGAGCAGCAAGCTCCTCGCGCCTCGCTCCAGTGTAGGCCGCAAGCTGGATCAGGTCGGCCAGCTCTTGATCTTTCGCCTTTAGAGCCGCCGCGTACAGCTCGGCCACCTCTGCTGCGGTGAACCCCTTGCGTTTCTGCTTGGCCGCCTTCTTAGCCCTCTCTCGATACCGAAGGTTGGCAAATGGGTCGGGAGCATCCTCGGCTATCTCGTCGCGAGACCGGAGGTAACTCCAGAAGGCGCGAATGCCCGTCACTTCGCGCTGAACGGTCGAGGCTGATACGTCTTGCCTGCGCTTCTCGACCCACGCAGCAACGCCAGCCTTGGTCACGTCGGTGACAAGTGGAAAGGCCTCGACGAGGCGGCCGACCGCGGTCTTGTCCATATCCGCCGTCTTGGGCTCAACCTCGCCCTTGCGGATGGTGTACCAAGGTTCCACGAAGGGGAGGAGGGGCTTGCGTCCATCGAGCGCGATGGCCACGAAGGTTCGTGCTTGGGGGCCGCCAAGCTCCTCCAGAGCGGCGACCTCGCTGCCGTCATGGAACAGGCGAGCGGCACGCTCGACAGCATTGAAGCCGCCTCTGACGTATCGTGCGGACGCTTCTCGGACGGCGGCTTCCCTAGCTTCGACAGTGAAGTCTTCGCCCCGCCCATTGCCTTGCTCGATGGTGCGTCGCCATGCCAAGGCGTCGGCCTCGATTGTTCCGGCGCGGCCTCGGGCTTCTAGAACACGAGCCCGGAAGTCGGAAGCGGCGCGATGTACACGGGCTTGAGCGAGCTTGTGGTCGTCCGTGTTGAGCTTCGCCCAGTGCTCGCCCTTTCCGTCGAAGGCATCTCGCACATCCGCCGGGACACGGAAGCGAGCCCACCACTGGCGACCCTGTAGAACTAGATGGCGAGGGCGGGGCTGAGCGGCGGAAGACGGCATAGACTACTCCCAGTAGGGGCGCAATGTGGAGTAGAATTGTGTAGTAGTTTCGGCCTCAGAAGTCCAATAAATGGGCGATTTGCGACAGTGCGACTCCCCTCCCGTTGGGGACGCCATTATCCGGAGCCGCGGGCCGGCCTAGCGATAAATCGCACATCCCCTGTCTTCGAGTTCGGCGAACCATTGGGGCGCGTGGAGAGTGGTGACCCATCGGAGATCGAGCTTTTCGAGGCGCGGCAGCGCCCGCATGGCTTCGGGCAGGCGGGCGATCGGGTTGCCTCTGAGGTCGATCTGACGAAGCTCCTCCAGCGAACCGATGGCGTCCGGCAATGTGGTCAGCCGGTTGTTGCGCAAGTGCAGTTCACGCAGGCGAACCAGGCCGGAAATCGATGCCGGAAGGCTGGTGAGACGATTGTCGGTGACGCGCAGTTCGATCAGGCCGGACATCTCGGTCACCGCCTGCGGCAGGACCTCGAACGCGTTCTCGCTGATATTGAGGTAGCGCAAGCGCTTCAGCCTCCCCAGCGCAGGAGGAAGCGTCGTCAGCTCGTTGTCATGCAGATACAGGAAGTCGCTCAGCCCTTCGAACTCCCCCAGGCTCGCCGGAATTTCACGAAGTCTGTTATGGCCAAGATCGAGCATGCACAGATGGCGCAGCGCGCCGACGCGTTCGGAAATCTCCGTCAGATCGTTGTCGGCCAAGACGAGCGTGCGCAAGTCCGTTCTCTGCCATACCTCGTCGGGCACCAGACCCAGCGCTTGCTTCCACAAGGACAGATGCGGGCTGTCACCGTTCGCCATGTCGAAATAGTGCACACCCTAGGGACGGCCCGGCTACAGCAAAACCAGCCGCCCTTGATCTATCGCAAAGCCGCTGATCCTGCGTCGACTCATGCTGCAGCACGTGCCAGTCGCGGGGGCTCGGCACGACGGACGGTCGGCCACGATACAGGCCGGCACCAGATGGGAGAACCTGTCATGCTGCACACGACACGCCGGACGACGCTGAGGTTGATGGGAGGGGCCGCCTTCGCCGGTTCGACACTTGCCGGCCTGCCGCTGGCAATGGCGGCGGGCGACGATCTCGTGGTTTCGAATGCGTATCAGAACTTCAAGCGGGGCACGATCCACAGCCTTCATCCGGAGAGGCGCATCTTCAACATCATCTGGGAGGACCTCGGACGCGTGAAGATGCGGGCCGCGGACCTCGTGACCAACTACAACCAGCTCAAGGTGGGCATGATCGTCGATGTCCAGTGGTACGACTACCTGGACTTCCTGATCGCCAAGAAGACGCCGCAGGCGGAGGCGCGGGCCCAGGCGATGCTGGCCAAGGGGGCCCGGCTGGAGGGCATCCCCGGCGCGCAGGAGCCGATCAAGCTATGGCGCATGGACGGCATGTGCACCAAGGTCGATCCGGCCACGGCGACCGTCTTCCTGATCAACGCGTCAGGCGGCAAGCCCGAGGAGCCGGCGCCCAACAGCGGCGAGGTCATCCAGATGCCTGTGGTCCGGACGGAAGCCGGTCGCGCGGCGCTCGCCTCGATCATGCCGGGCGACCCGCTGGTCACCGTCTGGAGCCAGCAGACCGCCATCAAGGCCACAATCATCCGGTAGAGGCCAGGGGCGCAACTGCCGGCCTGCTCCTGCGTTGCGCCTCCAGAATTGAACGAGAAGCACGAGAAAGCTGGCCGGCGTGGGCCAGCCACGGCCCACCCGGCGCAACGCCGGGTGGGCTTTCGTCAACGCGAGCAGGGACATGGCACCCGTGGAACCGGCCCATCATCTGGATCTGGCGACGTTCGGGCAGCTTCATCCCACGAGCCATGTGGTCGTGGGCGTCGTCTCCGGCTCCTTCGCGGCGCCCGACTTCGCGGCCCTGCGCCGCCACCTGCGCCGCCTCATCGAATCGCTTGCCATCGAGGGTGACTACGCGACCGGTCTGGTCCGTACGGCCGAATCTACGGAAATCCACTGCATGTTCGAGCGGGCGGAGGACGCCGACCGGCTGGATGCGTGGATGAAGGAACGCTTCCACGAGCCGACCGGCCGCTGGCAGTTCGTCATAGACGACGAAGTGCGTCAGGCGTTGCGCATGGCGGCGAGCCCGACGAACGGGCGCCGGCGCGCCTAGCTGCACGTCATCCGATCCGGTGCCGACCTGAAATCAAGAGGCAACCGTCGCGAGCGCAGCCCGTTAAGCGCACGCCCCCACGTTTCGGGATGCGCCCTTCGGGAGATACAAATGAATGCCATCATCTATCTCGTCGGCCTCGTGGTCATCGTGATGTTCATCCTCTCCTTCGTCGGCCTGCGCTGAGCCGGGGGAGGAAAACATGGCCGTAACCACAACAGCCGTCGTCGCCCCGGCGGAGTCCCTGGCCGTCGATGGCCATCCGGTTCGTTACATCGAATGGGGACCGGTGATCCTCGGCGCCTTCGCCGCCGCCGCGATATCCATCGTGCTGATGACCTTCGGTGCCGCGCTCGGCCTCACCGTCGTCTCGCCCCAACCCTACGCAGGCCTGTCCGCGCGCGCCGTCGCAATACTGGCTGCGGTCTATGCTGCCCTGGTGCATGTCGTGGCCTTCGCCGCGGGCGGCTATCTCGCGGGCCGCGCGCGGACGCCGTGGGTCGGCGACGAGGCGGAGCAGCACTTCCGCGACGGCAGCCATGGCTTTGCGGTCTG
Source organism: Pseudomonadota bacterium (assembly GCA_049323495.1). Lineage (GTDB taxonomy): Bacteria > Pseudomonadota > Alphaproteobacteria > Reyranellales > Reyranellaceae > Reyranella. The sequence continues at coordinate 80,996 of JBMONG010000014.1, forward strand.
GGCCGTCGGCATCGTCGCGGCCGCAGCTGTCGCGATCGGCGGCGGCGCGGCTGCCCTGGGTACCGCCGCCAAGTCGACGGCCACGGTCGCGGCCGCCGGTGTCGCGGGCGCGGCGGCCAATCCCGCGACGGCCGAGCTGGCCAGCCGGATTTCGCTCACGCCCACGGACCTCGCCGTCGACCGCCTGCTGGCGCCGGCGGGAGGGGCCGCCGCGACCGACGGCCGAGCCGCTCGGGACGAGGTTGCGATGCCGATCGCGAGGACCCTCGCGGCGAACATCCGGGACCGCAACGACTCCGTCGATGCCCGCGATCGCGCCTATCTCGCGCAGCTCGTCACGCAGCAGACGGGCCTGCCTCAGGCAGAGGCAGAGAAGCGCATCGATGAGACGTACACGCAGCTGAAGGCCGCGGAGCAGAAGGCCCGCGACGCCGCCGACCAGGCGCGCAAAGCCGCGCTGATCGCGGCGTTCCTGGCGGCGGCCACGCTCGCCATCGGTGCGGCGGCCGCCGCTGCCGGCGCGGCGCTCGGGGCGCGTCACCGCGACGAGCATACGCTCGTGACGCTGTTCGGCTCACGCCGCTTCTGGTAGGGCCGATGACCAGACGCAGCCCGCCTTCGAAAGCTCTCGCCTTGGAACTCGACCAGCTGAGGACCCTGGCGAAGCGCCGTCGCTCCGAAGCTCTTCGACTGTTCGCCAGCCGGCGGTCGCCCGGAGCGGAGGGCAACAGCCCGCGACTTGTCCAACGCACATCCACTCAACCTGTTTCCATCCAAGAGAGGCCAACATGACGGCGAGCAAGAAGCCAGACGCCATAGCGCTCCTGAAGGAGGACCATCGGAAGGTCGAGGATCTCTTCGAAAAGTTCGAGAAGGCCCACGGCGAGGAGCGCAAGGCCGCGCTCGTCAAGCAGATCTGCACCGAGCTGTCGATCCACACGATGATCGAGGAAGAGATCTTCTATCCCGCATGCAAGGGGCAGATCGAGGACGAGGACATCCTCGAAGAGTCGTATGTCGAGCACGATGGCGCGAAGGTGCTGCTTGCCGAACTGATGGAAGGCAGCCCCGACTCCGAGTTCTATGACGCGAAGGTCATGGTGCTGTCTGAGATGATCAAGCACCACGTGAAGGAGGAGGAGAAGCGGTCCGAGGGTCTGTTCGCGCAGGCCAAGGCCGCGGGGCTCGACATCGAGGCGCTCGGTGAGCGGCTCAAGGCCCGCAAGACCGAGCTCATGGACGAGTTCGCCGATCGACTGCCGCCGCCGCAGACCCGCAGCTTCACCGGGCACAAGCTGGTGCAGAGCGAGCCGGTCTCCGCGGAATCTTCGGAGTAGGGGCAGCCGGCCTCCGCTGTTTCAGTGCAGCGGAGGCCGCAGCTTGAAAGCGGGGGGTGGCAGTAGAAGCCCCGCCGTCCGAAGGGCCGCGGTCGCCAGCGAGAGGCGGCGTCCGACCACCGGACGGAAACAGGGCTGCATCAGTACCGCGAGCGATGCCATGACGAGCCCGTCCGATCCGGCCTGCGAGAGGAGACAGAGCGTGAGCAGCCGCTTCTCGTCTGGACTCGGAGACGGCGCCGCGGGCGGCCGGACGTCCAGGCTGCGCCGGCTGTAGAAAAGCAGGGCCTCCATCGCGTCGGCGAACTCCTGCCATGCCGAGCCGAAACCGGCGGAGGTGAAATGCGCCTCCAGCGCAGCCAGGCTGACCGGAGTCTTGTCCCGCTCCCAGTGCTCCCAGCCGCGGCGCCACTCGCGAATGGCGGCCAGCAGGAACCGCTCCGCGCGCTGCGCGGGACCGGCGCCATGCGCTCCGACAGCCCGCATTGGCAGACCGTGCGGCTTCGCCCGCTGCGGCTGAATATCCTTCTCCATGCGGCAGATCATAGGGCCTGAGAGCGGTTCGCAACAACGGCGCGATGGTCGCACGGGAACGGTGCGCACCGACAGCCGTTCGCAGAAGACCTGAAGCCGATCGTGGAGGCACCATGGCAACGTCACCCGAGATGCACGTGCAGGCGCACGTCAGGACTTACGGCAGCTTTCTCCGGATGGTCCTCGCCGCTGCGGCGCACGTCACGATCCTGCTGAGCTCCCTCGCGCTGGCCTTTCTCGGCGATGCTCCCGTGTTCGCCGCGTTCCTGTTCCTGATCGGGCACGGAGTGCTTTTCGCCGCGCTCTTCACGCGCGGCAGGACGCTGGGCCGAGACAGCGTCGTGCAGCTGGTCGAGGCCCGCCGCTGACCGAACGCGCTGTTTCGCGGCCAACTCCCCCAGACTAGACTTGGCACGAAGAGGGGGAGTGCCGATGCGCGCCAGGGACGTCATGACTACCGACGTCGTAACCGTCAGGAAGGAGAACACCCTGATGGAAGCGATCAACCTGCTCGTGAACGCCAATGTCACCGCGCTTCCCGTGGTGGACGAGGGCGGAGCCCTGGTCGGCCTTCTGAGCGAGTACGACCTCATTCGGCAGGTCCTGCCCGGATCGACGGAGGCGTATGCGCGACCCGTCGGGGCCGCCATGACGACGCCCGTCGTGACGCTCGGCGAAGACAGCGCATTCGAGGACATCGCTGCGGTCATCGTGGAGAGCCGATATCGGCTCATTCCCATCGTCCGCGGGGAAAGGATCGTCGGCGTGGTCGGGCGCAACGATCTCGTCAAGGCGTTGCTGTCCCGTGCACCCGAAGGCCCTCCCGCCGAGCCGGGCGCCATCAGCGACGAAGACCTGCGCCGGGGCGTCATCGCGGCGATGACCAGGTCGGGGATCGCGGTCGGCGGGGGCTTCGATGTGGTTGCGCGCCGCGGAGTCGTGCACCTCTGGGGCGAGGTCTCCGACGAGGCCGACCACCAGGCCTGCCGGGCCGAGGCCATGAAGGTGCCCGGCGTGAGGGATGTCCTCAACCACATGCAGATCATCTCGCCGGCGCGCCGGATGGTGCGCCGGAACTGGTGACCCGCGGGAGCTGATGTGGCAAAACCCGGCCGGATGCGACTGGCGTCTGGTGGGGGAGCAAATGGGCCGATTGTGGTTCGGGTTGATTGCGGCAGGTTGCCTGTGGGGCCTGGTCTGGCCCGCGTCCGCACAATCGCGCAAGGAAGTCGAGGAGATGCTGCTCGGCCTCTACGTCGTGTCGATCGCCATCGACGCCTGCGATCTCGATCTCACGAAGGAGCAGGAGAAGCGGCTGGACTACTGGATCGACTGGGCCGAGCAGCGGCTGGAGATCGCCGACCGCAAGCTCGACAAGGCATACGCGACGATGGAAGCCGAAGCGCAGAAGGACGAGGCGGCCTTCTGCAAGGAGATGGAGCCCGTGGCCGCCAAGGCGCTGCGCGAGCTGCCCTAGCGGCTTGTCGACAGCTTTGGACGAGAGCCCTACCGGGCGCGCGAGCGGCTCCCCACCATGAGAACGAGGGGGATCGCCATGGCCGAGGCCAGCGTATAGAGCCCGAAGGCGTTGATGTAGCCCAGCATGGCGGCCTGGCGGCCGATCTCCTTCGACAGCCTGGCCAGTCCCGCCACGCTCTCGACATCCCACCCGCCCGACACCCAGGGCAGTGCGAGGGACCGGTTGAAGGGGTTCACCATCTCGACCAGGCGGCTGTAGTTGGCGCCGCTCGCGCGCACCACCTCGGCGACGCAGATCGAGATGAAGAAGCTGGAGCCGATGTTGCGCAGCAGGTGGTAGACGGCGGTGCCCTCCGCGAGCTTGGCTGAACCGACCGTCGCGAAGGTGGCCAGCGTGAGCGGCACCCAGATGACGCCGATCGCGATCCCCTGGAGCAGGCTGTTGGCCATCAGGGTCCCGCTGTCCACGTTCAGGTCGAGCGTCATCAGCCAAAGTCCCGAGGCCGCCTGCAGCGCATAGCCGGCGCCGATCCCGATGCGCGGATCCATCCTTCCGACGAAGATGGCAAGGAAGAAGCCGATCGTGGCCCCGACGCCCCGGGCTGCGATGATCTCGCCGATCAGCGCGTCGGGAAAGCCGGCATGCTGCTGCAGGAGCGGCGGCAGCAGCACCATGGGCGTGAAGTTCAGCATCCCGTAGATCAGGACCAGCACCAGGCCCAGTGTGTAGTTGCGGTCCCGGAGCATGCCCAGATCCAGGAACGGACGCTGTGCCGTCAGGCTGTGCACGAGGAAGATCCAGAAGGCGATCGCGGCGACGAAGGTCTCGACGACGATTTCGGTGGAGTCGAACCAGTCGAGACGCTGGCCTCGCGACAGCACGAGCTGCACGCCCGCGATGGCCACCGACAGCGACAGGAAGCCCGTCCAGTCGAGCGCCGCGCGACCGGTCGGACGATCCAGGGGGAGCGTCAGGCGCAGACCCACGAAGGATATCAGCCCGACCGGGACGATCATGTAGAACGCCCAGCGCCAGCTGTAGAGCTCCGACAGCAACCCGCCCAGGGTTGGGCCGATGACTGGGCCGATGACGACGGCCATGCCGAAGATGGAGGTCACGAGGCCCTGCTGCCGCTTGGGAAAGGCATCAAGCAGGATGGTTTGCGACAGCGGGATGACCGGTGCGCCCAGAGCGCCCTGCAGGACGCGCCAGAGGATGAGTGTTTCCAGGGAGGTCGCGGCGCCGCACATGAACGTGGTCGCGGTGAACAGCAGCACAGACCACGTCATGGTCGCCCGCCGGCCGAAGCGGGCCGCGAGCCAGCCCGTCATCGGGGTGATGACGGCCGTGGCAAGGATATTGAAGGTCATGGCCCAGGCGATCTCGTCCTGGGTGGCCGCCATGGTCCCCTGCATCTGGGGCAGGAGGGTCGAGGCGATCAGCAGCGTCGTGGCGTAGAGCGTCGCACCCAGCACCACCATGACCAGAATCAGTACGCGATGGACGACCGAGAGGGTCTCGGCGGTGCCCGCGGGGGCAGGGGAAGCAACGGCGTCGGCGCTTGAGGTCATTGCCGGGGCTATTGTAGCCTAGGCAACAAAATGGGGCGAGTGGGCTTGGATCATCGGATCAGCGGACCAGCGGACGAAGGCTACATCGGCTACATGCTGTCCGATGTGGCACGCCTGATCCGAACGGTGTTCGACCGCCGCGTGCGCAATATGGGCCTGACGCGCGCGCAATGGCTGGTGCTGACCCGGCTCTACCGGCGTCCCGGCTCCAGCCAGACCGAGCTGGCGGAGATGCTGGAGGTCGACCGCGCCAGCGCGGGCCGGATGATCGACCGCATGCAGCGGAACGGCTGGGTGGAGCGCCGCCCCGACGGGGCGGATCGCCGCATCAATCGACTTCATCTTACGGCCGAGGCCCGCAGGGTCCATGTCGAGATGTGGCGCGTCGCGGAGTCCACCGTGGACGACGCCCTCGCGTCGCTCACCCCGCAGGAGCGCGTCCAGTACACGGAGCTCACCGCCAAGGTGAAGGGCAGGTTGCAGGCCCTTGCGGGAGGCGCGCCGTGATTCGCCGCGGTCATCCGGCTGTGCGGCTCCTGTTGCTGGTCGGAGTCCCCGTGCTGGTGGCAGGTGGTGGCCTTCTCTGGTGGCTTTCGGGCGGCCGTTTCATCACCACCGACAATGCCTACGTGAAGGCGCATATCGTGCACATAGCGCCGGAAGTGTCGGGCCAGGTGCGCCGCGTGCTGGTCCGCGACCACGCGCTGGTCGAAGCCGGGGAGACCCTGCTCACCATCGAATCGCGGCCGTTCAAGCTGGCGCTCGACAGTGCGGATGCCGAGCTCGACCAGGCGCGCACGCATGTCGAGACGCTGCGCGGCATGTGGCGCGAGGCGATGAGCGAGCTTGCCGATGCCGAGGCGCGGGCCGACTACTTTCGGCGGCAGTGGCAGCGCCAGGAGGAGCTCGCCGTCAAGGGAGTGGCGTCTGCCAGCAAGCGCGACGAATCGCAGAACGAGGCGCGGGCCGCAGCGGATCGCGTGGCGACGTCGCGCGAGAAGCTGCAGCGCGTGCTGACCGCCTTGAACGGCGATCCCGAGCTGCCTGCCGACGAGCATCCGGTCGTCCGCGAGAAGATCGCCGCCCGCGAGCGCGCGGCTCTCGATCTCGCCCGCACCACGGTGCGCGCGCCAACCGACGGGGTGGTGGTGAACGTACGCGTTCAGCAAGGGGAGCAGATCAGGGCGGCGACACCGCTCTTCGCCCTGGTGGTGGTGAGCCGCCCCTGGGTCGAAGCGAACTTCAAGGAGACCGAGCTTACTCACGTGCAGGAAGGTCAGCAGGCGACGGTCGTGCTCGACACCTATCCCGATACGGTCTGGGAAGCGGTGGTCGAGAGCCTCAGTCCGGCCACGGGCGCTGAATTCGCCGTCCTTCCGCCGCAGAACGCCAGCGGAAACTGGGTCAAGGTCGTGCAGCGGCTGCCGGTCAAGCTCCGGCTCCTGCCGCATGCGGGCGAGCCGCCGCTGCGCGCCGGCATGACGGCGACCGTCACCATTGACACCGGCCGGCAGCGCAGCATGGGCTCGCTGTCGCGGATATTCGGTGGAAGCGCGGCGGACGGGGCGATGGCGGCGCAGTAGTCTTCCTCCGGACCACGAGCGCCACGCTCGTGAAGAGGGGGAGGGCGCCTTGAAGAAGCTGATCAACGACCCGCGACGCGTGGTGCGCGAGATGCTCGAAGGCCTGTGCGACCTCCACGCCAGTCTGGCGCTGCTTGCGGACTTCGACGTCGTCGTACGCGCGGATCTCGGGCCGCCGGCAAGCCGGCCCGTCGCCGTGATCTCGGGCGGCGGCTCTGGCCACGAGCCGGCCCACGCCGGATATGTCGGCCCCGGCCTGCTCTCGGCGGCGGTAGCAGGCGACGTCTTCACGTCGCCCAGCGTCGATGCCGTCCTGGCGGCGATCCGCGCGGCTGCGGGCCCGGCAGGAGCGCTGCTGATCGTGAAGAATTATACCGGCGACCGGTTGAACTTCGGGCTCGCTGCCGAACTGGCGCGGGCGGAAGGCATTCCGGTCGAAGTCGTGATCGTGGCAGACGACGTGGCGCTCGCCGGCACCGTGGAACGCGACCGGCGCCGCGGAATTGCCGGCACCGTGCTGATCCACAAGATCGCCGGGGCGGCGGCCGCTGCGGGCCGGAGCCTCGGCGAGGTGGCCACGGCGGCGCGCGCGGCGGCGGCCGACCTCGGCAGCATGGGCGTGGCGCTCGGCGCCTGCACCGTTCCGGCAGTTGGCCGTCCTGGGTTCGTGCTGGGCGAGGACGAAATGGAGCTGGGCCTCGGCATCCACGGCGAAGCGGGTGTCGAGCGCTCTCCCGTTCTTGAGGCGGATGCGCTGGTGACGCGTCTCATGGATGCGATCCTGAGCGACCTCGCGCCGGCGCGTGGCGCACCGCTGGCGCTCCTCGTGAACGGCCTGGGCGGGACGCCCGAGATGGAGCTGGCGATCGTGGCGCGGCGTGCCCTGGCCGCGCTGCGGGAGCGCGGCCTGCATCCGGTGCGGGCCTGGAGCGGCGAATTCCTCACGGCCCTCGAGATGCCCGGCTGCTCGCTCTCCGTGCTCAAGGTGGACGAGCCGCGGCTGGCGCTGCTCGACGCGCCGGCGCGCGCACCGGCATGGCGGGACGGCGGTATCGTCCGCGCTCGACGGATCCTGCCGCCGGCCCGATCCGTCGCCCGTCCGGCTCGACCGGCAGGGCCGCATGCCGCCGCTTTGCGTGCCGCGGCGCTCGCCGCCGCCGGTGCCCTGCAGTCGGCAGAAGCGCAGCTCACCGATCTCGACAGCCGCGCCGGCGACGGTGATCTGGGCCTCAGCCTGACGCGTGGGGCACGGGCGTTGGAGTCACTCGGGGAGGCAGCGTGGGCCGACCCGCCGACGGCGTTCGCGCGCATGGGCGAAGCCCTGCGCCTGGCGGTCGGCGGCAGCTCGGGACCGTTCTATGCCACGGCCCTCATGCGTGCCGCCCGGCGACTGCCGTCGGACCCAACGCTGGCCGACTGGGCGGTCGCGCTGCGTGCGGGGGCCGAGGCGATCGCAGAGCTGGGCGGCGCTCGGGCGGGCGACTGCACGATGCTCGATGCGCTGCTGCCGGCGGCCGCAGCCTTCGAGGCGGCGGTGGCAGGCGGCGCCGGTGCCGGCGCCGCCCTGCGGTCTGCCGCCGCGGCTGCCGAGGCCGGCGCGCGTGCGACGGTGGCGATGCGGCCGCGGCTCGGGCGCGGCAGCTATCTCGGCGACCGCGCCATCGGTGTGCCGGATGGCGGCGCAACGGCGGTCGCGGTCTGGATGGGCGCGCTCGCGGATCACATCAGAGATTGACGCCGCCCGGTACGGCCTTGCTCCAGTCGATCCAGTCCGTCAGGGGAAGAAAGGAACCGTCGTCGACGCCGATCTCCCGCGCGATCAGGGCATTCAGCTTGCCGTTCATCGCCATGATCAGGTCGCGGCTGGCGTCGAAGTCGTAGGCCAGATTCACCTTCTCTTCCGGATCGGCCTTCAGGTCGTAGAGTTCGAGATCGTTGTTGGCGCGCAGCTCCTCGGGCGTGGTCGGCGTGTTGAACCCGCGGAAGGAGAAGTACCTGGAGAAGGTGTAGCGCTCGTCGGTGATGCTGCGGATCGCCACGCGCAGCGACCAGTCGATCGGGAACTTTTCCAGGGTCGGCAGCTGCTCGGCGCGGGAAATCGACTTGTCGCGCAGCGTCTCGTAGAGGGTCTGCGTGAACTTCGGGTCGTGCACCATGAGCTGGGCGTAGCAGAACAGCACGCCGCCGCGGTTGCGCGAGAACGCCGGGTTGACGGGCTGGCGCAGGAGAGGGGTGATGTCCTGTCCCTTCATCTGCGCCATCATCCCCTCGGCAGGCTTCGTCGCCTTGCCGGTCATGGCGACGATCGTCGGCACGAGATCGAGATGCGAGGTCGTCTCGAGGCAGCGCTGGCCGCCCTTGATCTCGGGATGGACGACCAGCAGCGGCACGTGGTTCTGCTGCCGGTAGGCCGTCGTGCCCTTGCCGCTGAGGCCGCCGTGCGAGCCGAGCAGCTCGCCATGGTCGGACGTGAAGATCACGATGGTCTTGTCGGTGAGGCTCAGCCTCTCCAGCGCGTCGAGAAGCTGGACGACCTGCTTGTCGACGTCCCGGAGGGCATTGAAGTAGTAGTTCTGGCGCTTGCGCACGCGCCATTCCTCGTTGGGAATGAGGCCGGTGAGGTAGCCGTTGGCAGCGTGATAGATGCGGTGGGCGGGCACGCGCCCCGGCCCGTCGAGGGGCTGCTGCCAGGTGCTCTGCAGCGGGATGCCGTCCCACTGCTGCTTGTAGAGCGTGTCGTCGGGCTCGTAGGCGATGGCGAGCTTGGCATCCCTGGCCTGAACCGGATGGCCAGGAAGATCGGTGTTGAGCCACATCACGTCGTGGGGATTCACGAAGTTGACCGCGAGGTACCAGGGCTGACGGCGCGCGGTCATCGGCTGGCCGGTCGCCTTCAGCCACTGGATGGCCTGCGCGGTCGTCAGCTCGTCGTACTGGTAGCCGCCCAGCGCCCCTTCGATGTAGTCGCCCGTGCCGGTGTAGTCATAGAAGCCGTAGTCCCGGTCCATCAGCGATTCGAACAGCGCTTCGATGTGATTCGGATGGTTCTCCATCGCCATCGCGCCGTTCAGGTGGAACTTGCCCTTGTAGGCCGGGTAGTAGCCGATCCGCCGCAGGATCTTGCCGATCGTCGGCAGCCTGGCGTCGAGGCTCTTCATGTAGGGCACGCCGGCATTGTCGAAGATGCCGTTCAGCGGCTGGTGCAGCCCTGTGTAGATCACGGCCCGAGAGGCCGAGCACATGTCCGCGGCGATGCGATGGTTCTCGAAATAGGTGCCGGTCCGGCGCAGCCTTTCATGGCCGGGCAGCGGAATGGGCCAGCCCGGCCCCATGTAGTGCTCCTGATCGGTCAGGATGAAGAGGATGTTGTATCCACCTTCGTTCGAACCCCGCGCCTCGGCGGAGGGAAACGATGTTTCGCTGCCGCCGGTGATACGAGGGGTCTGAGCGTCCGCCTGGTCCACGGCGAGGGCGGTGCCGGCGAGAGCCGCGCCGGCCTTGAGGAAGGTCCGGCGCGAGGAGGGAGGGCTGGTCATGCCTCCACTATGGCGCGCGGCATGGCCGGTCGCCATGGGCCGCAACAGACTACTTCGCGCCGACCAGCGAGAAGGCGGCGCCCTGCGGATCGACCGCCTGTACGATCCAGCTTCCGCCCGGTACTTCCATCGGCCCGTTGATCACGGAAGCACCAGCCGCCTTCAGGCGCTCGAGCGCCGCGGCGATCGAATCGACCTGGAAGTAGTAGCTCCAGAAGGGGACGGGGATCTCCGGCGGCTTGGTCATCATGCCGCCGATCGGTTCGCCGCCTGCCGCGAAGAGCTGGTAGCGTCCCATCGGTCCGAGATCGACCGCCTCGGCCTTGGTCCAGCCGAAGAGGCCGGCATAGAAGTCGAATGCCTTGCCGCCGTCCCCTGCCATGAGCTCATGCCAGCCGACATGGCCCGGCTGCGCCGGGCCGGCCGTGGGCCGCGACATCTCCTCGTTGAGCCTGAAGAGACAGAAGACGGCGCCCTGCGGGTCGGCCACCATGGCGAAGCGGCCGACCTGCGGGATGTCCGCCGGTGGCATGTGCGTCGTGCCGCCGGCCTTGACGATCCGCGCCACGCAGGCATCGACGTCGTCGACGCCGATGTATCCGACCCAGCCCGGCCGCGCGCCGGCGTCGCACGCCTCCTTGGGCAGGGACATGAGGCCTGCGACCTGCACGTCTCCCGCCAACAGCAGCGTATAGCTCACGCCCGGCACGCCGGAATCGCGCGTCTTCCAGCCGACGACCTCGGCGTAGAAGGATTCCGACGCCTTGGCGTCGGTGGTCATCAATTCATACCAGACGAAGCCATTGGGCATGAGGTTCTCCCCGGGATGACGCTCGCCGTCAGAGTCGGGCGGCGAGGGCGGCAAGCTGATCCGCGCAGATGCCCCACCCCTCGTGGAAGCCCATCTTTTCATGCGCTTCCCGATCCGCGACGCTCCAATGGGCGACCCGCGCAGTATAGCGCGTCTTGCCGCCTTCGGTCTCGAACGTCACGGTCAGGGTCATGAACGGCTTGTCGGATGGTTCCCAGGCCTTGACATAGGCATCCGTCGTGACGAGCCGCTCGTTCGGCACGACATCGAGATAGACGCCGCGATTGGGCATCTCCTGACCGTCAGGTCCGCGCATGACGAACAGGATGGATCCGCCCGGACGCACATCGAGTTCGACGACCGGTGTCCTCCAGGGCTTGGGGGCGAACCATTGCTTCAGCAGCTCGGGCTCGGTCCAGGCCCGGTAGAGCTTCTCGCGTGGCGCGTCGATCAGGCGGGTGAGAACGAGCTCTCGATCGGCGGACATGGTGTACTCCTTCACATCGTTCACATCGGGTTGCCGATCCGAGGACGAACGGGGTATCCGGAATCCGACAGACGTCCGGCGATTTCCGCGCCGGACGGTGGAGGCTGGATGGGGACCACGATCTACGGCATCAGGAATTGCGGTACCATGAAGAAGGCACGCGCCTGGCTGGACCAGAAGGGGGTTGCCTACGGGTTTCACGACTACAAGACGTCGGGGATCGACCGCGCGCGGCTCGAGGCATGGGTCGCGCAACTGGGATGGGAGGCCCTGATCAATCGCGCCGGCACCACGTTCCGCAAGCTGCCGGACAAGGACAAGGAAGGGCTCGACGAGCGCAGGGCGATCGCCCTGATGCTCGCCCAGCCGTCCATGATCAGGCGGCCAGTGCTGGACGCCGGCGGCACGCTGACGGTGGGCTTCAAGCCCGACCGGTACCAGCAGATCTTTCCGTAGGTCCTTGCAGGACCGCGCAGTCGCGCGCGCCCCCGAAGGGGGGCACGACTATGCCGCGCGACGGACTTCGCGGCAGGCGAGTGCAATGCATTCGATATGGCGGTGATCCGTGCCGCAGCAGCCGCCGAGCACGTTGATCTGCGGAAAGCGTCTCACCAGGTCCCGATACTGGCCGCCCAGCTCCACGGGGTTCCCGGCATCGAGATCGGGCGAGTCGTTCAGCTCCTGATGGCTCCGACGTGACGCGTTGGCCCGAAGGCCGGCGATACGCCCTGTCCACGCCCCGCGGCCCAGCGTATCCGCGAAGTGCGTGGGATGGGCACAGTTGATCATGTAGTAAACCGGCCGGCCCCCAGTGGCCGCGTCCACCTCGTCGATCGCGTCGCCCAGTGCCTGTCCCGTCGGCAGCCGGCCGTCGGTCTCGACGGTGAAGGAGATCGCGACCGGCATGCCGGCCGCCGTGGCCGCCCGCGTGACGCCGACCGCTTCGTCGGCGTTCGTCATGGTGATCGCGCTGACCATGTCGGCACCGGCATGGGCGAAGGCCTCGATCTGCGGCCTGTGATACGTCTCGGCCTGATGCGGCGTCATGGCCTGGTCCGCAACGTAGCCGTCGCCGCGCGGGCCGACGCAGCCGCTCACGACCATCGGCGATGCAGCCGTTTCGTGGCAATCGCGCATGGCATGCATGAGCTCGATCGATTCGCGGTTGACCGCCGCCATGTCGGCTGCCGTGTAGCCGAGCTTGTCGCCCCAGTCGGCGCTCGCACGCCAGGTCGGGCTTTCGAGCACGAATCCCAGCCCGTCAGCCTTGGCTATTGCGATATGGCGCTCGTAGTAGCGCACCAGCGCCGCGCGGCCCGTTGCATCACGCAACAGATGGAAAGCCGCAAAATAGGGCAGGTCGAAGCCATCCTGGAAGATCAGCGTGGTCTCGATGCCGCCGTCGGTCAGGAACAGGCCGCCGCGACACTGCGGGAGGGCAGTCCGGTACTTTGCTTCCGCCGTCATTTCCTTCACTCCCTGTGAGCGCGCCATGGCGCGGTGACGGAAAATATGGGATTCCGGGACAAGGCCAATGACCGGCCGTCCGAATTCCTTGATCGGATGGCCAGTGCGATCGGGAGTGCGCCTTGATCGATGTCCTTTCGCAGGTCCTGGGTTCCGTTCGCCTCGTCGGTGGAGTCTTCCTCGAGGCGCAATTCACAGCGCCGTGGTGCACCATTTCGCAAGTCACCGCGGACGACATCCGGCCGTTCGTCGCAACGCCTGGCCAGATCATCGCCTATCATTTCGTCATCGCGGGACGCCTGATCTGCGAGCTGGAAGACGGCGAGTCGGCGGAGATCTCCGCCGGCGAGGTCGTGCTGATGCCTCGCAACGATCGGCATACGCTGGCGAGCGCGCCCGGGCTCCCCGCGGTCAGCGCGGAAGAGCTCATCCGGCCAGGGGACGGCGGTGGCATCGCGCGCATCGACTACGGGGGCGGCGGGGAGCCGACCCATCTCGTCTGCGGCTTCCTCGCGACGGAGGAGGTCCAAAACCCGCTGATCTCCGGCTTGCCGCCGATGCTCAGGCTCGACATGCGGGACGGGGCGTCGCGCGAGTGGGTCGAAGCTTCGGTGCGCTTCGCGGCCCGAGAACTGGCCAACGGCAAGTTCGGGGCCTCGCATGTCATGTCACGACTGTCTGAACTGCTCTTCTTCGAGGCCGTGCGGGACTACGCGGCGACGCTTGCCGATTCGCAGCTGGGCTGGCTGGGGGGCCTCAGGGATCCGCAGATCGGCCGCGCTCTGGCCCTGCTGCATGGCCGGGCCGGGGCCGACTGGACCATCGAGCGGCTGGCGCGCGAGGTATCGATGTCCCGCAGCGCGTTCAACGAACGCTTCAGCAGCCTCGTCGGCATGCCGCCGATCCGATACCTGACACACTGGCGGCTGCAGCTTGCCCGGGAACAGCTGCGCGACAGACGCCGGCCCATCGCCCGCATCGCCCAAGCTGCCGGGTACGAATCGGAAGTGGCGTTCAACCGCGCCTTCAAGCGCGCCTTCGGTCAGCCGCCGGCACGCTGGCGCGGCCGCAATGCGTGAGCGCCATCAAGCCTGGCCACCGAAAGGTCACTACTTTCAATATGATAGGAACTAATATTAAGCAATAACATTAGAATGATGTCGGCCCCCCTCCCGAGGTTGAAATGATGCTTGGCAAGATCGCTTCGCTGCTCCTGGTCGCTTCGCTGTTGAGCGCCTGTGGCGACACTTGGGGTGAACGGGCGGTGACGGGCGGCGGCATGGGAGCGGGCGCCGGCCTCGCCATCGGCGCATTGGTCGGCTGGCCGCTCCTGGCGCCGACGCTGGCGGGCGCCGCCGTGGGTGCCGGCATCGGTGCAGCGACCGCGCAGACCAAGTAGGATCGGCGCCGCGGCGCCAACGGGTCAGCCGCGAAGCAGCTTGAGCTTGCGCTCGAATATGCGCAGGACGTCGTCGAGCGAATCGCCGTGCGCGAGCTTGCGCGGTCCGTTGAAGACCATGTAGCCACTCTGCGAATTGCCCGGCGGTATCTTCGCGATGGCGAACAGCGGCTGCTCGGCGGCATGGCGGAAGATCGAGAAGATCGCCATGCCGGGGCGGAAGTCGATGGCATAGTCCCGCCATTCGCCGGAGGCGACGCGCCCACTATAGAGACTGAGAAGGCGGGACAGCTCCCGCCGATCGAAGCAGACGATGCGGCGCCGGGCCCTTTGATCGGCCAATCGGTAAAGATTGCTCATGCCGCGGCGTGGTGAACCATTTTACTTTACCGGATTGTTGCAGATGCGCCGGGAAGCGTAAAGCGCCCCCAAAAGGCCTTGCGCCCGTGGTTTGCCAAAGGGCGGGCGGAGGGCTATGAACTCGCGCCAGAAGCCGTTGATAAAGCGCGATAAATCCTGGAGCCCCCGTGTCCGATTCCGCCGCCTTTCATGAGATCGACGATGCCGTTCGCAAGGATGAGCTCAGGGACTGGTGGCGCCGATGGGGAACCTGGGTCGTTGCCGCCGCGGTGGTCGTCGTGGTGGCGGTCACAGCACTCGTTGGATGGCGGCAATATCAGACGGCGCAACGGGCTCGGGCCAGCTCTGCCTACTCGGCGGCACTCGCCCAGATCGGCCAGGACCGCGGTGCGGCGCTCGCCGCCTTCGACGCCCAGGCAAAGGATGCGCCGGAGCCCTACCGTTCGCTGGCAGCCTTGATCGCAGCACAGCTTCGCGAGCCCGTCGAAGCGCAGGTCACGGCGCTCGTCCAGGCAGCCCCGACGCTGTCTTCCGAGGAACTGACCGACCTGGCCAACGTCATTGCCGGCTTCAAGAGCGTGGACACGCCGCGCGCCGAGGAGATGATCGCCCGGCTCGAGCCGCTGGCTGGCCCTGGACGGCCCTTCCGGCTGAGCGTGCGCGAATTGCAGGCGATGGTCGCCATGCAGAAGGGCGACCAGACACGGGCGCGCGAGCTGTGGTCGGAAATAACCAAGGATCCGCAGGTTCCGCAGGGTGCGGCGCAGCGTGCGACGGCCATGCTCAATCTCCACGGCGCCACGGAGGCGAAGTAGACGCCATGGCGAGTGCAATGCGCGCGGCCGATTGGCGGATCGGCCTGGTTGCCCTTCTGCTGGCTACCGGACTGACGGGCTGCGATACGTTCGACAGCATCTTCGGCAAGAGCAAGACGCCGCTGTCAGGTGAGCGCGTCCCGGTCTTCTCCGAGCGGACCGAACTGGAACCCGACAAGGACATGGCCAGCGTCCCGGTCGTGCTGCCGGCACCGGCGGTGAACGATTCCTGGCCGCAGTCGGGCGGGTTCGCCAACTATGCGATGCACAACCTGGCGGTCGGGGATTCGCCACAGGTGATCTGGACGGCCGACGTCGGCGCCGGCTCGACCAGCTCGCGCATCCTCACGACGCCACCGGTGGTGGCGGACGGTAAAGTGTTCGCCAAGGACGCGCAGAGCACCGTGTCCGCCTTCAATGCCGATACCGGCCAGCTCCTGTGGCGCGTGACCCTGAAGCCCGAGAAGGCGCGCGATTCCGACGAGTTCGGCGGTGGGCTGGCCTACTATGGCGGCAGGCTGTTCGTGACCACGGGCTATGCCGCCGTCTACTCCCTCGATCCGAACGATGGCAGTGAAGTCTGGGTGTCGACGGTGAGCGCGCCGATCCGCGGAGCGCCATTGGTCTTCGCCGATCGGGTCTTCGTGATCGGCATCGACAACAAGGTGCAGGCGCTTGCCGCCGTGGATGGCGCGGAACTGTGGCAGTACACCGGCTTGCAGGAGTCTGCGGGCTTTGTCGGTGGCAACAGCCCCGCCGGATCGGGCGAGTATATCGTGGTGCCCTTCACGTCCGGCGAGCTGGTCGGCCTTCGCCTCGAGAACGGCCGGCCCGTGTGGAACGAGACCATGATCGGGGCGCGCGGCGAGGTGCGAGCGTTCGGCAACCTGACCGACATCCGGGGCCGGCCCGTGATCGACCGCGGCCTCGTGCTGGCGATGGGCACCGCCGGCCAGCTCGCCGCCGTCGAGCTGCGCTCGGGGCAGAGGGTGTGGGAGCGCAGCATCGGCGGCAACCAGACGCCATGGGCCGCGGGAAGCTTCGTGTTCGTGACCACCGGCTCGGCCGACGTCGCGGCCATCGCCCGCGACAGCGGCAAGGTCAAGTGGGTGACCCCGCTTACGCAGTACCACGACGAAGCGCGCAGGAAGCCAATCCTGTGGTCGGGACCGGTGCTCGCCGGCGACCGACTGCTGGTGGCCGGCACGCTGGGCGAACTGCTCGCCATCTCGCCCTACAGCGGCGAGGTTCTCGGCAAGATGGATCTGCGCGATCCAATGCGGCTCGGGCCGGTGATCGCCAACCGCACGATCTACATCTTGACCGATTCGGGACGGTTGATTGCGTTACGCTGACGACAGCGCGCCGACGGGCGGCGCGGCGAGGGTGGCGATCGTCGGCCGGCCCAACGTCGGGAAATCGACGCTCTTCAACAGGCTTGTCGGCAGGCGCCGGGCCATCGTCGACGACACGCCCGGCGTGACGCGCGATGTGCGCGAATCGCCCGCACGGCTGGGCGACCTCGCCTTCACGCTGCTCGACACGGCGGGATGGGAGACGGCGGGCGGCGAAGCCCTCGAGGCCCGCATGCGCCGTTTCACCGAACGCGCCGTCGAGCAGGCGGACGTCGTCCTGTTCCTGATCGACGCGCGCGCCGGCATCGTGCCGCTGGACGAGAGCTTCGCGGCGTGGCTGCGCAAGCGGGCGGACAAGGTCATCCTGGTCGCCAACAAATGCGAGGGGCGGGCCGGCCTGCAGGGCCGGGCGGAAGCGCATGCGCTCGGCCTGGGCGAGCCGATTCCGATCTCTGCCGAGCACGGCGAGGGGCTGAGCGACCTGCACGAGGCGCTGGGCCGCCATATCGAACCCGAGGTGGACGAGGAAGAGGCGGCGGCCGAGGACGAGAGCGCGGAGGGCGAACAGGAAGGCGGCGATCCCGATCGGCCGCTGCTGCTGGCGATCGTGGGGCGTCCGAATGTCGGCAAGTCCACTCTGGTCAATCGGCTGGTCGGGGAGGAGCGGGTGCTGACGGGCCCCGAGGCGGGCATCACGCGCGATGCGATCCGCGTCGAGTGGCGCTGGCAGGGGCGGCCGGTCCGGCTCGTCGACACCGCGGGCATGCGCCGCCGCAGCCGGATCGAGGCGAAGCTCGAGGCTGCCTCGGTGGCCGATACGCTGGACACGATCCGGCTGGCTGACGTGGCGGTGGTCGTGCTCGACGCCACCAACATGGCCGAGAAGCAGGATCTGGCCGTCGCCGGCTGGGTGATCGAGGAGGGCCGGGCGCTCGTCATCGCGGTCAACAAGATCGACCTTCTGTCGGACGATCGGGCCGAAGCGAGCCGCGCCTGGAAGAAACTGACGGACCGGCTGGAGGCATCGTTCGCGCAGGTGAAAGACCTGCCGATCGTCGGCCTCTCGGCCCTGAGCGGCCGCGGGATCGAGCGGCTGATGCCGGCGGTGTTCAGGACCTATGCGACGTGGAACCGGCGTGTGCCCACGCCCAAGCTCAACCGCTGGCTGCGCGAGATGGAGACGCTGCATCCGCCGCCTCTGGCCAAGGGGCGGCGCATCCGGCTGCGCTTCATGACCCAGATCAAGACGCGGCCGCCGACCTTCGTGCTGTCGGTCAGCCAGCCGGAGGAACTGGGCGACGACTACCTGCGGTTCCTGGTGAACCGCCTGCGGGACGATTTCGACCTGCCCGGCGTGCCGATCCGGCTGACGATGCGCAAGCCCAGGAATCCCTATGTGGGCCGTTCGGCCAAGCGTTAGCAGGTTGTTGAAATAGGTTTTTCAGGGGCTCCCGTGCGCAACATCGATTCGTTAAAGACCCATGCGGCCCACGATCAGTTCAAAACCGAGGCTCGCCAGATTCGATTCTTTCGTCGCGGCGCG
>JBMONG010000015.1:0-90769 GCA_049323495.1 Pseudomonadota bacterium
GGTCAACGTAGCTGAACAACGACCCAGATCGCTCATCCGATCCACGCATCACCGACTCCGTAGCAACCGGAACCAGTGAATCATCCTCTTCAATGAACTACGATGAGTTTTTCAACAGCCTGCTAGGCCATGTCCCCGATGCTCCGGCGGCTGAACGGGCCGCAGACCCTGGGCAACGGCCGCGGTTTCTGGACAGGCTTCGCCGCCGTCGCGGCGATCGCCCTGGTCTATCCCGCCTTCGCCGATTCGTACGATGTCGGCAACATCGCCTATCTGTTGATCTTCACGCTGATGGCGCTCGGCCTGTCCCTGATGTGGGGCTACACGGGAATGTTCTCGTTCGGCCAGACCGCCTTCTTCGGCGTTGCCGGCTACAGCTACGGCGTGCTGTCGATCAATCTCGGCGCGACGGGCGCCATGACCCTGCTCTGCCTGGTCGGCGCGGTCGCCGTGGCGGCGTTGTTCGCCATGCTGCTGGGCTACTTCCTCGTCTACGGTCGCGTGAGCGGCGTGTTCTTCGGCATCGTCACCTTCGCCACCACCTTGGCGCTGGCGGCCTTCTTCGGGCAGACCGCCGGTCCCGAATGGGCGATCGGCCAGGCGCGATTCAACGGCTTCAACGGCATGATCGGCATGCCGCCGCTCGAGCTACCGTGGTTCGAACAGGACGTCTACCTCGAAGGCATCCCTCTCTATTATTTCGTGCTGGCGCTGCTGGCGGCGATCTATCTCGGCCTACGCATGCTGGTGAACAGCCGGTTTGGCAACGTGCTGGTGGCGATCCGCGAGGATCCGTTGCGCACCGAGCTGCTGGGCTACGACGTCCGCAGGTATCAGCTCGTCGCCTTCGTCATCGGCAGCTCGCTGGCCGGGCTGAGCGGCGTGCTCTACACGGCCTGGGGCCAGTTCATCCCGCCGGCCTCCATGGGCCTGCCCGCCGCCGCCATGCCCATCATCTGGGTCGCCTTCAGCGGCCGCCAGGACCTGACCGCTACGGCGATCGGCACCTTCCTGCTGTTGCTGATGTTCCAGACGATCACCGTCTACAGCCAGCAATATGCGCTGATCCTCATGGGTTTCCTGCTGCTCGCCACGGTGATGCTCATGCCCGCAGGCTTCGTCCGCAGCATCGGCCTGTGGCTTGCCCGGGCGGGACGGCGCGGCCAGCCCGGCAATGGAGCGATGCGATGACGGCGCTGCTCGAGACCCGGGCCGTCAGCAAGCGCTTCGGCGGACTCGCCGCTGTGTCCGACGTCGACTTCGAGGTGGCTGCCGGCGAGATCCACTGTCTGATCGGTCCCAACGGCGCCGGCAAGAGCACGCTCTTCAAGCTGGTCGCCGGCACCTATCCGCCCTCGGCCGGCGAAGTGCTGTTCGGCGGCGAAAACGTCACCCAGCGCAAGCCCTACGAACGGGTCGAGCGTGGCATGAGCATCAAACTCCAGGTCCCCAGCGTGTTCCGCGAGCTGCCGGTGGCCCAGAACCTCGAGATCGCCCTGCAGCGCAAGTCGACGGGCCCGGCGATGCAGCGCGAGAAGGCCCGCCTGCTGGAGTTCCTGCAGCTGCAGGAGGACGCGGCGAAGCCGGCCGGCATCCTGTCGCATGGCCAGCAGCAGTGGCTGGAGATCGGCATGGCGCTGGCATTGCAGCCGACGCTCCTCCTCCTCGACGAGCCCACGGCGGGGATGTCTCCCCAGGAAACGGAGCGCACCGGCGACATGATCAAGCGCCTCAATGCGGAAGGCATGACCATGCTCGTCGTCGAGCACGACATGACCTTCGTGCGCCAGATCGCGCAGCGCATCACCGTGCTGCACCTCGGGAGGATCTTCGCCCAAGGCAGCACCGACACCATCATCGCCGATCCGAGGGTCGAGGAGATCTACCTGGGCAAGGGCCATGGCCACTGACCCCGTCCTCGACGTGTCGGGGCTGCACGCCGCCTACGGCAGCACGCCCGTCCTGCGCGGCATCGACCTCGCTGTCGGCAAGGGCGAGATCGTCAGCCTGATCGGCCGCAACGGCGTGGGCAAGACGACGATCATGCGCTGCCTGATCGGCCTCCTGCCGGCCACCGCGGGGGAGATATGTCTCCTCGGGCAGCCGGTCACGGCGCTGCCGGCCGACGAGCGGGCCCGGCTGGGCATGGGTTACATCCCTCAGGGCCGCCAGGTCTTCCCGCGCATGACCGTGGAGGAGAATATCCGGGTCAGCCTGCTGGCGAGCTCGGCGAAGGATCGCCGCCTGGTCGACCTCGTCTATCAGTATTTCCCGATCCTGAAGGAGCGGCGGCGGCAGTCGGCCGGCACGCTGAGCGGCGGCCAGCAGCAGCAGCTCGCGATTGGCCGCGCCATGGTGGGCAATCCGCGGCTGATGCTGCTCGACGAGCCTTCGGAGGGCATCCAGCCCTCGATCGTCCAGATGATTTGCGACGTGTTGAAGTCGATCCGCGACCAGCTCGGCACCACGATCCTGTTCGTCGAGCAGAACCTCGACACGATCATGGCGATCAGCGAACGATGCTACGTGATCGACAAGGGCACGGTGGCCGCCGAGATCCACCAAGACCAGCTGGCGACGAGCGACGCGGTGCGGCAGCACCTCCTGATCTGACGCGCTCTACCTCAGCAGAAGCAGCCATCCGACTGCGACCAGCATGGTGGCCAGCGACACCGGAACGCCGGCACGCGAGAACTCCAGCAGCGAGATCGGTGCGCCGCGCCGGGCGGCCTGCTCGGCGACGATGATGCCGGCGAGGCTGCCGAACACGACGATATTGCTGGCAAAGCCCGTGCCCAGCGCCATCGCCGCCCCGATCAACTCCGGGTCGGCTGCCTGGATGTAGGGCATGACGAGCAGAACCGCCGGATTGTTGCCGACGATGTCGCTGACGACCGAGATGGCGAAGAAGAGCGCCAGCGGATCCTTCAGGTCGAGGCCCCAGTCCGCGAGATGGGCGAGCGCCTGCTGAGGCAGGCCGGTCGTGGCGAAGGCGGCGTTGACGACGAACAACCCGCCCAGAAGGAGGATCAGGTCGCCGTCGACATGCTTCATGACGTCCGCCGACGAAATGCGCCGGTTGAGCAGGAGCAGGGCGCCCGCGGCGAGCGCGATCAGGTCCCGTGGCCAGGTGGTGAAGCAAAAGGCGGCGATGACGCCCAGCGTCACGACCGCGGCCTTGAGCGTCTCCGCCCGATCGAGAGGAACGCCGCCCGCCGCCACGGGCGGGCCTGCCGCTTCCGGTCCCAGCGTCCAGCGCCTCCGGTAGAGCACGACGATCACCGCCCAGACCGGCACCAGCGACAGGATGGACGGCAGCAGCGCCGCGCGCATGAAGCCGACGAACGACAGGTCGAGTCCCTGGGCGATGATCATGTTCTGCGGGCTGCCGATAACCGTGCCGGCCGATCCGACATTGGCGGCGAAGGCGAAACCCAGCAGGAAGGGCGTCGGGTTGAGGCCGCGCGCCAGGCAGAGCTGCACCAGCAGGGGTACCATGGCGACGACGACGACATCGTTCGTCAGCACGGCGGAAAGTAGTCCCGATGTCGCCACCATGACCGCCAGCAAGCCCGCCGGCGAGAGCGGCAGCGAAGCTGCCCGATCCGCGACCCAGGCATAGAAACCGGAAACGGCGAAGGCGCCGGAGACGATCATCAGGCCAAACAGCAGGGCGATTGTCGGGAAGCTGACCGCTGCCCACGCGGCATCGGTCGAGATCCTTCCGAGCACGAGCATGGCGATTGCGCCCAGCAGCGCCGCGCCGGTGCGATCGACACGAAAGCCGGGCAGCCGGCCCAGGGCCATGGCTACGTAGGTCGCGAGGAATACCGCGAGAGTAAGGTCCATTGCGCCTTCGCGAGATCAACCAGGCGTCACTGTCTGGCCGCCTTGTGGTACGACTCCCGGATCTTGTCCAGGTCGACCGTCGGATTCGGCATCTTCAGCTTCATGCCGCCAAGTGCCTCGCAAATGATCTGCGACACCGCGAGATTGCGAAACCACTTGTGGTTCGAGGGGATGACGTACCACGGTGCGACGTCCGTGGAACAGCGCTCCAGCATCTCCTCGTAGGCCGCGACATAGTCATCCCAGTACGCCCGTTCCGTGTAGTCGCTGTCGCTGATCTTCCACTGACGAGCAGGATCGTCGAGCCGCTGCTTGAAGCGCTCGAGCTGTTCCTCCTTCGATATCCACAGAAAGAACTTCAGGATGGTTGTGCCGCTGTCCGCAAGCAGCCGTTCGAACGCATTGATGTGATCGTAGCGCTTCGACCATTGCTCCTTCGGCACGAGCTTGTGGACGCGCACCACCAGAACATCCTCGTAGTGCGAGCGGTTGAAGATGGCGACCTTGCCCAGCTCCGGCGCATGACGATGGACACGCCACAGGAAGTCGTGACCGCGTTCCTCCGCGGTCGGCTGCTTGAAGCCCGTGACAACGCAGCCCTGGGGATTCATCGCGTCGATCACGTGCCGGCAGACGCCGTCCTTGCCTGCCGCGTCGATGCCCTGCAGGACGATCAGCAGCGAGTGCGCCTTCTCGGCGTAGAGCGTGTACTGAAGCGTCCGGAGTCTGTCGAGGTGCCCGGCGATCTCTGGTGCCGCCTTGTCGGCCGACTCGTGGTGACCGTGAAAGCCGGGGTCGATGTCCTTCAGCCGGATCTTGCCACCCGGCGTCGCGAGCAGTTGGTGTGCATAGCTCATGTCGTTTCTTCCCTGTCAGCCTGTCGCACGGCCCCGCGCCGCAAGATGGCCTGTCAGCGACCGCATGACCATGGATCCGCTGCGCAGCCGTGATGTCGTGCGGTTGTCGATGGTGCGCTCGACGGCGAGACGCACGGCGCCCAGCACCACCATCCAGGCCAGATTGTAGACCCAGACCGCAGCGACCGTACGCCAGGAAATCGCCGGCACCAGCCAGCCGAAGCCGCACATGAGAGCCGCCACCAGCTGGGTGGCCAGGATGGCGCCAAGCAGGGGCGCCGAGGGGAACGGCGGCAGGAAGAACCATCGTTCGGTGCGGGTGACGAACAGCAGCAGATGGCCGCCGACCACGAGCTGCAGGAACACCGCCGTCTGCAGATGGACCCGGTCGGCGAGGCCGAACCAGGCGTTCCAGGCCGGGTTGGACAGCACCTCCATGCCGATCAGCAGCAGGCCGAACGCCTGCACGACCGAGAACAGGCCGAGCACGGCGGACACCGAAAGCATGCGCGGCATGCGCCAGCGGATCGGCTGCGGCGAAACCGGCGTATGGTCATAGGCGATGGCCATGATCGGGATGTCGTCGAGCAGCGACATGATGACGATCATGATCGCCGACAGCGGCTGGAAACCGAGCGTGATCGACGACAGCACGACCAGGAACATGATGGTCATGGTGAGCGCCACGCGATAGATCGTGTAGCTGGTGATGCGCCCGAAGATGCGCCGCGCCTCGTCGATGGCGCTGTTGATCACCGACAGGCCCGGCGAGGTGAGGATGAGGGCCGCCGCGCCGCGTGCCGCGTCGGTGGCGCCGGATACCGCCGTGCCGCAATCCGCCTGCTTGAGCGCCGGCGCGTCGTTGACGCCGTCGCCGGTCATCGCCACGAGATGGCCGCGCCCCTGCAGCGCCTTGACGATGGCGTACTTGTGCTCGGGGAACACCCGCGCGAAGCCGTCCGCGGCCTCGATCGCGTCGACGATCTGCGGCGGCACGTTGTGGGGATCCATGCCCTTGGGAAAGGCGTCCGCCGCGGCGATGATGTTCGCGCCCATGCCGAGCTGCCGGGCGGTCTCGCGTGCGATCGCCGTGTCGTCCCCGGTGATCATCTTGATCGCCACGCCCTTCTCGCGCGCGCGATCGATCGTCTCGCGCGAGTCGTCGCGCGGCGGGTCGAACATCGGCAGGATGCCGAGCAGGGTCCAGGTCGCGCCATCGTCGGCCGAACGCGCCACGCCGAGCGCGCGATAGCCCTTCGCCGCCAATTGCTCGACCGTCTTGTGCACATCCTGCGCCGTCGCGCCGTCTGCCTTCACGAGATCGGCGATGACCTGCGGGGCCCCCTTCGCCACGACAAGCTGACGCCCGTCAGGGGACACGACCTTCGCCGATGTGCGCTTCGTCACCGGGTCGAACGGCGTGAAGCCCACCTGCTTCCAGTCCGACAGCACCTTCACGTCGGGCAATGCCTCGATCACGGCCGCGTCGATCGCATCGCGATCCTCGATCTTCGACGCCAGCGCGCCGGCCAGGACGACCTCCTGTCCATCCTTGGCGGCGAACAGGATGGGGTCCCCGAGCTTGAGCTGGTTCTTGGTCAGCGTGCCGGTCTTGTCCGAGCAGAGGATGTCGACGCCCGCCATCTCCTCGATGGCCTCGAGGCGCGAGACGATCGCCTTCTGCCGCGACAAGGCCAGCGCGCCGAGCGCCATGGTCACCGAAAAGACGGCGGGCATGGCCACGGGGATCGACGCCACGAGCAGCACCAGCACGAACTGCAGGATGTCCAGGGCATCGGCGGTGCCCCAGTTATCGGCGACGACGATGTCATGGTAGACGCGGAAGCCGACCAGCACGGCTGCCAGCACAAGGGCCAGGACGATCAGGAAATTGCCGATCTGGAACATCGCCTTCTGCGCGTGGCTCACGGCGCCCGCCCCCGCCACGAGCTTGGCGGTGCGGCCAAAGAAGGTCTGCGAGCCGGTGGCGATCACGACGCCCTCCATCTCGCCCTGCTTCACGACGCTGCCCGAATAGGCCTCGTCGCCCACCTTCTTCGCGACCGGCAGGGACTCGCCCGTCAGGGCCGACTGGTCGATGGCGGCGTAGGCGCCGGCGACCAGGCGAAGATCCGCCGGCACGATCTCGCCCAGCCGGATCTTCACGATGTCGCCCGGAACGAGCTTCGCGGATTCGATTTGCGCCCAGGCTCCACCGCGCCGGGCCGTCGCGACCGGCGCCAAGCCCTTCTTCAGCGCCGCCAGCGCGTTCGACGCCTTCATGTCCTGCCACAGGTCGAGGACGGCATTGAACAGCAACAGGCCGACGATGACCGCGAAGTCCTGCCAGTGCCCGAGAAACGCCGATATCGCGGCGGCTGCCTCGATCAGATAGGCGATCGGTCCCGTGAAGCAGCCGAGCAGGCGTTCGGCGAAACTGCGCTCCTTCTCGACGATCGCGTTGGAGCCATACTGCGACAGTCGCCTCTCCGCCTCGTCCGAGGGCAATCCCTCCGCGACGCTCGTCCCGAGTGCGGCGAGCACCTGGTCGATGGCGAGCTTCTCAAGATCGGCCGTCGAACGAGCTGCCGCCCTGGCTGCGCTGCCGGTACCCGCATCCATGTCGTCCCCCCGGGTGCGACCCACTGGCCGGGTCGATACTGACATGAATCATGCCGGAAGCCGGCGGTGGCCGATTGATCTGGATCAACGTGCAAGAGTCGCACGATATCCGGATTCACCTACGCTGCGGTTCGTGCTCGCGACCATGAGCTTGCGCGCTGGCCGCTGGTCCGCTCAATCCTGAAGGACATAGGTGCCGGGGGCATCGCAAAGGGCCGACAGGCCGAGTTCCGGCCTGCCCATGGCGGGAGGAGGCACAGGTTCGCCGGACCGCGCCGCCAGCCACGCCGCGAGGGCCGGCCACCATGATCCCTCCTGCAGCGGGGCCATCGCCAGCCATCTCTGCGGGTCGACATAGCGGTCCTGCGCTCCCTTGTGCATCAGCCGGTAGCGGCGTCCCGGATGGCCGACCTCGGAGACGATGCCGGCATTGTGCCCGCCATTGGTCAGAACATAGGTCACGTCGGTGTCGGCCAGCAGGTGGATCTTGTATGTGGACTGCCAGGGCGCCACGTGGTCCCGATCCGTCCCGACCGCGAAGATCGGCACACGGATGTCGGTGAGGGCTACCGCCCGGCCGCCGGCGACATAGCGGCCTTCCGCCAGGTCGTTGTCGAGAAACAGGCCGTGGAGATATTCCGAATGCATGCGGTACGGCAGACGCGTCGCATCCGCGTTCCAGGCCATGAGGTCGCTCAGAGGCTCACGCTCGCCCATCAGGTAACGCTGCAGCACCATCGACCAGACGAGGTCGTTGGACCTCAGCATCTGGAAGGCGCCGGCCATCTGCTTGGCGTCCAGGAACCCCTGCTCCCACATCATGTCCTCGAGGAAGGCGATCTGGCCTTCGTCGATGAACAGCATCAGCTCGCCGGCCTCCGTGAAATCCGTCTGCGCGGCCAGCAGGGTCATGGTCCTGAGGCGCGCGTCGCCATCACGCGCCATTGTCGCGGCGGCGATGGACAGCAGGGTGCCTCCTAGGCAATAGCCGAGGGCATGGACCTGGCGATCGGGCAGGATGGCGGCAATGACGTCCAGCGCCGCCATCGGGCCCATCACACGGTAGTCCTCCATGCCGAGGTCCCGGTCATTGGCATCGGGGTTCTTCCAGGAGATCATGAAGACGGTGAAGCCCTCATCGGTGAGATATTTCACCAGCGAGTTCTGCGCCGACAGATCGAGGATGTAGTATTTCATGATCCAGGCCGGCACGATCAGGACCGGCTCCGGCCTGACCTGCGCCCTCGACGGTTCGTACTGGATGAGCTCCATCAGCCGGTTGCGGTACACGACCTTTCCCGGGCTCGCGGCGACGTTGCGGCCGACCTCGTAAGCCTCGCTGCCGACAGGCCTGCGGCCGCTGACATTGCGCTCCCAATCCTCGGCCATGTGCTGCAGGCCGCTCAGGAAGTTGCGGCCGCCCGTCTCCACGGTGCGCCGCAGGAGTTCCGGATTGGTGAAGAGGAAATTGGACGGCGACAGCATGTCGAGAAACTGCCGGGCGCCGAACTGGACCATGGCCTCATGATGGCCGGTGACGCCGCGAACATCGGAGGTCGCGTTGTGCCACCACTGCTGTTGCAGCAGGAAACCCTGGTAGAGCAGATTGAACGGCAGCTGTTGCCAGGCCTCGCCCTTGAAACGCCGATCCTGAGGCAGAGGCTTGATGACCGGGAGCACCTTGCCGGACTCGATAGCCTGACGCCACGTCCAGTTCGCAAAGCGCAACGTCTTGCGCGCCATCTTGTCGACGAGCTGCAGCCTCTTGCCGGGTGCGGCGGCAAGATGCACCAGCCAGTCCAGGTAGGCGGCGGCAATGGCCGCCGGCGACAGACCCATGGTGAACCGCGCAAGGGCAGCGTGCAAGGCGCGGTCGGTCACGTCGGACAGCGCGGTGACCACATAGGAATCATGGCCATGCGGCCCGGCCCCGGGAGGCGGATCGCGGTGGAGGCCCGTGGGGGTCGTGCCTGACTCGTTCATGCCGTGCAGTCTCGCTTCTTCCCGGCGGCGACCACTTGATCTGCCGCAAGGTCTGACGCGTCGATTCGGCCGGTGGCGCCGGCTTGAGCAGGATCAAGGATCGGCGGGCTCCCGGCGGTAAGCTTTGCGCGTAGGCGCGGAGGAGCAGAATGCAGCGCGTTGCATTGGTGACGGGTGGAACACGCGGAATCGGTCATGCGATCGCCATGGCGCTGAGGGATGCCGGCCACACGGTCGCCGCCAACTATGTCGGCAATGATGCCGCAGCCCAGAAATTCAGCCAGGAAACGGGCATCGGCGTCCACAAGTTCGACGTGTCGAACTTCGACGCCTGCGCCGACGGGATCAAGCGCATCGAGCAGGATCTCGGCCCCATCGACATCCTGGTCAACAATGCCGGCGTGACGCGCGATGCCATGCTGCACAAGATGACGCCGCAGCAATGGCATGAGGTCATTGCGATCGACCTCAGCTCCTGCTTCAACACCTGCCGCCTGGTGATCGAGGGGATGCGCGAGCGGGGCTTCGGCCGCATCATCAACATCTCGTCCATCAATGGTCAGAAGGGCCAGTTCGGCCAGTCCAACTACGCGGCCGCCAAGGCTGGCATGCTGGGATTCACCAAGGCCCTTGCCCTTGAATCGGCGAGCAAAGGCATCACCGTCAACGCGGTGGCGCCGGGTTACGTGGCGACGGACATGGTCGCAGCGGTGTCGCCCAAGGCACTGCAGTCGATCGTGAGCCAGATCCCGGTCGGGCGCCTCGGCCACGATACGGAAATCGCCCATGTCGTGCGCTTCCTCGTCGACGACGCCGCTTCCTTCATCACCGGCGCCACCATCACGGCCAATGGCGGCCAGTACATGACCTGAGGTCCGTGCGGCTGTCACCGGAAGTGCCAGCGCTGCCCCTGCTCGGGAATGACGAAGCGCACGCCGACGTCGTTGGCAGCTTCCAGCTCCTGGAGCACCTGCCGCTGCGGTTGCTCGGTCGTCAGGGAATACTTGATATGACTGATCACCACCGGAAGGCCGCGCAGAGCGTTGCCGCCAGCAAGCTTGTCGAGGACGCGGAGTTCCTCCATGAGCCAGCGCGGCGTGAGGTGGCCGAACAGCAGATTGTCGGGGCGGTCGCTGGTGTATGACGTCTCGATGACGATCGCCTTCAGCCGCTTCTGCTTCACCTGCTCGGCGAGCGCGGTCCATACGGCGCGGAGCCGGGTGGCCTTCTCGACGGCATCTGGGCCGGTATCTCCGAAGCACGCGAGGGAATCTTCGCCGCTCTCAAGCAGAAAGGCCGTCGATTCGACGCCACCATGGGAGAGCGGAAACGGCGTCACGGTCATGGCCGTGCCGGCAAGCGGCGTCTGCACCCCGGGCGTGAGGTCGACGAGGGAGAACTTGCCGAGCTGCGGCGCCTTTCCGCGGTTGGTGAAGTTGGGCCAGGCGCGCCAGTTGAAGTAGGTTTCCACCAAGTCGGCCGTCACCGACGGCAACCCGTAGATGGGCTTGCGGCCATCGTCCGGTGACGCAATCACCAGCCCCGCAACATGGTCGAGATGGGCATGGCTGATCAGATAGCCCTTGAGACGATCGGTCAGCACATAGCCGACGCGATTGAGCTTCGTCCCGGGGGGAAGTGCCACATTGGCGAAGGCCCCCTTCTCGTCGGCCACGCGCAGCCCATTGACGAGGGTGCCGGCGTCGCAGGTCACGGCACGATCATCGTCGTGCGGGTGGATCAGCATGGCGCTGAGATTGCCGTCCTGGATGCCGCCAAGGGCGCCCAATACCACCACGTCGAATCCATCCGCGGCGAAGGCACTCGTCCCGACGGAGAGCGCTCCGGCGAAGCAAAGAGCGGCCGCAGTCAGTCTGACAGCACACATGATCGGGTTCCCCACGTCGGCATTCCAAGCATCCACCACCTACACGGAAACAAGCAACAAGATGGTGACACATGGAGAAATCCATTGCGCCTGCGCGAAGGGGCGCCGCCTGGACACGGCAGACCCAGTGGTCACCTGCAGGCGTATGACATGTCCATAATGCAACCCTAGGCGGCTGAAGTCCGGTCATCGAAAGGTCACCCGCCCGCAACCCGGGACGCTATAGGGATTGTATCCTCTGTCCTGAAGCGACGTAGCGAGTGCAAATAGCCATGTGTTCGACCGCAGACGGAGGATTTACTGCACCACCTCCCCCAGGCACCGCCCCCGTCACTTCTTTTGCGACTTATTGACATGCCCCTTTTCGCCAGCATGAAGTATCTTCCGCCTCTTCAATTCCCGTGGAGCAAAGGAACCGCATCTTGGCCAAGTCACATCCCGTAGATATCCATGTCGGCGCCCGCATGCGTCAACGCCGCATCGCGCTCGGCATGAGCCAGACCAAGCTTGGCCAAGCCGTCGGTCTCACCTTCCAGCAGATCCAGAAGTATGAGCGCGGCTCCAACCGCATGGGCTCCAGCCGGCTGTACGAGTTTGCCAAGGTGCTCGGAGTGCCGGTCACCTTCTTCTTCGAGGAGATGCCGCAGAATGCGCTGGCGGGCCGTGTCGCCGCCCGGAGCAACCGCAAGGGACTGGCGGAAGCCGGCACCCCCTTCGAGCAGGAGAAGGATCCCTTGATCAAGCGCGAGACGCTCGAACTCGTGCGCGCTTACTACAACATCCGTCAGGACAGGGTCCGGAAGGGCATCTTCGAGATGATCAAGAAGGTCGGAGCGGCGAGCCACGCCGAGGCGACCGGCAAGCGCCGGGGCCGCGGCAGAGCGAGCGCTGCCGCAGCCTGACGTCGTCGGACAGGCGGAACCGTCAGGTCACCGCCTGCGCTGCCTACTGTTTCTTGGTAAGGGGCCCTTCGAAGCGGCAATAGCCCAGCAGAAGGATCTTCGAATCGCCTTCCTTGATCTGGCCGACCACGTCCATCATGTTTCCGCCGCCGACGATAGCGGCGGTCTTGATGGCACCGTTCTTGCCGAGCGTCGTCTCGAAGCCGCGCTCCGGTCGGCCCTCCTGCTGGAAGCGTCCCTTGACCG
This sequence comes from Pseudomonadota bacterium, assembly GCA_049323495.1. GTDB lineage: Bacteria > Pseudomonadota > Alphaproteobacteria > Reyranellales > Reyranellaceae > Reyranella. The sequence goes on from JBMONG010000015.1 coordinate 12,348, forward strand.
CATCGCCCGTGACCGTGACGTCGATGGTCATCTTGTAGGTCGGGCACTTGGAACTGCCGACGACGTTAACGCCGTAACCGGTCCAGGTGTAGACGACCGGTTGCGCCTGCGCATAGGCAGTGCCTCCCAGCAGAAGACCGGCAACCGCTCCGACCATGGCACCCTTCAGCATGTGTCTCGTCTCCCTCGCAAAGTCCGAACGCATATGCGCCTCCGATTCTTGCACCGGCGGCACCGTCAGCGTCATTCTATCGAAGTTCGAGTGGGAAATCGCCTTTTTGAAGGCATGGCCACCAGTGATCAACGTCCTTCGAACCGCGGCGCGCGCTTCTCCAGAAAGGCCCTGATGCCTTCCTTCATGTCGTTCGTCTGCATCAGCGGAAGGAGCTGAAGGAAAACGTGATGGACGTGCTCGTTGAAGGGCTCGTTCCAGGCCATCCGCATCATGCGCTTGGCGGCCTGGATGGCCAGCGGCGCATTGGCTGCGATCTCCAGTGCCAGAGCGCGGGCAGCCCCCATTACCTCGGCGTCGGGGACCACCTGGTTGACGAGCCCGATCTCGAGCGACTGCTGGGCGTCCAGCGTACGGCCGGTGAAGATGATCTCGGCTGCCTTGGCCCAGCCCAGCATGCGCGGGAGGTACCAGGTGCCGCCCGACTCCGGCAACACGCCACGCTTGGCATAGGACGCCGCAAGCTTCGCGGATTGGCCCATGATGCGGATGTCGGCGCCCAACGCGAGGTCCAGGCCGTAGCCCGCCGCCGAGCCGTTGAGAGCCGCGATCACCGGCTTGTCGAGCGCATGCAGCACCGGCGGCGGCGTGTTGCGCAGGTCGATGTTCGTCGGTGTGGCGCCGGAGCCGACGCTGAGATTGTCGGTACCTTTGCTCTGTGCCTCCAGGTTCAACCCGGCGCAGAAGGCTCGGCCGGTACCGGTCAGGACGACGACACGCACGGCCTTGTCCTCGCTGGCGCGGACCAGCGCGTCGGTGAGTTGCCGGAGCATGGGTCCGGAGATCGTGTTCATGCGCTGCGGCGCGTTCAGCGTGATGGTGGCGATGGCCTCGTCGACGCCGTACAGCAGCTCCTCCGGCATTACCGAGGCTGTGGGCTGGGCCGCAAACTGGCTCATGTTTCCTCCCTCCATCGATTGCCGGTATGGTGGCGCAGGAGACCGCACCACGCCATGCAAAACCGCTTCATCGACCTCTACAGCGACACCAAGACCAAGCCGTCCCCCGGCATGCGAAAGGCAATGGCCGACGCCGACGTCGGTGACGAACAGAAGATGGAGGATCCCACGGTCAACCGCCTGCGCGAGCGAGTCTGCGAGCTGCTCGGCAAGGAGGACGCGGTATTCCTGCCGAGCGGCACGATGGCCAACCAGATCGCGATCCGCGTCCACTGCCGCCCCGGCGACGAGGTGATCGCCGACCGGACGGCGCATATCATCAACTCCGAAGGGGGCGGCCCCGCGGCCAACGCCAGCGTCATGATCCGCGCCGTCGAGGGTCCGGCCGGCGTCTTCACCGGCGAGCAGGTGAAGGCCGCCCTCCGCGATCCCGAGAGCCGCTACAATCCGCGCTCGCGGCTGGTCTCCATCGAGAACACCTCGAATGGAGGGTTCGGAACGGTGTGGCCTCTGGCCACGATGCAGGGCGTGATGGCGGCGGCGCGCGGCGCCGGCTTGGCGCTGCATATGGATGGGGCGCGGCTCGCCAATGCCTCCGTGAAGTCGGGCACGCCGGCCAGCGACTACGCCGCCTGCGTCGATTCCCTCTGGCTGGATTATACGAAAGGGCTGGGTGCGCCGGTCGGGGCAAGCCTGGCTGGCTCGAAGGAGTTCATCAAGGAAGCTTGGCGGCACAAGCAGATGTTGGGCGGCTCGATGCGTCAGTCGGGGGTGATTGCCGCAGCGGCACTCTACGCGCTGGACCACAACTGGGACCGCCTGGCCGAAGACCATGACAATGCGCGCCATCTCGCCGAAGGCATCGCCAACATCAAGGGCCTCGAGATCGACGTACCGCGCATGCAGACCAACCTGGTGTTCTTCGAGGTCACCAAACCCGGCTGGACCGCCGCCCGCCTGGTCGACGCCTGCAAGGAACGCGGGGTCGGCCTGGGCGCCAACACGGGCACGCGCATCCGTGCGGTGACGCATCTCGACGTCAACCGCACGGACATCGACACCGCGCTCAAGGCGATCGGCGACGCGCTTGGCGCCTAGGCGCGTGGTTCAGCGAGCCTTCTTCCGTGATGCCGGCTTGGCGCGGCCCTTGCCGGGCGCCTTGCGCTGGCCTGGCCCCGAGCGGCTGGGTGCCGAGCGACTGGGCGATGGCCGGCTGGCCGACGGCTGGCTGGCGAGCAGGCGCCTGACCACCGCCTGATAGGCCGGATTGCGATTCGGAGGAGACTCAGACATGTCGGTTTATCCCTGTCTTGTTGAAAGTCCTGTCCATCGCGGCGGCATCCTACAGCAAGTTGCGAAAACATGAATGCCCCTCTTTCTCTCGGCCGCTCCATCGTCCGTCGCGAGGATGCGCGCCTGCTGACCGGCCATGGCCGCTACGCCGCCAATACTGCGCCGGCCGAAGCGCTCGCCGTCCTGTTCGTACGGTCGCCGCATGCCCATGCCCGGCTGAACGGCATCGACACGGCGGCGGCGCTCGCCTCGCCGGGAGTCGTCGCCGTCTACACGGCCGCCGATCTCCTCGCCGACGGTGTCGGCCACATGCCGGCCATCAGCGAGATCAAGGACGAGGCCGGCAACCGCCACCGCGAGCCAGTCCACCTGCCAATGGCACCGGGGAAGGTGCGGCATGTCGGCGACATCGTCGCCCTGGTCGCGGCCGCCACGCTCGAGCAGGCTCGCGACGCCGCCGAGGTGCTCGTGGTCGACTACGAGCCGCTGCCGGCCGTGGTGACCACGGCGCAGGCTCTGGCGCCCGGTGCTCCGCTGGTCCATGACGATGTTCCCGGCAATCTGATGTGCCGCTGGGGCAAGGGCGACGCGGTCGCGACCGACGCCGCCTTCGCTCGTGCCACCCACGTCTGCACCCTCTCCATCCGCTCACCACGGCAGATCGTCCACTACATGGAGACGCGAGCCGCCTGGTCGGCCTGGGACCCGGAACAGGATCTCGTCACCGTCACCTTCTCATCGCAAGGCGTACAGATCCCGCATCGGCTGATGTGCGAACGGGTCCTCAAGATAGCGAAGGACAAGTTGCGGCTGATTACCGAGGATGTCGGCGGAGGCTTCGGCCCGAAGTACCCCCTGTCCGCCGAAGCGGCCGTGATCGCCTGGGCGACACGCAAGCTGGAACGCGGGCTGCGCTGGACCTGCGAGAGGGCGGAGCTGGCGCAGAGCGACAGCCATGCGCGAGATCTCGTCGCTAGGGCAGAACTCGCCCTGGACATCGACGGCAAGTTCCTTGCGCTGCGCGTCAAGGCCGAGGCCAACTATGGCGCTTACGTCTCGATGTTCGCGCCGACCATTCCGACCACCGGTCTGGCCAAGGTGATCTCCGGCCTGTACCGCATCCCCGCCATCCGGATCGACTTCGACTGCGCCTTCACCAACACTGTGCCGGTCGACGCCATCCGCGGTGCAGGCAAGCCCGAGGCGCTGTTCCTGCTGGAACGGCTGATCGACATCGCCGCCTACGAGACCGGCCGCACCCCGATCGAGCTGCGGCGGCTGAACCTCCTGCCCTCCGGCGCCATGCCCTATGCGGCAGCCAGCGGCTACACCTACGACGCCGCGGATTGCATACGCCTGTTCGAGACGGCGCTGCAGGCGGCCGACGAGCCCGGCTTCGCGGCCCGCCGGGCCACCAGCGAGGCGGCGGGAAAGAGGCGCGGCCTGGGCATCGCCTGCCATCTGCACGGCACCGGCGGCATCGCCGACGAGCATGCGGTCGTACAGGTCGAACGCGACCGGCTGGTAGCGAGTGTCGGTACCCAGAGCCAAGGCCAGGGCCATGAGACCGCCTTTGCACAGATTCTCGCGGCGGCGCTCGACGTGCCGATCGAGCGCGTCGAGATCCGGCAGGGCGACACGCGCACCATCCCGCACGGCGGCGGCACGGGCGGCTCGTCATCGACCATCATCAGCGGCACGACGCTCAAGCGCGCCGCCGATGACGTCATCGAGCGTGGCCGCGATCTCGCCGCCGAGCGGTTGGAGACATCCCCGGCCGACATCACCTACCGCGACGGCGCGTTCGAGGTGGTGGGAACCGACCGGCGTGTCGGCCTGTTCGAACTCGCCGCCTGGAAGCCCTTCGCGGGCGACGCCCTGTTCAGCGACAGGATCGAATCCTTCCCGACGGGCGTCATGGTCTGCGAAGTGGAGGTGGATACCGACACCGGCGCCGTGCGCGTCGACCGCCTGATCGAGGTTGCCGACTGTGGCGTCGTCGTCAATCCACAGCTGCTCGCTGGCCAGATCCATGGCGGCATCATGCATGGCCTCGGCAATGCGCTGATGGAAGAAGCGGTCTACGACGCGGAAAGCGGCCAGCTTCTCTCGGGGACGCTGATGGACTATGCCCTGCCGCGCGCCGCAGATGCACCGTTCTTCGGGATCGAGACCATCGTCACGCCCTCGCCCAACAACATCCTGGGGTTCAAGGGCGTTGGCGAGCTGCCGACCAACGGGGCGCCGGCCGCGATCGGCAACGCGGTGGTCGACGCCTTGCGCCCCCTCGGGGTGCATCACGTCGATATGCCGATCACCGCCTACAAGATCTGGCGGGCGCTTCAGGCCGCCATCAAGGAGAGGGCGCCGCGGACGCTGACATAGAGACCGGCGGCGATGACGAACCAGGCGAACAGCCGCGACAGACGGTTCTTGTTCTGGCCGAGCACTGCGTTGGCACGGGTGCCGGCGACGGCACCCAGAAGGCCGCCCGCCACCAGCAGTCCCGCAACCTGCCAGTCGATCAGCCCCGACCAGGCATAGCTCGAGGCCGACGAGGTCCCGAAGGCCGCCACGCCTACCAGCGAGGCGCTGGCCGCATCCCGGACATCCATGTCCGCAGCGAGCATGAGGCCCGGGACGATCAGGAAGCCGCCGCCGATGCCGAAGAGGCCGGACAGCGCGCCGACCGCGAATCCGGCGCCCAGCAGACGCGGCAGCAGGCGCCGCGCATTGCCCCGGCTGAGGCGCTCCGATGGAGTCGCGGCGGCAGGCTTGGGCCTCATCATCAATATGCCGACGACCATCATCAGGACGCCGAACAACGCGAGCAGCTGGCGCCCATCCACGGCCTTGCCGAGAGCCGCGCCGCCCAAGGCGCCGACGACGCCGGCAAGGCTGAAGGCGATGGCGCAGGGCCACCGGATCGACGTCTGGCGCGCATGCAGGGCGAGGCTCGCCAAAGCGTTCAGCGCCACGGCGAACGCCGCCGTGCCGATGGCGACGTGCGGCGACACGCCGACGGCATAGACCAGCAACGGCACGGCCAGGATCGAGCCGCCACCGCCGATCAGGCCGAGCACCAGCCCGATCAGGCTACCGGAGCCGAGCGCGATGAGCGCGCCGGCCATCACGCGGCAACCGCTCCGGAGCGGCCCGCGGGACGGTTCCAGGGCAGCACGGCCAGCAGCTTGGCCATGCCGCACCAGCCGGTGATGCCCGCGAAGGCAAGCCCCGCGCCTACGAAGGCCGAGAGCGCGAAGAAGGCGGGCGCTACCGAGACACCGAGCACGACGCCCAGCAGGACAAGGCTGCCGGCGACGATCTGGACCTGGCGCATGATCTCGAGAGGCTGCCGCCGGTCGATGGCGACCGGCAGGCCGGCCTTCTTCCAGGCTTCCAGCCCTCCTTCCAGGATATAGGCCTCGCAGGGCGCCGCGCCCGCGAGCTTCGTGGCGTTGGCTGACGTGCGCGCACCGGAGCGGCAATGGAAGATCACCACCTGGTCCGGCTGCGCCTCGACGGAGGCGAGGCGCGACAGCGGATGGCTGTGGGCGCCGGGCAGGCGCTCCCGCGCATGCTCGTCGGCCTCGCGGACGTCGATCATCACCGCCCCCTCGTCCAGGAGGGCACGGGCACGGGCGACGTCGATCGTAGGCAGGGACATGATGGTTCCTTTCCGGCAGTCAGTCGTGGCAATAGAGACGATGCAGGGTGGCAAGCAGAGCCTCGATCCGCGGATCGGCAATCCGGTACCAGAGCGTCTGGCCGTCGCGGCGGAAGGCGACGATGCCCTCCTCGCGCATGCGCGCGAGGTGCTGTGACAGCGCCGATTGCGACAGGCCGATCTCCTCGACCAGCGTCCCGACCGTCACCTCCCCCTCCTCCACGAGCTTGCAGAGGATGAGCAGCCGTCGGTCGTTGGCCAGCGCCGCGAGGACATCGGCGACCTCGCTTGCCCTAGCCTGCAGAGCGCGCGGATCGATCGGAGTGGATGTGCTTTTCATATTAGTCGTTGCTAAATTAGATATCGCTAATATATCTGTCAAGGCATCCCATGGAGAAACCGATGACTGCCAGACCTGCCATAGAAGCCTTCTTCGACGAGGCCACCTTCACCGTCACGTACCTGGTGAGCGATCCGGCGACCGGCCGCGCGGCGATCGTGGATCCCGTGCACGACTATGATCCCAAGTCCGGCAAGCTTTCGACGGCTTCGGCCGATCGCGTGCTCGCGCGCATCGCCGAACGCGGGCTGACCGTCGACTGGATCCTCGAGACGCATGCGCATGCCGACCACCTGACGGCGGCGCCCTACCTCAAGGGAAAGACCAGCGCGAAAGTCGTGATCGGCGAGCACATCCGAGAGGTGCAGAAGATATTCAGGAAGGTCTTCAACGCCCAGGACGTCAGCGAGGATGGCATCGAGTTCGACCACCTGGTGAAGGATGGCGAACGGCTGGCACTGGGCGAACTGGGTATCGAGGTCATGCACCTGCCCGGCCATACGCCGGCCGATGTCGCGTATCGCGTCGGCGATGCCGTCTTCGTCGGAGACACGATCTTCATGCCGGACTACGGCACGGCGCGGACCGACTTTCCGGGCGGTAACGCCACGACGCTCTACCGGTCGATCCGGCGCCTCCTGTCACTGCCGGGCGAGACCCGCCTGTTCATGTGCCACGACTACAAGGCTCCGGGGCGCGACGTCTATGCCTGGGAAACGACCGTCGACGAAGAGCGCAAGCGCAACATCCACGTCCATGACGGGGTCGACGAAGCGTCCTTCGTCGCCATGCGCACCAAGCGCGATGCCACGCTGGCCGCGCCCGTCCTTCTGCTGCCCTCCGTTCAGGTGAACATCCGTGCCGGCCACCTTCCCCCTGCGGAGGACAATGGCGTCCGCTACCTGAAGATCCCCGTCCGGAATGCCGCATAGGACGGCCGCCCTTCCGAACGTGATCTGGATCAAGGACCGATTGGGGCGCTCGGGTGCAGCCTGCCCGCATGCCCCGCAAGATCCTGCTTCTCAACGGCCATCCGGACCCGGCGAGCAAGGGCCTCTGCCATGCCCTGGCGGAGGCGTATGCCGAAGGTGCGCAGTCGGCCGGCCATACCGTGCGCACGGTCGACGTCGCCACCCTCGATTTCGGCTTCCTGCGCTCCCAGTCGGCATTCGAGAGTGAGCCGGCGCCGCCTGCCATTGCCGCCGCCCAGGATTCCCTTCGCTGGGCCGACCATCTCGTCGTGATTTTCCCTCTCTGGCTGGGCGACATGCCCGCCCTGCTGAAGGCCTTTTTCGAGCAGGCGCTGCGCCCGGGCTTCGCCTTCACCTACCGCAAGAGTGGATTTCCTGCGGTGCACCTCAAGGGACGCTCGGCGCGCGTGATCGTCACGATGGGCATGCCCGCCCTCGTCTATCGCTGGTACTTCCGTGCCCATGGCCTGAAGAACCTCGAGCGCAACGTGCTGGGCTTCGTCGGCATCTCCCCGGTACGCGATACGATCGTGGGAGGCGTCGGTACCCGCAGCCGCGAGTCCATGGCGCGCACCCTGGAATCGGTGAAAGCGCTGGGGCGGCGCGCGGCCTGAGACCGCCCGTGCGTCAGACGTCGCGGAGATCCTTGAGCGCCGCCGCGATGGCGTCGCGGACGTCCGTCGGCTGGCGCCCGATCGCCAACCCCAGCCGATGAAGCTGGTGCCGCAACGTATGGACCTGGTCGAGCAGGCCGACGACGGTCTCCATCGCCTCCTCGTCGAATCCCAGGTCCTCGGAAAGGTCGGCCAGGAGGCGCACACGCGCGACGTCGACCGGCTCGAAGCTCCAGGTCTCCCCCTGCTCGGCGGGGCGCAGCAGACCGCGCGCCACCCACCGCTCGATATGCACGGTCGTCAGCCGGGTGTGCACATGCAGCAGGTCGTCGAGCGTGGTCATGTGAACTGCTCCATGCCCTTGCGCGGGTCGTAGCCGCGGCCGGCCTCCCACTTCTCCAGGAATTCCTTCAGCGCCGCGTCCGGCTGCTCGGGCATGACGACCTTCAGCTTGACGTACTGGTCACCCCGCTGGCCCGACTTGCGGTCGAGAAGGCCGCGCCCCTTCAGCCTCAGCGACGTGCCCGTGTTCGACCCGGCCGGCACGTTCAGCATGACGGGCCCCCCGATCGTCGGCACGCGGATACGGCCGCCCAGGACCGCCTCCGTCGGCGTCACCGGCAGGTCGACATGGATGTCGTTGTCGCGCGGCTCGAAGAAAGCATGCGGTTCCACATGCAGTTCGACGTAGGCATCCCCCGCCGGCCGGCCCTTCGTCCCAGGCATGCCCTGCCCCTTGAGGCGCAGCGTCTGGCCGTTGGTCGCACCTTCAGGGATATCGATGTCGAGCGTCTTGCCGTCCGGTAGGTTGACGCGCTGCTTGCCGCCGCGGGCGGCCACAAGGAAGGGCACCCGCAGGCTGTAGGTCACCGGGAGGCCGCTCGTGTCGAAGCCCTCCTCGCCGTGGAACGAAAAGCCGCCGCGCGGCCCGCCTCTCTGGCCGAACATCTCGGAAAAGATGCCTCCCATGTCGACGAAGGACTCGTGGGCGCCGGCGCGTTCGTACTTCGCGCCGCCGAACCCGCCCGCCTGGTCGCGATAGAAGCCCCGCGGCGGCATTTCCTGGCCGGTGGCGTCGATCTCGCCGGCGTCGAACCGCCGACGTTTCTCGGGATCGCCCAGGATGTCGTTGGCCTGCGAGATCTCCTTGAACTTCGCCTCGGCCGCCTTGTCGCCCGGGTTCAGGTCGGGATGGTACTTCTTGGCAAGCTTGCGGAACGCCTTGCGGATGTCGTCCTCGCTGGCGGTCCTGGGCACGCCAAGGACGGAATAGGGATCACTCATGATCGGCAAATGTGATGCCCTTTCAGGCGGTTGCAAGCCCCTTTGCGTCGAGGTGGCGGTTCAAGGCCTGCGCCAGCTCGACGACGTGGGTCGTGATGCAGGTATTGTGCGTACCGGGGACGTATTCCTGATCCACCTGCGGCGCCAGACGCCTCCAGGGCTCGACGGCGAACTCCCTTCTTCGGCTGTATTCGTCGCTCAACACCACCAGCAACCGCGCCTGCAGCCGGGGCGGCAGATAACGCGACATCGCCCGGTAGTACGCCGTGCGCAATGAAGGTGCCGCCGCTTGCCCTGAACCGCCGTATATCCGGCGCGCAGCATACCGAAGGATTTCTCGATCATGGCGCATCAGGCGGCGCGTGCCCGACCACACCAGCGGCATGCCACGGTCGCGCAGCTTTCCGCCCAGCCGCGGCGAGACACTACCAATGGCCTCGACCGTCCGCACGACGCCGCGCAGCACCGGCCGGGCATTGATGGAGTAGGTATCGATCATGACCAGCGCCTCCACCTGGCGTCCCACCCTCTCGAGCTGGTGGGCGACTTCCCATGCGGCGAGGCCACCATGGCAGTAGCCTGTCAGCCGGAAGCTTCCCTGCGGCTGGATAGCCAGGAGCTGCGGAATGTAGCAGCTGGCCATGGATTGGAATGTGCCGCGCCCAGCCGCCTCGTCGAGATTGGGATGGAGCATGTAGATGGGGCCGTCATGGTCAAGCAGCCCGGCCAACCGCAGCGCGTAGTAGCCCCAACCGTCGAAATCGCCATGGCAGATGAACAGCGGCCGTCCCTCACCCTCCCTGACGAGACGGATCAGCTCATGGCGCGAGGCCACAGCGTCGACCAGGGCCCGGTACAGGTGGCGGATCGTCAGTTCGGCTGCGATCTCGGACGGTTCTATGGCCTGGCGCGTCTGCGACTCGAGTTCGAGAAGCATCTCCGTCGCCTGCAGGGAATCTCCTCCCACCTCGAAGAAGTCGTCGTCGATGCCGAAGTCGTCGCTTCCGAGAATGCGCTGCCAGATGCCGGCGATCTGGAGCTGCAGCGGGTCGTCGGGAGGCACGATGGCGCGCTGCCGGACGCCCAGGTCCGCGGAAAGCTGCGATCGCGAGATCTTGCCGGTATTGCCGCGTGGCAGGACTGGAAGGATATGCACATGCCGGGGCATCTGGAAGGGCGCCAGCCGGTCACGCATGAATTCGATCAGTGAGGAGGGAGCAACTGACGTCCCTTCATTCAGCACCACTGCCGCCGCCACGTTCTCGCCAAGCCGCGGATGGGGCACTGCGAATACGGCCGCCTCGCGCACGGCGGGATGGCGCAGCAGGACCTTCTCGACATCGTAGGGCGATATCTTCTCACCACCCCGATTAATGATCTCCTTGGTCCGTCCGACGATCGTGAGGGTGCGGTCCTCATCCAGGGAACCGAGATCACCCGTCGCCAGCCAGCCATCGACCAGGCCCGTCGGCGCGTCCTCGATATCGTACAGGTAGCCCGGCATGACGCTCGGCCCCCGAAGCATGATCTGTCCGACCCTGCCGGGAGCGAGCGGTCGACCATCCTCGTCGTGGATCTCGAGCTCGCCGACCGGGGCGGCCCCCACAGTCCCTGGAGTGGCGATGCTTGGCGGCAGGCACGGCGCGGTCATCATGCCGGCTTCGCAGAGGCCGTAGAATTCCAGCACGGGGACGCCGAGGCGCGCCTCCAGCTCGATGCGCACGTCGTCCGGCAGATAGGACGCCGTGGACAACACGAATCGCAGCGAGTGCTTCGGCTTACCCTCGGGAAGACCGCGCAGCTTATCGAGTACCGCCTGCAGATAGGCTGGCGCCCCGGTCAACCATGTCGGCCCCAGAGCGCTGACCCACGTCTGGAAATCCTGCGGACCGGCGCTCGACGGCATGGCGACGCTGCAGCCGATCAGCAGCGGTACCACAAGCGTCGCCTTGAAGCCGGCGTTGTAGTAGATCGGCATCACGCAGGCCGACCGGTCGGCGCTGGAAAGCTGCAGCCAGCGGCGCATCTTCCGCGCCATCTCCAGCAGGTTCGCGTGCGTGACCGGGACGCGCTTCGCAGCGCCGGTGGTCCCGGAGGTCCTGAAGATCGCGCAGACCGACTGGCTATCGACCGTCGCGGCCGCCAGGGCCCGGCGGGCTACGGGCCGCACTTGCGTGAGCGTCACTTCATCCAACGACGTCGCTGCGTGCGAAATGCGGAAGAGCCCGAAAGCGGGATCGCCGGCCTGCGCCCAGGCCGGCACTGCCTCCCAGCCGGGCAGGACCAGGGCATCGAGCCGCAGGCGCCGCAGTTCCTCCTCGAGCTCACCTGACGACAAGGTCGGATTTATCGGCAAGACCGTGGCCCAGCAACATGCTGCAACGCTGAGTAGTGCAGCCTCAGGACAGCGCGGCAAGGCGATACCGACCCGCGATGCCGGCCCGATTCCAGCCGCGCGAAGGTGCTCGCCGATCGTGTGGATCTGCAGAGCCAGCCCATCAAAGGTCATGATCTGCAGTTCGGAGCACACCAGCGCCGGCGAATGCGGATCATTCAAGGAGTGACGAAGCAATGCCTCGCCGATCGTCGCTGAAGGCAGCGCGCCTCGATTGTCCATCGTGAATCCAAGAACGACAATCTGCCGACGGCTCTCCCCACAAGAACCGCAGCCCCACACACGATCGCATCACTACTGCGATCTTGTTGCGGAAGCCAGTCTCTTATAGCCGCAGCACCGCCTTGGCGATGATGTTGCGCTGGATCTCGTTGGAGCCGGCATAGATCGTTGCCGCCCGGTTGTTCAGGTAGAGCGGCATGGCCGTGATCCCCGCCTCCGGCGTGACGGTCGGTTCATTGTGTCCGAGCGCGCGCGCTTCCGGTTCGAAGGGCGAGGCATACCAGGCCAGCGCTTCGACCCCGAGATGGTCGAGCTTCTGCAGCGTCTCGCTGCCCCGGATCTTCATCGCCGACGAGGCCGCGCCGGGGTTGTGGCCCCGGCTCAGATCCGAGAGCACCTGCATCTCGATCATTTCCAGCGCCTGGATCTCCATCTCCGCCTCCGCCAGGCGTTGGGCGAAGTTCCTCTCCTCGATCAGCCTGCCGCCGCCGTCTCCGGCTTCGTCGCGGGCGATGCGGCGGACGTCCTCGAGGCGGGCATAGAGGTTCGGCGTGTAGGCATCACCGCCGCGCTCGTACTCCAGCAGGTACTTGGCGACGGTCCAGCCCGCGTTCTCCGGGCCGATCCGGTTGGCCACGGGCGTGCGCACATTGTCGAAGAAGACCTGGTTGACCTCGTGGTCGCCGGCCAGGGTCACGATGGGCTGCACGCTGAGCCCCGGTGCCTGCATGGAATCGATCAGGACGAAGGAGATGCCGTCCTGCGGCTTTCCCTCAGTCGAGGTCCGCACGAGGCAGAACATGTGGTTGGCCACGTGCGCGCCGGTCGTCCAGATCTTGGTGCCATTGATGACATAGTCATCGCCCTCGCGGACCGCACGCGTCTTGAGGCTGGCCAGGTCCGACCCCGATCCCGGCTCGGAATAGCCCTGGCAGAACACGATGTCACCGGAAACGATGCCCGGCAGGTACTTGGCCTTCTGCTCGGCCGTGCCGAACTTCATGATGACCGGGCCGACCATGCGGATGCCCATCGCGAAGATCCGCGGGGCATCGGCGGCGATGCACTCACGGGCGAAGATGTAGCGCTGGGTGGCGCTCCAGCCGGTACCGCCATGCTCCTTGGGCCAGGTCGGGGCCGACCAGCCGCGCCTGGCCAGCACCTTGTGCCAGCGCATACCCGCGGCGATGTCGGCAAACACGCCGGCTGTCTTCCGCCCCGCTTCGCGGAGATCCTCCGTCAGGCTCTCCTCCAGAAACCGGCGCACCTCGTCGCGGAAGGCGGCGTCCTGGGGGCTGAGGGCCAGATCCATGTGCATCCTCCGATCGTCTTGCCAAACAGGCTAGGGGGCGATGCCGGACAGGTCCAGAGCGCGGCTGACAGCGGCTTCCGTCGGGCGGTATGTTTCCCCCTCGCCCGTCACGCCCGACCGCGGAGAGCACCCATGATCCGGCTGTTGCGCCTCGTCGCCCTGCTCCTGCTGGTGGCCCTGCCCGCCGCCGGCGAGGACAGGAAGGAGGTCGATGTGGCGCTGGTACTCGCCATCGACATCTCCGGCAGCATCGACCCCGACGAGGCCAGGCTGCAGCGGGAAGGATACGTCGAGGCATTCCGCGACCCGGCGATCATCAGGGCCATCCTGTCGGGCAACTACGGTCGGATCGCCGTGGCATACTTCGAATGGTCCGATGCCTGGGTGCAGAAGCTGCTGGTCGACTGGACGCTCCTCGATTCGGAAGCAGCGATCGAGGCGTTCGCCATGCGCCTGTCGGCCGCACCCATCTCGGTCGCGCGCCGCACCTCGATCAGCGGCGCCATCCGGTACGCCATCCCGCTGTTCGAGCGCAGCCCCCACGACGCGGAGCGCAAGGTGCTGGACATCTCGGGCGACGGCTCCAACAACGACGGAGGCCTGGTCACCGACATGCGCCACGAGGCCTTGAAGCAGCGTATCGTCATCAACGGCCTGCCGATCAAGAACGGCCGCCCCAACCCGTTCGGCTTTCCGGCCGAGGATGACCTCGACGAGTACTACCTGCACTGCGTGATCGGCGGTCCGCGCTCCTTCGTCGAGGTTGCCCACAGTTTCGAGGACTTCCCGCGCGCCATCCGGAAGAAACTCCTTCAGGAGGTGGCGGATGCCGCTCCGAGCCTGCCGCTGAGCGACTTCGACACCGGCCTGGGGGCGCTGCCCGACGGCACGCAGCTCGCCCAGGGCGGCAGTCGCCGGCGCCAGCGCAGCGACGGGGACTACACCCGCTTCGTGCGACCGGAATATGCGCTGGGCTGCGACGTCGGCGAACGGCGCAGCCGCGAATTCTGGCAGCGCCGTTTCGGCGTCACACCGGACTGACTCGTCTGCCCTACACGGTGACCAGCGTCTTGAAGCCGCCGTAGGCCATGCGCTTCACGTCGAACGGCATCTCCTTCGGCATGCCCTTCGTCAGGCGCTCGTCGGCCATCACCTTGGCATTGACCCTGTCGCGGTGCGCGCGCGACTTGTAGACGATGTAGGAGAACAGCACGGTCTCACCCGGCCTGGGCTTGACGAGCTTGGTGAAGGGCAGCCCCATCTTCACCTTGAGGTCGTCGCCCACGCACTCGCGGTACTCGAGAGCGCCATGCTCGCGCCATAGCTTGCCCGCCTTGCGCGACATGCTCCTGTAGATCGCCAGCTTCTTCTTGGGCACGACCAGAACGAAGCCATCGACATACGACATGGAGATCTCCTCGTTATTTAACTTTCGGGTTTAGGGCTATGAAAATGCAGCCTGCCTGTCAAACGATGCAGGATCGCTTCGGCCGGTACCGCAACAACGCACCGGCGGCGGGCGGCATGCTGGGGCATGCTTTCGATCAGCCTTTCGCAGCGCACGCGCGGCAGCGGCCTCGTGCGCGGTGCCGTCGCCCTTGTCGTGCTCTGGCGGCGGCGCCGTCGTACGCGACGACATCTGGCGCGGCTCGACGCACGGCTGCTTGACGACGTCGGCATCGATCCGAAGGATCGCGATCGCGAGATCGCGAAATGGTTCTGGCAGTCCTAATCCTTCAGCACAGGCAGCGCCCGGAGCCGCCGGGCTGCAAAGTGGACGAAGGAGTCGATCTTGGCGGCACGATGGGCACGGCCCTTGGTGACCAGATGCACCGGCAGGGACGGCGGCTCCCAATCGGCCAGCAGGCGGACGAGCCGGCCGGCCGCCAGGTCATCCACAACCTGGTAGGACAGGAACTGCGCGATGCCCCGGCCGTCCTTCGCGGCCCTCAGGCGCGTCTCGACGTCGTCGGTGCGCAGGCGACCGGCAAGACGGACCGCCGCCCCGCGCCGCGCGCCGCCGAGCCGCCATTCGCGGCTGCCGCGATGCGTGCCCAGCAGCGCCTCGTGCTTCCCGAGATCTGCCGGTGTCCGGGGTGTACCACGCGCTTTCAGATAGCCGGGGCTCGCCACGCACAGGCGCCGCACTTGTCCCACCAGGGTCGCCGATAGCGTCGAATCCGCCAGGGGTCCGATGCGCAGAGCGACGTCGATGGCTTCATCGATGAGATCGAGGTTGCGGTCGGCAAGCATCAGCTCGACCTCGACCGCCTCGTGCTCGTCGAGGAAGCGCGCGACGATCGGCGCGACATGCCGGCGGCCGAACTGGACCGGCGCGGTCACACGCAGCAGGCCGCGCAGCGGGGCCCCCGTCGCGCCCTCCGTCGCCGAGGCATAGGCGGCGAGCAGATCACGTGCCCTGTCATACAGCGCCCGGCCGGCCTCGGTGGGCGCGAGCCGTCGCGTCGTTCGGTCGATCAGACGCACGCCAAGGCGATCCTCCAGCGCCGCAAGCGCGCGCGTCACGGCGGGCGGCGAGCGACGCAGGCGTCTGGCCGCCTGCGCCAGGCTGTCCTCCTCGACGATCCGGGCGAAGATCGTCAATTCGTCCAGACGATCCATACGATTATTCTTTCAGGATGTGGAATGATCAATTGCATATCCATGCGCTTCTTGAGGCACCCTGCCAAGCCTACGTTGCGTCTCCTGACGGAGGATGCACATGCTGACCGGAAGCTGCCTCTGCGGTGCGGTTGCCTACGAGGCCGATGCCTCGATCGATCGCATCGTGCACTGCCATTGCCAAACCTGCCGCAAGACCCATGGCGCCGCCTTCTCGTCGGTCGCGGCCATCCCGCGCCCGGCCTTCCGCTGGACGCGTGGCGAGGAGCATGTCGGCGCGATCGAATCCTCATCCGGCAAGTTCCGCCGGTTCTGCACGCGCTGCGGTTCGCACGTGGTGGCGGATCGGACCGCGGCTTCCGTCGTGCTCCTGCGGTTGGGATGCCTCGACACGCCGCTCGGCGACCTGCCGCAAGTGCATATCTGGCGGTCCGACGCGGCCACCTGGTACGACCCGAGCCAACGGCTTCCGGAAATGCAGGAGGGCCTGACATGAACCCGCAGGACACATCGGCGTTTCTGCCGTTCCACGAGGACGAGGTGAGGGCCCAGGCGCTGGCCGGACAGCGCGCAGGCCGTGCCGCCATCCGGCCGTTCATGCCGGACCAGCACCGCGAGTTCTTCTCGCTGCTGCCCTATCTCTTCACGGCGACATCCGACAGGCACGGCTGGCCGGTGGCGTCGGTGCTGACCGGCGAGCCGGGGTTCGTGCAGTCGCCGGATCCGGCAACACTCGCCATCGCCGCCCGACCGGCTGCCGGCGACCCTGCCTCGTCAGGGTTCCAGGCCGGCGCGGGGATCGGGTTGGTCGGCATCGACTTCACGACCCGTCGCCGCAACCGCGCCAACGGCGTCATCGCCGCCGTCGGCGACGGGTTGACGGTACGGATTGCCGAGAGCTTCGGGAATTGCCCTCAGTATATACAGACGCGCACGCCGTCACCTCGCGCAGCGGTGCCGGCGCCCGTGGAGCGCCTTGGCGGTCTCGATGCGGCATCGCGGACCCTGATCTCGTCCGCCGACACCTTCTTCGTCGCCACCCGTTCCCGCGCCGGCGTGGCCGGCGGCGGGCTCGACATGTCGCACCGCGGTGGCATGCCCGGCTTCGTCAGGGTGGAAGGCGACAGGCTGGTGGTGCCCGACTTTCGCGGCAACCGCTTCTTCAACACGCTGGGCAACCTGCTGGGCGATCCACGGGCCGGCCTGCTGTTCATGGACTTCGATGCGGGCGACCTTCTGCAGCTGCAGGGTACCGTCTCCATCGACTGGCAGACGGACAACGGTCCGCAGGGCACCCAGCGTGTCTGGCAGTACCACGTCGAACGGGCTTGGCGCCGGCGGCGCGCCTTTCCTTTCGCCTGGGAATTCGGCGCCTATGCGCCCACGACGCTGGCCACAGGCGCCTGGTGACCGGCAGCCGACGGCGGCTCAAGCCGTCGCGGCAGTCCGAAGCCGCGACACCATCGCGTCCATCGCCAGCAGGTATGAATCCACGCCAAAGCCTGCGATGACGCCGATCGCCGCCTCGGCGGTGACCGAACCGTAACCGCGCTTCTCGATGTTGGTCATGTGGATCTCGATGGCCGGCGCACGGATCGATCGCAGACAGTCGCGCAGGGCGTGTCCGGCATGCAGGAACCCTGCAGGATTGAACAGGACGCCGTCGACCTGCGCACGGTCGGCGCGATAGATCGCCGTGACGGCCTCGCCCTCGGTGTTCGTGTAGAGGATGTCGAGGTCGACCTCCAGTTCCCGTGCGCGGCGTCGCAGCATGGAATCGAGTTCCTTGGCTGTCGTCGTGCCGTAGAGTTCGGGCTGGCGGCGCCCCAGATACTCCATGTTGGCGCCCTGGATCAGAAGCAGCTTCATCGTGTCCCCAATGATCGGGCACACCCTAGTGCAATATTCACTCCGGCCGAAACAATTTAGAGTGGAATCAGCGTGGCAGATTCGTGGTGCCCATCAACGCCTCGTCAATCGCCCGCGCGCATTGACGCCCCTCGCGGATCGCCCAGACGACCAGTGACTGGCCACGGCGCATGTCGCCGGCCGCGTAGAGCCTCGGCACGCTGGTGTGATAGTCGACGGTGTTCGCCGCGACATTGCCGCGCGGATCGAGCGAGACGCCCGACTGCTCGACCATGCCCGTCCGGCGAGGCCCCAGGAAGCCCATCGCCAGCAGAACCAGGTCGGCCCTCAGCTCGAAGCCGCTGCCGTCGACCTCCTTCATCGCCATGCGGCCGTCGGGCGCCTTCACCCAGTCGATGCGCACGCATTCGAGCGCCGTCACCTTGCCCTCCTTGCCGACCGCGCGCTTGGTCAGCACCGCGAAGTCGCGGGCGGCTCCCTCCTCGTGCGACGAGGAGGTGCGCAGCTTGAGCGGCCAGTCCGGCCAGGTGAGCGCCTTGTTCTCGCGCACCGGCGGCTCGGGCATGACCTCGAGCTGGGTCACCGAGGCGGCGCCATGCCGGTTCGACGTGCCGACACAGTCCGAGCCGGTGTCGCCGCCGCCGATCACGACCACGTGCTTGTCCTTGGCGCTGATCGTGCCGCGTGGCGCGGCGCGCGCCTCGTCGTCGCCGGCAACGCGCTTGTTCTGCTGCGTCAGGAAATCCATCGCGAAATGGATGCCCGACAGCTCGCGCCCCGGCACCTCCAGATCGCGCGGCCATTCGGCGCCGCCGGTCAGCGCCACCGCGTCATAACCTTCGAGCAGCGACTTGATCGACAGGGTCGCGCCGACCTCCACGCCGGTACGGAACTCGACCCCCTCCGCCTCCATCTGGCGCATGCGGCGATCGATCAGCCGCTTCTCCATCTTGAAATCGGGGATGCCGTAGCGCAGCAGACCGCCGATGCGGTCGGACTTCTCGAACAGCGTCACGGCATGGCCCGCGCGCGCCAGCTGCTGCGCGCAGGCCAGTCCGGCCGGGCCGGAGCCGACGACCGCCACACGCCGGCCCGTCTTCTGCGTCGGTGGCTGCGGCGCGATCCAGCCTTCCTGCCAGCCGCGGTCGACGATGGCGCATTCGATCGACTTGATGGTGACCGGATTGTCGTCGATGTTCAGCGTGCACGACGCCTCGCAGGGGGCGGGGCAGACGCGGCCGGTGAACTCCGGGAAATTGTTGGTCGAATGCAGCGATTCCAGCGCGTCCCGCCAGCGGTCGCGGCGCACCAGCTCGTTCCAGTCGGGGATGATGTTGTTGACCGGACAGCCGTTGTGACAGAACGGAATGCCGCAATCCATGCAGCGCGCCCCCTGCTTCGAGACCTCCGCAGGCGACAGCGGCAGCAGGAATTCGTGCCAGTGCTTGAGGCGCGCCTCGACCTTCTCGTAGGGTCGCTCCTTGCGCTCGATTTCCAGGAAGCCGGTGGGCAGACCCATGGGCTCGTTCACTCCATCCGTTTCTCGTCATCCTGAGCGGAACGAAGGATCTCACCCCGATAGCGACCGGCGATGAGGTCCTTCGCTGCGCTCAGGACGACATGTCTGGTTTACTCCGCCGCGACTGCTTTCGCCGCCGCGCGCTCGCGCGCCTGCATCAGCGCCCGCTTGTAGTCCCTCGGCATCACCTTGACGAAGCTCGTCAACGCGTTGTCCCAGTCCTCCAGCAGCTCCCGCGCACGCGCGCTGCCGGTATGCAGGTGGTGGCGCTCGACGAGGATGCGCAGGCGCTCGGCATCGAAGGCGAGCACGTCGCCCATGCCGTTGTCCTCGGCGCTGATCGAGCGCTGGTGCGGACGGTCCGGCGCGTCCCGTTCGCCCGATGCTGGCGCCACGGCCTCGAGATCGACCATGGCGGGATTGCACAGGTCGCGGAAGCGCGCCTTGGGATCGTAGACATAGGCGATCCCGCCCGACATGCCGGCCGCGAAGTTCCGCCCCGTGTCGCCCAGAACGACGACGACGCCACCCGTCATGTACTCGCAGCCATGGTCGCCGGTGCCTTCGACGACGGCGACCGCGCCCGAATTGCGAACCGCGAAGCGTTCGCCCGCCACGCCCTCGAAATAGGCCTCGCCGGCGATGGCACCGTAGAGCACGGTGTTGCCCACGATGATGTTGTGCAGCGGATCGCGCGTCGCGCCCCTGGGCTGGCGCACCACGACGCGGCCACCCGACAGGCCCTTGCCGACATAGTCGTTGCCATCGCCCGAAAGCTCGAGCGAGATGCCGTGCGCCAGGAAGGCGCCCAAGCTCTGCCCTGCCGTGCCCGTGAGCTTGATCGAGATCGTGTCCTCGGGCAGCCCGGCATGGCCGTAGCGCCGCGCAACCTCGCCCGACAGCATCGCGCCGGCCGTGCGGTTGACGTTGGTGATGGGCAGCTCGACCACCACAGGCTCGCCCCGTTCGAGCGCCGGCTGCGCCGCCTCGATCAGCCTGTGGTCGAGCGCCTTGTCGAGGCCGTGGTCCTGCCGCTCGCAGTTCCAGATCGCCACCCCCTCGCGGGCCGGGATCGAATGCAACAGACGCGACAGGTCCACGCCGCCAGCCTTCCAGTGGTCGACCGCGCGGCGCATGTCGAGCCGGTCGACACGGCCGATCATCTCGTTCAGCATGCGGAAGCCGAGCTGCGCCATGATCTCGCGCAGCTCCTCGGCGACGAAGAAGAAGTAGTTGATCACGTGCTCGGGCTGGCCCGTGAAGCGCGCGCGCAGCACCGGATCCTGGGTCGCCACGCCGACCGGACAGGTGTTGAGATGACACTTGCGCATCATGATGCAGCCCGCCGCGATCAGCGGCGCCGTGGCGAAGCCGAACTCGTCGGCGCCAAGCAGCGCGCCGATCGCCACGTCGCGGCCGGTGCGCAGGCCACCGTCGACCTGCACGGCGATGCGGCCGCGCAGGCCGTTCAGCACCAGAGTCTGCTGGGTCTCGGCCAGGCCGATCTCCCAGGGCGAGCCGGCATGCGTCAGCGAGGTCAGCGGCGAGGCGCCGGTGCCGCCCTCGTAGCCGGAGATCGTCACATGGTCGGCGCGCGCT
The DNA here is from genome assembly GCA_049323495.1 of Pseudomonadota bacterium. Taxonomy (GTDB): domain Bacteria; phylum Pseudomonadota; class Alphaproteobacteria; order Reyranellales; family Reyranellaceae; genus Reyranella. The sequence goes on from JBMONG010000015.1 coordinate 33,186, forward strand.
TTGCTCACCCCCGCCGCCACCGTTCCGACGCCGACCTCGGAGACCAGCTTCACGGAGACGCGCGCCTGCGGATTGACGTTCTTCAGGTCGTGGATGAGCTGCGCGAGGTCCTCGATCGAATAGATGTCGTGGTGCGGCGGCGGCGAGATCAGGCCGACGCCGGGCGTCGACCGGCGCACGCGCGCGATGTTCTCGTCGACCTTGTGCCCGGGAAGCTGGCCGCCCTCGCCCGGCTTGGCGCCCTGCGCCATCTTGATCTGGATGTCGTCGGCGTTGACCAGGTACTCCGCCGACACGCCGAAGCGGCCGGACGCGACCTGCTTGATGGCCGACCGCATCGAATCGCCGTTGACGAGCGGCTTGAAGCGGTCGGCCTCCTCGCCGCCCTCGCCTGTGTTCGACTTGCCGCCGATGCGGTTCATCGCGATGGCGAGCGTGGTGTGCGCCTCGCGGCTGATCGAGCCGAAGCTCATGGCGCCCGTGGCGAAGCGCCTGACGATCGCCGCGGCCGGCTCGACCTCCTCGATCGGCACCGGCTGCTCGGCCCACTTGAACTGCATCAGGCCGCGGATCGTCAGCAGCCGTTCGCTCTGCTCGTTGATCGATTGTGCGAAGGCCTTGTATTCGTCCGGCAGGTTGCCGCGCACGGCGTGCTGCAGGCGCGACACCGACTGTGGCGTCCAGGCATGCTCCTCGCCGCGCAGGCGGAAGGCATAGTCGCCGCCCGGATCGAGCATGCGGCGGTAGATCGCCTTGTCGCCGAAGGCGTCGCCGTGGCGCCGGACGGTCTCCTCGGCGATCTCCTTCCAGCCCGCGCCCTCGATCGTCGTGGCGGTGCCGGTGAAGTACTTCTCCACGAAGCCGGAATGCAGGCCGACGGCGTCGAAGATCTGCGCGCCGCAATAGGACTGGTAGGTCGAGATGCCCATCTTGGACATGACCTTCAGCAGCCCCTTGCCAACCGCCTTGATGTAGTTCTTCTGGACCTCGTAGGGCTTGAGCGGCAGCCCGTTCTGCACCCGCAACGCCTCCAGCGTCTCGAAGGCGAGATAGGGATTCACCGCCTCGGCGCCGTAGCCGGCCAGGCAGCAGAAGTGATGGACCTCGCGCACCTCGCCCGATTCCACGACCAGGCCGGTCTGGGTGCGCAGCCCGCGCCGGATCAGGTGATGGTGCACCGCCGCCGTCGCGAGCAGCGCCGGGATCGGGATGCGATCGGCCGACACCGCGCGGTCGGAGAGGATCAGGATGTTGCGGTCGGCCAGCACGCAGTCGGTTGCCTCGGCGCAGATGCGGTCGAGCGCCTCCTCCAGGCCATCCGCGCCCTCCGACGCCGGCCATGTCGTGTCGATGGTGGCGGTGCGGAAGGAGCCGTCGAGCAGATCCTCGATCGAGCGGATCTTCTCCAGCTCGGCGTTGGTCAGCACCGGCTGCGACACTTCCAGGCGCTTGTGGGTGCCGGCATGCCGGCCCAGCAGGTTGGGCCGGGGGCCGATCATCGACACCAGCGACATCACCAGCTCCTCGCGGATCGGATCGATCGGCGGGTTGGTGACCTGGGCGAAGTTCTGCTTGAAGTAGTTGTAGAGCAGCTTGGGCTTCTTCGACAGGACGGCGATCGGCGTGTCGGTGCCCATGGAACCCACGGGATCGTCGGGCTCGCGGCTCATCGGCTCCAGGAAGAACTGAATGTCCTCCTGGGTGTAGCCGAAGGCCTGCTGGCGATCGAGCAGCGTCGCGGGGTCGTTCGCCGGCGCCGGCACGGGCGTCTCCGGCAGGTCCGAGAGCTCCTCGAGCTTGTGCTGGGTCTCCTTCAGCCATTCGTCGTACGGCTCGGCCTCGGCGAGGGTCCGCTTGAGCTCCTCGTCCTCGACGATGCGGCCCTGATCGAGGTCGATCAGCAGCATCTTGCCCGGCTGCAACCGCCACTTGCGCACGATCTTCTCGTCCGGGATGGGCAGCACGCCCGCCTCGGACGCCATCACGACCTTGTCGTCGTCGGTGACGATGAAGCGTGCCGGACGCAGCCCGTTGCGATCGAGCGTGGCGCCGATCTGGCGGCCGTCGGTGAAGGCGATGCAGGCGGGCCCGTCCCACGGCTCCATCAGCGCCGCATGGTATTCGTAGAACGCCTTCCGCTTGGCATCCATCAGCGGGTTGCCGGCCCACGCCTCCGGGATCAGCATCATCATGGCGTGGGACATCGAGTAGCCGCCGGCCAGCAGCAGCTCGAGGGCGTTGTCGACACAGGCGGTGTCCGACTGGCCGTGCGGGATGATCGGCCACATCTTGTCCAGGTCGGCGCCGATCAGGTCGGATTCCATCGTGCGCCGACGGGCATACATCCAGTTGACGTTGCCGCGGACCGTGTTGATCTCGCCGTTGTGGGCGATGAAGCGGTAGGGATGGGCGAGCCGCCACGACGGGAAGGTGTTGGTCGAGAAGCGCTGATGCACCAGGCACAGCGCCGACTGGGTCAGGGGGTTGCGCAGGTCCTCGTAGAAGCCCTCGACCTGGTGCGCCAGCAGCAGGCCCTTGTAGACCACTGTCCGTGACGAGAAGGACGGCATGTAGAGCTGCGTCAGCCCCGGCAGCTTGTGCTTCTTCTCCAGGTCGATGAGCGGATTCTGCGTCTGCTTGCGGATCGCCAGGATCTTGCGTTCGAAGGCGTCCTGATCCGCGACCTTGGGCCCGCGGCCGACGATCGCCATGCGGATCACCGGCATGCTGTCGATCACGGCCTTGCCGAGCCCGGCCAGGTCGACCGGCACGTCACGCCAGCCCAGCAGCTTCTGCTTCTCGACCTTCACGAAGTGTTCGAAGCGCTTGACCGCGAAGGCGCGCGCCTTCTCGTCCTGCGGCAGGAAGAACATGCCCACGGCATAATGGCCGGGCTCCGGCAGGTCGACGCCGTCCTGGCGCGCCCAGTCGCGCAGCAGGGCATCGGGAATCTGGATCAGGCAGCCTGCCCCGTCACCCATCAACGGATCCGCACCGACGGCGCCGCGATGGTCGAGATTGACGAGGATGCTCAGCCCCTCGCGGACGATGGCATGGGATTTCCGCCCCTTGATATCGGCCACGAAACCGACCCCGCACGCATCGTGCTCGTTGCGCGGGTCATAGAGGCCCTGCCTCGACGGCAAGTCGAACTGCTGCAAATCCATGAACTCTGTCCTGCCGCCCCTCGCGCGGCATCCCCCCGGAAACGTCGTTGGCGGTCATTATTAGCCCGGCGGGTGCGGCGGATGAAAGCAATTGTTGCGCCGCAAAACCCGCTATAATTTGCGTCGCCTGCTTCGGGGGAGCCCATAGAAATGTCGTTTCCGTCGATTTGCCGCCCGGCGGCTTGCGTTGCCGCCCTGGGTCTCGCCACGCTGGGTGCGGCCTGCACGCCGGCGCCGAGCGTCGGGCAGGCCTGGAGCGGCCCGGGCTGGTATCTGCAGAAGTCCTACATCATCGCCGCGGCGGGCCCCGTCTATTTCGGCGGCCCCTACACCTACGAGAAATGCGAGGAGGAGCGGGCCAGGCTGCCCGCCGAAACGGCGACCCAGATGATGTGCATCCGGGAGAACCGCAAGCCGGACACGTTCGGCCGGTCCTGAGTAGCCGCCGCCCCGCTCAGCGGCGGGCGTCGAGCTTCTCTCCGACTTCCTTCATCCAGGCTTCGCGCGACATGAAGCGCGGCCGCTGCCGGCACATGGCCTCGGTTCGCCTCAGGATCTCGTCGTTCGGAAGGTCGAGATCGAGCGGCTCCCCGCAGGGTTGCGGCGTGTAGAAGGGCGTGTCGCAGTAGAGTTCGACGGGATTGCCTTCGGGATCCTTGAAGTAGACGGCCCATGCATTGCCGTGGTCGGTCTGCCGCTGCTCCGTGATGCCCTCCGCGAGAAGAGCCTTTCGGTAGCCTTTGAGCGTGTCGAGCGACTCGAGCCGGAACGAGATCTGGTTGACGGGATTGTAGGTCGCCTCCGGCGGACGGCCGTCGAACAGCACGAACTGGTGATGGCATTCCGGATTCTGCGTCATGAACACGATGTTCGCGCCGGATCTCGCGACGCCCGAATCGCTGACCACGAAGCCCATCACGCGCGTGTAGAAGTCCACCATGCGGTCGAGATCGACTGCGTGGATGCCGAAATGGGTCAGTTGGGCGCTCAACGCCATCGTTTCCTCCTGGTGGTCGTTCGTCCTGCAGGCCCGTCTTCGCGGCTTGGCGGCACAATGGGATAGGACCGCGCAGCTGTAAACGGATTTTCGAAACTATCCTACATTTCGATTATCTCTAGAATGGTCGAAGAATCCTCTTGAACCACGGCTCGCCACCCGACATCGTCGAGCGGCCCGGACAACCGGCGCGCGGCCAGGCGAAGACCAGGCCGATCGGGAGGAAAGACATGATCAGATTGCGACGCCGAGACCTTCTCGGAACACTTGCCGTGGCCGCCGCCCTGCCGGCGGCCGTCCGCGCACAGGAACCGTATCCGTCGAAGCCCATCCGCATCGTCCATGGATACGGTCCGGGGTCGAACCCCGACACGATCGCACGCGTGATCGCGCCGGGTCTCACCGGTGCTTTGGGCCAGACGGTCATCGTCGAACCCAAGCCGGGCGCGGGCGAGCGCATCGCCGCGCAGTACCTGACGACCCAGCCCGCGGACGGCTACACGCTCTACCTGATCACGGGCGGCGCCAACGTCATCAGCGCCACGGACCCGCAAGCCACCTTCAGCACGCTGAAGGACTTCTCGTACATCTCGACGATCACGCTCTTCCCGTTCGCGCTGATCGTCGGTGCCGACTCGAAGGTGAAGACCCTCAAGGATCTTCTCGCGGCGGCGCGCGAGCGCCCGGGCAAGCTCAACTATGGCCATTCCGGCACCGGCAACACGCTGCATCTCGCCATCGAACTGTTGAAATCCAGGACCGGGATCGCAATCGAGCCCGTCGCCTACAAGGACCAGGGCCAGATGCTCAGCGACGTCATGAGTGGCCGCCTCGACATGGCGATCACCTCCTTCACCAACGCTCATGCCGTGCTCGCCAACAAGCAGGCGCGCGCCATCGCCGTGACCTCGCGGGAACCCTGGCCGCTCAATCCCGAGGTGACGCCGGTAGCGGCGGACGTGTCGGGCTACGAGGTCGTTTCGTGGCTGGGACTTGCCGCGCCGGCCGGGCTGCCCGCCGAAATGGCCGGCAAGCTTTCGGCCGCCGTCAAGACCGTCGTCGCCCAGCCCGAGGTCCAGGCCCGGCTGCGCGACATGGGCAACGTGGCCCGTGGCAGCACACCGGCCGAATTCCGCGCTCGTGTAGAGGCCGACTACGAGAAGTGGAAGCCGCTCGCCAGGATCGTCTACCCTTCCTGACGATCGGGGCTGCCTCACCCGATCGTCATCAGGCTGGCATTGCCGCCGGCGGCCGCGGTGTTGACGCTGAGCGACACCTCGTCGCTCAGCAGTTCGAGCGGATACGGCTCGACATGGACCGGCACGATCGGCCCCGCGCGTTCGGCGAGCCGCACGTTGAGCGAGACGAGTTCCTCGCCGCTGCCGGCAAAGAGGGCGGCCGCGATGGCTGGGTCGGCCTCGTCCGTCGTCGCGCGATTGCCGGTCGCCTCGACGGCCGCCCGCTGCGCCGCCAGCGCAGCCGGATCCCGGGCGACACAGAGAATGGTGCCCTTGGGGCGCCGCGCGTAGGTGTTGCGCTCCCCGACCGGACCGGGCAGCTCGCCGGACGGCGGCGCGATGGCCGGCCGCTGCGATAGCAGGCGACGCACGTACAGCGGCCCACCGGCCTTCGGGCCGGTGCCCGACAGGCCATGCCCGCCGAACGGCTGCACACCGACGACGGCGCCGATCATGTTGCGGTTGACGTACTGGTTGCCGGCGGCGCTCGCCGCCACGGCACGGTCGATCGTCTCGTCGATGCGGCTGTGGACGCCGAAGGTCAGCGCGAATCCTGTGGCATTCACCGCCCGCACCACCGCTTCCATCTCCTCCCGGCGGTAGCGCAGGACATGCAGCACCGGTCCGAACACCTCGCCCGGCAGATCGGCGATCGACCGGATCTCGATCAGCGTGGGCGGCACGAACGTGCCGTCCCGCGTCTCGTCCGGCAGCGGTGGCTGGTAGACGGCATGCCCGGCGGCCCGCATGCGCGCGACGTGGTCCAGCAGCCCGTCGCGGGCACGCCCGGAGATCACCGGCCCGACATCGACCGGCAGTCGATCGGGATTGCCGACGCCCAGCTCGGCCATCGCCCCCTTCAGCATGGGCACGACGGTCTCGGCGATGTCGTCCTGCAGGCAGAGCACGCGCAGCGCCGAGCAGCGCTGGCCGGCGGAGTCGAACGCCGATGACAGGACGTCGACCACGAGCTGCTCGGACAAGGCGGAGGAATCCGCCACCAGCGCGTTCTGCCCACCCGTCTCGGCAATGAGCACGGGCGGCTTGCCATCCGGATTGAGCCTCCGCGCAAGCTGGCGGTTGATCGACTGGGCGACCTCGGTCGACCCGGTGAAGACGACGCCTGCAATGGACGGATTTCCGACGAGGGCCCTGCCGATCTCGCCGTCGCCGGGCAGGAACTGCAGCGCGGTCGCCGGCACGCCGGCCTCATGCAGCAGCTTCACTGCCAGCGCCGCGATCAGCGGCGTCTCTTCGGCGGGCTTGGCGATGACCGCATTGCCCGCTGCCAGCGCGCCCGCCACCTGGCCGGTGAAGATCGACAGGGGGAAATTCCACGGGCTGATGCAGGCGACCGCGCCCAGCGGCCGGTGCGTGGCGTTGTCGAAGCCCTCGACGCAGCCTGCGTAGTAGCGCAGGAAATCGACGGCCTCGCGCACCTCGCCGACGGCGTTGGCCAGGGTCTTCCCGGCTTCGCGCACGATCGGGCCAAGCAGCGCCTCGAGCCGCTGTTCCATCAGGTCGGCGGCCCGGCGGAGCGTCGCCGCGCGCATCCCAGGCGGTTCCTGCCAGGACCGCGCCAGCCGGCACGCTTCCTCCGCGCACGCAGCGGTCGCCTCGACCACCGTCCCCACCACGTCATGACGGTCGGCGGGATTGACGACGTCCCGCGGCTCGCCGCCGCGACGGCCGTCCGCCAGGATCGGAACCGCCTCGACGCGTCCGGCCTGCTGCAGCGTTGCGGCGAGCCTGGCCAGCACCTGTTCGTTGGCAAGATCGAGACCGCGCGAATTGGGACGGGCGGCGCCGAACAGGTCCCTCGGCAGGGCGAGGCGCGGATGCGGCGCGCCGACCGGATGCAGCATGCTGGCCTGGTGGACCGGATCGGCCAGCAGGGAATCGATCGCGACTTCGGGATTGGCCACCTGGTTGACGAAGGAGGTGTTGGCGCCGTTTTCCAGCAGCCGGCGCACGAGGTAGGCCAGCAGCGTCTCGTGTGTCCCGACCGGCGCGTAGATGCGGCAGGGCCGGTTGAGCTTGCCCGGACCGACGACCTCCTCGTACAGCGGCTCCCCCATACCGTGCAGGCATTGGAACTCGTACTGGCCACCGTAGAAGTTCGCGCCGGCCATCTCATGGATCGTGGCGAGCGTCAGTGCGTTGTGGGTGGCGAATTGCGGAAACGCCGCGTCGGGCGCGCCCAGCAGGCGGCGCGCGCAGGCCAGGTAGGAGACGTCCGTGTGGATGCGCCGCGTGAACACCGGATAGCCCTCCAGCCCGTCGAGCTGCGCGCGCTTGATCTCGCCGTCCCAGTAGGCACCCTTGACCAGCCGTACCATCACGCGGCGCCGGCTGCGCCGGCCGAGGTCGATCAGCCAGTCGATGACGAAGATCGCGCGCTTCTGATAGGCCTGCACGACGAACCCGATGCCGTTCCAGCCCTCCAGCTCAGGCTCGAAGCAGAGCCGCTCCAGCAGGTCGAGCGAGATTTCCAGGCGGTCCGCCTCCTCGGCGTCGATGTTGAGGCCGATGTCGTACCCGCGCGCCAGCACCGCCAGCGCCTTGAGCCGCGGATAGAGTTCCGCCTGCACGCGCTTGAGCTGTGCGCGGCTGTAGCGCGGATGCAGCGCCGACAGCTTGATCGAGATGCCCGGCCCCTCGTAGATGCCGCGTCCCCGCGCTGCCCGCCCGATGGCGTGGATGGCCGCCTCGTAGGCCCGCAGGTAGCGCTCCGCCTGCCCGGCCGTCACCGCCGCCTCGCCCAGCATGTCGTACGAGTGCCGGAAGCCCCGCTCCTCCGGCCCGCGGCCGTTGGCCAGAGCCTCCTCGATCGTCTGTCCGGCAACGAACTGCTCGCCCAGCAGGCGCATGGCGATGTTCACGCCGGTGCGGATCAGCGGCTCGCCGCCACGGGCGATCAGCCGTACCAGCGCCGCCGAAAGGCCTTGCTCGCTGCTCGTGGCGGTCAGCCGCCCGGTCAGCAGCAGGCCCCAGGTGGCGGCGTTGACGAACAGCGAGGGGCTGTGCCCCAGATGGGCGCGCCAGTCGCCGCCACCGATCTTGTCGCGAATCAAGGCATCGCGTGTCTCATCGTCGGGAATGCGCAGCAGGGCCTCGGCCAGGCACATCAGCGCCACGCCCTCCTGGCTCGACAGGGCATATTCGTGGATCAGCCCCTCGACCCCGCCCGCCGGCGTCTTGCGGCGCAGCGCCTCGACCAGCCGGGCCGCCAGGGCGCGGGCCCCTTCCCGGCGCGCAGGCGGGAGGCCGGCCTGCGCGATCAGGGGCGGGAGACACTCCATTTCCGGCCGGCGCCAGGCCGCGGTGATGGCCTGGCGCAAGGGCCCCTGTGGCTGGATCGAACGCGCAAGATCGTCGAACGGCGGCATCTTCCCTCGTCCCGAGAACGGCAAGCATAGCCGCTCGGGACTCGCTTTGGGACGGCGACGATGCCGCTGCCGACGCGTCAGAACGGAAGACCGACGTAGTTCTCCGCCAGCGCCGTCTGCGCGGCGCGCGAGCCGGCGAGGTAATCGAGCTCGGCGCGCTGCATCTGGGCCTCGAAGCTCGCCTCGTCGTGGAACTTGTGCAGCATGCCGGTCATCCACCAGGAGAAGCGCTCGGCCTTCCACACGCGGGCCAGCGCGGTCTCTCCGTAGGAATCGAGCAGGCGGTCGTCGCCGTGCCGATAGTGCGCGACCAGCGCCCGGCAGAGATACTGGACGTCCGACGCCGCCAGGTTCAGCCCCTTCGCGCCCGTCGGCGGCACGATGTGCGCCGAGTCCCCCGCCAGGAACAACCGGCCATGTTGCATCGGCGTCGACACGAAGCTGCGCAGCGGCGCGATGCTCTTCTCGATGGACGGGCCGGTGACGATATGCGGCGCGACCTCGGGGCCGAAACGGCGCGTGAGCTCCGCCCAGATTCGGTCGTCGCTCCACTCCGCGATGTCGTCGTCGACGCCGCACTGGAGATAGTAGCGGCTGCGCGTGCGCGAGCGCATCGAGGCCAGGGCGAAGCCGTCCTCGTGACGGGCGTAGATCAATTCGTCCGAGCAAGGCGGCACGTCGGCAAGGATGCCCAGCCAGCCGAACGGGTAGACCCGCTCGAACACGCGGTTGAGCCCGGCCGGCAGGCAGCTGCGGCTGACGCCGTGATAGCCGTCGCATCCGGCGATGAAGTCGCAGTGCAGCTCTTGCTCGTGACCGCCCAGCCGGTAGGTCAGCCGCGGCCGGTCGTTGTCGATGTCGTGCGGCGTCACGTCCGCCGCTTCCCAGACGATCGGCCCGTCTCCCGCGACCCGCGCCGCGATCAGGTCCTTGGTGACCTCGGTCTGGCCGTAGACGGTGACCGTCTTGCCCGTGAGCGCCCGGAAGTCGATACGGAAGCGGCGGCCGTCGGCGGCGATCTCGACGCCGTCATGGACGAGCCCTTCTCGGTGCAGGCGGTCGGCCACGCCGGCCTCCTCGAGCAGGGAAACCGTCCCCTGCTCGAGCACGCCGGCCCGGATACGGCCCTCGACATATTCCCTGGTCCTGGCTTCGAGGATGACGCTTTCGACGCCATGGACCTTGAGCAAACGCGCCAGCAGCAAGCCGCCCGGCCCTGCGCCGATGATGCCGACCTGAGTTCTCTCCCGGACGCCCGCCACCATCGTCTCCCCTGCTTGCCGCGGGGCACTCTAGCGGCGTTTCGGGGCGGCGGTCACGCGGCCGCCCGTCGATCGCCCCTACTTGTAGACGAACGCCGCATCGTCGAGGTCGATCGCCGGAAACTCGTTCTTCTCGTTCCAGTAGTCCTGGGTGTGCTGCCATTCGCGCTTGTCGCCGCGCTTCGGCAGCAGGTGCATGCCGCGCAGCACATACCCCGGATTGAAGTTCTCGGTGTCGATCCAGGGCAGCAGGGCCATGTCCTTGTCCTCGGGCCGCAGCGCAACCTCGACCCTGCGCGCCTGCTTGTCTTTCATGTGCTTCAGCAGCCGGCAGACGAAGTCGCCGACCAGATCGGCGCGCAGCGTCCAGCTTGCACGGAAATAGCCGAACACCCAGACCATGTTGGGCACGCCTGTGAACATCATGCCGCGATAGGTCACCGTCTGGGCGAAATCGAGCGGCTTGCCGTCGATCTCGAAGGCGATGTCGCCCAGCACGTTGAGATGGAAGCCGGTCGCCGTGACGATGATGTCGGCTTCCAGCTCCTTGCCGGATTTCAGCAGGATTCCCTTTTCCGTGAAGCGGTCGATCTCGTCCGTCACGACGGATGCCTTGCCGCTCCTGATGCCGCGGAACAGGTCGCCGTCCGGCACGAAAGCGATGCGCTGGCGCCACGGCCGGTAGGAGGGCGTGAAGTGCGTGTCGATGTCGTAGTCCGGGCCGAGATAGGCGCGGACGCCCGCCAGCAGCTCGCTACGTACCTTCTCCGGCTCCTCGAAGGAGCGCCGCGTGAAGGTGGCCTGGTCGTGCAGGATGCGCCGACGCACGATCTCGTGGATCCAGCTCTCGTCCACCTCGAGCGTGCGCAGCTGGTCGGCGAGGTCGTTGGCATTGCGCGCCGGGATGAAGTAGGTCGGCGAGCGCTGCAGCATCGTGACGTGCTCGACGTCTCCGGCGATCGACGGCACCAGGGTCGCGGCCGTCGCGCCCGAGCCGACGACGATCACTTTCTTGCCCTTGACGTCGAGGTCGTCGGGCCAGGTCTGCGGATGGACGATGCGGCCCTTGAACTCCGCCATGCCGGCCCATTCCGGCGTGTACCCCTCGGAATGGCGATAGTAGCCCTGGCACATCCAGAGAAAGCCGGCCGAGAGGCAGAGCGCCTCGCCCGTGTCGGTGCGCACGCCCGAAATCGTCCAGCGGTTGTCGCTGCTCGACCAGCGCGCCGAATCGATCCGATGGCGGTAGCGGATGTGGCGTGCGAGGTCGTTCTCCTCGATCACCTCGCCCATGTAGGACAGGATCTCCTGCGCCGTCGCGATCGGCTTGCCCGTCCACGGCTTGAAGCGGTAGCCGAAGGTGTAGAGGTCGCTGTCCGAGCGGATGCCGGGGTACTTGTGGGTCGTCCAGGTGCCGCCGAAGCTCTCCTGGGTTTCCAGCACGACGAAACGCGTGCCCGGGCATTGGTGAGTCAGGTGATAGGCCCCCCCGACGCCGGAGATGCCGGCCCCGACGATCAGGACGTCGAAGTGTTCGGTGGCCTGGGTGGGCGTCGGCGACAGGGCAACGGCGGTATCGGGCATGGTGGACGGCCTTTCAGTCTGGGGCGGGATTCCAAATCCCAGTCTTGGCCACACTCCAGCGGGTTCCTTGACCAAGATCAAGGCGGCTGTCAGCCGCTGGCGTGTCCCGGATTGGCAACCTAGGCAGTTTCGATACCGATGTGTTCTGGTGGCACGTGGTCAGCCAGCCAGACATTGTCATTGCCGATGTAGAAGCGTGTCCCTTCCGAGTTTGCCTCAAGAGCATTCACCACCAGGAGCAGCGGCGTCGGGGATTTCCTCCTGCCTACGGCACGTGCCATTTCGCGATCGACCGACAAGTGCACATACTGTCGGCCCATGGGGTTCAAGCCCTGCTCACGAATGATGGCGACAACTTCCGGGGCCGTGCCGTGAAACAACAACTCGGGTGGTTCGGCCGACGTTTTGTGCAGCTTGCCAGGGAGGGAATGTCCGTAGAGTGCACGAATGCGTCCTCCAACGATCTCATGTCGCTGTTTGGACGAGGACCGCACCATCTCCTGCACAAGACCTTCAGTCAACGTACCCCAATCTCCTCGCTCCGAGCGCAACGCCGCCACCAATTGATCGACAGACACCCAGCCACTTTCGTCCAGTTCAAGTTCGTACAGCCACGGCTCATGGCGCAAGGCGTGCGAAACGAGCCGACTTAACGAATCCAGTTTTTGCGACATCGCTTCATCCTCGCATTTTCCGCGCGCATCTCAGCCGGGCGGAAATACGACATGCTCATGGTTGAGCCAGAGCGGCGAGCGTGCGAGGTCGACGAACTTGGCCTCGTCCTCGAGCAGGATACGGCCGGCCTCCCGCCCTTCCGCCGTGCGGCCGGCGGTCCGCCATCTCTCTTCGCTCTCCCACCACAGCTCGGCGATGCCGTCGTAGGGCTCGGGCGCGCCCCGCACGCGGCGCATGCCGTCGGCGAGGTCGCCCGCCAGGCGGTGGCATTGCACGTAGCGAACCATGCCCAGCGCCGGCTGCAGGCTCCTGACCAGCGGGCCGTGCTTGTGCAGCCAGTAGTCCTGGAACTCTTCCAGGCTGAGCTTGGGCAGCCGGCGCAGGCAGAAGGTCAGTTTCAGCACAGTGTTTCCTCAATTCGCCCGCCGATCATAGGCTATAAGCGGCAGCAATGAACGCCCTTCCCGTGGACGAGGCGCTGCCGCGCCTGAAGGAGGCGCTCGCGGCGCATACGGCTGCCGTGCTGGTGGCGCCGCCGGGCGCCGGCAAGACGACGCGCGTGCCGCTGGCGCTGCTCGACGCGGCCTGGCTCGGTGGCGGCAAGATCGTGATGCAGGAGCCGCGACGGCTGGCGGCGCGCGCGGCGGCACGGCGCATGGCGGCGACGCTGGGCGAAGCCGTCGGCGAGACGGTGGGGTATCGCGTCCGCCTCGACACGAAGGTGGGCTCGCGCACGCGCGTCGAGGTCGTGACCGACGGCCTGTTCCTGCGCCTGCTGCAGGACGACCCGTCGCTCGACGGCGTCGGCTGCGTGATCTTCGACGAGCTGCACGAGCGCGGGCTCGAGACCGACCTTTCCTTCGCCCTCGTTCGCGAGGCCCAGGTCGCGTTGCGCGACGACCTGCGCATCGTCGCCATGTCGGCGACGCTCGATCCCGGCCCGGTCGCCGAGCGTCTGGGTGGCGCGCCGGTCGTCAAATCCGAGGGCCGCATGTTTCCGGTCGGGACGCGCTACCTCGATCGCGAGCCGGCCGGCCGCATCGAGGATGCGGTCGCTGCCGCGGTGCGCCGCGCGCTCGCCGAGGAATCCGGCAGCGCGCTGGTGTTCCTGCCCGGCATTGGCGAGATCCGCCGCGTCGCGGAAAGGCTCGATCCGAGTCCCGGCGTCGATGTGGCGCCGCTTTATGGCGACCTTTCGCCCGGCGACCAGGACCGGGCCATCGCCCCCTCGCCGGCCGGCCGGCGCAAGGTGGTGCTGGCGACGGCGATCGCAGAGACCAGCCTCACGATCGAGGGCGTGCGGATCGTGATCGACTCCGGCCTGATGCGCCTGCCGCGCTTCTCGCCGCGCTCGGGCATGACGCGGCTCGAGACGGTGCGCGTCAGCCAGGCCTCGGCCGACCAGCGCCGTGGCCGCGCCGGCCGGCTGGAGCCCGGCATCTGCTACCGGCTGTGGACGGAGGAGGCGCAACGAGGCCTCGCCCCCTTCACCCCGCCCGAGATCCTCGACGCCGATCTCGCGCCGCTTGCGTTGGAGCTGGCGCTGTGGGGTGCCGACGACGCCACCCTGCCCTGGCTCACCCCGCCGCCCGCCGCATCGCTTGCCACGGCCCGCGGCCTGCTGGCCGATCTTGGAGCGCTGGACGACTCCGGCAGGATCACCGCGCACGGCAAGGCGATGGCAAAGCTCGGCCAGCATCCACGGCTGGCGCATCTCGTGCTGAGAGGGCGGGCGCTGGGCCAGGGCCGCATCGCCGCTCTGCTGGCGGCGATCCTGGGGGAGCGCGACTTCCTGCGCCTGCCGCCGGGCCAGCGCGACGTCGACCTGCGCCATCGCGTCGACATCGCGCTTTCGGGCCGGCGCGACGGCACGCTGCGCCTGATACAGGAGCAGGCACGCCGCCTGATGCCGCGCGAGGCGGCGAACGGGCCCCCGGACGTATCGAAGACCGGCGCGCTTCTTGCGCTGGCCTATCCCGACCGGATCGGCCGCCGACGCGCCGGCACGGCCGGCCGCTACCTCCTGTCGGGAGGCCGCGGCGCCGTGCTTCCCGAGGGTGACGCGATGGGCAGCGAGGAATTCCTGGTCGTCGGCGATCTCGACGGCTCCGCCCAGGATGCCCGCATCTTCCTCGCCGCGCCCGTGACGCTCGCGGAGATCGAGGAACTCTACGCGGACCGGATCGTCGACGAGGAGATCGTCGACTGGAGCGAGCGCGACGGCGCGGTGCTTGCGCGGCAGCGCCGGCGGCTCGGCGCACTCCTGCTGGAGGACAAACCGCTGGCCCGCCCGGACGCCGGCAAGCTCAGGGCGGCCATGATGGAGGGCATCCGCCGCCTGGGCTTTGGCGCCCTGCCCTGGTCGGACGACCTTGCCCGCTGGCGCGAGCGCGTGGCCTTTCTGCGCCGGCTGGACGAGAGTTGGCCCGACCTGTCGGATGCTGCCCTGCTCGCCACGTTGGAGAGCTGGCTGGCGCCCTACCTCGACGGCGTGTCGCGCCGCAGTCACCTGCAGAACATCCCGCTGGCCGAGGCGCTGAAGGCCATGGTGCCGTGGGACCGCCAGCGCGAGCTCGACCGGCTGGCGCCGACCCATGTCGAGGTGCCGAGCGGCTCGCGCGTTCCCATCGACTACGGCGATCCAGCCGAGCCGACGCTTTCCGTTCGGCTTCAGGAGATGTTCGGACTCGTCGATACGCCGCGCATCGCGGGCGGCCGCGTGCCGCTCACCATCCACCTGCTGTCGCCCGCGCGCCGGCCCGTGCAGGTGACGCGCGATCTCGCGAGCTTCTGGGGAAATGGCTACCGCGCGGTGAAGGCCGAGCTGAAGGGGCGGTATCCCAGGCACTACTGGCCGGACGATCCGCTGGTGGCGGAGCCCACGGCCAGGGTGCGGCCGAGGCCCGTCAGCCGCTGACGTGGACGGCGAGCCAGACGGTCGGCGGTTCGGCCTGCGTGAAGTCCACGCGATGACGGACATGGGCCGGAATCTCGACCCAGTCGCCCGGAATCATGTCGAGGCAACGACCGCCATCCTCGAAGCGCAGGCGGGCCGCGCCGGACAGGAGCACGACGAACTCGTCGCCATCCTGGTCGTACCAGAAGCCCGGCGGGCTCGCTTGGCCGGTCGAGACGATGCGCTCGATCCGCACGCCGGCGCCGGCAACAAGGTTCTCGACGACCTCATCGCGATCACCGCGCGGCAGCATCCCGAGCAGGTTGCCGGTGCGCAACGGTCCCATGGCGTCAAGGCTCCTCGATCAGCCGCCCGAGCGCGCGGCGCACGACCGGCATGACGAAGAACATCGTGGGTGCCGCGATTATCCAGGCGATCATCCAGGAGGTGAACCACATCTCGAACATGGCGAGATCCCAGCCCAGCACGCGCCAGGTGGCAACGCCCGTCACCAGGAAGGTCATGAAGAAGGTCGTGCCGACCGGAAGGGCAAAGCGATGGTAGCGGGCAGGGAGTTTCTTCACGGCGGCAGGGACAATATGGTACGGCCCTTCGTGTCGTCCATTGCGTCGGATATCCCTCCCATGTCGCTTGCCCTGCCGTTCCAGACCGCCAAGCAGCTCGCCGCCGCGGTCCGGAAGAAGAAGATCGGCTGTCTCGAGCTCCTCGACCTCTACCTGGAGCGCGTCGAGGCCCATAATCCCAAGCTCAACGCCATCATCGCCATGGACGTCGAGGGTGCGCGCAAGCGGGCCAAGGCCGCCGACCGGGCGGTAAAGGCGGGCAAGAAGCTCGGCCCCCTGCACGGCGTGCCGATGACCATCAAGGAATCGTTCGACGTCGCAGGCTATCCCACGACCTGGGGCGACCCCGCCTTCAAGAGCCACGTCGCCGACCGGAATTCGCTGCTGGCGCAGCGCATGACCGATGCCGGCGTGAC
This sequence comes from Pseudomonadota bacterium, assembly GCA_049323495.1. Lineage (GTDB taxonomy): Bacteria > Pseudomonadota > Alphaproteobacteria > Reyranellales > Reyranellaceae > Reyranella. The sequence continues at coordinate 49,394 of JBMONG010000015.1, forward strand.
TTTGTTCGGCAAGACCAACGTGCCTCTGAACCTGGCCGATTGGCAGAGCTACAACGAGGTCTACGGCTCGACCAACAATCCTTGGGACCTGTCGCGCACCCCGGGTGGTTCCTCGGGCGGGTCCGGCGCCGCGCTGGCCGCCGGCCTGACCGGCATCGAGGCCGGCAGCGACATCGGCGCCTCCATCCGCAACCCTGCCCACTATTGCGGCGTGTGGGGCCACAAGCCGACCTGGGGCGTCGTCTGTCCCCAAGGTCACGCTCTCGCAGGCAACGTGGCCTATGGCGACATCGGCGTGGTCGGGCCGCTGGCGCGCGGCGCCGAGGATCTCGAGATCGCCATGAACGTGATGGCGGGGCCGGACGAGATCGACGGCCGCGGCTGGACGCTCACCCTGCCGCGTCCGCAGAAGAAGAAGCTCCGTGACTTCAAGGTCGCCGTGCTGCTGACCGATCCCAACGCCGAGGTGGACCAGTCGGTCCAGGCCGAGATCCAGAAGCTCGCCGACTTCCTGCGCAGGCAGAAGGTCAAGGTGAGCGAGAAGGCCCGCCCTGCGTTCGACACCGCCGAGCTGAACGACGTTTATGTCCGGCTGCTGCGCGCGGCGACGTCCGGGCGGCTCAGCGAGGAGATGTATCAGGCGGCGCAGCGCGATGCGGCCGCCCTGCCCGACGACGACATGAGCTACTTCGCCCAGATGCAGCGCGGCAACTCCCTGTCGCACCGCACCTGGCTGCAGCTCAACGAGAAGCGCCGTCGCATGCGGCTGGCTTGGGACGCCTTCTTCCAGGACTACGACCTGATGCTCTGCCCCGTCGCGGTGTCGGCGGCCTTTCCACACGATCAGCAGGGCCTGCGCCACCTGCGCACCATCGTGGTGAACAACAAGAAGGTGCCGGTGGTCGACCAGATCTTCTGGGCCGGCTACTCGGGCGTCACCTGGCTGCCCTCGACGGCAGCACCGATCGGCCAGACCGCCGACGGCCTGCCCATCGGCGTGCAGATCATCGGTCCGCAGTACGGGGACTACACCACCATCGCCTTCGCAAAGCTGCTGGAGAAGGAATATCGCGCCTTCCAGCCACCGCCGGCCTTCGCCTGATCGGAGCGACCATGTCCACCGACATCGACCTCAAGAGCCACATCCGCTCGATCCCTGACTTCCCGAAACCGGGCATCCTGTTCTACGACATCTCGACACTGCTGGCGCATCCCAAGGCTTGGCATGTCACGATCGAGCGCATGGCCGACCTCCTGCGCCCTCACAAGCCCGACGTGCTGGCCGGCATCGAATCGCGCGGCTTCCTGCTCGCCGCGCCGCTCGCCATCGCGCTGGGCACCGGCTTCGTCATGCTGCGCAAGCAGGGCAAGCTGCCCGGCACGACAGTGCGCCATACCTACGCACTGGAATACGGCACCGACACGATCGAGATCCAGCAGGATGCCATCAGGAAGGGCACGCGCATAGCGCTGGTCGACGACCTGCTGGCGACCGGCGGCACGATGGCGGCCGCGGTGACCTTGCTGGAAAGTGTCGGCGGCGTCGTGCCCGCCGCCGCCTGTGTCATAGAACTGACCTTCCTCGCGGGCCGCGACAAGCTCAAGGTCCCGGTGGAAACGCTGATCCAGTACGACAGCTAGAGGCGCGCCGCCGTCGTACCACCTCCCGCGCCGTGCTATGACCTCGGTCTGCCGTCGCGTTCATTGGAGGAAGTCAGCATGGTATCGGTGCCGGAGTGCTTTTCCGAGAGCTACGCCGAGGCGCGCCCGAAATTCTGCAGCGCCGCGGCGGCGGCTGGCGGCGAGCTCCGCTCCTGGCTGAACCCGTGCGGCCTCGGCCCGAGCGGCGAACGGCTGTTCCTCGATACGGCGCTTTTCGGTCCGCACGACGCCGAGAACATGCTGGTCCTGATCGCCGGCACGCATGGCGTTGAGGGCCATTGCGGCTCGGGCGCGGAGATCGCATGGCTGCGCCACGGCGGCCCGGCGAAGCTCCCCGAGGACACCGGCGCGCTGCTGATCCATGCGCTCAATCCCTACGGCTTTGCCTGGACGCGCCGCGTCAACGAGGACAACGTCGACCTCAACCGCAACTTCGTCGAGCACGACAAGGCCTATCCGACGAACGATGGGTATCTCGCGCTGGCCGACGCGATCCTGCCGCAGCACTGGGACGACGAGAGCCGCGCCGAGACCGAACGCGTGTTCGCGGCGTTCGCCCAGCAGCACGGCGCCTTCGGCCTGCAAGGCGCCATCAGCGGCGGCCAGTACACGCATCCCGACGGAATCTTCTTCGGCGGCAACAAGGCGACCTGGAGCAATCGCACGGTGCGCGCCGTCGCGCGGGAGCTGCTGTCCCGGGCTCGTCGCGTCGCGGTGATCGACTTCCATACCGGCCTGGGACCGTTCGGCCACGGCGAGCTGATCTGCGCCGTGCCGCCCACCGCGAAGTCGTTCGCCCGCGCCAAGGCCTGGTACGGCGACGAGCTCACCTCACCCGAGGGAGGGACATCGGCTTCCGCCGTGGTCGTCGGGATCATGACGGATGCCTTCGCGCAGGAACTGCCAGAGGCCGAGGTCACCTCCATCGCGATCGAGTACGGCACCTACACCGTGCCCGAAGTCCTGAACGCTGTCCGTGCCGACAACTGGCTGCACGCCCGCGGCGACCTTGCCTCCGAGCAGGGCCGCGCGCTGAAAGCCGACATGAAGGAGCGCTTCTTCCCCTCGGGCGACAAGTGGCGCGAAATGGTCTGGGCGCGCGCCGACCAGACGATCGGCTGGGCCCTCAAGGGCCTGCGGAGCGGATGAACGTCGCCGCGCCGGCCGAGACCCCCTCCCGCCAGCGTCTGCGGTGGGCGCTGCAGCGCGCTCCCCTGTTCGCCGATCTCGATGCGGGCAGCAGGGCGGCCGTCGAGCGTGAGCTCAGTCTGCTGGTGCTGCCGGGAGGCGCACCGCTGTTCCGCCAGGGCGAACCGGCCGATGCGGTCTACGTCGTGGCCAGCGGCTGTCTCGGCGTCTTCCGGCACGAGGACGAGAACAGCACCGAGGAACCGGTCCTGATGGCCGAGATCCCGCCCGGCGACATCGTCGGCGAGATGTCGCTGCTGTCGCACGGCCAGCGCACGCGCAGCGTCGCGGCGCTGCGCGACAGCGAGGTCTGGCGGTTGGCGCGCGGCAGCTTCGACCGGTTGACGGCACACCATCCGGAGGTGCTGCCGGCGCTGATGCGCAGCGTCGCCGTCCGAAATGCAGAAGGAACCGTCCGGGAGGGCCGCCAGCCCCGCACCTTCGCCATCCTGCCGACCGGCCACGGAACGCCATCGGCCCGCTTCGCCGTCCTCCTGTCGGCCGCCTTGGGCCGGCTGGGCAGCCAGGTGCAGATGCTGGGTCCCGAATCGGCTGAGCGCGAGCCGGAGTGGTTCGCGCACTGCGAGACCGAATCGTCGTTCGTCCTCTACCGCGCCGATCCGACGCCGACCGAATGGACCGAACTGTGCCTGCGCCAGGCCGACTGCCTGGTGGTCGTTCGGTCCGCCGACGACGACCAGCCGACCCGCCTGCCCTTCGAGATCGAATCGGCACAGAGCGCCTCGGTCTTCCACCGCCGGCGCGAGCTGGTGCTGCTGCACGAGGGCCGCGATCCTGCCCCCCGCTCCACGGCGCCCCTCCTGGCCGGCGGCCTGTACGGCCAGCACCATCACGTGCGGCTCGACGTTCCGGCCGACATAGACCGGCTGGCCCGCCTGCTCACCGGCCATGCCGTCGGGGTGGTGATGGCCGGCGGCGGCGCGCGCGCCTTTGCCCATATCGGCGTGATCAAGGCGCTGCGCGAATGCGGCGTGCCGATCGACCAGGTGGGCGGCACCAGCATGGGCGCCATTGTCGCGGCCAGTGTCGCCGCACGCTGGACGCACGAGGAGATCGTGCGCCATTTCCGGTCCTCCTTCGTAGACGCCAACCCGCTCAGCGACTACACGCTGCCGCTGATCTCGCTCTTCGCCGGGCGGCGCGTCACGCGGCTGCTGCGACAGGCCTTCGGCGAGAAGGACATCGAGGACCTCGTCCTGCCGTTCTTCTGCGTGACCGCCAACCTCACCACCTCGACCGCCGACGTCCACACAGTCGGCAGGCTGTGGCGCTGGCTGCGCGCCTCGGTCGCCATCCCCGGAGTCATCCCGCCCTTCAACGAGGCGGGCGAGGTCCATGTCGACGGCGGCGTGATCGACAACTTCCCCGTACGGGCCATGAAGGCCACCCGGCGCGGCCTCACGATCGGCGTCGATATCGACACGGCCGGCGCGCTGGCGGCGGGTGCCGGCGTCACCGAGCCGTGGTCGGCCTGGCAGTTCTTCCGAAGGCTGGTCTGGAAGCGCAAGGAGACGCTGCCCATCCCGTCGATCGTGGCGATCCTGCTGCGCTCGGCCCTCGTGTCGAGTGCAGCGCGCGCCGCCGAGGACCGGCAGGCCGCCGACCTGCTGATCGTGCCGCCGATGACCCATGTCGACCTGCTCGACTGGACGAGCTTCGATGCCGCCATCGAGCTGGGCTACCGCACGACGATGGAGGCGCTCGACCAGGCGCGCGCGCTTCCTGTCGGGGCCCGCCTGTTCCTCGCTTGACTTCGGGACGGCAGCGGCGTCCTATTTCACCAGATGGTTAACAATGAGGAACGGCTCACCCTGACGCTCGCGGCGCTCGCCGATCCGACGCGGCGCGCCATCCTGGCGCGGCTCGCCGAGGGCGAGACGGCCGTGGGCGAGCTGGCGCGTCCTTTCGACATGACGCTGCCGGCGATCTCCAAGCACCTGAAGGTGCTGGAGCGGGCCGGCCTCATCGAGCGCGGTCGGGAGGCCCAGCGCCGGCCCTGCCGCCTGCAGCCCGCGCCGCTGCGCGAGCTGTCGCGATGGATCGCCAGCTACGAGCGCTTCTGGGAGCAACGCTTCGACCGGCTGGAGACGTACCTGCGGGAGACGCAGGCGCCGCGGCGGAAACGAAAGGGAAGGAGCAGCCATGGCCGCGGGCGCGAATGACGCACCGGTCGCGCTGCCGCGCGACTTCACGCTGACGCGCGTGCTCGCGGCACCGCGTCCCCTGGTCTTCCGCGCCTTCATCGAGCCCGACCGCATGCAGCACTGGTGGGCGCCGCGCGGCTTCACCATGCTGTCCTGCGCGCTCGACCTGCGCGAGGGCGGTGCCTGGCGCATGCGCATCCGCTCGGAGGAGACGGGCGCCATCCAGACCGAGATCGGCGTCTATCGCGAGATCCGCGAGCCCGAGCGGCTGGCCTTCACCCACGCCTGGGTGCGGGCAAATGGCAGCCTGACGCCCACCACCCTGGTCACCGTGGACTTCATCGAGCGCGGCGACGGCCGCACCGAGGTGCGGTTCAGGCAGGAGGACTTCGCGACCCCCGCCGCCTGCCGCTCGCACGAGGACGGCTGGTCGAGCTCGCTCGACCAGCTTGGCGGATACTTCATCAGCGGGAAGCCGTCTTGACCGACCAGCAGCATCGCGACGGCTGGCGCTGCGTCTCGGCGCATGTCCGCCGCTTCTGAACGGCCCCTGATTTCACCGCGTACCGGCGTGGACACCGCGCCCGCCGGCTGGCGGGTCGTGCTGGCCTGCTTCCTGTCGGCGGTGTTCGCCTGGGGCTTCGGCTTCTATGCGCACGGCATCTACCTGGTCGAGCTGCAGAAGGCGCGCGGCTGGTCGAACGGCCTGATCTCCTCGGTCGTCACCGGCCACTATGTCATCGGCGCGTTCCTGCTGCCGCACATCGCGCGTGCGATCGGCCGCTTCGGCCCCAGGACGGTGATGCTGGGCGGGCTCACGATCACGGCCGCCTGCCTGCTGCTCCTGCCGTCGGTCGAGGCGCCGTGGCAGCTCGCGCTGCTCTACGCGCTGATGGCGCCGGGCTGGAACGCGACCAGCGTGGCGCCGATCGCCGCGACCATCGGCCAGTGGTTCGACAGGAGGCGCGGGCTGGCCCTGAACCTGGCGCTGAGCGGCGCCACCGCGGCCGGCCTGATCGTGTCGCCCGCCCTGCTCGCGGCCATCCCGGCGCTGGGCTTTGCCGACGCCGAGCGGCTGCTGGTGGCGATCGGCATCGTCGTCGCGGGCAGCGCCGTGGCGCTGTTCGTGCGCCGCGGGCCGCTGTCGCCGCCGCCGGGCGCGGGCCGCCGGCAGAGCACGCTGGCGCCGATGCGGCACTGGCGGTTCTGGAGCATCTCGGCGCCCTTCGCCTTCGTGCTGGTGAGCCAGGTCGGGTTCCTCACCCATCTCGTGCCGCTGATCGCCGACCGGCCGCAGGCCGATCCCGGCGTCGCCGTCGCCATCAACGCGGCCATGGCGCTGGTCGGCCGCGTCGTGCTGGGCCTGGTCATCGACCGGCTCGAACCGCGCCGCGCCTCGGCGCTGTGCTTCCTCGTCCAGGTCGCCGCCATCGTCGTGCTGGCGCGCGCCGAGAGCGCCGCCGTGATCTACGGCGCCTGCGCCATCTACGGCTTCTCGGTCGGCAACAACATCACGCTGTCGCCGCTGATCATCCAGCGCGAATACCCGGCGACGGACTTCCCGGCCATCGTCGCGCTGTCGACCGCGGTGGTGCAGGTCCTCTACGCCTTCGGCCCCGGGCTGCTCGGGCTGCTGCGCGACGCCTTCGGCAGCTATACCGTGCCGCTGGCGGTCTGCCTGTCGCTCAACCTCGCGGCCTCCGTGGTGATCCTGCTGCGGCCCCGCGCCTGACGCTGCCGTCAGCTCAGGAACCTGAGCCCGTTCACCACCTTGTCGACGGTCTTGCGCGGCCCGTGGACCCCCAGCCCGACCAGGTCGAGCGCCTCGGGCGCCGCGGCGGCGAAGGCGGCGCGGTTGTCGACGTCGTTCGTGGTCGTGAACATGGGCTCGATATAGACCGCCGGCACCAGCTCGCGCGACAGGGCGCGCTGATGGGTGCGGCGCAGCTCCTCCAGCGTGGCGCCGAACACGAAGACGGGCTCGCGGATCAGGGCGGTGTAGCCGCGGCCGGCGGCGTCGCGGTAGGCCTCGCCCATGATGTGGCCGTGGGTGCCGGCGAGGCCGCCGGCCAGGAAGGCCGCGACATTGGCAAGCTGCCAAGCCGCGAGGTCGCGCCGCAGCACCAGCGCGGTCTTGGTCTCGTAGATCATGACGCCCATATGGGGCATGCTGCCCATCGCGTCTTGAAGGTTCGTGCATGTCCGCCGCCGACCAGATCCGCTTCGACGATCCGCAGGCCAGCCTGCAGCGCCTGACGGCGCGCTTCGGCGGCCATGCCTACGACCTGCATCGCCACGAGACCTATGCGGTCGGCCTCACCCTGTGGGGCGCCCAGTCCTTCCACTATCGCGGCGCGCTGCGGACCAGCCGCGGCGGGCAGGTCATGGTGATCCACCCCGACGAGGCGCATGACGGCCACGCCACGCTCGACGCCGGCTTCGCCTACCGCATGCTCTACATCGAGCCGGCGCTGGTCTCGCAGGCGCTGGGCGGCGCGCCGCCGCCTTACGTGCCCGACGTCGTGGCGGACGACGCCGTCCTTGCGGCGCTGTTGGCCGAGGCCTTCGCCGACTTCCCGCGCCCGCTCGAGCCGCTGGCCGCCGACGCCATCGTCGAGCGGCTGGCGACGCGGCTGGCGTCACGCGGCGACGGCAGGCCGCCGCGCCGGCCGCAGCCGGCGGCGCAGCGCGCCGTGGCCCGCGCCCGCGACTATCTCGCCGCCGAAGCGCAGCGCACCGTGGCCTCGCACGAACTCGAGGCCGTGACGGGCCTCGACCGCTTCACCCTGGCGCGGCAGTTCCGCGCCCTGACCGGCACCTCGCCGCACCGCTGGCAGGTGGGCCGGCGGCTGGCCCGAGCGCAGGCCATGATCGCCGCCGGAACGTCGCTGTCGGAGGCGGCGGCCGAGACCGGCTTCGCCGACCAGAGCCACCTCACCCGTCACTTCGTCGCGCGCTTCGGGCTGACGCCCGGCCGCTTCGCGGCGCTGGCTAGAGGCCGCCGTTCACCACGAGGCACTGGCCGCTGACATAGTCGCTGTCGGGGCTGCAGAAGAGGTAGACGGAACCGGCCGCCTCCTCGGGCAGGCCGCCGCGGCCCAGCGGGATCATCTGGTTCATGGCGGCGATGCGCCCGCCCTGCACGCCGATCTTGACCTTGCGGCCCTGCACCTCGATCTCGCCTTCCTCGCCCTGGTTGAGCGGCTTGGTGAGGCGCGTCTGGATGTAGCCGAAGGCCACGGCATTCACCGTGACGTCATAGCGGCCGAACTCCTTGGCCAGCGTCTTGGTGAGGCCGATGATGCCCGCCTTGCCCGCCGAGTAGTTCGACTGGCCGGCATTGCCGTTGACGCCCGAGGTCGAGGAGATGTTCACGACCTTGCGCACGATGCGCTTGCCCGCCGCGCGCTCCTTCTCGACCTCCTGGCGGAAGTGCTGCTGGAAGGCGCGCAGGATGCGGAACGGCGCGGTCAGATGGACGTCGAGGATGGCGTACCACTGCTCGTCAGTCATCTTCTGGATCACCGAGTCCCAGGTGTAGCCGGCATTGTTCACGATGACATGGCAGCCGCCGAACGCGTCGACGGCGGTCTTGACGATGCGGTCGCCGAAGTCGGGCTTCGCGACGTCGCCGTTGCAGGCCACCGCCTTGCCGCCCATCTTCTCGATCTCGGCGATGGTCTCCTTGGCCGGCGCCTCGTCGATGTCGTTGATCACCACCTTGGCGCCGTCGCGCACCAGCCGCAGCGCGATTTCCTTGCCGATGCCGCGCCCCGATCCGGTGACGATCGCGACCTTGCCGTCCATCTGACCCATGACTCTCTCCTCTTCGACCCGGCTAGTTCAGCGCGACCGTGGCTTCGCCCTGCAGCGTGTCCTGGCCGTTCTGGTTGGTGCACTTGACCTCGAGGTCGACCAGCTTCTGGCCGCCCTCCTCGCGCTTGCCCGTGACCTTGCCGCTCACGGTGATGACGTCGCCCACCCAGGTGATCGAGGTGAAGCGCGTGCCGAGCTTCCGCACCTGGCCCTGCGGCACGTAGGAGGTGACGAGCCGGCCGAGGAAGGCCATCGACAGCATGCCGTGGGCAAACACGTCCTTGAAGCCGAACTTCTTGGCGAAGTCGATGTCGACATGGATCGGGTTGTGGTCGCCCGAGCCGCCGCAATAGAGCGCGAGCTGGTGACGCGAGATCGGCGGCAGGACGAGCGGCTTCAGCGCGTCGCCGACCTTCACGTCGTCGAATTTGGGAGCGGTGACGGTTGCCATTGTCTTGCCCTCCTACTTCTTGGCCGCGTCGGGATTGCGCACGACGGTGATGCTCTTCGCCTTGGCGACCGGCTTGCCGGCCTGGTCCTTCATCTCGGTCTCCGAGACGACGAACCACAGGGCGCCGCCCTTCTTGTCGTAGATGTCGGTCACCTTCTGCTGGCAGGTGATCCTGTCGCCGACGAACACCGGCGCGATGTACTCGTAGTGCTGCTCGCCGTGCAGGATCAGCCCGATATCGACGTTGAGCGCCCGCAGGAGCCCACCCTTGTCGGGATCGTCGTTGGTCACGGCGGTGAGGAACGTCGGCGGCGCCGGAATGGCGCGGAAGCCGGCCGCCTTGGCCGCGGCCTCGTCCGAATAGATGGGATTCTCCTCGCCGATGGCCTTGCAGAAAAGGCGGATCTTGCCGGCCTCGACGGTGGTGGTGAACGGCTTGAAGGCGTGGCCGATGAGGCCCTTGTCGAGCTGCATGCGTGTTTCCTCGCTGGGAGGCGTGTGCCGCCCCCTCTCCTCGCCTCTCCCCCAATTTTCGGGGGAGAGGAACATGAGATTGAAAGCCGGAGCTACTCGAAGCGGCCGACGATGGCGACGCTCGAGACGTTCTCGCGCGGCGCGCCGCCGAGATTGTGCGTCATGCCGATGCGCGGGTCCTTGAGCTGGCGCGCGCCAGCGCGGCCCTGCAGCTGCAGGTACATCTCGTAGAGCATGCGCAGGCCCGACGCACCGATCGGATGGCCGAAGCACTTCAGGCCGCCGTCGATCTGGCAGGGGATCTTGCCGTCGGCGTCGTAGAAGCCGTCGAGCACGTCCTTCCAGCCCTTGCCGGTCTCCGAGATGTGCAGGTCCTCCATGGTCACCAGCTCGGTGACCGAGAAGCAGTCGTGCACCTCGAACATCGACACTTCCTCGCGCGGGTTCTTGATGCCGGCCTCCTCGTAGGCCTTCTTCGAGGCGATGCGCGTGGTGTGGAAGTAGCTGCCGTCCCACGAATTGTGGCCCGACTCCGAGCCGTTCGACACGGAGAGCTGCAGCGCCTTGACCGAGACGATGTTGTGCTTGCCGAGCGACTTGGCGATCTCGGGCGTCGTCACGATGGCCGCGGCCGCGCCGTCCGACACGCCGCAGCAGTCGAACAGGCCGAGCGGCGAGGCGATCATCGGCGCCTTCAGGATGGTGTCCATCTCGACAGCCTTCTGAAGGTGCGCCTTGGGATTCTTGGCGCCGTTCTGGTGGCTCTTCCACGAGACGTGGCCGATCGCCCGCTTGAGGTCTTCGGCCGAGACGTTGTGCGCGGTCATGTAGGCCGTGGCGAGCTGGGCGAAGTTGCCCGGCGCCGTGCCGTTGGCGTGCCACAGCGCCTGAAGCGGGCCGCCGCGGCCGCCGGGAAGGCCGCCATAGCCGGTGTCCTTCAGCTTTTCGACGCCCAGCGCCAGCGCGAAGTCGGCCGCACCCGAGGCGACGGCGTAGCAGGCGCCGCGGAAGGCCTCGGTGCCCGACGCGCACATGTTCTCGACGTGCGTCACCGGGATGTTGGGCAGACGCAGCGTGGTCGACAGCGGAATGCCCGACTTGCCGACATGCACCTCGTCGATGGCGGTCGAGAACCACGCGGCATTGAGCTGCTTGGCGTCGATGCCGGCGTCGGCGATGCACTCCTTGTATGCCTCGAGCATCAGCTCCTCGGCACCGCTGTCCCAGCGCTCGCCGAACTTGGAGCAACCCATGCCGAGAATAGCGACCTTGTCCTTGATACCCCGTGCCATGTCGGTCTCCTTCGTTGGGGTTTCAGACCTATGAACTCAAGCAGATCAGACGGGGGCGGCCTTCCAGAAGTAGCGCTTGAAGCCGCCCCGCATCGTGTCGTTGTCGCGGATGCGGAAGGTCATGCGCATCTTGGCGCCGACCTTCACCTGTTCCTTGTCGCTGTCCGTGAAGTCGGCCATGAAGCGGCCGCCCTCGGGGAAGGTGATCATGCCGTAATAGGCCGGCGGATCCGGGGAATAGGTCAGCGAGTCCGCCGTGAACGACATCACGTTCGCCTCCAGCCCGGCCATCTGGTACGGCTCCTGGCTGTCGATCGCATGGCAGTTCGGATTGACGCAGACCTGGCTGCGCGGGAACTGCACGGTACCGCACACCTTGCACTTGCCGCCGACCATGCCGTAGATCATGTCGCGCTTGCGCCACAGCACGGACAGCGCGGTCTTCTTGTCGAACTCCGCCCGCATGCCCTTGTCGATCGGCAGCATCTCGTTGAAGGCGAGGAACTTCATGTAGTTGGTCTCTTCCTTGCGGCGCTTCAGCCAGCCGGAGAGACCCTTGCGCCGGGGCAGCTTGGCGTTCTCGGCCGTGACCTCGAACACCAGCACGTCGACGCCCTGGCCGAAGGCCACGACCATGATCCTGTCGCCTTCCTTGGCGGTCTCGAGCGCATCGACCAGCATGACGAGCGCATGGGCGGCACCGGTGTCGCCCAGGTTGGCGCCCAGCAGATCGCGCACGGCGCCTTCGCCGATGCCGCAGATCTTGGCCATCTGCTTCGGCACCGCCGGCATGAGGCTGGGCATGATGAAGTGGCTGATGTCGGCGCCCTTCAGCTTGCAGGCCGCGAGGGCCGCCTTGACAGCGGGCGGCACGATCTTCGTGTAGCCCTCGTCGCGGATCCAGCGCTCTTCCCAGCCATAGTCGAACTCGGCGTCCTCGCCGCGGAAGTGGTCGACGAAATCCATCGACACCGAATGATGCCCGACCAGCCTGGCGATGACGTTCTCGGTGCCGCACAAAAGCGCCGCCGCGCCGTCGCCGTAGTTCAGCTCGTTGGCCGAGGCGACGCGGGCCATGCGCTTGTCGGCCGCTGCGACCAGGGCCGGGCCGCCGCCGTTCTTCGAGGCATTGAGGCCCGCGATCAGCGCCGAGGTGCCGGCCTTCTGCGAACCGCCGACGTCGGAGGCCAGCAGGTTCTGCTCGATGTTCAGCGCCGTGCCGATGACGCCGGCATTCTGCCGGTCCTTGAAGGGGTGGGTGGTCGAGGCGAAGTAGAGGTTGCGCACGTCCTCGGCGTTGTGGCTGGTCAGGCAGTCCCGCGACGCCTCGACCGCCATGGTGATCGAGTCCTCGTCCCAGTTGGCCATCGACCGTTCGCCCTTGGCGAGACCCCGCAGCCCGGCGGCGAACCACTTGTTGGCGTCGTAGACAGCCTGACGCTGCAGACGCAGGCGGGGCACATAGGCCCCATAGGCCACGATTCCGACCATTCTTGTTCCTTCCTCCAAATGGCCCGGCCCCCTGTCCGGGGGCAGCGGTTCATGAACGGGCGTTTATGGCGCCGGTCTTAGCGATTCTTGGCCCCAAGGGCGAGATGGAATTGCGGAGACCTCGCGGAATTGCGGAATGTTATTTTGAAGTACGGAATATCAGATCTAGACCGGTCCCATCTCCCGGAACAGGTTGCGATAGCCCGCGTCCGGCGGAATGTGCAGGAACTTCTTGCCGTCCCGCACCTCGACCCAGGGCTGGACGGTGACGATCCTGCGCGCACCCGCCGCGGCGATGGCGCCGGCGACGGTGCCGCCCTCGGCCAGCAGCTCGAGGTTCTTCAGCGTCGCGTGGACCAGTGTGCGCTTGCCGGCGGCGGCCTCGTCGATCGCCTGCTGCGCGCCGATCCAGACCGAATCGACGGACTCCGAACCGTCGTGCAAGGCGATCTGGTCCTCCGGCGCCTCGGCGAGGAAGAACCAGGTGTCGAAGCGCTTGGGCACGAAGGTCGGCGTGATCCAGTGGGCGTAGGGCACCATGAGGTCGGTGGCGATCTCCAGGTCCTCCGCCTCGACGAGGTCGACGATGCTGGCCTCGTCCTTGGCGAGCTTGGCCCGCCAGCGTTCCTCGATGCCCTTGAGATCGGCGGCGGCGATGACGTTGCGCTCGCCGCGCTTGCGGGCGAGCAGGATGCCGCATTCCTCGAAGGCCTCGCGCACGCCGGCGACGCGGAACTTCAGCTCCTCGTCCTTGATGCCGTCGGCACCGCCGCAGCGCGTGCGCAGCCGCGGATCGCCGTCGGCCTCCTCGAGCTTGCCGCCCGGAAACACCAGCGCGCCGGAAAAGGAATCGATCGCATGGTGGCGCACCACCATGAAGACCTCGAGCGGCGCCTCGGGCTCGCCCGGGACGGAGGGACGCAGCAGCAGCACGGTGGTCGCCGGACGGGGCGGCGACGGCTCTTTCCTGGAATCGTTCATCTGCTCATTTTCCCATACCCGTCGCGACAGTGCCATTGCGTGCGTGTATCCTGCAGACCGTCCGTTCCGCAGGGAGAAGGAAGGAGGCCGACATGGTCATGGCATCAGGCGGCGCGAGCCCGCACAACCTCGGGGAGGGCATGAAGGCCCTGCACAACAAGTGGGGCTGGATCGTCGCCCTCGGCATCATCTTCATGATCGCGGGCGTGATCGCGCTGGGCAGCGTGGTCGCGGCGACGGCGTCGGCCGTGCTGGTCGTCGGCATCATGATAATGGTCGGCGGGGTCATGGAGATCATGGCCGCCTTCAACGCGAAGGGCTGGGGCAAGGCGGCGCTGTGGGGGCTGCTGGGCCTGCTCTATGTCGCGGCAGGGGTCATCTGCATCCTCGATCCGTTCGCGGCGGCCACCATCCTGACGCTGTTCCTCGGCTTCGCGCTGGTGGCGGGCGGGGTGGTGCGCGGCTTCCTGGCGTGGAACGTGCGGGAAGCGGGCAAGCCGTGGGGATGGGTCGCCTTCTCGGCCGTCATCACCCTGCTGCTCGGCCTGATGATCATCGCCAAGTGGCCCTACTCCAGCTTCTACGTGCTGGGCATCTTCCTGGGCATCGACCTGATCTTCATCGGCTCGGGCTGGCTGGGCGTCGGCCTGGCCCTGAAAAACCGCAAGGCCTGAGCCGGCCGACTTTTTGCGCTCCGTATAGGGGCCGGAAAACGCGCCGGCCGGCACACCAGTCGACAGGCGCAGGGAATCGATCGTCCAGGCGAATGACATTCGGGTCGTCCTCTCCCTCCAAGGGGGCGACCGGCAGATGCCACGACTTCCGGCGGGGAAGTCAAGCGGCTCCCCGCCAATGTTCGTTCAGACGAATCTGAGCCCCTTGAGCATGAACACGAACATGCATGGTGTCTCTTCCACATGGTCGCCGGCGAACTTGCCGCAGCCGACCGGTATGTAATCGTCGCAGAGATATTTGTTGGCGAAAGACACGTTCGACAGGCCTGGAATGACGCCGTAGCTGCGCGGACAAAGCATTTCCCGTCCGAGCGTCGATTGCATGATCTGGCCCGCCATCAGCACCGATGCCCAGGCTTCCCTTACGCGCTCCGGAAGACTGAAGGCTGTCCGCCCGCCGCTCGAGATGATGGGAGGCGCCACCGCGCCCAGCAGTCGCGGCAAGCCCTCGGCCGAGCGGAACGCCTTGTGGTCCGTCTGCAGCCGCAGGCGCAGCAGGGGCACGGTGAAGTGCTGTACGCAATAGGACTCCCAGATGCGGATCGAGCTCAGCAATGACCTGTCATCGTTCACCGTGTCCCAGTCGCCCCCTTTCTCGTAGCTGTCGAGGAGCGTCCGGTAGATCCTGGTGACCATGGGGCTCGCCGGAACATTGCCGGCGACGAGATCATCGACCGACGTTCGTCCGAGAATCTCCAGGACTCCCTTGCCCACGCGCGTCGCTTCGATGCTGGTGTCGGTATCGGAGATGTGCTCGATCTTCAGGTAGGCCCTGCTGAGCATCTCGTCCGCGACGCCGAGCACCGTCGCCCGATCGAAGAATTGCTGCCCCCGCGCCCGTATGTATTTCGTGATGAGCCGATCGAGCACCATGTAGGGAAGCACGGTGCGGCCGAGATCTCCCCGCTCACCTTGCCGAACTTCGATGACGAACACATCCTGCGTCAGGCGGTCCGCCACGACCTTCGGCAGGCTGTGCTCGATGAAGCTCCGCGTCACTGCATGCGCACTGGCCTCGAACAGGGCTTCTACTCCCAGCGGATGCATGATCGTCTTCGGCACCGGCTGTCCGCCGCTGCCGAGCTGGGCCACGCGGATCGGCGCGACGTCGATCGGATGGCCGGAGGCCGTCATGGCCTCCGCCAGGAGCTCCTCCGTATGCCCGTCCATCTCCAGACCGTTGAACGCGGCAAGCAGCAATTCCGCGCCGGTGCGGAACGAGCGCGCCTGGCGCACGAACCTGCGAACCTCGAGCGGGCAAGCCTTGTCGGCCGCCCATTCCGCGACCGGCCAGCGCCATCTCAGGTTTTGCGTCGCGATGGTCGCGACGGCATGGTTGAAGCTCTTCAACGCCTCTATGAAATTGGAGAAGAGCGAGATGCCGGCAAAGGTGCCGAACTGATCGTAGAAGTGACGCGCCTCGTGCAGGAAGCTCGAACCCTGGTAGGCGAGGTGAACCATCTCCGCCGTCTCGCGCTCTGTCGCGGGGTCCTTGACGGGCTGCTGGTCGCGCCCCAAGCCCCTGAGAACGAGGTCGACGGCCTCCGCCGTCATCGAATGCTCGATGATGGCGTAGGGATAGTGGAAGGAGCCAAATTGAACCCCTTTCCGCGAGGACAATACGGTGGGCATCACAACCTCACCTTCCACCGATTGAGCGGATTCTCTATGTCCTCGGCTTGGTCGCCCCAGCTCTCGACGTCGATGACCTTCTTGCCGCGAAGGAACTTCAAGGCGGTGACGGCGACCTTCGCGTCCAGCCGGGTCGCCGCGTGGATCTCCCGCCATGTCGGCGCCTTGCCTTCCCTGGTGAGATTGGCGGCACCGGTCCGTCCCACCGCGTCGAGCACGCGAATGGCGGCGGCGTCCTCGGGCTCGCGGAGGATGACGAGCTTCTGCCAGAGCGTCTTGACCACGCCAGCGGCAGCGACGCCGGTGCTGAGGGCCAGCGGGCCGCCGAAGACCGCCACCAGGATCCCGAGCAACGGGAGTGCACTGTCGGAGAACCCATCCTTGAAGCTGAACGTGACGACCTTCCGGCGCTCGTCCGGGCCGCCACCCCGGAACAGGACGCTCTTGAACGCTGGGGGAACGTCGATGACCGCCTCGGCGGTTTCCACAAGCCGGGGATCCTTCGCCTCGACCAGCGCCTGGGCAAGGGCGCAGCGAAGTTTGTCGGTCCTGTCAGGGCCCAGTTGGCGGCTGAGCTCGACCTTTTCGGCACCGAGCGGCTTGAAGAAGAAGCCCAGAAGCTCGTTCTCGTAGACGGGCATGTCGGTCGCTCCAGGCCGCATCTGCTGGATCGTTCAGCCTGCTCTGCCAACGGAACCAGATGTCAGAATCGTTCCGAAGCGATCCCTGCACTCAGCGGGCAATGCGAAGGATATCTCGCGAATAGCGCGCCGCCTGTGACAAAACTCACTTCCGTCACCCGACCAGCCACGCAAAGTGAAGCGCGGTCTTTAGACTAGACGATGCCGGGAGGGCAGCGTCGGCACTTCAGGTTGTAAGCCCGTCAGGACGCGGGCCCGGCCGACGCCTGGACCGCACCGGCCCGCAGTGTGCCCAGCAGGTCGATGGGCAGCGGGAAGACGATGGTCGAGCTCTTCTCGCCGGCGATGTTGGCCAGCGTGCCGAGATAGCGCAACTGCATGGATTCGGGCCGGCGGGCCATGATCGCGCCCGCCTCGACCAGCTTCTCGGCGGCCTGCAGCTCGCCCTCGGCGTCGATGATCTTGGCCCGGCGCAGCCGCTCCGCCTCGGCCTGCCGGGCGATGGCGCGGACCATCTTCTCGTCGAGGTCGATGTGCTTCAGCTCGACGTTCGACACCTTGATGCCCCACGCATCGGTCTGGTCGTCGAGGATGCGCTGCACGTCGGCGTTCAGCCGGTCCCGTTCGGCCAGCATCTGGTCGAGCTCGTGCTGGCCTACGACCGACCGCAGGGTCGTCTGCGCCAGCTGGCTCGTGGCGAGATCGAAGGTCTCGACCTGGATGACGGCCTTCTCGGGGTCGATGACGCGGTAGTACACCACGGCGTTCACGCGCACCGAGACGTTGTCGCGCGAGATGACGTCCTGCGGCGGCACGTCGAGAACCCGGGTGCGCAGGTCGACCCGCTCCATCTGCTGCACGAAGGGGATGACGATGATCAGTCCAGGCCCCTTCACTCCCTGCAGCCTGCCGAGCGTGAAGACCACGCCGCGCTCGTACTCGCGCAGGATGCGTACGGAATAGGCGGCCAGCACGACCAGGACGATGACCGGCAGGGCGTAGGCGAGAAAATCGACGTTCGGCATGGTCACACTCCCTTCGTCGGTTCGACATGCAGCGTCAGTCCGTCACGTCGGGCAACCCGCACGGTCGTGCCGGGCACCAGCGGTCCGGCCGCCTGCGCCGACCAGATCTCGCCGTGCAGGTGAACACGCCCGCCGCCCAGCGACCAATCCACGACGCGCCCCTCCATGCCGATCAGCTCCTCGGCGCCGGTCACCACCTTGCGGCGTCGCACCCGCAGGAACATGCCGAGCACGCCGACGAGCAGCAGCGCATTGGTGACCGCCGCGCCGACCACGACCGGCCAGGCGACGGCAAAATCGATGTCCGCACCGGCCGGATCGAACAGGAACAGCCCTCCGAGGATGAAGGCGGCGACGCCGCCAAGGCCAAGCACGCCGATCCCGGGCGTGAAGGCCTCGGCCGCCATGAAGCCGATGCCCAGCACCAGCAGCGCGAGGCCGACGATGTTCACCGGCAGCAGCGAGAGCGCCATCAGCCCGACCAGCAGGCAGATGGCGCCGAGGATCCCCGGCCCCGCCAGCCCCGGCTGCCAGAACTCGAAGATGATCCCATAGATGCCGATCATCAGCAGGATGAAGGCGATGTTGGGATCGGTGATGATGGAGAGCAGCCGGCTCTTCCAGCCGGGCTCGATCTCGCGGACCGCCGCGTTGCGCGTCGCGAGCCTTTGGTCGCCGTCCGCGGTGCGCACCATGCGACCGTCCAGCTGGTCGAGCAGGTCACCGACGTTGGCGGCGACGAGGTCGACGACGTTCTCGCGAACCGCCTCGTCGGCCGTCAGCGTCGCGCCGTCGCGTACTGCCTTTTCGGCCCAATCGGCGTTGCGCCCGCGGAGCTGTGCCAGGCTGCGCAGGTAGGCGATGGCGTCGTTCAGCACCTTGCGTTCCATGGCGCTGCCCGACGGGCCCTTCGATTCATCGCGGTCCGGCTGCGGCGCGGGGGTCGGCGGCGCGCCCATCTGGACCGGCGTGGCCGCCCCAAGATGCGTGCCTGGTGCCATCGCCGCCACATGGGCGGCATAGGCGATATAGGTGCCGGCGCTGGCCGCCCGCGCCCCGCTGGGCGCAACGAATGCGACGACCGGCACGGGCGAGGCGAGGATGGCGCCGATGATCGTCCGCGTGGCGGACACCAGGCCGCCCGGCGTGTCGAGGCGCAGGATCACGAGCCCGGGCCGCTCCGTCTTCGCACGCGCCAGGACCTCCTCGATCAGATGGGCGGTCCCCACACCGATTGCGCCGACGACGTCGACGACCATCACGGGCGCCGGCGCCGCACGCATGGGCCGCCCGGCATCGGAGGGCGATTGCGCGTGCCCGACCGACGACGGCAAAACCATCCCGAGCAAGGCCGCCATCAATGCAACGCCGCGGAAGAACATGGTCGTCTCCCCGTCTAGCGCCCCCAGCTCGTCACCCTATCCCCCTTGCCGGCCTCGCGACAAGAAGCCGTTGCGACGGCGCGCTCACCTGAGGAAGAACAGGATGACCAGCCCGCCGGCATAGGTCGCGAAAACCCCGACGGAATCGATGCCCATCCGCAAGAACGTCCTGTCGCGCCGCTCGGCGACACCCGCGACGAACATCACGACGACCGCCATGCCGAGGACAGCCGCAAAGGTCGAGAAGGAGCCGACATCGTTGAGGACGGGTTCGCGCCCGGAGATGGCATCGACCATGACCAGGAGCAGCACGTCGAACAGGTTGGTTCCGAATATGTCGGAGACCGCCAGCGTATAGAGCCCGGCGCGCGCGGCAGTCATCACGGTGCTGATCTCGGGCAGCGCGGTCGCAAAAGCGAGGAGCACCAACCCGACGAAGTTTCCGCCCAGACCGGTCTGGCTGGCGATCGCATCGCCGGTCAGCGACAGGACGGAGCCCGCCGCGACGATCAGCGTTCCGGCAACGGCAGCCCCGACAAGGGAGGATCGCAAATCCGTGGAAGCGTCGCCTTCTGCTGCCGCTTCGGCGCGTCGCCTTTCCTGGTCTTCGAGCTCCGCGTGGTCGGAGGCCCGCCATGGCTGCCGGTCTCCGGCGCGTGCCAGCGTCCGCAGGGCGAAGACGCCGACGAAAAGCAGAAGCCACATCCACAAGCCCACGCGCAGGAAGGCAACGTCGCCGACGACGGTGGCGCTCACGACGACGCACAGGAGAAGGATGACGAAAGCGCCCTGGAGCAGGACCAGCGGATTCGGCACGACGGCCGTGAGGGCCCTTCCTCTGACGGCGAAGTCGGCCATGGCAAGGATGACCACCTGCATGGCAACGGCGCCCAGCAGGCTGTTGACCGCCAGCCCCCCGCTTCCCTGCGCCGCCGCCGAGGCCGTGACGGCCAGCTCGGGCAAAGAAGTGACGCCGCCCAGCAGAAGCATGCCGACGACCGCCTGCCCGATGCCCGTGCGGATGCTGATGACATTGGCATATCGCGTGATCCGCACGCCGGCCATCCAGACGACTGCCGCCATCGCCATGAAGATCACGACGTTCGCGCCCAGCCCCAACCCGGCGAATGCGGTCATGGGTCACCCATTGCGGCTACCCGTTGAAACCACCCGTTGGAGGCGCGCGGCGTCCCAGCGGGTCCGGACAGCACTGCGGATGACCCGCCTTCCGGAAAGTCCGCCGCCGGAAGGCGGACTTTCCGAGCGGCTGCGGCGTCGACGGACGCCGCCGGCACGTCAGCCCTGCACGTGCTTCTGCCAGTACTGCTCGGCTTTCTGCCGCTGCTGCTGGAATGCTCCCGGGGCCCCGGCAACGTCCGGATCCACGGTCGGCGCGTTCTCCATGACCTGCTCGTCCACGTTCAAGACGAAGGCATTCAGGTCGCGCGTCGCCTTGAGGGCCTTCCAGGGAACGGCGACATGGTCCTCGCCCATGCCGAGGAAGCCCCCCCGCTCAAGCACCACGAAGCCGACGTTGCCCGATTGCGGATCGAGAACGACGTCGTCGATCGTCCCCAGCCACTCGTCCTTGGCATTGCGCACCTCGGTGCCCGTCACCTCGTCGACGCTCAGCGGCATGCCGAGCTTTCCGATCGGCTGCGCCATGACGATGCGCTCCTGCCGCCAGCTGCGGACATCCCCGGGCTTGATCCCGGCTTCCTGCAGGGCCTGCGTATGCTGCCGGTACAGGTCCTTCAGCTCGCTCAAGACGTTGCTGCAGCCATCCTGGTCGCCGCGGTGGCCGAGCACGTTGGCAGCGGCGTGCAGGATCCGGATCTGATAGCGCGGCGAATTGATGCCGGAAACCGTTCGCGCCCCCCACGGGGAGACGGTCGCCGTCGCGGGAACCGCAGCCGAGCGGGCGGCGGCAGCGGCGTGCGGCCGCCCCCAGCGGTCGCCCCAGCCGGTGATCCAGTAGTCGTCCTTCTGCAGATCCCTCTCGAACGCCGCGAGATCGGTCAGGCATTGCCGGGCGACTTCCTGCCGGGCGGAGCCGTCCTGCCCTCCGGCAGCCTGTTGTCGCGGCGGGCTCTGCTGCGCTCCTGTCGTCATGGGCGTTGCGGCGATCGTGATTGCGGCGAGTACGGCGACTGTCGCCTTCGTCTCCAACTTCATGTGATCCTCCGTGGCTGAAGGGAGCTAGCGAGGGCTGAAGGGAGGCCAGCGAGGCGCTCCTCCTCGCGACCAAAGGCCGGCCCGGCCATTCGTTGCCGGCACGCGCCAGAAAAGCGGCATCGGCGATGGGATCAGCCGCCGGCCAGGGAACGCCTCGGACGCGGCCGCATTGGAGCAGATGTGTGCCCAGAGACCGGAGGAACCATGAAGGCGCTGCTGCTCACGCTTCTTTCAGCCGCGGCCGTGCTGGCCCAGCCGGCGGCGGCACAACCGTCGAAGGTCGTCCCCCAGGTATCGCAGCAGGCCGCCAGCCCTGCCGACACGACGACGCCACCCCAGCCCATGTCCGATCGCCAGTTCGCCATGGCGGCCGCGGCATCCAGCATGTTCGAACGGGTCGAGGCCCAGCTGGCTCTGATCCAGGCCGGCGATCGGGACGTGAAGGCGTTCGCGCGGAAGATGGCCGAAGACCATGCCGCGGCATTGGAGGAGCTGCGCACGGCCGCCGCCGTGGCGCAGGTCGACCTTCCGGGGGCCGTTCCGCTCGACGCCGCACAGCAGGCGAAGGTCGACGCACTGCGGGCCCTTCATGGCGAGGCGTTCGACCGCGCCTATCTCGCTGACCAGGTCGAAGCGCATGCGCATGCCGTGCGCCTGCTCGAGGCCTATGTCCAGGGCGGCACCAACTCTTCCCTCAAGTCGTGGGCCAACAAGACGCTGCCAACCCTTCGCGAACACCAGCGGCTCCTGAAGACCCTTGTCCCGTCGGCTGGATAGTCCTCGGGCCGATGAGGTCATGGAGGCCGGCTCGTCTCCGCGGCCCTTCCAGGACATTCCCCGGACGAGGAGGCGCGGATGACGACAGGCCACCACCCCGTCTTCCTGTTCGACCTCGATGGCACGCTGGTCGACAGCGTGTATCAGCACGTCCTGGCGTGGCAGGAGGCGCTGGAAGCCGAGGGCATCGAGCTGTCGGTCTGGCGCATCCATCGCAAGATCGGGATGAGCGGCGGACTGTTCACCCACCAGCTCCTGCGCGAGACAGGGCTCGCGATCAGCGACGAGCGGATCCAGCGCCTCCGGCGGCGGCACGCCGAGGCGTACCGGCGGCTGTCCTCCCGGATCAGGCCGTTGCCCGGCGCGGTCGCCCTGTTGTCGTGGCTGAGCGACGCCGGCATTCCCTGGAATGTCGCTACCAGCGGCCGCCTGGAGACGGCAGACGTCACCTTCGACACGCTCGGCATCGATCGCGGCAGGATACCGGTGGTCACGCGCGACCAGGTGGAGCACGGCAAGCCGGACCCCGATCTGTTCATTGCAGCCGCGGAGCGGCTCGGAACAACGACAAGCAGATCCATGGTCGTGGGCGACAGCATCTGGGACATGATCGCGGCCGTCCGCTGCGGCGCGATCGGCATCGGCCTGATGAGCGGCGGCTATGGCGCCGACGAGCTGCGGCAGGCCGGAGCGCTACGAGTCTATGACGATCCCGCCGACCTGCTTCGCCACATCGACGAGGTCGGCGGTCGGCGCTGAAGGGGGCCGACCCACGCGCCACACGGTGCTAGACTGGAGCCGCAGCGCTCACGGGCGAGCGCAACCTGGAGGATCACGGAGATGACGATCGTCTGGCGGCGGTGCGGCGCCGCGCTGTGGCTGGCCCTGCTGGCGCTCACGCTGTCGTCGTGCGGCTACAACACGATCCCGACCCTGGAGGAGCAGGCCAAGGCCAAATGGGCGGACGTCCAGAACAACTATCAGCGCCGCGCCGACCTGATCCCGAATCTCGTGGCGACGGTGCAAGGCTACGCCAAGCAGGAGAGGGACGTGCTGACGTCCGTCGTCGAGGCGCGCGCCAAGGCGACCCAGATCCGGGTGGACGCCTCCCAGCTCACCGACCCCGAAAAGCTGAAGCAGTTCCAGGAGGCGCAGAACCAGCTATCCGGCGCCCTCGGCCGCCTGCTCGCCGTGAGCGAGAACTATCCCGACCTGAAGTCGAACCAGAACTTCCTGGCGCTGCAGTCGCAGCTCGAAGGCACCGAGAACCGGATCGCCGTGGCGCGCCGCGACTACATAGAAGCCGTGCGCGCCTACAATACAGAAATCAGGACCTTCCCCGGCATGCTCTGGGCGAAGATCGTCTTCGGCAGCAAGCCGATGGCCGAATTCACCGCCACGGCGGACGCGCAGACGCCACCGCAGGTCAAGTTCAACTGATCCCGGCGCCCAGTCACGTCATGCCCATCGGTTGGTCCTCCGTGGCGCGCGGCCCCGGGCTTCGGACGCTGATCGGGACGATCATGGCCTTGCTTTGGGTGGGTGGGGCCGCCCTTGCGCTCGATTTTCCGGCGCTCACCGGACGCATCGTCGACGACGCCAACATCATCTCCCGCCAGACACGCGAGCAGCTCGAGCCCCGCCTGGCCGACCTCGAGGCGAAATCGGGCATCCAGCTCGTCGTGGCGACGGTGCCGTCGCTGCAGGGCCAGGAGATCGAGCCCTACGCCAACCAGCTCTTCCGCTTCTGGAAGCTGGGCGAAAAGGACAGGAACAACGGCGTGCTGCTGCTGGTGGCGCCGAAGGAGCGGCGGGTCCGCATTGAGGTGGGGTACGGGCTGGAGGGCACGCTGACCGATGCGCTCGCGGCGGTGATCATCCACAACGCCATCACACCCCGCTTCAAGGCCGGCGACTTCAGCGACGGCATCGCACGGGGAGTGGACGACATCATCACCGTGCTGACCACCGACCAGTCGGAATGGCAGAAGCGGCCGTCGCTGCGGCTCGACCATGCACAGGACAAGCGGCCGGTGAACTGGATCGGCGCCCTCATCTTCCTGCTGGTCGTGGTGCTGCTGATCTTCTCGCCACGCTTCCGGGCCATCTTCTTCGCTTCCCTTCTGTCGGGCGGCCATCGCGGTTCCTATCGGGGCGGCGGCTTTGGCGGCGGCGGGGGCTTCCGGGGCGGCGGCGGCTCGTCGGGCGGCGGCGGCGCCTCGGGGCGGTGGTAGAGGTCGAACGCATGGAGCTTTCGTCACAGGACCGGCAGCGCATCGCCGCCGCCATCGCGGCAGCCGAGCGCAGGACCTCGGGCGAGATCGTCTGCGTCCTGGCACGCAGCTCCTCCGAGGGAACGGCGATACCCGTCCTCGCCGCGGCGCTGGCGGCGCTCGCCCTGCCCTGGCTGCTGATGGCGCTGACGACCCTGCCGGTGCAAGCGATCCTGGGATTGCAGCTCGGCCTGTTCGCCGTCCTGGTCCTGCTGCTGGCCCTGCCGCGCGCGCGGGCGCTGCTGATGCCGCCGGCGACCCGGCGCGGCCTCGCCCATCGCGCCGCCATGGAGCAGTTCATGCTACGCGGCATCGGACGAACCGAGGGACGCACGGGCGTCCTGGTGTTCGTCTCGCTTGCCGAGCGGTATGCCCGCATCGTCGCCGACGACGCCATCGCCGCGCGCGTGCCGCAGGGGCTGTGGCAGGAGGCGATCAACGCCCTCGTCGGCCACATGCGCCACGGGCGCCTCGCCGACGGCTTCGTCGAGGCGATCGGACGCTGCGGCGACGTGCTGGCCCAGCACTTCCCCGCCACGCCGGACGACAAGCCGGAACTGCCGGACCGAATCTACCTCATCTGACCGGCGGCGCGCATGCCGCCGGATCGGCGCGGGTCAGCGGCGGCCTGGACGGTTGACCGGCCCGCCGCGATTCATCCCCTCGCCCTCCGGACCCACGCCCGGACCCGGGGCAACACCTGCTCCCGGAGCGCCCACGCCGACGCCCGGCGCCACGCCGACACCCGGCGCGCCAGCACCCGCACCGGGCGCGACGCCGACGCCTGGTGCCCCGACGCCGGGCGTCGGCCGGGCCACACAGCCCTTCGGAACCCCCACCGTCTTGCAGTAGACCTCCGCACTGGCCGGAATCGCGGCCAGCGCCAGGAAAATCGTCGACGCCAGCGACACCAGACGAACCATCGCCATCTCTCCCCTGCCCCGGGGCACGGCCGTCGGCCGCTGCCCCATGGCGCCTGTCTACCCCAACGCCCCGTCGATTGGCAGAACAAGTTCGAAGACGGCGCCCCCGCTCGGCCGGCGGCGGCCGGGGGTGCCGCCATGCGCCCCGTGGGTCCAGCGCCGAATTCGTAAGGCGATCCGTGGCTCTCAGCCGGGAACGTCGGTGCTGCCCTTGCTCCATTCCAGGAGGCGGCGTTCGACGAGGTCCAGGAGCGACGTCAGGATCATCACGAGCAGGGCCACGATGAGGATCAGCGCCAGGACGCCGGCGACGTCGAAGCTGCCGCTGAAACTCTGCAGCAGCACGCCGAGCCCGCTGCGGGCGGCGATCATCTCGCCGATGACCGCGCCGGCGCTGCAATAGATCAGCGTCAGCTTCAGCCCGGCGAAGATACCGGGGAGCGCCCAGGGAAAGCGGACGTGCCGGAACAGCCGCGCCTCCGACGCGCCGAACAGCCGCGACATCAGCAGCAGGTCGCGGTCGACGTTCTTGAGGCCGCCCAGTGTGCTCAGCATCATGATGAAGTAGCCCAGAGAGAAGGCCAGCACGACCTTCGACGCGATGCCGATACCGAACCACAGGACGAACAGCGGCCCGAGCGCGATGCGCGGCATGCTGTTGAAGGCCGTGAGGAACGGCGAGAGGATCCGGCTGAGCCACTCGTTGCGGTCCAGCACGACGGCGCTGGCGATGCCGAACACGACGGACAGGGTGAAGGCCAGCGCGATCTCGAGCACCGTCGTGCCGAGGTCGGGGAAGATCGTGCCGTCGCGGAAGAGGTGCCACAACGACCGAGCGACGCCGGCCGGCGTCGACACGAACGCCGCACTGGCGAGGCCCGCATCGACCGCGCCCTGCCACAGCGCGAGGATGACGGCGAGGAAGGCCGCGCGGGCCGCGAAGATCGAGGCCGGCCTGCCGCCGGCAGGCCGCACGGCCGCGCCGAGATTGGCTTCGGAGTTGGCGACATCCGTCATTGCGCGCTCGCCTTCAAGGAGGTCCAGGTCCTGCGGTACAGGTCGTGATACTGGGCATCGGCCTGCAGCGCCTCGGCGGATCGCGGCCGCGGAAGATCGACACGGATCTCGTCGACGACGCCGGTGCCCTTTTTCGACATGACCAGCACGCGATCGGCGAGCGTGATCGCCTCGCCGATGTCGTGCGTCACGAACACGACCGTCGCACCGCTGCTCTCCCACAGGCCGAGCAGCTGGTCGTGCAGCACCAGCTTGGTCTGCGAATCGAGCGCGCTGAACGGCTCGTCCATGAGATAGAGGCTGCGGCCGACGGCGAAGGCCCTGGCCAGCGAGGCCCGCTGCCGCATGCCCTGCGACAGCCTGGACGGGTAGAGGTCGCGTGCGTGCGCGAGACCGACCCTCTCGATGTAGATCGCGGCCCGGCGCTCGCGCTCCTCGCGGCCGACGCCGGAGAGCTCGAGGCCGTAGGCGACATTGCCGAGGACGGTGCGCCAGGGCAGCAGCGCGTCACGGGCGAGCACGTAGCAGACGTCGTTGCGGCCCGCGACGGGCGGCCTGCCGCCGATCGTCACCGTACCCGCCGCGACCGGCACCAGTCCGGCAATGACGTTCAGAAGCGTCGTCTTCCCGCAGCCGCTGGCGCCGATCAGCGCCACGAACTCGCCGCGCGGCACCGCAAGCTCGACGTCGGTCAGGACCTTGCGGGCTGTCCCGAAATCGACGGCCAGCCCGCGCACGGCGATGTCGATCGGCGCGGCGATGCTGTTCATTGCGGTCAGGGCCATCGGGGACCGCCTGGGTGCCCTTTCCTTGCCCAAGGGTGCCGTGTCATTGCCGTGGGCCCCCAGAGTCACTTCGGACACTGGAAGCTTTCCTTCGCCGTGTCCGCGACGACGTCCTGGCGCTTCTTCGGTGCACCGAGCTGCTTGTTGTCGACCAGCAGCTTCGACCAGGTGTCGATGGTGCGGGTCGTGATCTCGGGACCGAAGGTCGGCAGCAGGTCCTTCACCATCTTCCTGAAGGCATCGTCCGAAAGGTCGGCGACCTTCACGTACTTCTTCATCAGGCTGGCGATCTCATCGAGGTTCTCGGGCCTGCTGAACCAGCAGTAGGATTCCTCCAGCGACCTGGTGAAGCGCGCCACGAGTTCCGGCTTGTCCTTGATCGTGGCGGTGGACGCCCACCAGCCGTTGTAGCCGAGGTCGTGGAAGACCTTGGGGCCCTGGTTCTTCACGAAATCGACCACGACCGTGCCTTCGCCGCTGGCGGCCACGATCGACGACAGCGGCTCGCCGCCGAGATAGGTGTCGACGACGCCACGCTGCAGGGCCGGCCGCGCCGTGTTGGGCAAGCCCACGGCAAGGAAGGTGACGTCGCTCGCCTTGTAGCCGGCGTCGGTGAGGATGGTCTGTGCCATGAAATGCACCGAGACGCCCATCGCCAGCACGCCCCAGTTCTTGCCGAGGAGGTCCTTGATGACGCCAGGGTAGCCCTTGGCAAGATCGGGCAGCGGCACGCCCTTGCGTACGATGAGGGCGAACGGCACCTTCACGGTCGACCCCGTCACGGCGCGCACCGGCAGTCCCTTGTCGACGGCGAGGATGAGATTGTCCCAGGAGTTGTTGACGAAGGTCACGCTGCCGCTGGCGACGGCGGAGGTCATCGCGGGACCACTCCCCACCGGCACGAGCTCGACGTCGAGCCCATTCTTTGCAAAGAACTTCCTCTCGCTGGCGACCAGCGCCGGCATGGAGATCAGCGCGCCGGGATAGTAGCCCACCGTCGCTTTCTCCTGTGCGCCGGCCGGCAGCGGCACGGCCAGGCCGAGCCCCAGCAGCCCGGCAACGACTCTGCTCAACATGTCTTCCCTCCCTCGCTTCACCACACCCCGTCCTTGCGCAGGGCTTCGCGCTGCACGGCGTCGTAGCCGAGCTCTGCAAGAACATCTTCGCTATCGGCCGCCAGCAACGGCGGCGGATGCTCCGGCGCGAGCCTGCGGCCGTTGAGCTTGAAGCCCGCCGTCGACAGCGCAGCGACGCGGTCCTGCCGCGGCAGGGGGAGCCGGCGGAGCAGGTCGCGCGCGGCGACCTGCTCTTCTTCCAGCAGTTCGGGCACCGACCGGACCGCGCCGCACGGCACGCCGGCCGCCGCCAGCAGGCCCTCCCATTCGATCGCCGGCCGCGCCGTCAGGCGCGCCCCGATGAGGGCGCGCAGCGCCCCCTGGTTCTGCTTGCGGGCGGCGGGCTCGCGGAAGCGCGGGTCGGTCAGGAGATCGGGCAGCTCCAGCACACGGCACAGCGCGGCGTGCTGCGCCTCCGTATTGGCGACCACGGCGAGCGGCGAGGTCCTGGTCTCGAACATGCCCGACGACGGCGAGCCGCTCGCGGCGGCATTGCCGATCGGCGCGGCCGGCACGCCGCCGTTGAGGTAGGCGGACAGGATCGAGCCCATGCTGGCGACGGCACAGTCGAGCATGCCGACATCGACGTGCTGCGCCTCGCCCGTGCGATCGCGCTCGCGCAACGCCGCGACGACGGCGAGGGCCGCGGACAGGCCGGTCAGATAGTCGACCAGCGGCGGCCCGGTGCGGCTCGGCGCCGTCTCCGGCGTGCCGGTGACCGACATGATGCCGGACACCGCCTGGATGATGTGATCGTAGGCGCGACGCGGCCCCATCGGCCCGTCCTGGCCGAAGCCCGAGATGGAGCAGTACACGACGCGCGGGTTGACCGCCTTGATGTCATCGAAGCTCACGCCCAGCCGTCCCGCCGTGCCGGGGCGCCAGTTCTCGATCAGCACGTCGACGCCGGCGGCGATTTCGCGCGCGATCGCAACACCACGCGGGTCCTTCAGGTTCAGCGTCACCGAGCGCTTGCCCGCGTTGCACGACAGGAAGCCGCTGCCGAGGCCCGCGGCAACCAGCGCCTGGTCGCCGCCCTGCCGGCGCATCCAGTCGCCCTGCGATGGTCGCTCGATCTTGATCGTCTCCGCGCCGAGCAAGGTCAGCATGTAGGAGCAGTAGGGTCCCGCGATGACGCTCGCGAACTCGAGCACGCGCACGCCCTGCAGCGGCAGCCGGCTCATGACGGCGCCCCTTCCCGGAACCGCGGCTCGGGAACCCCGCGCACGCCCAGCCCCGCGATGGCAAAGAGATGCCCCGCCAGCGGCTGGGCGCGCCGCGCGCCCTCGTCGAGGAAGCGGCTGGCCGAGGTGACGTAGAGGATGTCGAGGTCCGGTCCGCCGAACGCGCACATCGTGGGGGTGGTGACCGGCAGCCGGACATGGCGGATCAGTCGCCCGTCGGGATCGAACTGCGCGACGGCGCCGCCGCGGAACAGGGCCGCCCAGTAGCAGCCGTCGGCATCGACCGTGGCGCCATCGACGAAACCGTCGATGTGGTCGGTCGAGATGAAGAGCCGCCGGTCGGCCAGCGCGCCGGTGGCGAGGTCGAAGTCGTAGCGCCAAACGCTGCGAGTGGGGGTATCGGCGAGGTACATCGTGCGATCGTCCGGGCTGAAGGCGATTCCGTTGCCGATCGTCAATCCGTCCTGCATCAGGACCGGATCGCTGCCCGACAGCCGCCACAGCGCGCCGGTGGGCGAGCGATGGTCGGTGTTGACGGAGGCGCACCAGAAGCGACCGCCCCGGTCGCACTTTCCGTCGTTCAGGCGGTTGGTCGGCGGCCTGTCGGCCTCGACGGCGGCGATCGCACGGGCGGTACCGTGCTCGGGATCGAGATGCCAGAAGCCGCCCTTGACGCCCGCGATCATGCCGCCGGCCGCATGGGGCCCGATCGAGCCGATGGGCAGTCCGCCCAGCGCCGCGCCCAGCTCCAGGCAGCGCGCCTCGCCGGTGGCGGGGTCGAGCGCATGGACCTGCGACCGCCAGGCGTCGATCCAGTAGAGCCGCTGCGCCGCAACGTCCCAACAGGGCGATTCGCCGAGATCGTTGGCCACGGAGGACACGCAGGCGATGTCCGGGTGCATCCCCTTCCCTTCTTTCCAATTGGTAGTGATCACTACCATATGGCT
The DNA here is from genome assembly GCA_049323495.1 of Pseudomonadota bacterium. Lineage (GTDB taxonomy): Bacteria > Pseudomonadota > Alphaproteobacteria > Reyranellales > Reyranellaceae > Reyranella. Next base: position 79,524 of record JBMONG010000015.1, read on the forward strand.
TGAGCTTTTGCGGGGTCAAGTGCTAAGCCTTGCGCCATGCGAGAGCCGAAGTCCGTCACCGATCTGCTGACGTACCGCCTGCTGCGCCTGTCGAACACGCTGGGCCTCTACAGCAGCCGCCGATACCGCGCGGAGCTCGACGTGACGCTGCCGGAGTGGCGCGTGATGTCAATCATCGCGCTCCTGGAAACGAGCAGCGCGCAGGAGATCAGCCGCGCGGTGTCGACTGACAAGGCCTGGGTCGGCCTGACCGTGCAGAAGCTCGAACGGCGCGGCTTCGTGCGGCGCACGTCGGACAAGCAGGACAGGCGGCGCACGCTCATCAGCCTGACGCGCAAGGGCCAGGAGGTGCACGACGTGATCATGGCCAATGCCCGCCGGCGCCAGAAGCGTCTGCTGGGCACGCTGGGCGAGGAAGGCGCCGAGCGGCTGTTCGCCAGCCTCGACCGTCTCCAGGTCGAGGCCGAGCGCATGCTGGAGGAGCTCGACGAGACCTGATGTGGCCCTCGGCACCTGGCCCGCGGCGCCGGGTTCGAATAATCTCTGCTGAATCTTCCGGCTGGTCGAACAATGGAGCAGCGCATGGCCGTGCCCGGCCTCGCCGAGAGCAGCGCCCTCGTGGCAGTGCTCGAACACAGGAGCTTCAGCAAGGCCGCCCGCCAGCTCGGACTGTCGCCGCCGCGGATCAGCGAGATGGTCCGCCAGCTCGAGGAGCGACTGGGCGTCCGCCTCGTCGAGCGCACGACCCGTTCGGTGGCGCCGACGCCGGCCGGCGAGCGGCTGCTGGCGCGGCTGAAGCCGGTGCTCGACGACTATCGTGCGGCGCTCGAGGTGGTGAACGACTTCCGCGACAAGCCGGCCGGCACCCTGCGGCTCAACGCTGCGCCGCCGGCCATCGACGGGCCGATGAGGGCCGCGCTGGCACGCTTCCTCGCCGCGTATCCCGAGATCAAGCTGGAGATCACCGTCGACAGCGCGCTCACCGACATCGTCGCGGGCCGCTTCGACGCCGGCATCCGGCCGGCCCACCGGCTGGAGCAGGACATGGTCGCGGTGCGCGTCAGCGATCCCATCTCCGTCATCGTCGTGGCCGCGCCCGCCTACCTGACGCGCCGCGGCACGCCCCGCCGGCCGCAGGATCTCGCGCGGCACGACTGCCTGCGCATCCGGCTGGCCAGCGGCAGCACCCTGCCCTGGCGGTTGCGGCTGGGACGACGGACGGTCGACGTGCCGGTCGGCGGCCAGCTCACCGTCAACGACGAGGGCATCGCCTTCGATGCGGCGATCGCTGGCGTGGGGCTGATGCAGATGCCCCGCACGGCGGTCGGCTCCGCTCTCGAGGATGGCCGGCTGGTGACGGTGCTCGACGATCACCAGCCGCCGCCGCTCGACGGGTTCTTCCTCTACTATCCGGGCGGCCGCCAGCTCCGCCCGACGCTGAAGGCGCTGGTCGACTTCCTGCGCCAGGCCCGGCGCGATCCGCGATAGAACGGACCGCCACGCCTGCTCCCCGGAACTATGCGGCCTGGCGGGCGCCTTCGCCGGTGCCGGTGCTGGTCAGGCGCTCGATCTCCGCCAGGGCCTTCGCGCGCGCCGCGGCCGCCGCGTCGGGACCGTAGCCGATGCCTTCGGCCGCCACGAACGTCACGTCCGCCAGGCCGAGGAAGCCCAGCACCGCGCGCAGATACGGTTCCTGGAAGTTCATCGCGGCAGCGGGGCTGTCGGCGCCGTAGAGGCCGCCGCGCGAGACGAACACGAAGACCTTCTTGTCCTTCAGGAGACCTTCAGGGCCCTTCTCGCCGTAGCGGAAGGTGCGGCCGGCGCGCGCGACGTGGTCGATCCAGGCCTTGAGGGTAGAGGGGATCGAGAAATTGTACATGGGCACGGCCAGCACGACCGTATCGGCGGCCTCGAGCTCGGCGATCAGCTCGTCGGAGAGCGCGACCTGCGCCTTCTGACGCGGATCGAGATCGGCCGCCGGCTGCCGCATGGCGGCGAAGGTTTCGGCCTCCAGGTGCGGCACCGTCGCCGGCGTCAGGGCGCGCTCGACCACCGCCTCGTGCGGGTAGCGGGCGAGAAAGGCGCGGGCGAGCGCGAGCGACTCGGACTTCTCGCCGAAGAGACTGGAGTGGATGAGCAGGACCTTGGCCATGGATGGCTCCCTATTGCGATGCCGGCAACATGGAAGCACGCGCGGCCCTGCATAAGCCGGAATAATCCGAATGGCTTGTTCGGCTATTCCGAACAATGGCGTCATCGGCCTGCAAGCGACACCGGGTCAGTCTCCCGCTATCAAGAGACAGCCGCAAAAGGAGACAGCCATGGCCGCGCCGCGTCCCTCCAAGACCCACATCGGCAACCACGCGCTCAAGCCCGAGACGTTGATGCTCTCCTACGGCTACGATCCGGCGCTGTCGGAAGGCGCGGTGAAGCCGCCGGTGTTCCTGACCTCGACCTTCGTGTTCGGCTCGGCCGAGGAAGGGCGCGATTTCTTCGACTATGTCTCGGGCCGCAAGCAGCCGCCGGCAGGCGGCGCCGCCGGACTGGTCTATTCGCGCTTCAACCATCCCAACAGCGAGATCGTGGAGGACCGCCTCGCGGTCTACGAGGGCGCCGAGCAGGGCGTGCTGTTCTCCTCCGGCATGGCGGCGATCACGACCACCATCCTGGCGTTCGCGCGGCCGGGCGACGTGATCCTGCACTCCCAGCCGCTCTACGGCGGCACCGAGACGCTGCTGCATGGCACGCTGGCGAACTTCGGGATCGCGGCCGTGGGCTTCGTCGACGGCGTCGACGAGGAGGCAGTGCGCACCGCCGCGCGGGAAGCCCAGCAGAAGGCCGCCGAGCAAGGCGGCCGCGTCCCGATCATCCTGGTCGAGACGCCGGCCAACCCGACCAACACGCTCGTCGACGTCGCGCTGATGCGGCGCATCGCCGACCATGTCGCCGGGCCGCAGGGCAAGCGGCCGATCGTGGTGTGCGACAACACCCTGCTGGGACCGGTGTTCCAGCGGCCCCTCGCCCACGGCGCGGACGTCTCGCTCTACTCGCTGACCAAGTATGTCGGCGGCCACTCAGACCTGATCGCCGGCGCCACGCTGGGCGACAAGGCGACGATCGGGCCGATCAAGGCGCTGCGCGGCGCGGTGGGAACGCAGCTCGACCCGCATTCCTGCTGGATGCTCGGCCGGTCGCTCGAGACGCTGTCGCTGCGCATGGAGCGTGCGGACGCCAATGCCCGCAAGGTCGCGGAGTTCCTGCGCGACCACGCCAAGGTGGACAAGGTGCACTACCTCGCCTTCCTCGAACCGGGATCGCCGTCGCAGGCGGTCTATGCGCGCCAGTGCACCGGCGCCGGCTCGACCTTCTCCTTCGACATCAGGGGCGGGCAGAAGGAGGCCTTCGCCTTCCTGAACGCCCTGCAGGTCTTCAAGCTCGCCGTCAGCCTGGGCGGCACCGAATCGCTGGCCAGCCATCCGGCGACCATGACCCATTCGGGCGTCCCCGCCGACGTGCGCGCCCGGATCGGCGTGCTGGACACGACGATCCGGCTGTCGGTCGGGATCGAGCATCCCGACGACCTGATCGCGGACTTGGCGCAGGCGCTGGCCGCAGGCGGCTAAAGCATGCGAGTCCGGCTGACTCCAGCTGGACTCACATGCTTGAGTTAGTCGGCCGCCGCGCCGGACCGCTTGATGATGGGCAGCCAGAGCGCCTGGTCGTCCTCGATCACCTGGCGCGTGGCGGCGGGCGAGCGCGGCGCCGCCATCTCGAAGCCCTGCACCAGCAGCTTCTCGCGGATCTGCGGGTCCTGGCTGATGGCGTTGAGCTCGGCATTGAGGCGCGCGACGATGGCGTCGGGCGTCTTCGCGGGCACGGCGAAGCCCAGCCACACCGCGACGTCGAAGTCCGGCACGCCTGCCTCCATCATGGTGGGGACGTCCGGCAGCAGCGGCGAGCGGTCCCTGGTCGTCATGGCGAGCGCCTTGAGCTTGCCCGCCTTGATCTGCGGCAGCACCGTCGGCGAATTGAAGAATCCCATCGAGACCTCGCCGTTGATCACCGCCAGCACGGCGGCCGGCGCGCCGCGATACGGCACATGCTGCAGGCGGATCCCCGTGCGCTGCTCGAAGATGACGCCGGACATGTGCAGGCTGCTGCCCACGCCGCTCGAACCGTAGGTCAGCTCGCCGGGCCGGGCACGGGCCTGCGCGATCAGGTCGGGCACAGTGTTGGCGGGATTGGAGGCGGCGACGACCAGCACGTTGGGCAGCGCACCGGTGATCGAAACCGGCGTCAGGTCCTTCAGCGGATCGTAGCCCGGCGCCTTGTACATGCCGAGGTTCCACGCCATGGTCCCCTGAGAGGTGAGCAGCAGCGTGTAGCCGTCGGCGGGAGCGCGCACGCCCTCGACCGTTCCCAGGATGCCGCCGGCCCCGCCCTTGTTCTCGATCACCACCGGCTGGCCGAGCCTCCTCGCCAGCTCCTCGCCGAAGGTCCGTCCGACGATATCGGCGCCGGCGCCGGGCGCGAACGGGATTATCATGCGGATCGGGCGGTCCGGCCATTCAGCGGCCCGGGCCGCCGCGGGCAGGAGCAGCGCCGCACCGGCCAAGACGTGGCGCCGCGGCAGGCTAAATCGAAATGACGTCATGTGGTTTCCTTCCCTGGACCCGGCGCGGCGTCGAGCGCCTGTGAAGCGCAGAATCCGGCCGATCCGACCGCAGACTACCGGCAACGGCAGCCGGTGCTCAATTCTTGCGGGAGCCGACGCCGTCGGCGCGCGTTCTGCTAGTCCAAGATGGGGAGATCCGTGAACAAAGCATCGAGTCGTTCGTCGCGCCTGGTGGAAGGCCTGCCTTATCCCCTCGGCGCGACATGGGACGGGCTGGGCGTCAACTTCGCCCTGTTCTCGGCCAACGCCACGAAGGTCGAGCTCTGCCTGTTCGACCAGGGGGGCCAGCGCGAGGTCGAACGCATCCCGCTGCCCGAATACACCGACGAGGTCTGGCACGGCTACCTGCCCGATGCCCGCCCGGGCACCGTCTACGGCTATCGCGTGCACGGGCCCTACGAACCCGCGGCCGGCCACCGGTTCAATCCGAACAAGCTGCTGCTCGATCCCTACGCCCGGCAGATGGTGGGCAGGCTCGACTGGAACCCGGCGCTGTTCGGCTATCGGATGGAAAGCGGCGACGACCTCACCTTCGACGAGCGCGACAGCGCGCCATACATGCTGAAGGGTTGCGTCATCGATTCGGCCTTCACCTGGGGCGTGGCGCCGCGGCTGCGCGTGCCGTGGGAAAACACGATCATCTACGAGGCGCACGTCCGCGGCCTAACGAAGCGCCATCCGGCGCTGCCCGAGGCGCTGCGCGGCACCTATGCAGGACTGGCCAGCGCGGAGATCACGGCCTACCTGCGCTCGCTCGGCGTCTCGACGGTGGAACTGCTGCCCGTGCACACCTTCGCCGACGATTCCTACCTTCTCGACAAGGGACTCAAGAACTACTGGGGATACAACACGATCGGCTTCTTCGCGCCGGCGCGCCGCTATGCCGCCAACGCCGATTTCGCCTTCGCCGAATTCAAGGAGATGGTCGCCCACCTGCACGCCGCCGGCCTCGAAGTGATCCTCGACGTCGTCTACAACCACACCGCGGAAGGCAACCAGCTCGGGCCGACGCTGAGCTTCAAGGGCATCGACAACGCCTCCTACTACCGGCTGGCGCCGGACCCGCGCCACTACATCAACGACACCGGCACCGGCAACACGGTGAACCTCAGCAATTCGCGCGTGCTGCAGATGGTCATGGACAGCCTGCGCTACTGGGCCACGGACATGCGCATCGACGGCTTCCGCTTCGACCTCGCCACCATCCTGGGCCGCGAGCCGCACGGGTTCGAGGAGGACGGCCGCTTCCTCGACGCCTGCCGCCAGGACCCTGTGCTGAGCCAGGTGAAGCTGATCGCCGAGCCGTGGGACATCGGCCCGGGCGGCTACCAGGTCGGTCGCTTCTCGCCCGGCTGGGCGGAATGGAACGACGCCTATCGCGACACGGTGCGCGCCTACTGGCGCGGCGACGAGGGCCAGCTGCCGAAGCTCGCGGCGCGGCTGACCGCGTCGGCCGACCTGTTCGCCAAGCGCGGCCGCAAGCCGTGGGCCTCGGTCAACTTCGTGACGGCGCATGACGGCTTCACGCTGGCCGACCTCGTCTCCTACAACGAGAAGCACAACGAGGCGAACGGGGAGAACAACCAGGACGGCCACAGCCACAATCTCTCGAGCAACTACGGCGCGGAGGGGCCGACCGACGATCCGGCGATCCGCGCCACCCGCTTGGTGCAGATGCGCAACCTGCTGGCCACCGTGGTCCTGTCGCGCGGCACGCCCATGCTGCTGGCGGGGGACGAGTTCGCGCGCAGCCAGCAGGGCAACAACAACAGCTACTGCCAGGACAACGAGATCTCCTGGATCGACTGGCAGGGCATCGGACCGGAGGGCCGCGCGCAGGCGGAATTCGTGCGCAAGCTGCTGATGATCCGCCAGGCGCTGCCCATGCTGCGGCGCGGCCGTTTCCTCACCGGCGCCTACGACGAGGAGATCGGCGTGCGCGACGTGATGTGGCTGACGCCCTCCGGCGAGGAAATGACGCCGGAGAACTGGGAGGATCCGCACGGACGCTGCCTTGGGGTGCTGCTGGACGGCCGGGCGCAGGAGACCGGCATCCGCCGCGTCGGAGACGATTCCACGCTGCTGATCGTGCTGAACGCCCACACCGAGGTGGTGTCCTTCGCCCTGCCGCGGGCGGCGGGCGGCAGCCGCTGGATCAAGCTGCTGGACACGCATGCGCCCGCGGACACGGATCTGGCTCGCGCCAGGTTCGGCCAGCCGTACGACGTGCCCGGCCGCGCCCTGTTGCTCTTCGTGCTGCAGCCCGCCCGCACGCCCCAGCGGGCAACGGCGGCCGAGCGGTCGTTCCAGCGCGTCGTGCAGGCGGTCGAGGAAGGGGCATTGAAAGCGGTGCGATTCGGCTTCGATTGATTGGCCGCCGCGCAGCCTGACGCCCAGCCGGTGATGCAGAGTGATCCGGGGTTGGAACAGGCATTGCGGCATCCGCGCAGGTCGACGACTGTTGGCATCCGGCCTGACTGGCCAAGGAGGATGCGATGCACCTGATGCGGCCCGACCCCGCCGCCGCCCTGCTCGGCCTGCGCGCCATGAAGATGGTGGCGTCGGGCGGCGTGCCCGGGGGCGTCGTCCCTCCTGTACAGCGCGCGCTTCTGGAGGCGGCGAAGAAGGTCATCCTGCGCGTCGATGCCGACCTCGATGCGCTGCCGCCGGCGACGCCGGGCGAGCTGGCGGCCGGCTTTCCCGCCGACGCCGCGCTGCGCCGGCAGTTCGCCAACGGCATGCTGGTCGTGGCGCTCGCCGACGGCGTGCCGTCACGCGAGACCGTCGCGGCCGTCGAAGCCTTCGCCGCGGCGCTGGGCATCGACCAGCCGCTGATCACCGACCTGCGGCTGCTCGCCGAGCGCCACATGCTGGTGTTCAAGCTCGACTTCCTGCGGCGCGGCCATATCGCCGACATCATGAAGAACGAGCTGCGCCAGAAGGGCCCGCTCGGCTTCGCCAGGAGCGTGCTGGGCATGCGCGGCGTGATGGAGGATCCGGCCCTGGCCGCCCGCTACCGCGAGTGGGAGAACCTGCCCGACGGCACGCTGGGCCGCAGCCTTGTCGAATTCTACCGCAGGCACGGCTTCAGCCTGCCCGGCGAGCGCGGCGGCTTCCCGGAGGCCGGCCTGTATCACGATTTCTGCCACCTGCTGGGCGACTACAGCACGGAACCGGAGGGCGAGGTCGAGGTCGCCGCCTTCACAACGGGCTTCAAGCGCGAGCGGCCGTTCTATGTCGTGCTGTTCGCCATCCTGATCTTCAGCACGGGCGTCAACATGCGTCCGTCGAGCGAGGCCTTCACGACGGTGGGCCTGCTCGGCAAGCCCGGCATGGCCGAACGTATGTTCGCCGCCATCGAGCGTGGCACGCAGGTGAACCAGGATCTCTCCAACGACTGGGACTACTGGGCGCTGGCCGACGTGCCGATCGACGAGGTGCGGCAGCGGCTGAACATCCTGCCCAAAGCGTGACACCGTTCTCGCCGCGATATTGTGAAGTGCCCAGGCTCACGGCATTCTCGGCCGATGAACAGCAGAATCGGCTTCGGCGCCATTGCCGCCCTTTGTGCCCTCACCGCCTGCGAATCGGCCGGCGAACTGTCGCAGAAGCCGCCCACCTGGACGGCGCTCTACCAGGTCCCCTGGGAATCGATGGCGAACTGCATCGTCCAGCGTTCGCAGCGTCCCCTGGTCACGGTGACGCCGACTTTCTCGTCCGGCCGCGCCCACGTGGTCGTCAGCAACGCGGCCGGCGGCGTGCTGGGGACGTTCGACGTCCGCCAGGTCGGGCGTGCGACCGAAGTGGCCTATCGCAGCATCTATGGCGGGCCGGACTCGACCGCCGGGGGCGATGCCCGCGACCTGACCGATCGCTGCGCGCGGCCGTGAGCCCCCGATCTTCTTGCATACTTAGTTCAATAACGTCATGCTCCCTCCCCTTGGGGGAGGGACGGGCGTGAAACGAGCTCACGAGGCCATTGTGCGGGTGGTCCTGATCGGGACTGCCATGCTTGCAGGAGCCGGCGCGTCGCATGCCCAGATCACGTCGCCGACCAGCATTCCGCTCCATCTCTTCCAGGAGAATCCCTCGAGCAACGGCATCTGGCGGCTGGGGATCAACGTCGGCATCGGCAGCGGCGCCCCGCAGCTCTACCTCTTCGACACGGGATCGTCGCTGTTCAACGCCGTCTACAACCAGTCGTGGTGGCCGGGCTTCACGGCCAGCCCCAGCACCAACAACGCGCCCAGCTCCTCGCTGCCGACCAGCGTGAGGTACTGCTACGGCACCGGCGCCTGCCGCGGCTATGAAGGCAACATCGTCCAGGTGCCGTCGCTCAGCTTCTATGGCTGGGGTGCCACGTCGCCTTCGGCCACGCTCAGCGCCGCACCCGGCTTCCAGGTCAATGCCGTGTACGCTCATCTCCAGGACGGCGTTCCAACCTCCGTCGTCGGCGCGACCTCGCCCCCCATCGAGGGCTACTTCTACGGCACCTTCGGCGCGGCCGATTTCGTCAGCCTTCACAACGGCTACAACGCGGGCGGCGTGCTGGGCCAGACGATGATGTCGGGCGCCGGCGCGCGGCAGGGCTACGTGGTCTCGGCCAACGGCCAGAAGAACCCGACCTCTGACGTCAATGGCCCGCAGCAGATCAACGGCCAGACCGTGACGGTGGGAGGACAGAGCCGCCCGGTGACGGGGTGCAGCCCCTGCGTGACGGTCGGGCTCACGCCGGAGATCCTCGGCCAGTTCATGGTGGCGACACCCGGCACGTCCGGCCTGCCCGGCATGGTACCCTGGACCCAATCCGGATCATCGACCTTCCCCAACCCCTACGGCACGGGCCCGGGCAACAATTCCACGTCGGAGTTCGGGTCCAACTATACCGTCACCCTGAAGTCGGCCGCCGGCCAGACCTTCACGGTGACTGGGCGCGGGCTCCTCGACACCGGGACGGCAAACCTGCTGCTGAGCTCCGGCTTCAACGTCCCGGCACTCAGCGGCAACGGCACCAGCATCGACCCCGGCGTCACCCTGACCGTGGGCGGCGCGACGGCGGGCGGCGGAGCGGTCAGCGGCCTCGCCAATGCCGCGGCGGTCACGCTGACGGCCCAGCCGTCCACGACTCCCAACACGCTTCCGGCGAACAACGCGTATCACGCGACCTTCGCCGCCGGGACCACCAACACCATCGGCCTTTCCTTCTTCCTCCAGAACTCGGTGCTGTACGACCTGACGGATCAGGCGGTCGCCTACACGCCCTTCTTCGTCACGGCCGCACCCGTCGCGACCACGGCCAACGGCCCGCTGGTGATTGGCGGCGCGAATGTGCCGCTCGGCCTGGCGGGCGTCGTGTCGGGCGCGGGAGGGCTGACCATCGGCAGCGGCGGGGCTGCCCAGCTCAGTGCCGCCAACACCTACACCGGCGTCACCACGATCGCCGCCGCCTCCACCGGCATGCCGGCCGGACAGCTCCTGATCTCCGGCCCGGGCAGCATCGCCAGCTCGGCCGGCGTCGTGAACAACGGCATCCTCGACATCTCCCGCGCCTGGGCGCCAGTCAGCATCCAGTCCCTGTCGGCTCGGGACAGGTCAATCTGGGTGGCCAGAATCTCACCATCACCAACGGCAGCGGCACCTTTGCTGGCGCGATGACGGACGGCGGGTCCTATCCGCTCACTGGCGGCAGCCTAACGGTAGCCGGCGGTACCCTGACGTTCGCCGGCACCGGCAGCTACACCGGCGGCACGTCGGTGAGCGGCGGCGCGCTGCTGCTGAGCGGTTCGCTGGCCGGCGGGCTCACCGTGCTCTCCGGCGGCGCATTCGGCGTCGCGCCCGGCGGCACGCTGAACAACAGCGGTGGCACCACCCTGAATCTCGGCCTGCTCGTCAACGGCGGCACGATGCTGGGCGACCTGTTCAACGCGGGAAGCGCCGCCAACGGCGGGACGATCACGGGCAATGTCCTGAACGTCGGTACATTCGCCAACAACGGTGTCCTGAACGGCGGGGTCACCAATGCCGGGACGCTGGGCGGCAGCGGCACGATCCGGGGCAACGTGTCGAACGGGGGCACGGTGGCGCCGGGCAATTCGATCGGCACGCTGAGCGTTGCCGGCACCTACACGCAGACCGCTGCCGGCACCTATGCCGCGGAGGTAGCCGGCAACGGCCAGAGCGACCTGCTCAATGTCGGCGGCACGGCGACGCTGCAGGGGGGCTCGGTCTATGTCTATGCCCAGCCCGGCACGACCTACGCGCCGCGGACGACGTACCGCATCCTCAATGCGGCCGGCGGGCTGAGCGGGACGTTCGCGTCGGTGAACGAGCTGTACCCGTTCCTGCTGTCGAGCCTGAGCTACGATGCGAGCAACGCCTACCTGACGCTGGAGATCGGCGGCTTCGCTTCGGCGGCGGCGACGCCGACGCAAGCCGCCGTCGGCACCGTGCTGGACGCCAACGTGAGCAACGCCAGCGGCGACTTCGCGACCGTGCTGAGCGCGATGGCGACGGGGGTGCAGAGCGATGGGGCCGCGCAGGCGGCGCTGCAGCAGCTGTCGGGCAACAACTA
>JBMONG010000016.1:0-297084 GCA_049323495.1 Pseudomonadota bacterium
GGCTCCCGTGCGCAACATCGATTCGTTAAAGACCCATGCGGCCCACGATCAGTTCAAAACCGAGGCTCGCCAGATTCGATTCTTTCGTCGCGGCGCGAAGTCAGCGACTTTTTCAACATCCTGTTAGAGCGGTTTCCACGATGACGGAACCGCAAGCGGTTCCATCATAGTGGAAACGCGCGCACGGGCGATCGAAGTTTCACAAGGCATGTTCCTTTCGGCTGTTTCCAGCCGAAAGGAACATGCTTTAGAAAATGCGTGAAGGCGTGTTGCCGCACCGAGGATTACGACCGTAGACTTGTGTCGGTCCGCTCTTGCGGGGGGCGCCGATGCCAGCCGACGACACGCCGTCAGGGTCTGCGGGACCGCCGGGTCCCAAGCCGACGGCCTTCGAAGCCTTCGAAGGCTTCTCCAGGTGGATGGAGCTGATCCGCAAGGTCACGCTCTCTTTGGCGGTCACCGTCGGCGTGATCGTGGTGGCGGTCCTGATTGTGCGAGAAGTCTGGAAGGACGGCATCATCATCGAGCCGGTGATCGTCCAGCTGCCCGACGTGAAGGGAGCGCCGACGTCCGAGCTCGCATCCCAGCAGATCGCCAAGCACATCGATTTCATCCAGAAGTCGGGCGTCAGCGAGTGGCGCAGGCTCTACGTCGACCAGTCGTCCAATCCGATCGACCTGCAGGTGCCCGGTGCGCCGCTGACACTGCGGGCCAGCATCCGGGAACTGGCCGCGATGTTCGGCGTCATGAGGCCAACCATCCGGGCCTCCGTCGTTGTTCGACGCGAGCCGGCCGGCTACGTCGCGGCGGTGAACATGGCGGGTGAGATGGGGGCACGCGCCAGCTGCGAGAGGGCCGACACACCCGGTGCCATCGACGAGATCCTGGAATGCGTGGCGCTGACGGCGATCGGCTTCATCGACCCAAAGGTCGCGGCATCCCATGTCTTCGCCTCGGAGGAGAGGACCTGCAACAACCTCGACATGGCGCTGCCTCCCAATGCCGGTGACGTGCTGCGCGAGGAGCGGCGCATCAAGAACCGGCGGGACCGTTGCGCGTTCGAGAAGACGCAGGCATTGATCGCCCGAATCCTCGAGCAGGGGCGCACGGAGGACCTGCCGTGGGTACCCTACGTGTTCGGGCGCATCCATCTCGCGCGGGCGGCGGCGCTGGCCGGCATCGACCGCTCGCAGCAGCTCAGCGAGCTCGACCAGGCGATCGGCCGCTTCAGCGAATCCCTGGCGCGCATGCCCGATTCCCCCACGGCGCTCGCCGTGCTGATCGACGCCTATGTCCGCAAGGGGGTGTCGATTCATGAAGGCACGATCGGCATGCGGTGGAGCGACGATCCGACGACCGGGCTGCAATGGCAGCTCTACCTCGCCGAATCGACGTTCGCGGAGGCAGCCCGCAAGCTCAACGCCATTCCGCAGCGGCGCGGGGAGAGGCTGAACGCGCTGGTGCGCCGGCTGCAGGGACACCTGATCTACCGCCAGTGGATGCTGCAGGCGCATCGGCGGACCAGGTCGGGCCTCGTGACGGTGGCGATCGAGCAGCCGGGCGAGCTCGCCCTGCTGAAGGACGCCGCGCAGCGCTACGAGTCCGCGGCAGCCGGGGGCGCCGTGCCGGCGTCGTTGTTCGTCGAATGGGGCAATGTCTTGCGGGCCAGCGGAGACTTCGTCGGCGCCGTCGATAGGTACCGCCGGGCTGCGGACCTCAGCCCGGCCGATTCGACGCCGCGCCTCAACATGGCGGTGGCCTTCGTCGATCGTGTCGTCTACGGACCCGTGCCGGCCGATCCGCTGCACCTCCTCGTGGCGCTGGGCGCGACGTCCGACTATCTGTCCTGGACGTCCAGCGGTGGACCATATCCCAGCCTGATTCCGAGGCTGGAGCGTGCGCTCGCCCGTTCGGGCCATTCCGAGGATGCGAGCGCCTTCGGCGAGTGCATCAAGCCGCCGGGGATCGTGGTTGCATCGGCGGCGCCGAGCGGGGACCCGGAAGCCATGCGCTGGAAGGCGGCTGCGGAACTCAAATACTGCATCGATCGAGCCATCGAGCGGATCAACGATCGTGCCATCGCCGCCGAGCGTATGCCCGTGGCGCCGGCCAAGGTCAGGTAGCTCGATCGGGGAGCGTCAGCGCGGCATCGCCGGCGACCCACTGTCCGGTCATGGTACAGGATGGCAGCGCCAGCTGAACCAGCCCCTCCGCGTGGGCCTCGGGCGGCGTCTGCTGCTCGACAGGCTCTCCCGGGAAGGCCTGCTGCCGCATGGCGGTGCGCATGGGACCGGGATTGTAGATGTTCACGCGGACGGGCGTGTGGGCCACCTCGGCGGCATAGGTGCCGGCCAGCACCTCGAGTGCAGCCTTGCTGGCGGCGTAGGCGCTCCAGTAGGGCGTCATGCGGTGAGCGATGCCGGAGGTGACGAAGATCGCCCGGCCGGCGTCCGATCGGCGCAGCAACGGGTCGAGCGAGCGGATCAGGCGCCAGTTGGCGGTCACGTTCACCGCCATGACGCGCTCGAAGACCGCCGGGTCGATATGACCGATCGGCGACAGGACGCCGAGGATCGCGGCGTTGCCCAGCAGCACATCCAGACGGCCGAAGCGTTCGTATAGCGCGGCCCCCAGCCGGTCGACGCCCGGTCCGTCGGTGACGTCGAGCGGCACCAGCGTCGCCGAGCCGCCGATCGCCTTGATGCGATCGTCGAGCTCCTCGAGACCGCCAACGGTGCGGGCAAGCAGAATGCAATGTGCCCCCTCGCCGGCGAAGGCCAGGGCGGCGGAGGCGCCCAGACCGCGAGAGGCGCCGGTGACGAGCGCGACGCGGCCGGCCAGCCGTCCGGGAGAAGCCGCCGTCATGCGAATGATCTCAGGCCGATTCCACCAGCAGGGAGAGCTGGCGGTCCTCGACGCCCATCACATCGTCGAGTGCAATCGGATAGTCGCCGGTGAAGCAGGCGTCGCAGAAGCTGGGATCGGCCGGGTCGCGGCCGCGCAGTCCCATAGCGCGATACAGGCCGTCGATGGACAGGAAGGCAAGCGAATCCACGCCGATGAACTTCGCCATGCCGGCGACGTCGTATCGCGAGGCCAGCAGCTTTTCCCGTTCCGGCGTGTCGATGCCGTAGAAGCAGGGATTCGTCGTCGGCGGTGCGGCGATGCGCATGTGCACCTCGCGGGCTCCGGCGTTGCGGACCATCTCGACGATCTTCATGGAGGTCGTGCCGCGCACGATCGAATCGTCGACCAGGATCACGCGCTTTCCCTCGATGTGGGCGCGGTTGGCGTTGTGCTTCAGGCGCACGCCGAGATGGCGGATGTGGTCCGCGGGTTCGATGAAGGTGCGGCCGACATAGTGATTGCGGATGATGCCCAGCTCGAAGGGGAGGCCGGACTCGGCGGCATAGCCGATGGCCGCCGGCACGCCCGAATCGGGCACCGGCACGACCACATCGGCGGGAACGGGACTCTCCCGGGCCAGCTCGACGCCGATGCGCTTGCGCGCGTCGTAGACGCCGATGCCTTCGACCTTGGAATCGGGGCGCGCGAAATAGATGTGCTCGAATACGCAGAAACGCCGCTTCTGGCGGGTGAAGGGCTTGATCGAGCGCAGGCCGCTGCCGTCGACGGTGACGATCTCGCCGGGCTCGACGTCGCGCACGAAGCGGGCGCCAATGATGTCGAGGGCGCAGCTCTCGGAGGCGAGGATCCAGGCATCCTCGAGACGGCCGATCACGAGCGGGCGTACGCCCATCGGATCGCGCACGCCGATCAGCTGCTCGTTGGTGAGCATCAGCAGCGAGTAGGCGCCCTTCACGCGGCCCAACGCATCGATCACGCGGTCGACGACCGTGGAGTAGGACGAACGCGCAATGAGGTGGTTGATGACCTCGGTGTCAGTGGTCGACTGGAAGAGACAGCCGATCCGCACCAGCTCCTTGCGCAGCAGGTAGGCGTTGGTCAGGTTGCCGTTGTGCGCGAGCGCGAGGCCGCCGAAGTCGAAATCAGCGAAGATCGGCTGGATGTTCCGGTCGGAAGAGCCGCCGGTCGTGGCGTAGCGATTGTGGCCGATCGCGCTGTAGCCGGGCAGCTTCGCGATGACGGACTGCTCTCCGAAGATGTCGCCTACCAGGCCGGCGGCCCGGTGGTTGTGGAAATGCCGGCCGTCGTACGTGACGATGCCGGACGCCTCCTGGCCGCGATGCTGCAGGGCATGCAGACCAAGGGCGGTATGCGCGGCGGCATCGGATGTCCCGTAGATGCCGAACAGCGCGCACTCCTCGTGAAACTTGTCGAGGTCGTGGTCGGGGCGTCGGGAATGGGGCACGGCGGGGTTATAGCTGGGGAGTGCCCCTCACGCTATCAAGGATAACTCACTGCGGCGGTTTGGTCCCCGTCCCGTCCGACGGGCTGGCCGAATCGGCGGGCGCTTGCGAAGGGGCGGCGGGCGTCGTTTCGGCCGGCGGAGTCGATGCGGGTGACGGCGGAACGGCGCCGGCATCGCCGCCGCGGCCCTGGAGCCGCGTCCGGAATCCGGGCGGCAGATAGGGCTCCACGAAATTGGCCATCTCCTTGATCATCGGAAACGTGGCGCCGCCTTCCACCACCGGCGGCAGGGTGCGGGGGCCGAGATAGCCATAGAACAGGAAGGCCGTGCCGAGCGCCACCCAGGCGCAGAGCACGCCGAAGCCCGCCCCCAGGATCCGGTCGGGCTTGCCGAGAGGGCTGGCCCGGACCGAGCGCGACAGGGCGTTGGTGAGCATCACCAGCACGATCAGGGCGCCGACGAAAACCACCAGCATCGACAGGAAATAGGCGATCTCCGGGCTGCCGACGAGCTGCTCGATCTCGGGCTGGACCACCTTGGCGTAGCGCCACGCCACCCAGCCGGAGGCGATCCACGAGCCGATGAACAGCACGGCATGGGCGAAGCCGCTCGACATGCCGATCACGGCCCCGAACACGGCGACTGCGATCACGGCGACGTCGAAGACGGTGATTCCGAGCTGCTCCATCGCCCCTCAAACGCTCCGTTGCCTAGTTGCGCCCACGATCAGAGGGGACATTCCCACGCGACCGCTTGAGCGGCCGATCCGCCGGCTGAAAACGGGCCACAAGGTCTGACAGATGCTCGATTTCGTCAATGGCGATGCCCTCCGAGGTCCGGGCGGCGGGGCCTGTGCCGGCGCGGCCGCGCGGCACCAGCGCGCTGCGGAACCCGAGCTTCGCCGCCTCGCGCAGGCGTGCCTCGCGCTGGCCGACCGGGCGGACCTCGCCGCCGAGGCCGATCTCCCCGAACACCACCATGTCGGCCGGCACGGGCTCGTCGCAGAGCGAGGACACCACCGCGGCGGCCACGGCAAGATCGGCGGCGGGCTCGCCGATGCGCAGGCCGCCGGCGACGTTGAGGTAGACGTCATTGGCGCCCACCGCCACGCCGCAGCGCGCCTCCAGCACGGCCAGCACCATCGCGAGGCGGTTGGAATCCCAACCGACCACGGCGTGCCGCGGCGTCGCGAAGGACGACGGCGCCACGAGCGCCTGGATCTCCACCAGCACTGGCCGCGTCCCCTCGATGCCGGCGAACACGCAGGTGCCGGAGACCGCGCCGCGGCGCTCGGCAAGGAACAGGGCCGAGGGATTGGCGACGTCGGCAAGACCGCGGTCCGACATCTCGAAGACGCCGATCTCGTCGGTCGGCCCGAAGCGGTTCTTGACGGTACGCAGGATGCGGAACTGGTGGCCGCGCTCGCCCTCGAAGTAGAGCACCGTGTCGACCATGTGCTCCAGCACGCGTGGGCCCGCGATGGCGCCGTCCTTGGTGACGTGACCCACCAGCAGCACCGCGATGCCGCGGCGCTTGGCCAGTTCGACGAGCGCCTGGGCCGAGGCACGCACCTGCGAAACCGTACCCGGCGTGCTGTCGATGGTGTCCAGCCACATGGTCTGGATGGAATCGATCACCGCGACCTTGGGGGCGTCGGGCCGTTCGAGGGTCGCCACGATGTCGCGGATCGAGGTGGCGGCCGTCAGCAGGACGGGGGCATCGCCCAGGCCCAGGCGCTCGCCGCGCAGCCGCACCTGGTCGAGCGCCTCCTCGCCGGAGATGTAGGCGCAGGCCGTGTGCTGGCGGGCGAGCGCCGCGGCCACCTGCAGCAGCAGCGTCGACTTGCCGATGCCCGGATCGCCGCCGATCAGCAGGGCGGAGCCGACCACGAGGCCGCCGCCGCAGACGCGGTCGAATTCCTGGATGCCGCTGCGATAGCGCTCGGGTTGGGGCGTGGAGCCGCGCAGGCCGGCGAATTCGAGGTGGCGGGCGCGGCCGGTGCCGCCGCCGCGTGCCAGGGCGCTGCCCGCCGGGCCGGGGGCAGGGGCCGCTTCCTCGACGATGGTGTTCCATTCGCCGCAGGATTCGCAGCGGCCGCTCCATTTGCTGGTCACGGCGCCGCACGACTGGCAGGCGAAGCGCTTCAGCGGCCGCGCCATGTCAGTTCAGGGCCCGTCTCGACAGGCACCAGCCGTCGCGGTGCAGCCAGCACGAGGTGTCCCGCTCATGCCGGTCGCGGCGCAGGCTGCGAACGGCTGCCTGGCCGGCCGCGTCGCCCAGCGCCTCCCGCAGCGCTGCCTCGTCATCGGTCTGGCGGGCGCCGATGCAGGGATAGAAGGCCACCCAGCCGAGGGATCGGGCGGCGAACACGTCGCCCTGCCGATCGAGCCTCAGCATGAAGCCGCCACGCCGTCCGTCGGCGGTCATGGGAAGCAGCAGCCGGCCCCCGTCCGCCAGGGCGTCGAGCCACCAGCGGTGGGGCGCCGCCGCTCCGGCGAAAGCCACGATGACATCCCATTCGCCCGCGATCGGGTGGGACGCGTCGGCTCGGTGGATGCGGACGGTGGGCCGGTCGGCCAGATTGCGCCGGGCGGCGTCCGCCAGCGGCTCGTCGATCTCGATGGCGTCGACGCCGGCTGCGAGTTCGGCGAGGATGGCGGTGTAGTAGCCGGAGCCGGCGCCGATCTGAAGGACACGATCCTGCTTCGACACGCCGATGCGGTCGAGGTGATAGGCCCAGAGCTGCGGTTCGCCGATGTTGATGCCTCGCGACGTGTCGAGGGCGACCAGGACGTTGTGGTAGAGCCAGCGTGGATCGCCGTCCGCCGTCGTCCAGTAGCCGTCGGCGAGGTGCAGGAAATGCCACGGGCCGGGGCCGGCGAAACGTTCGCGCGGCACGGTTGCGAAAGCCTCGACGACACGTTCGTCCCCGACATGCGCCGTGACGCGCAGCTCCTCGGCAAATTGCCGGCGGGCGCGGTCCAGGCTGGGCGCGCGTGCCATGGTCAGAGCTTGCGGACCTGCATCCGGATCGGTCCTTCGGCCCGGCCGTGGATGAACTGGTCGACGAAGGGATTGCCGGAACTGTCGATCTCGCCGGTCGGACCCTGCCAGATGAGGCGGCCCTCGTGCAGCATGGCGGCTCGATGGCCGATCTTGCGCGCCGACGCCATGTCGTGGGTGATCGAGACCGCGGTGGCGCCGAGATCGCTGACGCATTTCACGATCAGGTCGTTGATGACGTCGGCCATGATCGGATCGAGGCCCGTCGTGGGCTCGTCGAAGAAGATGATCTCGGGTTCCCGCGCGATCGCCCGCGCCAGCGCCACACGCTTCTGCATGCCGCCGCTCAGCTCGGCGGGGTAGAGATCGCCGATTTCCGGGGCGAGTCCTACCGCGCCCAGTTTCGCCATCGCGGTCTCGCGGGCCTTCGCCGGCGCCACCCCGTCGCTCTGGATGGGACCGAAGGCGACGTTTTCCCAGACCCTCAGGGAATCGAACAGCGCACCGCCCTGGAAGAGCATGCCGAACTTGCGCATCACGCGGGTCCGCTCGCGGTCAGGCAGGCCGACGGTCTCCTCGCCGTCGATCTTGATCGAGCCGGCATCGGGACGCATCAGGCCGATGATGCATTTCAGCAGTACCGACTTGCCCGTGCCGGAGCCGCCGATCACCACCATCGATTCGCTCCGCTCCACGTCGAGGTCGATGCCGCGCAGCACCTGCTTGGCACCGAACGCCTTGGTGACGCCGCGCAACGAGATCTTTGGGGGAGGCATCAGACGGAGAAGAAGGCTTCGGTGATGAAGTAGTTGAAGGTGAGGATCAGGATCGAGGCCGACACCACGGCGTTGGTGGTGGCCGCACCGACGCCCTGGGCGCCGCCGCGCGACGTGTAGCCGTGGTAGCAGCCCATCAGCGTGATCAGAAAGCCGAAGACGGCGGCCTTGACCAGGCCCGAGAAGACGTCCTGGAACTCCAGGAAATCCAGCGTGTTGCGCAGATAGGCGATGTCGTTGAATTCGAGCTTGTAGACGCCGACCAGGAAGCCGCCCAGCACGCCGATGATGTCGGCGATCAGGACGAGGATCGGAAGGGTGACGATGCCCGCGATCAGCCGCGGCACGACCAGATACTTGAACGGGTTGGTCGACAGCGTGACCAGCGCGTCGATCTGCTCGGTGACGCGCATCGTGCCGATCTCCGCCGCCATCGCCGCGCCGACCCGGCCCGCCACCATGAGGCCGGCGAGGACGGGTCCGAGTTCCCGGGTCAGCGAGACCACCACGACATTGGGGATGGCGCTCTCGGCCGAGAAGCGTGCGAAGCCAGTGTAGCTCTGCAGCGCGAGCACCATGCCGGTGAAGATCGCCGTGAGACCCACGACCGGCAGCGAGTAGAAGCCGATCTCGAGCATCTGGCGCAGGATCTGCTGGCGATACCACGGCGGCTGCAGGGCGCAGCGCACCGCCTGGGCGGCGAACGCCGTCACCGCGCCGATCGCCTCCAGGAAGGCGAGCGTCATCCGGCCCAGCAGGGTCACGAGAGGGATGCTCACGCCGAGGCCTCCGGCTGGTCGACATAGACCCGGGCGTAGCGCCGGCCGAGCGCCGTCATGACCTCGTAGGCATTTGTGCGGGCGTGCTCCGCCAGGTCGTCGGCCGACATATGCGGCCCCAGCACCTCGACGGTGGCCCCGATGTCGGAGAGCGTCTCGGGCACGTCCGTGACGTCGATCGTCACGAGATCCATGGATACGCGGCCGATCACGGGCACGCGTCGGCCGGCGAGATGCACATGCGTGCGGTTGACCAGGATGCGGAAGTAGCCGTCGGCATAGCCCAGCGCAATCGTGGCCACGCGACTGGGACGCGCCGACCGCCATGCGCCACCGTAGCCAACGGTCTGGAAGGCGTCAATTCGGCGCGTCTGCAGGATGCGCGCCTGGAGCGTGACGACGGGCAGCATCGGATTGTCCCGCCCGGGCAGGGGGTTGATGCCGTAGAGCGCCGCTCCCGGCCTCAGAAGGTCGAAATGGTAGTCCGGCCCGAGAAATATGCCCGAGGAGTTGGCCAGGGAGCTCGGCGCGCCGGGCATGGCCTGCACGAAGCTGCGGAAGCGGGACAGCTGCTCGGCGTTGACCGGGTTGTCCGCCTCCTCCGCTGATGCGAGGTGGCTCATCAGCAGGGCCAGCCGCAGGCCGCGCAGGCGGCCGCGCTCGTTGATGAGGACCTGGGCTTCCTCGGGGCTGAAGCCTAGCCGGTGCATGCCGGTATCGAGATGGATCACCGCGTCGAGCGCGCGGCTGTAGCGCTGGGCGGCGGCCCGCCAGGCGTTGAGCTGGCCCAGATGGTTCAGCGCCGGCGTCAGCTCGTGCTCGACGAAGTCGCCCTCCGTGCCGGGCAGCAGGCCGTTCAGCACGCAGATCGGGTGCTCGGGCAGGACCTTGCGCAGCGCGATTCCTTCTTCGAGTTGGGCGACGAAGAACTGCCTGCATCCCTCGGCCGCGAGCCGCGGGCCGACGATCGCGGCGCCCGTGCCGTAGGCGTCCGCCTTCAGCACGGCGGCGCAATCGATCATCCTGCCCGTCGCGCGGCCGGCGTCGCGCAGGCCCCGCCAGTTCGCGGCGATGGCGCCGAGGTCGACGGTGAGGATCGCGCCTGCCCGCCGGATTGCGTCGTCGGTCGATGCCATCGGCTTGTCTAGAATGCCGGTTCGGGCGAGTCGAGGTCGGCGGGGAGGTTGCCGAACTTCGTGAACTGGCCCTCGAATGCCAGCCGGACGATGCCGGTGGGCCCGTGGCGCTGCTTGGCGACGATCACCTCGGCCTTGCCGTAGGTCTGTTCACAGCGCTGCCGCCAGGCCTCGTGCCGCTCGTTGAAGCGCTGGTCGTTCTCCTCGGCGCGGCGCGCCGGCTCGGAACGGGTGAGGTAGTATTCCTCGCGATAGACGAACATGACCACGTCGGCATCCTGCTCGATCGAGCCGGATTCGCGAAGGTCCGCGAGCTGCGGTCGTTTGTCCTCGCGCTGCTCCACGGCCCGGCTGAGCTGCGACAGGGCGAGCACCGGCACGTCGAGCTCCTTCGCCAGCGTCTTGAGGCCGCGGGTGATCTCCGACACCTCCTGCACGCGGTTGTCCTGACGGTTCTTGCCGGAGGGATTGAGGAGCTGGAGGTAGTCGACGACCAGCAGGCCGAGGCCATGCGTGCGCTTCAGGCGGCGGGCCCGGGTACGCAGCGCCGCGATCGACAGCGCGGGCGTGTCGTCGATGAAGAAGTTGAGATGCTCGAGCTCGTGGCTCATCGACAGCACGCGGTCGAAGTCGCTGCTGATCAGCTCGCCCTTCCTGATCTTCTCCGACGGCACTTCGGCCTGTTCGGCGATCATGCGGGTCGCGAGCTGCTCGGACGACATCTCGAGCGAAAAGAAGCCGACCACGGCGCCGTCCACGGCCTTCGGGCGGCCGTCGACGATCTCCTCGCGATACGCCTTGGCGGCATTGAAGGCGATGTTGGTGGCGAGCGCCGTCTTTCCCATCGAAGGCCGACCCGCGAGGATGATCAGGTCGGACCGGTGGAGGCCACCCAGGAGCTGGTCGAGCTGGAACAGTCCGGTCGCCACGCCGGTGAGCTGGCCGACGCGGTGATAGGCGGATTCCGCGGCGACCATCGCCTCGGTGAGTGCCGCGCGGAAAGGCTTGAAGCCGCCCTCGGTCTGGCCGCTGCTGGCAAGGTCGTAGAGCCGCTTCTCCGCCGTCTCGATCTGGGAGAGGGCACTTTCCTCGACGTCGGGCGTGAAGGCGCCGTTGACCACGCCTTCGCCCAGCTCGATCAGCTGGCGGCGCAGATAGAGGTCATGCACCGTCTGGCCGAAGGCGCCTGCATCGATCACGTGCACGGAGGCCGCTGCCAGGCGCGCGAGGTAGGCGGCGCCGCCGGCCGCCTTCATGTCCTCGTCCTGCTCGACGTAGGTCTTGAGCGTCACGGCGCTGACGATCTGGCCGCGCTCGATGAGGCGCGACAGCGAATCGTAGAGCTTGCCGTGGAGGGGATCTGCGAAGTGCTCGGGCCGCAGGAACTCCGCCACGCGCTGGTAGGCGGCGTTGTTGATCAGGATCGCACCCAGCAGCGCCTGCTCCGCCTCGAAGTTGTGCGGCGGCTCGCGCAGTCGGATGTCCTCGGCGCCGGGGAGGCGGGTGACGTTCGATGTTTCTTTCATCGGCTCCATGTCAGAGCCTTGTTACGGTCGAGAGGGGGGCCGCTCCACCGCTAATGCGGCAGCGCCGTCACAGAATACCCTGAAAGCCGGGGACAACCCTAATCCAACGTGATGACGTCGCCCGGCGCTATTCCGCCGCCATCGAACGCGCCAGGCGCAGATCGTTCTCGGCGTCGACGATGTAGTCGCGCGTGAGCGGCACGGCATCCTGCCGGCGTGCGATCTGGACCTGGAAGACCATCTGGTTCATGTGCCGGAAGGACATCTCGCAGCCGGCGAGATAGAACTCCCACATCCGGCAGAAGCGGTCGTCGTAGCCTGCCACGCGCTTGATGTTCTCCCGGTTGGCCATGAACCGGTCGCGCCAGTGACGCAGGGTTTCTGCATAGTGCAGGCGCAGCACCTCGATGTCGGTGATCCACAGTCCGACCCGCTCGATCGCCGACGTGACCTCGGACAGGGCGGGTGTGTAGCCGCCGGGGAAGATGTACTTGCGCAGCCAGGTGTTGGTGGCGCCCGGCGGCTCCATGCGGCCGATCGAATGCAGCAGCATGACGCCGTCGTCGGTGAGCAGCTCCTTCACCTTGGCGAAGAATTCCAGATAGTGGGCGGCGCCGACATGCTCGAACATGCCCACCGAGACGATGCGGTCGTAGCGGCCGGGCTCCTTGCGATAGTCCAATAGCTTGAAGCGCACGCGGTCGGCGATGCCGTCTTCCAGCGCGCGCCGGCTGGAGACCGCATGCTGCTCCTTGGACAGGGTCACGCCGGTGACCTCGACGCCGAACTGCTGGCTCAGGTACAGGGCCATGCCGCCCCAGCCCGAGCCGATGTCGAGCACCTTCTGGCCGGGCTTCAGCAGCAGCTTGGCGGCGATATGCCGCTTCTTGTCGAGCTGCGCCTGTTCCAGGGGCTCGTCGCCGCTGCGGAAGTAAGCGCAGGAATACTGCCGGTCCCGGTCCAGGAAGAAGTCGTAGAGCTGATCCTTGAGATCGTAGTGATGCGCGACGTTCCGCTGCGCCCTGCCCACCGGATTGTACTGCTCGATCACCCGCAGCCAGCGCTGCAGGGCATACGACCAGCGGACCATCGGCGTCGCATCGAGAGCCGGCATGCTGCGGCCAAGGAGGTCCAGCAGGTCGTAGATGCTGCCGCCATTCTCCACCGTCAGCGTGCCGTCCATGTAGGCCTCGCCCAGCGCGAGGCGGGGCCGCAGGGCCAGGCGAACGCCCGTCCAGCGGTCATGAAGGCGTATCGTCACGGCGGGGCCCGCGCGGCGCCCTTCGACACGGTGGGGCGTACCGACGTGGTCGATGATCGTGAGCTGGCCTTCGCCCAATACGCGGGCAAGTACCTGGGCTAGCAGCATTGCCGTTCCTTTGCGGCCTATTTGTTCAGGGCAAATGTTAATCCAAGTGGCAATTTCAAGGCAAAGGCCCGTGCGTTCCAGTCCTGTCGCCTGTGAAAATCATTCTCGATCGAATTGCGGCACTGCAGACCGAGTGCTAGATCGGGAATGCGATGCAGTCGCAGAGGAGGACGATCTTGAACAGACGCGGCATCATGAAGACTGGCTTGGCTTTCGGGGCCGGCATCATGGTCTTCCGACGGGCGGAATCTCAGGGGGCGACGCTCAACCTCTACTCCGCGCGGCACTACAACACCGACGAAGCCCTGTACGGGAACTTCTCGGACCTTACCGGCATCAAGATCAATCGTGTCGACGCCGAGCCTGATCCGTTGGTGCAGCGTCTCAAGGCCGAGGGCGACAAGAGCCCGTGCGACGTGCTCATCACGACGGATGCCGGTCGTATCGAGCGGGCCCGGCAGATGGACCTGCTGCAGCCGGTGGCCTCGGAGGTCCTGCTCAAGGCCGTGCCGGCCCATCTGCGCGATCCGGACAACAACTGGTTCGGCTTCTCGAAGCGCGCGCGCGTGATCTTCTACAACAAGGAGAAGGTGACGGCGGCCGAGGCGCCCAAGAATTACGAGGACCTTGCCGATCCCAAGTGGAAGGGCATGCTGCTGATCAGGCCGTCGGGCCACATCTACAATCAATCGCTCGTGGGATCGCTCCTGGCGGCGGACGGACCCGAGAAGACGGAAGCCTGGTGCAAGGGCGTGGCGGCGAACCTCGCGCGTCCGCCGCGCGGCGGCGATACGGACCAGATCAAGGCCGCCGCAGCGGGAGAGGGCGCCATCGCCATCGCCAACACCTACTACTACGTCAACCTGATGCGTTCGAAGAAGCCGGGGGACAAGGAAATCGCCTCGCAGGTGGGCGTGGTGTTCCCCAACCAGTCCAACCGCGGCACCCATGTGAACATCAGCGGCGGCGCCGTGGCCCGCCACGCGCCGAACAAGGCGGCTGCGGTGAAGTTCCTGGAGTACCTGGTGTCACCCCAGGCGCAGAAGTACTTCGCGGAAGGCAACTCCGAATACCCCGTCGTATCCGGCGTCGAGCTGTCCGCCGAGCTGAAATCGCTGGGGACCTTCAAGGAAGACCAGCTCAACGCCCGGGTGTTCGCCCAGAACAACGCCGAGGCGCTCAAGCTCATGGATAAGGCGGGCTGGAAGTAGTCCGTCGCGCTGCACCGCCGGCGATCGCGCGGCTGAGCACGATCACCGGCGCCAGCGAGACCAGCACGATCAGGAGCGAACCGACGGCCGCCTGCGCGAGGCGCTCGTCGGATGCGAAGCGATAGACGCCGATCGCCAGCGTATCGAGATTGAACGGCCGGATGATGAGGGTCGCCGGGAGTTCCTTCATCACCTCCACGAAGGCAACGACGGCAGCCGTCAGGACCGGTGCGCGCAGCATCGGCAGGTGAATGCGGCGCAGCACCTGGCGGGGAGTCGCGCCCAACCCGCGCGCACTGGCGTCCATCGATGGGTCGATGGCCGCCAAGCCCGGGCCGATATTGGCGAGGCCGACCGCAAGGAAGCGCACCGTGTAGGCCAGCAGCAGCGCGAAGGCGGTGCCGCTGAGCAGCAGGCCGGTCGGCGAGCCGAAGACGAGACGGCTCAGGCGGTCGATGCCGTGGTCTGCCAGGGCCAGCGGCAGGAGAACGCCGACGGCGATGACGGCGCCCGGAATGGCGTAGCCGAGCGACGAGAACTCGATCAGGCGGTTGAGCTTGCGCCGTCTCGCCAGCCGTCCGGCGTAGCTCAGGAACAGCGAGAGGCCGACGATGATGGCGGCCGCTGCCGAGGCGAGGGCCAGGCTGTTGATCGCGTCGCCGAGGAAGCGGCGGTCGATCATGATCGCATCCGCACTCCAGGCGAGTTGGGCCAGGTGGATCGTTGGCACGACGAAGCCAAGCAGCAGCGGCAGCGTGCAGGCGGCGACGGCGCCCGCGGCGCGCCAGCCCGAGAGCACCGCGGCGTGGCGGCGGTCGCGCAGATTGGCGGGGGTGTGGAAGCGGGCCCGGCCGCGGGAGTGGCGCTCGACCAGAACCAGCAGGATCGCGATCGCGACCAGGACCAAGGCGATCTGACCGGCGCCTTCGCGGTTCCCGAGCCCGTACCAGGTCCGGTAGATCGCCGTCGTGAAGGTCTGGACGCCGTAGTACTGGACGGTGCCGAAGTCGGCGAGGGCCTCGAGCAGGGCCAGCACGGCGCCGGCCGCGATGGCGGGACGCGCCAGCGGCAGGCCGATGTCGATGAAGGCTCTCCAGGGTCCGCGTCCGAAGATCCGCGCCGCCTCGATGAAGGCCTGCGACTGGGTCAGGAAAGCGCTCCGCGCCGCCAGGTAGACGTACGGGTAGAGGACCAGGGTGAAGAGCAGCCCGACGCCCTGCGCCGAGCCCAGGTCGGGAAACCAGTAGTCGCCATGCCGCCAGCCGGTGGCGCCGCGCAGGGCTGATTGCGCCGGCCCGGCGAAGGCGAGCAGGTCCGCATAGGCGTAGCCGATGATGTAGGTCGGCAGCACGAGGGGCAGCAGCACCGCCCACTGGAAGAAGCGCACCCCGGGAAATCGGCACATCGTGACCAGCCAGGCCGTGCCGGTGCCGATGATGATCGTGCCGCAACCGACCACGATCAGCAGAACCAGCGTATTGGCGACGATGTCGGCGAGCTGCGTGTCCGCCAGGTGCCGCCAGAGGTCGCCTTGCCCCGTGAGCAGGCTGGAAGCGACGCCGAGCAGGGGCATGGCCACCACGCAGGCGACCGCCAGGGTTCCGGCGCGCCAGATCATCGCGCGGCCGGCCGGTCGGGCAACAAAAAGCGCATGCCACCGGCAAAGGGTGGCATGCGCCGCGTGTCGTGCACGGGTTCCGGACTACGGCTTGTCGGCAGGTGCTTCCTCGGCCGCCGGCTCGCTGCCCTCGGCCTGGGTCTCGGCCTGGGCGGCCTCGGCGTCGGCCGCCGACTTGGCCTCGAAGAGGGCGGCAGCCTGCTCCGCGGCGCGCTGGGCCGCCTCGGCGGCTTCCATCGCGGCGCGCTCGGTCTCGGCGACGAGCTTGCCGCCGCCGGCTAGGAACTCGGCCTCGTCGGGGGAACGGGCGACCAGCGCCTTGATCTCGACCGCGACCTCGGGGTGGAGGTGGACCTTGATCGGGTGGGCGCCCAATGCCTTGATCGGCTTGTCGAGCTCGACCTGGCTGCGCGCGATCTTCACGCCCGCCGCGGCGGCGGCGTCGGCGATGTCGCGCGACGTCACGGAGCCGTAGAGCTGCAGCGATTCCGAGGCCTGCCGGATCAGGGTGACCTTGAGGTCGGCCATCTTGGCGGCGGCCGCCTCGGCGTCCTTGCGGCGCTCGAGGTTCTGGGCCTCGAGGACCTTACGCTGCGATTCGAAGTAGGTGATGTTGTCCTTCGTGGCGCGCAGCGCCTTTTTCTGCGGCAGAAGGAAGTTCCGGGCGTAGCCCGGCTTCACCTTCACCACATCGCCCATCTGGCCGAGCTTGGGGACGCGCTCGAGAAGGATGACGTTCATCGGCATGTCTTCATCCTCCCGTCAGGAGATGACGTAGGGCAGGAGCGCCAGGAAGCGGGCGCGCTTGATCGCCTGGGCGAGCTCGCGCTGCTTCTTCGACGACACGGCCGAGATGCGGCTGGGCACGATCTTGCCGCGCTCCGAGATGAAGCGCTGCAGGAGGCGCACGTCCTTGTAGTCGATCTTCGGCGCATTGGCGCCCGAGAAGGGGCAGCTCTTGCGACGGCGGGTGAAGGGACGACGCTGGGCGCTCATTCTTCTTCTCCCGTGGGTGCAGGCGCGGGTTCATCTCCGAAGCGCGGGCGCTCGCGGCGCGGACGGTCGCCCCAGCGATCGCCCCGGTCACCGCCCGGGCGGTCGGCCTTCTCGGCGCTGCGCTGCATGACCGCCGACGGACCTTCCTCCAGCTCATCGACGCGGATGGTCATGTAGCGGATGATGTCCTCGTTGATCGACATCGTGCGTTCCAGCTCCTTCACGGCGGCCGCGGGCGCGTCGATGTTCAGCAGGGTGTAGTGGCCCTTGCGGTTCTTCTTGATGCGGTAGGCGAGCGAGCGCAGACCCCAGTACTCCTTCTTGGAGACGGTGCCGCCCAGCCCGGTGACCAGCTCGGTGAACTGGGTGGTCAGTGTCTCCACCTGCGTCGTCGGGACGTCCTGACGCGCAATGAAGACGTTCTCGTAAAGTGCCATGAACGACGGGCTCCTTATGGCTGTTAGCGACCCGGAGTTCGCCCTGCCTGTCCCCGTCACCGGGGAGAGGCCGGCTGCCAACCGACCGGATCTAGCCGGCGGTTCGCGGGATGCGGGCGCCGGCAAGGAGATCGGGGCCGATTCAGGCCCCGAAGAGCGGCGGTTATACAGGTGTGTTCCCGGAAATCAAGGCGTTCCGGGCGCCTTCCGGCTGCGGTATGGAGGAGCGCGCTTCGGGCCAAGAAAGAGGGAGATCCATGAGCCGTGCGTTCGTTTTTCCGGGACAGGGGTCCCAGGCGGTCGGCATGGGGACCGACCTCGCTGCCGCCTTCGCCTCTGCTCGGGAAGTCCTCGAGGAGGTCGACGAGGCTCTCGGGCAGAATCTTTCCCGCCTGATGCGGGAGGGCCCTGAATCGGATCTTGTCCTGACGGAGAACGCCCAGCCTGCGCTGATGGCGGTCAGCATGGCGGTCGTGCGGGTCCTGGAGAAAGACGGTGGGAAACCCGTCGAGGCGCTGGCGAGCCACGTCGCAGGGCATTCGCTGGGCGAGTATTCGGCCCTGGCCGCGGCCGGTGCCCTGCGGCTTTCGGATGCGGCACGGCTTCTCAAGCTGCGAGGCCAGGCGATGCAGAAGGCCGTTCCCGTCGGCGAAGGCGCCATGGCGGCGCTGCTCGGCATCGAGCTGGAGGGCGCCCTGGAGGCCTGCCGGGAAGCCGCGCAGGGGGAGGTCGTCGCCGTCGCCAACGACAATGGCGGCGGTCAGGTGGTGGTCAGCGGACACAAGGCGGCCGTCGAGCGGGCGATCGAAGCGGCCAAGGCCAAGGGCGCCAAGCGCGGCATGCTCCTGCCGGTGAGCGCCCCCTTCCATTGTCCCCTGATGCAGCCGGCGGCCGACGCCATGCAGGCGGCGCTCGAGACGGTCACCCTGTCGACCCCGAAGGTGCCTCTGGTCGCGAACGTGCTCGCCTCGGAGATCACCGAGCCGTCCGCCATAAAGCAGCGCCTGGTCGAGCAGGTGACGGGCATGGTGCGCTGGCGCGAAAGCGTACAGTACATGAAGACCCAGGAAGTCGAGACGCTGGTGGAGTGCGGCTCGGGAAAGGTCTTGTCCGGACTGGTGCGGCGCATCGACAAGGACATGACCGGCGTGGCGCTCGGCACGCCGGCCGACATCGAAGCCTTCCTCAAGACAGCATAGGGGCGCGACCATGTTCAACCTTGCAGGGAAGGCGGCCCTCGTCACCGGCGCCTCGGGCGGCATCGGCGGCGCGATCGCCAGGGCGTTGCATGGGCAGGGCGCCGAGGTGACGCTGTCCGGCACGCGCGTCGAGGCACTGGAGGAGCTGGGGAAGAGCCTGGGCGAACGCGCGCACGTCGTGGCGGCGCGCATGGACGACGCGGCGGACATCGACCGGCTCGCTAAGGACGCCGAAGCGGCCATGGGGAAGATCGACATCCTGGTCAACAATGCCGGCATCACGCGCGACAACATCTCGATGCGCATGAAGGACGAGGAGTGGGAGAAGGTCCTGCAGGTCAACCTGACCGGCACCTTCCGCCTCACGCGCGCGGCGATGCGCGGCATGATGCGCCGCCGTTTCGGGCGTGTGATCAGCATCACCTCGATCGTCGGCGTGACCGGAAACCCCGGGCAGGCGAACTACGCGGCGGCGAAGGCAGGCCTGATCGGCATGTCCAAGTCGCTGGCGCAGGAGCTGGCCTCGCGCGGGATCACCGTGAATTGCATCGCGCCGGGCTTCATCGCAACGGCCATGACCGATGCGCTGACCGACGACCAGAAGAAGGCCATCCTGGCCAGGGTCCCCGCCGATCGCCTTGGCAGCCCCGAGGAAATCGCCGCAGGGGCCGTGTATCTGGCGAGCGACGAGGCGGGCTACGTGACGGGGCAGACGTTGCATATCAATGGCGGAATGGCGATGATCTGACGGCAATTCCCACAAGTGCCTGATTTCGCGGGCTTTCCGGCGCTAGCCAATACAGGGGCAGCTATGTATAAGAGCCGGAATCGCCATCCCCCTTGGGCGAACTGGTTTCCGAAGATACGGGAAGGAAAAGTATATGAGCGACATTGCCGAGCGCGTTAAGAAGATCGTCGTGGAGCACCTCGGCGTCGAAGCGGCGCAGGTCAAGGAAGATGCGAAGTTCATCGACGATCTGGGCGCGGACAGCCTCGACACCGTCGAACTCGTGATGGCGTTCGAGGAAGAGTTCGGGATCGAGATTCCCGACGACGCCGCGGAGAAGATCCAGACCGTGGGCGACGCGATCGGCTTCATCAAGAGCAACGCCAAGTCCTGATCCTCCCGCTTAGGGCGCAGGGAACGCGGACGATGAGGCGAGTTGTCGTTACAGGAATGGGCATGGTGACGCCGTTGGGTGACGGCGTCGACACCAACTGGACGCGCCTTATGGCGGCGGAGTCCGGCATCCGGTCGATCCAGGCCTTCGATACGTCGGACCTTGCGACCAAGATCGCGGGCGAGGTGCCACAGGGCGACAAGGCCAACGGCCATTTCAACGTCGATGCCTACATGGCGCCGAAGGATCAGCGCAAGCTCGACAAGTTTCTGATCTTCGCGCTGGCGGCCGCCGACCAGGCGGTCGAGGATTCGGGATGGAAGCCGCAGGACGACGAGGGGCGCAACCGAACGGGCGTGCTCATCGGCGCCGGCATCGGCGGTCTGCAGACGATCTACGAGACCTCGCTGGTCCTGAAGGACCGCGGACCGCGCCGGGTGAGTCCGTTCTTCATCCCGTCCGCGCTGATCAACCTCGGGTCGGGACAGGTGTCGATCAAGTACGGCTTCAAGGGGCCGAACCACTCGGTCGTGACGGCCTGCGCCACCGGCGCCCATGCGCTGGGCGATGCCGCGCGGCTCATCCAGTTCGAGGACGCCGACGTGATGGTGGCGGGAGGCGCCGAAGCCGCGATCTGCCGAATTGGAATCGCCGGCTTCAACGCCTGCAAGGCGCTGTCGACGGATTTCAACGACACGCCGACCCAGGCGTCGCGGCCGTGGGACAGGCGGCGCGACGGGTTCGTCATGGGGGAGGGCGCCGGCTGCGTCGTGCTCGAGGAGTACGAGCACGCGAAGAAGCGGGGCGCCAAGATCTATGCCGAGATCATCGGCTACGGCCTCTCCGGCGACGCCTATCACATCACCGCGCCGTCGGAGGACGGTGATGGGGCAATGCGGGCCATGAAGGCGGCCTTGAAGCGCGCCCGCCTCAACGCGGACCAGATCGACTACGTGAATGCCCATGGCACATCGACCATGGCGGACGTCATCGAGCTGGGCGCCGTCAAGAGGACCTTCGGCGACCACGCCTACAAGCTGTCGATGTCCTCCACCAAGTCGGCCACCGGGCACCTGCTCGGCGCCGCCGGCGCGATCGAGGCGATCTACTCGATCAAGTCGATCATCGAGCAGGCGGTACCCCCGACGCTGAACCTCGACGAGCCGGACGAGGGCTGCGATATCGATCTCGTGGCGAAGCAGGCCAAGCAGCGGCCTGTGCGATACGCCCTCAGCAATTCCTTCGGTTTCGGCGGCACGAACGCGTCGTTGATCTTCGGCCCCGTCTGAGCGTCGGGGCTGGGCGTGCTCAGCTATTTTCGGTGGGTCCTTTTCTTCGTCGCGCTGCTGGTGACGCTGATGGGCGGCATGCTCTGGCTGGGAAACCAGATGCTCAAGGCCCCCGGACCGCTGGAGGCGACCAGGAACATCGTGATCCCGCGCGGGGCAGGCCCCGCTACCATGTCCAGGATTCTCCAGGACGAAGGTGTGATCGCCCACGCCCAGCTGTTCCGTGTGGCGGTCATGATCGATCCGACGCCCAAGCCCATCAAGGCCGGCGAGTACGAGATCCCGGCACACGTGTCCATGTGGGGGCTGCTGGAACTGCTGCAGTCGGGAAAGGTGGTGCAGCGGCGCCTGACGGTTCCCGAAGGTATGACAACGGCCGAAGTGATCGATCTCGTGCGCAACACGCCGGCCCTGTCGGGAGAGATCACGCTCGACCTGAAGGAAGGCGATCTCCTGCCCGAAACCTACTTCTATTCGCGTGACGACAGCCGCGACGGCCTGTTGCTGCGCATGAAGGAGGCGATGGAGAAGACGCTCGACGAGGCCTGGCGCAAACGCGCCGCGGGACTGCCGCTGGCCAACAAGCGGGAAGCGTTGACGCTCGCGTCGATCATCGAAAAGGAGACCGCGCTTCCGGCGGAGCGCGCGCGCGTGGCGGCCGTCTACATCAACCGGTTGCGCCGCAAGATGAAGCTCGAGAGCGATCCGACGACGATCTACGGGATCACGGAGGGCAAGGTGCCGTTCAATCGGGAGCTCACCCGCGCCGACCTTGCTTCGACCTCACCTTACAATACCTATGTGGCGGTCGGCCTGCCGCCGGGCCCCATCTGCAATCCCGGCCGGGCCTCGATCCTGGCAGCGGTCAACCCAGCGCGGGATCGTTCGCTCTACTTCGTGGCCGATGGCCAGGGTGGCCACGCCTTCTCGCGCACGCTGACCGAGCACAATCGCAACGTCGAGCGCTGGCGGCAGATTCAGCGGGAGCGGGAGGAGCAGAGCCAGCAGGCGCCGTCAGGTGCTCCAGCCACCCCGCCGCAGGCGCCGCGGCCGGGGCGGCCGCCGGCGCGGCCGTGACCGCATGCCGGCCGCGCTCCTGGCCGTCGTCCTCCTCGCCGTCGTCGCTGTCGGGATAGGCTGGTTCCTGCGGGCAAGGCCCTCCGCTCTGGCTCGCCTGGTGAGGATCGTGCTGCTGGGAGCCGGCGCCGCCGCTGTCGCGGCGGTGCTCATCTTCGGTATCCGCTTCGTGCCGGCCGTGCTGCCGGAACTTCTCGGGCTGGCCGGCGTTGTGATCGCTGCCTTGGTCGCGCGCGCCGTGCGCCGCCGGTCGTCGGGCGGCTTCAGCTCGCCGGGACATGGCCGCCGCACGGCCGTTCGCACGGCGATCATCGAGGCCTGGATCGACCATGAGACGGGCGAGGTTGGCGGGACGGTGCTCGCTGGCAGGTTCGGGGGACGGACGCTGGACGGACTGACCGAGACGCAACTGCTGGAACTCCACGAAGAATGCGCGGGCGATGCGGACTCGGCGCGGGTGCTGGAGTCCTACCTCGACCGGCGGCTGGGCGCAGATTGGCGCAACCGCAGGCAGCGGACTCGTTCCCCAGGCGACATGACGCGGGAGGAGGCGCTGGCGGTGCTCGGCCTGGGCGAAGGCGCCAATGTGGAAGAGATCAAGGCGGCCCATCGTCGGCTAATCCAGCGCATGCATCCTGATGTGGGCGGCAGCGCCGAGCTCGCCGCGCGGATCAATCGTGCGAAGGATGTGCTGCTCGATGGTTGACCTTGCGAGGCCCTGTGGGCCGTGGCAACTACCACCGCACCGTCTCTTGGCCGCGTTGGAAAGAGGCGTGTCGGGATCGAACGAGGTCGAGGAGCATGGCGCAGCGCGTTCGTAAGGCGGTCCTGCCGGTCGCGGGCTTGGGAACGCGTTTTCTGCCCGCCACGAAGGCGATGCCGAAGGAGATGCTGACCGTCGTCGACCGGCCGCTGATCCAGTATGCGATCGAGGAATGCCTGGCGGCCGGAATCGAGGAGTTCGTCTTCGTCACCGGGCGCAACAAGAGCGCTCTCGAGGATCATTTCGACTCGGCCTACGAACTGGAGGCCACGCTCGAGCAGCGCGGCAAGAGCAGCGAGCTCAGGCAGACGCGGGAGGCCACGCTGAAGCCGGGCAATGCGGTCTTCACGCGGCAGCAGCAGCCGCTCGGACTCGGCCATGCCGTATGGTGCGCGCGTGACTGGATCGGGCGTGAGCCGTTTGCGGTGCTCCTGCCGGACGAGCTGACCATCGATACGCCGACCTGCACCGCTCAGCTCGTCCGGGCGTACGAGCGGACGGGAGGAAACGTCGTCGCGGTGATGGATGTGCCGCGCGAGCAGACGAAGAGCTACGGCATTGCTGCGATCAGGGCCGAGAAGGACGGGCTCGCCGAGATCACCGGGCTTGTCGAGAAGCCCAAGCCGGAAAACGCACCGTCCACCCTTGCGATCATCGGCCGCTACGTCCTGTTGCCGGACGTCTTCGATCACCTGGATAGGCACGAGACGGGGGCCGGCGGGGAGATCCAGCTCACGGATGCCATGGCGAAGATGATCGGGGTGCAGCCCTTCCATGCTCTTCGCTACACGGGCCGCCGCTACGACTGCGGCAGCCGCATTGGATTCCTCGAGGCGAATGTCGCGGTTGCGCTGCACCGCTCTGATACGGGCTCGGAAGCCCGGGCACTGCTCGCCCGGCTGCTGAAGGACTGAGACATGCGGATCACCATGGTCGGCTCGGGCTATGTCGGGCTCGTGTCCGGCGCCTGCTTCGCCCAGTTCGGCCATGACGTGGTCTGCGTCGACAAGGACGCGGACAAGATCGGGAGGTTGCACAAGGGCGAGGTTCCCATCTACGAGCCGGGACTGGACAGGCTGGTAGCGGACAACGTCCGGGCGGGCCGTCTTTCCTTCGGCACGGAGCTGGGCGACGCCGTGGGGACAGCCGATGCCGTGTTCATCGCCGTGGGCACGCCCACGCGGCGCGGCGACGGGCACGCGGATCTGACCTACGTGTACGCCGCGGCCGCCGAGATCGCCGAGGCGTTGCGCGGCTATGCGGTGGTGGTGACCAAGTCGACCGTCCCCGTCGGCACCGGGCGCGAGGTCGCACGGATCATCCGCGAGACCCAGCCCACCGCCGATTTCGACGTCTGTTCGAATCCCGAGTTCCTGCGCGAAGGCGCGGCGATCGAGGACTTCATGAAGCCGGACCGTGTCGTGATCGGCGTCGAGAGTGGGCGTGCGCGCGACGTGATGGCGGCGATCTACCGGCCGCTCAACCTCATCCAGACGCCGATGGTGTTCACGAACATCGAGACGGCGGAGGTCACGAAGTACGCCGGCAATGCCTTTCTTGCCACCAAGATCACGTTCATCAACGAGATCGCCGATCTGTGCGAGAAGGTGGGCGCGGACGTGCACGACGTCGCGCGCGGCATCGGGCTGGACGGCCGCATCGGCCGGAAGTTCCTCCATCCCGGCCCTGGTTTCGGCGGCTCATGCTTCCCCAAGGACACCCTGGCGCTGGCCTACACGGCGCGAGAGGTGGATGCACCGCAGACGATCGTCGAGCAGGTCATCGAGGTGAACAACGCCCGCAAGAAGCGGATGGCCCGCAAAGTGATCAATTTCTGCGGCGGTTCGGTGGCTGGCCTCAGGGTGGGCGTGCTCGGCCTCACCTTCAAGCCCAACACCGACGACATGCGCGACGCGCCATCGCTCGACATCGTGCCGGCGTTGCAGCAGGCGGGCGCCCGGGTCGTCGCCTTCGATCCCGAAGGCATGAAGGAAGCCGGCCGCATGCTGCCCGGGCTCGAATTCGCCAGGACGGCCTACGAGGCGGCCACCGGGGCGGACGTGCTTGTCGTGATAACGGAGTGGCACGAGTTTCGCGGCCTCGACCCGCGCCGTCTCAAGGACATGATGCGGAAGCCCCGTGTCGTCGACCTGCGCAACATTTTCGATCCCGAGGAAATGCGGGGCTTGGGATTTGCCTATGAAGGTGTCGGGCGCCCTGGGCCGCGGCATTGACCAGTCATCGTCAGAGCGGAGCTTTTGCATGAGCGGAACGTCGCACAAGTTCGCCCCCACCATCCTGCGCGAATACGACATACGAGGCGTCGTCGGCAGCACCGTGCATGCCGCCGATGCACGCGCGATAGGCCGCACGTTCGGGACCATGGTGCGACGGCGGGGCGGCCGGCGGGTCGCCCTCGGCTATGATGGCCGGCTGAGTTCCCCGGAACTGGCCGAGGCCTGCATCGAAGGGCTGACGGAATCAGGCGTCGACGTCGTCGCGATCGGCGTGGCCGCGACGCCGATGCTGTATTTCGCCGTCTACCACTTCGACGCCGACGGCGGCATCCAGATTACCGGCTCCCACAATCCGCCCGACTATAACGGCTTCAAGATGATGATGGGCAAGAAGTCGTTCTTCGGGGCGGACATCCAGACGCTCGGGGCGATGGCCGCGAAGGGCGACTGGGACAGCGGAAAGGGCACGGTGCGGCACGAGGACGTGCTCGGCGCCTACGCGGCCCGTCTCTTGAAGGACGTGAAGCCGGGCAAGGCGCTCAAGGTGGCCTGGGATACCGGCAATGGCGCCGTCGGGGTCTCCATCCGCGCCGTGGTGGAGAAGCTCTCCGGTGAGCATTTCGTGCTGAACGAGAAGGTGGACGGGACCTTTCCCGCCCACCATCCGGATCCGACCGTTCCCAAGAACCTCGAGCAGCTCATCGCCGAGGTGAAGAAGCGTGGATGCGATCTGGGCATTGCGTTCGACGGCGACGGCGACCGGATCGGTGCGGTCGACGGCAAGGGGCGCATCCTGTGGGGCGATCAGCTCCTGGTGCTGTGGGCGCGGGACGTACTGCGAACCCGCCCCGGCGCCACCATCATCGCCGACGTGAAGGCAAGCCAGGTCCTGTTCGACGAGGTCGCGCGGGCCGGCGGCAAGCCGGAGATGTTCAAGACCGGGCACTCCCTGATCAAGAGCCGGATGGCCGAGATCGGCGCGCCGCTGGCGGGAGAAATGAGCGGCCACGTGTTCTTCGCCGACACGTTCTACGGCTTCGACGATGCCCTTTATTGCGCGCTGCGGCTGCTCAACATCGTGGCGAATGCGAAGGAGAGCCTGGCCGAGATGCGCGATTCCCTGCCGCAGCCGGTCAACACGCCCGAGCTGCGCTTCGACTGCCCCGACGAGCGCAAGTTCGCCGTGGTCGACGAGGTGAAGTCACGTCTGAAGGCGGCGGGTGCGAAATTCTCGGACATCGACGGCGTGCGGGTCACCACCGAACAGGGCTGGTGGCTGCTCCGGGCGTCCAATACCCAGCCCGTCCTGGTGGCGCGCTGCGAAGCTGCCGATCAGGCTGGGCTCGACAAGCTGAAGGCGGATCTGGAGACGGCCCTGGCGGCGAGCGGGGTGAGTCTGCCGGACGAGGCTGCCGCCGGACACCACTGATGGACTTCTTCTTCTATGGAACGCTGCTCGACTGCGATGTGATGGCGCTGGTGATCGGCCGGCGGCTGCCGCCGGCGGCATTCGTGCGCGCGCGGCTGACAGGCTTCGCGCGGCGGCGCGCCAGAGGGGTGAGCTATCCGGTCCTCGTCCGCGCGCCGGCGGGCCGGGTCGAGGGAGCGGTGGTCGGCGGCTTGACGCGGCGGGACGTGGAACGACTGGCCGCCTATGAAGGGCCCCGGTATCGCATCGCGGCCGTACGGGTGATGCAGGCCGGCACCGCCCGATCCGTGTCCATCTTCGAACCGCTTAAGGAAAGCTTCGAGCCCGTGGCTGCGGGGTGGGACCTCGCTGCGTGGCAGGGCCGCCACAAGCGCCCCTTCCTTGCCCGTCTCAGACGTGCCCTCAGCGCGCTCCCGGCGTATTCCAGGCGGTGACCTCGATCGCCGCGCAATAGATCTTGCGCTTCTCGAGCACCTTGCAGCCGTCTATCGCCTGCGCCTGCGAAAGGTTGGTCAGGCGAGCCCGATGAAGGGTCTTGCTGGCCATCTGGACCTCGTCGATCGTCGCCGCCGCGGCGCCGCGGATCTGACTGGAAAGCGCAGATGTGGCGCGCTCGAGGGCAAGCTGGGCGGCCTGCGGGTCGCCGAAGGATCCGACCTGGATGACCCAGCTTCCGACCACCGCGGGGCCGGGGGTCTCGGCATCACCGCTCCCGAAGACGGGCTGTGCGGCCTGGCGCTGCGGTGGCGGGGCGGCAGGTGCCTTGGCCACCATCACGCGCGCCGGGCTTTCGGGGATCGCAGCACCGGGGGTGAAGTTGGCTGCCGTGTACCGGGCCGAAGGCGGTTTGCGGATCGACGTCCACGGCGACAGACGCATCGCCTGCGCGGAGGCAAATCCCCGGTCCATCAGGTCCGCCATGTGCCGGTCCCGCTGGCTGGCGGAGTCGCCGCCCATCACGACGCCGATCAGTCGACGATTGTCGCGCATGGCCGACATCACGAGATTGAAGCCGGAGGCATTGGTGTAGCCCGTCTTCAGGCCGTCGGCGCCGTCGTAGGAGCCGAGCATGCGATTGTGGTTCTCCAGCACGCGGCCGCGATAGGGGTACGACTGGACGGCGAACACGCCATAATAGTGGGGGAAGTCGCGCATCAGGGCGAAGGCCAAGCGCGCCATGTCACGCGCCGTCGTGACCTGCTCGCGATTGGGCAGGCCGGATGCGTTGCGGAAGACGGTCGAGCTCATGCCGAGCTGCCGCGCCTTGCTCGTCATCATCTGCGCGAATGCTGCCTCGCTGCCCGCCTGGGCCTCGGCCAGGACGACGGCCGCGTCGTTCGCCGAGCGCGTGACGAGAGCCATCACGGCATCACGCACGTTGACCGTTCCGCCCGCCGGCAGCCCCATCTTCGTGGGAGGAGCATTGCGGGCGTTTGCCGAGACGGGCAGCGCGTCGCCGAGGGACAGCCTGCCGGAGTCCAAAGCCGAAAACGTCAGGTAGATCGTCATCAGCTTGGTAAGGGACGCAGGGTGACGCAGGTCGTCGGGGCGGTCCGCGGCGAGTTCACGGCCACTTGCAGCATCGAGGATCAGATAGGCGTCGCGGCCGCTCACAGCAGGGTTGGGAACCCAGGAAGACGCCGCAGCGGGACGGGCTCTCGATTTGCTCTTGAGCTTGGTCGGCGCAGCTCTCTTGATCGACGCCGATTTGGCCTCGACGGGAGCTGGCCAGGTGGCCATCACGAAGGAAATGCTGACGGCAAGCCACGCCAGGCTGGCCGTGATGCGACGGAGAGGGAGGTTCATCGCAACGACGCCATACACTGAAGTTGATAATTCTTGAGCCCGCGCAATATCTTACGAGCTGTTCTTCGACAATACTGAAAATTGTGGGAGCACGCAACCCGCGTCCCGCCGCGGTGATGCCCAAGTTGGTGCGGAAGCTGCAAGGGCGCATACGGAGAACCGGCATGAAGTGGCTGTCGACGGGAATCGCCGCGATCGGCGTATTGGCGGCATCAGGGGCCGCTGCGCAGCGTGCTGACCGCTACGTCGACCCGCCGATCGTGCGTAGTTTCAACTGGTTCAGCTACGTTGGCGGCGATGACATACGGGCCAAATGCGGCACAGACGGCAGGAATCGCCTCCGGCTGATCTACAATGCGATCTATTCGGAGCAGGTCCGGACGTACGAGATCTTCCTGCAGCCTGACGGCACGGCGGGCATGAGCATCGGCGTGCTGGCGGACCAGGGGGTGGTCTCCAACCTGCTGATCGGCAATGGCGGCGACGTCCTCAAGCCGTGGAGCATGCGGCGAGGGGAGCGCCTGCTGAACGCGTCGGAAACGAGCGAGCTCATGGCCCTGCTTCAGGCGAGCGCGGCCTTTGGACCGCCCCGCGATGGGCTGCGGCTTCCCGATGTCGACTTCTGGTGGACGGTCGCCTCCTGCCGCGATGGCGCCTGGGGCTTCCAAGCCTATCACTATCCCACCGACCGCTTCGCGAACGTCAAATTCGCACAGAAGCTGTTTTCCCTCGATACGGTGCCCATACCGGTCAACCCGCCGCGCGAGCTGGTGCCCGCCGAATTGCGGCGGGACTGGAACGCGCCGGTCAATCACATGAAGGCGAACCAATGGACGCTGACGGTCGGAAAGGATGGGCTGCGGCCGAGGTAGCGGAATGGCTGTGGGTGCCTATATAATTCTCAGGGATGGAATTGACCGGGGATACTGATCGGAACGATGGCTTCTCTGCGTAGCGACTGCGAATGGCGTCTCGAAGCGCCGCTGGAAGGCGAACGGGCAGGTGGACCCAACGAGCCCGGTGGTCCGCCGCAGCAACCGCCGCGTCGCGACGACAACGAAGGCGACGGAGAAGGGCGCAGCGGCGCTCTGACGCTGACCCGGACGCGCACGAAGAAGCCGTCGATGTACAAGGTGTTGATGCTGAACGACGACTACACGCCGATGGAGTTCGTGGTCGACGTCCTGCAGAACATCTTTCAGAAGAATCGCGAGGAAGCGACGAAGATCATGCTGCATGTCCATCAGAAGGGCGTCGGCGTGTGCGGGGTCTACACTTACGAGATCGCCGAGACCAAGGTGACCCAAACGGTGGATTACGCCCGCAAGAACCAGCATCCTCTCCAATGCACATTGGAGAAAGAGTAGTCGGAACAGGTTGTTCCTTTTCCAGTCGAGGTGGTCCGATGTCCATGCTGTCCAAGAACCTCGAAAGATCGCTCCACCGGGCCTTCAGCCTGGCAGGCGAGCGCCGTCACGAATACGCGACTCTCGAGCACCTGTTGCTGGCGATGACCGAGGACGAGGATGCGGTGCCGGTGCTGAAGGCATGCGGCGTCGACATCGACCGTCTTCGTCACGATCTCGAGACGTTCGTAGACAATCGCCTGAAAGGCATCGTCACCCAGAGCGCCAGCGAGCCTCTGCCGACCGCTGGCTTCCAGCGCGTGGTCCAGCGGGCGGCCGTGCACGTGCAGTCGTCCGGCCGCAAGGAAGTGACCGGCGCGAACGTTCTGGTCGCGCTGTTCTCGGAGCGCGACAGCCATGCCGTCTCCTTCCTGGAGAATCAGGGCATGACGCGGCTGGATGCCGTCGACTACATCAGCCACGGCAAGGCGAAGGTCCCCGGCCGGGCACGGGCGCGGCGGGTCACGGGCTCCGAAGAGGAGAATGGCGGCGAAGCCGCCGTCAAGCAGGGCAACGAGGCGCTGGCCGCCTACTGCGTCGACCTCAATCAGAAGGCCCGCGAGGGCAGGGTCGATCCCCTGATCGGCCGGGAGCATGAGGTCGAACGTACGATCCAGGTCCTGTGCCGCAGGACCAAGAACAACCCGCTCTATGTCGGCGAACCCGGCGTCGGCAAGACGGCGATCGCCGAAGGCCTGGCGCGCAAGATCGTCGAGGGCGAGGTACCCGACGTTCTTAAGGAGTCGGTGATCTATGCGCTCGACATGGGCGCGCTGCTCGCGGGCACGCGCTACCGCGGCGACTTCGAGGAGCGGCTGAAGGCCGTCCTTTCGGAGCTCAAGAAGAAGCCCAACTCGGTGCTGTTCATCGACGAGATCCATACGATCATCGGCGCCGGCGCCACGTCGGGCGGCTCGATGGACGCATCGAACCTGCTCAAGCCGTCGC
This sequence comes from Pseudomonadota bacterium, assembly GCA_049323495.1. GTDB lineage: Bacteria > Pseudomonadota > Alphaproteobacteria > Reyranellales > Reyranellaceae > Reyranella. Next base: position 30,460 of record JBMONG010000016.1, read on the forward strand.
TGCAATCGGGTGACCTGCGCTGCATCGGTTCGACGACCTACAAGGAGTACCGCAACTACTTCGAGAAGGATCGTGCGCTCGTGCGGCGCTTCCAGAAGATCGACGTGCCGGAGCCGACGATCGGCGATGCCGTGCAGATCATGCAGGGGCTGAAGCCGGTCTACGAGAAGCACCACCACGTCGCCTACACCGACGACGCCATCAAGGCCGCCGTCGAACTCTCGGCCCGGTACATCCACGATCGCAAGCTGCCGGACAAGGCCATCGACGTGATCGACGAGGTCGGTGCCGCGCAGATGCTGCGGCCGCAGGAAGCGCGAAAGTCGACGATCGATGTGAACGACATAGAGGAGATCGTGGCCAAGATCGCGCGCATCCCGCCGAAGAGCGTCTCCAAGGACGACACCGAGATGCTGCGCAACATCGACCGCGATCTCAAGACCGTCGTGTTCGGGCAGGATCGGGCGATCGACCAGCTCGCGGCGGCGATCAAGCTGGCCCGGGCCGGCCTGCGCTCGCCGGAGAAGCCGATCGGCTCGTATCTCCTCGCTGGTCCGACAGGCGTGGGCAAGACCGAGGTCACGCGGCAGCTTGCGCGCCTGCTCGGCCTGGAGCTGATCCGCTTCGACATGTCGGAGTACATGGAGCGGCACTCGGTCTCCCGCCTGATCGGCGCACCGCCGGGCTATGTCGGCTTCGACCAGGGCGGCCTGCTCACTGATCAGGTCAACCAGCATCCGCACTGTGTGATCCTGCTCGACGAGATCGAGAAGGCGCACCCGGACGTCTTCAATGTCCTGCTGCAGGTGATGGATTACGGCAAGCTCACGGATCACAACGGCCGCACGGTCGACTTCCGCAACGTGATCCTGTGCATGACGACCAACGCCGGGGCGGCCGATCTCGCCAAGCCGGCTCTGGGCTTCGGCCGCGAGGCAAGGCACGACGAGGACGAGGACGCGATCAACCGGCTGTTCGCGCCGGAGTTCCGCAACCGGCTGGACGCGATCATCAAGTTCGCGAACCTGGGCCCGGAAAGCATGGGCAAGGTGGTGGACAAGTTCGTCGCCGAGCTCGAGGTGCAACTGGCGGACCGCAAGGTGTTCATCGAGCTGAGCGACGGTGCGCGCCGCTGGCTGGCCGAGAAGGGCTACGACCGTCTGTTTGGTGCACGCCCTCTGGCGCGCGTCATCCAGGAACATCTCAAGAAGCCGCTCGCCGAAGAGGTGCTGTTCGGCAAGTTGTCGAACGGTGGCGGCACCGTGCAGGTGGATGCCAAGGGAGAAGGGGCGGCATCGGAGCTTGTCTTCACCTTCCTCCCCCCCGAACGGGACGCCTTGCCGCCGGCCAGCCAAGAGCCCGTGCTGGCTGAGTGAAGCTCTTCCGGCCGGTCTGGGTAGCGCTCAGGGCCGCGGTGCTCGCCACCGCGGTCTTCTGGGTGGCGCTTCTGATCGCAGAGAAGTCCGGCTGGCAGGCACCGTTGGAAGCCACCGCGCCCGCGATCTTCTTTGTCGTGTTCCTGCTTGGCGTGTTGATGGTCCGGAAGTGACGCGGGCGGAAATGCTCAGCCCGTTTCGTTCGGCTTCCTGAACGGCGAGTACTGCATCAGCGCCTGGATTTCCTGCTCCACCGCCGGGCGTTCGCGCTTCAGGAAGTCGTCGACCGCGCGGCGGAAGCCGCGGTCGACGATCCAGTGTGCGGAGTAGGTTGGTACCGGCAGATAGCCGCGCTGGATCTTGTGGTCGCCCTGGGCGCCGGCCTCCACGCGCTTCAGGCCATGGGCGATCGCATAGTCGATGGCCTGGTAGTAGCAGGCTTCGAAGTGCAGGAAGGCATGGCTCTCGAGGCAGCCCCAGTAGCGGCCGTAGAGCGTGTCGTCGCCGCGCAGGTTGAGGGCGCCGCCCACCGTCCGTCCGTCCGCTTCCGCCATTACCAGCACGACCCTGTCGGCCATGGTCGCTCCCAGGATGTCGAAGAAGGGACGGGTGAGATAGGGCGAGCCCCACTTGCGCCCGCCGGTGTCCATGTAGAACGCGAAGAAGGCATCCCAGTGCTCGGGCCTGATGTCGTCGCCCGACAACAGGTGGAGATGCAGACCGTCGCGCCGTACCGATTCACGCTCCTTGCGGATGGCCTTGCGCTTTCGCGACGACAGGGCGGCGAGGAAATCGTCGAAACAGCGATAGCCCTCGTTGTGCCAGTGAAACTGCTGACCCAGGCGCAGCAGCCAACCGCGCTCGCCGAAGCGCCGCCAGTCGGCTTCCGAGCAGAACGTCGCATGGACGGAGCTTATGCCGTTGTCGCCCGCGATCTTGGCCAGCATGTCGATCATGGCGCCCGCAACGCCGTCGGCGAACGGGCCGGGGCGCACGAGCAGGCGCGGTCCCGGCACCGGTGTGAAGGGCACGGCGAGCTGGAGCTTTGGATAGTAGCGGCCGCCGGCGCGCTCGAAAGCCTGCGCCCAGCCATGGTCGAAGACGTATTCGCCCTGGCTGTGCCCCTTGAGATACAGGGGCGCCGCGCCGAGCAGCGTACCATCCTGCCCTTCGGCGAGAAGATACTGCGGCTGCCAGCCGGTACGGCGACCGACGGATCTGGAATCCTCCAGCGCCTTCAGGAACGCGTGGCTGAGAAAGGGATTGCCCGCAGCTTCCGGTGTCAGGGCGCAGGCATCCCACTCGCTCCCGTCGACAGCGGCGAGTGAATCGACGACGCGCAGGCCGATGGTCGGTGAGTCGTCCGGCATAGAATGAGCATAGCGCGATTCGTGCCAGGATTTGCGGCTGGATTGCGTCGAGGCGTTGGGGTTACTGTTACTGAAAAAAGGGGGCTTCATGATGTACGAACAGATCGGGCGACCGCCCGCGATACGACGCTGAGATGGTGCGGCCGCTGGAGGCGCTGGTCGGCCAGGAAGTCCTCGGCATTGCTTTCGTGCGTCGCGATGTAGAATTGCTTGTCGGGAGCGCCGTCGTGCGCGGCTTCGGTCCGCCGAGCATTTCGATCGGCGCCGCCTGCTACCGGTTTCCTCTGGCGGGCTCGAGGGATGCGTTCTGCTTCGCAATCGGTTCGACCATCACGGCCGTCGAGGCCGTCGAAGGCGGCGGTGTCGAGCTCAGAACCAGCAACGATTGCCATATACGGCTGCCGGGCGACGGCTGTTTCCTCGAACTCGTCGGCGCATAGCGCGGAAATGAGATGAGTGCGTGCGCATCTCATCTCATTCGCATGCAAAGGGTGATCGTGGTTGGAGAGGGCATGATGAGGCCGCCTGATTCAAGCCGGACTCATGATGCTTTGGCTACTCCGCGGGCCGGCGCGCGTGGGCGAGCTCGTCGGCCGACCGGCTGAAACGCGCCTTGCCCCATCGGCTGGCGCGCTCGATGTACACGAGCGCGACCGGCACCACGACCAGGGTAAGCAGCGTCGAGCTGATCAGCCCGCCGATGACTGCATGGGCCATCGGCGCCCGTTGTGCGGCGCCTTCTCCCAGGCCCAGCGCCAGGGGCAGCATGCCGAACACCATGGCGAGCGTGGTCATGAGGATCGGACGCAGCCGGATGGAGCCGGCCTCCAAGAGGGCTTCGTTGACAGGCATGCCCCGGGCGCGCGCCTGGTTGAAGAAATCCACGAGCAGGATGGCGTTCTTGGTCACCAGTCCCATCAGCATGATGAAGCCGATCGCCGAAAAGATGTTGAGGGTCGTCCCTGCGACCAGCAGTCCCAGGAAGACGCCGATCAGCGACATCGGCAGCGACATCATGATGGCGATCGGCTGCAGGAAGCTGCCGAACTGGGAAGCCAGGATCAGGTAGATCAGGATCACGGCCAGAAGCAACGCCTGGCCGGCATAGGCCGCGCTCTCCGCCATGTCCTTGGTCGATCCCCCGAAGACGAAGCGATAGCCTGGCGGCAACGTCGTCTCGGCGATCAGGGTCTGCAGTTCGCGGCTCACCTCGCCCGAGGAGCGGCCCGACACGTTTGCGGTGATCTGGGCCTCCCGGTTCAGATCCCGGCGATTGATCTGCGAGGCGCCGACATCGTCGATGGTGTCCGCGATCTGGGCGATGTGCACCATGCGCGGCAGGCCATTCGGCTCGGTCCCGGCCGTGAACCAGATGCGCTGCAGGTCCGCCACGCCCGTCCGATCATCGACCGGCAGGCGGACCATGACGGTATAGTTCTCGCCATCCGGTGCACGCCAGATGCTGGTCTCGTCGCCGGCGAACAGGGGCCGCAGCGACTGCGCCACGAGAGAGGAGCCCAGGCCGAGGTCGGAGGCGGCGTCGCGGCGCAGCCGCACCGACAGGATGGGCTTGGCGGCCTTGAGATTGCGATCGAGATCGACCAGGCCGGGAATGCCGGCGGCGCGCTGCATGAGGTCGTGCGACAGCTTGTCGAGCACGGCCATGTCCGGGCCTTGCAGCGAAAGCTGGATCTGCTTCTGCACGCCGCCGCCCGGGCCGCCCGGAACGTTGATCGACGTGAGGATGCCGGGAATGCTGGCCAGCCGGTCCCTGATCGGCTGGGCGAGCTGGCTGGGCGAACGCTTGCGCTGGCCGACCGGCTTGAGCCGGAGATACAGGCTCGCCTGATGCTTGCCCAGCGCATAGCCCGTGTTCACCGTGCCGTAGGTATAATCGACTTCGGGAAATTCGCGGATCGCCGCGTCCACCTGCCGGAGTTTCGCCTCGGTGTATTCCAGGGACGAGCCGATCGGCGTCTCGATCGAGACGACCTGTTCGCCGAGGTCGGCCTCCGGCACGAACTCGAAGCCGATGTATTTCGGCAGGGCGAAGCTGCCGACGAAGGTTGCGAGTGCGATCAGCAGCGTGGTCTTGGGCCAGCGCAGGGCCCATCCGAGCACGGCGCGATAGAGCCGATTCGCCTGCTCCTGGGCGCCGTTGACCAGGCGCGCGAAGCGGCCGTGGCTATGCGCCTGGGGGTCGTACCAGACGGACGACAGCATCGGATCGAGAGTGAAGGACACGAACAGCGAGATCAGCACCGCGGCGGAGACCATCACGCCGAACTGGAAGAAGAAACGGCCGATGATGCCGCCCATGAACGCCACGGGCAGGAATACCGCCACGATGCAGAACGTGGTGGCGAGCACCGCGAGCCCGATCTCGTTGGTGCCGTCGAGGGCGGCCTGGCGATGCGACTTGCCGAAGCCGATATGGCGCATGATGTTCTCTCGCACCACGATCGCATCGTCGATCAGGATGCCGATGGCGAGGCTGAGCGCCATGAGGGTGAGCACGTTCAGCGTGAAGCCGAACGCAACGAGCACCATGAAGGAGCCAAAGACGGAGATCGGTAGCGCGAGGCCAGTGATGACGGTGCTGCGCCATGAGTGCAGGAACAGGAAAACGATGGCGATGGTCAGCAGGCCGCCTTCGACCATCGTGCGCTGGACGTCGTTCACCGAGTTCTGGATTCCGCGCGAGCTGTCTCGCACGATCTCGAGCCTGACGTCGGGGGGCAGCGTCGCCTGCAACTCCGCGATGGCGCGGCGGACCCCCCTGGCGACGTCGATGGTGTTGGCACCCTGGATCTTCACGACGTCGATGGAGACCGCCCGCTCGCCGTTGACCAGCGCGACGTTCTCGAGCTCCTGCTGACCGTCCACGACGGTCGCAACCTGTCTCAGATAGACGGGGGCGGGTCCGCGGCGCGCCACGATCAGGTCCGCGAAATTGCCCGGCTCGGCGACCCGTCCGGTGACCTCGATCAGGCGGTCGTTGTTGCCGCGCTGCACGTTGCCGGCCGGGAAATTCTGGTTCTCGTCCCGGATCGCCCTCATGATGTCGTTGACGCCGACCCGCAACGAATGCATGCGTCCGGGATCGAGCTCGATGTTGATCTGGCGCTTCACGCCGCCGGCGATGGTCACGCGGCCGACGTCGCGGACCGTCTGCAGGCGCTTCACGATGACCTGATCCGCGAGTGTCGTCAGATCGCGCACCGAGCGGATGTCGGAGCGTACGGCCAGCGCGATGATCGGCTGGTCGTCCGGGTTGAAGCGCTGGATGAGCGGCTCCTTGACCTCCGGCTTGAAGTTGGCGCGGACCTGCTGGACCTTCTCGCGGACGTCTTGCGTGGCCGTTGCCGACGGCACCGAGAGGTCGAATTCGGCGATGACGATCGACTGGCCTTCGAGCGAGCGGGAGCTCAGGGTCTTGATGCCGGCGATGGCGTTGACCGATTCCTCGATCTTGCGGCTGATCTCGCTCTCGACCGTTTCCGGCGACGCGCCGGGATAGTTCGTGGTGACGACCACGATGGGAAAGTCGACGTTCGGGAACTGGTCAATTCCGAGCTGGCGGTAGGAGAACAGACCTCCGACCAGCAGCGCCACCATCATCATGGTGGCGAAGACGGGATTGTCGACGGCGATCTGGGTGATCTTCATCGCGGCCGCCTAGTGTGCCCCGACGATCTTGACCGGCTGTCCGGCCTTGAGGCCGGGCAGGGGGGCCGAAACGACCGTCAACCCCGATTCCAGTCCTTTCACCTCGGCGAGTTCGCCGCGCGACCAGGTCCGCACGATGCCGACAGGCTTGCGGACCAGGCGATCGCTGTCCACGACGAGCACGAACTCGCCCGCGTCGTCCTTCCGCAGGGCCGAAACGGGCACCGCCAGCGCATGGCTCTTTTCCATGACCGTCACGGCCCCGGTGGCGAACAGGCCGCCACGCAGCCCTTCGTGACGGTCGGTAACTTCGACGTAAACCGGGATCGAGCGCGAGCCTGGCGCCGCCGTCGGGCTGATGCGCGTGATGCGGCCCCGGAACGGGCGATCCCCGAAGCCTTCGAGTTCGACCTTCGCGGTCTGGCCGATCTTGAGGCGCACGACGTCGGCGGCCGGCATCTGCGCGGCGACCTCGACGTGGCTTGTATCCAGGAGCGCCAGGATCTTGCCGTCGATCGGCAGCGATTCGCCCTGGTTGGCCAGTCGCTCGCCGACCACCCCGTCGAACGGCGCGCGGACCTCGGTGTCGGAGAGGTTTTTCTGCGCAATCTCGAGCTGGGCCTCGCCGACCGAGACCATGGAGGCCTTGTTCTCGGCGGCGGCGCGGGCGGCGTCGAGCGCGGCGGCGGAGACGATGTTGCGCTTGGCCAGCGTTTCCTTGTCGGAGAGGTCGCGTGCGGTCCAGCGGGCGTCGGCACGCGCGGCGTCGAGCGCCGACTGGCGCTCGTTCACGCGCGCTTGCAACTCGTGCGTCTCGAAGCGGGCCAGGACCTGGCCCTTGGCGACCCGGTCGCCTTCACGGACGAGTACCTCCGCGAGCCGCCCCGCCACGCGTGATTTCACGATCGTCTGATCGACGGGCTGGGTGGTGCCGGTGAAGCGGATGACGTCGACGAGCCCGCGCGGCTTGATCGTGTGAAGCTCGGCGGGAATGAGCTCGATCGTCCGCGCCGAGGGCTTCGATGGCGCAGTGGTCGCGAGGCCGGGGGCTGCGTTGCGGCCATTTTTCCAGGCGAAGGCGCCGGCAGCGAGGACGACGATGCCCGCGAGCACGGCGAGGAGTAACTTGCGCTTGCCGGTCATCGACGCAGACCTCTCAGGACGAACTCTAGGTAGGCGGCATAGAAGCGATCGCTGTCTTCGGCGGAGCCCTCGTCGTAAGGGGCGAGCGAGCGAAGCCAGATCGCATGCATGGCGATCGGTTGGGCGAGGATGCGGGCTGTCATGTCCACGTCGGGGAGCGGCCGGAATTCCCCTCGCGAGATGCCGCGCCGCAACATCTTGGCAAACAGGTCGCGCCCCTTACGATCGAAATTGGAGCAATAGAAGCGGGCGACGTCGGGAAAATTGCCGGCCTCGGCGAGGATCAGTTTTATCACGCCACCAAGCGGGCTTTCGGCGAACGCACGGAAACGCGCGGTCAGATGCCGCAAGAGATCCTCGGTAGGACCTTCGAAGGCGTCGATGAACTCGTTGGCGCGGACGATCGGCTCGCTGATGGCCTCGACGATCACCGCCTTGAACAGCTCTTCCTTGTTCTTGAAGTAGAGATAAGGCAGCCCTTTGCTGACACCGGCTGCCTTCGCGACGTCATCGAGCTTCGTTGCTGCAAATCCCTTGGTGACGAACAGATCCAGCGCTGCCCGCGCAATCTCGCGGGCACGGTCCTCGGGCCGGCGAACTCGGAGGACATCACTGCTGGATTCGGCGATATTGACTGACTGGTCAGTATCCATATTCGGCCATGTAGAGGCAAAACCGGATCTCTTCAAGGCGGATGAAAATAAAAAAAGTCCGGCGGACAAAGGTCGCCGGACTTGGGCAGTTACGCCTTTCCACCCCCCAGAGGTGGGGTGCTATATTGCCTAAGCTCGTCGTTAGAAGTGGCTTCCGGTGGGGCCCTGCAGGGGCCCCACACGGAAGCCGAAAGGCGTTCGGTTAGAGGGGCCAAAGTTGAGCTTTGGCCTACGCCCCTTCTTACTGCTTCTTCTTCTTAACAGCTTTCTTCTTAGCAGCCTTCTTCTTAGCAGCCATGACTGTCTCCTATGGTTAGCTTTGAGGCACCCAACCGTGGGAACCCCGGGGTACGCAGGTACGCTCGCCACGCATGCTCAACTGCAACCGGTGGTGCCGCCGCAGGTCGTGCACTTGAGGCACGTTCCGTTGCGGACCATGGTGAAGTTGCCGCATTCCGGACAGGCATCTCCTTCGAAGCCCTTCAACTTCGCCTCTTGGGCGAAGCTCAGGCTCGACGAGCATGCCTCTCCGAGCGCGACGCCGACGACGGCCGTCTGGGCGCTGGGCGCCAAGGCGACGGTTGAGCCGTCCGTCAGGTCGTTGGGCCTCGGGCCGGCTGCCATCGCCTCCTGGGCGAGCACGACATTGCCGGCCGTCAGGCCATTCAGAACGTAGAGATTGCTGCGTACATATCCGACGCTGGCGATGCGATTGACTGCGACGGCGGCCGAAGCGGCCGCATCCGTGCCGGATGCAGGAAGTCCTTCCACCTGGCCGCGGCCGACGCTGTCGGGCCGCAGGTCCGCCTGCTCGACATGCGCGAGGTCGCTGCGACCGAGGTAGGAGATGGCAAGCTCGCGGAAGATGTAGTCGAGGACGGAGGTCGACATCCTGATGGCGTCGTTGCCCTCGACCACACCGGAGGGGTCGAAGCGCGTGAAGGTGTAGGCCTCGACGAACTCCTCGAGCGGCACGCCGTACTGCAGGCCGATCGAGATCGCGATGGCGAAGTTGTTCATCAGGCTGCGGAAGGCTGCGCCTTCCTTGTGCATGTCGATGAAGATCTCGCCGACGCGGCCGTCCTCGTACTCGCCGGTGCGCAGATAGACCTTGTGGCCGCCGACGATCGCCTTCTGGGTGTAGCCCTTGCGTCGCTGTGGCAGGCGCTCGCGTCCCGCCCGCACCTCGCGTTCCACGATCCGTTCGACGATGCGCTCGGCGATCACGGGAGCTCTTGCTGCCGGAGGCAAATCGACGAGATCGTCGTTGGCGGCGACGTCGTCTCCCAGTGCGATGGCCGACAGAGGCTGAGACAGCTTCGAGCCGTCGCGGTAGAGGGCGTTGGCCTTGAGACCGAGCTTCCAAGACAGTTCAAAAGCCCTTCGGCAATCCTCGACCGTCGCTGCGTTCGGCATGTTTATCGTCTTCGAGATCGCGCCTGATACGAACGGCTGAGCCGCAGCCATCATGCGGATATGACTCTCCGCAGACAAGCAGCGTGTGCCATCTCGTCCACAGGGAGTTGCGCAATCGAACACGGCGAGATGCTCGGAGCGGAGATCGGGGGCGCCTTCGAGCGACATCGTCCCGCACGCATGCGTGTTGGCGGCGGCAATGTCGCTCCTGGAGAAGCCGAGCACCGCGAGGATGTCGAGCTTCGGATCTGCAAGCGCATCGTCATCGAGCCCCAGCACGGTGCGGCAGAAGTCGTCGCCCAACGTGTAGCGGGTGAACGCGAAGCGGATGTCGAAGGCCGTCGCGACTGCCTTCTCCACTCGCTCGATCGCCAGCCCATCGAAGCCGCGGGCCACCAGGGTCTCATGGTTTATCGCCGGGGCGGTTGCGAGCGAGCCGCGCCCCACGGCGTGAGCGACGATGCGTCCGATCGCATCGTCGTCGTAGCCCAGGGTCTGTAGCGCCAGCGGCACCGTCCGGTTGATGATCTTGAAGAAGCCCCCGCCCGCCAGCTTCTTGAACTTGACCAGGGCGAAATCGGGCTCGATGCCCGTCGTATCGCAATCCATGACCAGGCCGATGGTGCCCGTCGGCGCGATAACGGAGACCTGCGCGTTCCGGAAACCGTGCTGCTCGCCCAGTGCGAGTGCGCGATCCCAGGCAGCCCGCGCAGCCGCCGCGAGCCGCGCATCGGGGCAGCGGCTTGGGTCGAAGGCAACCGGCAGGACCGACAGGCCTTCATATCCGGTGGCGCTGCCATGCGCGGCGCGCCTGTGGTTGCGGATGACGCGGAGCATGGCGTCGCGGTTGTCGGCGAAGCCGGGAAAGGCGCCCATGAGTTCGGCCATCTCGGCCGATGTGGCGTAGGCGGTCCCGGTCATCACGGCCGTGATGGCGGCCGCGAGGGCGCGGCCTCGGTCGCTGTCGTAGCCGAGGCCAGACGCCATCAGCAGGGCGCCGAGGTTCGCGTAGCCCAGGCCCAGGGTTCGGTAGCGATAGGACAGTTCCGCGATCCGGCGCGACGGGAACTGCGCCATCATGACCGAGATTTCGAGGGCGACGGTCCACAGCCGGCTGGCATGCTCGAGGGCGGCCACGTCGATGGAACCGTCGGACTGCCGGAAGCGCATCAGGTTGAGCGACGCCAGATTGCAGGCCGTGTCGTCGAGGAACATGTACTCGGAACACGGATTGGAGGCGTTGATGCGGCCGGACGCGGGGCAGGTGTGCCAGTCGTTGATCGTCGTATCGAACTGAATGCCCGGATCGGCAGAGTGCCAGGCCGCCTCGGCGATGCCGTCCCACAGATCCCGCGCACGCACGGTCCTGGCAATCCGGCCGGTCGTCCGCTCCGTCAATGCCCAGGAACGATCCTCCTCGACCGCACGCAGGAACTCGTCCGTCACGCGTACCGAATTGTTGGCGTTCTGTCCCGATACCGTGAGATAGGCCTCGGACTGCCAGTCCGTGTCGAAGGCCGGGAACTCGATGCTGCGATAGCCCTGCCGCGCGAACTGCATGGCGCGCTGGATATAGTTCTCCGGGAGCTCGGCCTGGCGGGCCGCGACGATCTCTCGGCGCAGGCGCGGATTGCGGCGCGGGTCGAAGGCGGCCTCGCCGGCATCGTCGGCCTCGACGCAGGCCTGCATGATCGCGCCGAGATGGCGGCTGGCGAGACGTGATCCTGCGACCAGGGCAGCGACCTTCTGCTCCTCGCGCATCTTCCAGGCGACGAACTCCTCGATGTCGGGATGGTCGACGTCGACCACGACCATCTTGGCCGCCCGCCGTGTCGTCCCGCCTGACTTGATGGCGCCGGCAGCGCGGTCGCCGATCCGCAGGAAGGACATCAGCCCTGACGACTTGCCGCCTCCGGAAAGGCGCTCGCCTTCGCCGCGTACGCGGGAGAAGTTGGAGCCCGTGCCGGACCCGTACTTGAACAGGCGCGCCTCGCGCACCCATAGGTCCATGATGCCGCCTTCATTCACCAGATCGTCGTCGACGCTCTGGATGAAGCAGGCGTGCGGCTGCGGGCGTTCGTAGGCGGACGTCGAAGGATAGGCGTGGCCGTCGCGGTGATCGACGTACCAGTGTCCCTGGCCGGCGCCGTCGATGCCATAGGCCCAATGCAGGCCGGTGTTGAACCATTGCGGCGAGTTGGGCGCGCACATCTGTGCCGCGAGCATGTAGCAATGCTCGTCGTGGAAGCTGCGCGCGTCCTCTTCGCTGTCGAAGTAGCCGCCCTTCCAACCCCAGTAGGTCCACGCGCCGGCGATCCGCTCGAACACCTGGCGCGCGCTGCGCTCGCTGCCGAAGCGTGCCTCCTGCGGCAGCGCCTGCAGCGCCGTGTCGTCGGGCACGGAGCGCCACAGCCATTCGGGCACATCGTCTTCGCGCACGCGCTGCAGACGTGCGGGCACCCCGGCGCGACGGAAGTACTTCTGCGCCAGCACGTCGGCGGCGACCGCCGACCATTCTGCCGGCACCTCGATGCCGGTCATCTGGAAGACCACCGAACCGTCGGGATTGCGGATTTCCGAATCGGCAGCACGAAACGCCATTCCCGCGAACGGCGATCTGCCTGCTTTCGTATACCGACGCTCAAAACGCATCGACGATCCCCCGTGCCCAGCCCCGTGATTGACCTTTGTGCGGGGTACGCTCGATCACAGCCGAGCATGCACATGTGGACACATGACGATAGTAAATTACAAAATCTTGTGTGCGCAACTATATTTTGTAGAGTGGCCTATGGACGGTACTAGATGATGCAAGCGCGCAACAGGTGTCCCGAAAAGATGATTAGCGGGTCATCGGGCGATGTGAATCATGACGTACCGGCATCGCGTTGCGCGCGCCTGATGGCGCGCGTACAAGCGGCGCGATCACTCTTGTAGCGTGGATTGCTCAATGACGATTGGCACCTGGCTCTTCACCAAGATGCGCGGCGAGCTCGTCGGCACGGACGCCGACGGCAACCGGTACTTCCAGGACAGGCGGGAGGTGCAGGGCCGTCGGCGCAAGCGCTGGGTGATGTACAACGGCGTGGCGGAAGCGTCGCGCGTGCCTCCCGAGTGGCACGGCTGGCTGCACTACACGACGGATACGGTGCCGCCGGCCGGCGGACTGCCTCGCCGTGCGTGGCAGAAGCCGCATCAGCCCAACCTCAGCGGTACCAGCCATGCCTATCGGCCGCCGGGTCACACGCTGTCCATCGGCGACAAGCCTAATCCGCCGTACGAAGCCTGGCGTCCAGGCTGACATGATCCGGAATCGTCGCTCGCACGACGGAGGTGCGTGTGGGCCGTAACATCGTCGAGACGATCGTCGGCGCCCTGGTTCTGGTGGTGGCCGGCGTCTTCGTTTTCTATGCCTTCGCCAAGTCGGACCGCAGCGGTCCGGCCGGGTATGAGCTCGTCGGTCGGTTCGATCGGATCGACGGCTTGAAGCGTGGCGCCGACGTGACGCTGAGCGGCGTCAAGGTCGGCACGGTCACCGGCTTCGATCTGGACCGCAAGACCTACCAGGCCATCGTCAGGATGATGATCTCCTCGAATGTCGGCCTGCCGGCGGATACGCACGCCAAGATCGTGGGCGAGTCGCTGCTGGGGGGAATGGTCGTGGTACTGGAGCCCGGCGGCGACACCAGGATGCTGAAGGCCGGCGACGAGATCGAGCGGACTCAGGGCGCCATACCTTTGGTCGAATTGATCGCCAAGTTCATGTTCGGTAGTACGGGATCGAAATGATGAACGCCCATCCTTCCAAGACGTCGCGCGTGTGGCGGCAACCGGACGGCCAGCCGGTGTCCTGCCTCGAAAAGATCAAAGTGCTGAACCAGAACATCCAGGAAATCGAAAGCCTCTGCGCCGACGCGCTAGAGGATGGAGTTCTGATGGGATGCGACGCCGACCAGATCAAGGCTGCCCTGCACGAGTTGATCGAGGGACTCGAGGCGCCGCACGCATCCAAGAAGTAGGCGTGCGCGCTGCATTGCTCGCCGCGGCCTTGATGTTCGTGGCCGGCGCCGCCGCCGGCCAGGGACAGTCCGCGGCGCTGTCTTCCAATCCGAATTTGCGGCCGCTTCCTGATGGACCGGGCAAGAGGGTTGCCGAGCTTCAGGGTCTCGACAAGGTGACGGCGCGCACCCGTCGATTCCGGGCGCCGGTCGGGGAGACCACCCGTTTCGGGACGCTCGACATCACGGTCGGTGATTGCCTCGTCAACGTGCCGGAGGCGCCGCCCGAATCCGTCGCCTATCTGACGATCGTCGACAACAAGCCGGGGCAGGAGACCGAGCAGCTGTTCGCCGGCTGGATGTTCGCCTCGACGCCCTCACTGTCGACGCTTGACCACGGCGTCTACGACGTGCGCGTGCTGTCCTGCAGGATCGAGCAGGGGTCATCGCCGGCCAATTCGCGCTGAAAGGCCGCCGGCCGGTCGATCGCGTCGCCCAGCCGGCCACGGAACTCCTCGCGCGATATCTCGATCGCGCCGAGACTCCTCAGGTGCTCGGTCATGAACTGGCAGTCGAGGAGCCGGAATCCGCCCTTGATCAGTCGCGCCACGAGATGCACGAGGGCCACCTTCGAAGCGTCGCGCGCGCGGCTGAACATGCTCTCGCCGAAGAAGACGGCGCCGATCGAGACGCCGTAGAGTCCCCCGACGAGCTCGCCCTCGGCACGGCATTCGACGCTGTGGGCGTGGCCGCGCCTGTGCAGTTCCGTGTAGAGATCGACGATCGGCTCGTTGATCCAGCTCTCGGGGTGACCCGGACGCGGCTCGGCGCAGGCGCGCACGGTGTCGGCGAAGGCGGTGTCGGCGCTGACGGCGAAGCGCCCGGAGCGAACCGTGCGGCGTAGGCGATGGGAGAGATGGAACCCGTCGAGCGGCAGGATCGCCCGCCGCCGCGGATCGAGCCAGTAGAGCTTCGGGTCGTCGCGCCGCTCTCCCATGGGGAAGACGCCGATGCGATAGGCCTGCAGCAGGAGTTCCGGCGTCACTTCCATCAGCGATCAAGCTCCGCGCCGACCGGCGATAGCCTATTTCTTCAGTCCGACCAGCTTCTCCAGCCAGTGGATGTCATAGTTGCCGTCGATGAAGGACTGCTCGCCGATGATGCGCTGGTGCAGCGGAATGGTCGTATCGATGCCGCCGATGACGAATTCCTCGAGCGACCGGCGCAGGCGCATCAGGCACTCGTTCCGCGTCGTGCCGTTGACGATCAGCTTCGCCACCATCGAATCGTAGTACGGCGGCATGACGTAGCCGGTGTAGAGACCGGAATCGACGCGTACGCCCAGCCCGCCCGGCGGATGATAGTCGACGATGCGCCCGGGGCAGGGGGTGAAGGTCTCCGGATGCTCCGCATTGATGCGGCACTCGATGGCATGCCCCTGGAAGACGATGTCGTCCTGCGTGAGATCGAGCGGCGCGCCGGCGGCGATACGGATCTGTTCGCGAACCAGGTCGATGCCGGTCACCGCCTCCGTGATCGGATGCTCGACCTGCAGGCGCGTGTTCATCTCGATGAAGTAGAACTCGCCGTCCTGGTAGAGGAACTCCAGCGTTCCGGCGCCTCGGTACTTGAGCCGCCGGATGGCGGCCGCGGCGAGCTCGCCGATCGCGCGGCGCTGTTCGGGATTGAGGGCAGGCGAGGGCGATTCCTCAAGGACTTTCTGGTGCCGGCGCTGCAGCGAGCAGTCGCGCTCGCCCAGATGGACGCCGCCGCCACGGCCGTCGCCCAGCACCTGGATCTCGATGTGCCGCGGCCGCGCCAGGTACTTTTCGATGTAGACCGCGTCATTGCCGAACGCCGCCTTGGCCTCGCTGCGTGCCAGGGTGAAGGCCTCGGCGGCGGCATCCGCATCCTCGACGACCTTCATGCCGCGGCCCCCGCCGCCGGCAACCGCCTTGATCAGCACCGGCCAGCCGATGCCGGCGCCGAGAGACACGACCTCGTCGAGCGAGGCGACGGGACCGGGTGACCCGGGAACCAGCGGCAGGCCGAGCTCCTTGGCGGTCTGCTTGGCGACGATCTTGTCGCCCATCATGCTGATATGCTGGGGCGTCGGGCCGATGAAGGTGAAGCCGTGCGCCTCGACGGCCTCCGCGAACCGGGCATTCTCCGACAGGAAGCCGTAGCCGGGATGGATGGCGTCGACTCCGGCAATGGTCGCGGCCGACAGGATCGCAGGAATGTTGAGATAGCTGTCGCGCGCCGGCGGTGGGCCGATGCAGACCGATTCGTCGGCGAGGCGGACGTGCATGGCGTCGCTGTCGGCCGTGGAGTGGACCGCGACCGTCTGGATGCCCATCTCGCGGCACGCGCGGTGAATGCGGAGGGCGATCTCGCCGCGATTGGCGATCAGGACCTTCTCGAACATCGCCGGCGGCGTCCTATTCGAGGATCATCAGCGGTTCACCGAACTCCACCGGCTGGGCGTTCTCGACGAGCACCTGCGTCACCGTCCCGGCCCTGGGTGCCTTGATCGGATTGAAGGTCTTCATGGCCTCGATGATCAGCAGGGTCTGCCCCGCCGCCACCTTGTCGCCGACGGACGCGAAGGGCGGCTTGCCGGGCTCGGGCGCCAGGTAGGCGGTCCCGACCATGGGCGACTTCACGGCGCCGGGATGGTTCGCGAGGTCGTTCGCCGATGCGCCGCCGCCGCCGGCCGCCGGGGCGGGCGTGGCCATCGGGACCGCCGCGACGGGCGCGGCGGCGACCGTGACCGCGGGACGGGCGACGCGGATGCGCTTCTCGCCGTCGGCCAGCTCGATCTCTCCGAGTTCCGTCTCGTGAAGGATCTGCGCCAGCTTGCGGACGAACTCGGTATCCATCTCGAACTTGGCCATGGACGAATGCTCCGGGGGTCAGTGCGACAGCAGGCGGGACAGGGCCTGCAGCGCGAGAAGATAGCCGTGGCCGCCCAGGCCGGCGATCACGCCGACGGCGGCAGGGCTGACGTACGAATGGTGGCGAAATGCCTCGCGCTTGTAGATGTTGGAAAGATGGACCTCGACCACCGGCAGCTCCGCGGCGTTCAAGGCATCCAGCAGCGCCACCGACGTATGGGTGTAGGCGCCGGCGTTGATGATGATGCCGGCATTGCCTTCGCGCGCGGCTTGGACGCGATCGACCAGCACGCCTTCATGGTTGCTCTGCAGGAACTCCACGGTTATCCCCAGGCGCTCGGCTTCGGCGCGGCAGGCCTCCTCGATGTCGGCGAGGGTCTCGCGTCCATAGATCTCCGGCTGCCGCTTGCCGAGCATGTTGAGATTGGGTCCGTTGAGCACCAGCACCGGCTTGCTTGCCGGTGGGCGCCGGGCGGCCTTGGCGGCCAAGTCTGCCTCCCCTGTAGTGAGTGCCGCGCCTTATAGCATGGCGAATCGGCCCCACAAGGCGGGGCTACCGGGCCCCTCGCAGACCTCGTGCATGGGATGTCAGCCGCTCGATCAGCTCGTCGAAGGCCGGCCTTTCGTCCCCGGCCAGGGCTTCGTAGAGCCGGGATTCGTACTCTAGGGCGATGGGGACGATCCGGGCATGCATGGCCCGGCCCCGGCTGCTGAGCCGCAGGGAGGCACGCCGGCGGTCGTTGCGGTCGGCGGCGCGCTCGACCAGCCCGCGCTGCAGCAGGCCGGCGACCGCCCGGCTCACCGCCACCTTGTCCATGACGATGCGCTGTCCCACATCCGAGGCGGTGAGGGGCGCGAAACGGCCGAGCGCCGCCATGACGCGCCATTGGGTGACCGACAGTCCGAAGGGGCCAGCGTAGAGGTCGTGCAATGATTCCGACACGATCTGGGCCAGAATGGACAGCCGATACGGAAGGAATTTCTCCAGTTCGAGGGCTTGCGTGGCGTCAGGCATGATAGTTACATTTGAAACTAATCATCCTTAAGGGTCAATTCGGGAGGGTCGACATGGGCAGCATCCAGGATCGCGCCGCCGTCGAGGCCGACAACGTCAATCCGATGGGCACCGACGGCTTCGAATTCGTCGAGTACGCCGCGCCGGATCCGGCGGCGCTCGGCGCGCTGTTCGAGCGCATGGGCTTCACCAAGGTCGCGCGGCATCGCTCCAAGGACGTCTCGCTCTACCGCCAGGGCGACGTGAACTTCATCGTCAATGCCGAAAGCGACAGCTTCGCACAGGGCTTCGCGCGCGTGCACGGTCCCAGCATCTGCGCCATCGCCTTCCGCGTGAAGAATGCAGGCTTTGCCTACAAGCGGGCGCTGTCGCTGGGGGCCTGGGGCGTCGAGGG
Organism: Pseudomonadota bacterium; assembly: GCA_049323495.1. Taxonomy (GTDB): domain Bacteria; phylum Pseudomonadota; class Alphaproteobacteria; order Reyranellales; family Reyranellaceae; genus Reyranella. The sequence goes on from JBMONG010000016.1 coordinate 48,391, forward strand.
CAAGGTGGGCCCGATGGAGCTCAACATCCCGGCCATCAAGGGTATCGGGGATTCGCTCATCTATCTGGTCGACCGGTATGGTCCGCGCGGGACGATCTACGACGTCGACTTCGAGTATCTGCCGGGCGTCGATCCCAATCCCGCGGGCGTTGGCCTGACCTACATCGATCACCTGACCCACAACGTGCATCGCGGGCGCATGGCGGAGTGGGCGGAATTCTACGAGCGTCTCTTCAACTTCCGCGAGATCCGCTACTTCGACATCGAGGGCAAGCTCACCGGCCTGAAGTCCAAGGCCATGACCAGCCCGTGCGGCAAGATCCGCATCCCCATCAACGAGAGCACCGACGACAAGTCTCAGATCCAGGAATACCTGTCGGCCTACCACGGGGAGGGCATCCAGCACATCGCGCTGGGGACGGAGGACATCTATGCGACCGTGGAGGCGCTGAAGGAGCACGGCGTGCCGTTCCAGACCGTGCCGGACACCTACTACGAGCAGGTCGATGCCCGCCTGCCGGGCCACGGCGAGGACCTGGCGCGGCTGGCGGCCGATCGCATCCTGATCGACGGCGCGCCCACCAAGGGCGGCGGGCTGCTGCTGCAGATCTTCACCCAGACGGTGATCGGGCCGATCTTCTTCGAGATCATCCAGCGTCGCGGCAACGAAGGCTTCGGCGAGGGCAACTTCCGGGCGCTGTTCGAATCGATCGAGCTCGATCAGATCCGCCGCGGCGTCCTGAAGGCGCAGTGAAGAGGAGGATGCGATGGCCAGGAACTGGATTCCGCTGCGTCAGGTGGAAGGGACCGCGTCGCGACAGGCTCATGTGAGGCTGCCGGAAGGGACCTACGAGCGCGAGATCGGCAAGGAAGGCTTCTTCGGCCCGTCGGCGCAGTTCCACCACCGGCACAAGCCGACCGACTGGATCGACTTCGACGGCGCCATCCGCCCTCGCGCCTTCGATCTCAACAAGCTGCCGGCGGCCGGGGGCAATCCCTGGCTGTCGCCGCTGGTGATGGGCAATCCGCACCTGCAGATGCGGCTGTGGCGGCTCGACGCGGCGATGACCGACCTGGTGCGCAACAGCGACGGCGACCAGCTGCTGTTCGTGCATGAGGGCGAGGGCGCGCTGTTCTGCGACTACGGCCATCTCGAGTACCGCGACGGCGACTACATCGTGATCCCGCGCGGCACGATGTGGCGGCTGGCGCCGCGCAAGCCGACCATGGTGCTCATGCTGGAAGCGACCAACGACCACTTCACGCTGCCGGAGAAGGGGCTCGTGGGGCGGCATGCCATCTTCGACCCTGCGATGCTCGACACGCCGCAGATCGACGACGCCTTCCGTGCCCAGCAGGACGAGCGGACATGGCGCGTGTCGGTGAAGCGGCGCAACCAGCTCTCCACGGTGACGTATCCGTTCAATCCGCTGGACGCCGTCGGCTGGCACGGCGATCTCAGCGTGGTCCGCATCAACTGGCGGGACCTGCGGCCGCTCATGAGCCACCGCTTCCACCTGCCGCCGTCGGCGCACACGACCTTCGTGGCCGGACGTTTCGTCGTCTGCACCTTCGTGCCGCGGCCGCTCGAGAGCGATCCGGAGGCGCTGCGCCTGCCGTTCTTCCACAACAACGATGATTTCGAGGAAGTGATCTTCTATCACAAGGGCAGCTTCTTCAGCCGCGACAACATCCATCCCGGCATGATGACGGTGCATCCGTCGGGCTTCACGCACGGGCCTCATCCCAAGGCGTTCCATGCCGCGACCCGGGGTGGCAAGGCCGAGACGGACGAGGTCGCCGTCATGATCGACACCCGCGATGCGATCGACATCGCCGACATGCCGGCCGGCGTCGAGTTCGAAGGCTATGTCAAATCGTGGCGGCCGCCCGAAGTGAAGCAGGCGGCGGAATAGCCGCGCAAGGACCGGGGAAGGAAACCATGAAGCTGGGTTCGTTGAAGGACGGCGGCCGCGACGGCACGCTGATCGTGGTGGATCGTGCCGTGCACCGGGCAGTGCGGGCGACCGGTGTCGCGCCGACCCTGCAGAAGGCGCTCGACGACTGGGCCCTCGTGGAACCGAAGCTGCGTGCGCTCGCCGAGGCGCTGGAGGGCGGCAAGGCCGCCGACGCGTTCGACCTCGACACGAAGGCCCTCGCGGCGCCGCTGCCGCGCGCGTACCAGTGGGCCGACGGCTCGGCCTACGTCGTCCACGTCGAGCTGGTGCGCAAGGCGCGCGGCGTGGAGATGCCACCATCCTTCTGGACCGATCCGCTGATGTACCAGGGGGGCTCGGACTCGCTCATCGGTCCGAACGACGACATCGAGGCGGTCGACGAGGCGCACGGCATCGATTTCGAGGGCGAGATCGCCGTCATCGTCGACGACGTGCCGATGGGTGTGTCTCCCGAGGCCGCACGCCGGCATATCAAGCTGGTGACGATCCTGAACGACGTCTCGCTGCGCAACGTGATCGTGACGGAACTCGGGAAGGGCTTCGGCTTCTTCCACGGCAAGCCCGCCACTGCCTTCGCGCCGGTCGCCGTGACGCCCGACGAGCTGGGTGATGCCTGGGACGGGGGCAGGCTCAACCTGCCGCTGATCTCGACCTTGAACGGCAAGGAGTTCGGCCATCCCGACGCGGCGACCGATCTGACGTTCGACTTCGGGCAGCTCATCGCCCATGCGGCGAGGACGCGCCACCTCGAGGCGGGGACCATCGTCGGCTCCGGAACCGTCGCCAACCGTGACGCATCGGTCGGATGTTCCTGCATCGCCGAGCGCCGGGTGCGCGAGACCATCGACACCGGCAAGCCCGTGACGCCATTCATGTCGTTCGGCGACCGCATCCGCATCGAGATGTTCGATCGGGCCGGAAAGTCGATCTTCGGCGCCATCGACCAGAAGGTGGTACGCTACACACCGCCCCGTTAGCCCATGCTACTGTGGCCGCGGAGGCTGTGATGAAGCTCATCGGCTATTTTCGATCGTCGGCGGCGTTCCGTGTGCGCATCGCCCTGAACATGAAGGGCATCGGCGTCGAGCACGCCGCGCGCCACCTGCGCAAGGGCGAGCAGTCCGCGCCGGACTATGCCGCGATCAATCCGCAGGAGCTGGTGCCGGCGCTGGTGCTGGATTCCGGGCAGGTGCTGACGCAGTCGCTGGCGATCCTGGAATACCTCGACGAGACGCATCCGCAGCCGCCGCTGCTGCCGGCGGATCCGGTCGACCGGGCCCATGCCCGCGCCCTCGCGCTGATCTGCACCGCCGACATCCATCCCATCCAGAACCTGCGGGTGATGGGATATCTCCGCAAGGAGCTCGGACAGAGCGAGGAGGTGGCCTTCGCCTGGTCCCGCCACTGGATCGAGACCGGCTTCGACGCCTACGAAGCCACGATCGCGCAGGACCCCCGAACCGGCGCCTTCAGCGTCGGCGACCAGCCCACCATGGCCGATCTCTGCCTGGTGCCGCAGGTGTTCAACGCCGTGCGCTTCAAGGTCGACATGAGCCGGTATCCGACGATCCAGCGCATCCACCAGCGGTGCATGGACCTGCCGGCCTTCGACGCCGCCCAGCCGGCGAAGCAGCCGGACGCCGAAGCGTGAGGCGGCTTCTTTTCGTAGCGGTCATCGTTCTGGTGATCGTGGGGGCGGCGGTCGCCGCCGTGCCTTTCATCGAGCGTCACGCGGCGGAGCGCCTGAAGCAGGCCATCGAACGCGACGGCTCCGCCACGGTCGCTGCCGTGGAGATCGGACTGCTGGACCGCAGCATGACCCTGCGCGATCTTCGCGTCAGGGGCGTGACCGAGGTCGGCATCGGCCAAGGGACGGTTTCGGGCCTTTCCTGGCCATGGAGCGAGCTGCTGGAAGGCCGTACACCGCTGTCCGGCTTCCGCTTCGGCGACCCGCTGCAGGCGTCGCACGTCGAGCTGCGCGACCTGAGCATCGCCGACCCCGCCGCCGGTCGCACATGGACCATCGACTGGCTGATGATCGATGGCTTCGATCTGGCGCGGTTCGAGCCGGCCGATATGGGGCCGCATGCCTTGCAGATCTCGATCGCGCGGGCGTTGTCGGTGCTGGAAATGGCGCGCGTCGAGGAGCGCAATGTCACCGTCGGCCTGGCCGCGCCCGGCGGCGGAACAATGGGCATGGCATCGGTCCTGCTCGAGCGCTATCGACGGGGGCACATCGACTCCCTGAAGATCGCCGGCCTCGGCGAGGGGGCTGCGGCCAACGCCGAGACCGTCCTTCGCATTGCCGACGTCAATGCCGCCGGCGTCGATCTGCGGCGCGTCCTCGCGTCGATGTCGTCCGATGACTGGGCGCCCGGCGATCCGACGGGACGCCTCCACGTCGATCGCTTCTCTGCGTCCGGCTTCAGCGGCGAAGGCCTGAAGCGCTACGGCATCTCGCTGGGTGAGCTGAGCTATGTCACGACCCGCGAGGGCGACCGGGTCCTCCGATCCCGCCTCAAGCTCGACGGCTTCGTCCTGGCACCGCCGCTTCTCAGCCGCGACGGCGTGCAGCTTCGCCTGGCCCTGACCTCCATGGGCCTGAAGGAGCTGCGGGCGCAGCTCGACTGCGCCGCCACGGAAGACCGCGAGAAGGGAGAGCTGACGCTCGACCGCTGCGCCGTCGCGAGCCCCGGGCTCGCCGACATCGACCTGACGGCGCGCTTCGTGCACCTCGACGACGCCTTCTGGCAGTCGATGGACGAGGGCGACCCGGGCGCGTTGTCGGCATCGGGTGCCGCGCTGGCATCGGCCCGCCTCGTGCTCGCCGACAAGACCCTCCTGGAGCGGTCCATGCGGGGCGTGGCCACGGTGCTGCGCCAGCAGCCCGCCCAGGTGCGGGCAGACCTCGCCCGCGACATAAGACGCTACCAGCCGCCCGGCGTGCTCATTTCCCAGTCGATGACGCGCCTTCTGGACACGGTCGCGTTGTTCGTCGAGCGCGGCGGGACCCTTACGGTCGATGCCCGGCCCGATCCGCCGCTGGGCTTCGACCGCCTGCAAGCGCTCGACCGGCCCGGTGCCGATCTCGTTACGATTCTTGGCCTGACGGCGACCCTGTCGAAGTAGCGGCGGGCCGGCGGGTCAGCCGCCGGCATTCTCCGCGACCCAGGCCGCATAGGCCGGATCGACGTGCTCGATGGCGAAGGCGTGGATCGCCGGCAGCTCGTAGGGGTGCAGCTCGCGGAGGGTGCTCTCGACCAGCGGATAGCGCTCCTCCGTGGTCTTGAACAGGATGCGGCACTCCGGCTCCTGCCGCAGCTCGTCCTGCCACCGGTAGACGCTCTCGATGTCGGAGATCTGGGCGCAGGCGGCGAGCTTGCGTTCGACGAGGGCGCGGGCCAGCCGGTGGGCGTCGTCCCGGCTGGCGACGGTGGTGAAGACGGCGAGAGGTCTCATGCGGCAACTCCTTCGGTACGCTCTGCGGGCAGCACGACCACGTGCTTCAATTCGCTCCCGGCGATGACCGACAGGGCGGTGGCGACACCGATCCGGTCGCCGCCGAGCAGGCGGACCAGGTCGTCGGCGCCGGTCACCGGCTCGCCATCCAGCGCCAGCACGATGTTGCCTGGCTGCAGCCCCGCCTTGGCCGCCGGCCCGTCCGGCTCGATGCTGGTGATGGCCACCCCGCGCGACTGACGCAGGCCGAGCGCCAGGACCAGACGGCGCGCCAGCGGGACCGTCTGTCCGGCGACGCCGACGAAGGCGCGCCGGACGCGCCCGTGGCGCACGAGTTCGCTCACGACATGGCTGGCCGTGTTGCTGGCGACGGCGAAGCAGATGCCCTGCGCCCCCGCGATCACGGCGGTGTTGATGCCGATCACCTCACCTTTGGAGGAGACGAGCGGCCCGCCGGAGTTGCCCGGGTTGAGGGCCGCGTCGGTCTGGACCACGTCGTCGATCAGGCGCCCGGTCTGCGCGCGCAGCGACCGGCCGAGGGCCGAGACGACTCCGGCGGTCACCGTCGATTCGAATCCAAGCGGATTGCCGATGGCGACCACGAGCTGGCCGCGGCGCAGCCCCTTGGAGTTGCCGAGCCGTGCGGCCGGCAGGGAGACGTCGTCGACGACCCGCAGCAGGGCGAGGTCGGTATGCGGATCGTTGCCCAGCACGCGCGCCTCGACGGTCCGCGCGTCGGCCAGCGCCAGGCGCACGGTCGTGGCCGCCTGCACGACATGGCTGTTGGTCAGCACGAGCCCGTCGGGCGAGATGATCACGCCCGAGCCGGTGCCGCCGCGCTGGCGTTTCTCGCGGTCGGGCCGCGTCTCCACGCGCACGACGGCCGGGCCGACGCGATCCACGACGTCGACCACGGCCTGGGAGTAGGCGTCGAAAAGGGCGCGGTCATCGGCAGCGGTTTCTGCCGGGGAACCGAGGTCCGACGGGGAGAGCGAGTCGTCGGAGACGAAAGCGGGATGGAAGTCGAACATGTCCCCAATATGGGGATCGCTCGCTAGAACAGCGAGAAGTACTCCCGCTGCTCCCAGTCGCTGACCTCCGCCTCGAAGCGGTCGATCTCCGCCTGCTTGAGCCGCAGCTAGTAGTCGACGAAGAAGTCGCCGAACCCTGCGCGCAGCGCCTTGTTGTCCCGCGGCGCCGCCAGCGCCTCGGCCAGCGAGCGCGGCACGCGTGGATCGAGCTTCGCGCGGTCGAGCTTGAAGAGATGGAACTCGACCTCCAGGCGGCGCAGAAGTCGTAGCCGCGGTCCGCCAGCGCGGCGAGGCTCCGCCGGTAGACGTGGCGCGGTATCGAGCGGCATGGGGCGTCCGTCGGCGAAGAAGATGTCGCACAGCATCCAGCCCGAATGGGGTGCCCAGGGCAGGGCGAGCAGCATGGTCGCCGAGAAGCCGACGCCGTTCTTCAGGACATGGTCGATCTCGCGGGCGGCGTTCCCGGTCCGACGCGGGGGATCGGCGCGCTCTGCCCGCGGCTCATCATGGCCGGGCAGTGACGCAAACTTCGGGGAGGCGCTATAGAGAACCCATGAGTTCCCTTAACGGCATGCCGGGGCCGACCTCCCGTCATTACTATTCTCAGCGCCTGCGCCTTCACTATGTCGACTGGGGCAATCCCGAGGCGCCCCCGCTGCTCCTGGTCCATGGCGGCCGGGACCATTGCCGCAACTGGGACTGGGTGGCGCAGGCGCTGCGCCACGACTGGCACGTCATCTGTCCGGACCTGCGAGGGCACGGCGACAGCCAGTGGTCGCCCGACGGCAACTACGCCATGTCTTCGTACGTGTACGACCTCGCGCAGCTGATCCATCAGCAGCACCTGGCGCCCGTCACCATCGTCGCCCATTCGCTGGGCGGCAACATCTGCCTGCGCTACAGCGGCATCTATCCCGACAGCGTGCGCAAGCTGGTGGCGATCGAGGGGCTGGGACCGTCACCCAAGGTCATCGCCGAGCGCGGCGGCAAGTCCATGGCCGACCGGATGCGCGAATGGGTCGACGAGCAGCGCAAGCTCTCGGGCCGCCTGCCGCGCCGCTATCCCACCATCGAGGACGCCTTCAAGCGCATGCAGGAGGAGAACAAGCATCTCTCCGCGGAGCAGGCGCGGCACCTGACCGAGCAGGGTGTCAACCAGAACGAGGACGGCACCTACAGCTGGAAGTTCGACAACTACGTCCGCGCCTGGCCGCCCTACGACATGAGCTACGCCGACATCGAGCAGCTCTGGCAGGCGATCACGTGCCCGACGCTGCTGGTCTACGGCAAGGAAAGCTGGGCCTCCAATCCCGAGAAGGATGGCCGGATCAAGCACTTCACGAATGCCCGGGTGGTGGAGTTCGACCGGGCCGGGCATTGGGTCCATCATGACCGGCTCGACGACTTCCTGAAGACGGTACGGGAGTTCATCCAATGAAGGCAGCGGTCTTCCGATCCGGCGACATCGTCGTGGGCGAGGTGCCCGAGCCGCAGCCCGGCCCCGGACAGGTCCTGGTCCGGACGCTGGCCTGCGGCATCTGCGGTTCCGACCTGCACGCCGCCCAGCACGCCCATCGCATGGTGGCGATGTCCAAACGGGTGTCGGGCCGAACGACCATGGACCTTTCGCGCGACGTCGTCTTCGGCCACGAGTTCTGCTGCGAGGTGCTGGACTACGGCCCGGGCACCGAACGGCGGCTGAAGCCGGGCGCACGCGTCGTGTCGATGCCGGTCATGCCTGCCGGCGAGGGGCGGTCCACCATCGGCTATTCCAACGACTATCCGGGCGGCTATGCCGAACGCATGGTGCTGGCGGCGCCGCTGCTGCTCGAAGTGCCCAACGGCCTGCCGGCCGAGCATGCCGCGCTGACCGAACCGCTGGCGGTCGGCATCCACGCGGTCGAGAAGGCGGCCCTCCTGGCCGATGACGCGCCGCTGGTCGTCGGATGTGGGCCGGTGGGCCTGGCGGCCATCGTGGGACTGCGCCTGAAGGGCGCGCGGCCGATCATCGCCGCCGACTTCTCGCCCAAGCGGCGCGAGCTCGCGGCCCGCATGGGCGCCGACATCGTCATCGATCCCCGCGAGGAGAGCGCCTATGCCCGGCTGCCGGCCGGCCGCCGGGCGGTGATCTTCGAATGCGTCGGCGTCCCGGGCCTGCTGCAGCAGATCCTGGAGGCCGCGCCGCGCGATTCCCGGATCGTCGTCGCGGGGGTCTGCATGGAACCCGATCGCATCGAGCCCTTCTTCGGCATCGTCAAGGAGCTCGCCCTGCAGTTCGTGCTTGGGTACACGCCGGAGGAGTTCGCGCGCTGCCTTCGGCTGCTGGCCGAAGGCGAGGTGGAATCGGAGGCGCTGATCACGGGCAGGGTCGGCCTGGAGGGTGTGAAGGGCGCCTTTGCGGAGCTCGCCAATCCCGAGCGACACACCAAGATTCTGGTCGAACCGTGGCGTTGATCGGAACGTCTCGCTGTTGACCGAAAGCTGGCCGATTTGTTAGCGCTTGCGCCGCTCAGGGAGGAATCGAATGAAGTTCTACAATTCCATCGGACCGAACCCGCGCATGGTCCGGATGTTCATGGCCGAGAAGGGCTTCGACGTTCCCAAGGTCGAGGTCGACCTGCTCGGCGGCGAGAACCGGCGCGAGCCCTACGTCAGCAACGTCAATCCGGCCGGGCAGTGCCCGGCGCTGGAGCTGGACGACGGGAGCGTGCTGACCGAGATCACCGCGATCTGCGAGTACGTGGACGAGAAGAAGAAGGACACGCCCTCGCTGATCGGCGATACGCCGGAGGAGCGAGCCGCGACGCGCATGTGGACGCGCCGCATCGATCTCAACATCGTCGAGCCGGCCACCAACGGCTTCCGCTTCTCGCAGGGCCTTAAGCTGTTCCAGAAGCGCGTGCGCTGCATTCCCGCAGCGGCCGACGACCTCAAGGCCACGGCCCAGGAGAAGCTCCAATGGCTGGACGGGCTGATGGGCAGCAAGCCGTTCGTGGCGGGCGAAAAGCTCACCATGGCCGACATCCTGCTGTTCGCCTTCGTCGATTTCATGGGGACTGTCGGGCAGCCGCTCGATCCGTCGTGCAAGAACCTCGCCGCGTGGTACGGCCGCATGAAGGCGCGGCCGAGCGCGGCTGCCTGATCCGGAGAGGGGGACGATGCGCCGTTTGACTGCCTTGCTTGCCCTTGCGACGGCCGCCCTGATGGGCGCCGCCGGCCTGGCGACCACGGCCCATGCCCAGAACGACCCGCCGAGGGGGCTGTTCCTGATGACGGACTTCCCGGCGCAGACGGTTCGGGCGGGCGAGGTGACGACCATCCGTCTCAAGCTCGCCAATGCCGGCCTGCCGCCGGAGCCGGTCAGGCTTGGCCTGTCCGGCGTCCCGCAGGGCTGGAAGGTCGACATACTGGGGGGCGGCCAACCGGTCGCGGCCGCCATGCCGGGGGTCAACCAGGACGTCAGCTTCCAGCTTCGCGTCGAGGTTCCGAAGGACGCCAAGCCCGCCTCCCACACGATCGTGCTGAGCGCCAAGGGGCCGATCACCCAGAACATCGAGCTGCCGCTTACGCTCACCGTCGGCACCGAGGCGCCGGCCAAGCTCAGCATCAAGTCCCGCCTGCCGTCGCTGCGCGGCACGCCGCGCTCGTCCTTCGAGTACACCGTCACGGTCGGCAACGACAGCGGCAAGGACCTGACGGTCGCCCTGTCGGCGCAGGGGCCGTCCAACTTCCAGACCACCTTCACCGAGGGTTACGGCTCGAACGAGATCAGCTCGATTCCGATCGAGGCCGGCCAGACGAAGGACATCAAGGTCAAGGTGACGCCGCCGCGCGACGTCAAGGCCGGCGACTATCCCGTCCTGATCCGCGTCGCGTCGGAAGGCGCGACGGCGGACCTGCGGGTCACGCTCCAGATCAGCGGCCAGGGGCGTCTGGCGCTCTCCACCCGGGACGGCCGCCTGTCCGGCGAGGCGGAGGTGGGCAAGCCGTCCACCTATACGCTCGTCCTGTCCAACGACGGCACGGCGCCGATCGAGGAGGTGGAGATGTCGGGGACGGTGCCGGCCAACTGGAAGGTCGAGTTCGACCCCCGGACGATCGCCAGCATCGCGCCGAACGACAAGAAGGAAGTCCAGGTCATGGTGACGCCCTCCGACAAGGCGATCGCCGGCGACTATGTGGCGTCGTTCCGGGCCAATGGCCGCGGCGAATCGGCGTCGGCCGATTTCCGCATCACCGTCACGACATCGACGCTCTGGGGTGCCGTGGGCATCGGCATCATCGCCGTCGCCCTGCTGGTCCTGCTGGGCGCCGTGGCGCGCTTCGGCCGCCGATAGCGCCGACGATGGCCGGTCCCATGACCGACAATGTCATCACGGCGCGGGGGCTGCTGAAGGTCTATGGCAGCCACCGTGCCGTCGATGCGATCGACCTCGAGATCCGCCGCGGCGAGATCTTCGGCCTGCTCGGCCCGAACGGCGCGGGCAAGACCACGACGATCCTCATGATGCTCGGCCTCACCGAGGTGAGCGGCGGATCTGTCGAGGTGCTGGGATACGATCCCGTCCGCGAGCCGCTCGAGGTGAAGCGGCGCGTCGGCTACCTGCCCGATGCCGTCGGCTTCTACGACCATCTGACGGCCCGCGAGAACCTCGCCTATACGGCACGCCTGCTCCAGGTTCCGCGCGCCGAGGCCGGGCGGCGCATCATGGAGGCCCTGGAGAGCGTCCGGCTGGCCGACGTGGCGGACAAGCGGGTTGCGACCTTCTCGCGTGGCATGCGCCAGCGCCTCGGCATCGCGGAGATCGTGATGAAGCAGGCGGAGGTCGCAATTCTCGACGAGCCGACCTCCGGCCTCGATCCGCATGCGACGTTCGAGCTCCTGGAGATGATCCGCGGCCTGAAGAGCAGGGGGGTCGCCGTGCTGCTCTCCTCGCACCTGCTGGACCGCGTGCAGAGCGTCTGCGACCGGGTGGCCCTGTTCAACGAAGGCAAGATCGCCCTGCTTGGAACGGTCGTGGAGCTCGCCAACCAGGTGCTGGGCGCCGGGCACCCGATCCTGGTCGAAGCCCGGGGTGCCGGCATCGCCGACATCCTGCGCGGCGTTCCGGGCGTCCAGTCGGTGCTGCCGGAGGGAGAGGGGGCATGGCGCGTGGTCGCGGACCGCGACGTGCGGGCTGCCGTCGCCCAGCGGGTCGTCGGCGCCGGCGGCGCGCTGACCCGCCTGGCCGACCTCCAGCCGAGCCTCGAGGAGGTCTATACACGATACTTCGAGGAGGCCCGCCATGCCGCCTAGCACTGCAGCGTCTCCCATGCGGCGCGTCGGCTCGCCCTTCACGGGCCTCGGCGCGGTCTTCATGAAGGAATTCTCCGATCACCTCAGCAGCGCACGGATGACGGTGCTCATGCTGTTCGTGATCGTCTTCGGCGCGCTGCCGGTCGGCCTGTCGCTGCAGGAGCTGCGCACCGTCACCGAATCCGATCCCTTTCTCTTCCTGCGCATCTTCACGTCGGCGCCGCAGCGCATTCCCTTCTCCTTCACGGCGTCGCTGTCGCTGGTGATTCCCTTGCTGGCGATCGGGCTCGGGTTCGATTCCGTGAACAGCGAGTTCAACCGGCGCACGCTGTCGCGTGTGCTGTCGCAGCCGATCTACCGCGACGCGCTGCTCCTCGGGAAGTTCCTGGGCGGTCTCGCGACGCTGGCCGTCGCGCTGGTCGCGCTGTGGCTGATCGTGCTGGGGGCGGGCCTTCTGCTGCTCGGCCTGCCGCCGCGCGGCGTCGAGGTGGCGCGCGGCATCGCCTTCCTCATGGTCGCCATCGCCTATGGCGGCGTGTGGCTGGCCATCGCCATGCTGTTCTCGGTGATCTTCCGATCGACCGCCACGTCCGCCCTGTGCTCGCTGGGCATATGGCTGTTCTTCGTCATCCTGTGGCCGCTGATCGTGCCGGTGCTGACGCTTGCCCTGACTCCGAGCGATGTGGCCATGGGGATGGGACGGCTGGAGGAGACCCTGGCCATGATCCAGCTCCAGGCGACTCTCGACCGCCTGTCCCCGAACACGCTGTTCGGCGAGGCGGTGGTCGGTCTTCTCAATCCGGAGACACGAACGCTCGGTCCCATCATTCCGAGTCAGATGCGCGGCGCGATCATGGGGGCGCCGCTGCCGCTGGACCAGAGCCTGCTGCTGATCTGGCCGCAGGTGACGGGGCTCATCGCCGGCATGATCGTGGTCTTCGCGGCGGCCTACGTGATCTTCCAGCGTGAGGAAGTACGCGCCTGAAGGACTGGACCAAAGCGGCGGCCCTCAACAACGCGCACTGGTGCGACGCGGTCTGCCGCGCGCACGGCCGGCCGGGCACGTTCCTGCCGCACATCTGGGTCAATGCCGAGACGGTGCCGCGCTTCTATCCCAATGCGGTGACGCTGGCTGACGACGAAACGGCACGCGCAGAGCAGCGCGGCACGATCGACATCCTGCGTCAGTCGCACCTGCCCGGTCGCTGGGCGGTCAAGGACAGCTTCAATAGCCTCGACCTGTCGCGGGCCGGCTTCGATGTGCTGCTGGAGGCATCGTGGATCCGCTGCCTCATGCCCGTGGACGGGCCGTCATCGGATATCGACTGGCAGCGGGAAACCGGCGGCAAGGCGACGCTGCCCTTCGATGATCCGAACTTCGCCCTGTTCTCTGGGCGGCGCGGCTTCGGTGTCGTGGCGGGGGGCATGATCTACTGCGCCGAGGGCGTCGTCGGCATATCCAATGTGGTGGCCGAAGCCGCCGATGCCGCCGCCGTGTGGCGCTCGCTGATTCTGCTGGCCAGCCGCACCTTTCCGCGCCTCCCGCTGGTCGGTTACGAGTCCGGCAACGAGTTGGCGGCGGCGCTCGATGCCGGCTTCGAGATCGGCGATCCGCTACGGATCTGGGTCAGGGCCGGGGATTGAAGCCACAGGCTTCGAGCGCCGCCAGCATGTGCGGCGGCGGGGGCGCCTCGACCGAGATCGGCGGCTTGGTCTTCGAGAGCGGCAGGACGATGCCTCGGGAATGGAGATGCAGGAGCCTGCCGGGCTCGGCGGTGCCATAGAGCCGGTCGGCGATCACCGGACAGCCGGCGGCCGCGCAATGGACGCGGATCTGGTGCGTGCGGCCGGTCTCGGGCTCCAGTTCCAACCACGACATGCCGGGAGCGCGGCCGAGGACCCTGTAACGGGTCACCGCGGTCTGGCCCTTGTCCGACACCTTCACCGACCAGCCCGAGCGGGTGTTCACCTTCAGGAGCTTCTGGTCGAAGACCCCTTCGTCGGCCGGCGGCGCACCCTCGACGACGGCCCAGTAGGTCTTGCGCGTCTCGCGGCCGGAGAACAATCGGCCGAGCTTCGCCAGCGCCTTGGGATGGCGTCCCAGCACCAGCACGCCCGAGGTATCGGCGTCGAGACGATGGGCCAGCGCCGGCGGCCGTGGCAGGCCAAAGCGCAGGGCGTCGAAGCATTCTTCGAGGTTCGGCGCGCCGCTCGGTCCGGCATGCACGGCGATCCCGGCGGGCTTGTCGATCACCAGGATGAGCCCGTCGCGATGGAGCACGCGTGCCTGGATCTCGGCCGCCGACAGCGGCGGCTTTCTCCGGCCTCTCATGGTCGTCTTCGGGACTGCGCGCATCCTGCGAGCTCATGAAGCGAGCTGGAAGCTCGCGGTCCGAAAGAAGCTACAGGGAAGCATTCCTCGAGGACGTTCATGGTCTTCGGGACCGCGAGCTTCCAGCTCGCTCATGAGCCATGAGCGCGCAGGATGCGCGCGGTCCGGAAGAGGCTATAGGTCCGGCCATCGGTCGAGCCAGTCCTCGCTCGCTTCGTAGAGCGCGGCGGCGCGCAGGACGGACGCCTCGTCTCGGAATCGGCCGACGATCTGGAGACCGATTGGAAGGCCATCGCGGTCAAAGCCGCAGCACAGGCTGAGCGCGGGATGGCCCGTGATGTTGAATGGCATCGTGTAGGGGAACCAGTTTCGCCGAAGCTCGCCGGCCTCCACGCCGTCGATCTCGATGGGCTCGAACAGGTCCTGGTCGATCGGCAGCGCCGTGCGCGAGAGCGTCGGCGTCACGAGGTAGTCGGCGCTCTCGAACCAGCCCTGCACGCGACGGAAGAGGTCGGTGCGCTGGAACATGGCGCGCTGGTAGTCGGCGCCGGACCAGTCCGACGCCATCGCGACCTGCCGCACGAGCGACGGCGACAGCCGGTTGTCCTCGCGCCGGACCAGCTCGTCGAAGCGGGCCCGCCAGGTCGTGTGGTTGATGACCTTCCAGATCGGCTCCATGTCGGGAAGCTCGCCCTTCAACTCGACGAGCTCGGCCCCGAGATCGGCGAGCCTGGCCAGGGCGCGTTCGAAGGCCGAACGCACATCCTTGGCCACCAGCGTGTTGCCGAGCGTCGGGCTGAAGAGGATGCGCTTGCCGGCAAGGTCGCCCTCGGCGCGCGCGGCGGCGAGATAGTCCTGCGCCGGGACGCCGATCGACCAGGGGTCGGACGGGTGGGGGCCGGCCATCGCCTGCAGCATCAGGGCGGTGTCGGCCACCGTGCGGGTCATGGGCGTGACGTAGGTGTAGTTGCCGAACGCGTCGGCCACCTGGCTGTGGGGGATGACGCCGTTGCTCTGCTTCAGCCCGACCATGCCGTTGGCCGCGGCCGGAATCCGGGTCGAGCCGCCGCCATCGGTGGCGATGCCGATCGGGCCGATGCCCGCGGCGACGGCGACCGCGGCGCCGCCGCTCGAACCGCCGGAGGTCCGTCCGGCGCTCCAGGCGTTGCGTGTACGGCCGAACAGCGGCGCATCGGTCAGCGCCTTGTGACCGAACTCCGGGGTCGTCGTCTTGCCGAACAGGATCGCGCCGGCCGCGTTCAGACGCGCTGCGCAGACGGCGTCCTCCTTCGGCACGTTGGCCTCGTGATGCAGCGAGCCGAACGTCGTGCGGACTCCCGCCGTGTTGACGAGGTCCTTGGCGGCATAGGGGATGCCGTGCAGGAGCCCCAGCGGCTCGTCCTTCACGACGGCCTCTTCGGCGCGGCGGGCAGCCGTCCGCGCCTGCTCGTCCGCGATGGTGATGAAGCAGTTGAGGATCGGCTGCAGCTTGCCGGCGCGTGCCAGGACGGCTTCCGTGACCTCCACGGGCGAGACTTTCCTCGCCGCGATCCACTCCCGCAAGACCGAGGCCGGCTGTCGCGTCAGTTCATCCGTCACTTCAAGAGTCCTCGGGCGGCCAGGTTCCGCATCAGCGCGGACGTGCCGAACGTCCAGGGGGCGATCTTGTCGCAATGATTGACACGGTTGGTCAACGTCCCGAGCTTGGGCGAGCGGATCGACACCAGGTCGCCGACCATGTGCGTGAATCCGTGTCCGCCCGGCGTCCGTGGCTCCGTCGGCGCGAAGAGTGTGCCCGTCATCAGCACCATGCCGTCGGGATACTGATGCGTGTCGCCCATGGCATGCCGCACCAGGTCGAGCGGATCGCGGCTGATCTTCGAGAGGTCGCTGGAGCCGCGCAGGCGAAACTGGTCGGGGCCCGTCACCTCGAGATCGACCTTGGCCTGGCGCACGTCGTCCAGGCCGAAGGTCTCGTCGAACAGGCGTACGAAGGGGCCGACCGCGCAGGAGGCGTTGTTGTCCTTGGCGATGCCCAGCAGCAGGGCGCTGCGGCCCTCCATGTCGCGCAGGTTGACGTCGTTGCCCAGCGTCGCGCCGACGATCCTGCCATCGGCATTCACCATCAGGGTGATTTCGGGCTCCGGATTGTTCCAGTCGGAATCGGCGCGGATGCCGATTTCGGCACCGTAGCCCACGGCCGCCATCGGGGGCGCCTTGGTGAAGATCTCGGCGTAGGGACCGATGCCGACCTCGAGGTACGGCGACCAGGCATCCCGGGCCATGAGGGTCTTCTTCAGGGCCTCGGCCTCGGCCGATCCAGGGCGGATCGCCGTCACATCGGCGCCAATGATGGCGTCCAGCTCCTTGCGCACCTGGTCGGCCCGGGTCGGGTCGCCCTTCGCGTGCTCCTCGATCAGGCGCTCCAGCAGGCTGACGGCGAAGGTGACCCCGGCGGCCTTCACCGCCTGCAGGTCGATGGGGGCCAGGAGGTGCGGCACGAGGTCCGCCAGCGATCCGATGCGTTCGCCGCCCGCCCGCGCCAGGGCCAGGGGATCGGGCGCGTTGCAGAGGTCGGCGACCGTGGGCGCATGGCGCGTGATGTCGAACACGCCCTGGCCGCGCACCGCCACGACGCTCGGCCCCTCCGGGCGCTGCACGCGGCCGATCAGCGTGCCGGCGGTGCCGTCTTCGGGGAGGATATCGGCTGGTTGGATAGCTGCCACTGGACGTCTCCGGCGCTTCGTTGCAGAAAGGTGCGCCACTCCCGGGAGAAATCAAATCATGGCCGCCCAGCGGATCAAAGGCGTTCTTTCGCCGGTCGTCACCCCGTTCAAGCGCGACCTGTCGCCGGATGTCGGCCGCTTCATCGCGCATTGCAAATGGCTGCTCAGCCAGGATTGCGGCCTGGCCGTCTTCGGCACCAACTCGGAGGCCAATTCCATGTCGGCCGAGGAGCGCATGGGGCTTCTCGAGGCGGCCGTCTCCGCCGGCGTGCCGACTGACCGCATGATGCCGGGCACCGGCGCCTGCTCGATCACCGAAGCGGCGAAGGTGAGCGCCCATGCCACGAAGCTCGGCGTAGGCGGCGTGCTGATGCTGCCGCCCTTCTACTACAAGGGCGTTCCGGAGGAGGGGCTGTTCCGCTTCTTCTCGGAAGTCGTGCAGCGCGTGGGCGATGACCGCCTGCGCGTCTATCTGTACCACATCCCGCCGGTCTCGGCCGTGCCGATCACGCACAAGCTGGTCGAACGCCTGATGAAGGCCTATCCGAAGCAGATCGCCGGCATGAAGGACAGCTCCGACGACTGGCCGCACACGAAGAGCATGATCGAGGCCTTTGGCAAGGACGGCTTCGATGTCTTCTCCGGCAACGAGAAGCCCTTGATCGAGAACGTGAAGGCCGGCGGCGCGGGCTGCATCAGCGCCACCGCCAACATCAACCCGGGCAAGATCGCCGAGACCTACCACAAGTACGCCACGCCCGAGGGCGACAAGCTGCAGGCCTGGATCAACGAGGTCCGCGGCGTGATGCAGGGCTATGTCATGATCCCGGCGCTGAAGTACTGCATCGCCCACTACGGAGAGGACGCCGCCTGGACGCCGGTCCGTCCGCCGCTGGTGGAGACCGACGAGAAGGCCGGCAAGGACATGATCGACAAGCTCGACAAGCTTGGCTTCACCATGCCGGGCCTCAAGCAGGCGATGGCCGTCGCCGCCGAGTAGCGGGCGGCCCTTCTGATCCCGCCCGCCGGTCGCGCGCATGCGGTCGGAAGAGGCGCTGCTCCGGTCGCAGTTCAGCACGGAGTACGAGGCCTGCCGCGCTCGCAGCTGGTGGTTGATTCCGCGGCTCTACTGACGCTCCCCGGCCGGGTCAGGCGCGAGCGATATCGGCGCCGCAGGCTGTGAGCTTCTCGGCCATGCCGTCGTAGCCACGGTCGAGATGGTCGAGTCCATCGATCACGGTCACGCCCTCGGCAACGAGTCCGGCGAGGACGAGAGCCGCGGCCGCCCGCAGATCCGTTGCCGTGACGGAAGCGCCCATCAGGCGGCCCACCGAGCGGATGCGGGCCAGGCGGCCATGCACGGCGATGTCCGCGCCCATCTTGCGCAGCTCGTCCACGTGTCGGAAGCGCTGCTCGAAGATGGTCTCGATGATGGTCCCGACGCCTGGCGCGCAGGCGAGCAGGGCCATGGTCGGCGCCTGCAGGTCCGTCGCAAAGCCCGGATAGGGCGCCGTCTCGACGTCGATTCCCCTGAGCCCGCGGGCGCTGCGGCGTGCGATCACGCCGTCCACGGCCTCGGTCAGCTGCACGCCCGCGGCATCGAACGAGGCCGCTGCGGAACCGAGCAGATCGAGCTGTCCGCCGGCCAGCAGCAGCTCGCCGTCGGTCAGCGCCGCGGCGCAGGCGAGCGTGCCGAACTCGATGCGGTCGGGAAGCACGGCGTGGACGGCGCCGCGCAGCGCAGCACCGCCGTCGATCGCGATGAGATGGCTCCCGAGGCCGCTGATGCGGGCCCCCATGGCCGTGAGGCAGGCGCCGAGATCGGCGATCTCCGGTTCGCGTGCTGCGTTACGGATCGTCGTCCGGCCGTGTGCTGCCACCGCGGCCAGCATCAGGTTCTCGGTCGCTCCAACCGACGGGAAGGGCAGCAGGATGTCGGCGCCGCGCAGCCCGTTGGCCGCCGAGGCGTGGATCATGCCGCCCTCTAGCGTCACGACGGCGCCCATGGCGCGCAGCCCCTGCAGGTGGAAGTCGATGCCGCGCAGGCCGATCGCGTCGCCGCCCGGCATCGGCAGGACAGCCTCGCCGCATCGTGCGAGCAGCGCTCCCAGCAGCAGGACGGAGGCCCGCATGCGGGTGACGAGATCGCCGTCGATCTGTCGCGGCTGGATGCGATGCGCCGTCAGCGTCACGGACAGGCCGGCGCTGCCGGTCGACCAGTGCATGTCGCAGCCCAGCTTCTGCAACAGGGCCGCCAGCACCGCGACGTCGAGATTGCGCGGCACGTTGCGCAAGGTCACGAGGTGCGGCGTCAGTAGAGCCGAGACCATGAGGGGCAGCACGGCGTTCTTCGCGCCGCTGATCGGATAGCAGCCATGGAGCGGGAGCCCGCCGCGGATGGAGAGGCGCTCACCGGCGCGCGGATGCCACCAGGGGGCAGCAGCATTGAGGGCAAGATTCATGGCGCGCACGATAGCGCCGCGTGCGTTGACAGTGCCACCGCCACGCGCCTATATAATCTGCATGCTCACGAACCTGCTCCAGAAGGGTTGGTACTTTACGCTGCTGACATAGGCGGCGCGAAGGGTTGTGACCTGACGAAGCCGCCGCTTCCCGGCGGCTTCTGTGTTTCTGGAGAGGGCCTCCGGGCCGCGGCGGGACCGCAAACGGAGGACGAGATGTCGATAGTCGAAGCACATGATGAGGCGGCGCTGCCGCCGTCGATCCGCGTGCGCCTGGCCGGGCCGCGCGACTGCGAAGCCCTGAGCGGGCTGCTCGACGACGCGGCCCATGCGCGCGAGCAGGTGATGGCGTGGCTGGAGACGCCGGGCACGACGCTGCTGGTGGCGCAGAGCGAGCATGGCGTGCTTGCCGTTGCCGTGCTGTTGACCCGGATCATGCCCAAGGTCGGCGGCGGCATGCACAAGGTCGTCGAGGTCGACAATCTCGTCGTCCATGCCGAGCAGCGGGGCCAGCGCATCGGGCGACGTCTCCTGGCGGCGGTGGTCGAATGGGCGCGCCAGCGCCGCGCCGCGCAGGTCGAGGTCATGGTGGGCGAGGGCGAGGCCCGGCGCTTCTACGAGAGTTTCGGCTTCGCCGCTGCCGAGGATCGGCTGGTGCTGGCCGCATGAGCGGCCGACCCGCCATCCTCGTCCGCACGGCGCGCCTGCATGACCATGACGCCCTGGTCGCGCTGTTCGACGAGCTGGATGAGTTTCACCGGCAGGCGCGGCCCGACGTCTTCCAGCCCTTCGCCGGACCGGCGCGGACCCGCGAGCAGGTCGAGCGTTGGCTTGGCGGCCCGGGATCCACGCTGCTGGTGGCGGAGCAGGAGGGCGATGTCGTCGGGCTGGCGGTGCTGGTGACCCGGCCGCCGCCCGCCTTTGCCGGCGCGATTCCCCACAAGGTCATCGAGCTGGAGAACATCGTGGTGCGCGCGGACGGGCGGGGTCAGGGCATCGGGCGCTGTTTGCTCGACGCCGCGCTCGCCTGGTCACGCGGACAGCAAGCAAGCCATGTCGGCGTCGCCGTGCACGCCTTCAACCGCGCTGCCCGCCGGTTCTATGAGGCTTTCGGATTCGCGCCCTCGATCGATAGGCTCGTGCTGCGGACCTGACCGCATCGGGCTTGCCGCCGGCCCGGCCGTTCACTATGCCGGATCGCAGCAGATCCATCGGGGGAAACACATGGCGACCAACAGCAAGCACCCGGAAACCGTCGTGCTGCATTCCGGGTATCGCAGCGATCCGACGACCACGGCGGTGGCTGTGCCGATCTATCAGACCACCAGCTACCAGTTCCGCGACACGCAGCATGCCGCGAACCTGTTCGGGCTCTCCGAGCTGGGCAACATCTACAGCCGCATCATGAACCCGACCTGCGATGTGCTGGAGCAGCGCGTCGCGGCGCTCGAAGGCGGGGTCGCGGCCCTGGCGCTGGGCTCGGGCCAGGCGGCATCCCTGTTCGCGGTCCAGAACATCTGCCACGCCGGCGACAACTTCGTCGCCTCGACCGACCTCTATGGCGGCACCTGGAACCTGTTCGCCAACACCATGAAGACGATGGGCATCGAATGCCGCTTCGTCGACCCGGCCGATCCGGAGAATTTCCGGCGGGCCACCGACGCCCGGACACGCTGCTACTATGCCGAGACGCTGCCCAACCCCAAGCTGACCGTCTTTCCGATCGCCGAGGTGGCGAGGATCGGCCGGGAGCTCGGCGTGCCGCTGATCATGGACAACACGGCGGCGCCGGTGATCTGCCGCCCGCTCGACCATGGCGCGGCGATCGTCATGCATTCGACGACCAAGTACATCGGCGGCCACGGCACCTCGATCGGCGGCATTCTGGTTGATGGCGGCAGCTTCGACTGGGAGAAGCACAAGGACCGCTTCCCCATGCTGAACACGCCGGACCCCAGCTACCACGGCGCGGTATGGACGCAGGCCGTGAAGCCGTTGGGCCCGATCGCCTACATCCTGAAGGCGCGCGTCACGCTGCTGCGCGATGTCGGCGCGCCGATGAGTCCCTTCAACGCCTTCATGTTCATCCAGGGACTGGAGACCCTGCCGCTGCGCATGCGCGTCCATTGCGAGAACGCGATCTCGGTGGCGAAGCACCTGTCGAAGCACGCCAAGATCTCGAAGGTCATCCATCCGTCATTGATGACGGGAGAGGCGAAGCGGCGCGCCGACGCGCACCTTTCGCGGGGCATGGGCGCGCTGCTGGGCTTCGAGCTCAAGGGCGGCGCCGATGCGGGCCGCAAGTTCATCGACAGCTTGAAGATGTTCTATCACGTCGCCAACATCGGCGACGCCCGCAGCCTTGCCATCCATCCCGCCTCGACGACCCATTCACAGCTCACGCCCGAGGAGCAGGCGAAGACCGGCGTGACCCCGGGCTACGTGCGGCTGTCGATCGGCATCGAGCACATCGACGACATCCTGGCCGACCTCGACCAGGCGCTGGCGGCCGTTTAGCCAAAGCGGAATGAGATGATGTGCGCTCGCACCTCATCTCATTCACGGGCTTACGCCGGCTCCCTTTCGCGGGCTTCCCACATCTTGCGGAAGGCGGGGCGCGCCTGGCAGGCGGCGAGCCACGCCTTCACCTTGGGGTTGGCGTCGAACAGCTCGGTGGCGCCGAGCGCGTAGCGCACGACCTCGGCGACGTTGATGTCCGCGACGGTGAACCGGCCGCCGACCAGGTGGCCGCCCCCGACCGCGGCATCGAGCACGCCGAAGGGCCCGCGCAAGGCGTCGACGGATTCCTTCGGCGCACCGTTCTGCAGCACCGCCAGCGCATGGGGTTCTACCTCGGTCGCCGCCCACAGCGCCCACATCGCCATCTGGCCGTCTTCGGCGACATCCTTCGGCGCCAGCGGTCCGCCGTGCTTCTTCGCAAGGTAGAGGTTGATGGCGAGCGATTCGTGCAGGACCAGCCCGCCATCGTCGATGGACGGAACATGGCCGTTCGGGTTCACCTTCAGGAAGGAAGGGGACTTGGTGTGGACGACATCGGACGGGATCGGCTCCTTCAGCCGATAGTGCTGCATCACCGGCTCGAGCCTGAAGGGCAGGCCGAGCTCGTGCGCGAGCCAGATGTTGCGCGAGGCGCGGGACCGGTGAACGCCATAGATCGTGAGCATGTCTGTCCTGTGGCTGTTGGCCGAAACGGCTAGTAAATCAGTCAATAACGTGTATAATTGAAAATTACGTAAGTATCAATCGGTCGGGTCAAGGAAGGATGTCGCGGATGTCGCTATCCATGCGACATGGGGTCGTCGTTGGCGGAGGCATATTCTCTCATGGAATCCGCGGCTTGTGATGAATCGTTGCGATGGGAGGCGAACGCGTTCCCGGACCGCGGACCGGGAATCAGTTGACCGCCTTGGCCATGCCTCTCCAGTAGGGCTCGCGCAGCTCGCGCTTCAGCACCTTGCCGGTCGCGTTGCGGGGCAGGACGTCGACGAACACGACCGACTGCGGCACCTTGAACTTGGCCAGGTTGCCCAGGCAGTGACGGATAACGTCGCCTTCCTCCAGCGTGGCATCGGGCCTGCGGACGATCACGGCGAGGCCGACCTCGCCCCAGCGCTCGTTCGGAACGCCGATCACCGCGGCGTCGGCCACCTGCGGGAGGGCGAACAGCACGTTCTCGACCTCCGCCGGGTACACGTTCTCGCCACCCGATATGTACATGTCCTTCCAGCGGTCGACGATGTAGACGAAGCCTTCCTCGTCCTGGCGGGCCGCGTCGCCGGTATGCAGCCAGCCGTCGGTGAAGGACGACGCCGTGGCCTCGGGCCTGTTCCAGTAGCCGGGCGTGATGTTGGGGCCCTTGATGAGCAGCTCGCCGATCACGCCGGCCGGCACGTCGGTGCCGGCATCGTCGACGATGCGGATGGCGGTGTGCATCAGCGCCTTGCCGGCCGAGCCGACCTTGCGGATGGCGTCGGCGGCGTCGAGCATCGTGCCGGCGGGGCTGGTCTCGGTCATGCCCCAGCCTTGGACGAGCGGCACGCCGCGCGCGCTCCAGCCTTCCAGGATGGCGAGGGCGCAGGGCGCCCCCCCGACCCCCGCGATCTGCAGGCGGGACAGGTCGGCGCCCTGGAACTTCGGATGCTGCATCATGAACTGGTAGGGGGCCGGCACGGCGAAGAAGTGCGTGATGCCCAGGGCGGGATCCGAGAGGCAGTCGAGCGCGGCGCCGGGATCGAAGGCACGCATGATCAGGATGCTGCCGCCGGCATGCAGCACCGGGTTGGCGTAGCAGTTCAGTCCGCCCGTATGGAACAGCGGCAGCACGACCAGCTGGACCGTCTGCGGTGTGATCAGGGCCGGGATGCCAAGATTGACGCAGTTCCAGAAGTTCATGCCGTGGGTGATGATGGCGCCCTTGGGATGCCCGGTCGTGCCCGACGTGTACATCACCATGGCGATGTCGTCGTGGGTGAGGGCGAGCGGCGAAGGCGCCGCGCCGGCATCGGCCAGCGCCTGCTCATAGGCGCTGTCCGGCCGGTCGTGGTCGATCTCCAGCCGATGCTCCGAGAGCTGCCGCGCCTGCTCGGCGAAGCTCCTGTCGTGGATCAGCAACGAGGGCGTGGAATCGCCAAGGATGTACTGCAGCTCCGGAACGGCGAGCCGCCAGTTGAGGGGCAGCATGATGGCGCCGAGCCGGCCGCAGGCGAATTGCAGCTCGAAGTACTCGGCGCAGTTGGGCGCGAGCAGCGCCACGCGGTCACCCTTGCCGATGCCGCGGGCGGCGAGAGCCGCGGCCAGACGGTTCGTGCGGTCGTGAAGGTCCGCGTAGGTGAAGCGTCGGCCGGTCTGCAGGTCGTGGATGGCGAGCTTGTCCGGGCGGCGCCCCGCGTGATGGGCAACCCAGTCGAAATACGGGATCGCGGGCATGTCAGTTCACGGCCTTGGTGAAGCCCTTCCAGTAGGGCTCGCGCAGCTCGCGCTTCAGGATCTTGCCCGCGCCGGACAAGGGCAGGGGCGTGTCCCGGAACTCGACGCTGCGCGGACACTTGTAGCCGGCGATCTGTATCCGGCAGTGCTCGACGACGTCGTCGGCCGTCAGCTCCGCGCCCGGCTTGGGGACGATGATGGCATGGACCCGTTCGCCCCAGCGTTCGTCCGGCACGCCGATGACGGCGACCTCGCCGACGCCCTGCAGCAGCGAGATCGCGTTCTCGACCTCTGCCGAATAGACGTTCTCACCGCCTGATATGATCATGTCCTTGAGGCGGTCGACGATATAGACGAAGCCCTCGTCGTCCATGTAGGCGCCGTCGCCCGAATGGTACCACCCGTCGGCGAGCACGGCCGCGGTCTCGTCCGGCTTGTTCCAGTAGCCCTTCATGATATTGGCGCCGCGGATGGCGAGCTCGCCCGCCGTCCCGCGCGGCACTTCCCGCCGGTCGGCGTCGACGACCTTGATCTCGCAGGCCAGCGCCGCCTGTCCGCACGACTTGAGGCGGCCGGCGAACGGCCCCTCGAGCGTCGTGTAGCGCGGGTCGAGCAGCGTCACGATAGGAGAGGCCTCGGTCATCCCGTAGGCGTGCATCAGGCGGACGTGCGGCATGACGTCGAGGGCCCGGCGCAGCACGCCTTCCGGCATCGGCGAGGCGCCGTACAGGATGAAGGACAGGGTGCTGATGTCGAACTCCGCGAAGCGCGGATGATTGACCAGCATGTTGATCATGGTCGGCACGAACTGGGCGTGCGTGACCTGATGGGCCTGGATGGTCTGGAGCACCTCGACAGGTTCGAAGCGCGGCACGAAGGCATGCCTGCCGCCGGCCAGCGTGACGCCGAAGGTCGAGGCGCCGTCGGCGAGATGGAACATCGGGCCGGAGTGGATGTAGGCCGTGTCCGAATCGAAGCCGATGCCGGCGACGGCGTTGAGGGCGTTCACCACCAGGTTCGTGTGGGTCAGCATGACGCCCTTGGATCGCCCCGTCGTGCCGCCGGTGTAGAACAGTCCTGCGAGGTCGTCGTTCGCGGCGCCCGCATCTGGGGCAGCCTCGTAGCTCGTCAGGTCCTCGTAGTGCAGAACGCCTTCGGGGCCGGCGACGTCGTCGAGCCAGATGACCTCCCGGATGCCCGGGATGCGGCCCTCGAGCGCCGACAGGTGGTGGGACATGGCGGCGTCGACGAACAGGACCTTGGCACCCGAATCGGCCAGGATGTACTCGATCTCCGGCGCGGCCAGCCGCGTGTTGAGCGGCACCATCGCCGCGCCGATCCATGGAATGGCGTACATCAGCTCGAAGTAGCGATCGCTGTTCAGGGCGAGCAGGGCCACGCGGTCCCCGGGTCGCACGCCCAGCGCGAAAAGGGCGCCGGCGACCCGGCTCACCCTTTCCTGCGTCTGCGGCCAGGTTCGGCGCCGTCCTGCGAACTGGGTGGCAACGCCGTTCGGCTTCGTCTGGACGGCGCGCCGCAATCCTTGAGTGAGCGAAAACATGCCGCGATGCTGAGGGACGCTCGTTCGCCCCGCAAGTGGGTTCATGCTAAGGAGTCGGGCATGAACGACATGACACCGCCCGCGGCAGCCGATGCACCGCTGCAGTTCAATCCGCTGGATCCGGCCTTCATCGCCGATCCGTATCCTTTCTACCGGCGGCTGCGCGAGACGGCGCCCGTGTTCAAGGCGCCCCAGGGGTTCTGGCTGATCACGCGCTACGAGGATGTCGCTTTGAGCCTGCGCGACCGGCGGTTCGGCAAGGATTTCGTGGGCAACATGGAGCGCCGCTATGGCGACAGCAGCGGCATGCAGGAGCCGGCGATCGCCAGCCTTGCGCGCACCATGCTCGTGCTCGATCCCCCGGACCATACGCGGCTGCGCGGCCTCGTGAACAAGGCGTTCACGGCGCGGCGGGTCTCCGACATGCGGCCCCGGATCAAGAAGCTCGTCGATGAGCAGCTCGACCGGGTCCAGGGCAAGGGCGAGATGGACGTCATGCGCGACCTCGCCCACCGCCTGCCCGTGATCGTGATCTGCGATATGCTCGGCATCCCGGAAGACCACCGGGCGCCTTTCCTGGCCGGCAGCAATGTCAACGGCCGCATTCTCGAGCCGGTGCCGATGACCCGGGAAGAGCTCGACCAGGCGAACCGCAACACCGAGATGGCCGGCGCCTACTTCCGTCAACTCTGCGATCTGCGGCGGCGCGATCCGCAGGACGATCTCACGACCGAGCTGGTGAGGGCGGAGGAGGCCGGAGACAAGCTCACGGCCGAGGAGCTGGAGGCCAATATCGGCCTGCTGTTCGGTGCCGGCCACGAGACCACGACCAACCTGATCGGCAACGGCCTCCTTGCCCTGCATCGGAACCCGGACCAGTGGGAGCGCATGAAGGCCGATCCCGACCTGATCCCGAACGCCGTCGAGGAGCTGTTGCGCTACGACTCGTCGGTCCAGCTCACAGGCCGTGTGACCCACACGGAGGTCGAGCTCGGCGGCGTCCAGATCGGGCCGCAGGAAAGCGTGATCGCCCTTCTGGGCGCGGCGAACAGGGATCCGGCGCAGTATCCCGATCCGGACCGGCTGGATATCGGGCGCGAGCACATCCGTCCGATGTCGTTCGGCGGCGGCATCCATCACTGCCTCGGCGCGCAGCTCGCGCGACTCGAGGCCGAGCTCGTCTTCGCCGCCCTGGTGGAACGGATGCCCACCCTGAGCTTGCCGGAGAAGGACAGGCCAGCCTGGCGGCGCAGCTTCACGCTGCGCGGGCTCAGCAGGCTGCCGGCGGTGTGGCACTAGGCTCGAAGCGGATCATGGTCGGACGTTGGCGCGGCGAGGGCGCGCAGCATCAGGGTGCACGCCCCTACCAGGAAGACAGCTGGGCTCTCAGGGTGCTCGGTGACGGCTCGCTGCTGGCCGTCGTGGCGGATGGCATGGGAGGGCATGCCGGCGGGGCCGTGGCGAGCAGGCTCGCCGTCGACGCTTTCGTGCAAGCGGTCGAGCAGGGCGGCGGCCTGACCGACGGTCTTCATGAGGCCAACGGCGCGATCGGCAAGGAGGCTGCCGGCAAGGCCGCGCTTGCCGGCATGGGCGCGACGCTCGTGGCGGTTCAGGTGCGCGGCGACGAAGTGCGCTGGATCAGCGTCGGCGATTCGCCACTGTTCGTCGTCGAGGCGGGCCGGCTCGAGCGGCTGAATGCCGACCACTCGATGGCGCCGCAGATCGAGGCGCTGGTGAAGCGGGGCGTGCTGACGGCCGAGGAGGCGGAGCACCACCCGGGGCGCCATACCTTGCGGGAGGCCGTCATGGGCGAGCCGCTGACCCTGATCGACAAGGGCAGCCGGCGCCTCGGCCCCGACGTGAAGCTTCTGGTGTGCAGCGACGGCGTGCAGTCGCTCAAGCTCGCGGAGATCGCGGCCGGTGCCGTCAAGCCGGCCGCGCAGCTCGTCGATGCCGTGCTGGCGGCGGCCAACGAACACCAGGACAACGTCACCGTGATCAGGCTGGAGCGCGAGCGATGAGCAAGCCGGCGGTCGTCATCGAGGTGACGCGCGGGCCGATCGTTGAAAGCCGCCACGAAGGTATCGCCGCGATCGTGCGGGCCGACGGAACGGTCGTCGACGCCTGGGGCGATATCGACGTTGCCGTGTTGCCGCGCTCGGCCAACAAGCCGATCCAGGCCATGGCCTTCGTCGAGAGCGGCGCCGTCGAGCGCTTCGGACTCGGCGCCGAGCACATCTCCCTGGCCTGCGCTTCGCACAGTGGCGAGAAGCGGCATGTCGAGACGGTCCGCGCCTGGCTGAAGACGATCGGGCTGGACGAGGACGACCTCGAATGCGGCACGCATCCGCCGCGACTGCAGTCGACGATCGAAGAGCTGGTGCGCGAGGGCAGGGGCCCGACGCCCGCCTTCAACAACTGCTCGGGCAAGCATAGCGGCTTCCTCGCCACGGCGGTGCAGTACGGCGAGCCGACGCGGGGCTACATCCGCTACGACCATCCGGTGCAGCGGCGGCTGCGCGACGTCATGTCCGATCTCTGCGGCGCCGACGCCCATGCCTTCCCCCACGGCATCGACGGCTGCGGCATCCCGACCCTGGCGACGCCGCTGCGCAGCCTGGCGCGCGCGATGGCGAGCGTGGCGGATCCCTCGCATCTTTCGAGCCGTCATGCCGACGCCGCGGCCCGCATCCGGGCCGCCATGAATGCCGAGCCGTTCATGATGGCGGGCACGGGACGCTTCTGCACGAGGATCAATGCGGCGCTGCCCGGCGTCGCCCAGGTTAAGACCGGCGCCGAGGGCGTGTTCTGCGGCATGCTGCCGACGCTCGGGCTGGGCGTCGCGATCAAGATGTGGGACGGGGCGGCGCGGGCCGCCGAGGTCGCCATGGCGACCCTGCTGGGTCATCTCGGCGTCCTGCCGGCGCAGCTGCGCGACGAGCTGCTGCACCCGCCGGTCAGGAACGTGGTCGGCCTGCTGGTTGGCGAAATGCGGCCGGCCCGGAGCTGGCTGGGCGCGGCCGTGTGAGCGTCACGCTGGAGATAGGCGAGATCGGTGCGCGCGGCGACGGCATCGCCGAGCTCGAGGGGCGGCGGTACTTCGTGCCGTACACGCTGCCGGGGGAGGTGGTCGAAGCCGAGCCGCGCGAGAAGCGTGGCGAGGGCATCGTGGCCGACCTGGTCGAGGTGCTCGCGCCATCGCGGCATCGCGAGACGCCGCCTTGCGCGCATTTCGGGGTCTGCGGTGGTTGCAGCCTGCAGCACTGGCGGGCCGACGCCTGCACCGCCTGGAAGGCCGATCTGATATCGCGCGCCTTGGCACAGCGCGGCGTCGAGCCGCCCTCTTTCGAGCCGGCGCTGGCCGGCGTGCCGGGCGAGCGCCGCCGCGTCGACATCGTGCTGCGCCGCCAGGGACGGAAGGCGCTCGCGGGCTTCCATGAGCGCACGAGCCAGCGGATCGCCGATGTCGGCACCTGCGTGGTGGCGCGTCCGGCGCTGAATGCCCTGCTGGGTTCGCTTCGCGAGGTCATTGCGGCGGTGCTGCCCGAGGGCGCCGCGGCCGACGCCGTCGTCAACGAGACCGACAGCGGCCTCGACCTGCTGCTGCGGCCGCACCGGCGCCTCGACCTTTCGCTGGAGCGCCGGCAGGGGCTGGTCGCATTCGCCGAACGGGCTGACGTTGCACGCCTGAGCTGGGGTGACCGGGCAACGGCGGAGCCGATCGTGGTCCGCCGCACGCCGATGCTCGTCTTCGGGGACGTCCGCGTCGAACCGCCGCCGGGCGCTTTCCTGCAGGCGACCAAGCGGGCCGAGCTGGCGATGCGTGTAGCCGTCGCCGAGTGGACCGCCGGCGCGGCGCGCGTCGCCGACCTGTTCGCCGGCATCGGGGCACTGTCGCTCGGCCATCCCGGACGGCTTTCGCTCTTCGAGAGCGACCGGCTCGCCGTGGCGTCGGCGGAAGCGGCGGCGCGCCGACAGGGAGCGGGCAGGGCCATGGCGCAGCGCCGCGACCTTTTCCGCAATCCGCTGACGGCCGCGGAACTGTCGGCGTTCGACGCCGTCGTGCTCGATCCCCCGCGTGCCGGCGCGGCAGCGCAGTCGGCCGAGATCGCGACGTCGAAAGTGTCCCGCGTGGTCTATGCGTCGTGCGATCCTGGCAGCTTCGCGCGCGATGCCCGCATCTTGCTGGACGGCGGCTATCGGCTCGAGAAACTGCGCCCGATCGACCAGTTCCTGTGGTCGTCGCACGTCGAGTTGATCGCGCTGTTCTCGCGCGGCTAAGGTCGGGCACTTGGCAAAACGAGATCGAAGCGAGGAGACGACGCGATGATGTTCGACCTGACGGGCAAGGTGGCGGTGGTGACAGGCGGCAGCCGCGGCATCGGCCGCTCGATCTGCGAGCAGATGGCCGCGCACGGCGCCAAGGTGGTCGTTTCCAGCCGCAAGCTGCCGGCCTGCGAGGAGGTCGTGAAGGGCATCAAGGCCAAGGGCGGAGAGGCGACGGCGGTCGCCGCCAGCATCTCCGACAAGGCGCAGCTGGAGAACCTGGTTGCCGTGGCCCGCAAGACCTACGGCAAGATCGACATCATGGTCTGCAATGCCGCCTCCAACCCCTATTTCGGTCCGCTCAGCGGCCTGAAGGAGGAGGTGTTCGCCAAGATCATGCAGAACAACGTGATGTCCAATCTCTGGCTCATGAACATGGTCGGGCCGGAGATGGCCGAACGGAAGGATGGCGCCTTCATCATCATCTCGTCGATCGGCGCGCTCGTCGGCTCGGCCCACATCGCGGCCTACAACATGAGCAAGGCGGCCGACCTGTCGCTGGTGAAGTCCCTCGCCATGGAGTGGGGCAAGCACAACATCCGCGTCAACGCGATCGCGCCGGGCCTGATCCAGACCGACTTCGCCAAGGCGCTGTGGGACAATCCCGAGATCCGCCGGGCCAACGAGAGCAAGGCGGCGCTCAAGCGCATCGGCCAGCCCGACGACATCGGCGGGGTGGCGGTGTTCCTGGCGTCGAGGGCCGGCAACTTCGTCTGCGGCCAGTGCATCATCGCCGACGGCGGCGTGATCGGATCGGGGGCGGAGTAGCGCATTTGATGAAGGCCTCGACCAGCGGCTCCATGCTGGCATAGGCGAGGGAGAGCTCGTAGGGGATCGGCGTGCCGGTCCCTTCCAGGGGGATGAAGCGCACGCCCGGCCGCGACGATCCCGTCATGGTGGGCGGCACGACCGAGACGCCGAGCCCGCCGGCGACCAGCCCGACGACGGTCTCCATCTGGATCGCTTCCTGCGCGACCCGCGGCACGAAGCCGTTGCGCGCGCAGGCGGTGATGATGCGTCGATGCAGGCCCGGTCCGTAGGCGGCCGGAAAGAGGATCCAGGATTCGTCCGCCAGCTCGGCCAGCCGGAGGGTGCGGCGCGGTGCCAGCGCATGGTCCTGCGGCAGGGCGGCGACCAATCCGTCCCGCCGCAGTGGTGCGGTCCGCAGCGCCAGCCCATCGGGCAGGGGCAGGACGACGATGCCGATATCGGCGCGGTCGTCGGCGAGGGCAGCGGCCTGTTGTGCCGTGGTCGCTTCGCGGAGCTCGAGCGCCACGTCGCCATGGCGGGCCCGGAAGGCGCGCAGGAGGGAGGGCAGGAGCTCCTGTGCCGCGGTCGCCACGAAGGTGATCCGCAGCGAGCCGGTAAGCCCGCGTCCGGCGCGGCGGGCCGCCTCGATGGCGCGCTCGCTCTGCGCCAGAACCCGCCGCGCCTCCGTCAGAAAGGCGTCGCCCGCCGGCGTCAGGCGCTCGACGCGGTTGGAGCGCTCGAGCAGCCGGACGCCAAGCTCCGATTCGATTCGCCGTATGGCGGACGTCAGCGGCGGCTGCGCCATGTTCAGGCGTTGCGCGGCACGGCGGTAGTTCAACTCCTCGGCGACGGCAACGAACTGGCGATACTGGCGAAGCTCGATCATCGCGATACCTCGAGCATATCGTAGGGCATCAGCATCGGTATTTCCCATATCGCCCGGCAGGGCGCACATCCAGGGCATCACATGGAGGTCCTATGTCCCTGGTTCCCTGGATGATGGTCGCAATGGGTATTGGCGGCGCACTGGTCGGTGCGGCGCCCTCGCTGGCAGCCGAGGTGACGCGCCGCGACTTCCGCGTCACCACGGCCGACGGCATCGGCTTGGCCGTGCGTGAGGTGCGGCCGGCCGGCGCGGCGGAATCGGCCGAGCCGCTTATCCTCGTCCATGGCGCGCGGGTGCCGGGGCTCGCTTCCTTCGATCTCGACGCCGCCGGCGGCTCGTTGGCGGCCGACCTGGCGCGGCGTCTTGGCCGTGTCGTCTTCGTGCTCGACGCCCGGGGCTATGGCGGGTCGGACCGGCCCGAGGCGCTGTCCCGGCCGGCTCGGGAAAGCCGGCCCCTGTCGCGGGCCTTCGCGGTCGTGCGCGACATCGATGCCGTGGTGGATGCCGCCCGCGAGAGGACAGGGGCGCAGGCCGTCGGGCTTCTCGGCTGGGCCACCGGCGGCATGTGGAGCGCCTACTACGCCTCCCTATGGCCGGAGAAGGTCAATCGGCTGATCGTCCTGAAC
This sequence comes from Pseudomonadota bacterium, assembly GCA_049323495.1. GTDB lineage: Bacteria > Pseudomonadota > Alphaproteobacteria > Reyranellales > Reyranellaceae > Reyranella. The sequence continues at coordinate 80,751 of JBMONG010000016.1, forward strand.
GCGCTCTACGGTGGGAGCGACGTCCATCCGATGCTGGGGTCCGGTTCGGCCAATGCCGATCCGGAGGACCGGCGGCGCTTCAATCGCAACACCGGCGGATACGCCCTGTATGAACGTTCTTCCCTTTTCCCGGTGTGGGATCGCACGATCCCGATCGGCGATAAATCGGCGTGGCGCGATCCGGTGGTTGCCGAGGCGTACGGCCGGGCAGCTCTTGCCAGCGACCCGGAATCGCAAAAGCGCGTGCCGGCCACCTTCCGCGCCCCTCTCGGCGCCATAGAGGACAGCTTCTACCAGGCGAGCGGCCGGCGCCTGTTCGATGCCGCCTCGATCTCTGCGCACCTTCTGGTGTTCCGCGCCGAACTCGATTTCTGGAGCCGTCCGGAGGATGTCGAGGCGCTTGTCCGGGATGCCAGCCGGGCATCGAGCGTGGAAGCCGTGAGTCTTCCGCAGGCAACCCACTTCGTTCACCTCGACAGGCCGGAGCGCGGACGGGATGCACTGCTGACGGAGATCCATGCCTTCTTCGCCAGGACGGCCGACCGGACCGCCATGCCCGGTGTCGAGCGGTGATCCGCCAGCGCTCAAGCGGCGAGGTCGAGCTCGCACCAGACGGGGACGTGATCCGAGGCGTCGGGGCGGCCCCGCTCGGGCTTGTCGATGCCGGCGCTGGTCAGCCGATCGGCCGCCTGCGGCGAGAGCAGCAGGTGGTCGATGCGCAGTCCCCAGTTCTTAGCCCAGGCGCCGGCCTGATAGTCCCAGAAGGTGTAGCAGGGCGTATCGGCATCGAAGGCGCGCACGGCGTCGGTCAGGCCGAGATTGAGGAGGGTTCGCAGTGCCGCCCGCGACTCCGGCTGGCACAGGGCGTCGTTGGCGAATCCCTTGGGATCGTAGACGTCCATCTCCGTGGGGCAGACGTTGTAGTCGCCGCCCAGCACGAACATCTCCTCCCGGGCAAGCAGTTCCTGCGCGCGGCGGGTGAGACGCTCCATCCAGGCCAGCTTGTAGGCGAACTTGTCGGTTCCGATGGGGTTGCCGTTGGGCAGGTAGAGCCCGCCGACGGTCAGGGGACCTTCGGGAGTGTTCACCCGCCCCTCAATATATCGGGCGGGCTCGTCATCAGCCGGATCGGGCAGGGCGCGGGCGGTGATCTCGACCGGGTGCAGGGAGAGCAGGGCCACCCCGTTGAAGCCCTTCTGGCCGACGATCTCGACCTTGTATCCGGCAGCCTCGATCTCGAGGCGGGGGAACTGCGCCTCCTGGGCCTTGATCTCCTGCAGCACGACGATGTCCGGCCGGGCCTGTCCCAGCCACGCCACGAGGTTTCCGGCGCGCTTGCGCACGGAGTTGACGTTCCAGGTCGCGATCTTCATGGCGTCCGCCCCGGAGCAGGGGATCAGATGCTGAAGGAGTTGCCGCAGCCGCAGGACGAGGTGGCGTTGGGGTTCTTCACCTGGAACGACGAACCGACCATCTCCTCGACATAGTCGAGTTCGCTGCCGGCGAGCAGCTCCAGCGAAGTGCTGTCGACGAGCACGGCGGCGCCGTTGCGTTCGATCACCAGATCGTCGTCGTTGCGCTGATCTTCGAACGAGAAGTTGTACTGGAACCCCGAGCAGCCGCCGCCCAGGACGGCCACCCGCATCATCACGGGCTTCGCTTCCTTGGAGGCCAGGAAAGCGATCCTCTTGGCCGCGCTCTCGGTCACGGAAAAGGTGGAGTCGGTCATGTCCACAAGATGTGGTGGGCAGTTCGATTCGTCAATGCTTCCCAAAATCCCGCAATTGTCATGAGGTTATGGCTGCTGCCAGCGCGCGCTCGCGGGCCAGGACGCGCTCCCGATACAGGATGTAGAAGCCGGACCCCATGACGAGCGGCAGCCCGTACCAGACGGTCGTCGACGGCGCTTCCCTGAACCAGAGATAGCCGAAGAGGACGGCCAGCACGATCGACGCATAGTCGAACGGCGCCAGGACAGCCGCCGGTGCGAGGCGCCAGGCTCGCGTATTCAGGATCTGGGCGAACCCGCCAAGCAGCCCAATGGCCACCAACCAGAACCAGTCCTCCGTCGTCGGCCATACCCAGACGGGAATCGCCCCGACCAACGAAACCAGGCTCGTGACGAGGGCCAGCCAGAACAAGGCCACGACATCCGAGTCGTGGCGGCTGAGCAGCCGCACCATCACGGTCGCCAGGGCGTAGCAGAAGGTGGCGCCCAGCACGATCAGCGACATGGTGTGGAACTCGATGCCCCAAGGATCGAGCATGATCAGGACACCGACGAAGCCGACGAAGACCGCCGTCCATCGCCGCCAACCGACCGGTTCGCCCAGCAGCGGGACCGACAGAGCGACCATGAAGAGCGGGGCGGCATAGGAGATCGCGTAAGCGTCCACCAGCGGCATTCGGGGAAAGACATAGAAGAAGCCGAGCGTGGCGCCGAAGGCGATCGCGATGCGGATCGCCTGCAGCCAGGGCCGATTGGGCCAAACGGCTCTCATGCCGCCGGATCGCCAGATTATGTAGGCCACAGGCGCCAGGGCGATGGCGTTGCGGAACAGCATCAGCTGAAAGGCGTCGTACCCGGTGCCCAGCGACTTCACCACGGCGTCCATGGTGCAGAACAGCACCAGCGATCCCAGCTTGAGGTAGATTCCATACAGTACGGAATGGTGGGTGCCGATCAGCAAGGTGCGCTATTTGGCTTGCCTGGCGCGGTTCCGTAAAGTGGGGATGAAGGGGGGCAGGGGCGTTCGATGCGCATGCGTTGGCTTCTGGGGCGCAACAACGTCCATGCGCCGTGGATCGTGGCGCTGCTGGTTCTGGTCGGCGCCCTGGCACTACGCGCCGCCGATCCCGCCGAGATGCGACGCGTTCGCGATTTCGCCTTCGACACGTATCAGCGCCTGAAACCCCGCATCTACAATCCGGAAGTACCTGTCCGTATCGTCGACATCGACGAAGCCTCGCTCGCCGAGTACGGCCAATGGCCATGGCCGCGCACGATCGTCGCCCGCTTGGTCGACAAGCTGACGGAGAAAGGCGCCGCCGTCATCGCCTTCGACGTGGTGTTCGCCGAGCCCGACCGTTCGTCGATCAGCCGCATGGTGCGGGATCTCGTGGCCTATACCGATCCGGAGACCGTGCAGAAGCTCGCGGCCGCGATCCAGGACAACGACCAGGTCCTGGCCGACGCCATGGCCCAGTCGCGGGTCGTTCTGGGGTTCGGCTTCGACTTGCACGGAACGTCCGCCCCCCCGCGCCGCTACCACGGCTCCGCCTTCGCCGGTGACGATCCCAGCCAGTTCCTGCCGGTCCAGCAGGGCACCGTACGGGCGCTACCGCTGCTCGAAGCGGCGGCCAAAGGAAACGGCAGCGTCAACATGGATGTCGACAGCTCGGTCGTTCGGCGGGTGCCGATGCTGTTCCGCCTCGCCGGCCAGGAGGGGGTCTATCCGGCCCTGGCGATCGAGGCGCTGCGCGTCGGCCAGGCCGCCAGCACGTATATCGTCAAGTCGTCGGGCGCCAGCAGCGAGATGGCTTTCGGTGCGAAGACCGGAATCGTCGCGATCCGCACCGGCGACGTCGAGGCCGCGACCGACGCCCGCGGGCGGCTGGTCCTGTACGACACGGGCCACCGAGAGGAGCGCTACTTGTCGGCCGGTGCGGTGCTGAAGGGGGAAGCGCCCGCCGACAAGCTGGAAGGCCATGTGGTCTTCGTCGGCACCAGCGCGATCGGCCTCAAGGATGTCCGCAGCACGCCGGTCGACCAGGCGGTCCCTGGCGTGGAGGTGCATGCCCAGCTGGCCGAGCAGATGCTGGAACAGAAGTTTCTGGCGCGGCCGGACTTCGCCGAGGGTGCGGAACTCCTCTATCTCGCGGTCGTCGGGCTGCTGTTCGTGGTGCTGCTTCCGAGACTGTCCGCCGGCCGCATGACGGTCGTCGCCGCGATCTTCATCGCGATCGGGCTGGCCGTGCCCTGGATCGCCTTCTCGCGGTACGACCTGCTGTTCGATCCGATCTACCCGCCTGTCACGCTGGCGGCGATCTATGTCAGCGGCACGGCCCTGGCGTTCATGCGCACGGAGCGCGAGCGGGCCAGCATCCGAGGCGCCTTCGGCATGTACCTGTCGCCCGATCTCGTCGAGCAGCTGGCGCGCCATCCCGAGCTTCTCCAGCTCGGTGGCGAGCAGCGCGAGATCACGGTGATGTTCACCGATGTGCGTGGCTTCACGCGCATCTCCGAGCAGTTCGACCCGCACGGCCTGACGCGGTTCATGAACCGGTTCCTCACGCCCATGACGGATATCGTCCTCGGCCATCGCGGAACGATCGACAAGTACATGGGCGACGCGATCATGGCGTTCTGGAATGCCCCCCTGGCCCTCGACGACCACGCGGCGCGCGCCTGCGACACGGCGCTGGCCATGCAGGCGCGGCTGCGCGAGCTGAACGCCCAATGGCGGCAGGAGGCCGAGGCAGAGGGGCGGCGGTACATTCCCGTGAACATCGGTATCGGCCTGAACACGGGCACGGCCTCCGTGGGTAACTTCGGGTCGACGCAGCGCTTCACCTATTCCTGCCTCGGCGACGACGTGAACCTGGCGTCGCGCCTGGAAGGCCAGTGCAAGGCGTACGGTGTCGGCATCATCATCGGCGACAAGACGCGCAGCATGGCGCCGGGTCACGCCACGCTCGAGCTCGATCTGATCATGGTCAAGGGCAAGACCGAGCCCGAACGCATGCATGCGCTGTTGGGTGACATTGCCGTGGCGCAGAGCCCCGCCTATCAGGAACTCGTGCGCCGGCACGCTGCCTTCCTGGAACAGTACAGGACAGGAGGCTTCGCCGAGGCGCTGGAGCTGATCGACGGGTGCATGGCTGCCGCGGCCGCGCTGGGTTGGCAGCAGGGGTACTACGAAATGATGCGCGTGCGCGTCGACGGGCTGATCGACGATTCGCCGCCCGACTGGACGGGAGTGTATGTCGCCAAGGATAAATGACCCGGCTGGCCGGATCGCCGGCATCGAGTCCCTGGTTTGCCGGGATGTCGGCCGCAGGACGGCAGAACTCATCGCCGCAACCAGAGGCGAGCTGCTGTCTGCAGCCCGGCTGCTGGCCCGGGCGGATCGCGTGGGGCTGATCACCGGCTTCTTTGTGCCCCGCGGAGATGTGGCCGCGCCCGAGACGGACGGCCCGGTCGGGACGGCGCTGCTCGCGGCGAGCCTCGCCGCCTGCGGAATCCCGGCGCGGATCGCGGTCGACACGCCTTGTGCTGCGGCGGTTCGCTCCGCAGTCGCGGCGGCAGGCGGGCAGGTGGAAGTCGACGAAGTGGCTGTCGGCGACGGTCCAGGGCTCGCGAAGCTGACCGCGGCATGGCGCGACCTCGACATCAGCCACGTCGTCGCGATCGAGCGGTGCGGACGCAGCGCCGATGGCAAGCCCCGCAACATGCGCGGGGTGGATGTCTCGCCATGGACGGCGCCGCTCGACGAGCTGTTCCTCGGCGGACCGTGGATCAGGCTGGCGGTCGGCGACGGCGGCAACGAGATCGGCATGGGCAAGCTGCCGGCCGGGCTGATCGCGCGCACCGTGCCCAACGGCGCCGAGATCGCCTGCGTCACCGCCTGCGATTATCTGGTCGTCGCCGGCGTGTCCAACTGGGGTGCCTACGGCTTGATGGCCGCCCTTGCCGCACTGCGTCCGGATTGGCAGCCGACGATCGCGCGCTTCCTGGATGCGCGGCGGGATCTGGCCGTTACGCAGGCGATCGTCGAGGAGGCCGGCGCGGTCGACGGTGTCACGGCTCGGCGCGAGCCGACCGTGGACGGCTTTGGCCATGACGTGCACGGCGCGTTGATCGACGAACTGCGCCGCATTGCGTGGGGGCAGGCGGCGGACTAGGGTCGCGCGCCATGGAAAACCCGTACGCACCAACCCATCCCGAAATCCGCGATGCGGTCCGCCAGCTCTGTCTGAAGTTCGATGGCGCCTACTGGCGCGAGCTGGATCGCGAGCGCGGCTATCCGACCGACTTCGTGAAGGCCCTGACGGAGGCCGGGTGGCTGGCGACCCTCATCCCCGAGGAATATGGCGGCGCCGGCCTCGGCATCTCCGCGGCCTCCGCGGTGCTCGAGGAAGTCCAGCGGGCGGGCTGCAACGGCGCTGCCTGCCACGCCCAGATGTACATCATGGGCACGCTGCTGCGGCACGGCAGCAAGGAGCAGAAGGAACGCTACCTGCCCAAGATCGCCACGGGCGACCTGCGGCTCCAGGCGTTCGGCGTGACCGAGCCGACCAGCGGCACGGATACGCTGTCCCTGCGCACCGTGGCCGTGAAGAAGGACAACAGCACCTATGTCGTGAACGGACAGAAGGTCTGGACCAGCCGCGCCGAACATTCCGACCTGATGCTGCTGCTGGCCCGTACGACGCCGCGGGAACAGGTGAAGAAGCGCACGGAGGGCCTGTCGGTCTTCCTCGTCGACATGCGGGAGGCCCTGGGCAAGGGGCTGACCATCCGGCCCATCCGCACGATGATGAACCACAACACCACCGAGGTGTTTTTCGACAACATGGAAGTGCCCGCCGAGAACCTCATCGGCGAGGAGGGGCAGGGCTTCCGCTACATCCTGAGCGGCATGAACGCCGAGCGCGTGCTGATCGCCTCGGAATGCATCGGCGACGCCCGCTGGTTCATCGAGAAGGCCACCGACTACGCCAAGGAGCGCAAGCTGTTCGGACGCCCGATCGGGCAGAACCAGGGCGTGCAGTTCCCGATCGCGAGGGCCTATGCTCAGACCGAGGCCGCCGACCTGATGGTGCGCAAGGCCGCGACGCTCTACGAGGCCGGGCTGCCCTGCGGCGCGGAGGCCAACATGGCCAAGATGCTGGGATCCGAAGCGGCCTGGGCTGCTGCCGACATGTGCGTGCAGACGCACGGCGGTTTCGGCTTCGCCGAGGAGTACGACATCGAGCGCAAGTTCCGCGAGACGCGGCTTTACATGGTGGCGCCGATCTCGACCAACATGATCCTGAACTTCATATCCGAGCACGTGCTCGATCTGCCGCGCTCGTACTGAGCGGCAATCCGGCGGCGCACGGAGCGCTAGGCGGGCAGGCTGCCGTTCACAGCCTTCACGACCATCTGCTGGAAGTGGATGACCAACCGCTCGCTGCGGGTCAGGAAGCGGCCGCGGTCGGGCAAACCGCCCAGAAGGCCCCGCTGGACGGAATCGGTGAGCCGGTCATCCTCTTCCGACACCTGCCGGTTGAAGGCGATCAGTGATCGGGCGAAGGCGTCGCTGACGCCGGGCGCGAAATACTGCTCGGTGAATCCCCTGGTGGCGTTTGGCCCCTCCGGCATCCAGGCATCGACCGAGAGGTTCGGAAATCCCGGATTGATGTTGATGGTCAGCCCGGGTCACAGGAAATGGTACTGCGACTGCGCCACGGCTCCGACGATGTCGTAAGGAGGGGGCTTCGAGGTGCCTTCCAGCGCGCCCGGACGCACCGGACCGACTTGGCTGGAGAACCAGCCATGCGCTTCCAGCCGATACACATCGGGCCGGACATCGATCGCGGCGCTGAAGCCAGGATGCGCTGCCGGGCAGTGATAGCATTCGAGATAGTTCTCGAGCAGGGTCTTCCAGTTGGCCTGTGACGTCCATTCCTCGCGGCTGTGGAGCTGGAGCTCGCCGGTCACGATGCCGCTGGAAGCGATCGTATCCAGGACCGGGCCGTAGCAGGTCGCGAGGGGCGGGGCGTCGGCGTCCAGAGACACGAACGCGAATGGGCCGAGCGCCTCGACGCGGATGGGCAGCAGCGGGTAGTCCTCGACCCTGAAATCCGGCTCGCTGGCCGCGCGCGGCACGCGCCGCAATGCGCCTCCCAGGTCGTAGGTCCAGGCGTGGTAGGCGCATTGCAGCATGGCGGCGTTGCCGCGGCCCTTCATGACTTCATGCCGGCGGTGGCGACAGACATTGACGAAAGCCGCAAGCCCTCTTTCGCTGCGCACCGCCACCACCGGCACGCCACCGGCATAGCCCGTGACGTAGTCGCCGGGCCGTGAAAGCTCGGTGAGCGGCCCGACGTAGATCCAGGCCTTGCGGAAGATCGTGGCCAGCTCGCGCTGCAGTATCTCCGGATCGGTGTACCAGCGCGCCGGCAGGGTTTCGCCTCGTTCGAGGGCGGCGAGCAGCAGTGGGATGTCCTCAGAGGTCATTCGCGACGGTATCCCGGAAGGCGGCGAGCGCCGCCATGATCGCTGCGTGGCCCAAGAGGAGCAAGAACGCCGTCCATGCAAGGGTTACGATCGTCATGACCCACCCCAGCACGGCCATCGTGCCGTCGTCCTCGATGAGCGCGAGGCAGAAGAAAAGGATCGCCCAGGCCGGGAACAGGTTGTCGAATGGAATCGGCAGGGCCATGATCACGACGTTCAGTGTCCAGGCAGCGAACAGCAGGCGCCGCGGCAGTCCGTTCACCAGCCATTCCCGGCGGGCATGGACCGTATTCTCGAGCCACTGGATTCGAGTGCGGGCGCGCTGCAGGAATCGCTGCAGCTTGCCGCGCGGCAGGCCTCGGCGTCCGATGTAGGACGGCAGCGTCGGTACGGGCCGGCCGGCGAAGAACTGCACGAGAAGGAAGATCATCGGCAGCCCGGTGATCGTGGACAGCCACGGGATCCCCGTGGGTATGCAGTTCGGCAGGTTCAAGGCGGCAATGGCGAAGGCGTAGGAACGGCCTTGCAGTCCGGTCAAGAAGCCATCGAGCGACAGGCGCGACTGCGGATCTCCGGCGAATAGGCGATCGAGCGTTTCCAGGAGGCCGAAATTGTCCTTCATCCACCACCGGTTCGCGCAAGCAGGCGGCGGGCCAGCACCAGGTGCGGTCTGTCGAGCATCTTTCCGTCGAGCGTCAGGACGCCCGAGCCGGGATTGCTTTCGAAGGTCGCGATCACGCGCCGAGCCCAGTCGACTTCCTGACCCGATGGTGTGAAGACTTCATGAATGATTGCGACCTGGTCGGGATGGATCGCGATCTTGCCGCCGTAGCCCATGCGCCGTGCATCCGCCGCTTCGGCGCGCAAGCCGGCGACGTTCTTGATATCCGGGTAGACCGTGTCGTAGGCCGTCACGCCCGCCGCCACCGATGCCATCAGATTGACGGTGCGCGCGAGCTTGAACGTGTCGTCGTACTGCCCCGCTTCAGGGCCTTTTGCGAGAGCCCCCAGGTCGGCCATGAGATCCTCGCCGCCCCATGAGTGGCCGATGAGGCGCGCATGGCGGGCGGGCTTCGTCGCAAGGGCCAGCACGGCTGCGGCGCTCTCGGTGGCGATCGTCAGGATGCGGGTGGCGCCCGCTTCGATGCCTTCACGCGCTTCGAGCGCATCCAGATAGTGGGCGAGCAAGTCGACATCGGCCTGGCCGACGCACTTGGGGAAGACGATGCCATCCGGCCGGCCCTGCATCACGGCGGCGAGGTCGCCCAGCGTCAGGCCGGTGTCGAGCGCGTTCACGCGCACGTAGAGCCTGGGCCCCTTGCGATCGTTCGCCTTCAGATAGGCGAGCACCATCTCGCGCGCGATCTGCTTGCGATCGGCCGCAACGGAATCCTCCAGGTCGAGGATCAAGCCGTCCGGCCCCGACGCGGGCCCTTTCGCCAGCTTGCGCTCGGAATCGCCAGGGACGAACAGGAAGGAACGCATGCCGGGCCTCGCCTCGCTAGCTCTTGGAAGGTTTCTTGCGCATCAGCGCCTGGCGGGTGCATTGCGCCACCGTCTCGCCGCGCTGATTGATGGCGACGTGGGAGAACTCGACGATGCCGGCATCGGGCCGCGACTTGCTCTCGCGCAGGCTCACCACCCGCGTTTGGACCCGCAGCGTATCGCCGTGGAAGACGGGCTTGGGAAAGCGGACGTCCGTCATGCCGAGATTGGCGACGGTGGTGCCCAGTGTCGTGTCGTTGACGGTGATGCCGATCATCAGGCCCAAGGTGAACAGGCTGTTGACGATCCGTTGGCCGAATTCCGTGCCAGACGCGAATTCCTCGTCCAGGTGCAGCGGCTGCACATTCATGGTCAGCGAGCTGAACAATACATTGTCCATCTCTGTGACCGTGCGCGTCCAGGCATGATCGAATACCTGCCCGACGCCGAACTCCTCGAAGTAAAGGCCCGCCATTTTCCTCCCCGCGAACACGTGCTTCTAGCACGGATGGACGTTGGCCGGGGCGGCATCGTATCAATGCCGCCACAGAACGAAATAGCGAGACGGAGCGAAGCCGATGCGCGCCTTGATCAGCGAGACACCGGGCGGACCGGAGAGCCTGAAATTCATGGAGCTTCCTTCCGCCCCGCTGGGCAAGGGACAGGTGCGCGTTGCCGTGAAGGCGGCCGGCGTGAATTTCCCCGACACGTTGATCATCGCCGACAAGTACCAGTTCAAGCCGCCGCGCCCGTTCGCACCGGGCCATGAGATCGCGGGCGACGTCACCGAGGTGGGTGAGGGCGTCAGCGGCTACAAGAAGGGCGATCGCGTCATCGGCATGATCGGCCATGGCGGCTACGCCACCGAAGCCGTCGTGGACCAGGCGCAGCTTCTGCCGATGCCGTCGAACATGAGCTACGAGGACGGTTCGGCCTTCACGATGACCTACGGGACATCCTACTACGCCCTCAAGCAGCGCAGCAGCTACAAGCCTGGCGAGACGCTGCTGGTCACGGGAGCGTCGGGCGGCGTCGGCCTGACGGCGGTCGAGCTGGGTGCGCTGATGGGGCTGAAGGTGATCGCCGCCGTCGGCTCGGACGAGAAGATGGAGATCTGCCGCCAGTACGGCGCGACCATGTTCGTGAACTACGCCAAGGAGAAGATGCGCGACAAGGTCAAGGAGCTGACTGGCGGCAAGGGAGCGGACATCATCTACGACGCCGTCGGTGGGGATGCCTTCGATGAAGCCGTCCGCTGCATCGCCTGGTACGGCCGGCTGCTCGTGGTGGGCTTCGCCGCGGGCCGCATTCCATCACTGCCCGCCAACCTGGCCCTGCTGAAGAGCTGCGATGTGCGCGGCGTCTTCTACGGCGCCTGGCGTGCCCGCGAGCCCGTCGAGGCGCGCAAGAACTTCGACGAGCTGCTGAAGTGGTACGGAGAAGGCAAGCTGAAGCCCCACATCTCGATGCGGTTCCCGTTGGAGAAGGGTGCCGAGGCGATGAATGCATTGCTGTCGCGCAAGGCCACCGGCAAGGTCGTGCTGACGGTCGCCTGACCGAAGGGGGATGACGTGGGCCGTCTGAAGGACAAGGTCGCCATCGTAACAGGGGCCGCGTCGGGCATCGGCGAGGCGTCGGCCAAGCTCTTCGCGGAAGAGGGCGCGCAGGTTCTCGCCGTCGATCGTCCGGAATCCGCGCTCGACCAGGCACATGCCGGAAACGACGCCATCACGAACTTCGCCTGCGATCTCACGACCAAGGAGGCGCCGGGCCGCATCGTGGCCGCAGCACTCGAGACGTTCGGTGCCGTCGACATCCTGTTCAACAATGCCGGCGTGAGCGGCCGGGCGTTCGTCGAGGAAATGACGGACGAGCAGTGGGACCGCGTGAACGAGGTCAACGTCCGTGCCGTCTTCAGGCTGTGCCGGGAGGCCATTCCGGCGCTGAAGGCCCGTGCCCGGGATCGCGGACGAGCACGCATCATCAACACCGCGTCCGTCATGGCCTTCGACACGGACTACGGCCTTGCCGCCTATTGCGCCTCCAAGGCCGGCGTCGGCGGGCTGACGCGCACGCTGGCGCTGGAACTCGGCAAGTTCAACATCACCGCCAACTACATCTGTCCCGGAGCGATCTACACCGGCATGACCCGCACCAACTTCGACAACCCCGAGATCCGCGCCGTTTGGGAGAAGAAGGCGGCTCTTCGGCGGCTGGGCCAGCCGATCGACATTGCCCGCGGCGCCCTGCTGCTTGCCTCCGATGAAGCCGACTTCATCACCGGCCACGAGCTGGTGGTGGATGGCGGCCTGACCCTGCGAACCTGAGCGGTCGCCCCATGTCGAATGTACATTCCTTTGCCTCATCGTATCCCGAGGCGCGCGACAAGTTCCTGGCCGCCGCGAGGCTCGCCGGCGCGACGACCTGGCGCTACGACAACCCGACGAAGGGACCGCGCGGTGAAGCCCTGTCGACCGACGTCGCCTGGCTGGGGCCGGACGACGCCTCGCGCGTGGTCGTCACGATATCGTCGACGCACGGCGTGGAAGGCTACTGCGGCTCCGGTTTCCAGGTCGACTGGCTGGCCGGCGTGGGCGCGGCCGGGCTGCCCAAGGGAACGGCCGTCCTGTTCGTGCATGCGATCAATCCCTATGGCTTCGCCTGGAACCGGCGGGTCACGGAGGAGGGCAATGACCTCAACCGCAACTACGTCGACCACGGCAAACCCTATCCGGTGAACGAAGGCTACCTGGAGATCGCCGATCTGCTCGTTCCGAAGAGCCTGGAGCCCCAGCTGCTAGCTGCGGCCGACGCGAAGCTGGTCGAGTACCGCAAGAAAGTAGGGGACGTGGCCTTCTACCGCGCCATATCGGGTGGGCAGTACAGCCATCCCGACGGCATGTTCTTCGGCGGCGGCGGCCCGTCGTGGTCGAACCGGACCCTGCATGCCATCGTCGACCGGTGCCTGAATGGCCGCCAGGACGTCGCCGTCATCGACTTCCATACGGGTCTGGGCCCGTACGGCTACGGCGAGCCGATTACCCACTTCGACATCGATACGCCGGCATCGCGCCGCGTCCGCGCCTTCTGGGGGGAATCGGTAACGGAATCCAAGCGCGGCCAGACGGCCTCCCAGGCCCGTGACGGCCTGACGCACTACGGTCTCAACCGGGTGCTGTCGGAGCCCGACACGCGGCTCACCATGTGCACGCTGGAGTTCGGGACCTTCGACCGGGAGGGCGGCCAGAGGGCGTTCCGGGCGGACCACTGGCTGCACAAGTACGGCGACCCGCTGGGTGCCGAGGCCGAGCCGATCCGGGCGGCGATGCGCCGCCAGTTCTATCCCGATACCGACGACTGGAAGGAGGCGGTCCTGTTCCGCGGCCATCAGGTCGTGCGGCAGGCCATCGCCGGGCTCCAGCTCGGCGCACTTTAGCCCCAGGGCAGGGCGGCTGCCGTCGGTGGCCCGCAGGTTCGGATACGGCTTCTGGGGACAATCCCCCGCGAAAAGCCATACCTGCGGCGGACTATCCTGCTAAAAGCCTGAACATGCGTGTCTTTGTGGCGCTGATCGCCTTCTTGGCCGTCGCTGTCCTTAATCTTGCCTGGTGGTGGTGGCCGAACCGGCCGGTCGAGATTGCCGGCTGGACGAATGCGCCGCTGCAGAGCGTGTCCTTCGCGCCCTACAGGCCGGGACAGAGCCCGCTCACGCGGACGTTCCCGACCGCCGATCAGATCGAGCAGGATCTCCGCCGCCTGCAGGGCAAGGTGAAGGCCGTGCGCACCTATTCGTCCGGCGAGAATCTCGAGACGGTCCCCCAGCGTGCTGGCAAATATGGGCTGAAGGTCTGGCACGGCGCCTGGCTGAACGACAACGACAAGGAGAACCTCGAGCAGATCAACCTGCTGATCGACCACGCCAACAAGTACAAGGACACGGTGGAGCGGGTCATCGTCGGCAACGAGGTTCTTCTGCGCAAGGACCTCACCCCGAACCAGCTGCGCAGCTACATCCGCCAGGTCAAGCAGCGCGTCTCGCAGCCTGTGACCTATGCCGACGTCTGGGAGTTCTGGCTGCGCAATCCGTCGCTGGCCGACGAGGTCGATTTCATCACCATCCACATCCTGCCCTACTGGGAGGATGTGCCCATCGGGCTGGATCGTCGGGAGCCGGACGGCACGCCAACCATCCAGAAGCACATCGTCGACATCTACAAGAAGGTGCAGGCGCGCTTCCCCGGAAAGCCGATCGTCATCGGTGAAACCGGCTGGCCCAGCGACGGCCGCATGCGATCGGATGCACGGCCCGGCCGGGTGGAGCAGGTGCGCTTCTTCTCCCTGTTCCGCGACATCGCGGATCGGGAGAAGTTCGACTACAACATCGTCGAGGCATTCGACCAGTACTGGAAGGCGCGGCAGGAGGGCACTGTCGGTGCGGCCTGGGGCCTGCTCGACGCACAACGTCGCGACAAGTTCGAACTGGGCAAGCCGGTAACGGCCGAGCCGCAATGGCGAATCTTGTTCGTCCTGTCGACCGTTGCCGCGGGGCTTGTGCTGGCCAGCTTCGTAATCCTGCGTCGGCAGGCGAGCAGGACATCGATCCTGATCTTTGCCCTGTTCGCGCAGCTCGTCGCCACCAGCTACGTGCAGGCGACGTGGATCGACCTGTCCCGGATGTTCTATTTCGAGCGTGCCGTCGGCGTGGCATTCTGGGCACTTCTGCTGGGCCTCTTCAGCTACGCCCTCCTGCGCGGCATCGCCGACAGCCTGACGGGGAAGATGGCCGATCCCTCCCTCTATGGCGCGCGCGTGCGCGAGGCCTGGCGGGCCTGGCGGGAACTGCCCCGCTACCGGGTCCTGCAGCGGGCCGATCTCATGGCCCAGATGCTCTATCTGGTGCTGACGGTCCTCTGCATCTTCTACCTCGTTGTCATCAGCATCGACTGGTACGACGGCGTGATCCGGATCGGCGACTGGTACAGGCAGATCGCAATCGACGGCCGCTACCGCGACTTCCCGATCTGGAGCTTCGTCATCCCGAGCATCGTCCTGCTTGCCTGGAAGGCGATGACGATCCTGCGGCGGGAGCCTGTGTCGCGGCCCCACCGCTGGGCCAAGGCTCTCTCCTTCGGACGGTTGCTGGGCTACGACGGCAGCCGTGGCCACGTCAGGATGGATCGCTCCTACAGCCGCGTGAGGCCCGTCATCCCGGAGATCGTCCTCGCGTTCCTGCTGATTTTCTGGGCCGTGGTGATGGTGCTGACCGAAGGGGCGATCAAGCTGCACGATGGTGGAGCGGGTGGCCTCGTGGCGGCCGACGGCGGGCGCTGGGTGATCGGCACACTGTTCTGGAACACCCAGGCGGACTGGTTCGCCGGCCTCGCCATCCTGATGGCTGTCCCGTACCTCGCCACGATCTACGTCTCGCTGCGGGAGCCACTGGCAGAACCGCCGCCAGACTCCTATACCAGCAAATGGTGAGGCGATCGGCCTGAAGGCGGGAGTTACCAGATGGAAATCAAGGGCGAATACAAGATCGCGGCGCCGCGTGAAAAGGTCTTTGCGGCGTTGAACGACCCTTCGGTGCTGAAGGAATGCATTCCGGGCTGCGAATCGCTCGAGAAGCTGTCGGACACCGAGATGACGGCCAAGGTACGCCTGCGCATCGGCCCTGTGAGCGCCAGCTTCACGGGCAAGGTGACGCTGTCGGACATCGATCCGCCCAACGGCTACCGGATCGCGGGCGAAGGGCAGGGCGGCGTGGCCGGCTTCGCCAAGGGCGGCGCGGTGGTGACCCTGCGCGAGGACGGGGCGGACACCATCCTGGAGTACAATGCCGACGCCCAGGTGGGCGGCAAGATCGCCCAGGTGGGGGCGCGGCTGATCACCGGCACGGCACGCAAGCTTGCCGACGAGTTCTTCGGCAAGTTCGCGACCACGATCAACAATCCGTCGCCAGCCGCCATCGCCGGCGTGCCGAGCAGCCGGCTGCCGCCTCCGGTCATGGCGCCGCCCGCTGCGGTGCAGCGGGGATACCGGCACTGGACGGTGATCGGCATTGGTGCCGCCGTTCTGATCCTGGTCTTCCTTGCGAGTCGTTAGCAGCCTGCAATTCGCTTGACCGGCGGTGGAACGGCTTGCCAGATTCGCGCAACGCTCGGTGGGCGCGTTCTCCATTGCCTGCAAGACCAACAATGTGAGGGAGAAGAGTAGATGACCATTCCCGTCGCCATGACCGTCAACGGCAAGCCAGTCTCGGGAAAGGTCGAGGCACGCACGCTGTTGGTCCAGTTCCTCCGCGAGCACCTCGGCATGACCGGCACACATGTCGGTTGTGACACCAGCCAGTGTGGCGCCTGCGTGGTGCACGTCGACGGCAAGTCGGTGAAGTCGTGCACGATGCTCGCCGTCCAGGCCGAGGGTGCCCAGGTGACGACCATCGAAGGTCTCGCCGAAAGCGCGGAGAAGCTTCATCCCATGCAGGAGGCGTTCCGCGAGAACCATGCACTGCAGTGCGGCTTCTGCACGCCGGGCATGGTGATGAGCGCCATCGACATGGTGAAGCGCAACAACTACCAGCTCGACGAGGCGACGGTCCGCCGGGAGCTCGAGGGCAACCTGTGCCGCTGCACCGGCTACCATAACATCGTGAAAGCGATCCTGGCCGCCGCGCCAGCCATGAAAGCCGCGGGGGTGTAGCCATGACTGCGCAAACCGGAATTGGCGCCCGGGTCAAGCGGAAGGAAGATCTGCGCTTCCTGACCGGCACGGGCCGTTACGTCGACGATCTGCCGCTGGCACGGTCGACCCATGCGCATTTTCTGCGTTCGCCGCATGCGCACGCGAAGATCAAGAGCATCGACATTTCCGCCGCCAAGGCGATGCCGGGCGTGGTGGAGATCTTCACCGGCAAGGACGTCGCCGACGCCAAGGTTGGCAGCCTGATCTGCGGCTGGGTGGTGAAGGACAAGCACGGCCAGCCACACAAGGCACCGCCGCATCCCGTGATGGCTGCGGACACCGTCCGCTATGTCGGGGATCCGGTTGCGATGGTCGTGGCCAACAGCCACGACGAGGCCAAGGACGCGGCAGAGGCGATCAAGGTCGACTACGAGGTGCTGCCGTCCAACGTCGACCTGGCGAAGGCGCTCGATGGAGGCGCGGCGCAGGTCCATGCGGAAGCACCCGGCAATCTGGTCTATGACTGGGAGATCGGCGTCAAGGCGGATGTAGACGCCGCGTTCGCCAAGGCAGCCCACGTCACGAAGCTCGATATCGTCAACAACCGGCTCATCCCCAATGCGATGGAGCCGCGCGCCGCGGCGGCCGAGTACGACAAGGGGACCGGCCAGTACACGCTCTGGTCCACGTCGCAGAACCCGCACGTGCTGCGGTTGATCCTGTCGGCCTTCGTGCTCGGAATCCCGGAGCACAAGCTGCGGGTCATCGCTCCGGACGTCGGGGGCGGCTTCGGCAGCAAGATCTTCTGCTACAACGAAGAGACCATGGTGTGCTGGGCGGCGAGCCGCGTCGGCCGGCCCATCAAGTGGACGGCTGAACGGACCGAATCGTTCCAGACCGACGCCCACGGGCGCGACCATGTCACCCATGCCGAGCTTGCCTTGGACAAGGAGGGCAAGTTCCTGGCGCTCAAGGTCGAGACGATCGCCAACATGGGGGCATATCTGTCGACCTTCTCGACGGCGGTGCCGACCTACCTGTACGCGACGCTGCTGGCCGGCCAGTACACCACGCCGGTGATCTACGCCAACGTCAAGGCGGCGCTCACCCATACGGCCCCGGTCGATGCCTACCGTGGCGCGGGCCGGCCCGAGGCGACCTTCGTCGTCGAGACGATCGTGAGCAAGGCGGCCCAGGAGCTGAAGATGGATCCGGCGGAACTGCGCCGGAAGAACTTCATCCCGTCCGACGCCTTCCCGTACCAGACCCCCGTGGCGCTGCAGTACGACTCGGGCAACTATCCGCCGATCATCGACGAGGCGATGAAGATGGCGGACTACAAGGGCTTCGAAGCGCGGCGGGCGGAAGCGAAGTCGCGCGGCAAGCTGCGCGGCATCGGCTTCTCGTCATACATCGAAGCGTGCGGCCTGGCGCCCTCCCAGGTCATCGGGCAGCTCGGCGGCGGCGTGGGACAATGGGAATCGGCGCAGATCCGCTTCAACCCGACGGGCAACGTCCAGGTGCTGACAGGGGCGCACAGCCACGGCCAGAGCCACGAGACAACCTTCGCCCAGATCGTCTCCGACAAGCTGGGCGTGCCAATCGAGCAGGTCGAAGTGGTCCATGGCGACACGGCGACGACGCCGTTCGGCATGGGCAGCTACGGCAGCCGTTCGCTGGCCGTGGGCGGCTCGGCGATCATGAAGGCGGCCGACAAGATCATCGCCAAGGGCAAGAAGATCGCCGCCCACCTGATGGAAGCGTCGGCCGCGGACGTCGTGTTCGAGAACGGCGTCTTCAAGGTCGCCGGTACCGACAAGAGCGTGCCGCTCGCGCAAACGGTGTTTGCGGCCTACGTGCCGCACAACTACCCGTTGAACGAGCTGGAGCCCGGGATGGACGAGAACGCCTTCTACGACCCGGCGAACTTCGTCTATCCGGCAGGGACACAGATCTGCGAGATCGAGATCGATCCGGAGACCGGCGTCGTCGAGATCGTGAACTTCACGGCGGTCGACGACTTCGGCAACATCATCAATCCGATGATCGTCGAAGGCCAGGTCCATGGCGGCATCGTGCAAGGGGTCGGGCAGGCGCTCCTCGAAAAGGCCGTCTACGACAAGGACACGGGCCAGCTCCTGAGCGGCTCGTTCAACGACTACGCCATGCCGCGCGCAGACGACGTACCGTCGTTCAAGCTCGGCTACAAGGTCACGCCCTGCCCGCACAATCCGCTGGGCGTGAAGGGATGCGGGGAGGCCGGCGCGATCGCAGCCCCGGCTGCCGTTATGAACGCCGTCCATGACGCCCTGGCGCCGCTCGGCGTCAGCCACGTGCCGATGCCCGCGACACCACTCAACGTGTGGCAGGCCATCCACGGCGGCGCGCGCCAGGCTGCATAGTTAGGGGAGGTTCGGAGAGATGTACGATTTCGCTTACCACCGTCCGAAGACGCTGGCGGACGCCGCCAATCTGCTCAAGGGCAAGGAAGAGGCGCGGCCGATGTCGGGTGGCATGACGCTCATCCCGACATTGAAGCAGCGGCTGGCCAAGCCCAGCGACGTCGTCGACCTCGCCGGCATCAAGGAGCTCGCCGGCATCAAGGTCGAGGGCAACAACGTCGTGATCGGCGGCATGACCCGCCATGCCGACGTCGCGACCTCGAAGGACGTCAAGGCGGCGATCCCCGCCCTGGCGCATCTCGCCGGCCACATCGGCGATCCCCAGGTTCGCAACCGCGGCACGATCGGCGGCTCCGTGGCCAATGCCGATCCGGCGGCCGACTATCCGGCGGCCGTCGTCGCGCTCGACGCGACGATCACCACGAACAAGGGAACCCACAAGGCCGATGGTTTCTTCAAGGGGCTGTTCGAGACGGCGCTCGGCGACGGGGAGCTGATCACCGCCATCAGCTTCCCGAAGCCCGAGAAGGCCGCCTACATGAAGTTCCCCAATCCGGCCTCGCGCTACGCGATGGTCGGGGTGTTCGTCGCCAAGACGGCCGGCGGCGTGCGGGTCGCGGTCACAGGCGCGGGACCGAGCGTGTTCCGCGTCAAGGCGATGGAGGAGGCGCTGGCCAAGAACTTCTCCTCGGAGGCCATCAAGGATATCAAGATTCCGGCCGACGACCTGAACAGCGATATCCATGGCAGCGCGGAATACCGGGCGCATCTGGTCAACGTGATGGCGCGCCGCGCCGTCGACGCCGCCGGCAAGTAGCCGCCGCGGCCGGGAAGGACTACCGTCTGGGCGCCCCATGGGGCGCCCTTTCGTTTGGAGGGTACGGCATGAAGGCATTGGTGACGGGTTTCGATCCGTTCGGTGGCGACACGGTGAATCCCTCGTCGCTTGCGGTCGGCCGGGTACGCGAGCGAATCGGCGGGCTCTCCGTCCGCACAGCCGAGCTTCCCACGTCCTACCTGCATTCCGCTGGCAAGCTGCGTGCCGCCCTCGACGAGGTGAAGCCAGACATCGTCCTCTGTGTCGGGCAGGCCGGCGGCCGCCCGGAACTCTCCCTGGAGAGGGTGGCCATCAACGTTCAGGATGCACGTATCCGTGACAACGACGACAATCAGCCGATCGACCGGCCCGTCGTCGAGGGCGGCCCCGCCGCGCACTTCGCGACGCTGCCCGTCAAGGCGTGCGTCGCCGCCCTGCGCGAGGCAGGGCTTCCCGCGGGCGTGTCGAACACGGCCGGTACCTTCGTCTGCAATCACATCTTCTACGCGCTCATGGAGATGGCGCAGGAACGCTCCGGGAGCATGCGGGGCGGCTTCCTCCATATCCCCTATGTTCCGGAACAGGCCGCCCGCCTGGGCGGCGCGCCTTCCATGGCGCTGGGCGACATCGTGCGCGGAATCGAGATCATTCTCGAGGTCAGCGCAAGCCGCACCGACGACCTTCGTCTTGCGGAAGGCCGCCTTTCATAGGCCGGATCCGGCGCGGCGCTTCGACGCCGGTCGCACGGGCGTGTAGATGACGAGCTTCAGGGCAGGATCGTCATTGGCCTGAAAGCTCGTATGCTCGAAGTGCAGAACGCCTTTCTTGGGGTGCTTCAGAGTCTTGAGTCCGGAGGCGGCGGATCTGATGTCGTGCGCCTTCCACCAGCCGGCGAATTCGGAGCTGTCGCGGCGCAGCCGCTCCAGCAGCTCCACGAAAGCCGGGTCGTCGGCCCAGAGGTCGTGCGTTGCACGGAACTGTGCCACGACGCGCTTGGCCTCGTCGGCCCATTTCGGTCCGAACATTCGACGGGTTGCAGGAAGGGCGAGGATGCAGATCAGGGTATTGCGGTCCTGCTCGGGAAGACGGCCGAAGGCGAAGATCTCCTCCGCCGCCGCATTCCAGCACAGGACGTCCCAGCGGCGGCCGGTCACGTAGGCCGGCTGCTCCAGCTTCTCGACGACCCTCCGGATCGAGTCGGGCACCGTCTCGCGCACGAAGCGGCGGCGACCAGCATCGCGGGTTAGGGCGCGCAGGTGGGCATGCTCGACCCTGCTGAGCCGCAGCGCACGCGCCAGGGCGTCGATGGTCGTCACGGAGGGGGTGACCGGACGACCCTGTTCCAGGCGGATGTACCAGTCGACCCCGATGCCGGCGAGTTCGGCAACTTCCTCTCGGCGGAGCCCCGGCGTCCGACGCCGACGGCCGAGCGGCAGTCCGGCCGCTTCGGGGCTCAGCCGCTCGCGGCGCGAGCGCAGGAAGTCGCCGAGTTCGGTGTGGCTCCCTTCAAGCATTCTCCCTCCAGGCGGGGACTGATAATCCTAGGATAATACCAGGCCTGAAGGAGACCTGCACGATCGAGCAGGATGGAGGCTTACAAGAGGAGGTCCGACATGAAAGCCGCCGTCCTGAAGTCGTTTGGCTCGCCATTGGCCGTGGAAGACGTGCCGGAGCCGGTCCTGGGCTCGGGAGAGGTCGTGGTGGACATGGTGGCAAGCCGTGTCCTCGCCTACGCAAACGAGGTGTTCAACGGACAGCGCCGCTACCTGATCGATCCGCCGATCGTGCCCGGCGCAGGCGGCATCGGACGGGTTCGCGCGCTGGGTGCCGATGCGACCAAGCTGTCGGTCGGCGACTGGGTGTTCTGCGATCCGACCGTCCGCGCGCGCGATGACGCCGTGTCGCCCGACATCATCCTGCAGGGCCTGACGGCCGGCAGCGAGCGTGCCAAGCGCCTGCAGACACGCTATCGCGACGGTTCATGGGCCGAACGCATGCGACTGCCGACGGAGAACGTCGTTGGCATCGGAGAGATCGCGGAAGGCGAGGCAGTCTCGTGGTGTACGCTGGGGGCATATCTGGTGCCCTATGGCGGCCTCGCGGCGGCCGGCCTGCAGGCCGGTGAGACGATCGTGGTCAGCGGCGCGACCGGCGCATTCGGCAGCGCAGGCGTCGCGGTCGCCCTGGCGATGGGAGCCGGCGTCGTGGTCGCGACAGGCCGCAATCAGGAAGCCCTGGATGCGCTTGCACGACGGTTCGGGCCACGTGTGCGGCCGGTCCGGATGGTTGGCGACGAGGAACAGGATCGCCGCAAGATTCTGGACAGCGCAGCCGGCGTGGTCGATTGCGTGCTCGATCTCCTGCCGCCGGCCGCAAGTCCGGCGCAGGTGCGCGCAGCGCTGCTGACAGTCCGGCCCAACGGACGTGTCGTGCTGATGGGCGGCGTCAATGCGGATGTCGGCGTGCCGTACGGCTGGCTGATGCGAAACTGCGTGACCATTCACGGCCAGTGGATGTACCAGCGCGAGGCGATTTCGCGGATGGTCTCCATGGTCAGGGCAGGGCTCGTCCGGCTGGACGAGTTCGAAACGACGATCTTCAGCCTCGACGACGTGAATGCCGCGATAGCACACGCGGCAGCCAATGCCGGCCCCTTCCGGATGACGGTGCTCCGGATCTGATCACTCGGCCGCGACGGCGAGGGTCGGCCGCGCCGTTGCCGCGGGGAGCGCCATCTGGGCGGCCGGTCGCTTGACCCTGAACCAGGCGGCGTAGAGGGCAGGGAGGAAGAGAAGGGTCAGTGCCGTGGCCACCAGCAGGCCGCCCATCAGGGCGACCGCCATCGGCCCCCAGAAGACGCTCCGCGACAGCGGGATCATCGCGAAGATCGCCGTGCCCGCCGTGAGGACGATGGGGCGGGCGCGGCGCACGGTGGCATCGATGATGGCGTCCCACGCAGAGTGGCCCGCCGCGATGTCCTGGTCGATCTGATCGACCAGGATCACCGAGTTGCGCATGATCATGCCGGCCAGGGCGATCACGCCGAGCAGGGAGACGAAGCCGAACGGCTGGTCGAAGGCCAGCAGGAACAGGGATACGCCGATCATGCCCAACGGTGCCGTCAGCATCACCAGCGCCAGCTTGGAGAAGCTCTGCAGCTGCAGCATCAGGAAGAGGATCATCAGGAAGGCCATGATGGGCATCATCTTGAAGATCGAGCCCTGGCTCTTGGCGCTCTCCTCCTTGTCGCCGCCGACTTCGACGCGGTAGCCCGGCGGCAGGGATGCGCGGACCGGAGCCAGCGCCTTGTCGATGCGGCTGGCGACGTCGGGGCCCTGGACCCCGTCGACGACACCGGCGCGCACCGTCATCAGCAGCTCCTTGTTGCGCCGCCAGAGAATGGGCTCCTCCAGCTCGAAGCGAAGCGTGGCGAGCTGGGCGAGCGAGACGACGCCGTTGGGCGTGCGCAGGTTGATCGCCTCCAGACCTTCGACGCTCAGGCGCTCGGCGGGGACCGCGCGCGCGACCACGTCGATCGTCTCGGTGCCCTCGCGGTACTGCGTGACGGTGACGCCGGTCAGCAGGGTCTGCAGCGTGTTGGCGAGCGCCTGCGAGTCGACGCCGAGGGCGCGCGCCTTGTTCTGGTCGATCTCGAGCCGCACTGTCTTGGCCAGTTCGTTCCAGTCGAAGTTTATGTCGCGGGTGGCCGGATCGGCCTTGAAGACCTGCCGGACCTGCTCGGCCACGGCGCGTACCGTCTGCGGATCGTCGCCCAGGACGCGGAACATGACGGGGTAGCTCACCGGCGGGCCGTTCTGCAGGCGCTGGACGCGGGCGCGAACGGCTTCGAAGTCGGTTGCGAACAGGCGATCCAGTTCCGCGAACACCCGCTCGCGCGCCTGGAGGTCCTTCGTCATCACGATGACCTGGCCGAAGTTGGCATTGGACAGCTCCGGCACTGTCGGCAGGTAGAAGCGGGGACTGCCGGCGCCGACATACGCCGTGTAGTGGGCGATATCCGGGTTGCGTCCCAGCCAGCGTTCCAGCTTCTCGACCTCCTTGTTGGTCGCCTCCCAGGAAGCGCCCTGCGCAAGCTTGAGGTCCACGATCAGCTCGGGTCGGTTGGCCGTCGGGAAGAACTGCTTCTGCACCAGCGTGAAGGCCGCCATCGCGCCGACAAACGCGAGCACGGTGATGGCGATCGTGGTCTTGCGCCAGGTGACGCACCAGACGACCAGCCGACGGAAGGCGGTATAGAGCCGGCCGCCGTAGGGATCGTGATGGTGGACCTTGGGCGTGGGCAGGAGATGGTAGCCCATCCACGGCGTGAACAGGACCGCCACGAACCACGAGATGATGAGCGAGAGGGCAACCACCCAGAAGATGGAATTGGTGTACTCACCGGCACTCGACCGGGCGAAACCCACCGGCACGAACCCCACGGCGGTCACCAGTGTGCCGGTGAGCATCGGGAAGGCGGTCGAGGTGTAGGCGTAGGTCGCGGCCTCCAGCCGGCTCGCCCCCTGTTCCAGCTTCACCATCATCATCTCGACGGCGATGATCGCGTCATCGACGAGCAGGCCGAGGGCAATGATCAGGGCGCCGAGGGAGATGCGCTGGAAGTCGATGCCCAGCATCAGCATGCCGACGAAGGTGATGGCGAGCACCAGGGGCACCGACAACGCCACGATCACGCCGGTCCGCACGCCAAGGCTGATGAACGAGACGACCAGCACGATGGCGAGCGCCTCGACCAGCGCCGAGATGAACTCGTCGAAGGACTTCTCGACGACTTCCGGCTGATTGGCGACGCGATGGACGGTGATGCCGATAGGCAGATCCTCCTGTACCTCCGCCATGGCCTGGTCGAGCGCCTTGCCCAGGCTCTGCACATTGCCGCCGGCCGCCATGACGACGCCCAGGCCGATGACCGGCTTGCCGTTGAAGCGCATCTCGATCCGGCGGGGATCCTGGTAGCCGCGCCGGATCTCGGCGACATCCGCCAGCGTGAGGTTGCGGCCGTTCGCGCTGAAGGGGAGGTTGGCGAGGTCTTCCGCGGTGGCCGGCGCCCCGTCGACGCGGATGGCCACGCGCTCGCCCTTGGTCTCCACCGTGCCAGCGGCGGCGATGGCATTCTGTCGGCGCACCACCTCGAGGATCTGGTCGACCGGGATGCCCAGCATGGCGAGCCGGGCGTGGCTGAACTCGATGTAGATCTTCTCGTCCTGCAGGCCGAGGAGATCGACCTTCGTCACCTCCGGCACCCGCAGCAAGCGCTGGCGGACCGCCTTGACAATCTCCTTCATCTCGGCCGGAGCAAAGCCGTCGCCTTCGAACGCCCAGATCAGGCTGTAGGTATCGCCGTATTCGTCGTTGAAGAACGGACCGGCCACGCCCTGCGGCAGGGATCCTTTGATGTCGCCGATCTTCTTGCGCACCTGATACCAGAGGTCGGGCACCTTGGCCGGCGGTGTGTCGTCGCGCAGCGAGACATAGATCACGGTCTCGCCGGGCTTGGTGTAGCTCGTGACGTTGTAGAAGTGGGGCAGCTCCTGGAGCTTGGTCTCGATCTTGTCGGTGACCTGCTGCTCGACCTCGCGCGCGGTCGCGCCGGGCCAGGCCGCCGATACGACCATCTGCTTGATCGTGAAGGGCGGATCCTCCGCTCGGCCGAGGCTGAAGAAGGCGTAGACACCTGCCGCGACCAGCGCGAGCATGAAAAACACGGTGAGCGTGCTGTACTTCAGCGCCAGCGCCGACAGGTTGGTGCGCGTGGTCATGGGCCTCTCCGGCGGTGCTGATGGCTGACGTGCGAATGCCGGCTAGCGGCTCGCCTGGACCTGCGGAAGCATCGGCTTCACCTTCTGCCCCGCCTCGAGCTTGTGCACGCCGGCGGTCGCGATCCATTCCCCGTCCTTGACGCCGGAGGCGATGGCCGCCGTGTCGTCCCGCCAGCGTGCGATGACGACCGGCCGCAGGGAGACGGTGCCGGCCTGCCGGTCGACCACCCAGACTGCCGGATGCGTCCCGCGCTGGAAGATCGCTGACATCGGCACTTCCGCCACGGGCGGGCCGTCGGGCCGGTCGAGCGTGAGCGTGGCAGTCATGCCGAGCCCGATGAACTCGGGCGGATCGACGACGGTGAAGCGCGCCGGATAGGTCCGGGTCGCGGGATCTGCGCTGGGCGACAGCTCGCGCAGGCGCGCGACGTAGCGCTTGCCCGGATCCGACCACAGCTCGAAGTGAGCGTTGCGCGACGTGCGGACCGCTTTCAGGCGATGCTCGGGGACGCCGACCAGGATCTCGAGCTCGTCGGTGCGGGCGGCCTTCACGACACCCTGACCCTGGGCCATCACCTGGCCGACCTCGGCCAGGACGGCCGTCACCACGCCGGGCGAATCGGCCCGCAGTTCCGTGTAGGCGAGATTGTTCTCGGCCGAGGCGAGCTGGCTGCGGGCCTGCTCGACTCTGGCGAGGGCCGTTGCCGCGAGCGATTGCCGCTGGTCGAGGGTCTGGGGCACGAAGGCGGTGCTGCCGCGCAGATTGAGATAGCGGTCATGATCCGCCTTGGCGCGCGTGTGATCGGCCTCGGCGGAGGCGAGTGCGGCCCGGGCATTGTCGACCGCCAAGCGATAGTCCGCCGGATCGAGCTGCGCGATCAGGTCGCCGGGCTTGACCGTCGTGCCGACATCGACGGCTCGGGCCACGATCTTGCCGGCGACGCGGAAGCCAAGGGTGCTCTCGATCCGGGGCACCACGGTCCCTGCAAGGACCAGCGACCGCCGGTTCGCCTGATAGGAGACTTCCGCGACACGTGCCGGACGGATGAGCGGCTCGTCTACCGTCGGACGCGAGGCGTTCGCCGTCCACGCAAATATCGCGAACCCGCTGGCGGCGGCGATCCCGGCGCCCAATGTGATCGCGACGGCTTTGAAAGGAACCTTGCCGAGCAGCTCGGCGTACCGGACACGCATGGCGAACCGACCTTTCAGGGTTTAGGATACCTTGGGACAACTGAACGACGTTAACTGAACATTGATAACTTATCGGCGTTCAGGTAAGTGTCAAGGGGAGGAGAGCGATTTTGGCAGAGTCGTCGACAGCTACCCCCCCGGGCCGCAAACGTCGCGGCGAAGGGCATACGCGCCGGGACGAGATCCTGCAGGCGGCCAAGGAGCTGTTCCTGGAGGAAGGCTACGATTCCACCACCATTCGGAAGATCGCCGACCGCGTCGGCATCTCGGCGCCGGCGCTTTATCTCTACTTCAAGGACAAGGAAGAGCTGCTGCTTGCCCTCTGCGACCAGACATTCGGCCATCTCCTGAACGACATCCGCGCCATCGAGACGAACGTCGACGACCGCCTCGAGCGCGTGCGCCGCTTCGGTCAGGCCTATGCGCACTTCGGGTTGTCGCATCCCGGCGAGTACAGGCTGATCTTCCTTGGCGGGAGCATCCCGGAGGCCGTCCGCAAGATCGGACACCGGGCGCCCATCGACGACCCTAGCCGGCCGGGAGTCGGCGGTGCGATCGTCTTTCAGCGGCTGGTGGCGATCCTGAGCGAGCTCCAGGCATCCGGTACGAAGCTGAAGTACCCGCCCGACACCTGCGCCGAGCTGTGCTGGATGGGCATGCACGGCCTCGTCGCAGCTCTCATCCTGAAGCCGGACTTCCCATGGTCAGACCGCGAGCTGCTGATCAAGGGCATGCTCGACATCGTGGTGAAGGGCATTCTCAAGGAACCGGCTTAGCGTCGCTCTCCCAGGCCCTCGGGAAGAGGGGGCAGGTCATGGGCGCATCCGGCGGCAGGTCGGGCGTGTAAGGAAACCGGAACGTGCCCGGACGGGGATCGTAGCGGGCATCCTCGCCGGTATAGCGCAACGAGAGGCCGCGTCGGCGTTGGCCCGGGGTGTCGTTGCCCGGGGCACCGTGCACGATCATTCCGTGGAAGACGAGGCAGTCGCCGGCCTCCATCTTCCACCACCGGATGTCGAATCGCGCCCGATTGCCGTCGATGTCGGGAATGGCGGCCAGGCTGCTGTCGCTGAACTTGATCTCGTGGCCCTTGCGGAAGGGTGTCGGGCGATAGCTCACGCCCCAACGGTGCGATCCCGCGATGAACTCGACGGCGCCGTTGCTGCGATCGATGGGATCGAGGGCGATCCACACCGACGTCACCTGCCAGCCCTTCACCGGCCAGTAGGGCTGGTCCTGATGCCATGGCGTGGGATGAGCGGTGCCGGGTTCCTTGACGAACAGCTGGTCGTAGAAGAAGTCAGCAAAGGGCGAGCGCATCGACCGGGCCGCGATCCGTGCGGCGGGTGATTCGAGGGCCGCCGCCCTGAACGCCTCGTCACGCTGCCACATGAACATGTCGCCGAAGAAGCGGCCTGCGGTGCTGCCTTTGGCGAAGTTCGTGGCATGCGGTCCGGGACAGGCGAGATCACGCTCGACGGCCGCGCGGAGGCGTTCGATCCAGCCATGATCGAACGCCCCGCGCAGGCAGACGACGCCGTCGCGTTCGTAGGCCGCGATCTCCTCGTCCGATATCAAGCGTTCTGCAGGACGTGGACGGCGCGATTCGCCAGGAGATCCTTGGTCTTGGCGCCGTAGGCCTTCATGTGCTCCGAAGCGGCATGGGCCTTGAGGTGATCCATGCTTTCCCACTTCTCGATGACGACGAAGGTGTCCGGACCGAACTTCGCGAACGGTCCGCCGTCCGTGTCGACCGTGGCGCCGTACTCGATGCAGCCCTTTTCGGCATGGACGGCGGGAACGTTGGCCTTGAAGTGCTGCAGGACTTCGTCGCGCTTGCCGGGCTTGGCCGTGATGATGGCGATGACGTGGATCATGATCTCCTCTCGGTTGATCTCTAAGCCGCTCGACCGTGGCGCAGCAGGCGGCCGGGCAGCCTGCCGTTGGCCGCGACGGCATCCTTGCCGTCCCGGCGGATCAGCTCGCCATTGACGATGACGGCAGCAATGCCGCTGGCCTCCGACACCAGCCGGTCGGCGCCGGCGGGCAGGTCGTAGACGCGCTTCAGCGGGCCGGGACCGACCGTGCTCGGGTCGAACACGACGACGTCGGCCGGCCGGCCTTCGGCCAGGACGCCGCGATCGGTGATGCCGAACAACTCGGCGGGCCTCTGCGTCAGGTTGTGGACGGCCTGCTCCAGGGTGAAGGTCTTGCGCTCGCGCACCCAGTGCCCCAGCAGGTGGGTCGAGTAGCAGGCGTCGCAGAGCTGGCTGGCGTGCGCACCGGCATCCGACAGCGCGATGATCGTGTTGGGATCGGTGATAAGCTCCGCCACTTCCCCCTCGTCGAAGTTCATGACGGCCATGCGGAAGCGCGCCTGCAGGTCGTTGGCGAGCGCGAGATCGAGCGCCAGGTCGACCGGGTCCTTGCCGAGCCTCGCGGCGGCCGCCGCCAGCGGCATCTCCTCGAGCTCGCGGGCGGAGGGTGCCCAGGCGATCACCACGCGCTCCCACCAGTTCCGGAACAGCGGGGTGACCTCGCTGCGCAGCTTCTCGCGCCAGGCCGGATCGGCATAGGCGCGGCGGCGCGTGCCCGGCGCCTTGGCGTCGGCCGCGGCAAGCTCGTTCATGAACTTCATGACGTCGAAGATGAACGGCTCGGCGAAGGTGAACTCGAAGTTGAGTGGCCGGCAGCTCACCTGCGGAACGACGATGGCGCCCGCCTTGCGTTGCTCGGCAGCGAGGTCGAGCTGCTTGCGGTGGCCGCCCGGTCCGTAGAGGTAGGAGAGCAGGGCGGTCCAGGTCACCGGCACACCGTATTTGCGGCTGACGTCGGCCATGTGCCTGGTGGAGAAGTCCCGCCCGATGGTGATCTGCATCAGCCCGCGCTTCAGCTCACCAAGCACGGAGACCATGGCGTCCATCTCCTCGACGCTCGCCTGCCGGCTGGGGACGGGCTTGCCGGCATAGCCGTTGTGACTGACCGAAACGGAAGTGCCGAAGCCGATGGCGCCCGCCTCCATGGCCTCGCGCACCAGCTTCTTCATGGCTGAGATCTCGTCCGGCGTCGCGGCGCGTTCAGTCGACTCCTCTCCCATCACGTAGAGGCGCAGCGGCGTATGGCCAAACAGCGCCGCGACATTGATCGCCGAGCCGCTCTTCTCCAGCGCGTCCAGGTACTGGGGGAAGGTCTCGAACGGCCAGTCGTCTCCCAGACCCGCGTGCAGGGCATCGAGGCTCATGCCTTCGACCTTCTCCAATGTCTGGAGCACGAGCTTGCGGTGCGCTGCTCGTGTCGGTGCGACGCCGAATCCGCAATTGCCGATCACCGTGGTGGTGACGCCATGCCACGGCGAGATGCTGAGCATGCGATCCCACAGGATCTGCGCGTCATAGTGCGTATGCACGTCCACGAATCCCGGGCAGACCACCTGGCCGGCGGCATCGATCGTCTCCGCGGCCGGGCCCTCGGCCTTGCCCAAGGCGACGACCTTGCCGTCCTTGATGGCGAGATCTCCCGAGAAGCCGGCTTTCCCGGTGCCGTCGACGATGGTGCCGCCCGTGATCTTCAGATCATAGGTCATGGTTTGCTCCCTAAACGGCGTCCAGTATACGTCCTGAATCGTTGCAGGAGGAAATGGATGGCCAGGCACAAGATCGCTCTCATTCCGGGAGACGGAATCGGAAAAGAGGTGCTTCCGGAAGGCGTGCGCGTGCTCGAGGCCGCGGCGCGGCGCTTCGGCTTCGAACTCGACTTCACGGAGTTCGACTGGTCGTGCGATCGCCTCCTGAAGACCGGCAAGATGATGCCCGAGGACGGCCTGGAGCAGCTCAAGGCCTTCGAGAGCATCTTCCTCGGGGCGGTCGGCTGGCCGGGTGTCCCCGACCACGTATCCCTGTGGGGCCTGCTCATTCCGATCCGCCGGGACTTTGACGAGTACGTCAATCTGCGTCCGGTGCGGCTGTTCGAAGGCGTGCCGTCACCGCTGGCCAACCGCAAGCCCGGCGAGATCGACTTCTGGGTGGTGCGCGAGAATACCGAGGGCGAGTACAGCCAGATCGGCGGCCGCATGTTCCAGGGCACCGATCAGGAATTCGCCATCCAGGAGGCCATCTTCACGCGCAAGGGTGTCGATCGCGTGCTGAAGTTCGCCTTCGAGTTCGCGCGCGGTACGAAGAAGAAGCACGTGACCTCGGCCACCAAGTCCAACGGCATCATCCACACGATGCCGTTCTGGGACGAGCGCTTCGCCGAGATGAAGAAGCACTACCCGGACATCAAGGCCGACCAGTACCACATCGACATCCTGACGGCGCATTTCGTGCGCAACCCGGACTGGTTCGACGTTGTCGTGGGCTCCAACCTGTTCGGCGACATCCTCTCGGACCTGGGGCCGGCCCTGACCGGCTCGATCGGCGTCGCGCCGTCCGGCAACATCAACCCGGAACGCAGGTTCCCGTCGATGTTCGAGCCGGTGCATGGCTCGGCCCCGGACATTGCCGGCAAATGGATCGCCAACCCTATCGGCCAGATCTGGTCGGGCGCCATGATGGTCCGGCATCTGGGCTATCCGGAGGCGGCGGAGGCGATCGAGCGGGCGATCGCGGCATCCCTGGTCGAGGGAGGACCACGCACCAAGGATCTGGGCGGCAACGGCGACACGAAGACGGTCGGCGCGGCCATTGCGGAACTCGTGAAGACGGTGTAGCTGCGCCGCCGCAGCAATTGTTCGCAGGAAACACCCATGAAGAGACGTAGTTTGTTGACCGCCGCAGCGGCGGCCGGCGCGGCGGCAATGCCGTTCGGCGTCCGGGCGCAGGCCTATCCGACGAAGCCCATAACGGTGATCGTACCGTTCGCGGCCGGCGGCCCGACCGATGCGCTGGCCCGCATCCTCTGCCAGCGCATGAGCGAGGTGCTGGGGCAGCAGATGATCGTGGAGAATGTCGGCGGCGCCGGCGGCACGATCGGCGTCAACAAGGCCGCCAAGGCCGCACCGGACGGCTACACCCTGGCCTTCGCCCACATGGGCACGCTGGCCGTCAACATCGCCCTGTACAAGTCGCTGCCCTACGACAGCCAGAAGGACTTCGAGCCCGTCGGCCTGGGCGGCACCAATCCCATGGTCCTGGTCACGAGGAAGGACCTGCCGGCCAAGAACTTCCAGGAATTTGTCGCCTACGTGAAGGCCAACGAGAAGAAGGCGCAGTACGGCATGGCGGGCATCGGCGCCGCGTCGCATCTGGGTGGCCTGATGCTGAACAGCATGATGAAGGTCGATGTGCTGGAGATTCCCTACAAGGGCACCGGGCCTGCCCTGAACGACCTGGTCTCCGGCCAGTTCGACTACATGGTGGACCAGGCCGTGAACGTGCTGCCGCAGATCAAGAGCGGCAACATCAAGGCCCTCGGCGTCTCCACGCTCAAGCGCCTGCCGCAGCTTCCCGACGTGCCGACCATCGACGAATCCGGTCTCAAGGGATACGAGGTCACGATCTGGAACGGCTTCTTCGCGCCCAAGGGCACGCCCAAGGACGCCATTGCGAAGCTGAACCAGGCGCTGAAGACGGCGCTGTCGGACGAGAAGGTGAGGGTGCGGCTGACCGAACTGGCCGTCGATCTCCCCGGCGCGGACGAGATGTCGCCGGAGGCGCTGGGCAAGCAGCTCAAGGCGTCGATCGACAAGTGGGTGCCGGCCGTCCAGGCCGCGGGCGTCAAGCCGCAGTAGCCTTCAATCCTGTCGCGTGCGAAGGCTGCCTGACCGGCAGCCCTGGTGCGCGGGCTGGTCGGGCAACTATGCAGCGACACCGATCTCGTCGAAACCGACGGTAACGGCCCGGCGGGTGCTGCCGCCTTCGTCCCGCAGGGCGAGCGTGAGCTTGCGCTCCCACCAATCTACGTCGACCACGCCGAAATTTGCGCTGGCATAGAGTGCCCCAAGCCGGTTGGGGCCGGGCTCGCTGGCGGCCCAATACACCATGTTGAGGCCGCTCGAGGTGGCCTCGTAGAGCGGGTAGAGATCCTCCGGCACTTCGCGGTAGAGCGCGCCGATGTGCCGATCTCCCGAGAGGAGGACGATGCCCTTGGCGCCGGTGGCACGGATGGTGTCGAAGAGCTTCTGGCGTTCCAGCGGCAGGTTCCCCCAGCGCTCCCAGCCGTGGCCCTCGGCCAGCACCTGGATGCTCGACACGATCAGGCGCAGCTCGGCCGGCTTGCGCAACTCCCCTGCGAGCCACGTCCACTGCGTCTCCCCCAGCATGCTCTTGCGGGGATCATCGTCGGGCAGATAGCGCTGCTTGCCCGGCGCGCCGCGCTGATCGGTCGGCTTGAGGGGCGAACGGAACCAGCGCGTATCGAGCAGGATGACCTGGACCCGCATGCCGGGCGGGCCGATGATGCGCGAATCGAAGATGCCCTCACGGCTGCGCCGCACATCCGTGGCCGGCACATTCCAGAAGTCCAGGAACAAGCCCTTGGCGACGTCCTTGTGGGCGAAGTCGCCGCCCCCATCGTTCAGACCGTAGTCGTGGTCGTCCCAGATGGCGAGATGGCTGACAGTGTCACGCAACTTCGCATAGCCTGCGATCCGTGAAGCTCCGGCGTAGGCCTGCTCGAGCGGTCCGGCGTCGGCGCCGTTGAAGTCGCCGTAGACATTGTCGCCCATGAAGATGAAAAGGTCCGGTCGATAGGCAAGAATGGCGTCCCAGATGGGTTGGGGCTTCTTCTGGTCGGCGCAGGATCCGAAGGCGATGCGCGAGAGGGGCGGGCGGCCCTGCGCTGACGGGACGGCCGGCGCCAGGGCAGCAGCGGCCATGAGTTGGGCAATGGTGCGGCGGTGAAACATGGTGGTCGTCCAAAAGCCAGAATTGCAGCTTTATTTGGCGGTATCGTGAAACGCCATCTCAAACGGCTCCTCGAACTTCTGCTTGTGCCCGTGGCGGCGGCGATCGT
The DNA here is from genome assembly GCA_049323495.1 of Pseudomonadota bacterium. Taxonomy (GTDB): domain Bacteria; phylum Pseudomonadota; class Alphaproteobacteria; order Reyranellales; family Reyranellaceae; genus Reyranella. The sequence continues at coordinate 114,285 of JBMONG010000016.1, forward strand.
CTTCGTCGAGGAGACGCTGCTCCGCTATCTCGGCCTCGCGATGGCCGCATTGGCCAAATGGCCGCCCGTGGCGCGGCTGGAGGCATGGCTGCGCGGGCTGCCGCCATGGGCGGCCCTTGCCGCCTTCGTGGCGCCGTCTCTGCTGGTCATTCCGATCAAGCTCTCGGCCGTATGGTTCGCGTTCCATCACCTGTACGGGCTTGCCCTGGCAAGCATCATCGCCGGCAAGGTAGTGGCCACGGCGCTGGTCGCACGCCTCTACAATGTCCTGCGTCCCACCTTGCTCAGGATATCCTGGTATTGCCGGGCGGAGGATTGGGTCTTCCTGTGGCGGGCTCGCCTCTATGCGTTCGTGCGTGCGCTGCCGGCGTGGCAGAAGACCCGGGCGCTGGTTCAGCGCGCTCGGCTCTGGATGCGCGAATTGATGTTCCGCACCTCGTCGCGCTAGGCTGCCCCGCATGCCTGAAGTCGTTCCTTGCGGAGGCCCTCTCGGTGCGCGCATCGAAGGCCTCGACCGCCGTCAGGCGGGCGAACCGGCGATCGCCGAATTCCTGAACAGGGCTCTTGCCGAGCACCTGCTGGTCGTCGTGCCCGGGGACCGCATGGCCCCGCAGGACACCCTGTCCTTCGCGCGGGCCTTCGGGGCACCACAGACGCAGCTTCTGCGCTACAAGCGCAGCGGCGACGTTCCGGAGGTTTCGGTCATGGTGAGCACGCTGATGGCGGACGGCTCGACCGACAAGACGGCCATCCGTGCCGAGGACTGGCATACAGATGATTCGTATTTCGCCATCCCCGCCAAGGCGACCCTGCTGCACGCCATCGAGATCCCGAGCCGTGGCGGCGCCACCTGGTTCTGCAACATGCATTCGGTCTACGAGGCGCTGCCCGAAGCGACGCGCAGGCGCATCGACGGCATGCGGGCGATCCACGGCTATGATACGCCGCGCGCCCGCAATCGGCCGTCGCCGCGCACGCCGGAAGAGATCGCGGAGACGCCGGACGTCGAACATCCTCTGGTGCGCACCCATCCGGAGACCGGGCGCAAGGCGCTCTATCTCAATCCAAACCGTCTCGATCGCATCGTGGGGCTGGACCGCGACGAGAGCGACGCGCTGCTCGACGAACTGGCCGACGAGGCACGGAAGCCAGAGCATCACTTCGGACATGCCTGGTCGGTCGGCGACATCGTGGTCTGGGACAACCGCGCCACGATGCACCGCGTGGTCATCGACTATCCGGCCGGGGAGGCGCGTATCATGCAGCGCGTGCTGATCAAGGGCGACAAGCCCTTCTGATCAGCCCGCGGCGGCACCGGCCGACAACATCGCGTCGATCTCGGCCTCGGCATATCCGGCCTCCGACAGCACCGCACGCGTATGTTCGCCCAGCCGCGGCGCGTGGGTGGGCGTCTCGCGCTCGCCGCCCGAGAAGGTGTTGGCAAGCCGCGTGCGGCGGATGCGGCCCTCGCTGGGATGATCCTCCGGACGGAAGAATCCGACGTCGTCGAGGTGCGGATCGGTCAGCAGGTCGTCGATCGAATTGTAGCGCGCTGCCGGAACGTCGAGCCGGTCGAAGATCTCCAGCCATTCGTCGGTCGTCTTCTGGGCGAGGCCGGCCTTCCGGACCTCGAAGTAGGCGGCCGCGTTCGTGGTTCGCGAGGCGGCGCTGTCGAAGCGCGGGTCGGTCTTGAGCTCGGGTCGGCCGATCGCATCGAAGAAGGCGAAAGCCTGGGCGTTGGTGTTCGGGCCGACCGTTATGTAGCCATCCCTGGTCGGCAACGGACGATAGTCGGGCGTCAGCAGCCGATTGTCGCCGCTGGGGCCGACCGGCGGGTCGAAGGTCATGGCGCCCATGTGCTCGCTCGAGACGAAGGAGGCCATGTTCTCGAGCATGGGCACGTCGATGGCCTCACCCCTGCCGGTCTTCTCGCGACGGTAGAGCGCGAAGCCGATGCACTGCGCGGCGATGAGGCCGGTCGTGTGGTCGCTCATCACCATGGGCACGAAGCGCGGCTCGCCGGTCGCGCGCGCCAGCGTGCCGGCGACGCCGGAGAGGCTCTGGACGATCGGATCGTAGGCGGGGCGGTTGTAGTAGCGGCCGCCGCGGCCGAAAGCCAGGATCGAGCAGTGGATCAGGCGCGGATGCCGGGCGGCCAGGCTTCCGTAGTCGAGGCCTGCACGGCCGAGCGCCTCGGGCCGCACATTGCTTACGAAGACGTCAGCGCGCTCGATCAGCCGATGCATCGCGGCCAGCCCGTCGGGCTTCTTCAGATCGAGCACCACGGACCGCTTGTTGCGATTGAAGTTGATGAACTTGCCGGACATGCCGGGATGACGGCTGCCCTGCGCCATCGTCCGCAGCAGGTCGCCGCCCGGCGCCTCGACCTTGATCACCTCGGCACCGTAGTCGGCGAGCGTGCGCGTGCAGATCGGACCCACGACGACGGTGGTGAGGTCAACGACACGAACGCCGTCGAGGGGTCCGCTCACGGGTTGAACTCCAGCTCCATCTCGCCGCAGAGCACGCCGTTCTTGTCGGCGGCCCAGATCTTCAGCTTGCCGTCCTTCTGTTCCTCGCCGCGCACCTCGATCAGGTCGCCGATCCAGAGTGGATGGACGAGGCGGGCGCTGTAGGCGGCGAGCGTGCCCTTGGCGTGGCGCAGGGCTGCGTCGACCATGAGATGCATCGACAGGCCGCCGTTCGACACGAGGGCAGGATAGCCTTCCTCGGTGCGGGTGTAGTCGGCATCGTAATGGATGCGGTGGGCGTTCCAGGTGATTGCCGAGTAGCGGAAGTTCAGGGCATTGGTGAGGTTCGTCCGATCGCTCCAGGCATGGTCGGTGCGCGCCTGCTGCGGCACCGTCGCCGTCGTTTTCTGCCCTGGTGGCACGGCTGGCCGGTAGATGGCGTCGAACGTGTCGACCGCCACCGGCCTGCCGTCCTGCTCGATGGTGTGGCGCATGGTGAGCACGAAGATGTCCCCGGAGCGGCCGCTCTTGGGAACGATGTCGGCCACCTCGGCCTTCTTGACGGCGGGCTCGCCGGCCTTGAGCGCGCCCATGATCTTCACGCGGCGCCCGGCACCCATGCGGCGGGGCATGGGGATCGGCGGCAGGACGATGCCCTTGTTGGGATGGCCATCGGGGCCGATGTCGCGCTGCCGGACGGTTTCGCCGAAGAAGAGGGTGAACCAGTGCGGCGGCAACTCCGTGCCGCGGACGAAGCCTTCGGGATCCATGTCGAAGGCTCCGGCGGCCCGCCGCACCGCCATGAGTCCGATATCGTCCTCGACGGTTCGCACCCGGCCGATCCAGGGCCGCAACGCCTTCATCGCCTCGTCCATCCAGTCGGTCATCGCGCTCCTCCAAGGCGCGGGAGACTTGCACGCATCGCCACAAAGAAGAAGGGCCTGCTTTCGCAGGCCCTTCCACGCATCGAAAGATCGACGGATCAGATCGAGTAGTACATCTTGTACTCGACCGGCGCCGGCTGGTGTTCCCAGTTGTAGACCTCTTCCCACTTGAGCTCCATGTAGGCGTCGATCTGGTCGTCGGTGAACACGCCACCCTTGGTGAGGAACGAGCGGTCGGCGTCGAGCGCATTCAGCGCCTCGCGCAGCGAGCCGGCGACCGTCGGAACCTTCGAGAGCTCCTCCGGCGGCAGGTCGTACAGGTTCTTGTCCATCGGGTCGCCCGGATGGATCTTGTTCTGGATGCCGTCGATGCCGGCCATCAGCATCGCCGCGAAGGCGAGATAGGGATTGGCCGACGGATCGGGGAAGCGGACCTCGACGCGCTTGCCCTTGGGCGACGAAGCGTAGGGGATGCGGCACGAGGCCGAGCGGTTGCGCGAGGAATAGGCCAGCAGCACCGGCGCCTCGAAGCCCGGAATGACGCGCTTGTAGGAGTTGGTGCTGGCGTTGCAGAAGGCGTTGAGCGCCTTGGCATGCTTGATGATGCCGCCGATGTAGTACAGCGCCGTCTCCGACAGGTCGGCATAGCCCGAGCCCGCGAACAGCGGCTTGTTTTCCTTCCAGATCGACTGGTGGGTGTGCATGCCCGAACCGTTGTCGCCATAGATCGGCTTCGGCATGAAGGTCAGCGTCTTGCCGTAGCTGTGGGCCACATTGTGCAGCGTGTACTTGTACTTCTGCACGTTATCGGCCGTCTTGACGAGCGTGTCGAACCGGAAGCCCAGCTCGTTCTGAGCCGGAGCCACTTCGTGGTGATGGATCTCCATGACCAGGCCCATGTCGGTGCAGACCGACATCATCTCGGCACGCAGGTCGTTCATCGAATCGACCGGGGGGACCGGGAAGTAGCCGCCCTTCACGCCCGGACGATGGGCCATGTTGCCGCCCTCGTACTCGACACCCGTGTTCCAGGGCGATTCCGTCGAGGTCACCTTGTAGAAGCTGCCGCCCATCTGGACGTCGAAGCGGACGTCGTCGAACACGAAGAATTCGAGTTCGGGACCGAACACCGCCGTGTCGCCGACGCCGGACGACTTCAGGAAGGATTCGGCACGCTTGGCGGTGGAGCGGGGGCAGCGGGAGTAGAGCTGGCCAGTCGACGGCTCGACCACGTCGCAATTTACGATCAGCGTCGTCTGCGCCGCGAAGGGGTCGAGGACGGCCGTGGACGGATCCGGCATCAGGATCATGTCGGACTCGTTGATCGCCTTCCAGCCCGCGATCGAGGAGCCGTCGAACATCACGCCGTCGGCGAAGGAGCTCTCATCCGTGGCCGACGCCATGCGGGCGGTGTGCTGCCACTTGCCGCGCGGATCGGTGAAGCGGAAGTCGACGAACTTGACGTCCTTCTCCTTCATCAATGCGAGTACCTGTTTGGCGTCCATTTGTCGTGCTTCCCTCTCTTGTGGTCACAGTCGTCCTCTGCCCCCAGAGGCCAGGTCTCATACGGCGGCGTCTCCACGCTCGCCAGTACGAATTCGAATCGCGTCGTCGATGCTAGACACGAATATCTTTCCGTCGCCGATGCGGCCGGTATGCGCCGAGGCGCGGATCGCCTCGACGGCCTTCTCGACCATCTCGTCCTCGATGATCAGCTCGATCTTCACCTTCGGCAGGAAGTCGACCACGTACTCCGCCCCGCGATAGAGTTCCGTATGGCCCTTCTGCCGGCCGAAGCCCTTCGCTTCCAGCACCGTGATGCCCTTAAGGCCGATCTGATTGAGCGCGTCCTTCACCTCGTCGAGCTTGAAGGGCTTGATGATCGCTTCGATCTTCTTCATTGCCTTGAGGCACTCCCGCACGCAGACATCGCACTGCCACGCTGGGGCAGCCCGTCTATCGCGAAGGAAGCAAGTTTCATGCCAAAGTCAACGTCTCCTGGAGGAGCAGATCGGACAGCGTAAATGGCGAGGGAATGATCAAACAGAGCGAAAAATGATCACAAAAATGACCATAAATAAGGCACCCTGAGAATATAGCATGAAGTCTGCGAATGCATTGATGTCCGGCCTCGGGACCACGATCTTCGAGGTCATGTCCGCCCTGGCAAGAGAGCATCAGTCAGTGAACCTCGGCCAGGGTTTTCCCGACGACAAGGGCCCTGAGGTCGTGCGGCGGGCGGCCGCCGACTATCTGCTCAACGGTCACAACCAGTACCCCCCGATGATGGGGATCCCGGAATTGCGTCAGGCCGTGGCCGAACATGGACGACGCTTCCAGGGGATCGACGTCGATTGGCAGACCGAGGTCCTGGTGACCTCCGGAGCCACCGAGGCCCTGGGCGACTGTCTGTTCGGGTTGATCGAGCCCGGGGACGAGGTGGTCCTGATCGAACCGCTCTACGATTCCTACCTGCCGATCGTCCGCAGAGCGGGGGGCGTGCCGCGGCTGGTGCGGCTTGAGCCGCCGACCTGGGATCTGCCGCGGGAGGCGCTGGCGGCGGCCTTCACGCACCGCACCAAGCTTATCCTGTTCAACACGCCCATGAATCCTTGCGCCAAGGTGTTCGATCGCTCTGAACTCGAGTTCATCGCCGGACTCTGCAGGCAGCACGATGTCATTGCCGTCTGCGACGAGGTCTACGAGCACATCGTCTTCGATGATCGCCAGCATCTCTCGATCATGGCGCTCCCGGGCATGCGGGAGCGCTCCGTCCGGATCGGATCCGCCGGCAAGAGCTTCAGCTTGACAGGGTGGAAGGTCGGTTACGTCACGGCGGGGCCGGACCTGATGAAGCCGATTGCCAAGACGCACCAGTTCATGACCTTCACGACGCCTCCCAACCTGCAGTGCGGGGCGGCGACCGGGCTGCGGCTCGGGGATGACTATTTCTCGGGTCTCGCCAAGGACATGCAGCGGAAGCGGGACCGCCTGGCATCCGCCTTGGCGGAGATCGGCTTCGGGGTATTGCCGACCCATGGCACATATTTCGTGACGGCCGACTTTCGACGGCTCGGGTTCGATGCCGTGGACGAGGACTTCTGCCGCCACATCACCGTGGAGGCCGGGGTTACCGCTGTGCCGGTCAGCGCCTTCTATGAGGAGCGTGCGCTGGCACCCAGGCATCTCGTCCGCTTCTGCTTCTGCAAGGAAGACGCGACGCTGGATCTGGCTGCCGATCGCCTCCGGCGCCACTTCGATGCGAAAGGGTGATAATTTCGCGCAGCGGCCATATATAGTTTCTCGCGCATGCCATGCGAATGTTACAATTTGCATTGAAGGTCTGCTAGAAGTGCGGGTGTACTTCCTGCACTTTAATTGCCAATATATATTTGCAGTTTTAGCACCCCAAATTGTCCACAGCACTCTCACCTCGTCCTGCCCGCATCGACGGTCGCCGCCTAAGAAGCGAGCGAACGAAGCAGCTCATCATCGAGGCGTACCTCGCGCTACTGCGCGAAAATCCATCCACGCCCGTCCCCACAGCCGCGCGCATCGCGGAGCGGGCAGGCTATTCCGTGCGATCCGTCTTCGAGCGCTTTCCGGATCTCAGCAAGCTCAGGGTCGCTGCGGCGGACTATCAACTTGCGCAAGCGGCGGCCCTGGCGCCGCCCCGCAATGTCGATGGCGACCGGCCGACGCGCATCCGGTCTCATGTCGAGACGCGCGCCGGGACCTGTGAACGCGGCGTGGCCCTTTGGCGTGTCCTCATCTTCAGTGCGGACCAGGATCCGGAGCTCAAGTCCCGGCTCGCCACCGCGCGCCAGAGGACCATCGAGCGCATCGAGATCATGTATCGACCGGAGCTCTCGACTCTTGGCGAGACAGAGCGCCTTCAGACCCTGGTGGCGATCGAGAGCCTGATCGACTTCGAATGCTGGGCGCGCATGAGGGAGGACAGCGGCCTTCCCGTGGAAGAAGCCATGCAAGTGTGGCTGACTGCAATCGACCGCCTCCTGCCACCCACGCCGGTTTCTTGACGCTTCGACTGCGCGAGCGTAGGAAGACGCCGCTTCGCGGGAGCGACCCATAGTGGCGGCCGTAGCTCAGTTGGTTAGAGCGCCAGATTGTGATTCTGGATGTCGCCGGTTCAAGTCCGGTCGGCCGCCCCAGTCGCTCGCCCGCCATGGCCGTTGATCTTCCGGCGCGTGACCTTGAACCTTGCAGTGAAAACGCGCTCCTGAGTTGCAGCGAGATGGCCAGGGCCGATGCTGCGGCCGTGGAGCTCGGCGTCTCGGGCATGTCGTTGATGGAGAAGGCCGGCCGGGCGGTGGCCGCAGCCGTCATGGAAGGCTATTCACGCCGGGCGGTGGTGGTGCTGTGCGGACCGGGAAACAATGGCGGTGACGGCTTCGTGGCCGCGCGGCACCTCAAGTCGGCAGGCTGGCCGGTGCGGCTGGGCCTGCTCGGCGATCGCGCGTCGCTTCGCGGCGACGCTGCCTTGGCCTGTGACGCCTGGCAGGGGGCGGTCGAGCCAGCCTCCGTCGATCTGCTCGATGGCCGCCCGCTGGTGATCGATGCCCTGTTCGGGGCAGGCCTGACAAGGCCCATCGATGGCTTGGCCGGTGAGCTCGTCGACCGCATGAATCAGGATCGGCTCACCGTGATAGCGGTGGACGTGCCGAGCGGGCTGCACGGCGACACCGGGGAAGTGCTGGGGCGTGCGCCCCATGCCGCCCGGACCGTCACGTTTTTCCGTCCCAAGCCGGGCCACTACTCGCTGGAAGGGCTGAGACGCTGCGGAGTCCTCGGAGTGGCAGATATCGGCACACCCGCGGGAGTCCTTGAGGAGATTGCGCCGAGGCTCTGGCTGAACGGCCCGGCGCTGTGGCGACGGCATCTGCGGCGCGATGACCCGGCCGATCACAAATACGCCCGCGGCCACGTCACCATCCTGGGCGGTGCGGTGGCAACCGGGGCGGCACGCCTGGCGGCCTTGGCGGCACGCCGTGCCGGAGCCGGGCTCGCGACGATCGCCGCACCGCAGGTGGCGATTCCGGTCTATCAGGCGGCTGAAGCCGGCAACCTGATCGCGAGATGTGACGACGGGGAAGAATTCGGGCGACTGCTGACCGACGAACGGCGCAATGCGGTGCTGGTCGGCCCGGGAGCAGGCCTGGACGATCGGACTCATGTCGCCGCGCTTGCGGCGCTGGCGACGGGGCGTGCCGTCGTCCTGGACGCGGACGCCATCACCATGCTGAGCCGGGACGCCGGGGGCTTCGCCGCGGCCGTGAGAGGACCCGTCCTGCTGACGCCGCACGAGGGGGAGTTTCGGCGGCTGTTCCCCGACCTCGCGGCGACGCCCGGGAAGGTCGCCCGGGTGAGGGAAGCCGCGCGCCGCAGCGGTGCGACCGTCCTCCTGAAGGGGCCCGATACGGTCGTCGCGGCGCCGGACGGCCGGGCCGTCATCAATGTGCACGCTTCTCCTGGCCTCGCGACTGCAGGTGCCGGCGACGTGCTGGCAGGCATTGCGGCGGGATTGTTGGCACAGGGGCTCGAGCCTCTGGCCGCTGCGGCGGCGGCGGCGTGGATCCATGGCGATTGTGCGCTGCGCTTCGGACGGCCAGGGCTCATCGCCGAGGATCTGGCGGCCGAGATGCCCCGGACTTTGCAGGAACTGCTCGCCGCGAATTGACCGCCTTGCGCGCGCGGGCTAAGAGGCGCGCGATTCGGCCCTGCGGCATGGCCCGAAGGCCCGCGCGCGCGGCGGGGGTTGGAGTCGGGCGGGCGTGGTGGAATTGGTAGACACGCGAGATTTAGGTTCTCGTGCCGCAAGGCGTGGGGGTTCAAGTCCCTCCGCCCGCACCAGACGGAAATGGAAGTGAGACGATGGAAGTTACGGAACTGTCGGCCGAAGGGCTGAAGCGGCAATTCAAGATCGTGGTGCCGGCGGGCGACCTGACCGCCCAGGTCGATCAGCGCCTGGCGGAGCTCGCCCGAACGGCGCAGATGCCGGGCTTCCGCCCGGGAAAGGTGCCCGTCGGGCTTCTCAAGAAGCAGTACGGCCAGGCGCTGTTCGGCGAAGCGGTGGAGCAGGCGGTCAACTCCAGCACGGCCAAGGCGATCGAGGATCGCGGCCTCAAGCCCGCCCTGCAGCCGCGCGTCGACCTCAAGCAGCTCGAGGAGGGCAAGGACGTCGAGTTCGAGGTCGCGATCGAGGTGCTGCCGGAGATCGGCAAGCTCGACTTCTCCGCCATCGAGCTCGACCGCCTGAAGGCCGAGGTCTCCGAGAAGGAGATCGAGGATGCGCTGGGTCGCATCGCCAAGGCCAACCGTGAGCAGAAGCCCGTCGCTCCGGCGCGGCCGGCCCAGAAGGGCGACGCCGTGAAGATCGACTTCGTCGGCTCGGTCGATGGCACTGAGTTCCCTGGGGGAGCTGCCCAGGACTACGTGCTCGAGCTGGGCTCGGGCTCGTTCATTCCCGGATTCGAGGACCAGCTCGTCGGCGCCGAGGTGGGCAAGACGGTGGACGTCAAGGTCACGTTCCCGGCCGACTACGGCAATGCCGAGCTGGCCGGCAAGGAAGCCGTCTTCAAGTGCACCATCAAGGAGGTGCTGGAGTTCGTCGACAAGCCGGCGGACGATGAGCTCGCGAAGAAGAACAACTTCGAGAATTTGGACGCCATGCGCAAGGCGATCGCCGACCGGATCGGCCAGGACTACGCGCAGGTGGCGCGCTCGATGGTCAAGCGCCAGCTCCTGGACAAGCTGGCAGAGGCGCACAAGTTCGCGGTGCCGGATGGCCTGGTGGACGGCGAGTTCGACGCGATCTGGCAGCGGGTGGAGGAGGCCAGGAAGGCCGGCCAGCAGTTCGAGGACGACGAAGAGAAGATGCGCAAGGAGTATCGCGAGATCGCCGAGCGCCGGGTGCGCCTCGGTCTGCTGCTTGCCGATGTCGGCCGTTCGAACAACATCGAGGTCACGCCCGAGGAGCTCAACCAGTCGGTCATGCGCGAAGCCATGCGCTATCCCGGCCAGGAGCGTCAGGTCCTCGAATTCTACAGCAAGAACGCCGAACTGAAGGAACGCCTGCGGGCGCCGATCTTCGAGGAAAAGACGGTCGATTTCATTCTCGAGCTCGCCAAGGTGACGGAGAAGTCGGTTACCGCCGAGGAACTGATGAAGGCGGCTCGCGAGGCGGAAGAGGCCGACGATGCCGACGCGAAGGCGCAGGAAGCGGCGACGAATTGATCCAGAACGGGCGCCTTGAACCGCGCCGCCGCCGCTGCCACCTTTTGAGCTCAATACCATTGGGAGCCCGCGATGAGTCGCGACCGCGATCCGCTTGAGATCTACAACAACTACTACGTGCCGATGGTCGTCGAGCAGTCGGCGCGCGGCGAACGTGGCTACGACATCTGGTCGAGGCTGCTGAAGGAGCGTATCGTCTTCCTGAACGGCCCGATCGAAGACAATGTCGCCGGGCTGGTCTGCGCTCAGCTCCTCTACCTGGAAGCCGAGAACCCGACGAAGGACATTTCCTTCTATATCAACTCGCCGGGCGGCGTGGTGACCTCCGGCATGGCGATCTACGATACCATGCAGTACGTCAGGCCGCAGATCTCGACCCTCGTCTTCGGACAGGCGGCATCGGCCGGCTCACTGCTCCTGATGGCGGGACAGAAGGGCAAGCGCTTCGCACTGCCCAATTCCCGCATCATGATTCATCAGCCGTCGGGCGGCGCCCAGGGCCAGGCCACCGATATCGAGATCCACGCGCGCGAGATACTTGCGACGAGGGCCCGGCTGAACCAAATGTACGTGACCCACACGGGCCGAACGATCGAGGAGATCGAGCGGGCCATGGAACGGGACAAGTTCTTCTCGCCGCCCGAGGCGAAGGAGTTTGGCCTGATCGATGACGTCCTGGATAAGCGTCCCACACCCACGGTCCAGGCGGCAGCCTCGTAGAGGGGCGATTTATTGTTTCCCATTCGGCAGGCGGCACACCATATTTTGATGTTGTCCCGATCTGGGAGGCGCGTTTAACATAGTCTTGTGTGCGGACCCGCGCTTGGCGGGCCGCCCAAGCGGAGGTGCGTTAAGAACATGCCAGCCGCCAAATCCGGGGGCGACTCCCGCAACACCCTGTACTGTAGCTTCTGCGGAAAGAGCCAGCACGAAGTGCGGAAGCTCATTGCCGGTCCCACCGTGTTCATCTGCGATGAATGCGTTGAACTGTGCATGGACATCATCCGCGAGGAAAGTAAGACGACGCTGGTGAAGTCCTCCAAGGACGGCGTACCGTCGCCCAAGGAGATCCGCCAGATCCTCGACGACTATGTGATCGGGCAGGACCAGGCAAAGCGCATTCTGGCGGTTGCCGTGCACAATCACTACAAGCGGCTCAGCCATGGCGGCAAGGCGAACGACGTCGAGATCGCCAAATCCAATATCCTGCTGATCGGACCGACCGGCTGCGGCAAGACCCTGCTCGCGCAGACGCTGGCCCGCATGCTCGACGTGCCCTTCACGATGGCGGACGCCACGACGCTCACCGAGGCGGGCTATGTAGGCGAGGATGTGGAGAACATCATCCTGAAGCTGCTGCAGTCGGCCGACTACAACGTCGAGCGTGCGCAGCGCGGCATCGTCTACATCGACGAGGTCGACAAGATCAGCCGCAAATCGGACAACCCGTCGATCACGCGCGACGTGTCGGGCGAGGGCGTCCAGCAGGCGCTGCTCAAGATCATGGAAGGCACTGTCGCGTCGGTCCCGCCGCAGGGTGGCCGCAAACACCCGCAGCAGGAGTTCCTGCAGGTCGACACGACGAACATCCTGTTCATCTGCGGTGGTGCATTCTCCGGCCTGGACAAGATCATTTCGATGCGCCGGCAGGGCACGTCGATCGGCTTCGGCGCCGAGGTGCGCGGCCCTGAGGACCGACGCACGGGCGAGGTCCTGCGGGATCTCGAACCGGAGGATCTGCTGAAATACGGGTTGATCCCGGAATTCGTCGGCCGCCTGCCGGTCGTGGCGACGCTCGACGACCTGGACGAGAGCGCGCTGATCGAGATTCTGACCCGACCCAAGAACGCGCTGATCAAGCAGTATCAGCGGCTGTTCGACATGGAGAACGTGAAGCTCAAGTTCTCCGACGATGCGCTTCGGGCCGTCGCCCAGAAGGCCATCCTGCGCAAGACCGGAGCGCGTGGACTGCGCTCCATCATGGAAACGGTCCTGCTTGATACGATGTACGACCTGCCGTCGCTCGATGGCGTCGAGGAGGTCGTGATCAATCGCGAGGTCATAGAAGGGCGTGCTCAGCCGCTGTACGTTCACGGTGAACGCAAGGAGGGCGTCGCGGCGGCGCCGGCCTAAGTCTTGCAATGTCGGCGGCGGCTGCCGCCAGCGAGTTTGCCTGGGCCTTGAACAACCCCCTGTTCGGGCCAATCTTGGAAGTGAGTGCGCGTGCTGGCAGGCCGCGGACCGCCCATCAGGGGGTCTCGGCCGGGGTGCGGGTAGCTCTAACAGCGTCTGTAGCGAGGCATCATGAACGCCCCCACCGAAGGAACTACCTACCCGGTCCTGCCGTTGCGCGACATCGTCGTTTTCCCCGGCATGATCGTCCCGCTCTTCGTCGGCCGCGAAAAGAGCGTCAAGGCGCTCGAAGAGGTCATGAAGGATGACAAGCAGATCCTGCTGATCGCGCAGAAGAACGCGAGCCAGGACGATCCGGGGCCCGAGGATATCTATACGATAGGCACTCTCGGCACCGTGCTGCAGCTCCTGAAGCTGCCGGACGACACCGTGAAGGTGCTCGTCGAAGGCGGTCGTCGCGTGCAGATCGTCGGCTATACCGGGCGTCCCGACTTCTTCGAGGCAAAGGCCGTCGAGATGGAGGATGCGCCGGCCGATCCCGCGGAGCTGCAGGCGGCGGCGCGCACCGTGGTCTCGGAATTCGAGAACTACGTGAAACTGAACAAGAAGGTGCCGCCGGAGGTCGTCGTCTCGATCAACAAGATCGAGGAGCCGGGCAAGCTCGCCGATACCATCTCCGCGCATCTCGCGCTCAAGGTCGCCGAGAAGCAGCAGCTTCTCGAGCTTGATTCCGTCGCCAAGCGGCTCGAGCGCATCCTCGGCCTGATGGAAGGCGAAATCGGAGTCCTCCAGGTCGAGAAGAAGATCAGGAACCGCGTGAAGCGTCAGATGGAGAAGACGCAGCGTGAGTACTATCTGAACGAGCAGATGAAGGCGATCCAGAAGGAGCTTGGCGAGACCGAGGACGGTCGCGACGAGATCTCCGAGCTGGAGAAGCGCATCAAGAAGACGCGCCTGTCGAAGGAAGCGCGCGAGAAGGCGAATGCCGAACTGAAGAAGCTCCGCACGATGAGCCCGATGTCGGCCGAGGCGACGGTGGTGCGCAACTACCTCGACTGGCTGCTGTCGATCCCGTGGCGCAAGCCGACCAAGATCATCAAGGATCTGAAGTATGCCGAGGACGTGCTGAACGCCGACCACTATGGTCTGGAGAAGGTGAAGGAGCGCATCCTCGAGTACCTGGCCGTCCAACAGCGGGTCGAGAAGATGAAGGGGCCGATCCTGTGCCTCGTCGGTCCGCCGGGTGTCGGCAAGACCTCGCTGGGCAAGTCGATCGCCAAGGCCACGGGGCGCAACTTCGTGCGCATGTCGCTCGGCGGCGTGCGCGACGAGGCGGAGATCCGCGGCCATCGCCGGACCTATATCGGATCGCTGCCGGGCAAGGTCATCCAGAGCATGAAGAAGGCGAAGTCCTCGAATCCGCTGTTCCTGCTCGACGAGATCGACAAGCTCGGCGCCGATTTCCGCGGCGATCCGTCGTCGGCGCTGCTCGAGGTGCTCGACCCTGAGCAGAACGCGAGCTTCAACGACCACTATCTGGAGGTCGATTACGACCTGTCGAACGTGATGTTCATCACCACGGCGAACTCGCTGCGCATGGCGCAGCCGCTGATGGATCGTATGGAGATCATCCGGCTGGCCGGTTACACCGAGGACGAGAAGGTCGCGATCGCTCGCACGCATCTCATCCCGAAGCAGATCGAGAGCAATGGGCTCAAGGCCGACGAACTCGACATCGGCGACGATGCAGTGCGCGACCTGGTCCGCTACTACACGCGTGAGGCGGGTGTCCGTAACCTGGAGCGCGAGATCGCCAATCTCGCACGCAAGGCCACCAAGGAAATCCTCATGAAGGGGACGTCCAAGGTGAAGGTCCGGGCCAAGAACCTCGACAAGTACGCGGGCGTGCGCCGCTTCCGCTTCGGCGAGGCGGAACTCGAGGATCTTGTGGGCATCACGACGGGTCTTGCGTGGACCGAGGTCGGCGGCGAACTGCTGCAGGTGGAAGCCGTTCTCGTACCGGGTCGCGGCCGTATGACCGTAACCGGCAAGCTGGGCGACGTGATGCAAGAGTCGGTGCAGGCGGCGAATGCCTACGTCCGGTCAAGGGCACACTCGTTCGGCATCAAGCCGGTGATGTTCGAGAAGCGCGACATCCACGTCCACGTGCCGGAGGGCGCCACCCCCAAGGATGGCCCGTCCGCCGGTGTCGCGATGATCACCTCGATCGTATCGGCTCTGACCGGCATTGCCGTGCGCAAGGAAGTGGCCATGACCGGCGAGATCAGCCTGCGCGGCCGGGTCCTGCCGATCGGTGGCCTCAAGGAGAAGCTGCTGGCGGCGCTGCGCGGCGGTCTCAAGACCGTGCTCATTCCCAAGGAGAATGAGCGCGATCTGCCCGAGATCCCGGACAACGTGAAGAAGGGCCTGGAGATCGTGCCGGTGTCCACGGTGGACGAGGTGCTGGCGCGGGCGCTGGTGAAGCCCTTGGTGGCGATCGAATGGCCGAACGACCTTGATGCCGTTTCGACCAAGCCGGCGGAGGCAGCAGAAGTCCGCGCCCACTGACCCTGATCAGGTCCGAATGAATGAGCGAGGCCCCGGCATGTCCGGGGCCTCTTGCGTTAGGCATGCTACCTATACAGATTTTGCGAGGTCTACCTACAAAATCTGGTATTCTTCATTGACGCGCTTTTCCGCCCGACCTTACACTCCCCGCCGCCGGACATTGGGGGTTCGCCTGTGAACAAGCACGATCTGATCGCCGCCGTTGCCGCCTCGACCAACCTCTCCAAGACCGATGCCGCAGGTGCCGTCGAAGCGATGCTGACGGTGATCACCAAGTCCCTGAAGAAAAAGGAGAAGGTGCTTCTGGTCGGCTTTGGCACCTTCCAGGTGTCCAAGCGGGAGGCAAGCGAGGGGCGCAACCCGCAGACGGGCGAGAAGATCAGGATTCCGGCCGCCAACGTGCCGCGCTTCAAGGCCAGCAAGCAGCTGAAGGACGCGATCAACTAAAGGATGAAGATTCCGCCTGGAATCAAGCCGGTATCACCTCTGGCACCCCGTGGGCTCTAGGCGCCCGAAGCGGCTCTGTGATACCAACGACGGCGGGCGATTAGCTCAGCGGTAGAGCATTCCCTTTACACGGGACAGGTCGGCGGTTCGATCCCGTCATCGCCCACCATCCTGCTTCGCGCCTTGCGCTACGCAGGATTTGCAGCCTTCACGGAGCGCGAAGCAGGATGCCCTCCGAAGCCTCGGCGGAGGAGGGCTTTCAATGCACTATGTCTATTTGCTGAAGAGCCAGTCTTCGGAACAACGCTCTGTCGGCGCGACATCGGACCTGAGACGCCGGCTCGACGAAGATAGTGCCGGTGCATCGACGCACACTGCGAAGTATGTGCCGTGGAAATTGATCACATACGTTGCCTTCTCGGGTAGGCAGAAGGCGGCAGCTTTCGAGCACTACTTGAAGTCGGGTTCCGGTCATGCATTCGCGAAGCGGCGGCTTTGGTAGGTTCGGGGACGAGATCAAAAACGTCGATACCGGCCCAACATTTCCGCTAGTCGCGCTGCCCGCGCTGAAAGCGTTGATATTTCTAGGACTTACACACGATTTCGCGCTTGCGGTATGCTTGACACCCCATAGGGGGTCCTATATTTCTCCCCGCGCCGTTGGGGACTTGTTGCGGGCGTAGTTCAGTTGGTTAGAACGCCGGCCTGTCACGCCGGAGGTCGCGGGTTCGAGTCCCGTCGCTCGCGCCAGCCCCAACGCTGGCAGCCCAAACGGGGCGAAGGGGTGGCCGATGGAAGATCTTCTCAGGGAATACCTGCCGATCCTGATCTTCCTCGGCCTCGCTTTCCTGATCGTCTGCGCGATGCTGGGCGGGTCGTACATCATCGCCCGGCAGAACCCGAACTCCGAGAAGCTGTCGCCGTTCGAATGCGGCTTCGCGCCGTTCGACGACGCGCGTGGCCAGTTCGACGTCCGGTTCTATCTCGTTGCCATCCTCTTCATCATCTTCGATCTGGAAGTGGCCTTTCTGTTTCCGTGGGCCGTTGCTCTGGGTGACATCGGACTGTTTGGATTCTGGTCCATGATCCTCTTCCTGGGCGTGCTCACGGTCGGTTTCATCTACGAATGGCGCAAGGGAGCTTTGGAATGGGAGTGACGACCCCGGTCAGATCCAATCCCGCCGCCGAGGCGGCGCTGTCGCGCGCGCTCAACGACGAGCTGACGGACAAGGGCTTCGTCGTCTCGCAGCTCGACAAGCTGATCACGTGGGCCCGCACCGGTTCCATGTGGGGGTTGACCTTCGGCCTCGCCTGCTGCGGCGTGGAGATGATCCACTGCTGGATGAGCCGCTACGATCTCGATCGTTTCGGCTTCGCGCCGATGCCGAGCCCGCGCGCCGCTGACGTGATGATCGTGGCGGGAACGCTTACCAACAAGATGGCGCCGGCGCTGCGCAAGGTCTACGACCAGATGGCCGAGCCGCGCTACGTGATCTCCATGGGATCCTGCGCCAACGGCGGCGGCTACTATCACTACAGCTACTCGGTCGTGCGCGGCTGTGACCGCATCGTGCCGATCGACGTCTACGTGCCGGGCTGCCCGCCGACGGCCGAGGCGCTGCTGTACGGTGTGCTGCAGTTGCAGAAGAAGGTCCGGCGCACCGGATCCATCATTCGATGAACGGGTGCTGCTGATGCCCGAATCGCTTCAGGAACTGGGCGAACATATCGCCGCCGCCATGGCCGGCGCCGTGGGTGCCTTCAAGGTGCGGCTCGACGAACTGATGCTCGAGACGACGCCGGAGAAGATCGTCGAGCTCCTGACGTTCCTGCGCGACGATGAGCGGTGCCTCTTCAAGCAGCTTGTCGATGTGTGCGGGGTCGACTGGCCCGACCGCGAGAAGCGCTTCGATGTCGTCTACAATCTGCTGAGCCTGAAGCACAACCGGCGTATCCGGGTAAAGGTGGCGACCGACGAGGCGACTCCGGTGCCTTCGGCGGCGGCGGTATTCAGCTCCGCCGGCTGGTTCGAGCGCGAGGCCTACGATCTCTATGGCATCTGGTTCGCCGGGCATCCCGACCTGCGCCGGATCCTGACGGATTACGGCTTCGAGGGGCATCCCCTGCGCAAGGATTTCCCGCTGACCGGATTCGTCGAGGTTCGCTGGGACGACGTGCAGAGGCGCGTGGTCTACGAGCCGGTGAAGCTTACCCAGGAGTTCCGCAAGTTCGACTTCCTCAGCCCGTGGGAAGGGGCGCCGCGCATCCTTCCGGGCGACGAGAAGGCCGAGCAGAAGGACAAGGCGAGCTGAGATGTCCGACGTCGAGATCAAGACGCTGACGATGAATTTCGGGCCGCAGCATCCGGCGGCCCATGGCGTGCTGCGCCTTGTCGTAGAGATGGACGGCGAGATCGTCGAACGGTGCGATCCCCATATCGGGCTGCTGCATCGCGGCACCGAGAAGCTGATCGAGTACAAGAGCTACCTGCAGGCGGTGCCGTACTTCGACCGGCTCGACTACGTCTCGCCGATGAATCAGGAGCATGCCTACGCGCTGGCGGTTGAGAAGCTCCTGGGTATTACCGTGCCGGAGCGCGGCCAGTACATCCGCGTGCTGTTTTCCGAGATCACGCGCATCCTCAACCACCTGCTGAACGTCACGACCTTTGCGATGGACGTGGGCGCGCTCACCCCGCCGCTGTGGGGCTTCGAGCAGCGCGAACTGCTGATGGAATTCTACGAAGGCGTCAGCGGCGCACGGATGCATGCTGCGTACTTCCGGCCCGGCGGCGTGCATCAGGATATGCCGGCGGGCATGCTCGATGGGATCGAGGCCTGGATCAAGCAGTTCTATCCTTTCCTGAAGGACATCGAGAAGCTGTTGAACGACAACCGCATCTTCCGGATGCGGACGGTCGATATCGGCGTCGTCGACGCGCAGCAGGCGCTGGACTGGGGATTCAGCGGCCCCCTGATCCGTGCGTCCGGCATTCCGTGGGATCTGCGCAAGTCGCAGCCCTACGATGTCTACGACCGCATGGATTTCGACATCCCGGTCGGCAAGACCGGTGACTGCTTCGCGCGCTACCTCGTGCGCGTGGAGGAGATGTATCAGAGCGCCCGAATCATGGAGCAGTGCGTCGCGGCGCTGCGCACGGTGACGGGGCCGGTCCGTATCGACGATCGCAAGATCTCTCCGCCGCGCCGTGGCGAGATGAAGGGATCGATGGAAGCGTTGATCCATCACTTCAAGCTCTACACGGAGGGCTACAAGGTCCCGGCGGGCGAGACGTACACTGCCGTCGAGGCGCCCAAGGGCGAGTTCGGCGTCTATCTCGTCTCGGACGGCACGAACAAGCCGTATCGCTGCAAGATCCGCGCGCCCGGTTTCCCGCATCTGCAGGCGCTCGACATGATGACCAAGGGGCACCAGCTCGCCGACATGTCGGCGAACATCGGCTCGCTGGACATCGTGTTCGGCGAGATCGACCGGTAGGAGCGTTCGATGTCGATGATCACCGCTGATCCGAAGGACGTGCCGCATGTCGAGGAATTCGCCTTCGACGCCGAGCATCTGCCCAAGGCCAAGGAACTGATCGCCAACTATCCGCCTGGCCGGCAGGCCAGCGCGGTCATCGGATTGCTGGACCTCGCGCAGCGCCAGCATGGCTGGCTGCCGAGAGTGGCGATGGACGAGGTCGCGCGCCTGCTCGGCATGGCGCCGATCCGCGTCTACGAGATCGCGACCTTCTATACGATGTTCCAGCTCAGGCCGAAGGGCCGCTACCACCTGCAGGTCTGCACCACGACGCCATGCTGGCTGCGCGGCTCGGATGCCGTGATGAAGGCGTGCGAGCATGCGGCGGACGGCGAGACTTTCAGCGTGCAGGAAGTCGAGTGCCTCGGCGCCTGTGTCAACGCGCCGGTCGTCCAGATCAACGATGATTTCTTCGAGGATCTTGACGAGGCGTCCATCAAGAAGGTGCTGGAAGCGCTCAAGCGCGGCGACGAGGTGAAGCCCGGGCCGCAGGTGGATCGGCAGACGTCGGCCCCGGAAGGCGGACCGACCACGCTGAGGAGCGAGTAGGGCGATGCTTGCCGACAAGGACCGCATCTTCACCAATCTGTATGGGTTCCATGACTGGCGCCTGCCGGCGGCGCGCGCGCGAGGAGCATGGGACAACACCAAGGCGATCCTCGACAAGGGGCCTGACGGCATCATCGACGAGATGAAGAAGTCGGGCTTGCGCGGACGGGGCGGGGCGGGGTTCCCGACCGGTCTGAAGTGGTCCTTCATGCCGAAGGAGGTGAAGGACCGGCCGCACTACCTCGTCGTCAATGCCGACGAGTCCGAGCCCGGCACCTGCAAGGATCGCGACATCCTGCGTCATGATCCGCATCATCTGATCGAGGGATGCCTGATCGCGGGCTTCTCGATGCGCGCGAACGCGGGATACATCTATGTGCGCGGCGAATTCTACAACGAAGCCGAGACGCTGAAGGCGGCCATCAAGGAGGCGTACGAGGCAGGCCTGCTGGGCAAGAACGCCTGCGGCTCGGGCTGGGACTTCGACCTCTATGTCCATCGCGGCGCCGGCGCGTATATCTGCGGCGAGGAAACCGCGCTGCTGGAGAGCCTCGAAGGCAAGAAGGGAATGCCGCGGCTGAAGCCGCCGTTTCCGGCTGGTGCCGGCCTCTATGGCTGCCCGACGACCGTGAACAACGTCGAATCGATCGCGGTGGCGCCCACCATCCTGCGCCGCGGTGCTGCCTGGTTCGCGGGGCTCGGCCGCCCCAACAACACCGGCACGAAGCTCTTCTGCATCTCCGGGCACGTCAACAAGCCGTGCAATGTCGAGGAGGAGATGGGAATCCCATTGCGCGAGCTCATCGAGCGGCACGCGGGCGGCGTCCGGGGCGGATGGGACAACCTGCTGGCCGTGATCCCGGGCGGCGCATCGGTCCCGCTGCTGCCTAAGTCGATCTGCGACACGGTCCTGATGGATTTCGACTCGTTGCGTGACCAGAAGTCTGGACTCGGCACCGCCGCCGTGATCGTGATGGACAAGTCGACCGATGTGGTGAAGGCGATCGCTCGGCTCAGCCAGTTCTACAAGCATGAGAGCTGCGGCCAGTGCACGCCCTGCCGCGAAGGTACCGGCTGGATGTGGCGCGTCATGGAGCGCATGGTGGTCGGCAACGCCCGCATCGACGAGATCGATGCCTTGGAAGATGTGACGAGGCAGGTCGAAGGCCACACGATTTGCGCCCTGGGGGATGCCGCTGCCTGGCCGATCCAGGGTCTCATCCGCCATTTCCGGCCGGAGATGGAGCGCCGCATCCGCGCGCGCACCGAGAAGCTGGCGGCCGAGTAGGGCAGGGAGCAGGACATGCCCAAGGTCAAGATAGACGGCGTCGAGATGGAGGTGCCGGCCGGGATCACGGTCCTGCAGGCCTGCGAACTCGCCGGCATCGAAATTCCGCGTTTCTGCTACCATGAGCGGCTTTCCATCGCGGGCAATTGCCGGATGTGCCTGGTCGAAGTGAAGCCCGGGCCGCCCAAGCCGCAGGCGAGCTGTGCACTTCCGGTTGCCGACAAGCAGGAGATTTTCACCAACACGCCGGTCGTTCGGAAGGCCCGCAAGGGCGTGATGGAGTTCCTCCTCATCAACCATCCGCTGGATTGTCCGATCTGCGATCAAGGCGGCGAGTGCGATCTGCAGGATCAGGCGATGGCCTACGGCTTCGACCGCAGCCGCTATCACGAGAACAAGCGGGCCGTTCCCGACAAGGAGCTGGGCCCGCTGGTGAAGACGTCGATGAACCGCTGCATCCATTGCACGCGGTGCATCCGTTTCGCGACCGAAGTTGCGGGCGTCGAAGAACTGGGTGCCACCGGCCGCGGCGAGGCCATGGAGGTGACGACCTACGTCCAGCACGCCCTCACGACGGAACTAGCGGGCAACCTGGTCGATCTCTGCCCGGTCGGTGCGCTGACATCGAAGCCCTACGCTTACGAAGCGCGCCCCTGGGAGTTGCAGAAGACCGAATCGATCGACGTGATGGACGCTCTGGGGTCGAACATCAGGGTCGACGCCCGCGGCGCCCAGGTCATGCGCGTCCTGCCTCGGCTGAACGACGACGTCAACGAGGAATGGATTTCCGACAAGACCCGGCACGCCATCGATGGCTTGCGCTACCAGCGCCTGGACCGGCCCTATGTGCGAAAGGCGGGCAAGCTCGTCGAGGCGACATGGGACGAAGCGTTCGCGACGATCGCGGCGCGGCTTGGCAAGCTCGACGGCACGAAGATCGCGGCCATCGTCGGTGACCAGTGCGACGCGGAGGCAATGGTCGCCCTGAAGGACCTCATGACCGGCCTCGGCTCGCCGAACGTCGATTGCCGTCAGGATGGTGCCAGGCTCGAGGGCGGGCCGCGCGGCAGCTACATCTTCAATGCGGGCGTACGTGGCATCGATGAGGCGGATGCCATCCTGCTGGTGGGGAGCAACCCTCGGTTCGAATCGCCTGTGCTCAATGCCCGGATCCGCCGCCGCTACCTGCACGGCCGGTGCCCGATCGGCGCCATCGGCCTGACGGACGATCTCACCTATCCGGTGGATCAGCTTGGCGTCGGGCCGTCGGCGCTGAGCGATCTCGTGGCCGGCAAGCTGCCGTTCTGGGAGAAGCTCAAGGCGGCCCGAAAGCCGATGATCATCCTGGGCATGGGCGCGCTCGCGAGGTCGGATGGCTCGGCGATCCTGGCGCTCGCCCGCGAGTTGGCCGAGAAGCTCGGTGCGGTGCGGGAGGACTGGAATGGCTTTGCCGTCCTCCATACGGCGGCGGCGCGTGTCGGCGGCCTCGATCTCGGCCTGGTTCCCGGAGAGGGTGGCCGCGACGTCGAGGCCATCCTGGCGGGATGCGAGAAGGGCGAGATACAGGCCGTCTATCTCCTTGCGGCAGACGAGATCGACATGCGGCGGCTCGGCAAGGCCTTCGTGATCTATCAGGGGCACCACGGCGACGCCGGGGCGCATCGTGCTGATGTGATTCTGCCCGGTGCCGCCTACACCGAGAAGCCGGGGACCTATGTGAACACCGAGGGCAGGGTGCAGATCGGCTTCCGTTCCGTTTTCCCGCCCGGGGAGGCGCGCGAGGACTGGACCATTCTCCGAGCGCTCTCGGAGCATGTGGGGCGCCCCCTGCCATACGACACGCTCAACGAGGTGCGCACGCGGCTGGTCGCGGTGAACAAGACGTTCGCGGCGATCGACCAGCAGCAACCCGGTGCCTGGGGAATGTTCGGTATGCCTGGCGACCTGTCCGACGCGATGCTGCAGTCGCCCATCGGCAACTTCTACATGACCTGCCCGATCAGCCGCGCATCGCGCACGATGGCCGCCTGTACCGGAGTGCAGCAGCGCGTGGCGGCGGAGTAGCTCATGAGCGCCGACCTCGTCCGCTTCTTCACGGCGCACTGGCTGGGCCAGGGCCTCGTAATCTTGGCGCAGTGCCTGGCCGTGACGGTCCCGCTGCTGGTCTCCGTGGCCTATATGACGTACGTCGACCGGAAGGTGTGGGCGTCGATCCAGTTGCGCCGGGGCCCGAATGTGGTCGGGCCCTTCGGCCTCTGGCAGCCTTTCGCGGACGGGCTGAAGCTGGTCCTCAAGGAGACGATCGTCCCGTCAAGCGCCAACGGCGTGCTGTTCATCATCGCGCCGATGATCGCCTTCATGACGGCGCTGGTCGCCTGGGCGGTCGTGCCTTTCGATGATGGCTGGGTCATTGCCGACATCAACGTCGGCATCCTGTACCTCTTCGCCATCTCCTCGCTGGGCGTCTACGGCATCATCATCGCGGGATGGGCCTCCAATTCGAAGTACGCCTTCCTCGGGGCGCTGCGCTCGGCGGCGCAGATGGTGTCCTACGAGGTCTCGATCGGCTTCGTGCTGGTGACCGTGCTGCTCTGCGTCGGTTCGCTCAATCTGTCGAAGGTCGTCCTCGCCCAGTCGGGCTGGTTCTGGAACTGGTTCTGGCTGCCGCTGCTGCCGATGTTCGTCATCTACTTCGTGTCGGCCCTGGCGGAGACCAATCGCACGCCTTTCGATCTGCCGATGTCCGAGGCCGAGCTGGTCGCCGGCTTCCACACCGAGTACTCGGCCATGACCTTCGGCCTGTTCTTCCTTGGCGAATACGCCAACATGATCCTGCTGTCGGCGCTGGGTTCGGTGCTGTTCCTCGGCGGCTGGATGTCGCCGATACCATACGCGCCCTTTACCTGGGTCCCGGGAGTCGTGTGGTTCGCCCTCAAGATCGCGTTCCTGCTGTTCGTCTTCAGCTGGACCAAGGGAACGCTGCCCCGCTACCGCTACGACCAGCTCATGCGGCTGGGCTGGAAGGTCTTCCTGCCCGTGTCCCTCGGCTGGGTTGTCCTCACAGCCGCCGTTCTGCAGTTCGGCGGCTGGGTTCCGAAGCCCTAGGGAGTCGCACGATGGCCTCTCTTGACCGCACCGCACGAGCCTTCCTGCTGTCCGAGCTGGTGGTGGGTTTCGTCCTGACCTTGAAGTACATGTTCAAGCCGAAGGTGACCGTGAACTATCCCTACGAGAAGGGACCGTTGAGCGCACGCTTCCGCGGCGAGCACGCGCTGCGCCGCTATCCCAACGGGGAGGAGCGCTGCATCGCCTGCAAGCTGTGCGAGGCGGTCTGTCCGGCCGAGGCGATCACGATCGAGGCCGAGCCGCGCGATGACGGCAGCCGCCGCACCACGCGGTACGACATCGACATGACCAAGTGCATCTACTGCGGCTTCTGCCAGGAAGCGTGTCCCGTCGATGCCATCGTCGAGGGGCCGAACTTCGAGTTCTCGACCGAGACTCGCGAGGAGCTGATGTACAACAAGGAGAAGCTGCTTGCGAACGGCGACCGATGGGAGCCGGTCATCGCGGCCAACCTTCAGGCCGAAGCGCCCTACCGTTGAAACGGCTGGGGTAGGGGGAGAACATGCTTCTTCAGGCACTGGCCTTCTATGTCTTCGCCTTCGTGGTCATGGCGTCCGGCGCCATGGTCGTGGTGTCGCGCAATCCCGTCTATTCGGTGCTGTTCCTGATCCTCGGATTCTTCAATGCCGCGGCGCTGTTCGTCCTGATCGGCGCCGAGTTCATCGCGATGATCCTGGTCATCGTGTATGTCGGCGCCGTGGCGGTGCTTTTCCTATTCGTCGTCATGATGCTCGACATCAATGTGACCGAGCTCCGGGAAGGCTTCCTCAAGTACCTTCCGGTCGGTGCCCTGATCGGCGTCGTGCTGCTGGCGGAGATCCTGCTGGCGGTCGGCGTGCTCGGCAGTGACGCAGGTGCGCTCGCGGGCCTCGCCAAGAGCGGTCCACAGGTCATGCCGGTGGAGAATACACGCGCCATCGGCCGCGTTCTCTATACGCAGTACTTCTATCTGTTCCAGGTGGCGGGGGCGGTACTGCTGGTCGCCATGATCGGGGCCATCGTGCTGACACTGCGCACGCGACCGGGCGTTCGCCGGCAGCGCATCGGCGAGCAGCTCTACCGGCCGAAGGAAGACGCCGTCACCGTCGTCAAGGTGCCGACCAGGGGAGGGGTGTGATGACCATCGGCCTGGGTCACTATCTGACGGTCGCTGCCGTGCTGTTCACGCTCGGCATCCTCGGCATCTTCCTCAACCGAAAGAACGTCATCGTCATCCTGATGTGCGTCGAACTGATGCTGCTTGCGGTGAATATCAACCTCGTCGCCTTTTCGGTCTTCCAGGGCAATATCGTCGGCCAGGTGTTCGCCATGCTGGTCCTCACGGTGGCGGCCGCTGAAGCGGCTATCGGCCTCGCCATCCTGGTGGTCTATTTCCGCAATCGCGGGACGATCGAGGTCGAAGACATCAACACGATGAAGGGCTAGGGCGGGCACGGAACATGGATCTTGCCATCAAGCTCGTGGTCCTGCTGCCGCTGCTTGCCGCGGCGATCGCCGGACTGTTCTGTCGGGTCATTGGCGATCGCCCGGCCCAGCTGATCACCTGCGCGGCGCTGCTGATTGCGGCAGCCCTCTCGATCTTCGTCTTCGTGAACGTCGGGTTCGGACCCGAATCCGGCAAGCTCTTCGTCGTGAAGCTGTTCTCGTGGATGGATTCGGGGACACTCGACGTCGTCTGGTCGTTGCGCGTCGATACGCTGACGGCGGTGATGCTGATCGTGGTCACCGGTGTGTCGTCGATGGTCCACGTGTATTCCGTGGGCTACATGGCGGACGACCCCAGCATCCCGCGGTTCATGTCGTACTTGAGCCTCTTCACCTTCTTCATGCTGATGCTGGTGACGTCCGACAACCTGGTCCAGCTCTTCTTCGGCTGGGAAGGCGTTGGCCTCGCCTCGTACCTGCTGATCGGCTTCTACTACGACAAGCCCTCGGCCAATGCCGCCGCCATGAAGGCGTTCATCGTGAATCGCGTCGGTGACTTTGGCTTCGCGCTGGGCATCTTCGCGGTCTGGATGCTGTCGGGCTCGGTCGGCTTCGCCGAGATCTTCGCCAAGGGGCCGGACATGGCGAAGACGACCATCCACTTCCTGGGCATGGATCTGCCGGCGCTCGAGACGGCATGCCTTCTGCTGTTCGTCGGCGCCATGGGCAAGTCGGCCCAGATCGGCCTCCATACCTGGTTGCCCGATGCCATGGAGGGTCCGACCCCGGTTTCGGCGCTGATCCACGCCGCCACGATGGTGACCGCCGGCGTCTTCATGGTGTGCCGCCTCTCGCCGCTCTTTGAGCTTGCGCCGGTCGCTTCGACGGTCGTCACCCTTGTGGGAGGCGCGACGGCCTTCTTCGCCGCCACGATCGGCATCACCCAATTCGACATCAAGCGCGTGATCGCCTATTCGACCTGCAGCCAGCTGGGCTACATGTTCTTCGCCGCCGGCGTCGGCGGGTACTCGGCGGCCATGTTCCATCTCATGACTCACGCCTTCTTCAAGGCGCTGCTGTTCCTGTGCTCGGGGTCGGTGATCACCTGCCTCCACCACGAGCAGGACATGCGCAACATGGGCGGCGTCAAGGAAAAGGCACCCCAGACGTTCTGGCTGATGTGGGTCGGCACGTTGGCGCTATCCGGCATCGGCGTGCCGTTCATCTTGGGAGACGGCCTCGGCTTCGCCGGCTTCTACTCCAAGGACGCCCTGCTGGAGTCGGCCTATGGGGTGCACACGACGGCGGGCCTGATCGCCTTCTGGCTCGGCACCGCCGCGGCCTTCCTGACCGCACTCTATTCGACCCGCCTGATGTTCATGACCTTCTACGGCAAGTATCGCGGCGACCATCACACGTGGGATCACGCTCACGAGTCGCCCGCGGTGATGCTGATTCCGCTTTACGTCCTGGGGGCTGGGGCGGCCTTGTCGGGCTTCGTCGCCTACGATTGGTTCGTTGGCCATGACTGGCAGCACTTCTGGGGCACGACGTCGATCGCCGTGACGCTGAACGGCGAGGTTCTGCATCATGCACACGAGGTGCCGGTCTGGGTGAAGCTCGCACCACTGGTTGCCGCGCTGGCGGGCATCGCCGTCAGCTACCTGTGCTACATCGCTCGGCCGGAGCTGCCGGCGGCTGTCGTGCGGCGCTTCCCGGGCGTCCACGATTTCCTGTTCCACAAGTGGTACTTCGACGAGCTCTACGACATGCTGTTCGTCAGGCCGTCGCTGGCACTCGGCCGCGCCTTCTGGAAGAAGGGCGACGGCGCAGTGATCGACGGGCTCGGCCCCAACAACATCGCCGCTCGCGCCCAGGACGTGGCGGGAGCGCTCAGCCGCTTCCAGAGCGGGTATCTCTATCACTACGCGTTCGCGATGCTGGTCGGGGTGGCCGGTCTCGTGACCTACTTCATGCTGGCGAGGTAGGCGGGAGATGAGTTGGCCGATCCTATCCCTGATCACCTTCCTGCCGCTGGTGGGGGCTGTCTTCTGCCTGGTCGTCAATGGGCCGAAGGAGGCGGTCGAGCGGAACTGCCGCAGCGTGGCCCTGGTCACCTCGGTCGTGACCTTCCTCATCTCATTGCTGCTCTGGGCGCGCTTCGATGTCACCAAGGCCGGCTTCCAGTTCGAGGAGAAGCTCGACTGGGTGCCCGCGCTCGGCATCGGCTACCATGTCGGCATCGACGGCATCTCGCTGTTCTTCGTGCTGCTCTCGACGCTGCTGACGCCCATCTGCATCCTGGCGAGCTGGGAGTCGGTCCATGTCCGCGTCAAGGAGTACATGGTCGCCTTCCTGGTCCTCGAGACCTTCATGGTCGGCATGTTCTGCGCCCTCGATCTCGCGCTGTTCTATGTCTTCTTCGAGGGCGTGCTGATCCCGATGTTCCTGATCATCGGCGTGTGGGGCGGGCCCCGGCGGGTCTACGCCGCCTTCAAGTTCTTTCTGTATACGCTGCTCGGCTCGGTGCTGATGCTGCTGGCCATCATCGCCATCTACTGGCAGCTCGGCACGACCGATCTGGTGGTGGCGATGGAGCAGCTGCATTTGCCCTTCGCCTGGCAGTGCTATCTCTGGCTCGCCTTCTTCGCCTCGTTCGCGGTGAAGGTGCCGATGTGGCCGGTTCATACCTGGCTGCCGGATGCGCACGTCGAGGCACCGACCGCCGGGTCGGTCATCCTGGCCGGCGTGCTGCTGAAGATGGGCGGATACGGCTTTCTCCGGCTCTCGATTCCGCTGTTGCCCGAAGCGACGCAGTACTTCGCCCCTCTGGTCTTCGGGCTCTCGGTGGTCGCCGTGATCTACACCTCGCTGGTGGCGCTGGTGCAGGAGGACATGAAGAAGCTGATTGCCTATTCGTCGATCGCCCATATGGGGCTGGTGACGATCGGCGCCTTCGTGCTGAACGTCCAGGGCGTGCAGGGGTCGGTGTTCCAGATGCTGAGCCACGGCATCGTCTCCGCGGCACTCTTCCTCTGCGTCGGCGTGGTCTACGATCGCATGCATACCCGCGAGATCGCCGCCTATGGCGGCCTCGTCCATCGCATGCCGCGCTATGCCTTCACCTTCCTGGTCTTCACGCTGGCGAGCGTCGGATTGCCGGGCCTCTCGGGGTTCGTCGGCGAATTCCTGGTCCTGCTTGGGACCTTCAAGGTCAACACCTGGGTGGCGGCGCTGGCGGCGACGGGCCTGATCCTGGGAGCGGCCTATGCGCTCTGGCTCTATCGCAAGATCGTGTTCGGCGAGCTCACCAAGGACTCGCTGAAAGGCATCGTCGACATGAACCGGCGCGAGATCGTCGTGTTCCTGCCGCTGCTGCTGCTCACCCTGTGGATGGGCGTTTATCCCAACTCCTTCCTCGATCCCATGGCTGCCTCGGTGGACAAGCTGGTCGGCGACTATCAGGCCGCCATCAAGCTCGCCCGCACCGCGGCGCTGTCGCCGTGAGCGGCCGGGAGTGACGACAATGGCTATCGGTCTGGAAAATTGGACACTGGCACGGCCGGAGATCTTCCTGGCCGCGGTCACCTGCCTGTTGCTGATCTACGGTGTCGTGAGGGGAGAGACCTCGGCCGCCTTCGTCTCGGTGGCGACCACGTGCGCCCTTCTGGTCACGGCGGTGCTGCTGTTCGTGCCGTTTCACGAGGGCACGGCCTTCGCGTCGCTCTTCATCGTCGATCGCCTGACGGCGACCATGAAGGTGCTGGTGCTGATCGGTGCCGCCGTCACCATCCTGATGTCCCGCGCCTACTTCGAGCAGGCTGGTGCCTGGCGGTTCGAGTATCCCGTGCTGGTGGCGCTGGCCACCCTGGGCATGATGCTGATGATCTCGGCCAACGACCTGATGTCGCTCTACGTTGGGCTGGAGCTTCAGTCGCTGGCGCTCTATGTGGTGGCCGCCTTCCAGCGCGACAGCGTGCGGTCGACGGAAGCCGGACTGAAGTACTTCGTCCTCGGTTCGGTCGCGTCGGGCATGCTGCTGTTCGGCGCCTCGCTGGTCTATGGCTTCTGCGGTGGCACGGCGTACGTCGAGATCTCGCGTGCCCTGCTGGACGGAAGGGGCGGGGAGTTCGGCGTCGTCGTGGGGCTGGTCTTCGTCGTTGCCGGCCTGGCCTTCAAGGTCTCCGCCGTGCCGTTCCACATGTGGACGCCGGACGTCTACGAGGGGGCGCCCACGCCCGTGACCGCGCTGTTCGCCGTAGCACCCAAGATCGCCGCCATGTCGCTGCTCGTCTCGGTGCTGATGGGACCGTTCAAGCCGCTGTTCGTTCAATGGCAGCAGATCATCATCGTGGCTTCCGTGCTGTCCATGGCACTCGGCGCCTTCGCCGCCCTGCGCCAGCAGAACATCAAGCGTCTGATGGCCTATTCGTCGATAGGCAACGTCGGCTACATCCTGCTTGGCCTCGCCAGCGGCAGCGCCAAGGGCATCGAATCGGTGGTCTTCTACCTGGCCATCTATCTCGTCATGTCGCTGGGCGTCTTCGCGGTCATCCTGATGATGAAGCGGCGTGGCGTCATGGTGGAGAGCATCGCCGACATGGCGGGCCTGGCGCGCAACCAGCCGGCAATGGCGTTCGCCATGCTGCTCTTCATGTTCTCGCTGGCCGGCATTCCGCCGCTCGCAGGCTTCTGGGGCAAGCTCTACATCTTCATCGCAGCGGTCGAGGCGAAGCTCTACGTGCCGGCGGTGCTCGGCGTGTTGGCATCGGTGGTCGCATCCTACTACTACCTGCGCATCGTCAAGGTGATGTACTTCGATGAGGCGGCCGAGGCGTTCGACAGGCCGGCCTTCGGAGTCAACCGCGTAGTCGCCCTGGCATCGGCCCTCGTCGTCGCGCTCTTCTCCCTGGCGCCGCAACCGCTCAGCGTCGTGGCCTCGGTCGCTGCCAAGGGCCTCTTTCAGTGACCCGCCCTCCCGTCCTCCCGGACGGGTGGCGGCTGGTGGCGTTTGACAGCGTCGGCAGCACCAACGACGAAGCCACGCGGCTGGCCGACGCCGGCGCCGCGGAGGGGACCGTCGTCTGGGCGCGCGAACAGACCGGCGGGCGGGGGCGCCGCGGCCGCCGCTGGGTCTCGCCAACCGGCAATCTCTACAGCTCCACCGTGCTGCGTCCCGGCTGCCCGGCGCCGCGTGCCGCCGAGCTGGGGTTCGTTTCCGCGCTGGCGGTGGCCGACATCGTCCCCCCCGGCCGCGCGATGCGGCTCAAATGGCCCAATGACGTGCTGGTCGACGGGGGCAAGGTTGCGGGTATTCTGCTCGAGAGTTCGATCGATCAGAACGGCGTGGTGCAGCACGTCGTCGCCGGCATCGGCGTCAACGTCACCTTCGCTCCCGAACTGCCGGAAATGCGCTACCCCGGCGCGCTCCTCGGCGGGACCGTCGAGGACGCCCTCGAGAAGCTGACAGGGGCGCTCGCGGCACGCGTGGCGGAGTGGCGCCGCGAAGGCTTTGCGCACATACGTGAGGCCTGGCTCGCCCAGGCGGGACCGCTGGGGGCCGACGTCGACGTACGGTTGGGCAACGAACTGGTGCGCGGCCGCTTCAGCGGCGTCGACGGGGAGGGGGCGCTGCTCCTCGAAACGGACGCCGGTCCGCGGCGCATCGTTTCCGGCGAGTTGCTCGGCCTCGCGGCCTGAGGGAGGACGACGTGCTGCTTGCCATCGATGTCGGCAACACCAATTCCAAGTTCGTCGTCTTCGACGGCGACCGCATCATCGCTCAATGGCGTCTGCGCACCGAGGCGAAGCGCACAGCGGACGAATACGCCGCCTGGTTGACCCAGCTGATGAACCTCGGGGGATTCGACCCCAGGTCGATTCGGGGCGCCATCCTGGCAAGTGTGGTGCCGCCCGTGAATCCGCACATCCGCCGCCTGTGCGAGACCTATTTCGGCAATGGGCTGCTGATCGTCGGCGAGCCTGACTGTCACCTCGGCATCAAGGTGCTGATCGACCGGCCGCAGGATGCCGGCGCCGATCGCCTGGTCGGGGTGATCGCCGGCTACAAGAAGTACGGCGGTCCCCTGATCACCGTCGACTTCGGCAGCGCGACCACGTTCGACATGGCCGACAAGGACGGGAACTTCATCGGTGGCGTGCTCGCGCCGGGCGTCGAGCTCACCATTGAATCATTCTACCTGATGACGGCCCGGCTTCCGCGCATCCGGGTCGAGAAGCCGCCTCAGGTCATCGGCAAATCGACGGTCCCTGCCATGCAGTCAGGCATATTCTGGGGCTATGTCGGCCTGATCGAAAGTCTGATCAAGCGTATCCGGGCCGAATACGGCGAACCCATGAAGGTCGTCGCAACCGGTGGGCTGGCCGCCGTGTTCAAGGATGAGATCGGGCTGTTCGACTTCGTCGAGCCGGATCTCATGTCCCTTGGCCTGCTGGAGATCTGGCGTCGCAATCGCTCATGACGGTTCCATCCAACGAAGAGCTGCTGTTCGTCGCCCTTGGCGGGGCGGGCGAGATCGGCATGAACCTCAACCTCTACGGCCATGCCGGGAAATGGTTGATGGTCGATCTTGGCATCGCTTTCGGCGACGATTCCACGCCCGGCGTAGAGGTGGTGATGCCCGATCCCGCCTTCATCGAGGAACGGCGAGGCGACCTCATCGGCATCGTGCTGACCCATGCCCACGAGGATCATCTGGGTGCAGTCGCGGATCTGTGGCCGCGCTTGCGGGCGCCGGTCTACGCCACTCCTTTCGCCGCGGCCGTCCTGCGCCGGAAACTCGGCGAAGCCGGCTTGATGGACTCCGTGCCCGTGATCGAGATTCCACTGCGCGGCCAGTTCAGCCTGCCGCCCTTCGAGCTCGAGCTGGTCACGATGACCCATTCCATCCTCGAGCCGAATGCGCTGGCCATCCGTACGCCCCTGGGGACCGTCTTCCACACCGGCGATTGGAAGATCGATCCAGAGCCGCTGCTGGGCGATCTTACCGATGAGGCGATGCTGCGCCGTATCGGCGAGGAGGGGGCGCTGGCGATGGTGTGCGACAGCACCAACGTTTTCGTCGAGGGCGAAGCGGGGTCGGAGGCGACGGTTCGAGCCAACCTGGAGAAGGTCGTGAAAGCCTCCCGAGGCCGGGTCGCGGTCACCTGCTTTGCCTCGAACCTGGCGCGGGTGGAAAGCGCAGCCATCGCGGCGGTTGCCGCCGACCGTCATCCCGTGCTCGCCGGACGCGCCCTGCAACGCATGGTCGAGGCGGCGCGGGAATGCGGCTATCTGCTCGACATGCCTCCCTGCATCCCCGAGCAGCAGGCCGGATGGCTGCCGCGGGAGAAAGTGCTGTTCATCTGCACGGGCAGTCAGGGGGAGCCGCGCGCCACCATGACCAAGCTGGCCAACGGAGAGCATCGCGACCTGGTGCTCGAGACGGGCGATACCGCGATCTTCTCGGCGCGCATCATTCCGGGGAACGAGCGCGCCGTTGGCCGGCTGCAGAATGCGCTCATGGCGCGTGGCGTGGAGGTGGTCACGGATGGAGACCCCGTCATCCACGTCTCCGGGCACCCCGCGCGTGACGAGCTGGTGCGCGTCTACCAGTGGGTGCGGCCCAAGATCGCCGTGCCGGTGCATGGCGAGGTCCGCCACATGGTGGAGCATGCGGCGCTGGCCCATGCCTGCCAGGTTCCCGAAACGATCGTGGCCCCCAACGGGACCCTGGTGCGCCTGGCGCCGGGCCCGGCCGAGATCATCGATCATGTTCCGGTCGGCCGGCTGGCCCGCGACGGCGACATCCTGGTGCCTCTCGACGGGGAATCCCTGCGCGAGCGACGGAAGTTGCTGTGGAACGGGGCGGCTGCGGCGACTCTCGTGCTCGATCGCCAGGGAAAGCCCCTGGCGGCGCCACGCCTGTCGCTGCGCGGCCTGGACGATCCCGACGGCTCGCTGGAGGAGGCCATCGAGGCTGGTCTGGCGGAGATGCTGGCCGATCTCAGCTCGGCTGAACGGCGCGACGACGGCCGCATCGAGGAGGCGGCCCGCCAGGCGGTCCGGCGCGTCGTGCGCGCGCACCTTGGCAAGAAGCCGTTGACGGACGTGCACATCGTCCGCATCTAAAACGGCACGCTTGGAGAGAAGCCCGATGATCGGACGCCTGAACCACATCGCCATCGCCGTACCCGACCTTGCCAAGGCGGCCGACCTCTACCGGACCGTCATGGGCGCCAAGGTCAGCGAACCGAAGGCCCAGCCTGCGCATGGCGTGACGGTGGTCTTCGTCGAGCTGCCCAACACCAAGATCGAGCTCCTGCACCCCCTGGGCGAAAAGTCGCCCATCGCCAATTTCCTGGCCCGCAACGCCGACGGCGGCATCCATCACGTCTGCTACGAGGTCGAGGACATCTACGCCGCCCGCGACAAGCTGAAGGCGCAAGGCGCCCGCGTCCTGGGCGATGGGGAGCCCAAGATCGGTGCGCACGACAAGCCCGTGCTGTTCCTGCATCCCAAGGACTTCACCGGCACCCTGGTCGAACTCGAGCAGGTCTGAGGCCCGCGGCCATGAGCTGGGCCACCGGCATCATGGTCTACCTGGTCGTCTGGTGGACCGTCCTGTTCGCCGTGCTGCCACTCGGCGTCCGCCGGGTCGAGAATCCGGGCCGAGGCCAAGAGCACGGCGCGCCGGAGAAACCGGACCTCAAGCGCAAGATCATCATCACGTCGATCGTCGCGGCGGTGGTGTGGATCGCCTTCTACTTCCTCCACGAGTCGGACATCCTGAGCTTCCGACGCATGGTCGAGTAGGGCGGAATGAGATGAGGTGCGACGGCACCTAGGCGGTTCGCTCGATCAGGGTCTCCAACAGCCGCTTCAGCTGGGCCGTCGCCTTGTCACCATAGCTGCTTGCGATCTGGGCTTCCTGCCCCAGGACCAGCGGCGCCAGGCGCTGCGCCAGCGCCTTGCCCCGGTCCGAGCAGAAGATCAGCACCTTGCGACGGTCGGCCGGGTCCGACACGCGATAGACGAGCGAATCGGCGACCATCCGGTCGATCGTCTTGGTCAGGGTAGGGTGGTTCAGAAGGGCGATGTCCGCCAGATCGCCCATCGGCCGGCCATTGCCATCCGACAGCACCTTGAGGATCCGCCATTGCTCGACAGGCACGCCTTCGGTGCGCAGCCTGGCCTCGAGCTGACGATTGATCTCCCGGTTCGCCTGGGCAAGCAGGTAGGCCAGATGCATCGTGATCGGCGAATCGACTGGAACTGGGTCGGACACGAGAGGGCGCCCTGAGGGGTAGAAGGGGGCGTCTGTATGGCCGAGAATCTTTCGATTTTCAATATTTTCGTCCGCAGACGACCGTTCGGCACTTCGTTTGCCTAGGCTTCCGGCACATGATGGTGGAAGGGAGGAAAGGATGCTGACGCCTACCATGCCAGGCTTTGCCCTGGGCGCGCAGCGCCCCGGCTCGCTCGCGCTGTCCTGGCCATCTGAACTTGCTGGCAAGCCACCACGCGACCGCCGCAAGCTGCGCGTCGCCCACTTCGCCACCCTGTCGGGCACGGCCGGTATCTGGGGGCCGTCTGTCGTGAACAGCGCCGCGCTGGCGGCAAGCCAGATCAATGCCCGCGGCGGCATCCTGGGGCGCGAGATCGAGCTCATGGTTGTGGACGCCGGCGCGACATCGACGGACGTCGTGCGCGAAGCCGAGGACATCGTGGAACTGGGCAGCGCGGACGTCGTCATGGGATGTCACATGAGCGCGGTCCGGGTCGCGCTTCGCCGCATCTTCGGCGGGCGCATTCCCTACATCTACACGCCGATCTACGAAGGTGGCGAGCGAACCCCCGGGGTGCTGGCAATCGGCGAGACGCCGCGTCATCAGGCCCGGCCCGCGATCGCCTGGCTGGCGGAGCGCAAACGAGCCGAACGCTGGTATCTCATCGGCAGCGACTATGTCTGGCCTTGGCTGTCCCACCGCGCCGTGAAGCGCTACATCGCCGAGGCCGGCGGCCGCGTCGTGGGCGAGGACTTCGTCTCCTTGGGGGAGGAGGACCACGACCGCTATCTCGAGCGCATCCGTGCGGCGCGTCCCGATGTGGTGTTCATCTCGCTGATCGGCCTCGACGGCATCACCTTCAACCGGGCCTTCGCCGCGTATGGGCTCGGCATGCAGATGCTGCGGCTTGCCAACTGCGTCGACGAGACGGTCCTGCTGGGCATCGGCGCCGACAATACGGAGAACCTGTTCGCGGCCTCCGGATATTTCGCCGGCATCGGATCCGCGCACAACGAGGCGTTCCTGAGCGCCTACTATGGCGGATACGGCCGGTTTGCACCGATTCCGGGCGCTACCGGGGAGTCCAACTACGAAGGGCTGTGCTTCCTCGAGGCCCTTGCCAGGCGGGCCGGCACAGTCGAGCCGGCCAGCCTCGCCGCGGCGGCGGAGGGCGTGGTCTACAAGGCCGGCCGTGGTCCCATCGGCCTGTCGCGCCGGCGTGCGGAGATGCCGATCTGGCTCGCCGAGGCGGATGGCATCGACTTTCGTCTCCTCCAGAGGTTCTGATAAATTAGTTGAAACAGGAAATATTTCCGTTTTAATTGTCGGCGTCCGTTTGCAGAGGTGCTGGCGTTCGCGCCCGCCCGGTGGGGGTCATGGGCATCGAAGTCAAGCTCGCGTTCGACCTGCTGGCCTTCATCTCGGTGATGGTTCTCATCGTGCTGGGGCTCGGCGTCATCGCCAGCATGATGGGCATCTTCAACTTCGCCCACGGCGAGTTCGTGCTGCTCGGCGCCTATACCGTCTATCTGTTCGAGAGCAACGGCTTGTCGGGTTGGGCGGGCATCCTTGCCGCGCCGGTCGTGCTGCTCGTGATCGGCCTGGTTCTCGAGCGGCTCGTCATCCGGCGGTTCTACGCCGCGCCGATCATCGCCATGCTGGGGACTTACGCGGTCGGGCTGGTAATCCGGGAGATCGTGCGCGGTCTGCTGGGCGGGCACTACAAGTCGATCTCCGAGCCGCTGCCCGGCGTCTTCACCGTCTTCGGCGTCGACTTCTCGGCCTGGCGGACGGTCATCGTGCTGACCACGGTCTGCGTCGTGGCCGGCACCTGGTTCTTCCTGGCACGCACCTCCGTGGGCCTGCAGGTCCGCGGTTCGCTCGAGAATCCCAACCTGGCGCGGGCCTGCGGCATATCGACAACGCGCCTCTATGCCCTGACCTTCGGGTTCGGGGCCGCGCTCGCCGGTCTGGCCGGCGCGCTGATCGTTCCGCTCTACCAGCTGTCCGCCGACATCGGCACGCGCTTCCTCGTGCAGGCCTTCCTATCGGTCATGCTGGGCGGCGTGGGGACCTTCGAGGGGCCGGTGCTGGGCGCCGCTGCCGTTGGCGGCATGGCGGCGGGCCTGCCCTGGCTCGTCATGCCGGTCTTGGCCGATCCGCTGGTGTTCGTGATCGCGCTGATCATCGTGAAGCTTCGTCCACAGGGATTCGTCACGCAGGGGAGGCTCTGACATGACCGACCAATCGCATCGCACCGGGCCGGCCGGGCTCGGTCGCCGCCGGCTGATGGGTGGTAGCGCGCTCGCGGCGGCGGGATGGATCGCCGGCGGCGGCGGCTGGATGCTGCGGCCGCAGAAGGCCTGGGCGGCCGATCCTATCAAGATGGGCATCGCGACCGACATCACCGGCGCCATCGCGCCGTCGGGCAACGCCAACTGGCAGGTCGCGCAGTTCACGGTCGAGCAGATCAACAAGGCGGGCGGCATCGCCGGCCGCCAGATCGAGCTCTTCCTCGAGGACACGGCCTCCGATCCCAAGGTCGCCGTCGGCAACGTCCGCAAGCTGATCCAGGAGCGCAAGGTCAACGTCGTGCTGGGGGGCATCACCTCGGCCATGCGCCAGGCGATCAAGGACCCGATCGTCAACCGTGGCCGCACCCTCTACATCTACCCGCAGCTCTACGAAGGCCAGGAGTGCACCAAGAACCTGTACTGCACCGGCCCGACGCCGGCGCAGCAGTGCGACAAGCTGATCCCGTACCTCATCAAGACGCTGGGCAAGAAGCGCTTCGCCATGCCCTCCGCCAACTACGTCTGGCCGCAGCTCCTGAACAAGTACGCACGGAAGGTCATCGAGGCGAACGGTGGCGAGGTCGTGTTCGAGGAATACTACCCGCTGGACCAGGCCGAGTACTCGGCGACCATCGGCAAGATCCGCGACGGCAAGGTCGACTGCGTCTTCAACACCGTGATCCCGCCGGGCCTGCAGCCGTTCGTGAAGCAGCTCTACGAATCGGGCTTCCAGAAGAATGGCGGCGTGCTGACCTGCGTGTACTACGACGAGAACCTCCTGAACTATCATCCGGCGCAGGAGATGGAGGGGCTCTACAGCTGCCTCGACTACTTCCAGTCGGTCGACGATCCGTTCAGCAAGCAGCTCCAGGCCGAGTATTCGAAGCGGTTTCCCGACACCAAGTACCTGTTCACGGCGGGCTCGGCCTCGACGGGCATGTATCGCGGCATCAAGTTCTACGAGGCCGCGGTGAAGGCCACCAACGGCGATCTCGCGCGAGACGCCGTGTCGGCCGCCATGGACAAGGCGAAAATCGAGCACGGACCCGGCGGAGGCGCGGCGATGGTGCCCGGCAAGATGCACTGCAAGATGAACATGTACATCGCCCAGTGCAAGGTCGACGCCGGCAAGACCCGCTACGAGGTCATCGAGAGCGACAAGATGGTCGATCCGAAGGAATGCTGACCGAGGCCGCTTCCGCAACAGGTGCTTCGCAGACGCGGCGGCGCGCAATCCGTGGCGTCCTGCCCTGGGTCGAGGGTGTGTCGCTGGTGATTGCACTGGTGGTGCCGTTCGCGCTGGGCGAGCGCACGGACCTCGTGACCCTGGCGACGAATGTCCTCATCCTGTCGCTGCTCGCCATCAGCTTCGATCTGTGCTGGGGCCTGTCGGGCATCATGAGCTTCGGCCAGGCCCTGTTCTTCGGCGTCGCGGGCTATGCCATTGCCCTCGTGGGTCGAGATCTGGAGCTCAGTCAGCTCCTGGTGACCCTGCCGCTGGCGATGCTCGTGGGCTTCGTCCTGTCGGGACTGTTCGCGGCCTTCCTGCTGCTCGGCCGCAGGCCGCCGACCACGATCTTCGTGGCGTTGGGGACGCTCACCGGCTCCTACGCTGCGGAGCGCCTGGTATCGGGCTGGCAGTATGTCGGTGCTGGCAACGGCCTCTCCTCGATCAAGCTCCTGCAGCTCGGAGACTACGAGTTCGTCGAGGGGATCGAGTTCTACTTCCTTGCGCTGACCATCCTGCTGCTGGTCTATGCTGGCGCGCGCTTCCTCAAGGGATCGCAGCTCGGGCTCGTGCTCGCCGGCATGCGGCAGAACGAGGAGCGGCTCGCCTTCTTCGGCTACCGCGTGCAGCTCTTCAAGGCGCTGGTCTTCTCGCTGGCCGGGATGGTCGCGGGGCTCGGCGGGGCGCTCTACAGCTATCATCAGGGTTTCATCGGACCCGGCAATATGGGGCCGGGCCTCTCGACCACGGCGGTGATCTACTGTCTGTTCGGCGGCTCGGGCACGCTGATCGGCCCCATCCTCGGTACGGCGGCAGTCGAGGTGCTGTCCTACGTCCTGTCGGATATCGACGCGATCAAGCGCATCTGGCCGGTCATCCTGGGCCTGATCCTCCTGGCGGTCGTTATGTTCCAGCCCAAGGGCATTCTGGGGCTGCTGGTGACCGATCGCGAGCGGATCGGCTCCTACGGACGCCGGAGCAGAGGTGGACGGAGAGGCGGCTGACATGGCGCTTCTTGAGATCCGTGGCGTCAGCAAGACCTTCCGTACCCTGCGGGCCCTGGACGGAGTCGATGTCGACGTGCAGGCCGGCACCTTCCACGGCCTCATCGGGCCTAACGGATCCGGCAAGAGCACCCTGCTGAAGGCCGTCGCGGGCGCCCATTTCGCCGATGCGGGCACCATCGTGTTCGACGGGCACGACATCACGCGCGCCACGCCGTACGAGCGGGCGCGGCTGGGTCTCAGCCTCAAGTTCCAGATCACGGCAGTGCTGCCCGAGCTCTCCGTGTACGACAACGTGCTCCTTGCGATCCAGTCGACCGCCAGCCTGCCGCGCCTGCTCCTTTCGTCCACGCGGCGCGCACTCGACGGTGAGGTCGCAGCGCTGCTCGAGCGCTTCAAGCTGATCGACCGGGCCAACGATTTGGCCGGCGCGCTGAGCCACGGCGAACAGCAATGGCTGGAGATCGCCATGGCGCTGGCGCTGAAGCCCAAGCTCCTGCTCCTCGACGAGCCTACGGGCGGCATGAGCCCGGAGGAACGGCATGCCACGGGCAGGCTCCTCGAGCCGATCCGCGCCCATTGCGCGCTGATCATCGTCGAGCACGACCTCCATTTCATTCGCGACATCTGCGACCGACTCACCGTGCTCGACCAGGGGAGGGTCCTTGACCAGGGCGACGTCGAGACGATCCAGAGGTCGCCCAAGGTCCAGCAGGTGTTCACGACCCGTGTCTGACGCCGCTCTCCTGGACGTCGACCGCCTGGCTGCCGGCTATGGCCGCAGCCAGGTGCTGTTCGGCGTGTCGTTGAAGGTGCCGCCGCGCGGCGCCGTCGCCGTTCTCGGCCGCAACGGCGCCGGCAAATCCACGCTCCTGAAGGCGTTGTTCGGCGAGCTGCCGCCGATGTCCGGCTCGATCCGGTTCGAGGGCGCCCCGATCGAACGTGAGCCCGCCGAGGCAAGGGTGCGCCAGGGCGTGGGCTACGTGCCCCAGGAACACGCCGTGTTCGCCAAGCTCACCGTGCGCGAGAACCTGCTGCTTGGCTGCGTCCGCCAGCCCGACCGCTCGGGCATGGACTACGTGCTCGACTTCTTCCCGAAGCTGGCGCAGCGCCTGCCCCAGACGGCCGGCACCCTGTCCGGCGGCGAGCGCAAGATGCTGGCCATCGGCCGGGCCGTCCTGGGTCGCCCCAAGCTCCTCATGCTGGACGAGCCGACCGAGGGCGTTTGGGTCGGGGTCATCGAGGAGATCGCCGAGCGTCTCAAGCAGCTGTCGCGCGAGATGGCCGTGGTCCTCGTGGAGCAGCATATCGAGCTTGCGCTCGAGGTCGCCGGCTATGCCTACGTCATGGATCGCGGCCACGTCGCGCTGGAGGGGCCGGCGGGTTCCGTCCGCCAGGACCCCAAGCTCATGCACCATCTCGCCCCCTGATCAGCATCCAACCGAGGAGGAAACGATGGCCGTTCAAGTCCCCACAGAAGCCCAGCTGCGCCAGGTCGCGGCCGATGTCGGCCTTTCACTGACGGACGCCGATGTTAAGTCCTACATTGAGCTGATGCGGTCGAGCGTGGCGGCGTACAACGTCGTGGACGCCATGCCCGACAACCTGCCGCGGGTGAAGTATCCGCGGACGCCCGGCTACCGGCCGACGGGCGACGAGAACAGGCACAATGCCTGGTACGTCAAGACGACGGTCGAGGGCGCGTCGCGCGGCAAGCTCAAGGGCAAGACCGTCGTCCTGAAGGACAACATCATGCTGGCCGGCGTGCCCATGATGAACGGGGCCGCGACGCTCGAAGGCTACGTGCCGGAGATCGACGCAACCGTTGTTCAGCGCGTCCTCGACGCCGGCGCCACCATCGTTGGGAAGGCGCATTGCGAGAATTTCTGCCTGTCCGGTGGCAGCCATACCAACGCGACCGGTCCGGTGCACAATCCGCACAAGATGGGCTACTCGGCCGGCGGCTCCTCGTCGGGCAGCGCCGTTCTCGTGGCACTGGGCGAGGTCGACATGGCGCTGGGTGGCGACCAGGGCGGCTCGATCCGCATGCCGTCGTCGTTCTCCGGCACCTACGGCATGAAACCGACGCACGGGCTGGTGCCCTATACCGGCATCATGCCGATCGAGATCTATGTCGATCATACCGGCCCGATGACGGCCAACGTGGCCGACAATGCGCTGCTGCTCGAGGTGCTGGCCGGCGCCGACGGCTACGACTCGCGTCAGATCAACGTCAAGACCCATCCATACACGAAGGCGCTGCAGGGCGACGTAAAGGGCCTGCGGATCGGCCTCGTCAGCGAAGGGTTCGCTCAGCCGAACGCCGAGGCCGACGTGAACGACAAGGTGAGGGCGGCCGCCAAGAAGTTCGAGGCGCTGGGCGCCACCGTCGGGGAGGTGTCGATTCCCATGCATCTGGTCGCGCCGGCGCTCTGGATGCCGATCGGCACCGAGGGCCTGACGCAGACGATGATGTGGGGCGACGGCTACGGTGTCAGCCGGCCGGACCTCTATGTCACGAGTTTGATGGACTTCCATCGCAACTGGCGCAACCGCGCCAACGAGATGTCGGAGACGACCAAGATCTTCACGATGTTCGGCACCTACATCCGGCGCTATTACGGCAGCCGCTATTACGGCAAGGCGATGAACCAGACGCGGCTGCTGACGGCGGCCTACGATGCGGCCCTGGCCGAGTACGATCTGCTGATGATGCCGACGACGCCCATAAAGGCGACGAAGCTGCCGCCGCCCGACGCTCCCCGCGAACTCTACGTCGAACGCGCCCTCGACATGATCTCCAACACCGCACCGTTCGACATAACGCACCATCCTGCGATGGCGGTGCCGTGCGGCATGTCCGACGGATTGCCCGTCTCGCTGATGCTCGTCGGCAAGCATTTCGACGAGCCGACCATCTACAAGGCCGCCTTCGCCTTCGAACAATCCGGCGACTGGAAGAAGATGTAGGCTGCCGCGTGGCGCAAAAGGAAACGGCGGGCCTCTGCCCGCCGTGCCTCTACCCCCGAAACTCGCAACCGGCGGCTGGTGCCGCTCTCCTCCCTAAAACTCGGGCAGCGCCCAAGACGTAGGCTGTTTACCGGTAAAGGCGGCGGTTGCCAAGACCTTTTCTTGCAATCCAACTTGTCCAGCTAGAACAATCGTTAAGCCTCCACTTCGTTCGCCTACATACAATGTCCTTGATGCCTGTGTGATCATCCGATGATCAGATACTTGATCACGAACAGGACAGCCAGAATCCCCACTGCCGGATGTATGTCGCGGTACCGTCCGGTGGTGAGCTTGATCGCGGTATAGGAAATGAAGCCGAAGGCGATCCCTTCGGCGATCGAGAAGGTGAACGGCATGGCGAGGGCGGTGATGACCGCCGGGGCCGCTTCCGTGATGTCGTCCCATTCGATCTCGGTCAGGCCGCGCGCCATGAGGCAGGCGACGTAGAGCAGGGCGGGCGCCGTGGCATAGGCGGGGATGGAGCCGGCGAGCGGCGCCACGAAGAGCGCCAGCAGGAACAGCACGCCCACCGTCGCGGCCGTGAGGCCGGTCCGGCCGCCGGAGTTGATGCCGGACGCGCTCTCGATGTAGCTCGTCGTCGTGGAGGTTCCCACGGCCGCACCGATCATGGCCGCGCCGCTGTCGGCGATCAGCGCTCGGTGCAGGCGCGGCACCGTTCCGTCCGGGCGCATGAAGCCGCCCCGATGGGCGAGGGCGATCAGTGTGCCGGTATTGTCGAACAGGTCGACGAACAGGAAGGCGAAGACCACGGTCGCGAGGCCGACCTTCAGGGCGCCTGCAAGGTCCATCTGCAGGAACACGGGCGCAATGGACGGCGGCACGTCGAAGATGCCGGTGAACTTCTGCTGGCCGGTCGCGATGGCGACCGCCGTGATCACCAGGATGCCGATGATCACGCCGCCGATGACGCGCCGGTACTCGAGACCCACGATCAGGGCGAAACCCAAGGCCGCCATGACCACGGGGAAGCTCGTCAGGTTGCCGTGCGTCACGAGCGTCGCCTGATTGCCGACCACCACGCCGGCATTCTTCAGCGCGATCAGGGCCAGGAACAGCCCGATGCCGGCAGCTATCGCCATCTTGAGCGATCGGGGGATGGCATTGACGATCCATTCGCGGATCGGCAGCACGCTGATGATGAAGAAGAGGATGCCCGAGAAAAACACGCAGCCGAGCGCGACCTGCCACGTGTATCCCATGCCGCCGACGACCGTGAAGGCGAAATAGGCGTTCAGCCCCATGCCGGGGGCGAGGGCGATCGGATAGTTGGCAAGGAACGCCATGAGGAAGGAACCGATCGCCGCCGCGACGCATGTCGCTGCGAACACGGCCCCGAATGGCATTTTGGCGGCCTCGAGAATGGCCGGATTGACGAAGATGATGTAGGCCATCGTGAGAAAGGTTGTCAGCCCCGCGACGACCTCGGTCCGCACGGTCGTCCTGTTCTCGCCCAGCTTGAAGAGTCGCTCGAGCATTCTCATGGTCCCCCGCTTGTTGCCGG
Organism: Pseudomonadota bacterium; assembly: GCA_049323495.1. Classification (GTDB taxonomy): domain Bacteria; phylum Pseudomonadota; class Alphaproteobacteria; order Reyranellales; family Reyranellaceae; genus Reyranella. The sequence goes on from JBMONG010000016.1 coordinate 158,318, forward strand.
GAGTGTGCGGGCATTGGCCTGTGCAAAACCAGCAGCCATGCCGTCGGGCTGGGGACGCGCCCGGCCTGCGGCGCGGTTTGCCTTTGCAGCCGCCGTTTCCTACAGTCCGCCGCCACTTCCCGGCACCCAGCGAGGACCGAACCAGAATGCGGATGAGCCAGTACTTTCTGCCGACCCTGAAGGAGAATCCGGCAGAGGCGCAGATCGTCTCGCACCGCCTGATGCTGCGTGCCGGCATGATCCGGCAGACGGCTGCCGGCATCTATGCCTGGCTGCCGCTGGGGTTCCGCGTGCTGAAGAACATCGAGCGCATCGTCCGGGAGGAGCAGGATGCCTCGGGCGCCCAGGAGGTCCTCATGCCGACCATCCAGTCGGCCGACCTGTGGCGTGAAAGCGGCCGCTACGACGCCTACGGGCCGGAGATGCTGCGCATCCGGGACCGCCACGATCGCGAGATGCTGTTCGGGCCGACCAACGAGGAGATGATCACCGTCCTCTTCCGCGACGGCGTGAGGAGCTACCGCGATCTGCCGAAGAACCTCTATCACATCCAATGGAAGTTCCGTGACGAGGTGCGCCCGCGCTTCGGCGTCATGCGAGGCCGGGAGTTCCTGATGAAGGACAACTACTCCTTCGACATGGACAAGAAGGGGGCGACCCACTCCTACAACAAGATGTTCGTGGCCTATCTGCGCACCTTCGCGCGCATGGGCCTGAAGGCGATCCCGATGCGGGCCGATACGGGCCCGATCGGCGGTGATCTCAGCCACGAGTTCATCGTGCTCGCCGAGACGGGCGAGAGCGCCGTGTATTGTCACAAGGGGCTGGTCGACAAGGACATCCTCAGCCGCACCATCGACTACGATTCGGACCTGCAGCCCATCGTCAACGAATGGACGTCGCTCTATGCGGCGACCGACGAGATGCACGACACGGCCGCCTTCGAAAAAATCCCCGAGTCCGAGCGCCTCGCGGCGCGGGGAATCGAGGTTGGCCACATCTTCTACTTCGGCACCAAGTACTCGGCGCCCATGAACGCCGTCATCGCGGGCCCCAAGGGCGAGCAGATCACCGTCGAGATGGGGTCCTACGGCATCGGTGTATCCCGGCTGGTCGGCGGCATCATCGAGGCGAGCCACGACGAGGCGGGCATCGTCTGGCCGGAGTCCGTCGCGCCCTTCAAGGTGGCCATCGTCGATCTGAAGCCGGACGACGGCGCTGTCGCCGGCACATGCCGCACGCTGTACGGGCAGCTGGCTGCGCAGGGCATCGAGGCGCTGCATGACGACCGCGACCTGCGGCCCGGGGCCAAGTTCGCGGACATGGACCTGATCGGGATCCCCTGGCAGGTGATCGTCGGCCCGAAGGGCGTTGCCGCCGGCAAGGCCGAGCTCAAGAACCGCAGGACGGGGGAACGCGAGGAAGTGCCGTTCGACCAGGTCGCCGCGCGCTTCGCCTGAACGGGGACCCGGCGCACATGGCCTTCGCCGCTGTCGAGCGCCTCGTCGCCTTCCGCTATCTGCGCGCGCGCCGCGAAGAGGGATTCATCTCGGTCATCGCGGGATTCTCCCTCGTCGGCATCACGCTCGGCGTCGGCACGCTCATCGTGGTGATGGCGGTCATGAACGGATTCCGGGTGGAGATGCTGCGCCAGATGACCAGCATCAGCGGACAGCTTGGCATCCAGGGCAGCCGCGACGGCCTTGAAGCCAGTCCCGAGATGCTGTCACGCATCCGCGCCGTTCCGGGCGTGTCGACAGCCGCGCCGGCGGCGGAAGGCCAGGTGATGGCCGTCGCCGGCGACCACGTGCGCGGCGTCGTCCTGCGGGGAGTCATGCCCGATGACCTCAGGGCGCGCCTGCCGCTGGCGGCGGCGATCGACGGCGCGCCGGAGGTGCGAGACCGCTATCGGGCCCTCTGTCGTGGTGACGATGACAAGCCCATGGACTGGGGCACGCTGAAGGGATTCGGCGACGACTTCTCGATCGTCATCGGCCGACGGCTCGCGGATCTGCTCGGCGTCAGGGTCGGCGACGTCGTCCAGCTCGTCTCACCCGTCTCCGTCGCGACGCCACTCGGGGTCATGCCACGATCCGCGGCGGCGCGGGTGGGGGCGATCTTCTGTGCCGGCATGTACGACTACGATTCGAACTTCGTCTATGCGCCGCTGCAGGACGCCCAGCGGTTGCTGGGCCTCGGCGACAAGGTCACCGGAATCGAGGTCTTCATCGCGGACGGCCAGTCCGTCGCTGCCAGCCGCCGCGCCATTTCCCAGATCCTCGGAATGGAGGCCTGGGTCTTCGACTGGCTTCAGGCCAATATCGGATTCTTCGCCGCGATCCAGGCGCAGACGAACGTCATGTTTCTCGTGCTGACGATGATCGTGCTCGTGGCCGCCTTCAACATCGTGTCGAGCCTGGTCATGCTGGTGCGCACCAAGACGGCGGACATCGCCATCCTGCGCACCATGGGGGCCAGCCGTGGCACGATCCTGCGCATCTTCCTCCTCGACGGGCTGGTGATCGGCGGCGTCGGCACGGTGCTCGGTGTTGTCTTGGGCCTGGCTTTTGCGCGCAACATCGAAGCGATCCGACAGTGGCTGCAGCGGACGTTCGACATCGTGCTGTTCGATGAGACGCTCTATCTCCTGGCCGAGATGCCGTCGCGCATCGAGTGGAGCGAGGTCGCGGTGATCGCGGTCATGGCTTTGGTGTTCGCGCTGCTGGCGTCGCTCTATCCAGCGGCGCGCGCAGCACGTCTCGATCCTGTCGAGGGACTGCGCCGTGAGTAGCCCCGCTGCCGCCGTCGAACGCTGGCTGGCCTGGCGCTATCTGGCGACCCGCCAGCGGGAAGGCTTCGTGTCGTTCATTGCCATCTTCTCCCTGATCGGCGTGGCCCTGGGCGTGGCGACGCTGATCGTCGTGCTGTCGGTCATGGGCGGCTTCCGTCAGCAGCTTCTCGGACGCATCATCGGCATGAACGGCCATGTCGTGCTGACTGCACGTGACGGCCTGCTGCAGGCAACGCCGGATCTGCTCGCCAAACTCGCGGCGGTCCCGGGGGTACGGCAGGTGCGGCTGACGCTGGAACGTCAGGCCCTGGTCAGTGCCAACGGCGCCACGCGCGGCGCGGCGTTGCGGGGCGTCCGGCGCGAGGACCTGCTGTCGCGCGACATCGTCACGAAGAACATCGTGCACGGCTCTCTGGACGGCTTCGGTACCCGGCGGGGTGTCGTTATGGGCGAGCGCCTGCGGCAGGCGCTGAACCTCAGGACGGGTGACAAGCTGACGCTGGTCACGCACCGGCTCAACGAGAACGGCACGATCGCCCCGCGCTATTCGGACTACGAGCTCCTGGCCAGCTTCATGACGCGGCGTTACGAGTTCGACGGGGCGCTGGTCTTCGTGCCGCTGGATATGTTGCGCGACGATCTCGAGTACGAAGGGAGCGCGGTGAACTCGATCGACCTGGACATTGCCGACCCGGCGGCCGCGCCGGCCGTCGCCGCGGCTTTGCGAGGTGCGCTTGGACGCGACGATATCAAGGTGGCGGACTGGCTCGGCCTCAATTCCCGCTTCGTCGGTGCCCTACAGGTCGAACGCGTGATGATGTTCATCATCCTGACGCTGATCGTGCTGGTCGCGGCGATGAACGTCGTGGCGAGCTTTACAATGCTGGTGCGGGTCAAGCGCGGCAGCATCGCCATCCTGCGTACCATGGGGGCGCCGCCGCGCACGATCGTGCGCGCCTTCTTCCTGGCCGCCGCCGCGGTTGGCCTCGTCGGAACGGCGGCAGGCACGCTCCTGGGGCTGCTGGTCTGCGCCAACATGCCCGCCATCGGCGAGCTGCTGTCGCGTCTCACGGGTGCGGCGGGAGGAGGCGGCGCCGAGGTTGATTTCATCACCTCAATGCCGGTGCGCGTCGATTCCGCCGAGGTCGCCATGATCATCGGCGTGGCGATCGTGCTGTCGCTGGCGGCGGCGGCCTATCCGGCATGGCGCAGTACGCGCATCGAACCGGTCGAGGGTCTGCGGCATGAATGATGCGGCCATTCCGCTGTCCCTGCGGGGCATCAGGCGCACTTTCGTGCAGGGTGACCGCCGTCTGGAGGTCCTGCGCGGCGTCGATCTCGAGCTCAGAGCCGGCGAGATCGTGGCGCTGGTCGGACAGTCCGGCAGCGGAAAATCGACGCTGCTGCACATTGCGGGCCTGCTGGAGCGGGCGGAGGATGGCGACGTCGTCGTCGACGGCAAGCCTGCCGGGCGGGCCTCGGATCGAGAGCGGACCCTGCTGCGCCGGCGGTTCCTCGGCTTCGTCTATCAGTATCATCATCTCCTGCCGGAATTCTCGGCTCTGGAGAACGTGATCCTGCCCCAGATGCTGAACGGACGATCGAGGCGGGAGGCGGCGATGCGCGCCCGGCAGCTACTGGCCATGGTGAAGCTCGAGGATCGCGCCGATCACCGCCCCGGCCGGCTGTCGGGCGGCGAGCAGCAACGGGTCGCGATCGCACGCGCCGTGGCCAATGCACCGCGCGTGCTGCTGGCCGACGAGCCCACCGGGAACCTGGATTCGACGACGTCCGAAGCGGTTTTCCAGCAGCTCCTGGCGATGGTGCGCGAGACCGGCATGGCGGCATTGGTCGCCACGCACAATCCCGAACTGGCGTCGCGCATGGACCGCACGGTCAGTCTGAAGGATGGCGTGCTGTCGGGCTGACGCGCACATTCCGGCCGACAACGGCCCGGATCGAAGGGCATTTCGCCTCGCTTTCCACAAGATTGCGGCGCGATAGTGGAGCGTGCCCATCGCCGATTTCGTCCACCTCAAGGTCCGGTCCGCCTATTCGCTCACCGAGGGCGCAAACAAGGTCGACAAGGTCGTGGCCCTCGCCAAGGCCCACGACATGCCCGCCGTCGGCGTCGCCGACAGGAACAACCTGTTCGGCGCGCTGGAATTCGCGCAATATGCCGCCAAGGCCGGCGTGCAGCCGGTCGTCGCCTGCGAGCTGGGCATCCGGCGTGAGGACGGCACGGCGAATGCCGCCCCGGGGAAGGCGATCCCGGCGGACTGGCTCACGCTGCTCGTCCAGAACGAGCGTGGCTATCTGAACCTGATGCGGCTGGTCAGCCGCGCCCATCTCGAGTTCAAGACCGGTTCCCAGACCGCATTGCCGCTGTCGCAGCTGGAAGGCAACACCGAGGGATTGCTGGCGCTGGTTGGCTATCCCGCAAGCGGGCTTGGTCGGCTGCTGGCGGCCGGGCAGGGGCCTGCGGCGGCTCACCTCGTGGAACGTCTGCAGAGCCTGTTCGACGGACGGCTATACGTCGAGTTGCAGCGTCATGGCGAGGAGATCGAACGCCGCATCGAAGAGCCTCTGCTCGACCTCGCCTACAGCCGGGGCCTCCCGTTGGTCGCGACGAACGACGTACATTTCCCGAAAGCGGAAATGTACGAAGCACACGACGTCCTGCTTTGCATCGAGCAGGGCGCGCACATCGAGGATCCCAACCGCCGGCGGCTCACACCCGAGCACTACTTCAAGTCCGCGGAGCAGATGCGCGAGATCTTCGCGGACCTGCCGGAGGCCTGCGACAACACGCTGGTGGTTGCCCGCCGTTGCGCCTACATGCCGATGCCGCGGAAACCCATCCTGCCGCGCTACACCAAGCTGGCCGGCCGTGCCGAGGCGGACGCCCTCAAGGAGATGGCGGAGCGTGGTCTGTCCGAGCTGAGGGACAGCGGCCGTCTGGCGGCAGACATAGCCTTCGAGAAGTACCAGGAGCGGTTGACCTATGAGCTCGACATGATCGGGCGCATGGGTTTCCCCGGCTACTTCCTGATCGTCGCCGACTTCATCCAGTGGGCGAAGGATCATGACGTGCCCGTCGGGCCGGGACGTGGTTCCGGCGCCGGTTCGCTGGTCGCCTGGTCGCTGAAGATCACCGACCTCGATCCGCTGCGGTGGGGGCTGCTGTTCGAGCGCTTCCTCAATCCCGAACGCGTGTCGATGCCGGACTTCGATATCGACTTCTGCCAGGACAAGCGCGACCGCGTGATCCGCTACGTGCGGGACGAATACGGGCACGACCGCGTGGCCGCGATCATCACCTTCGGCAAGCTGCAGGCGAGGGCGGTGCTGCGCGACGTTGGCCGTGTCCTGGGCATGCCCTACGGCCAGGTCGACCGCATCTGCAAGCTCGTGCCGAACAATCCGGCCAAGCCGGTCACGCTGGCCCAGGCGCTGGAGAGCGAGCAGCTTCTGAAGGAGCAATACGCCGCCGACGAGGAGATCAAGCGGCTGATCGACCTGGCGCTGCAGCTAGAGGGCTTGTTCCGCAACGCCTCCACGCATGCTGCCGGCGTGGTGATCGGCGACCGCCCGCTCGACGAGCTGGTGCCGCTGTTCCGCGATACCGACGACAAGGAATCGCTGCCCGCCACGCAGTTCAACATGAAATGGGTGGAACCGGCAGGCCTGGTGAAGTTCGACTTCCTGGGACTGAAGACGCTGACCGTGATCGAGAAGGCCTGCGACCTCATCGGCCGGGACAGGATCGACGTCGCAAAGCTGCCGCTGGACGATCGCCGCACGTTCGAGCTGCTGGCCCGCGGCGACAGTCTGGGCGTGTTCCAGATCGAGGGCAGCGGCATGCGCGACGTGCTGCGCAAGCTGAAGCCCGACCGCTTCGAGGACATCATCGCGCTGGTGGCGCTGTACCGCCCCGGCCCCATGGAGAACATCCCGAGCTACATCAAGCGCAAGCAAGGCGAGGAGCAGCCCGACTACCTGCATCCCATGCTCGAGGGGATCCTGAAGGAGACCTACGGCATCATGATCTACCAGGAACAGGTCATGCAGATCGCGCAGGTCCTGTCCGGCTACACGCTGGGCGGCGCCGACCTGCTGCGACGGGCCATGGGCAAGAAGATCCAGGCGGAAATGGATGCCCAGCGCGCCCTGTTCGTCGAGGGGGCGAAGAAGAACGGTGTTCCCGAAGGCCAGGCATCCTCGATCTTCGACCAGGTCGACAAATTCGCCGGCTACGGCTTCAACAAGAGCCACGCGGCGGCCTATGCGCTGGTCTGCTATCAGACGGCCTATCTGAAGGCGAACCATCCAGTCGAGTTCTTCGCGGCGTCGATGACGTTGGACATGGGCAACGCGGACAAGATCGGCAACTTCCGGCGCGAGCTGGAGCGCCTGCAGATCCCGCTGCTGCCACCTGACGTCAACAGGTCGATGGCCGAGTTCGCCGTGGAGAACCTGCCCGACGGGAAGCTCGGCGTACGCTATGCGCTGGCCGCCATAAAGGGCGTCGGCCGCGACGCAATGAACCGGCTGACTGAAGAGCGGGAGACCCGCGGACCTTTCAAGGATGTCTTCGACCTGTCGGAACGGCTCGATCAGCGTGTGATCAACAAGCGCCTGCTGGAGAGCCTGATCAAGGCGGGGGCCTTCGACTCTCTGAACGGGAACCGTGCCCAGTCGTTCGGTGCGGTGGAAGCGCTGACACGTCATTCGCAGGCGACGCACGAGGCGCGTGGCAGCAGCCAGGACAGCCTGTTCGGCGACGATACGGCTCAGCGGCGGCCGCAGCTTCCGAAGGTGCCCGACTGGTCACCCATGGAGCGGCTGCAAAACGAGTTTTCCGCAATCGGCTTCTATCTCTCGTCGCACCCGCTGGCGTCCTACGAGCGCAGTCTTGAGCGGCTGCGCGTGACGCGCGCCGCCGATCTGCCGGCGTTGCTGGCGCGGGGCGCGCCCGGGCGCATCAAGCTTGCCGGAACGGTGATCGACCGCCAGGAGCGGACCTCGGCCAAGGGCAATCGCTTCGCCTTCGTGCAGTGCTCGGACCAGTCCGGCGCCTTCGAGCTGACGGTCTTCAGCGAACTGCTGAGCAGCAAGCGCAACCTCCTCGAGGCCGGTCAGGCCATCCTCGTTTCGGCGGACGGCCGTCTCGACGGGGAACAGGTGAAGCTGACGGCGCAGACCGTGGAGAAGCTCGAGGAAGCGGTCGCCAACGCCGCGGCCGGCCTGCGCATCATCATCTCTGATCCGGCGGCGGTGGACGCCCTGCGCCGGAGCCTCGACGGCAAGCGCGGCAAGGGACGGGTGACCCTGGTTGTGCCGATGCCCGACGAGGCCGAAGTCGAAGTCACGCTGCCCGGCAGCTATGGCATCGCCACGGGCTTGCGCGACGCCATCGGCGCCCTGCCGGGCGTGGCGCAAGTGGAGGAGATTTGAGCCGGCTGCCGGGCTTGTTCGAACAACCTGTGCCGCCGTCCGCTCGGCGCTCCAAGGCCGGCGACGTGGGGCCGGCCCGGGATTCGCCGCTGCTCCAGGCGCCAATTCTGCCGGTCGACATTCGCCTCGGCACGTCCTCGTGGTTCTTCCCGGGCTGGCGCGGGCTCGTCTATGACGGCCTTCATCCGCAGATTGCGCTCAGCAGGCAGGGACTCGCTGCCTATGCGCAAATTCCCCTCCTGCGCACCGTCAGCTTGGATCGTACGTTCTATGCGCCGATCAGCGCCGTTCAGTACCAGTCATACGCCCGGCAGGTGCCGGAGCACTTCAACTTCGTCGTCAAGGCGCCCGCCCTGGTTTGCGACGCCGTGATGCGGGATGAGGAGGGGAGGGGCAGGGTGGCCAACCCCCACTTCCTCGATGCCGCCATTGCCACGCGGGAATTCATTGTGCCCTGTGTGGAGGGGCTGGCAGAGAAGGCCGGACCGCTCGTGTTCCAGGTTTCGCCGCTGCCGCGCGGACTGGTCGAGGAGGCGGCAGCATTCGTGGAGCGCCTGGCCTCGTTCTTTGCCGCCCTGCCGCGCGAACTCGGCCGGCACCGGCCGCTCTATGCGTTGGAACTGCGCAATGCGGAGCTGCTGACGCCCCGCCTGATGAAGATGCTGTCCGCCGTCGGTGTCCGCTACTGTGTCGGCCTCCATGACCGCATGCCCGAGGCCGAGCGCCAGGAGACGGCGCTGGGCGTGCTGGATGGCGAGGTGCCGGGCCCGCTGGTCGTGCGCTGGAACCTGCATCGCGGATTCCTCTACCAGGCCGCCCGGCAGCGCTACGAACCGTTCGATCGCCTCGTCGACGAGGATCCGGAGACCCGACAGGCGCTTGCCCGCATGGCCGCCAGGGCGGCCAGGGCCGGGCAGAAGGTCTGGATCACGGCGAACAACAAGGCGGAAGGCTCTGCCCCCCTGTCCCTGCTGGAACTGGCGCGCGAGATTGCCCGGCTCCTCGCCTAGATCATGACGGATCCGCTGGTCTGGCGCCATCGAGGCCGCCTAACCGCTTGATTCCATTACGCTTGCAATCCTATCCGCAAATCTCTAGAACCACGCACACTTCGCACGCGGGTTTGCGGTCGGCGGGGAGACATCCCGACGCTCGCTCCGGTGTCCTCGGAAGCGTTTGGCGCAGGAGGACGACGCCCGCGGAGGCTCAACCGGAAAAGGAGAAATGGCATGACGATGCCGACCTTCACGATGCGTCAATTGCTGGAAGCGGGCGTCCATTTCGGACACCACACCCGGCGCTGGAACCCCAAGATGAAGCCGTACCTGTTCGGGGTGCGCAACGGGGTTCATATCATCGACCTTACCAAGTCCGTGCCGCTGCTGGAGCAGGCCCTGCTGGAAGTCCGGCGAGTGGTCTCCAATGGCGGGCGCGTACTGTTCGTCGGCACGAAGGCGGCAGCTGCAGAGCGCATCGCCGATGCGGCGAAGCGGTGTGGCCAGTACTATGTCAACCATCGCTGGCTTGGCGGCATGATCACCAACTGGCAGACCATTTCCGCCTCGATCAAGCGCCTGCGCGAGCTGGACGAGCGGTTGAAGGGGGATGTCGTCGGTCTGACCAAGAAGGAGCAGCTCGACCTGACCCGGGAACGCGACAAGCTGGAGCGGTCGCTGGGCGGCATCAAGGAGATGGGCGGCACGCCGGACATGCTGTTCATCATCGACACGAACAAGGAGGCGATCGCCGTCCAGGAGGCACGCAAGCGCGGCATTCCCATCGTGGCGGTGCTCGATTCCAATTCGGATCCCGACGGCATCGACTATCCGATCCCGGGCAATGACGACGCCATCCGGGCGGTGTCGCTCTATTGCGAGCTGATGTCGGCTGCGGTGCTGGATGGCATCCGGGCCGAGATCGCGGCGTCGGGCGGCGACATTGGCGAACTCGGTGAGCCGATGACCGAGGAGGTCCCGGCGGCGGAGGCTGAGGAAGTGCCGGCCGAGGCGTCGCCGGCAGAGTAGCTTCCGGCTAGGGGCGCGCTGCGTCAGCGGCGCGCCTTCTCATGCGAAGGGCGGACCTCTCGGGCCGCCCGTGGTCATGACTCGGGTCTGGAGGTCCGTGCTCCGGTCGCGCGGTCCACCGTGCGTCCTGGCACTGTTGTTTGAGAGACGGAGTGGCATATGGCTGAGATCACCGCTTCCCTGGTCAAGGAACTGCGCGAGAAGAGCGGCGCAGGCATGATGGACTGCAAGAAGGCGCTGACCGAGACTCAGGGCGATCTCGAGAAGGCTGTCGACTGGCTGCGCACCAAGGGGCTGTCGGCAGCGGCGAAGAAGGCGGGTCGAGTGGCGGCCGAGGGTCTGGTTGCCGTGGTCGCCGAAGGTACGCGCGGTGCCCTGATCGAGGTGAACGCCGAGACGGACTTCGTCGGCCGCAACGAGCTGTTCCAGAAGTTCGTGTCGGAGGCCGCGCGGATCGCGCTCGCCAGCGGCGGTGACCTTGCCAAGGTCGCGACGGCGCCCTTTCCCGGGACGGGACGGGACGTACAAGGCGAGCTGACCCACCTGATCGCCACCATCGGCGAGAACATGTCCTTGCGCCGATCGGCCGTCCTGTCGGTTTCCGACGGCGTGGTCGCCAGCTACATGCACAACAAGGTCGCGCCCGATCTGGGCAAGATCGGCGTGCTGGTCGCCCTGGAGTCCACCGGCGACAAAGCCAAGCTGGAGACGCTGGCCAGGCAGCTCGCCATGCATGTCGCCTCGGCCAATCCGCAGTCCCTGACCGTGGCGGAGCTCGATCCGGCGGCCATCGAACGCGAGCGTGCCGTACTGGCCGAAAAGGCAGGGCAGAGCGGCAAGGGGGCGGACATCGTCGCCAAGATGGTCGAGGGCGGCCTGCGCAAGTTCCATCAGGAGGTGGTCCTGCTGGAGCAGGCCTTCGTGATCGACGGCAAGACCAAGGTGTCCAAGATCGTCGATGACGCTGCCAAGCAGGTCGGCGCCCCCGTTCGCCTTGCAGGCTTTCTGCGCTTTGCTCTCGGCGAGGGCATCGAGAAGAAGGCCGAGGATTTCGCGGCAGAGGTGGCCGCGCAGCTCAAGAAGTAGTAGAAACCGGCCACACCCACCGGCGCGCGGACACTGGAACCGCGCGCCCAAGAAACCATCGTCAGAGGCACCTGATGCCATCGGCTCCCCACTATCGGCGCGTGCTGCTGAAACTCTCTGGCGAGGGCTTGATGGGGAGTCGGGAGTACGGTCTCGACCCTTCGATGGTGACGATGGTCGCCCAGGAGGTGAAGGCCGTTCACGACATGGGCGTTCAGGTGTGTCTCGTGATCGGTGGCGGCAACATCTTCCGCGGGGTGTCCGCTGCCGCGTCCGGCATGGACCGCGCCAGCGGCGACTACATGGGGATGCTGGCTACGGTCATCAATTCGCTGGCCATGCAGAGCGCCATGGAACGACAGGGCCTGCAGACGCGGGTGCAGTCCGCGATCCCCATGACGACGGTGTGCGAGCCCTACATCAGGCGGCGCGCCGCCCGGCACATGGAAAAGGGAAGGGTGGTGATCTTCGCTGCCGGCACGGGCAATCCCTTCTTCACGACCGATACGGCGGCGGCCTTGCGTGCCGCCGAAATGGGCGTCGATGCGATGCTCAAGGGCACGCAGGTCGACGGGGTCTATTCGTCCGACCCGAAGAAGGACAAGGACGCCCAGCGCTATGACACGCTGAACTACATGGACGTGCTGTCCAGGGATCTCCAGGTCATGGACGCTTCGGCCATATCCCTGGCCCGCGAGAACCGCATCCCCATCATCGTGTTCGACATCCACAAGCCCGGCGCGTTCGCTGCCGCGATGCGCGGGGAAGGGACATTCACCATCATCAAGGACGGGGGCTGAAGATGACCGCCGATCTGAAAGAGCTCGAGAAACGCATGCAGGGCGCCGTGGATGCGCTGCGAAAGGAGTTTGCCGGCCTTCGCACCGGACGGGCTTCCGTGAATCTTCTCGATCCGGTCGTGGTAGAGGCCTATGGCCAGCGGATGCCGCTCAATCAGGTCGGAACCGTGAGTGCGCCCGAGCCCCGGCTGCTGACGGTCAACGTCTGGGACAAGGGCCTGGTCGTCTCCGCTGCCAAGGCCATTCGCGAGGCGGGGCTGGGGCTCAATCCGGCGCCGGACGGCCAGATGATCCGCGTCCCGATCCCCGAGCTCACCAGCGAACGTCGTGCCGAACTGGCCAAGCTCGCCCACAAGTATGCCGAGCAGGGGCGCGTCGCCGTGCGCAACGTCCGCCGCGATGGCATGGAGGCGCTCAAGAAGGCGGAAAAGGACCACAAGATCTCGCAGGACGAGCATCGTCAGCAGGCCGACGATGTGCAGAAGCTCACCGACCGCTACGTCAAGCTGGTCGACGATACGCTCGCCCACAAGGAAAAGGAGATCAAGACCGTCTGATGTCGACAGCGTCGCTGCCTGCAACGCCGGATTCCGCGCCAACTCCCCATCACGTGGCCATCATCATGGATGGCAACGGCCGGTGGGCGAAGGCGCGCGGCTTGCCGCGCGCGGCGGGTCATCGCCGCGGCGCAGACGCCGTACGGCGCGTCGTGCGCGGTGCCGGCGAGCTGGGCATTCCGGTTCTGACGTTGTTTGCCTTCTCGACCGAGAACTGGGCCCGACCGGTCGACGAAGTGAACGACCTGATGGGTCTGTTGCGTCACTATCTGCGCAACGAGCTCGAAGAGCTGCACCGCAACGGTGCGCGCCTGCGAGTGATCGGCAAGCGGGAAGGTCTCGCGTCGGACATCGTTCGCGACATCACCCAGGCGGAGATGAGGACGAGGAGCAATACCCGCATCCAGGTCAACATCTGCATCAACTACGGGTCGCGGGACGAGATCGTGCAGGCGGCGCGGCGGTTGGCGACGCTCGTCGCTGCCGGCGAGCTGCTGCCGGACGCTATCGACGAGAAGCGCTTCGAACGTGAGCTCCTGACGGCGGGTCTTCCCGACCCGGACATGCTGATTCGAACCAGTGGCGAGCAGCGCATCTCCAATTTCCTGCTGTGGCAGTGTGCCTACGCCGAGCTGGTTTTCGTGGACACGCTATGGCCGGATTTCGGCCGCGAGCACCTGGAGCAGGCGATCGCCGAGTTCCGGCGACGAGAGCGGCGGTATGGCGGCGCCGGCAGGTGACATGCCGGCGCGACCCGCCGGCAAGTTTCGCGGCCTGCTGCCGCGGATCGCCTCCGCCATGGTTCTGGGCCCGCTCGTCCTCGCCGCGATCTGGTACGGTTTTCCCTGGATCGATCTTGTCGTGGCCCTGGCCGCTCCGCTCGTCGTGTCCGAGTGGCTGAGGCTGACTCGCGGGCGACCGCTGACGTGTCTGCTGGCGCTCACCTATACTCTGGCGGCTCTGGTCGCCCTGCTCTGGATGCGGCACCAGCCTTCGCACGGCCGGGATACGGTCATCTGGATCATCGCTTGCATCTGGGCGACCGATATAGGCGCCTACGTCGTCGGTCGCTGGTTCGGTGGCGCCAAGCTTGCGCCCTGGATCAGCCCCGGCAAGACGTGGGCGGGATTGATCGGCGGCATGGTGTGGTCGGCCGCGGCCAGCGCCGCTGTCGGCTATTTCACGGGAAGCGGGGAGGTGGCCGGTTTCGCGATGATCGGCGCAGGCCTCGCGGTCGTGGGGCAGATCGGTGATCTCATCGAGTCCGCGGCCAAGAGGCATGCCGGGGTGAAGGACAGCGGGACTCTGATCCCGGGCCATGGAGGTCTGCTGGATCGTATCGATGGCCTGCTGGCCGTGCTTGTCGTTGTCGCGGCGGTGCGGTTGCTCGCCGGGGGAGATTGGCCATGGGCATGAGATGGGTGGCGCCGTCCGCTGAGCAACCGCGCAACGTGACCATCTTGGGTTCGACCGGCTCCGTCGGCCAGAGCACGGTGGACCTGATCTCGCGCAGCCCAGAGTGCTACCAGGTCGATGCGCTGGTGGCAGGTTCGTCGGTCGAGCTGCTGGCGGACCAGGCGCGCCGCCTGGGCGCCCGTCTTGCCGTCGTTGCCGAGCCGACGCGTTACCGCGCCCTGAAGGACGCGTTGGCGGGAACCTCGATCGAGGTGGCGGCCGGCGCCGAGGCTGCCTGCGAGGCCGCGTCGCGCCCGGTCGAATGGGTCATGGCCGCGATCGTCGGATTTGCCGGGCTGGCGCCGACCCTGGCGGCAGCGCGGCGGGGTGCCATGATCGCGCTGGCAAACAAGGAAGCCCTCGTGTGTGCGGGACGGCTTCTGACCAGTGCCGTGCAGGAGACGGGCGGGGCGCTGCTGCCGGTGGACTCCGAGCACAACGCGATCTTTCAGGTGTTCGATCCGGCGCAGCGGAATGCCATCGAGCGGTTGATCCTCACCGCCTCGGGGGGGCCGTTCCGCAATTGGTCGACCGACGACATGGCGGCGGCAACCCGGGAACAGGCGCTGGCGCATCCCAACTGGGACATGGGTCACAAGATCTCCATCGATTCCGCGACGATGATGAACAAGGGGCTTGAGCTCATCGAGGCGCACTTGCTGTTCGGGCTGCCGCCGGAGAACCTGGAAATTGTCGTCCACCCGCAATCGATCATCCATTCCATGGTGGAATACCGGGACGGTTCCGTGCTGGCTCAACTCGGCACGGCCGACATGAGAGTGCCCATCGCCCATGCGCTCGGCTGGCCGTCGCGAATCGAGGGACCGGCAAGCCGTCTGGATTTCGGCAGCATGCCGGCGCTCACCTTCGAGCGGCCCGATTCTGGCCGCTTTCCCGCTCTACGTCTCGCTCGCGACGCGCTGGTCATGGGCGGGTTCGCGCCCATCGTGCTGAACGCCGCCAACGAGGCGGCCGTTTCGGCCTTCCTGGCGCGGCGGATCGGCTTTCTCGACATCGCGCGTGTCGTCGAGGGTGTGCTGGCGGGCTGGGAGAGGCTGGCGGCTCCGGTGAGCGCGTTGCAGGAAGTGCAGGCGGCTGATGTCGAGGCACGGCGGCGAGCTGCCGAAGCTTGCGAAAAGATGAAGCTAAGCGTTTGAAGTAAAAGGCTTTTTGTGGTGTACTGAACCATGCAGCTGTTCACGACCTACCTGCCGTACTTCGTTCTGGTCCTGACATTGCTCGTGTTCATTCACGAGTACGGCCACTACTGGGTGGGTCGTCGGTTCGGCATCCATGCCGAGGTCTTCTCGATAGGTTTCGGGCCGGAGCTCCTCGGCTGGACGGACGGTAACGGCACGCGCTGGAAGATATCGGCCGTTCCTCTGGGCGGATACGTAAAGTTCCTCGGGGACAATGACGCCAGCAGCGCCCTGCCGTCGGGCCAGCAACTTTCGCCGGAGGAACGTCGCCGCGCCTTCTTCAGCCAGCCCCTCTATGCGCGGGCGGCGGTCGTTCTGGGCGGCCCGTTGGCCAACCTTCTGTTCGCTTTCGTCCTGCTGACGGCGGTGTTCTACGTCGCGGGTGAACCTTACACCCCGACGACGGTGGCCGTGCAGGCCGGAGGTCCGGCGGCCCAGGCGGGCCTGCGAAGCGGCGACGAGATCCTGCGGCTGGGCGGCAAGCGGATTGATCGCTACGAGGACATCCAGGAACAGCAGTATCTCCATTGGGATTCGCCGCGGGCCGTGGAATACCGCCGCGGCAACGAAGTCCTGCGTTCCGAGATCGTGCCGAAGTACTGCGAGCGGACGGATCGCTACGGCAATACGCTGCGCACAGGCGATCTCGGATTGGACCAGCTCGTGCGCCCTGTCGTCGGCGGCTTCACGCCGGGCAGCCCGGCTGACGCGGCCGGCCTCAAGGTCGGCGATCGGCTGCTCGACATCGACGGCAAGCCGGTCGAATACTTCTCGCGCATTCCGGAACTGATCGGCGACAAGGCGGGCCAACCGCTGTCGGTCAGGTATGAACGTGACGGGCGTGACTACGAAACCACCGTCACGCCGATTGCCGACACGGCGGTCGACTGCGCTGGCAAGGAATACACGATCGGCCGGCTGCGCATTCGCCCGGCGCATGTGACGGAACTGCGCAGCCATGACGTCCTCGGGGCTATGGGAGCCGGCGTGCGGGCCGTCTGGAGCATGACGTCGATGTTCTATACGTCGATGGCGCAGATTCTTACCGCCACGCGCCCTGTGGACGAGTTGGGCGGTCCCATCCGGATCGCCAAGGCAGCGGGCGAGGCGTCGTATGCGGGTTGGACGGGCATCCTCAATCTGGTGATCGGCCTTTCGGTGGTCCTCGGCATCTTCAACCTGCTGCCGGTGCCGATGCTCGATGGCGGCCATCTCGCTATGTACGCCTACGAAGCGATCCGCGGGAAGCCGCTCAGCCTGCGTGCGCAGGAGCTCGGCCTGCGGGTCGGATTCACGCTCGTGATCTGCCTCGCGCTGCTGGCCACGTTCAACGACATCAAGCAATTGCTGCGCATGTTCACTTGAGGACCTGCGAACGGTCGACACCGTGCCTCGATGCACCGATGCTGGGGACAAAAAGGGTGGCTAAGTCCGTATTGCCGGTCTATGAAAACGCGATCCTGAAACTGGCCGGCAGGTCTGCGAAGGTGCCGGGGGTGAGTTTGATTCTTCGTTGGGCTGTTCTCGCCGTTGTCGCTGTTCTCGTCTTCGGAACCACGGCGCACGCTCAGCGCGGAGCCGCGGCGGGCGGTGGTACCATCACCGCCATCCAGATCCAGGGCAATGTGCGCGCCGAACCGGAGACGATCCGGTCGTACCTGCAGCTGAGGGTGGGGCAGCCCTATGACGCTGCGGAGGCCGACCGCTCGCTGAAGGCGCTGTTCGCCACCGGCCTCTTCTCGGACGTCGTGATCGAGATGCAGGGCTCGACGCTGGTCGTGAAGGTGACGGAGAACCCGATCATCAACCGCGTCGCCTTCGAGGGTAACCGGAAGATCGAAGACGACAAGTTGCGGGACGAGGTGCAATCGAAGCCGCGCCAGGTGTTCACGCGCGCGCGGGTCCAGTCCGACGTGAGCCGCATCCTTTCGATCTACCGGCGCAGCGGACGGTACAACGCGTCGGTCGAGCCCAAGGTCATCAAGCTGGAGCAGGGCCGCGTTGATCTCGTGTTCGAGATCAACGAGGGTGACGTGACCGGCGTTCAGCGCATCAGCTTCGTCGGCAACGAAGCCTTCAGCGACGGAACCCTGCGCGGCCAGATCCGCACGAGCGAAAGCGCCTGGTATCGCTTCCTGTCGTCGGACGACCGGTACGATCCGGATCGGCTCAACCTGGATCGCGAGTTGTTGCGCAAGTTCTACCTGTCCGAGGGTTATGCCGATTTCCGCGTGGTGTCGGCGGTCGCGGAACTCGCGCCCAACCGGGAGGGGTTCTTCATCACCTTCACAATCAGCGAAGGTGAGCGCTACAAGTTCGGCAAGGTGGAGGTATCGACCCGCTTCCAGGGGCTCGATGTCGACGTGCTGCAGAGCTATCTGACGATGTCGGAGGGCGAGTGGTACAACGCCGACGAGGTCGAGAAGACGGTGCAGGCGCTCACGGAGCTCGTGGGATCGCTCGGCTACGCGTTCGTGGAGGTCCGGCCCAACATCCGGCGCAACAAGGACAATCTCACGATCGACGTGACCTTCGACATCCAGGAAGGACCACGCGTCTACGTCGAGCGTATCAACATCTCAGGCAACACACGTACCCTGGACAAGGTCATCCGGCGTGAGTTCCGACTGGCGGAGGGTGACGCCTTCAGCACGGCAAAGGTCCGCCGCAGCCAGGAGCGCCTGCGCAATCTGGGCTTCTTCGAGAAGGTCGACATCTCGGCGGCGCCCGGTTCGGCACCGGACAAGACCAACCTCGAAGTACAGGTCGTGGAGCAGAGCACGGGCGATATCTCCTTCGGCGCCGGCTACTCGACCACGTCGGGCATCTTGGGCGACATCTCGATCAAGGAGCGCAATCTGCTTGGTAAGGGACAGGAACTGCGGCTCGGCCTGTCCATCGGCACCCTGAGCACCCTGATCGATCTCAGCTTCACCGAGCCCTATTTCCTCGACCGGCCCATGGCGGCGGGTTTCGACATCTTCCGGACGTCGAACGACCGGCAGAGCATCGCGTCGTACAGCGACCGCAGTCTCGGCTTCTCGCTGCGGGCAGGATGGGCCTACACGGAGCATACGCGGCAGAACGTCCGCTATACGCTGCGCCAGACCGACATCTACAACGTGCAGCCTTGGGCATCATGGGTCGTGCAGGCCAACGCCGGCACCTCCGTCGTGTCCGAAGTATCCGAGACCATTGCCTGGGACACCCGCGACACACGGCTCAACACGACCAAGGGCCTGCTCGTGCGCAACACGATGGCGGTCGCCGGCCTGATTGGAACCGAGTGGTATTATCGTACCACCGCCGACGCCGTTTACTACCAGAGCATCTTCCAGGATGTCGTTGCCTCCATCGGAGGATCGGCCGGCCTCGTGCTGCCGTACAACGGCTCCTCCCTGCGCCTGAACAACCTGTTCTTCATCGGCGGCGATACGCTGCGCGGCTTCCAGGTGGGCGGCATCGGTCCGCGCGACTCGGTCACCGGTGACGCTCTGGGCGGCACATACTTCTACACCGGAACCACGGAACTGAGCTTCCCGCTCGGCTTGCCGAAGGAAATCGGAATCTTCGGCAAGGCGTTCGTCGATGTCGGCTCCCTGTGGGGGCTGGGTGGGCCCGCGTCCTACAGCAACACGGTGTTGACCAGCAACCTGATGCGCATTTCGAGCGGGGTGGGTATCCAGTGGGTGTCGCCGTTCGGCCCGATTCGTATTGACTATGCCGTCCCGCTGCAGAAGGAAGTATGGGACAAGACGGAGAACATCCGCTTCAGCTTCGGCACGCGCTTCTGAGTGGGGGTGGCGCTGACATGAACATGCAGAACGACAAGACCAGTGTCGCGCAGGCAGCGGATTCGGCAGTGGACATCCGACGCATACTCCAGATGATCCCCCATCGCTACCCAATGCTGATGGTCGATCGGGTGACGCAGATGCGGCTCGATCACAGCGCGGTGGGCATCAAGAACGTCAGCATCAACGAGCCCTTCTTCCAGGGGCATTTCCCGTCCGAGCCGGTGATGCCGGGTGTCATGATCGTCGAGGCGATGGCTCAGACCGCCGCGGTGCTGGTGGTCGCCACCTTCGGCAGCGCATCGGAAGGGAAGCTCGTCTACTTCATGTCGATCGACGGGGTTCGTTTCCGTCGTCCGGTGGTACCGGGGGACCGGCTGGAACTCCATGTCGAGAAGCTGCAGAGTCGCGCGAACGTCTGGAAATTCTCGGGCAAGGCCTTGGTCGACGGCAAGGTCGCGGCCGAAGCGACGTTTGCCGCCATGATTCGGTAGAGCAGAGGGAGGCACCATGCCCGACACCGCCGCGAACTATCGCATGCTGCACACCATGATCAGGGTCAGGGATCTCGACAAGTCGCTGGCCTTCTACACCGGCCCGATGGGCATGCAGCTGCTGCGGAAGCGTGACGTACCCGAAGGCAAGTACAGCCTGGCCTTCGTCGGCTACGGCGACGAGAAGGAGCACTGCGTCGTCGAATTGACCTACAACTGGGACCAGGAGAAGCCGTACGAGCTGGGCACCGGCTTCGGACATCTCGCTGTCGGGGTACCCGACGTCTATGGCCTTTGCGAGCAGATCGGGAAGGCAGGCGGCAAGGTCACGCGCGCGCCCGGCCCCGTGAAGTTTGGCACGACCGTCATTGCCTTCGTCGAGGATCCTGACGGCTACAAGATCGAGTTGATCGAACGCAAGTAGGCTTGCTGATAGGCTTGGCTGACGCGCCGCCGAATCCAGGCATCGTCCAGATCATCCGACCAAGCGCCAGTTCAACGCCACGACCACGGCGACTGCTGCGGCGATCACGCCGATGGCGGCGCCTAGTCCAAGCCATCGCCCGAACGGACGTGCATTGTCATTGGCGGGGCGACCCAGCCGCACGACGCGCAATGCCGGGCTGGGGCGCTGCTCGGCCGGCCAGGTCGTTGCCCGGCGCGGCCCGAAAGATGGTCTTGGCATGACGTCTCGCTTCCTCCCGGAGAGCGGTTCCAGCCTGCCGACCTCTAGCCCCTCATATGCAGGGGCTTGTAGGGCCGCTCGGTCTGCCCGTTGTAGAGCTGGCGCGGCCGCCCAATCTTCTGATCGGGATCTTCGATCATCTCGTTCCATTGCGAAATCCATCCGACCGTCCTGGCGACTGCGAACAGAACGGTGAACATGGAGGTCGGGATGCCGATGGCGCGGAAGATGATGCCCGAATAGAAGTCGACGTTCGGATAGAGCTTCTTCGAGACGAAGTAGTCATCCTTCAGCGCGATCTGCTCCATCTCCATCGCCAGCTCGAGCAGGGGGTCGTGCTCGATGCCGAGCGAGGTCAGCACCTCGTGGCAGGTCTGGCGCATCACCTTGGCGCGCGGATCGTAGTTCTTGTAGACGCGATGGCCGAAGCCCATCAGCCGGGTGTGGTCGTTCTTGTCCTTCACGCGGGACAGGAAGGTCGGGATGTTCTGCTTGCCGCCGATCTCGTGCAGCATGTTGATGACCGCCTCGTTGGCGCCACCGTGGCTCGGGCCCCAGAGCGAGGCGATGCCGGCGGCGATGCAGGCGAACGGGTTGGCACCGGACGAGCCGGCCAGGCGCACCGTGGAGGTCGAGGCATTCTGCTCGTGATCGGCGTGCAGCATCAGGATGCGGTCGACCGCCTTCTCGAGCACGGGGTTGATCTCGTACTCCTCGGCGGGCACCGAGAACATCATGCGCAGGAAGTTTGCGGCATAGGACAGGTCGTTGCGCGGATAGACGAACGGCTGGCCCACCGAATACTTGTAGGCCATGGCGGCGATGGTCGGCATCTTGGCGACCAGGCGATACGACGCGACCATGCGCTGGTGCGGATCGTTGATGTCGAGCGAGTCGTGGTAGAAGGCCGAGAGGGCGCCGACGACGCCGCAGCAGACCGCCATGGGATGGGCGTCGCGGCGGAAGCCGCGGTAGAACTGGCTGATCTGCTCGTGCACCATCGTGTGCAGGGTGATGTCGCGGGTGAACTTCTCCTTCTGCGACTTGGTGGGAAGGTCGCCCTTCATCAGAAGGTAGCAGACCTCCATGAAGTCGCTCTGCTCGGCCAGCTCGGCGATATTGTAGCCGCGGTAGAGAAGGACGCCCTCGTCACCATCGATGTAGGTGATGCGCGAGCCGCACGAGCCGGTCGAGGTGAAGCCCGGATCGTAGGTGAACATGCCCGACTCGCCGTACAGCTTGCGGATGTCGACCAGGCGGGGGCCGATGCTGCCATGGATAATGGGGAACTCGTAGGACTTGCCGGTCTCGTTATCAGTCAGCGTGGCAGTCGACTTGGCCATGGCACACTCTTTCAGCTCGTTTTCACGGGTCGGCGGCACCCTAACAAGCTGCCCCCCCAGGCGCAATTGTGCCGGCCGGACGCTATTTCGCGGCACGCATCAATCGTCCCAGGCGCCCGTCCATGAGGACCAGCCCGCAGCCTACGAGCGCCATGCCGGCCGCCTGATTGGGCGCCAGCCGCTCGCCCAGCACCGCCCAACCGAGCAGTATCGCAGTGACTGGTATCAGAAAGGTGACGAGGAGCAGGTTCGTCGCGCCCGCGGCAGCGAGGATGCGGAAATACAGGAGGTAGGCGAGCGCCGTCGACAGCAGGGCGAGTGCGGCGAGCGCTCCCCAGGCGACCGGCGAAGGCGCTGCAGGCAGCGTCCAGGGGCGGTCGACAACCAGCATGATCGGCAGAATCAACATGGTGCTGGCGGCGAGCTGCCCGGCTGCGGCCTCGGCCGGCGCGATTCCCAGTGATCGGAAGCGCCGGCCATAAACTCCCGCGCAGGCATAGGACAGGGCCGCGCCCAGGCACGCGGCCTCACCCCACGGAGCGCCTAGGCCGCGCCATGCCTGCGGTCCCACCAGCACGGCGACCCCTGTCAGGCCTGCCGCGAGCGCCGCAAGCTTGGTGCCGTCGATCTTCTCGTCGGCCGTGAACAGATGCGCCACCAGCAGCGTGAAGAGCGGGGTCGTGGCATTGAGGATCGAGGCGAGTCCCGACGTGATGGTGGTCTGGCCCCAGAAAATGAGGCTGAAGGGCAGGGCATTGTTGAGGAAACCCATCACGAAGAAGGCTCGCCAGGGTGCGCTGCGGCGCGGCCTCGCGAAGACAGCGAGCACAGACGCCGCCAGCGCGACACGGACAAACACCACGGTGAGCGGCGGCAGATCGGCCAGCGCCACCTTGGCGAAGAAAAAGGAGCCTCCCCAGAGGGCCGACAGCGAGAACAGCCAGAACCAGACGCGCGGAGCCATCGCCGCAGCGTGGCCGCGCGCCCCGGTTGTCGCTATCCGGCAGCGGCGAGCAATCTCGCCTTTGTTTCCTCCGGCCCCAGGATCGTGACGACCTCGAAGATGCCCGGCGAGGCGGTGGACCCCGTCAGCGCCACGCGCAGCGGCTGCGCCACCTGGCCAAGCTTCACGTTCTCGGCCTCGGCGAAGCGGCGGACGGCCGCCTCGATGGAGGTCTCGTTCCAGTCGGCCGCGGCGGCATCGAGCGATCCGGCCAGGCGGCCAAGCAGGGCCCTGCTGTCGGGCGTGAGCTGGGCGCGCGCCTTGTCGTCGGCGATTGGCGGCGCGCCGTGCCGGGCATAGAAGACGAGATTGTCGGCCAGTTCGAGCAGGGTGCGCGAGCGCTGCTTGACGCCCGTCATCCCGCGCTCGATGCGCGCCCGTCCGATGTCATCGACCGGCACCCCGAGCTTGCCCTCAATGCGCGGCAGCACCAGCGGCAGCAGGTCGGCGTCGGGTGCCTCGCGCAGATAATGCGCATTGAGGTTGGTGAGCTTCACCGTGTCGAAGCGCGACGGCGAGCGGCCGACACCGCCCAGATCGAACCATTCGATCGCCTGCTTCGTCGAGATGATCTCGTCGTCGCCATGCCCCCAGCCCAGCCGCAGCAGGTAGTTTCGAAGAGCCGCCGGGAGGAAGCCCATGTCGCGGTAGGCGTCGACCCCCAGCGCGCCGTGCCGCTTGCTGAGCTTGGCGCCGTCGGCCCCATGGATCAGCGGGATATGGGCATAGACCGGCTCGGGCCAGCCCATCGCCCTGATGATCTGGAGCTGGCGGAACGCGTTGTTCAGGTGGTCGTCGCCACGGATCACATGCGTGACCCCCATGTCGAGGTCGTCGACGACGACGGCCAGCATGTAGGTCGGCGTGCCGTCGGCGCGCAGGAGGATCATGTCGTCGAGCACGGCATTCTCGACCTTAACCTCGCCCTGAACGGCGTCCTGAATGACGGTCTGGCCGTTCTGCGGTGCCTTGAGGCGGATCACGGGCGCGACGCCCGGCGGAGCCTCCGCGGGATCGCGATCGCGCCAGCGGCCGTCGTAGCGCACGGGCACGCCGGCGCGGCGCTGCGCCTCGCGCATCTCCTCGAGCTCCTGGGGCGAGGCGTAGCAGTAGTAGGCCTTGCCGTCGGTCAGCAGCTCGCGCGCCACGGCGGCATGCCGCTCCGCCCGCGCGAACTGATAGACGACCTCGTCGTCCCAATCGAGGCCGAGCCAGCCCAGGCCGTCCAGGATCGCGTCGACCGCGGCCTGTGTCGACCGCGCGCGGTCGGTATCCTCGATCCGCAGGAGGAACTTGCCGCCGGTGTGCCGGGCGAAGAGCCAGTTGAACAAGGCCGTCCGGGCGCCACCGATGTGGAGGAAGCCGGTGGGCGAGGGGGCGAAGCGGGTGATGACGGTCATCGTGCAGGGAACGCGTGGGTTTTGCCGCAATTCGGCCGGAAATGCGCGCCGTAGGTAGGTGAGCGGTCGGATACTGTCAAACAAGGGGAGACGGTGTGGCGGGGGCGGGCACACGGGCACGAATCCTGGCTTGGACATTCGAGCGGTTCGACGCCGAGCGCGGCCGCTGGATGTTGTGGCTGCCCGTGGCCGTGGGGTTGGGCATCGCGGTCTATTTCGAGCTGCCCAGCGAGCCTGCGCTCTGGCTGGGACCTGCCCTTGCGGGTGCAGCCTGCGTCCTGGCCTGGCTTGCCCCGGCGGGCAGCGTCGGCCGGGCTGTGGCGATCGGCCTCGTCGCTGCGGCCGCCGGCTTCGGCCTGATCGCGTGGCGCACGGCCAGCGTCGCGGCGCCGACGCTGGCGCGGCCATTGTTCAGCATGAACGTCGAGGGCCGGATCGCCGATATCCAGCGTCTGCCGGAAGGCGTGCGCGTCGTGCTCGAGGCGGTGCGCCTGAAAGGCCGCGGCGCGCCGCCGCCGGAGTTGACGCCGCTCAAGGTACGGGTGTCGCTGACCCGCGGTGCGCCGCCGCTGCAGGTCGGCGACCGGCTGCTGGTGCTGGCCAACCTCACCCCGCCGGCCGGGCCCGCTGCGCCCGGTGCCTTCGATTTCCAGCGCGTCGCCTGGTACCAGCAGCTGGGCGCCGTCGGCTACGCGCTGGCACCGGCGGCGGTGATCGCGCATGGCCGGCCCGACGGCCTCGTGCGCTCGATCGATGCTCTGCGGGCGGAGGTCACCGACCGCATCATGAAGGCCGTGCCGGGGCCGGCGGGAGGCATCGTCGCCGCCCTGCTGACCGGCGAGCAGACCGCCGTGGACAAGGACGTCGCACAGGCCATGCGCGATTCCGGCCTCGCGCACATCCTGTCGATCTCGGGCCTCCACATCGTGTTCGTCGTCGGCCTGGTCATGGGCCTGGTGCGCTACGGGCTCGCCCTGGTCCCTGCCGTGGCGCTGCGGATCGACACCAAGAAGCTCGCGGCCGTGCTCGCGCTCGCGGCGGCGCTGTTCTACACGGCGCTGGCCGGGGCGCCGGTGCCGGCGCAGCGCGCCTGCGCCATGGCCGGATTTGCGCTGCTCGCCGTGCTGTTCGACCGCACGGCGCTGTCGCTGCGCCTGATCGCCTGGTCGGCGATGATCGTTCTCGCCGTCGCGCCGGAATCGCTCGCCGGTGCCTCGTTCCAGATGTCGTTCGCCGCCGTCATCGCGCTGGTGGCCGCCTGGGAGGCCGCCGCGGGCTGGCGCCGCCGCCTGCACGAGCGTGCCGAGCTGACGCGCCATCGCTGGCCGTGGCGGCTGGGCGCCGGCTTCGCCGCCAGCGTCGCGACCACCCTGATCGCGTCGGTCGCCACGGGCGCCTTCGCCGCCTATCACTTCAACCGCCTGTCTCTGCTGGGCGTCGTCGCCAACCTGCTGGGGGTGCCGCTGACGGGCTTCTGGATCATGCCCTGCGGCCTGCTGGCCATGCTGCTGATGCCCTTCGGCCTCGAGCGGTTCGGCCTGGTCCCGATGGGCTGGGGCGTCGAAGGGCTGGAGGCCATCGCCCGGCACGTGGGCAACTGGCCGGAGGCGGCCACGCTGGTCCCCTCGCTGCCGGGCGCCAGCCTGTGGCTGTTCACCCTGGGCGGGCTGTGGCTCTGCCTGTGGCGCCAGCGCTGGCGGCTCGCCGGGCTGCCCGTCGTGGCGGCCGGCCTGCTGCTCGCGCCGCCGGCGGCGCCCGACCTGCTGATGAGCGACGACGGCCGCGTGCTCGGCCTGCGCGACGAGCGCGGCGTGATCCATGTCGCGTCGGCGCGCACCAGCCGGTTCGTCACCGACACCTGGGCGCGGCGCAGCGGCCAGGAGGGTGCGCGGCGCTGGACCGTCGATGCCGACGAGGAGGCGGCCGGCCTGGGCTGCCGTACCGGCCTCTGCCGCTGGCGCAAGGGGCCGTGGCAGGTGGCACTGGTGAGCGACGAGCGGCGGCTCGCCGAGGCATGCGACAGCGCCGATATCGTGCTGGCCACCGTCGATGCGCGGGGCCGCTGCCGGGGACCGCGCGTCGTCATCGACCGCCGCGACGCCTGGCGCGAGGGCGCGCAGGCCCTGTGGCTCGACGAGCAGGGCGTGCGGCGCGAAACGGCCAATGCCTATCGTGGCGACCGCCCGTGGGTGCCGGGCAGTCCCAGCCGGCAGGCCGCCCCGGTCAAGGCGCCCGGGATATAGAGAGTCGGGCTAATTGTAGCGGCGGTAGATGCCGGCCAGCCGACCCTGGATCTTGACCCGGTCGGGCCCGAAGATGCGGGTCTCGTAGGCTGCATTGGCGGGCTCAAGCGCGACCGAGGCGCCCTTCTTGCGCAGCCGCTTCAGCGTTGCCTCCGCATCGTCGATCAGGGCGACGACGATGTCTCCGGAATCCGCGGTATCGGCGCTCCTGATGATGGCGATGTCGCCGTTGAGGATACCGGCCTCGACCATCGAATCGCCCTGCACTTCCAGGCAATAGTGGGCGCCCGGGCTGAGAAGGCTGACCGGCACGTCGACCGTCGTCGAATTGTCGCGCAAGGCCTCGATCGGCGTGCCCGCGGCGATGCGGCCGTAGAGCGGCAAGCTGAGCGCATGAGCCTCGTTGGCGACGTGGAGCGCGCCGGGCAGCGGCACCTTCTCGCCGCGGATGACCTGGGGCACGAAGCCCTCGCGCGCTTCGCCGAGGCCGGCCCGGGAGAGCAGGGGGGTGACGTTGGGTGCCGGAAGCGCCGCCGTCTCGGGCAGCTTCAGCACCTGAAGGGCGCGGGCGCGATGGGGCAGCCGGCGCAGGAAGCCTCGCTCCTCCAGCCCGGTGATCAGCCGATGGATGCCGGACTTAGACTTGAGCCGCAGCGCCTCCTTCATCTCGTCGAACGACGGCGACACACCATCGTCGTTGAGGCGCTTGTTGATGAACAGGAGCAGTTCGTTTTGCTTGCGGGTTAACACCGTCTTCTCCCCAGATTGCCTATCGAATCCGGAACAAATCCCGAAACCCGACGGGTGTTCTAGTTTAGTTCTTTACTGCTGTCAACTTATCCCGGGAGTCACGGGGACTACGCGGGTCGCACGGGGGCGAAACGGCAACGATCAGTAGACGCCGGGCAACGCTCCGAAGTCGATTACCCGCACCTCCTCGCCCGCCTTGCGCGCTGGATCATGCGCCGGCCGCACCATCAGCGCCGATGCGCCGGCAAGCACGGAGAGCATCGAGCTGTCCTGCACCGGATGCGGTTCGACGGTCAGCCCTCCGTCGGCGTCCCGCGAGAGGGTGGCGCGCACATAGTCCTCGCGCGTGTCGTTGGCCTTCACGTCCACGGCCAGGCGGGCCGGCACCGTCGCGACGAGGTCCCCCGGGCGACCCAGCAGGCGCTCCATTGCCGGTTTCACGAAAAGCAGCGCGCAGACCATGGTCGACACGGGGTTGCCGGGCAGGCCGAGCACGCGAGCACGGTCGTGGGCCGCGAACATCAGCGGCTTTCCCGGGCGCATGGCAATGCGCCAGAAATCCATCGTGAAGCCCTGCGCCTTCAGCGCCGCCTGCACGAGGTCGTGGTCGCCGACCGACGCGCCGCCCAGGGTGACCAGCAGATCGTGCTGGGCGCCTGCCGCGATGCGCTGCTGGATCAGGGCGGCATCGTCGCGCGCGATGTCGAACAGCGTCGGCTCGCCGCCCCAGGCGCGCACCAGCGCCGCCACGGCGATGCCGGAGGAGGAGACGATCTGGTTGCGGCCCACCGGCTCCCCCGGCATCACGAGTTCGTCGCCGGTCGAGAGGATCGCGACACGCGGCCTGCGATGCACGGAGAGCCAGGGAACGTTCATCGCCGCCGCCAGTGCCACGTCGCGCGCGGTGAGCACGCGGCCGGCCGCCAACGGCGTGTCGCCGGTGGCGAAGTCCAGCCCGGCCCTGCGGACGTGGCGGCCGATGCGCGGCGCCTCGAGGATCGTGACCTGGCCGCCCTCGGCCCGGGTGTCTTCCTGGATGACAATGGAATCGGCACCCATGGGCAGCGGGCCGCCGGTGAAGATGCGCACGGCCTCGCCCGGCCCCAGCGCGTGATCGTAGGAGCCGCCGGCAGGAGCCTGCCCGACCAGCTTCAGGGTCGTGGGCACCGCCGGCACGTCGACGGCGCGCACCGCATAGCCGTCCATGGCCGACAGGTCCGCCGGAGGCTGCGTCAGCCGTGCCGCAGGCGGTTGCGCCAGCACGCGGCCCGCGGCGTCGGCCACCGAGACGATCTCGGCGGGCAGGGCATCGAAGGCCGCGATGATGCGGGCATGGGCGTCGCGAACGGTCAGCATCAGGATCGGGCCTCGTAGATGCCGGACTTGCCGCCGGACTTGTGCAGGAGGCGGACATCGGAGATCACCATCCCCCGGTCCACGGCCTTGCACATGTCGTAGACGGTGAGAGCAGCGACCGAGGCCGCGGTCAGCGCCTCCATCTCCACGCCGGTGCGGCCCTTAAGCCTGCAGGTCGCCTCGATGTCGACGGCGTGGCGCGCGGCGTCGAGCGTCAGCTTCACCTCGACCGAATTCAGGGACAGGGGATGGCAGAGAGGGATGAGATCGGGCGTCTTCTTGGCCGCCATGATGCCCGCGAGCTGCGCCACGGCCAGCACGTCGCCCTTTGCCGCCTTCTTGTCCTTGATCAGGCGGAAGGTCGCCGGCTGCATGCTGACGCTCGCGTGTGCCACGGCGACGCGCTCCGTGATCTCCTTGGCGCCGACATCGACCATGTGGGCGTTGCCGCGCGCGTCGAAGTGGGTGAGGGCCTTCGCCTTTCCCTTCTTCACGGTCATGCCGCAGCCGCCGGCGGACGCACCAGGATCTCGCGCACCGCCGCCTCGACGTCGGGCTTGCGCATGAAGCTCTCTCCGATCAGGAACGCGGCGGCCCCGACCCTGGCCATGCGCGCCAGGTCGGCCGGTGAGCCCAGGCCGCTCTCCGCAACGAGGACCCGGTCCTGCGGGACGCGCGGCGCGAGCTGCTCGGTCGTCGCGAGGTCGACGGCCAGGGTCTTGAGGTTGCGGTTGTTGATGCCGACGAGATCGCCATCGATCCCGAGCGCGCGATCGAGCTCGGCGGCATCGTGCACCTCGACGAGGACGTCCATGCCCCACCGGTGGGCAAGCGCCGCAAGCTCCGCGGCCAGCGCGTCGTCCAGGCAGGCCATGATCAGCAGCACGCAGTCGGCGCCCAGCGCCCGAGCCTCCACGATCTGGTAGGGATCGATCATGAAGTCCTTGCGCAGGACCGGCAGCACCGTCGCGGCGCGCGCCTGCACCAGGTATTCATCCCTGCCCTGGAAATACGGCTCGTCGGTGAGCACCGACAGGCAGCTCGCGCCGCCGCGCTCGTAGGCGCGGGCGAGGGACGGCGGATCGAAGTCGGGCCGGATCAGCCCCTTGCTGGGTGACGCCTTCTTGATCTCGGCGATCAGGCCGTAGCGGCCGGCGGCGATCGCGCTCCTGAGGGCGCGGGCGAAGCCGCGCGGGGCATCCGCCGCCCGGGCGGCGGCCTCGACCGCGGCGAGCGGCCGGCGGGCCTTGCAGGCTTCCACGTGCCGGCGCGTGTCGGCCGTGATCCTGGCGAGCGTGTCGCTCATGCGCAGATCCTCCTCAGTGTCGCGAGCGCGGCCGCGGCCTTGCCCGAGTCGATCGACTGCGCCGCCAGCGCCGCGCCCTCCTTGAGATCCTTGGCCTTGCCGGCCACCAGCAAAGCTGCGGCGCTGTTCAGCAGCACGATGTCGCGGAAGGCGCCCTTCTGGCCGCCCAGCACCTTCTCGATGGCCTCGGCATTGTGGACGGCATCGCCGCCCTTGAGATCGGCGAGGGACGCGCGCGGCACGCCGATCTCCTCGGGCGCGATCTCGATCTCGGTCACCTTGCCGTTGTCGAGCAGCGCGGCCCAGCTTGCCGTCGTGGTCGTGAGCTCGTCCATGCCGTCCTGGCCGTGCACGACCAGGGCGCGATCGAGGCCCAGGGTGCCCAGCGCCTCGGCAACGGGCCTGAGCCAGCGGCGATCGAAGACCCCGACGAGCTGGCGCTTCACGAGGGCAGGGTTCGACATCGGACCCAGCAGGTTGAAGATGGTGCGCGACGGGGCCAGTTCGACCCGCGGGCCCGCGACATTGCGCATGGCGCCGTGATGCCGCGGGGCCATGAGGAAGCAGACCCCGGCTTCCGCCAGCGCCCGCTCCAGGGTCTCGATGGACAGCTCCAGCCCGATCCCGAGGGCAGACAGCACGTCCGCCGAGCCGGACTTCGAGGTGAAGGCGCGGTTGCCGTGCTTGGCCACGGGGACGCCGGTGCCGGCAACGACGAACGCGGAACAGGAGGAGACGTTGTAGGTGCCGTGATGGTCCCCGCCGGTGCCGACGATGTCGATGGCGCCGGCCGGGGCTTTCACGGCCTGCATCTTGGCGCGCAGCGCACGGGCGCCGCCGGCCAGCTCCTGCGCCGTCTCGCCGCGCACCTTCAGCCCCATCAGGAAGGCACCCATCTGGGCGGGCGTGGCGTTGCCCGAGGTCATGATGTCGAAGGCGCGTTCGGCCTCGGCGATGGTGAGGGACTGGCCGTTGCCGACCTTGGCCAGAAGGCCCCGGAAATCATCGATATCGCCGCTCACCTCGAACCCCGTGCAGATTTGCCCCTTGCCGGCCCGGCCGGCGGGCGCGTAGCTATATCACATGGCTCAGGAACTCATCCTCAAGGTCACCGGCATGGATTGCGACGGCTGCGTCAAGGCCGTCACGCGTGCCGCCACCGGCGCCGGCACGGCGCCCCTCTCGGTCGATCTCAAGAGCGGCGAGATGCGCCTGCCCGCCGGCGCCGATTTGGCGGCCATCACCAAGGCCGTGCAGCGCGCGGGCTTCGGCATCGCCGACTCGTAAGCCAATAACTTCAGTCTAGAACGAAATCGGAACGAGGGGAAGTCTTTCCCGCTCGCTGGAGACTTTTTGCGCTCCAGGTCCGCCCCGGGAAGGACAGGGCGAGGCGGCTGCCGTGTGGCTCCTTCGCCAAATTTATATAGTCGAATCAGTGTTCTAGCGTGCCGCACGGCTCCTCTTGAAGAGATCGTAAGCACGACTACATTAGCTGTGCTTACAGAGAGAAGAAAGTGGAACGACCCGAAAGAAACCTTGGCTTCCTTCTGCACGACGTGGCGCGGCTGATGCGGCGGCGCTTTGAGCAGAACGCGCGCGACCTCGGCCTCACCCGGGCGCAGTACAAGGTGCTGGCGCACCTCGCGCGCAACGAGGGCATCCATCAGGGCGCCTTGGCGGAAATTCTCGATACGGAACCGATCACGCTCACCCGCATCCTCGACCGCTTGGAGCGCGCCGGCCTGATCGAACGGTTGAACCATCCAACTGACCGGCGGGTGCGTCTGTTGCGGCTGACCGAGGCGGCGCGTCCGCTGCTCGGCACGATCTTCGCCATCGGCGCCCGCACGCAAGGGGAAGCCATGGACGGAATCTCAGAGGGGGAGCGCGATCAGCTGTTCGACATTCTTTTCCGCATGAAGTCCAACCTCGCGGGCCGCCTGGTGGCGGGCAAGGCGGCCGCGATCGGCGAGAGGAGCGAAAGTCATGGCTAACCGCGGCTTCTTCCGGCGGCTCGGCCTGGCCGACGAGGTCGCCGGGCCGAACGAAGCAGCACCTCGGCGCCGGCGGTTGCTGCGCCGCATCCTCCTGGCGCTCGGCCCGATCCTCGTGCTGGGCGGCGCGGCATACGCCTACACGGCGGGCGGACGGTATGTCTCGACCGACAACGCCTACGTCCACGCCGGCAAGGTGACGATCGCGACCGACGTTTCCGGCATCGTTGCCAACGTCGCGGTGAACGAGAGCCAGGCCGTGAAGAAGGGGCAGCTGCTGTTCACGCTCGACCAGGAGCCGTTCCGCATCGCCCTGGCCGGCGCCGAGGCCAACCTGGGCACGGTGCGCAACCAGCTCGCCACGCTCAAGGCGACCTATGGCCAGAAGCTGGCGCAGATCGAGCAGGCCCGGACCGACGTCGCCTTCTACGAGGCGACCTTCCATCGCCAGCAGGACCTGCTGAAGCGCGGCGTCGCGGCGCAGGCGACCTACGACCAGGCCAAGCGCGATGTCGATGCGGCGCGCGAGCGCGTGCAGATGGCGCAGAACGACGCGGCGGCGACCCTGGCCCAGCTCGGCGGCGATGCCGCCGCGCCGGTCGAGCAGAATGCCTCGTTCCTGGCGGCGCAGGCGCAGGTCGACAAGGCGCGTCGCGACCTGTCGCGCACGACCGTGACGGCGCCGATGGCCGGGATCGTAACGAACGTCGACGCCCTCCAGGTCGGCGAATACCTGCCGGCGGGGCAGGCCGCCTTCAGCCTGGTCGCGACATCGGACGTCTGGATCGATGCCAACCCCAAGGAATCCGACCTGGCACACCTGAAGTCGGGCGATCCGGCGGTCGTCACCGTCGACGCCTATCCGGGCCGCGAATGGAAGGCGACGGTGGCGAGCCTGTCGCCGGCGACCGGTGGCGAATTCTCCGTGCTGCCGCCGCAGAACGCGACCGGCAACTGGGTCAAGGTCGTGCAGCGCGTGCCGGTGCGGCTCTCGGTGCAGCTGCCCGAGGACGCGCCGCCGCTGCGCACGGGCATGAGCGCCAATGTCGAGATCGACACTGGCCATCAGCGCCACCTGGGCGACGTCGTCGCCGCGCTGCGCGGCTTCGTCGGGATGTAGTCAGATTCCTCCCTGTCGCGCAGCGACGGGGAGGTGCCCGCGCAGCGGGCGGAGGGGTCATGGGATCACGTCCGATGCTCATGACCCCTCCGGCCCTGCGGGCCACCTCCCCAGCAAAGCTGGGGAGGTAGGAGAAATGTCGACCATGGAGAAGCCCCGCCACGTCGGACTGCTGACGCTGTGCGTCATGCTCGCGACCATCATGCAGGCGCTGGACACCACCATCGCCAACGTCGCGCTGCCGTACATGCAGGGTTCGCTGGCGGCCACGACCGACCAGATCAACTGGGTGCTGACCTCCTATATCGTGGCCGCCGCCATCGCGACGCCGGTGACCGGTTTCCTCGAGCAGCGGCTGGGCCGCAAGCGGCTGTTCCAGATCGCGGTGGCCGGCTTCACGGGGGCCTCGGTGCTGTGCGGCATCGCCGTGTCGCTGCCGGAGATGGTGGCGTTCCGCCTGCTGCAGGGCGTTTTCGGCGCCTCGCTGGTACCGCTGTCGCAGGCCGTGCTGCTGGACTCCTATCCGCGCGAGAAGCACGGCTCGGCCATGGCCATGTGGGGCGTCGGCGTGATGGTGGGACCGATCCTGGGCCCGACGCTGGGCGGCTGGCTGACCGAGGTCTACGACTGGCGCTGGGTGTTCTACATCAACCTGCCGATCGGCATCGTGACCTTCCTCGGCCTGTCGGCATACCTCACCGAGACGAAGCGCACGAAGGGCGGTCTGGACTGGTTCGGCTTCGCGATGCTCAGCATCGCCATCGGCTCCTTCCAGATGATGCTCGACCGCGGCGAGCAGCTCGACTGGTTCTCCTCGACCGAGATCGTGGTCGAGGCGGTGCTGGCCGCGCTCGCCTTCTATCTGTTCCTCGTGCAGTCCTTCACGGTGGAGAAGCCGTTCATCGACATGGCGATCTTCCGCGATCGCAACCTCTCCATCGGGCTCTGCTTCATCTTCGTGGTCGGCATCATCCTGCTGGCCTCGCTGGCGCTGATCACGCCCTACCTGCAGAACCTGATGGGCTATCCGGTGATCACCGCCGGCCTGGTGCTGGCGCCGCGCGGCATCGGCACCATGGTCGCCATGATCATCGTGGGCCGCATCATCAACCGCGTCGACCCGCGCCTGCTCCTGGGCGCCGGCCTGCTGCTGACCGCGGCGGTGCTGTGGGAGATGACGGGATTCACGCCCGACGTGTCGGAAGGGACGCTGATCCGCACCGGCGTGCTGCAGGGGATGGGGCTCGGCTTCATGTTCGTGCCGCTGAGCACCATCACCTTCGCGACGCTGCCGGCGCATCTGCGCACGCAGGGCACGGCGCTCTACAGCCTGATGCGCAACATCGGCTCCAGCATCGGCATCTCGCTGGTGATCTTCCTGCTCACTCGCAACACGCAGCTGGTCCATGCCGAGCTGGCGGGGCAGGTGACGCCGTACAACGACGCCCTGGCCGCGCTCGCGCCGGCGCAGCTCTGGGGCACCGCGACGACGCTGGGCCTGGCCATGCTCAACGCCGAGGTGACGAAGCAGGCGGCGGTGGTGGCCTACGCCAACGACTTCAAGCTGATGATGCTGGTGGCACTGGCCGCGCTGCCGTTGATCTTCCTGCTGCGCAAGGCGAAGGCACGCCCAGGCGAGGCGGCGGTCCTGGAGTGACCACGATGGCTTGCCGCCATCACGTCCGTGGACTCTGGCGCAGGGCGGCGCTTGCCTTCGTCATGGCCAAACAGGTACGCCGTCCAGCCCCGCGGTTTCAGGCAGGCCGCAGACCAGGTTGGCATTCTGCACCGCCTGGCCGGCGGCTCCCTTGCCGAGATTGTCGACGACGCCCAGCGCGATCACCAGTTTGCGTTCTGGATCGGCCGCATAGCTGACGAACGCGAGGTTTGAGCCCGTAGCCCATTTGGTCTGCGGCGGCTTGTCGGTGACGCGGACTAACGCCCTTCCGGCGTAGAAGCGCCGGGCCGCGTCCAGGCACTGGTCCGTTGTGGCGCGGCCGCGGCAGTAAATGGTGACGAGTATGCCGCGGGTCATGGGCACCAGGTGCGGCGTGAACACCAGCCCGGCCGCGCTGCCGCCGCTCAGCCGCTCGATCGTCCTGGCCATCTCGGGCATGTGGACGTGCTGGAGCAGACCGTAGGGCACCAGGTTCTCATTGTTTTCGGCGTAGCCGAACTTGCTATCGGTGCCGCCGCGGCCGGCACCGGAGATGCCGGTCTTGGCGTCGATCACGATATTGCCGGGCTCGATCAGCCTGTTCGCCAGCAGCGGCGCCAGCGCGATCAGCGTCGCCGCGGGGAAACAGCCGGGGTTGGCAACGCGGGTCTGCTCCTCGATCTGGGCTGGCCAGATGTCGGCCAAGCCGTACACCCAACCCTCCGCGTAGCGGTGGTCGCCGCCGATGTCGACGATCTTCACGTCGCTGGGAACGCGCGCCAGCGCCTCGGCCGAGGCGCCTGTGGGCAGCGATGCGAACAGCACGTCGAGCTTCGGCAGGGTCGCAGGGTCCCACTTCTCGATCACCAGTTCGGCCAGCCTGGCCGGCACGCCGGGGAAGCGGTCCGCCAAACGGCTGCCGGCGCTGCCCTCGCCGGCGGCGTAGACCAGCTCGAAAGAAGGGTGGCTCGCGACCAGGCGCATCGCCTCGCCGCCGCCAAACCCGCTGATTCCGACAATGCCGACGCGAATACCCATGGTGGTGTCCTTCTGGAGTTCGGGCAAAAGAAAACCCCCGGAGGCGAGGGCTGCGGGGGTTCAGGAACGCGGGCCGGGGCCGCTCCGGCGGGTGGCACCTACGGTGAGGCAGGCACCACGCAGACGGACGCTGATCGACGCGCAGCCCGAAGAGCCGCCGCTTGCGTGCAGCGGCGTCGACGTCGGTCACAACGGGCCTGGTTCCTGAGCATGTCTTTCAGCATCGTCGCTACCCGCGTTGAACGTCAAGCGGAATGTCCTCGGCAGATCCGTCGTTCCGAGGTCGAGGACAATCTCCCGAGGAGGGGCCTACGCCGCCGGTTGTGCCGTACGGGCGTCCTGGCCCTCCCGACCGCCAGTGGACGAGCCGAAGACGACGCCTTCGTAGCCGTTCTGCGCCACCTTGTTGATGGTGGCGACGAACTTCGGCGTGCCGCCGTTGTAGACGAAGTAGCGGATGCGGCCGGCCTCGTGGCCCGGGACGTTGGAGTTGTAGCCGGTGAACCACGACTTCGCCTTGCGCATCAGCATCATGCCGTACATCTCGGTGACGTGCCGGGTCCAGCGTTCCTCGGCGGCCGGCGTCGCCTCGACGCGGTCGTGGCCGTGCGCCCACATGTACTCCAGCAGGCCGGTGCACCAGTCGACGCCGATCTCGATGGCACGCGGATAGTTGGTCGAGGCGGAGCCGCTTTGCGGGCCGGAGGGCAGCAGCAGGTTGGGGAAGCCCGACACGAGCATGCCGAGGAAGGTGGAGGGGCCGTCCTTCCACTTGTCGGCCAGCTTCTCGCCACCAACGCCCTGGATGTCGATGTGGTCGTAGGCGCCGGTGATGGCGTCGAAGCCGGTGGCGTAGACGATGATGTCGAAGTCGTAGTCGCGGTCGCTGGTGCGCAGGCCCGTCTCGGTGACGCAGAGGATCGGCGTCTCGGCGATGTCGACGAGATGGACGTTGGGGCGGTTGTAGGCTTCGTAGTAGCGCGTCTCCAGCGGCACGCGCTGGACGCCGAAGCCGTGGTCACGCGGGATCAGCTTCTCGGCCACTGCTGGATCCTTGACACGTCTGCGGATGCGGTCGGCGATGTACTCCGAGAATTCGGCGTTGGCCGCTTCATCGGTGAAGATCTCGCGGAAGTTCGCAAGCCAGATGCCGAAGCCCGGCTCGTCATAGAGACGGTCCCACAGCTTCAGCCGCTCCTCGCGAGAAACCTCCCAGAAGCCGCGGCGGTCGGGCTCGTGCTCGAAGGCCCCGGGCGTGCGGGCGCAGGCGGCGAAGATCTCGTCGTAGCGCCGTCGGATGTCGGCCATTTCCGCCTCGGAGATCGGGCTGTTGTTGAGTGGCGCGGCCCAGTTCGCCCGCCTCTGGAAGACGGTCAGGTCGCCGACCTTGTCGGCGATCTCGGCGATCACCTGGATGGCGGTGGCACCGGTGCCGATCACCGCGACGCGCTTGCCGGCCAGGTCCACGCCCTCGTGCGGCCAATGAAAGGTGTGGAAGGAGCGGCCCTGGAAGCGCTCGCGGCCCTCGATGCGGGGCAGGGTGGGGACCGAGAGAAGGCCCGTGGCCAGGATGACGAAGCGCGCCGTGAGCGTGCGGCCGTCGGAGACGCTCAGGCGCCAGATGTTCGCTGCTTCGTCGTAATGGGCGGCCTCGACGCGGCAGTTGAACTGCATGTGACGCCGCAGATCGAACTTGTCCGCCACGAAGTTGAGGTACTTCAGGTTCTCGGGCTGGCTGGAGAAGCGTTCCCGCCAGTGCCATTCGTCGAGCACCTCGCGGGAGAACGAGTAGCCATAGGTGTAGCTTTCCGAGTCGAAGCGGCAGCCCGGATAGCGGTTGTTGTACCAGGTGCCCCCCAGATCGGGGGCCGCCTCGAGCACGGTCGCACTGACGCCGAGATCGACCAGCTTCTTGATCTGGTAGATGCCCGCTACGCCGGCGCCGATCACGATGGCTTCGTAGTCGATCATGGTTGCTCCCTGCCTTCGTTGTCCGCACAGGCTAGCGCCGCAGCCCGAACAATGCAGCAGGTGAGGGGCGGACCTTTCGTGTGCCGAAAGCGCGTTCCTGGCGTCCGACGGCGATTCCGCCCGATCGCCTGGCAACTTCGAACGGCGCTTCCCGTTGCGACACTGCGGCCCGGGAACACCAGGGCCGAAACCATACGAGGAGGCCCCATGAGGATCGTGATCGCCGGCCTGGCTCTGGCAGGCGCCCTGTCAGCGTGCAGCATCAAGGAGGAGCGCACCGTGCAGACGCCGCCGCCGGCAACGACGACGACGGCCGTACCGGCCGGCACCACGACGGTGACGACGCCTGTCCCGCCGTCGTCCACGACGACCGTCTACACGCGCTGACGACCCGCAAAGACCTGTGCTCGGCCGGGGCGGCATCGGGAGCGCTGTCGCTCCCGATGGTTGCGACGCCGGACCGGCCGGGCTCGGTCAGAGGGCGCAAGTTCCTGAGCGCCCGTACGCGCAGAGGCATCTTGCTATCCGAAGCACTTGCCGGGGCGGGCCGCCACCGCGCCCGCTTAACGCCCACACAGCATCCAAAAACCGACGCAATTGATCCATATCAATAATTGCAGCGTAAGTTCAATTTAGAGTAGATTACGTTTTCATCACGCTGTAGTGGGCAATTTCGGCTGCTGCCGGTCCTCCGGAGGAGGGTGCGGCAGACGGTGACTCCGGGGAAGCGCAGTGGGGGAGGTATGCCGTGGGGGCGTGCTGGACCTGCGCGGTGGGTGCGAAGGATGACTTCACCAGGAATAGCGGCCCGACCCTTCCGTTGGCCGGAATTGCCGCTGGTGTGGCACCTCGCCACGCCCTGCATCGTGCTGGCAACGACCGTGCTCGGCATCGCTTTCGCGCTGGCGCTGTCGGAAGGGGAGGCGGAGCGACAGGAATCTCGGAAGCAGGCCTTCATATCGGCCAAGGATGCCGCGTCCGCGGTCGACCGCCTGCTTGCCGGCCTG
Source organism: Pseudomonadota bacterium (assembly GCA_049323495.1). GTDB lineage: Bacteria > Pseudomonadota > Alphaproteobacteria > Reyranellales > Reyranellaceae > Reyranella. The sequence continues at coordinate 196,848 of JBMONG010000016.1, forward strand.
CTGGCAACAACCGAAGTCCTATCACTCTCGTATCACCTGCAGACGGACGACATCGACGGCTTCGATGGTCAAGCTCGTAGTATCTACGGAGTCCTCGGCAGCAACGTCGTGCTGCGCGACCGCGGCGGCCGCCAGGTGGTCAACACCCGTATGCCACACGGCACGGCACCACCCGAGGACGTCGACGTCGATCCCGGCTGGATGTCGATGGAGAGCGAGCGGCCGCTGGTATCGGACCTGGTGACCGATTTCGCGACCGACAAGCCGCTGCTTGTCGTGAGCGTGCCCGTCCTTCGCGGTGAAGAGATCGTCTATCACCTCTGTCTGGAGGTGGAACCGAGGCGAATCCACGAAATCCTTATGGAGACCGTGCAACCTCCGAAGGGATGGTCAGTCCTGGTGAGCGACAGCGAAGGTCGCGTGGTGGCCAGTAACCGTGCGGAAATTCCCGGCCAAATCCCCAAGGCGATTCTCGCTGCTTCCCGAGAGAGAAGTGCCGTCTTCGGGGACGAGCCCGCCGACGGACGCCCCCACGCATGGTTTGCGTCCATACGGTCGAAGTTGTCTGGTTGGTCGACGGTCGTCGTCGCACCGGAAAGCTGGCAATGGCCATATCCAAGCCGGTTTGTGCTGGGCTTGGCCAGCGCCGGCGCTGCAATCCTGGCCCTTTCGCTCGGGCAGGCTTTTGCTGTCGGTCGCCGCGTCAGAATCCCCGTCACCGAGCTTGGCGTGCAAGCAGCCCGGCTGGGAGAGGGACGGTCCGTGGAGCGGCTGTCGACTCCGGTGCGCGAGATCAACATGCTGAGTGCAGCTCTGGTCGAAGCCAGCGAGAAGCGCAGTTCCGTCGAGGCCGCCCTTCGGAGCAGCGAGGAGCGCTTGCAACTCGCGCAGTCGGCCGGGCGAATCGGTACCTGGGACTGGGACGCCAGGCAGGCGTATGCGACGTGTTCCGAAAGCTATTGCAAACTGTATGGCCTCGATGCGGCGGAACCACGGCACTGCAATGCGGAGGCTTGGCTGGCCCACGTGCATCCGGATGATCGCTCAAAAGCCTTGAAGGCACGAGCGGTCGGCGCGGCGTCCGGCCGGATCGAAAGCGAATACAGAATTGTTCGCGCAGACGGGGCGGAACGCTGGATCGTCGAGCGGGCTCGTGTCTTCTGCGACCCTTCAGGGCAGGTCACCCGCGTCGTCGGGGCGAATGTCGATGTGACCGATACGCACGCCGCGGCGGAAAAGGTGCGCCAGCTGCAATTCGAACTGATGCACGCGTCACGGCTCAGCGCGATGGGGCAAATGGCGGCCAGCCTTGCGCACGAACTGAATCAACCATTGACTGCCGCGACCGCCTTCATGAGCGCGGCTCGTTCTGCTCTCGCCTCCGCGGAACCCGATGCACGGCTGCGGGCAGAGACCAGGATTGGCAGGGCTGCCGAGCAGGTGATGCGCGCCGGATCGATCATTCGGCGGCTGCGCGATTTCATCCAGAGGGGCGAAACGGAGAAGGCCATCTGCAGAGCCCGGGATCTCATCGAAGAGGCGGTGGCGCTCGCCCTTGTCGACCTGAAGGATCCAGGCCTTCGCCTTCGCTATGAACTCGATCCGCTCCAACCGTACGTCTTGGTCGACCGGGTCCAGATCCAGCAAGTCCTTTTCAACCTTGTCCGCAATGCCATCGAAGCGATGGCGGAGAGTGCGCGGCGCGAGATCACGCTGTCGACCCGCCAGGTCGCAGGGGAACAGGTCGAATTTGCCGTCGCCGATACCGGCCCAGGCCTCCCTCCTGACGCGAACATGCTGTTCAAGCCGTTCGCCACTTCCAAGCGGTCCGGCATGGGACTGGGACTCTCGATATGCTGGTCAATTGTCGAGGCGCATCATGGGCGACTTTGGGCGGACACCAATCCGGATGGTGGTTCGACCTTCCATTTCGTCGTCCCTGCCGTCGAGCCATCAGAGAAAACCGATCATGAGCCGTAAAGTCGTGCATCTCGTCGAAGACGACATGGCACTCCGGGAAGCGCTCGGCGCCTTCCTCGAGGATGCAGGTTACGAAGTGCGCATGTATTGCGGCGCAGAAGAATTCCTCGATGACAGCCGCCCCGACCGGTCTGAATGTGTCATCAGCGATGTGCGTTTGCAGGGATCCGATGGGCTGACACTGCTCAGCGCGTTGCGGCAGAGGTACGGCGGCGCGCATCCGCTGGTGCTGATCACCGGGCATTGCGATGTGTCGATGGCGATCGCCGCCATGAAGGCTGGAGCCGCCGACATCCTCGAGAAACCATTCGAACCAGAGGCGCTTCTTTCGACCGTCGAAGCGGCCATCGAGAAGCATGCCGACGCCGCGCTCGGGCGCGCGGCGGCGACCGCGGCGGGCGAGACCCTCCAGAGGCTGACGCCGTCCGAAGCCGAGGTATGCGCGGCGCTGGTGACCGGTCTCTCCGCCAAGGAGATCGCAGGCAAGCTTGACCTCAGCCCGCGTTGTGTCGAACTCCATCGCGCGCGCATCATGGAAAAGACTGGCGCACGGAATATCATAGAGCTCGTCAGGCTCTGGATAACGACGAGAGAAGCCCAGGAAGCCGGCGCCGAGGCAGGGTGATCGGCTCAGGCACCGCCTCCGCTCGTGCCGCATAATCGTCTGATTCCGACAGGCCGATCTTGGGCGCACGGTTCAAGACAAGCTCGCCCGGAAATCCATCGCACTGTCCATTCATCCGCCATCACCGCATAGTGTATCAGGCGGGTCCGGCGTCCCATGTTACCGGACTCGTCAGCTGGCCGAGGGCAGGAAGAGGAACATCATGAAGGCGGCATTCATCGAACGATTCGGCGGCCCCGAGGTCCTGAGCTACGGCGACCTGCCGGACCCGGTTGCCGGCACCGGACAGGTGCTGGTCGACGTCTTTGCCGCCAGCGTGAACGGCGCCGACCCCAAGGTGGCGGCGGGCGAGTACAAGCAGGCGACCTTTCCCCTGATCCTGGGGCGCGACTTCTCCGGTACGGTGAGCGCCGTCGGGCCCGAGGTCGCCGACCTGAAGGTGGGCGACGAAGTGTTCGGCGTGCTGGAAACCGGTCGCGACGGGACCTACTGCGAGAAGCTCGCCGTCGGCGCAGCGATCATCGGCCGCAAGCCTGCCGGCCTGTCGCACGTCGATGCCGCGGCGCTGGCGCTCACGGGCCTGACGGCGCTGTGCTCGATCGAGAACGCGCTGAAGCTGAAACCGGGCGAGACGATCCTGATCCAGGGCGGTGCGGGCGGCGTGGCGAGCTTCGCCATCCAGCTCGCCAAGCATATCGGTGCGCGCGTGATCGCCACCGCGGGCACCGGCAATGTCGCGTTCGTCCACAGCCTCGGGGCAGACGAGGTCATCGACTACCGGACCACCGACTTCACGACGGTTGTGAAGGGCGTCGACGCCGTGTTCGAGACGGTGGGCGGCGACGTCGCAATGCGGTCCTTCTCGGTGCTGAAGCCCGGCGGCCGGGCAGCCTTCATCGCGTCGGGTGCGCAGGCCCCCCAGCCCGACCGCGCCGACGTCACGGCGATCCGGCCGGCGGTGCCACGTACGCGTGAGCACATGGAGCGTATCGCCGCGCTCGTGCAGTCGGGCGCCATACGCACGCCGCACGTCACGACCTACAGCCTGGCGCAGGCGCAGGAGGCACTTCGGGTCAGCGCCGAACGGCACCTGCGTGGCAAGCTGGTGCTGACGATGCGGTGAGCGATGGGCGTCAGCGTCCGCTCTGCGCCGTCTCGACTGAGCGGCTGACGGTTTCGGTGCAATGACGGACGGCGGCAAGCGCCGCGCCGGCGTGCAGGTCGACGGCCGCCCTGGCATCGAAGGCTGCGGCCTGTCCCGCCGGCTCGCGGATCAGGTCGAACCGCAGCTCCAGTCGATGCCCCGTCTCCAGCGCAGCAATCAGGCCATCGGACAGCAGCGGCGTGGGACCGTCGGCCGAGTCGGCCACGACGACGAAGTCGTCGGCGAAAAGCAGATGGGCGGGATGGCTGACGCCATCGATGACGAGGGCTACCGAAGGATCGTCCTTGAGGGGGCCGGCGCCGCGCGGCGCCAACGGGCCTGGACGGGACAGGAACAGGCTGAGCTGCAGGCCCTTGCGATTCGGGCCCTGCTCGCAGGACACGACGGCGAGATCCACATCGAGGTCGGCGCTGGCAACGGCTGCCATTGCGTAGCTCGGCCGATCGACGTCCGGCTCGAGGTGCCAGCCCGGTCCGAGGGGCGGCATGTCCTGCGCGTTGGCCGGAAGGGCCAGCGATACCACGATGCCGGTGGCTAAAAGCAAGACCTCGAGGATCGCACGTCGACAGGAACCCATGGCTGGCTTCTCCGGGCGAGCGGCCATTGCAGCCCACCATTTCACCTGGGGCGAAATCTAGGCATGCTGGCATCATTCGCTTGCGGGAATGCATGGTCATGGTGAGCCGGTGAAGATCGCGACCTTCAATGTCAACGGCGTCAATGGGCGGCTGCCCGTGCTGCAGCGGTGGCTTCGCGAGTTCCGGCCGGACGTCGTCTGCCTGCAGGAGCTGAAGGCACCCCAGGATCGATTTCCGGAACTCGCAATTGCCGAGGCAGGCTACGGAGCGATCTGGCATGGCCAGAAAAGCTGGAACGGCGTCGCGATCCTGCGGCGTGGCGCCAAGCCCGTGGAGACGCACCGCGGCCTGCCGGGCGATCCCGACGACCTGCAGAGCCGCTACATCGAGGCCGACATCGACGGCATCACTATCGCGTGCCTGTACCTCCCCAACGGCAATCCGGCACCCGGCCCCAAGCTCGACTACAAGCTGGCCTGGTTCAAGCGGCTGCAGGCGCGGTCGGCGAGGCTGGTGAAGCTGCAACGGCCGGTCGTCCTGGCGGGCGACTTCAACGTCATGCCGACCGAGCTGGATGTCTACAGGCCCGAACGCTTCGCCGACGATGCGCTGTTCCTGCCCGAGGTCCGCAAGGCCTTCGCGAGGCTGATGGCGCAAGGCTGGACCGATGCGCTCCGCACCCTGCATCCCGACGAGCGGATCTATACGTTCTGGGACTACTTCCGGAATGCCTGGCCGCGCGATGCCGGGCTGCGCATCGATCATCTGCTGCTGAACCCCGCCGTCGCCGGACGGCTCGTGGACGCGGGCGTCGATCGGGCGGTCCGCGGATGGGAAAAGGCGAGCGACCACGCGCCGACCTGGATCGAGCTGCGGCCGGCCGGCCGCGGGACGCGACCCGTCAGGCGGCCTTCTTCGCCTTCTTCCCGCGCAACGCCGGGGCGATCTTCTGTTCGAACAGCTCGAAGAAGAAATCCTGGTCCGGGCCGATCTGCGTCAGGATGATCCTGTCGCAGCCCAGATCGATGTACTCCTGGATGGCCGCGATGTGACGATCGGCGGACGGGCCGCACGTGATCTCCTCGGCCACGGCGTCGACGGATACGTGCTTGGAGGCGGCCGCGAAGGCACCTTCGTGCGGCAGCTCGGCCTGCACCGGCCAGCCGGACACGGACCAGCGGAAATAACGATGAGCCGTCCGCTTCGCCTTTTCCTCGTCGGCGCCGCAGCACAATGCGATTTCGGCGTAGAGCGGCCCCTTGCCGCCGGCCTCGCCGAAGGCCTCGAGCAGCTCGGCCCTGGCCTCCGTGACGATCAGGCCATCGGCCTTCTCGGCGGCGAGGCGGGCGGCCTCGGGGCCACCGGCCGCCATGATGACCTCCGGCTTGCTGTCGGGGCGGTCGAAGAGCTTCGCATGGTCCAGTGTGAAGTATTCGCCGCGATAGGCCGTCAGCTCGCCGGTCAGCAGGCCCTGGATGATGTCGAGGGCTTCGGCGAGACGCTCGTGCCGTTCGAGCACGCCCGGCCAGCCGCCTCCGACCACGTGCTCGTTGAGGCGTTCTCCGGCGCCCAGGCCGAGGGTGAAGCGCCCCTTCGTAAGCAGCCCCATCGTCGCCGCGGCCTGGGCGATGATGGCGGGATGGTAACGCATGATGGGGCAGGTGACGGCGGTCATCAGGCCCAGCCGCTCCGTCGCCTGGGCGAGCGCGCCCAGCACGGACCAGGCGAACGGCGAATGACCCTGCTCCTCGAGCCACGGGAAATAGTGATCCGAGATGGCGGCGAAGTCGAAGCCGGCCTGCTCCGCGCGCCGCGCATTGCGCAGCAGGGCTTCCGGGCCATGCTCCTCGGACATCAGCTTGTAGCCGAGCTTGATCATGTCGGTATGCCCCGTCGCTGAAGATTTATCGTTCAGCGGGAGAACACGGGACGCGGCGCGAGGTTGCGGGGCCGCTTCAGCCGGGAGCGGGCGCCTGTGCGAGCAGGCGGCGGACTTCCTCATCGCCGACCTGGGCGAAATCGCCATAGTGCAGGCCGATGGCCCGGAAATCTTCCGGCATCTCCAGGCAGACAACCTCGTCGACCTCGTCGCGCAGGGCGGCGACCGTGTCGGCGGGGCCGACCGGCACCGCCAGGACGAGCTTCCGCGGCTTGCGGGCGGCCACCGAGCGCAGGGCGGCCCGCGTCGTCGCACCCGTCGCGACTCCGTCGTCGACGACGATCACCGTGCGGCCAGCGATCCCGGCGCGTGGCCGGTCGCCGAGATAGAGCCGGCGGCGGCGCTCGATCTCGGCCATTTCGCGCTCGCGCACGGCATCGAAGGCGGCCGGCTCGACGCTGCATCCGGCAATGACCGTCTCGTTGCGCACGACGATCGGTTCGTCGCCGTCGACGACAGCGCCCATGGCGAGTTCCGGCTGCCACGGCACGCCGATCTTGCGCACCAGCAGCAGGTCGAGGGGTGCGTTCAGCGCCTGCGCGACGCGCGCGGCCACCTGTACGCCGCCCCGGGGGAGCGCGAGGACGATCGGATGCTGATGCCGATAGCCGGCGAGGGCGGCGGCGAGCCGCTGGCCGGCATCGGTACGGTCGCGGAAGCTCATACGGGATTCCTCCGACGCACATTGGCGCGCGCGGGGTCATTCGCCTTGACATGGCTCAAACGCACAGGCTGCTTTCCGGGATGCCAAGGCGGCGGCGTGCCGCTATAGCCTCGCCAATCTCAGGGGGAGAAGCCGATGCGATCGATTCTTGTCACCGTCGACGAGACGCCTTCCTCGATGGCCGCGCGCAGGCTGGCGGTTGCGCTGGCGCGGCGGTCCGGGGCTGCGGTGCATGGCGTGACGGGCTTCGAGATGGGCGATCTGGAAAAGCCGGAGATGGCGCCGCTGGGCGGCACGGAGGTCGCCTATGCGCGGCTGCAGCAGCGCGAACGCCAGGCGCGCGAGCGGCGCGTGCAGGTATCGGCACTGCCGGCGAAGTTCGAATCGTCGCTGGCGGCGGAAGGGCTCAAGGCGCCATGCGCGCTGATGGAGAGGGACGTGCGGCGCGAGTTGCTGCGGCGCGCCGAGGCCAGCGACCTGGTGGTCAGCGGACGCGACGCCGAGTTCCACCTGCAGGCGTCCGAGGACGGCGTGACTCCGCTGGTCGAGCACCTGATCGCCGACGGAAGCCGCCCGGTGATCGTCACGGGACCCGAGCTTCACGAATCCGGTCCGGTGATGGTCGCCTACGACGGCAGCACGCCCGCCGCCAAGGCATTGCAGATGGCGACGCTGCTGGGGGTGCTCGCCGACGCCGAAGTGCATGTGGTGTCGATGGCGCACGAGATCGCGGAGGCGCAGGCGGTTGCCGGCCGGGCGCAGGCGTTTCTCGGTGCCCATGGCGTCGCGCCTCGGTTGGATGCCCACTTCTCGACCGACGATGCCGCCGGCTTCCTGACGGAGCGCGCCCGCGAGATCGGCGCCCGCCTGCTGGTGATGGGCGCTTTCGGGCATCGCGGCTGGCGCGAGCTGCTGTTCGGCTCCTGCACGCGGCGCCTGCTCGACTCCGTGCCGCTGCCGCTGTTCATTTATCATTGACCCGCGGACCTCTTCCCGCGGATCGGCGTCGGCCCGCGACCAGCGGCTTCTCGGTGAGAAGCGCCAGCAGGGCTCTTGCGGCCGGGCTGAGATAGCCGTTGCGGCGATGCAGGGCGCTGATCGGGTTCAGGGCGCGCAGGGCGGGCACATCGAGCGCCGCCAGGAGGCCCTGGCGTAGCTCGTCGCGCACGCTGCTCTCAGGGACCAGCGCCAGGCCGAAGCCCGCCTGCGCCAGGCGCTTCTGTGCCGTCAGGCTGTCGATCAGCGTCACGTCCGCATCGTCGAGGCCGGCACGCACGAGGAGCCGCGCCAGCAGATGCCCCGACGAATCGCGCTCGCCGCGCACCGGAGGGAAGCCGATCCAGCGCTCGCCGCGCAGTGCCCCGACGGCGCACCGGCGGCGTCCGGCCAATCGGTGATCGGGCGCCGCGACGATCAGCATGGCCTCCGTACCGGCCGGGTGAACCGAAAGGTCAGCGCCTTCGGGAGAGAAGTAGCGCAGTCCGAGTGTGACCTCGCCCCGGCGCACCAGGTCCGTGACCTCGGCGCTGGAGGCGGTGCGCAGCTCGAGCCGAACCTCCGGTGCACGGCGACGGAAGCGGCGCAGCGTGTCGACGATCCGCGTATCCGCGAGCGTGCCGACGAGCGCCAGCGATACGCTGCCGCCAAGTCCAGCCTGCAGGTCGCGCACGGCGTCGCGGCCATCCTCGAGCGCGGCAAGCGCCGCCTCGGCGTGGGGCCGCAAGGCGCGGCCGGCCTCGGTCAGCCGCATCCTGCCGCGCAGTCGATCGAACAGCGGCGCCCCCAGCTCCTGCTCGAGCAGGGCGAGGCGACGGCTGAGGGCGGGCTGGGAGCGATGCAGCCGCGTCGCGGCGCGCGTGAGGCCGCCGAGCTCGGCAATGGCGACGAAAGTCCGCAGGCCGTCGATGTCCATGTCATCCGCTTTCCTGATGCCGATGCGAGATACTATGCATTCGACAAGGAGCCGTCCTCAGTCGACCGTACCGCCTGGCTCAAGGAGGATTGTCGTATGCGGACACAAGCGGAGAAGGCGGCGGCGTTCCGCGCCCTGCACGAGCGGCCCGGCTGCTTCATCATCCCGAACCCCTGGGACGCCGGCACCGCATGCCTGCTGGCGGCGCTGGGCTTCGAGGCGCTGGCGACGACGAGCCTCGGCGTGGCCAACAGTCTCGGACGGGCCGACAGCACGGTCAGCCGCGACGAGGTGATCGCGAACGCCCGGCAGATCGCGGACGCCACCGATCTGCCCGTCACGGCCGACCTCGAGAACTGCTTCGCGCATGAGCCGGCCGCCGCGGCGGAGACGATCCGGCTGGCGGCCGAGGCGGGGCTGGCCGGCGGCTCGATCGAGGATTTCTCAGGCGACGGCGCCGCGCCGATCTACGACCTCGATCTGGCCGTCGAGCGCGTGCGCGCGGCGGCGGCGGTGGCGCGGAACCTACCCGTTCCATTTGTGCTGACGGCGCGGGCCGAGAACCTGATCCGCGGCCGCGACGACATGGCCGACACCATCCGCCGGCTGCAGGCCTATTCGGCGGCCGGCGCCGACGTGCTCTATGCGCCCGGCCTGAAGACGGCACTGGAGATCCGCGCCGTGGTCGACGCGATCGACCGGCCGCTGAACGTGGTCACGGGATGGCTCGATCCCGACATGACGGCCGACGCGGTCGCGGCGGCAGGCGCCAAGCGCATCAGCGTGGGCGGCGCCCTGAACCGCCTGGCGCTGGCGGCGTTCCTGAAGGCGGCCGGGGCGATGAGGGAGCAGGGCTCCTTTGCCTGGATGCGCGACATGGCGCCGATGGGTCCGATGCGCGACATGTTCACAGCCGGTGGAGCGGTCGATACGGAAAGAACGGCTCTTTCCTGAAAGATCGTCGCCGCCACGAGGACTACCTTGGCCGGAGCCCGCCAGGAGGCTTCATGAGCATGCGTCAGGGACTCGAAGAGCGGCCCGACGGCAGCGAAAGGGCGGAGCCGCTCGTGCATCGGCACCGGCTGTCGACCCGGCTGTGGCACTGGATCAATGCGGTCGCGGTGACGGTCATGCTGATGAGCGGCCTGATGATCTTCAATGCCCATCCGCGCCTGTACTGGGGCAACTACGGCGCCAACCCGGATACGCCGTGGCTGGTGATCGGCGACGATGGCGAGAAGGGGTTTCTGCGCCTTGGCGAGGTCACGATCCCGACCACGGGCGTGCTGGGCGTCTGGAAGAACGGGGCGGGCGAGCTCAACTACATAGCCTTTCCCGGGTGGGCGACCATCCCCTCGACCTATGACCTCGCCCTTTCACGTCACTGGCACCTGACCTTCGCGTGGCTGTTCGCTCTCGGCCTGCTTGCCTATCTCCTGTGGAGCCTGGTCAACCGGCATATCGGGCGGGATCTGCTGCCACGCCCCGGCGAACTGGCACCGCGCCACCTCTGGGCCGACGTCAAGCGGCACGCCACCCTGCGCTTTCCCCGGGGCGAGGGCGCGCGCCACTACAACATCCTGCAGAAGCTCGCCTATCTCGGCGTCCTGAGTCTCGCGCTGCCGGGGCTGGTGCTCTCCGGCATCACCCTGTCGCCGGCGATGAACGCGGCCTGGCCGTGGCTGCTCGAGCTGTTCCAGGGGCGGCAATCGGCCCGCTCCATCCACTTCATCTGCGCTGCGGCGGTGGTGCTGTTCGTCCTGGTCCATCTGCTGATGGTCGTGCTCGTCGGGCCGCTGAACGAGATCCGGGCGATGATCACCGGCCGCTACCGTTTGCCGAAGGAGGACCGCTGATGCTGGGGAAGCTCCCACGACGGCTCTTCCTCGGCGGCATGGCGGCCGGCACGCTCGCGGCCCCGGCCAAGTCCGCTCCGCTCGACGATGGGTTCCTGGGCGTGGGCGAACGGCTTGCCTATCGCCTGCAGCGCCTGATCGTCGGCGACGCGCTGGCGCCGGAATTCACCGAAGCGCAGATGTCGCCGGTGTTCCGCACCAACGGCAACGTCCTGCCCGCCTCCACCGTCTGGCGCGCGCAGGCCGAGAGGGGCTTTGCCGACTGGAAGCTGGTGGTGGACGGGGAGGTGGAGCGGCCGAAAGCGTTCTCGCTGGCCGAACTGCGCGTCCTGCCGTCGCGGACCCAGATCACGCTGCACAACTGCGTCGAGGGCTGGAGCGCGGTGGGGAAGTGGCGAGGCACATCTCTGGGCGCCCTGCTGCGGCGGGTCGGCCTGAAGCCGGAGGCGCGCTACGTCGTATTCCACTGCGCCGACGATTTCGGCGGCACGCCCTACTACGAGAGCATCGACCTCGACGATGCCTTCCATGCGCAGACGATCCTGGCCTACGACATGAACGATGCGCCACTTTCCATCGGTCACGGCGCTCCGATCAGGATGCGGATCGAACGGCAGCTCGGCTACGAGCATGCGAAGTTCGTCATGCGGGTGCAAGCGGTCGCCTCGCTGGCCGACATTGGCCGCGGCAAGGGCGGCTTCTGGGAGGATGAAGCCGGTTACTATTGGTACGCTGGCATCTGACCGATGCGGCGCGGCTGGCCCGCGGCTTGCTTTCCAAAGGCATGACCCTGCCGCTGATCGACGTCCATACGCACATGTACCTGCCGCGCTACATGGAGCTGCTGCGGCAACGAACGAAGGTCCCGCGCGTGGTGTCGCGGTCCGGCGGCGACCGCCTGATCATCCTGCCGGACGAGGAGGCCGACCAGTCGACCTCCGCCGGGCGGCCGATCGGCGGCGAGTTCCACGAGGTGAGCCGCAAGCTCGCCTTCATGGACACGCACGGCATCGCCATCTCGGTGGTGAGCTCCGCCAACCCTTGGATCGACTTCGTCGAGCCCGATGAGGCGCCCGCGCTGGCCGCGCAGCTCAACGACGACCTGGAGGCGATCTGCGCCGGTTCGGCCGGCCGGCTGCTGGGCTTCGGCGTGCTGGCGCTGCAGCGGCCCGAGACCTGCGCCGCCGAGCTGAAGCGCATCGCCGGCCACAAGCACATGCGCGGCGTCATCATCGGCTCGGCCGGACGCGGCCGCGGGCTCGACGACCCCGACTTCGAGCCGATCTGGAAGGCGGCGGCGGACAACGACCTGTTCGTCTTCATCCATCCGCACTACGGGATCGGCCACGGCCTGTTTCCCGACACCGGCCATGCCATGATGCTAGCCTTGGGCTTCACCTTCGAGACCTCGATCGCCGTGGCGCTGCTGATCCTGCGCGGGGTGCTGGCGCGCCATCCGGGGCTGAAGCTGCTGATCGCGCATGCCGGCGGCACGCTGCCCTATCTCGCCGGCCGGCTGGATTCCTGCGTGAAGAACGACATCTCGAAGGATTTCGGCCTGCCCAAGCCGCCCAGCCACTATCTGCGCCAGTGCTGGTTCGATTCGATCGCCTATCACGGGCCGGCGCTGGCGGCGCTGGAGGCCTTCGCCGACCCTGCGAAGATCATGTTCGGCACCGACCATCCCTTCTTCCGGCCGCACGTCGCGGACGACGTCCTCGACAGGACGACCTGGCCGTCGCCGGAGGAGAACCTGCAGGCGCTGCAAACCTTGAGCGCGGAGCGCCAGAAGGCGATTGCATACCAGAACGGCGTGGCGGCGTTCGGCGTGAAACTCCCCTAGCCAGCAAGCCTCTGGACGGCCACCATCGGCCGGCGCGCTTCACCCGAGATCATCGAGGAGCGTTGGTGATGAGACTGCTGATCGCGTTGCTGGGCCTGGCCCTGACGCTGGCGCCGGCGGCATCCCGGGCTGCGGATACGGTGGACCTGCTGCTGGTGCTGGCGGCCGACGTGTCACGCAGCGTTACGGAGCCCAAGTTCCGGCTGCAACGCGAGGGGGCGGCCGCCGCCATCACCCATCCCGACGTGCTGAGCGCTGTTACCTCCGGGCCCAACCGCCGCATCGCGGTGTGCTTCGTCGAATGGGCGACGGCCGGCCAGCAGAAGGTGGTGATCGACTGGACGATCATCGAGGACGCGGCGTCGGCGCGGCACTTCGGCGACCGGCTGATCGAGACGCCGCGCTCCTTCATGGGCAGCACCTCGGTCAGCGACGCGATCGACTTCTCGGCCGGCCAGCTCGAGCGGGCGCCGTTCCGCTCGGAGAGGCGGGTGATCGACGTGTCGGGCGACGGCACCAACGTCTCGGGCCGGTCCGTGCGCGACGCGCGCGACGAGGCGGTGGCGCGGGGCATCACCATCAACGGGCTGGTCATCCTGACGCCGCTCGAGGAATCGCTTCGCCCCGACCACACGAATCCCCCGGGCGGCCTCGAGAAGTACTTCCAGGAGAACGTCATCGGCGGGCCCGGCGCCTTCACGGTGGTGGCGGAGAACCATGCCGCGTTCGGCCGAGCGCTCACCAAGAAGCTGATCGCGGAGATCGCCGGGCTGGCGCCGCGCGAGCTCGCGGCGGCGCCGCGCGGCCGCTGACGGGTCAGCGGCTGTCGTAGAACCGGATGACGATCGCCTCGAGGGCGAGGAAGAAGGCGAACAGCACGATGCCGACGCCGCACAGCAGCAGGATCGCCGCGAGCAGCAGGGCGGTCTCGAAGTTGTTGGCCGAGAACAGGATGATGTAGCCGAGCCCCGCCTGGGCCGTGATGAACTCGCCCAGGACCACGCCGATCACGGCGAAGGTCACGCCGATGCGCAGCCCGGCGAAGATGTGCGGCAGGGCGAAAGGCAGCTTGACGGTCGCGAACATGCGCCAGCGCGGCATCATCAGGCTGCGGCACAGCCGCTCGTAGCCGGGCGGGGCAGCCTGCAGGCCGGTGATGGTCGCCACGACGACGGGGAAGAAGGCGATGAAGACCGAGAAAATCACGTTGGCGGCAAAGCCGGTGCCGAACCACAGCAGGAACACAGGGGCCAGCGCGACCTTGGGGATGAGCTGAAAGAAGACGATGGTCGGATAGACCATCTGCATCAGCGTCCGCGAGTAGGAGACGGCGGCGCCCAGCGCGATGCCCAGCAGGGCGGCGGCAACGATGCCCGCGACGGCGCCCCAGAAGGTCGGGGCGGCCTGCTCCAGCAGCACGTCCAGGGAGCGGATCAGCGTGTCGTAGACCAGGGTGGGCGAGGGGAGCAGCCGGGCAGTGACGAGGCCGGACCGCGACACCAGCTCCCAGCCGCCGAGCAGGATCAGCGCGGCGATCAGGGGCGGCGCCAGGACGCGCACCGTCTGGCGTGTCACTCCGCCGAGATCGTGCCCGGCCGGGCGGACGAGCGGCAGCCCGATATCGGTCATTCGCCCTGCCACCGGCGCACGGCCATCTCGCCGGCATGGATGGCGCCGTAGCCGCCGAGCCCGATGACACAGAGGACGGTGATCGCCGCCAGGATCAGGTCGGTGCGCAGCAGGGCGGCGCTCTTCAGGATCAGGAAGCCCAGCCCCTCCGACGAGGAGATGAATTCGGCGACGATCACGCCGATCACGGACAGCGTGATGCCGATCTTCAGCCCCGAGAAGAGGTAGGGCATCGCGGCCGGGAAGCGGACCAGCCAGAAGGTGCGCCAGGGCGTGGCGGTGAGGCCGCGGCTCAGCCGCACGAGGGAACGGTCGGTGGAGTCGAGACCGGCCATCATGGCGATGAAGATGGGGAAGAAACCGATGAAGGCCGCGATGGTGAGACGCGACTGCCAGCCAATGCCGACCCAGACGATGAACAGCGGGGTCCAGGCGATCTTCGGGACAAGCTGGATGATGACGACCAGCGGATAGACGGCGTCGCGCACCAGCCGGTTGAAGCTGAGCAGCGAGGCGAGCCCGATGCCGAACACGGCCGCGACGAGGAAGCCGGCCAGGGTGTCGCGCACCGTCGGCACGGTCTGCTGCCAGATGACGGGGAAGTCGGCGACCAGCGCGGCCCAGATGTCGGAGGGCGCCGGCAGGATCACCTTGGGATAGTCGAAGACCACAGCCAGGACCTGCCAGAGCAGCAGCAGCCCGCCACCGAAGGCGGTCGGCAGCAGCAGGGGCCGCAGCCGCTCGTAAAGCGGCGACGACAGAAGATCGGCAAACCGGAACGCGCCGCCGGACGTGGCGGCAGAAGGGGTCAGCGCGAGCGGCTCGGGATCCATCAGTGCGGCACGTGCTGGATCTTGCCGCGCAGGTGGCCGCAGATCTCGTTGAACTCGACGGTCTCGCCGATCTCCAGGCCGCGCGGCCGGGCGAAGGGGATGCGGATGTCCTCGATGATGCGGCCGGGGCGGCGGCTCATCACCAGGACGCGGTCGGCCAGATAGACGGCCTCGCGGATCGAATGGGTGACGAACAGGGCAGTGCGGTGGTGCTCTTCCCACATCTTCATCAGCACCAGGTTCATCTCGTCGCGGGTGATCGCGTCGAGGGCACTGAACGGCTCGTCCATCAGCAGCAGGTCGGGTTCGTAGACCAGCGCCCGGCAGATCGCGACGCGCTGGCGCATGCCGCCCGAAAGCTGGCGCGGCTTGTGATGATGGAACCCCTTCAGGCCGACCTGGTCGAGCAGGCCCGCGGCGCGCGCCATGGTAGCGGCGTCCTTCGGCCCGGCGCCGCGGTCGGCGGCCTGGAAGGGGAACAGCACGTTGTCGAGCGCCGTCTTCCAGGGCAGCAGGGTCGGATCCTGGAACATGATGCCAGTCTCGGCGCGCGGCGCCTTGAGCGCCCGGCCGGCGACCGAGATCGTGCCGCGGCTCGGCGCGTCGAGCCCCGCGACCATCATCAGCAGGGTGCTCTTGCCGCAACCGGACGGCCCCAGCAGCGCCACGAACTCGCCGGCCTTCACGGTGAAGCTGGTCGGCGCCAGCGCCTCGACCTGCTGGCGGCTCCCCTCGTTGTAGACCTTGGACAGGCGGTCCACGACGACATAGTCCATGCCGGCCGCAGCGGCGGCGGCCGGAGGCTCGATGCGCAGCGCGGCGGCCGCGCTCATCCCAGGGCGTACTTGGCCGACGCGGCCTTGGCCTTGGCCCATTCGGCGTCGCTGAGCTTGAGCTTGCCGACGAACTCGTTGGTGTAGAGCGTCGCCGGGTCCGGCTTCTTGTCGCCGGCGGCGCCGGCGTTCTCGAAGATCAGGTCCGTCATCTTGACGTAGACCGCCGGATCGGCCCAGCCGACGCCCTTCTCCATGGCCTCCTTCGAGGCGTAGTTCGCCGCCCACACACCCATGCCGACCTCGAGCTGCTCCTTGGCGGTCGAGGCGAGCTTGAGCTCGGGCACCTGCTTGAAGAGGATCTCGATCGTCTCGGCGGGATTGAGCAGGGCGAACTTGACCCCTTCGGCGAGGCCGGCGGTCATCTGCTCGCACAGCGCCTTTTCCTTGGCGAAGTAGGCTGGCGTCGTGGTCAGGGAGTGGGCATAGAAGGGCAGGCCGTACTTGCTGTAGAGGAAGACGCGCGGCTTGATGCCGGCCGCCACGATCTTGGGCAGGGCACTCGCGATGAAGCAGGTGATGGCGTCGCACTGCTTGTCGATCAGCGCCACCTCGCGCACCTTGTTGTCGAGCGCGACGGACTGGATGTCGGACATCGTGAGGCCGACGTTCTTGAGGAAGGTCGGCAGGAACGGGTACTCGCCCGAGGTCAGCGTCGACCCCACCTTCTTGCCCTTGAGGTCGGCCGGCGCCTTGATCGGCGATTCTGGCCGCACGGCGACGCCCATGGTCGTGTCGTAGTTGAAGCAGCCGAGCGAGAGCAGCGGCAGGCCCTTGACCGCCTGCTGGATCGAATTGGGGGCGGCGGGGATGCCGAACTCGTACTTGCCCTGGGCGATCGCCTGGGTGGCCGCAGCCGAACCGGTGCCCTTCTCTATGACGACGTCGATG
Organism: Pseudomonadota bacterium; assembly: GCA_049323495.1. GTDB lineage: Bacteria > Pseudomonadota > Alphaproteobacteria > Reyranellales > Reyranellaceae > Reyranella. The sequence goes on from JBMONG010000016.1 coordinate 213,596, forward strand.
CCGGCCTTGTCCCAGTACTGCTTCGCCGCATAGGTCCAGATGTTGGCGCCTTCCGGCAGCCATCCCAGAGTGAGCTTCACGGTGGTCTTCTTCTGGGCAAAGACCTTGTTCGGCGCGAAGCCGCTACCGGCGGCGACCGCTCCCGCGCCTGCTGCTGCTACGAAATGGCGGCGGGAAAGTCGGCCGAGCGACGCGCCCTTCGGTCCCTTGCGCATGTGACCTCCAGTGATGAAACCCCGCCGACCGCGACGCAACATGCATGCCAGAGGAGGGGCAGTCGCGATCACGCAGGCATTGGCATGGAGGTTGCTGCGTGGGAGGCCGCCAGGAGGGACGCATGGATACGCTGACCGTGAAGCCTCATCAGCCGCACAAGCTGCGCTCGTCTTCCGTCGAATCCCTGCTTGCCGAGATCGCCACGCTGGACGCCGCCGCCGTGCAGGAACGCATGATGCCGGCCGGCTGCTACACCGATCCGGACTTCTTCGCCTTCGAGCAGCGCGAGGTCTTCGCGAAGACATGGATCTGCGTCGGCCGGGTCGAGCAGGTCGCGTCGGCCGGCGACTGCTTCGCCACCGAGGTGGCGGGCGAGCCGGTGCTGGTGACTCGGAGCGAGGAGGGCGGAATCCATGCGCTCAGCGCCATCTGCCAGCATCGCGGCGAGATCATCCCGTGCCCGGAGAAAGGCAAGGCGCTGCGCTGCCCGCTGCATTTCTGGACCTACGACATGCAGGGCCGCCTGCTCGGCGCACCACGCATGGGCGACGCCGAGGCGATGCGCCGGCTGCGCCAGGCCGTCCGCCTGCCGCAGTTGCGGCTCGAACTGTGGCACGGTTTCATCTTCGTCAATCTCGATCCGGCGGCACCGCCGCTGGCTCCCAGCCTTGCCAAGCTCGAACCGCTGTGGGCGGGCTACGAGGCGACCGGGCTCAAGGCCCTGCCGCCGGTGATGAGCGACACGCCGCTGCCGTGGAACTGGAAGGTGCATGTCGAGAATTTCACCGACGCCTACCATCCGGAGTACGTCCATGTCGGCACGCACGACTTCGCCCCCAGCGTGATGGAGGGCGACGGCGTGCGCTTCACCGAGATGAAGCCGGGCGACAACGCCATCGTGCGCAGCGTGCCCATGCGCACGCCGGACGGCGGCATGATGAGCGACGGCTGGGGACCCGAGGCCGCCTTCCCGGCGATCGCGACGCTGCCGGCCGAGCAGCGCCGGCGCATCACCTTCGCCATGCTGCCGCCCAGCCTGACCATGATGTTCGCGCCGGGCACGGTCGCCTACACCCTGATCCGGCCGGCGGGCGTGACGGCAACCTTCGCCGGCTCGGATCGCGTGACCTATGGCGGCTGGCTGCTGCCGCAGAGCACGATCGACCTTCCGGACTTCGTCGATCGCTGCAAGGCGGTGAGCGAGGGCGGCTCGAAGATCTGGGCGCAGGACGTGCCGGTCAATCGCGGCATGCAGGCGGCGAAGAGCTCGCGCTTCCTGCCCGACGGCATCTACGGCCCGCTGGAGACCACGCTGCAGCAGTTCAACGTCTGGCTGCTGGAAGCCTATCGCCGCGCCCAGGCGGGTTGACCCTCCGCCGGGCGGACGTCCCGCCGGCTGTGGCGCCGGCGGGACGGTGGATCAGGGATCGACCTTGATGTTCGCCGTCTTCACGAGCTTCGCGAACTTGGCGACGTCGGCGCGCACGCGATCCATGAAGGCGTCGGGCGTCAGCACCATGGGATCCGACCCGCCTTCGATGATCTTGGCGGTGACGTCGGGCATGGCGACGATCTTGGCGATCACGTCGTGGAGCTTGTCCACGATCGGCCGCGGCGTGCCGGCGGGGGCGAGGATGCCGTACCAGGAGGCCAGCTCGTAGTCCGCGACGCCGGCTTCCGCGATGGTCGGAACGTCCGGGAGCGAGGCGGCGCGCTGCTTGGAGGTGACGCCCAGCGCGCGCAGCTTGCCGGCGCGCACATAGGGCACCTCGGCGGTCACCGTCGAGCAGTAGAGATCGATCTGGCCGGCCATCAGGTCCTGCAGGGCCGGCGTATCGCCCTTGTACGGCACGTGCACCATGTCGAGGCCTGCCAGGCTCTTCAGCAGTTCGATCGACAGCAGCGGCGTGCCGATGCCCGATGACCCGAAGTTCAGCTTGCCGGGGTTGGCCTTGGCGTAGGCGATCAGCTCCTTGACGTTCTTGATCGGTAGGTCGGGCCGGATCACCAGCAGGTTCTGCGACGACACGACGGACGCTACGGGCGCGAAGTCCTTCAGCGTGTCGTACGGCAGGTTGGTCGAGAAGGCCGGTGCGATGGTCATGTTCGCCGTGCCCATGAGCAGCGTGTAGCCGTCCGGGTCCGCCTTCGCGACGTAGCCGAAGCCGAGATTGCCGGAGGCGCCCGGCTTGTTCTCCACGATCACCGTCTGACCCAGCATGGACGTCATCTTCTCGGCGAGGATGCGCGCCAGGATGTCCGTCGCGCCGCCCGCGGGATAGGGGACGATGATGCGGATCATCCTGGTCGGGTATTGCTGGGCGTGTGCCGCCGTGGCGAGCCCGGCCAGCAGGAGGCCGGCCAGTATCAGAAGCAATCGTCTCATCGAGGATCTCCTTTCGAGGCGGTGACGTATTCGTTCGCTTTGCTGAACTCCGACTCGCGCAGCAGACGCCGCGAAAGCTTCCCGGAGGCGGTGCGCGGCAGGACATCGACGAAGTCGATACGCCGCGGATATTTGTAGGGGGCGATGGCCTGCTTCACGTGCTGCTGCAGCGCGGCCGCCAGGCCATCCGACGGCGCATGGCCCGCGCGCAGCACCACGAAGCCCTTCACCACCTCGCCGCGTAGCGCGTCCGGGCTGGCGGCAACGGCGCACTCCGCGACCGCGGGATGCGCCATCAGCGCATTCTCGACCTCGGTCGGGCCGATGCGGTATCCGCCGGAGCTGATGATGTCGTCGTCGCGGCCAACGAAGAAGATATTGCCGTCGGCAGCGCGGTAGCCGGTGTCGCCCGAGAGGTACCAGCGGCTGTGACGCACCGGCAGGGTCCAGGCGCCGTCATCCCAGTAGCCGAGCATCAGGCCGGCATCGTTCCGGTCGAAGGCGATCTGGCCCACCGTGCCGGGCGGCACCTCCATGCCCGCATCGTCCACGACCGTGACGTTGTTGCCCTCCATGGGGCTGCCGATCATGCCGTTCAGCGGTTCGGCGTCCGGCGACGTCAGCGTCGCGGTCGGGGTCTCGGTCTGGCCGTAGCCCACGAGCAGCGGCGCGCCGGAGAAGGCGCGCCAGCGATCCGCCAGTTCCGCCGTCATGGCCTCGCCGGCCGACAGCGTGAAGCGCAAGGCGGGGAGCGGCCGCGGCGCGGCCTGCGCCATGATGAGGCGCAGCTCCGTGGCGACCGCCCCGAAGCAGGTGACGCCCAGGCTCTCGAGCGCGTCCAGCTTGGCCAGGGCATCAGGCGCACCGTCATGCATCACGGCCGTGGCGCCGTTCATCCAGGCGCCGAACAGCAGGCAGCTTGCAGCCCGCGTCCAGCCGGTGTCGCTGGTCGTCCATATGACGTCGCCGTCCGTGATGCCGAGCTGTGCCCAGGGCTGGCGGCTGCGGACATAAAGTCCGCGTGCAGCATGGAGCACGGGCTTGGGCGGCCCCGATGATCCCGAGGTGAAGTACATCAGCGCGGGCGCGTCGGCCGGCATGGCTGCCGGCGGGGGCGGCGATGCAGCGTTCCTCGTCGCGTTCGCGAGATCCTCCCAGCCGTCGCCACCGCTGCGCGCGAGCCGCACGCGCAGCACGTCGCGGGCCGAGACGAACTTGTCGAGAAACCGGCAGTCCGTGATGGCCGCAATGCTGCCGCTGCGCGCGATGCGATAGCCGACCTCGTCGGCGCTGATCTGCGTGACGCAGGGCACCGGAACGAGTCCGAGATGGAGGCAGGCGAGCATCGCCACTTGCCACTCGGCGACGCGCGGCATCAGGACCAGGACGCGGTCGCCGGGTTGCAGGCCGGCAGCCGACAGGCTCGCGGCCAGGCCGCGAGCATCACGCGTCACCCGCTCGAAGCTCCAACGCTCGAGGCGTCCCGCCGCATCGACCGCGATCACGGCCGTCGTCGTCGGCTGACGTTCCGTGATTTGGTACACTACATCCGATGCGAAGTTGAATCGATCCGGCACCACAAACAAACCATCAGGTTCAAACGCAGAAAGCATCGCAATTTTCGCGCCAGTCAGCATCGTCTTGCATTCCCCTCCAGAATGTTACAAAGATTAAGTGTTCCATTCAATGGGACAGAAGGAGATTGGCGTGGACGCAATCGAGGACTTGCTGGATTTCGGGCTGACAGCCTCGTTCGAGGCACTGCCGGAGCCGGTAATCGAGAGAACGCGACTGGCCATTCTCGATACCCTGGCGGCCATGGCGGCAGGCGTGCGCGGAGAAGGCATGGCCGGGCTGACGGAACTCTACGCCGGCTGGGGCGGCACACCGGAGGCGACCGCGATTTCCGCCGGCAGGAAGCTCCCGATGGGGCATGCGGCGTTGCTCAATGGCGTCGCGGCGAGGGCATGGGACCTCGACGACGTCCACGAGCAGAACACCTGTCACATCAACGCGAACATCGTACCGGCGGTCCTGGCCGTGGCAGAGGCAAAGGGTGGCATGAGCGGCCGCGACCTGATCGTCGCCGTGACCGTCGGCGCCGAGATGGTCTGCCGGCTGTCGAGCGCGCCGCGCATCAGCTTCAGCGAGACGGGCAGCTCGATGAGCTACCAGTGCGGTTTCTATGGTGCCGCGCTGGCGGCGGCACGCCTGCTCGGCCTGTCGAAGGACCAGACCCGCCACGCACTCGGCATCGCGCACGCCCGCGTGGCAGGCAACCAGCAAGGCTATCTCGCCGGCGCGATGACGGTGCGTCTGATGCAGGGCGTGGCGGCGGAAGGCGGCGTGCTGTCGGCGCTGATGGCGGCGCACGGTCTGACCGGGTCGTCGGAGATACTCGAGGGCCGGTTCGGCTACTATCACGTCTACCATCGCGGCAAGTACGACCGCTCGGCGCTGGTCGACGGGCTGGGCAGGGACCGCTGGCTGATGCTCGAGCCGTCGATCAAGCCGCCCTATCCGTGCTGCAAGTACACGCACGGGCCGATCGAGGCGACCGTGGAGGCCGTACGGTCGCTCGACGTGGCGCCGGAGGACATCGAGAGCATCAAGGTGCGCGTGACCAATCGCGAGGTGCATGACCTGGTCTGCCTGTCGCGTGAGCGCAAATGGAACCCGCAGAGCCTCACCGACGCCCAGTTCAGCCTGCCATTCACGGTCGCCTATGCCGCCGCCAACCGGAAGGTCGGACTCGAGACGTTCCAGCCGTCGGGTCTGTCCGACGAGCGTGCCCGCGCCCTGCTGCCGCGCATCGAGACCATCCTCGACCTGGAAGGACAGGGAGAAGGGCGTGGCGTCTTCCCGATGCCGGGCGTGGTCACGGTGAAGGACCGCTCGGGCCGCACGATCGAGCGGCGCGTCGAATTCGTGAAGGGCCACCCGAAGAACCCGATGAATTTCGATGACGTCGCGGAGAAGTTCCATACCTGCGCGTCGCTCGGCATGCCGGGCTGGAACGGCGCCGACCTGCTGATCGACGCCGTGCGCAGCGTCGAGACGATCGATGACCCGGGCAGCCTGCTGCGGCTGTGCCAGCCGGGCCAGAACACCGTGCGGGCAGTCGCCTGAGACGTCGCTTCCAGAGAGGACAAGAGATGCTTTATGTACTGATCGGCGCCGGAAGCATCGGACGCGCGCTGATTCGCGATGTTCTCGACGCGGACGCGAAGGCACGCTTCCTGGCCATTGACGCCGAGGAGGGTGCGCTGAAGGCCGCCGCGGCACTGGATGCCGGCGGACGCGTCACGACGAAGCGGATCGAAGCCACCGATCCGGCGGTGCTGACGCCGCTGCTGAAGGGTGCCGCCGTCGTGATCAACTGCACATTCGGTGCGCGCTGCCTCGAGATCCTGGATGCGGCGATCGCGGCCAAGGTATCCTACATCGACGTGCACGGCACGCTTCTGATGGCCGAAAGGCTGGAGCGGCACGATGCGGCGAGGAAGGCCGGCATCGCCGCGTTGATCGGCGAGGGCGTGAGCCCGGGCCTGACCAACATGCTGGCGGGCTATGGCGCGCGGCAGTTCGCCGGACCGGTCGACATCGACTGCGAGTACGTCACGCACCGGCCGATCAATCCGACGGAAGGTTTGCTCGAGACGGCGCTTCGCCAGTTCCGCGATCCCGTGCGGGTCGCGGTCTACGAAGAAGGGAAGGTGTCGCTTCATCCTCCGTTCAGCGGCGTCGTGCATACGCGGTTCGCGGGGCTCGATGAGGAGATCGTGCTTCCCTACACGCCGCACTCGGAGCCCCTGACGGTGCCGCGCTACGTGCCGAATGCCCGCCGCGTCGTGGTGCGCGGCACGTATCACAAGGACATCATGGCGCTGATGCGGGCGCTGTCGCAGTTCGGACTGCTCAATCCGGATCTCGAAGTGACGGTGAACGGGCGCAAGGAGAACTTCCAGCCCATCCTGCGTCAGGCTCTGATGGGCGACGGCCAGCCCAAGCCGGCGGGCCTCGAGGCGCTGTACATCATGCGCGTGCGGGTCTCCGACGGCGCGCGCAGCCTGGAGATGACCATGGGCCACAAGCCGGGCTGGGATCCCGCGCCGCAGGGCCGCATGACGGCGCTGCCGACGGCCTTCGCCGCTCAGCTTGTCGCCCATGGCGAATTCGCCGAGAAGGGGATATGCGGCCCCGAGCAGTTCAGCGATGAACAGGTCGAGCGCTGCCTCAACTACCTTCAGGCAAGGGGTCTATGGCTCGAAAAGGAAAGCCGCTGAACGCGGCCGGCGCGAAGCGCAACGCGGAGTCTCCGGTTGCATCCGTCGCCAAGGCGCTTGCGACGCTGAAGGCGTTCGTCGACGGCCAGGAGCAGTGGGGAGTCCGCGAGCTCGCCGCCGCGCTGGGCGAACCGCCGAGCACGATGCACCGGGTGCTGGCGAGCCTGCGGGCCGACGGCCTGGTGCGCTACGACCGTGCGCGGCAGAAATACAGTGTCGGTTCGGAGTTCGTGCGACTCGGCGCTGCCGTCGTGCAGCGCGACGGGCTGCGCCAGGCGGCCTTGCCGTTGCTTCGCCAGCTCGCGGACTACAGCGGCGAAAGCTGCTGGCTGGCCACGTTCGACGATGAGCTGCAGCGCGTCGCCTTCATTGCCGAGCAGGAAACGACTCCGGCGCAACGCCGCAGCCTCGCCGTGGGCAGGTTCGAATCGCTGATCGAATCGGCCTTCGGCATCGCCATCCTTGCCGGCCTGCCGCCCGGCGAGCGTCCGACATCCCCGGTTCGCAGCGACGCCGAGCGGCCGGCGGATCTGGTCGCCCGCGCGGAACAGGCAGGCTTCGCCGTGATCCACTCGATGGAGGCGGGCCTGGTCACGATCGCCGCCGCGGTGCGCGACTCCTCGGGCCGACCGATCGGCAGCATCGGCATGGCCGTTCCGGTCAGTCGACTGGGGGTCGGCCGTGAATCGCTTCTGGGCGAGCAGGTCCGTAACGCAGCGTCGCGCCTGTCGCAGCGACTCGGCACCAAGATCCTGGGCGGCTCCAGCGTGGGCAGCTGGCGGGACGCGGTGACGCTGATCAGCGAGATGCTGAGCCGCGATGCGCCAGGCCTGATGGTGACGCCCGCGACGGGCGGCGGCGGCCAGAATCTCGAAGACCTCGATCGTGGATTGGGCAGCTATGCCCTGACGACGGCGTCGAGCCTCTACGATGCACGCGAGGGCCGGGCGCCGTTCGCGCGGCGTCATGACGGGCTGCGTGCCGTGATGAACCTCGCCGATATCCAGCTCTTCATCATCGCGCGGAAAGACGTCGCGGCGAGTCTGCCCGAAGCGCTGCCCAACCTGCGTGTATCACCGGGCGAGCGCGGCTTCTCCGCGGCGCAGCTGTTCGACAAGCTGCTGGGCCTGTTGCCGGGGGGCACGGGCAGACGTGCGCGTCGAGGCGGCGAGACGCTGTACTTCGACTATCCCGAGGGCCGCCGGCAGTTTCTCGCCGGCAATGTCGACGTGCTGTTCTGGCTGAGCAATCCCTCCAACGAGCTTGTCGGTGAACTGGCGGGAACGCCCGGCACCGCGCTGGGCTTCCTGGATGCCGGAACGCTCGATCGCTTCATCCAGGACAATCCGGGCTACCGCGGCGGTCTGGTCCCGCACGCACGGTACCCGCGCTGGCTTGCCGAGGACAGGACCACGCTGGCGGTGCCCACGGTGCTGGCCTGCCGGGCCGACACGCCAGACGACGAGGTCTACGCCGTGGCGCGGTCGATCTACCAGCATCGCGCGGAGCTGATGCAGGCCTCTCCCCACGGACGGGTCGACGCACAGTTCGCCATCGGTGGGCTGACGGCGCCGCTGCATGCCGGGGCCGCGCGCTTCTTCGAGGAGAAGGGCGCCGTGATCTCGGTTTCCAACACGAATCTCGGCGAGCGCGGCGGCGGGCTGCGCCACGTCGCGCCATCACGCCTCAAGGCCGGAGAAAGATAGGAAGCATGTTTCGCATCGGCACGGATATCGGCGGTACCTTCACCGACTTCGTCGTCGTCGACGACAAGACGCGGTCGCTGCGGCTGGAGAAGACACTCACCACGCCGCATGATCCGTCCGAGGGTATCTTCGAGGGTTTGCGGCTGCTCGACGAAGGCGCGGGTGTCAGACTGTCCGAAGCCGCGAAGCTGGTGCACGGGACGACGCTGGTGATCAACGCGCTGATCGAGCAGAAGGGTGTCAAGACGGCGCTGCTGACGACCGCGGGCTTCCGGGACGTCATCGAGATGCGCAACGAGCTGCGCTACGACGTCTACGATCTGCAGATCGACTATCCCAAGCCGCTGGTGCCGCGGCCCCTGCGCTTCGAGGTCTCGGAGCGCGCGCTGGCGGACGGCCGCATCGAGCGGGCGCCGGAGGCATCGGAGGTCCAGGCCATCGCGGGCATGCTGCGCGCCGCAGGGGTGCAGTCGGTGGCCGTCTGCTTCCTGCACGCCTATGCCAATCCTGCCAACGAGCGCGCCGTGGCGCGCCTGCTGGCGGAACATGTGCCGGGGGTCGCGGTGTCGCTGTCGAGCGATGTGCTGCCGCAGATCAAGGAATACGAGCGTACCAGCACGACTGCCGCCAACGCCTACGTGAAGCCTGTCGTGGCGAAGTACCTGCAGCGCATCACCGATGGGCTCGGCGCACGCGGCTTCGGCGGCGACTTCTACGTCATGCAGTCGGGGGGCGGCGTCGTTGCGACCGGCGTGGCCCAGGAATTCCCGATCAAGATCCTGGAATCCGGTCCGGCTGGCGGGGTCGCGGCGGCGCGCTGGTGGGGCGAACTGATCGGCATCCGCGACCTGCTGTGCTTCGACATGGGCGGCACGACGGCGAAACTCTGCACCGTGGCGCGCGGCGAGGCTCTGGTGACGGACGAATACGAGGCGGCGCGCGTCTATCGTTTCAAGCGCGGATCGGGCTTCGCCATCAGCGTACCCGTCTTCGACCTGCTCGAGATCGGAACCGGCGGTGGCAGCATCGCGCGGATCGACCATCTCGGTTTGGTCAAGGTCGGCCCGCACAGCGCCGGCGCCGTGCCCGGGCCGGCCAGCTATGGCCGGGGCGGCACCGAGCCGACGGTGACGGATGCCGATCTCGTGCTGGGGTATCTCGATCCCGACTATTTCCTGGGCGGCAGCATGAAGCTGCACAGGGACAAGGCAGAAGCCGCGATCAAGGCGGGCGTCGCGGATCGTCTGACAGGCATGGAGCCGATCGACGCGGCGCATGGCATCCACGAGATCGCCAACGAGGACATGGCGTCGGCGGCACGCCTTCACCTTGCCGAACGCGGCGAGGATGTGGGGTCGCTCACCATGATCGCCTACGGTGGCGCCGGCCCGGTGCATGCCTACGGGCTGGCGCGAAAGCTCGGCATCAGGAAGATGATCGTGCCGCCGGCGGCGGGCGTCATGTCGGCGCTGGGCATGCTGGTGGAGGACCTGGCGATCGAGCGTGCCCGCACGCTCAAGGCGGCCGTGGCGACGCTCGACATGGCGGAACTGGCCCGGGTGCTGGCCGAGCTGGGCGACGAAGCGCGGGCGCTGCTCAAATCGCCCAAGGGCACGGTCGAGTTCGCCACCGTCGTCGAGATGCGGTATCGCGGACAGGGCTACAATGTGCGGATATCGCTGCCCGTCGGCAGCGAACCACCGAAGCCGTCCCGCGAGGATCTGGTCGGCCAGTTCGAGGGGCATTACCGCCAGCAGTACGGCCGCGTCTACACGGATGTCGAGATCGAGCTGGTGAACGTCCGCGTCGTGGCGCGCCTGCAGCCGGAGCACCGCTTCGAGCCGCAGCGTCTCCCGAGCGCCGCCGGCGACGTCCTGAAAGCCCGCAAGGGAACGCGCCGCGCCTACTTCGGCAAGCAGGGCATGCATGAATGCCCCGTTTTCGATCGCTATCTGCTGGGCGCCGGCCATGCCTACCGCGGCGCCGCTTTCGTCGAGGAACGGGAAACAACGACGCTGATCGGTCCGGCCGGCGGTTTCTCGGTCAACGAGTACGGCATGCTGGTGATCGATGTCGCCTGAACCGGACGAGGCAGGGGAGGCGGTCGCCGGGTCGGCGATCGCCATCGGGGTCGGGGTGGTCAGGGTAAGGAGTCCGCAATGACGAGCTCACTCAACGCACTGGAAATCGAGCTGCTGTGGCGCCGCCTGGTCACGGCGGTCGACGAGGCGGCGACCACCCTGGTGCGCACGTCCTTCTCCAGCGTGATCCGCGATTTCCACGACTATGCGTGCGCCGTGTTCGACCGCAACGGGCGCATGCTCGCCCAGTCGACGCATTCGACGCCCGGCCTGCTGGGCATCCTGCCGTTCACCATCCCGAACTTCCTCGGCCATCCGGAATTCAAGGCGGCCCGTCCGGGCGACGTGTTCGTCACCAACGACCCCTGGCTGGCCAGCGGCCATCTGATCGACATCACGGTGGCGCGTCCGGTATTCCGCGAGGATCAGCTGGTCGGCTACGTTCTGGTCGTGGTGCACCATCTGAACGTCGGCGGGCGCCTGGCGACGCTGGAAAGCCGAGACGTCTACGAGGAAGGGTTGAAGATCCCCATCCTGCGCCTGGTTCGAGGCGGCGAGCCGGAAACCGCCGTCTTCGAATTCGTCCGCGCCAACGTGCGCGATCCGGACAAGGTGATCGGCGATGTCCGGGCGCAGGTCGCGGCGAGCCATGCGGCGGCGGTCCGGCTGGTCGAGATCATGGACACGGCCGGGCTGCCGTCGCTGGAGCCCCTGGGGGACGAGATCGTCGAGAGATCGGAAGCCAGCATGCGGCGGGCGATCCGGGCGCTGCCCGAAGGCGAGTTCGAGAGCGGCATGACGCTGAAGGGGGTCGCCGGCTATTCCGGGGAGGTCACCCTGCGGCTGAAAGCGACGATCCGCGATGGTTCGATCCGCCTCAGCTACGAGGGCACGTCGGGCCAGATCCCGCGGGCGATCAACGTCACGCTGAACATGACGCGCTCCTATTCCGTCTATCCCCTGAAGTGCCTGCTCGATCCGTCGGTGCCCAACAACGAGGGCTGCATGCTGCCCATCGAGATCGACGCCCCTCCGGGCTCGGTGCTGAACGCGACCTTCCCGGCGGCGACCTGGGGGCGGACCGTTCTCGCGCACATGCTGCCCGAACTGATCATGCGCTGCCTGGCGCAGGCGGTGCCCGACCGGCTGATCGCCGGGAGCGGGTCGACGCCGCTCTGGTATGGGAACTTCACGGGCCGCTTCAGGGACGGCCGGTCCTTCTACTCCGTGGTGACCTTCAACGGCGGGCTCGGGGCGCGGGGCGGACAGGACGGCATCTCCTGCATCTCCTATCCCGCAAACGTCGCGAGCATCCCCATCGAGGTCATCGAGAGCGAGGCACCGATCCAGTTCGAGCAGAAGTCGTTTGCACCGAATTCGGCCGGGGCAGGGCGCTTCCGAGGCGGCTTCGGGCAGCGGATCTCGATCCGCATCCCTGACGATGCCCCGCTCGACGGCCCGGTGCTGGCGGGCGTGCGCGGCGGCCGCTTCGGCGTGCCGATCTTCGGTCTGGAGGGCGGCGCGGAAGTGCCGGAGCCGATCGCCGAGGTGAACGGCAGGCGCGTCGTGCTGGGGACCCAGATCGAGCTGCGGGGCGGCGACGTGCTGGTGCTGACGGTGCCCGGCGGCGGCGGCTTCGGCGACCCGTCGGAACGCGACGTCGCGAACGTCGTCGAGGACGTCTGCGGCGGCCTGGTCGATGCCGAACAGGCGGAGCGCCTCTACGGCGTGAAGGTCGATGTCGCGGCGCGGCGCGGCGAGCGCGTGGCGGCCGGCTGACGTCATGCGGTACGGCAGAGGCGAGGCACGTGCCTGGGTGCGCGGCAATCTGCGCGGCTACATGACCGTGCTCTACACGCCGTTCGATTCGGAAGGCGGGATCGACGAGGCCGGCCTGCGCCACAATGTCGAGGAGACATTGCGGCGGCCAGGTGTCGGCGGGCTTTCGGTGAACTCCATCCATCAGGAGTTCTGGACCTTCACGCACGACGAGCGGCGCCGGCTGGTCGATGTCGTCCTGGAAACGGTGGCAGGGCGAGTCCCGGTGGTCGTCGGCTGTTCCGACCCCTCGGCGCGGAACGTGATCGCCCTTGCGCGCCATGCCGAACGCGCCGGCGCCGACCTGGTCATGGTTTGGCCACCCTACTACGGGCCACGCACGCCGGCCGGCGTCCGGGCCTTCTACGAGCAGGTCGCCGACGCCATCGACATCGGCATGATCGCCTACAGCACCACGCTGGCTGAGCTGGGCTACTATCTCGCGCCGCCGCAGGTCGAGGCACTTCTGCACCTGCCGCAGCTCTGTGCGGTACAGGATACGACGCTGAACTTCTCCAGCTTCGCCGCGATGGTGGAGCGCGTCGGCGACCGCATCGCGGTGTCGACGTCGCTGGAGGAGTATTTCCTCTTTGGGTTGATGGCGTTTCCGGAGCGCGCGGCGGAGTTCATGATCGGCTCCTCGCGACCCGTGCTCTGCCAGACAGCGGCGGCGCCCCATTGCGGCCTTTTCCTGGAAGCCGCCTTGCGGCGCGACTTCGCGGAAGCAGCGCGCCACAACCGTACCATCGTGGCCATTGCCGACCGCCTGCAGAGCCGCTACTTCGCGCGTGGTTTCCATCACGTCGCGCTGTTCAAGACGATCGCCGGCCTGCTCGGCATGAGGACGGGCGGCGTACGGCCGCCGCTCAGTGCGCCGGACGAAGCCGAGATCGAGGAGTGCCGGACGATCCTGCTCGAGGCGGGGCTGCTGCCGGCCTGACGAGACGGCCGTCAGGCCGCATCGGCGAGCCGCAGGCATTTGGCCCAGTGGCCGGGTGCGATCGGGTGCTGCAGCGGGTCGACCCTGGCGCATTCGTCGACAGCCATGGGGCAGCGGGTGCGGAAGCGGCAGCCGGTAGGCGGATTGGCGGGATCGGGCAGGTCGCCCTTCAGGATGATGCGCTGCCGCTGCGCCTCGAGGTCGGGATCGGGTACCGGAACTGCGGACATCAGCGACTTCGTGTAGGGGTGCGCCGGCGCCTTGTAGATCTCCGTCTTGCCGGCCAGCTCGACGACGCGGCCGAGATACATCACCGCGATGTCGTCGCTGATGTGGCGCACGACGCTGAGATCATGCGAGATGAAGACATAGGCAAGCCCGAGCTGCTGCTGCAGATCCTGCAAAAGGTTCACGATCTGCGCCTGGATGGACACATCGAGGGCGGAGACCGGCTCGTCGCACACGATCAGCTCCGGCTCGACGGCGAGCGCGCGGCAGATGGCGATGCGCTGGGCCTGGCCGCCGCTGAGCTCATGCGGATAGCGCTCGACCAGATGGCTCGCCATGCCGACCATGCCGAGAAGCTCGCGGATGCGCCTGGCGCGGGCGGCGCCGGGGTAGAGCCCATGGATATCGAGCGCCTCGCCCACGAGGTCGCCGATCGGCATGCGCGGATTGAGCGAGGCGTGCGCATCCTGGAAGATGATCTGCAGCTTGCGGCGCATCCGCCGCATGCCGGCACGGTCGAGCCGGCAGAGGTCCGTGCCGTCGAACAGGACCCGCCCGCCGGTGGGCTTGACGAGCTGCAGGATCGCATAGCCCGTCGTCGACTTGCCGCACCCGGATTCGCCCACGAGGCCGAGCGTGCGGCCGCGTTGCACGGCCAGGCTGACACCGTCGACGGCCTTCACCGCGCCGGGCGCGTCGGGGCGGCCGTAATGGACCTCGAGATCCTCGACCTGGAGCAGGGGCGTCATCGTCCGAGATCCGCGAGGCAGGAGGCCCAGTGGCCGGCCGCGAGCTGGCGTGGCTCCGGCGCGCGCTCGTGGCAGGCCGGGAGCGACACACGGCAGCGTGGCAGGAACGGGCAGAGCGGGATGGGGTCGATCAGGTTGGGCGGCAGGCCCTCGATCGGCGTCAGCCGGTTGCCGCCCGTGCCGTCGATCCGTGGCGTCGAGCCCATGAGGCCCAGCGTGTAGCCGTGTCCCGGATGATGGAAGAGGTCGCGGATCGGCGCCGTCTCGACGACCTTGCCGGCATACATGACGTTGACGCGGTCGCAGAGGCCGGCGACGACGCCGAGATCGTGGCTGATCCAGATCACCGACGTCCCGCGTTCCCGGGTGAGTCGCTTCACCAGATCGATGATCTGGGCCTGGATCGTGACGTCGAGCGCGGTCGTCGCCTCGTCGGCGATGAGCAGGCGCGGATTGCACGACAGGGCGATGGCGATCATCACGCGCTGGCGCATGCCGCCGGAGAACTGGTGCGGATAGGCGGCGAGCCGCTTCTCGGCCATCGGTATGCCGACCATCTCCAGCAGCTCGGTGGCGCGCCGGCGGGCGACGGCGCCCGTCAGCTTCTCGTGCCGCCGCAGCACCTCCGTCATCTGACGGCCGATGGTGAGGACCGGGTTGAGGGAGCGCATGGGGTCCTGGAAGATCATCGCCATGCGCGAGCCGCGAATCTCCCGTGCCTCCGCCTCCGTGAGGCGAAGGAGGTCGACACCATCGAGGGTCATGCTGTCGGCGGTGACCTTTCCCGGCGGCTCGGGAACCAGGCGCATGATCGACAGTGCGGTGACGCTCTTGCCGCTGCCGCTTTCGCCGACCAGCCCCAGCACCTCGCCCTCCTCGAGGTCGAACGAGACGCCGTTGACGGCTCGTACGACGCCGCGGTCGCTGGCGAAGCGCGTCTGCAGATTGCGTAGGCTGAGCAGCGGCATCAGGCGTCTCCGTCGCGCAGGCTGCGCCGCGTGCGCCAGGCACGCGGATCGAGCGCGTCGCGCAGGCCGTCGCCGAGGAAATTGATGCTGAGCACGCAGAGCATGATGATTCCGGTCGGCGCAAGGAACATCCACGGCGCGTCGCCCAGGAAGCGACGGGCCTCGCTCATGTCGCGGCCCCAGCTCGGCTGCGGCGGCTGGGTGCCGAAGCCCAGGAAGGACAGCGACGCTTCGGCGACGACGGCAGCGGAGAACACGATCGTGAGCTGCACGACGATCGGCGATACGACGTTGCGCAGGATATGGGAGAGGACGATCCGTGTCGGCCTGGCGCCCAGGGCACGCGCAGCCGTGACATAGACGTCCTCGCGGACGGCCAGCGTGCTGCCACGCACGATGCGCGCCAGCACCGGCGCCTGCACCAGGCCCAGCGCCAGCATCACGTTCTGGATCTCCGGCCCCAGCAGCCCCACCAGCGCCACCGCGAGCAGCAGCGGCGGGAAGGTAAGGAAGGCATCGACCAGCCTCATCAACAGATTGTCGATCCTTCCGCCGAAATACCCCGAAGCAAGCCCCAGCGGCACGCCGAGCGCGAACGCGAAGCCCACGACCAGGATGCCGACCGAGAGCGAGGTCCGGCCGCCGTAGATCAGCCGGGTGAAGATGTCGCGACCGAAGTGGTCGGTGCCCAGCCAGTGCTCGACGGAAGGAGGCTTGAGCTTGGCGCTGAGCTTGATCTGGATCGGATCGTATGGCGCGATCCACGGCGCCAGGGCCGATGCGAGGCAGATCAGCAGCAGGCAGACCAGGCCGGCCATCGCCGCCTTGTGCCGCGGAAACTGCCGGGCCGCGAGCAGGAGCGAACCGGCGATGCGCGGCGAGGGCGATGGGGGACTGGGCGAGGAGGGCTGGGCCAGCGGCATCTCAGTAGCGGATGCGCGGGTCGAGGAGGGCATAGAGGGCGTCAGCAACGATGTTGGCGAAGAGGAAGAAGGCGGCGATCACCAGGGTGAAGCCCTGGATCACCGGGAAGTCGCGGTTGACCACGGCATTCAGGACCGCCGAGCCCATGCCCGGAACGGCGAAGATGTACTCGATGGTCACCTGGATGCCGATCATGTAGCCGAACTGGATGGCGGCCATGGTGACGAAGGGGATCATGGCGTTCTTGAGCGCGTGGATCACGATCACCGTGGCGGGCAGCAGGCCCTTGGCGCGAGCGGTGCGCATGTAGTCCTGGGACAGCACGTCGATCATGCTGGAGCGCAGCAGCCTGGTCAGGATGGCGGTCTGCAGCGTGCCGAGCGCAATGGCGGGAATGATGAACGGCTTGATGTACGTCCAGATGCCGCCCGAGAGCTGCTCCGTGGTGCCGATGCCCGTGATCGGCAGCCAGTCGAGCTTGATAGAGAAGACGTAGATGAGGATCAGCGCCAGGCCGAAATTGGGCACGGCGAATCCCGCCACCGTGTAGCCGGTGCAGAGGTAGTCGACCCAACTGTTGCGGCGCAGCGCGGCAACGACGCCGAGAGGAATCGACACCAGCAGCGCGAAGGCCATCGCGGCCGCCGCGAGCTGCAGGCTGACAGGCAGGCGCTCGGCAAGCAGCGTCGTCACCGGGTCGTTGAGACGGATCGACCGGCCGAGGTCGCCCGTGAGCACCTTGCCGGCCCACAGCATGTACTGTTCGGGCAGGGAGCGGTCTAGATTGAACTCCTGGCGCATCGCCTCGGCCGCCTCCTTGGAGGTCTGCATGCCGAGCATGATCTGCACCGGATCGCCAGGCGTGGCACGCGTGATGAGGAAGGTCATCAGCGAGACGACGAGCAGGACCAACGGAACCTGGACCAGACGATGGCCGAGGTAGCGCCACATCGCGCCTATGCCTCCCGCTTTCCACGAGATGGGAAGAGGGCATGCCCCCTCCGCCCGTCGTGCAGGTGCTTCACGCCTTGCCCAAGGGGGAGGAGAGCGGTCTCCCCCCGGCCAAGCGGGAAAGCGGCCCGGACGGCCGGAGGAGGCATGATCTTCGGCAAACGGGCCATCAGCCCCATTCCACCGTATCGAGCTTCTCCATGTACTCCTGCGGCGTCGGCACGAAGCCCTTCAGGCTCTTGTTGAATACCTGGATGTTGTTGGTGTTGCAGTGATAGATCGTCGGGCACTCCTCGAGCGTGGTGTCGACGATCTTGTGATATATGCCTTCACGCTTGGATTGATCGAGCTCGCCGCGCGCACCGTCGAGCATGCCGTCCATCAGGGGCGAGCTGTAGCCCGAGGAGGCGCCCTTGCTGTGCAGGAACCACCAGCAGGTGGCATCCGGATCGGGAGCCACGAGGGTGATGTCCTCGAGGGACTGCTCGAAGCGCTGGTTCAGCCACAGGTTGTTGAACCCGCCCATGTCCATGTTCTTGATCTTGTAGGTGATGCCGATCTGGCTCACCATCGCCGCAACAAGCTCGAGCTCCTTGCGCAGCCAGTCCTTGTCGGAGGTGATGACCTCGACCTCGTATCCCTTCACGCCGGCCTGGGCCATCAGCTCCTTGGCCTTCTTGAGATCGCCGTTCTTGGGATATTTCAGGATCGGCCCACGATAACCCAGATAGCCGGCCGGGATCTGGTTGTCCGTCGCCAGCGCCTCGCCATAGTAGATCTCGTTGACGATCGCCTCGCGGTCGATCGCATAGGAGATCGCCTGGCGCACCAGCTTGTTGCGGAACGGCGAATCCGGCTTGGACGTCTTCAGGTTGAACTGCTGGTAGTCCCATTCCCAGCCGGGCGTCGAGTTGACGGTGAAGTTGGTGTTCTTGCGGACCGTGCCCAGTTCCTTCGGATCGGGATGCGTCACGAAGTCGAGCTCGTTCTTGAGCAGTGCCTGAAGCCGCGTCGTCGAATCGGGGATGGCGCGATAGACGACCTTGTCGAGCTTGGGAAAGCCCGGCCGCCAGTAGTCGGGATTCTTCACCAGCACGATCTCGGTGCCGCGCTTGCTCTCGATCTGGAAGGGGCCGTTGCCGACCGGCGTCGCCGAGTAGGCCTGGTTGCCCATCTCCTTGTGCGCCTTGGCCGAGATGATCGTGCCGCCATAGCCCATGGTGACGCCGGGAAAGGCGCCGAACGGCATCTTGGTCTTGACCTCGACGACGTACTTGCCGTCGGCCTTCACGCTTTCCACCGGGAAGAGCGCCGTGCCGACCTGGAAGCTCTTGGACTCGATGTGGAAGTTCCAGCAGTAGACCACGTCCTCCGACGTGAACTCGCCGAATCCCTTCTGCCACTTCACGCCCTCGCGCAGCTTGATGCGCCAGGTCAGCGGATCGGGATTGCTCCACTCCAGGGCGAGGCTGGGCTCGATGGTGCGCTTCTCGAAGTTGGTCCTGACCAGCCCGTCGAAGATGTTGTAGAGCACCAACCCGCCCTGGATGTCGAAACGGATGACGGGGCTGAGGTTGCCGAACTCGCCGCCCCACACGCCGACGCGCAAGTCGCGCTTGCCCTGAGCGATCGCCGGCGCACGGCCGGTTCCCAGGACGAGCCCGCTGCCGAGTGCGCCGGCAGTGAAACCGCGACGCGTCATTCCCGCAACGCCAGACGACCGGCCAAACCTGCTCATACCTGCCTCCTCTCAACTGTCTTTCAGAAACCTCTGTCGTATTCCTTCAGTCCGTTCTCGACGATCTGGTGCAGCACCGTGATGAGGCTCGCCTGAACGCGATCCGAGGTTCCATCGACGTACGGGATGAGCCGGGAATAGGCGCCGTCCATGGCGCCGCCGGCGACGCTTGCATGGACGATGCGCAACTCGGTCGCCTCGTCGTGAAGCACCTCGCGGTCTCCCAGGTGTCCCGCCAGCGCCGCCGCAATGCCGTATGCACCCCAGTTCGACACCGCGGCGAACACGAGGACATCGCATTCAGTAACCGTGCCAACGCCGCTATGGCATGGGCAGCCGCAATCCTTGCCGTACGGCTGGATCTCGCGCACGGCTTCCTTGATCACGCCGCAGCCGATCTCGTTACCGCCATCGCCGACGCCGATCGTTGGAATGCCGTTCGCCTTGGCGTAGTCGGCAAGGTGGTAGGCGCTCGCGATCATGTCGGGCGTCCGGGGCGTGCCCATGATCGAGTGGTAGATGCCCTTGATGTTGGGGCCGACCTTCTCGATGAAGACGATCGCGGCCGGCCGGAACTTCCGGCACAGCGCCTCCGCTGCCTCCTTGCCCGCGGCATCGCCCAAGGGGAAGTCGATGGCGAGCGCGCAGGAACGACGCTGACGGAACAGGTCCTCGTCGACGACGGCGATGCCTGCCGCCTCGGTGGCCTTCACCGTCGCGGGCATGTTGCGTGCCTCGCTGATGAGCACGGGCTTGCCGCCGAGCCCGAACTCGATGGCACGTGCGATGGCCGCAGCGCCCGGCGGGCCGTCGGTCTCGCCGGCCGGCAGGCCGGGCGGCGTGCCGGCGCCCGTCACGACGAAGACGTGATCGCCGGGCTTCACGCTGTCCTTGAGAAGCTTGGCCGCGAGCCAGGTGAGCGGCTTCTTCTGCTTGTTGCGCGCCGCCTCGTAGAGCGGGTAGGTGACACCGCGCGGAAGGCCCGCGCGAAAGCGCATCTCGATATTGACGGCGCGATCGATCGAATCGCCGACGATTTCATCTATTGCCATTTTGTCTCCTAGAAAGCGCGCTTGAAGCCGGTGATCAGCCCGTTGCGGACGATGCAGCCGAGCATGGTGACGACTGCGCACGAGACGTCGGCGGGCATGCCGTCGACCTGAAGGATGTGCCGGCCGGTGCTGCCGTCGGCGGCGTGCGTGTCGACGCACGCCTCGATCATGCGCCGCTCGATGTCGGCGGAGTGCATGATCTCCGGCCTGCCGGCAAGAGCGGCCAGGGCCGCCTCGACCGCGTATGCGCCCCAATTGGAAGTGTTTGCCGGGATCAGCACGTCGGTCTTCACGCGTGTGCACAAACGTGCGCCATTTGGCTTGTATTCGGCCACGGCGTCGGCGATGAGGCCGAATCCCATCTCGTTCCCGTTGTCGCCGATGCCGAGCGAGGGGATGCCGCGCTTCGCTGCCTCGTCGAGCAGGCATTCGGCGCGCGCGCGATCCCCGGCCGTCGGCGTGCCGGTCGACGTGTGGGCGATGCCTTGCGGATTGGGACCGAGCTTCTCGATGCTGATCACCATCGCTGGCTTGTAGGCGTCGAGATAGTCGATCGCCTGCTGCTCGGCGGTGTCGTCATGCGACAGCGGTAGTACTGCGGTGGTGAAGCCGGTGTTGAGCGCGTACCCGGGGTCGCGAATGCCGAGGCCGGCAGCGAGGGTCGTGGCTGCCAGGTTCTCGCAGAAAGGCGCCTCGCTGAAGAGCAGCGGCACGGCGCCGGTTGCGGCGTGGATGGCGAGGGCCAGTGCCGCCACGCCCGGCGGTCCATCGGTCTCGCCGGCCGGCAGATAGCGAGGATCTCCGGCACCGGTCGTCATGAAGACCGTCTTGCCGGGGCCGAGTTGCTTCAGGATCTGCCGAGCGGCCAGCATCGACAGCGGTCCGCCGCCCTGGACGGCGCATGCCGCCTCGTAGAGTTGGGCGATCACGTTGCGCGACGTGGGAGAGATGCGTGCCTCGACGGTGACGAGCCGATCGATATGCCGGCCGATCAGGGCAAGCTGCTCGTCGGTGACGCTGGAATGGTTGGCGACGTGCGCGGCTGTATCCATGTTTCTGTCGATCTTCCTCGGGCAACGCCAGACGGCGGCGGAAGGCGGAGCCACCCTGCGCGCAGGCAGGGTGGCGGTTCTGTCAGTGAGTCAATCCGGCGTCCGGCGGCTCGAGGTTCTTGCGCACGATGTTCGACAGGAACTGCATGCAAGCCATCGACGTCTCGCCATCGAGGCCGTCGACCAGGAACTCGGTGGTGCAATACATGGCTTCGAGGCCGCCCGCGTCGAGGCAGGCCTGAACGATCCGCTGCTCCATCTTCGGCGAATGGATCAGCTCCGGCTTGCGCAGCAGATAGGCAAGGCATGCCTCGATTCCGTAGCAGCCCCAGTTGGACATCATTGCCGGAATGACGATGTCGGTCTTGACGACGGTCGCCAGTGCCTTGCCTTTGGGCATCGTTGCAACGACCGCATCGTAGATCGTGCCGAAGCCCAGCTCGTTGCCGTGATCGCCGATGCCGACGGTGAAGATGCCGCGCCGGTTCGCTTCCGTCACGACCTCGCCGATGTCGATGCAGCCCTCGAACTTTGATTCCGGGCCGGTGAGGGGCAGTCCGGTGGCGGTATGGACGTTGCCGTCGGCGCCGGCACCGAGGCGTTCGGCGCTGACGACGGCCTTGGGCTTGTATTCGGCGAAGATCCTGTCGATCCAGGGCTTCACTTCGGATTGCTGGACCGGTGCGTTGACGATCGCGGCACCGAGATGGCGATCGAGCGCCTGATGGAACGGCTTCACCATGAGGCCTGCGGCCTCGCTCGAGGCGATGATCGGGTCGGCATGGCAGGCCTCGTTGACGTAGACCGGCACGGCGCCGAGACCGCGATAGAGGATCCGGGCGAGCGATGCCGCGCCCGGTGGGCCGTCGCTCTCGCCCTTGGGCATCGTGGGCTCGTATCCCGCGCCGGTCATGATGAACACGACGTCGCCCTTGCCCAGGTGCTTCTTGAGTCCCTCCGCGGCCGCCATCGTCACCGGCCGGTCGCCTGCCGCCTTGCGCGCCGCGAGATACATCGGCAGCAGCACGCCGTGCGGCATGCCGTGGTTCTTTGCCTCGATGGTGATCAGCCTGTCTACCGCCTCGCCAACGTAGTCGACCATGTCACTCCTCAATTGAAAGTGCAGGAAGGCGATTTGGGACCATCCGTCAGCGATCGCACAAGTTCAATTTTTGCTTCAATATGATGCCGTATCGGCATCGCCAGAAAATAGGAGGCCGCAAGCGATGAACAATGCGTATCTGCGCTATTTCGCGAGCGTGGCGCGCCACGGCTCGATCCGCGAAGCAGCGGAAGAGCTCCATGTCGCGCAGTCGGCACTCAGCCGGCAGATCCAGAAGCTGGAGCAGGAGCTCGATGTCCCGTTGTTCCAGCGCCATGCGCGCGGCGTCGAGCTGACATCGGCCGGCGAGATCTTCCTGCGCCATGTGCAGTCGGCGTCGCGCCAGGAGGAACGCGTGCGTTCGGAGCTCGACGCGCTCAAGGGACTGAGGCGCGGCACGATAAACGTGCAAGCCATCGAATCGCTGGTGCCGGACGTGCTCCCGCGGATGATCCTCGGCTTCAGCAAGCGGCATCCCGGGATCATCTTCAATGTCACCGTCGACGGGACGGACCGCATTCTGGCGGCGGTGCGCGAGGGCCGCACCGACATCGGCCTCACTTTCTATCCGACCCTGGATGCCGATCTCACCAGTGTCTTCAAGATACGCGAGCCCCTGATGGCGCTGATGTCGCCTCGTCATCCGCTAGCGGGCAAGGCGAAGGTGTCCCTGGCGGACTGTGCCGCCTATCCGATCGCTCTGCCCCTGAAGAAGTCGGGCAGCCGCGTGCTCATCGACCTCGCCTGCAAGGCGGCCGGCGTCACTATTGTCCCGCAGATCGAGACGAACTCCAACCATCTGCGCGTGCAGTTCGTCCACGTGAACAACGGCATCACGTTTCATTCGCGGCTGTCCGCCGCCGACAGCCTGAGGATCGGCGATGTCGTGGCCGTGCCCATGCGTGATCGCATTCTCAACATGGCGATGGTGGAGGCGGTGACGCATGCCTCGCGGCATCTTTCGCTCGCGGCCGAGGAATTCCTGCGCTTCCTCGGAGGCGAGTTGCAAAACCTGCGGGAGCAAAACAGCGTTCTCGCATAGGTGCGTGGCTTGCTTCGTGCATCGTCGCGACGTGTTCCCCGGGAGGAAGCGTCATGACTTTCACGATCGTCGCCCGTTGTCCGAAGAGTGGACAGGTGGGCATCGGCATCGCGACCTATTCGATCTGCGTCGGATACTACTGCGACGGACTACGCGCGAATGTCGGCGCAACGATGAGCCAGGCGTTCGTCAACCAGGGCAACAACGCGCTCGCCCTTCGGCTGCTCCGGCAGGGTTTCTCTCCGGACCATGTGGTGCGCGAGCTGCAGACGAACGATCCAGACTTCGCCTATCGACAGATAGCCGTCATCGACCGCGAGGGCCGCGCTGCCGCCTACAGCGGACCGAAGACCCGTGCCTATTCCGGCCACAAGGTCGGTACGGGATATGTGGCGATGGGCAATGTCCTGGCAGGCCCGGCGGTCGTGGACGCGATCGCCGACGCCTACGAGGCGCTGGCCGCGACCACCTTCGAGCGGCGCCTGCTGGGCGCCATCGAGGCAGGGCGCGATGCCGGCGGGCAGGCAGGCAACGACGGCCATCTCCCCGAACGGTCGGCCGGGATCTTCGTCCATGGCGCGCACGACCATGCCGAGCTCGATCTGCGGGTCGACCTCCACGACAAGGCGGTCGAGGCGTTGCGCGATGCCTTCGAGGAATACGAGCTCTATCGTGGCTACTACCGCGACCGCGGCAGGAATCCGCGCGACGCCGTCCCGCAGGACGTATTCGCGGCGGACCTCGCTCGCCGCGGGGAGGAGGCCGCACAGTGACCTACTCCATCATCGGCCGCTGCGCGCGCACCGGTCGTCTCGGGCTGGGCATCACCACCTTCTCGCTGGCCGTCGGCGGCCGCTGCGAGGGCATCGCCGCCAATGTCGGGGTATGCAAGACGCAGGCTTTTCCCAATCGCACCAACGACCCGATGGGCGTCAAGCTGCTCGCCGAAGGGTACCTGCCAGCGCGCGTGATGGAACTGTTCGCCACCAACGACAGCGAGCACGACTACCGGCAGATCGCGATCATGGACCGCGATGGGCGTGTCGCCGCCCACACGGGCGCCGGCACGCGCGGATGGTCGGGGCATCGAATCGACGAGGATTGCGTGGCCTTCGGCAACGGCCTGGTCGGGCCGCAGGTGCTCGATGGATTGATCGACGGCTTCAAGGCGGATCCCGCGGAGGTTCTCGAGCATCGTCTGATGCGCGCGCTCGAAGGTGGCCGCGACGCCGGCGGGCAGGGGACGGCGACGAACCACAAGCCCGAGCGCTCGGCGGCCATCAAGGTCGTGGGCCGGCGCGACTATCCGGACATCGATGTGCGCGTCGACGTGCATCCGACGGCGGTCGAGGAACTGCGCCGGGTGCTCGAGGAGTTCAGGCAGTACGAAGAGTTCTATCGCCAGCGCGGGCTCAATCCGAGCCAGGCCATTCCGCAGGATGTCTTCGTCGCCAACCTCAAGGCGCGTCGCGCCTGACAGCGGGAAGGGACCATGACCTATACCATACTGGGGCGCTGCCACAGGACCGGACGCCTGGGCATCGGCATCGCGACCTTTTCCATCACGGTCGGCCGCTATTGCTACGGCGTGAGATCGATGACGGGCGTCACGGTCAGCCAGGCCTTCGCGAACGAGCGCAACAATCGACTCGCATTGCGCCTGCTCGAACAGGGGTTCTCGGCGGGGACGGTGTTGCGGCAGCTCCTCGAGAACGATGCCTACGCCGACTACCGCCAGATCGGCGTCATCGACCGCGACGGCACGGCCGTCGCCCACACCGGGTCACGTACGCGGGGCTGGTCCAGCCATGCGACGGGGGACAATCACGTCGCCTTCGGCAACGGCCTGGTCGGTTCGGAGGTCGTCGAGGCGATCGCATCCGGCTTCATGGCGAAGCCGGATGCGGATCTGGAGCATCGCCTGCTGATGGGCATCGAGGCCGGCCGCGATGCAGGCGGACAGGGGACCCGCGAGCGCCACAAGCCGGAGCGCTCGGCGGCGCTGCGCGCCTATTCGATCCATCCCTATGCCGACATCGACCTCAGGGTCGACCTTCATGCGAGGGCCATCGAGGAGTTGAGACGCGTGTACGAGGTCTACAAGCAATACGAAGGCTACTACCGGGACCGCGAGCGCAATCCGCGCTCGGCAGTCGGCCAGGAAGCCTTCATGTCGACGCTCGTGGGGGCATAGATGACGTATTCGATCATCGCCCATTGTCCACGGACGCGACGGCTGGGCCTCGGCATCGCCACGTTCTCGATCGCTTCGGGCGGACGCTGCGAGGGCATCCAGGCGGGTGCCGGCATCTGCAAGACGCAGGCCTTCATCAACCGCGCCAACGATCCGCTGGCCGTCGAGCTCCTGGCGCAAGGATTCGGCCCGGCGCAGGTCATGAGGCTCCTGGAGCAGAACGACCCCGATCACGACTACCGCCAGATCGCCATCATCGACCGCGACGGCAAGGGCGTCGCGCATACCGGTTCGGGCACGCGTCCGTGGGCCGGGCACCGGGTCGGCGCCGGCTACGTCGTCTTCGGCAACGTGCTGGCCGGCCCATCGGTCATCGAGGCGATGGCGGACGGCTTCGAGGCCGATCCCGAAGCGCCGCTCGAATTCAGGCTGCTCGGCGCCCTCGAAGGCGGCCGCAACGCGGGTGGACAGGTGGGCGCGAACGGCCAGCTGCCGGAACGGTCGGCCGCCATCCGGGTCGTTGCCGATCCCGATCACCCGGACATCGACGTTCGGGTCGATCTCCATGACGACGCAGTCGTCGAGCTTCGTCGCGTCCTGGAGGAGTTCAAGCTCTACGAAGCATTCTATCGCGACCGGGGCCGCGACCCGTCGACCGCGATGACCCAGGACGAGTTCGTCGCCAGGCTGGAACGCGAACGGGCCGCTCAGGCGCGATCGTCGGCGACGTGACAGGCGACGTCGCGACCGGCGACGGAACGCAGCACGGGCCGCTCTGCGCGGCAGCGATCGGTCGCCAGCGGACAGCGCGGATGGAAGGGACAGCCGCTCGGCGGGTTCAGGGGGCTCGGGATCTCGCCCTGGACCTGCGCCCGGCGGCGCGGACGGCCGGGCTTCGGCATCGGCACCGCAGCCAGCAGGGCCTCGGTGTAGGGATGCAACGGCTGGCGGTAGATCGTCTCCTTGTCGCCGATCTCCACGATGCGCCCCAGATACATGACGGCCACGCGGTCGGCGATGTGCCGCACGATCCGCAGATCGTGCGAGACGAACACGTAGCTCAGGCCGCGCTCGCGCTGCAGGTCCCGCAGCAGGTTCACGACCTGGCCCTGCACGGAAACATCGAGCGCGGACACCGGCTCGTCGCACACGACGAGGGCGGGATCGAGGGCCAGGGCACGGGCGATGCCGATGCGCTGGCGCTGGCCGCCGGAGAACTGGTGCGCGTAGCGCGCGCCGTGCTCGGGCGCGAGGCCCACCATGGCCAGGAGCTGCGGCGCACGCTCGCGACATTCGACGCGCGACCTGCCGGCGAGCCGCAGCGGCTCGGTGACGAGCTCGTCGACGCGCATGCGCGGATTGAGCGAACCGTACGGGTCCTGGAAGATCATCTGGAAGCGTCGCCGCAGGGCCTGCAGCGCGGCGCCCTCGGCCGTCGCGACGTCGGTGCCGTCGAATTCGACGCTGCCGGCGGTGGGATCGAGCAGCCGGATCAGGAGGCGGCCGAGCGTGGACTTGCCGCAGCCGCTTTCGCCGACGAGGCCGAGCACCTCGCCGCGGCCGACGGTGAGGTCGACCTCGTCCACCGCACGCACCATTCCGACCTTGGAGATGCCGAGCGGTCCGCCCAGCACCGGAAAGTGCTTGGTGAGACCGGTGGCGCTGAGGAGGGGCGTCATGTCGACGCCTCCAGCGGTCGCACGCAGGCGGCCGCGTGATCCGGGCCGAGCAGGGCAAGAGGCGGCTCCGCGATGCGGCATACATCGGCGGCGCGCGGGCAGCGCGGCTCGAAGCGACAGCCGGGCGGCAGGCTGGCGGGAGCCGGGACGCTGCCCTCGATGACGGCAAGCCTGTCGCCCGTGCCCTCGTCTGGAATGCAGCGCAGCAGCGCCGCCGAATAGGGATGGGCCGCCGCATCGAACAGCGTGCCCGTCTGCGCACGCTCGACGACGCGGCCGGCATACATCACGACCACGCGGTGCGCGTGCTCGGCCACGACTCCGAGGTCGTGGGTGATGAACAGGATGCCCATGCCGAACTCCGACTGGAGGTCGGCGAGCAGGTCCATGATCTGGGCCTGGATCGTGACGTCGAGCGCCGTGGTCGGCTCATCGGCGATCAGCAGGGCCGGCTCGCAGGCAAGCGCGGCAGCGATCATCACGCGCTGGCGCATGCCGCCCGACATGCGGTGCGGGTAGTCGTCGAAGCGCCGCGCCGCGGACGGGATGCCGACGCGGTCGAGGAGCGCTATTGCCCGCGCGCGCGCGTCGCGTCGCGACAGGCCGCGATGCAGGCGCAGCGGCTCGGCCACGTGGGCACCGACCGACATCAGTGGATTCAGCGAGGACATCGGCTCCTGGAAGATCATGGCGATCCGGTCGCCACGGATCCTCGCCATTGCTCGCTCGTCGAGCTGCAGAAGGTCGCGTCCCTCGAAGCGGAGGGCGCCGCGGACGATCCGGCCGGGTTCCTGCAGGAGCCGCATGACCGCGAGGGCCGTGACGCTCTTGCCGCTGCCGCTTTCGCCGACCAGTGCGACCGTCTCATGGGCGTCGATGGACAAGGCCACGTCTTCGATCACGTGCAGCGGCTTCTCGGCCGGCCCGAACGCGACAGCGAGGTTCTCGATCTCGAGCAGGGACATCGTCGGGGGCTGCCTCGCCTTTCTACACTGAATAATGTCCAAATGTTCGGACATTCGGACCTTGTTTATCGCTATACGGCTTCGTATCCTGTTTTCGAAGAGGACAAGTGGGGAACAAGCAATGTTGGGGCCATTGGGCGAGGAATTCTCGACCTTCGCGATCTCCGCGCGGTGTCCGGAAACCGGCAAGTACGGCGTCGCCATTTCCACCCGGCCCTTGGCGGTCGGCGCGCGCTGCCCGTTCGTACGACCGGGGCTCGGCGTCGTCGTCACCATGGCCGTCACCGACCCGCGGCTGGGACCGCTGGGGCTGCGCCTGCTGGAGCTGGGCTACTCGGCGTCGCGCGTTCTGTCGGAGATCGCCGCCAGCGACCCGCACATCGAGCATCGGCAGATCTCGGTCATCGACCGCGACGGCAATGCGGTCGCACGGACAGGGGCGGCAAACCACGACTGGTCGGGCCATTTCTGCGAGCCCGGCATGGTCGCGATGGGCAACGGCCTCATCTCCGAACGGACCGCGTCGGCGATGGCGGAAACCTTCGCCAAGACCAAGGGGGACGACCTCGAGGCGCGCCTGATGCTGGCACTCGAAGCGGGCAGGGACGCCGGCGGCCAGCATGGCGGGCAGCATTCGGCCGCGCTCGTCGTGTATCGCAGCCAGGAGTATCCGCTGGTCGACCTGCGCGTCGACGAGCATGTCGAGCCGATCGGCGAACTGCGGCGCATCTTCGACATCTACCGGCCGCAGATCGAATACTACGAGACGAGGCCCTGGCAGCCGGCGGCGCTGGGCGTGGTGGAGGACTGGGTCGAGGCCCGCGCGCGCCAGGCGAGGGAGAAGCGGTCGTGACCTTCACCGTCGTCGGCCGCTGCCCGCGGACCAGGATGCTGGGCGTCGCCATGGCGACGCATGCGCCCGCGGTCGGCAATCGCTGTCCGGTCGTTATCCCGCGCATGGGCGCGGCCTCGGTGCAGGCGATCGCCGACCCGCGGCTGACCCTGCTCTGCACCAGGCTGATCGGGCTCGGCTACCACGCCGGCAAGGTCATCCATGAGCTGGAAAGCAGCGATCCCAACGCGCCGCTGCGCCAGATCGGCGTGGTGGATGCCTGGGGGCATGCCGCCGCCATGACCGGAGCGGAGAACGGCGCCTATGCCGGGCATCTCATCGGCGACGGCTGGCTGGTCATGGGCAACGGCATCGTGGGTCCGCAGGTGACCGAGGCGATGGCGGCGTCGATGCGCTCGACCGGCGGTGAACTGCTCGAGGAGCGTCTGGTGCGCGCTGTGGAGGCGGGTGGCCGTGCCGGCGGACAGGCCGACGGACATTTCTCCTCGTCGCTGCTGGTCTACGGCGACGAGCCTTTCGCCTACATCGACCTCCGGGTCGACGTTCACGAGGAGCCGATCGGCGAACTGCGCCGGATCTTCGAGTGGTTCCGTCCCCTGCTGCCTTACTACAGCGAACGCCCCTACAACCCGCGCCTGCCGCGGGATGACCGGTGGCGCGAGCAGCAGGGACCGAAGACAGGGGTGTAGCCATCGATCTGCAGTGGAGGTGCGTATGCGTGGGATCCTGACGTCATTCATCGTTGCGGCCGTGGCTGCGACGGCCGGTGCGCCGGCACAGGCAAAAGACAAGGACATGCTGGTGGTGGGCGCCTCGCTCTTCACCGATTCCATATCGCCGACGGGCGGGGCCTATATCACGCTCAGTCTCTGCTACCAGACCTGGGAGCCGCTGGTCGCACGCGACTCCGACGACAAGATCGTGCCCATGCTCGCGGAGAAGTGGGAGGCGCTGTCGCCGACCCAGTGGCGCTTCCATCTGCGGCCGGGCGTGAAGTGGCACGACGGGACGCCCTTCACGGCCGAGGACGTCAAGTTCACCATCGACTACATCATCAATCCCAAGCAGGTCTACGCCCGCAAGACCCGCATCGCCGGCGTCGTGTCGGCCGAGGTCGTCGACGACAAGACCGTCGACATCCGGACCTCCGCCCCGGCGCCGCTGCTGCTGCGCGGCCTGGCCGACATCCCCATTGAATCGAAGGCCCACACGGAGAAGGTCGGTTTCGCCGAGGCGCATCGCAAGCCCATGGGCACGGGCCCCTGGAAATTCGTCGAATGGGTCGCCGGCGACCACTACGACCTCGTCGCCAACGAGAACTACTGGGACGGCCCGCCGGCGATGAAGAAGCTGAGGATCCGCGCCATTCCGGAGGGCGCCACGCGCGTGGCCTCGCTGGTCGCCGGCGAGACGGACATCATCGAGGAGATCCCGGTCGATCTGCTGCCGTCGGTCGAACGCCGCAAGAATCTGAAGATCGATGCCGTCGAATCGTCGGTCAGCCTCGTGCACACCTTCGATACGCGCAAGCCGCCGTTCAACGACGTTCGCGTGCGGCTGGCGCTCGACTACGCCATCGACAAGCAGGCGCTGGTGAAGCAGATGCTGGGCGGCTACGGCTCGGTGCTCGACGGCCAGCTCGTGACCAAGGGGACCTTCGGCTACAACCCCAACATCAAGGCGCGGCCCTACGATCCGGCCAAGGCCAAAGCGCTGCTGGCCGAGGCAGGCTACCCCAAGGCGTTCGAGAACAAGATCAACACGCTGTCGGGCCGCTACCTGTCCGACGTCGACATCGCCAACGCCGTCGCCGGCATGATGACGGAGGTCGGCGTGAAGACCAGCGTCAACGTGGTCGAAGGCGGGGTGTGGTCGCAGCTCGACCGCAGCCGGGAGCAAGGGCCGATGTACCAGGTCGGCTGGTTCAGCGTCGGCGACGCCGATTTCAACACCGTCTGGTACACCGACCGCAGCAAGCGCAACTACTGGAGCAACGAGGAATTCAACCAGCTCTGGGAGAAGGGGCGCTCGACGATGGACGAAGGCGAGCGGCTCAAGATCTACAACCGCATGATGGAGATCATGCACGAGGAGCTGCCGTCGATCTTCCTGGTCGGCCTGCCGCGCATCTCGGGCCGCAACGAGAAGGTCTCCGGCTGGAAGCCCTCGCGCGATTCGCTGCTGCGCCTGCACAAGGTGAGCGTCAAGCCGTGATGCTGGTCAAATCCGTGGGACGCCGACACCTCCCCAGCAGGGCTGGTGAGGACATAAGACCCTGACCATGCGCTACCTGCTGCGGCGCCTGCTGCTGGTCCCCGTGCCGCTGATCCTCGTGATCGCCTTCGTGTTCGTCGTGCTGCGGCTTACGGGCGACCCGGTGGCGATCTATCTCGGGCTCGACGCGACGCCCGAGCAGGAGGAGGTGCTGCGCGCCGAGCTCCATCTCGATCAGCCCATCCCCATGCAGTTCGCCTACTTCCTGTGGGACCTGCTGCACGGGGACTTCGGAACCAGCATCCAGTTTAAGCAGCCGGCGATGGAGATCGTGGGCGAGCGCCTCGGCTCCACGCTGCAGCTCCTGGCGATGGGGCTGATCGCCGCCGTCGTGCTGGGGGTGCTGGGCGGCGTCGCCTGCGCCGTCTGGAAGGACAGGGTGCCGGACTTCGTGATCTCGATCCTCGCGGTCGCCGGCCAGTCCATGCCCAGCTTCTGGCTGGGCATCCTCCTGATCCAGCTCTTCGCCCTCGATCTGGGCTGGCTGCCGACCTCCGGACAGGGCGGCTGGGAGCACATGGTGCTGCCGACCATCACGCTGGCCACCTTCCTTGTTCCCAACTTCATCCTGGTCACGCGGATCAGCGTCCTCGAGACGGCCCGCGAGCAGTTCGTCACGACCGCCCGCGCCCGCGGCGCCGGCCCCGCGCGGGCTCTCTGGCGGCACGTGCTGCCCAACGCGATCAATCCCGTGGTCAGCCTGATCGGCCTGCAGCTGGGACGCCTCATGGGCGGTGCGGTGGTGACGGAATCGATCTTCGCCTGGCCGGGAGTCGGACGCCTGATGGTGAGCGCGATCTTCCAGCGCGACGTGCCCATCGTGATCGCGGCGGTGTTCATCGTCGCGGTCACCATCGTGGTCGCCAATCTTCTCGTCGATCTGGTCCAGGCGGCGATCGACCCGCGTATCCGGATGCGCTGAGACCTCCCATGACGTGGTTCGGTCCCAGGCTCAAGATCCAGATCGGTGTCGTGCTGGTGGTCGGCATGTGCCTGGTCGCGATCTTCGCGCATGTGCTGGCGCCGCACGATCCCTATGCCCAGAACCTCATGCAGCGCCTCAAGCCGCCGGTCTGGGAAGCGCGGGGCACCTGGGCTCATCCGCTGGGGACGGACAATTTCGGCCGCGACCTGCTCTCGCGCCTGATCTACGGGTCGCGCCTTTCCATCGTGGTCGGGCTGCTGGCGATGGTCGTCGCGCTGAGCTTCGGTACCATGCTCGGCCTGATCGCCGGCTATCTCGGCGGCCGCGTCGAGCAGGTGATCATGCGCTTCGCCGACGCCTACCAGGCGATCCCGGAGATCCTGCTGGCAATCGTCGTCGTCGCGGTGTTCGGCGGCGGCGTCACCGTGCTGATCCTGGTGCTGGGTTTCGCCGGCTGGGAATCCTACACGCGCGTGGCGTTCAACCTCACGCGCTCGCTGCGCGAGCGGGCTTTCGTCGAAGCTGCGGTGGCGTCAGGCGCGGGCGGACGCTACGTCATGTGGCGCCATATCCTGCCGCAGATGTCGCCTGTGCTCACGGTGATCGCCACCCTGCAGGTCGGGCAGCTCATCCTGCAGGAGACGGCGCTCAGCTTCCTCGGGCTGGGTCTGCCGCCGCCGACCGCGACCTGGGGCAACATCCTGGCGGAGGGGCGCGACCGGCTGCTGGTCGCGCCCTGGATCGCCAATCTCGCGGGCATGGCCATCGTGCTGCTGGTGCTGGGGGTGAACCTGCTGGGCAACGGACTGAGGGAAACGCTCGATCCGCGACGCGTGGATCGGCGATAGGGAGGAACAAGAATGAGACGAGATCCCGTGCCGGCCTACTACAGGATCTACCTGACGCTTTCCGAGCGGATCGCGGCAGGCGTCTATCGGCTGGGCACGCGCCTGCCGACCGATGCCGAGATCATGATGGAATTCGGCGTCAGCCGTCACACCGCACGGTCGGCCGTCGAGGAGCTGGTGTCACGTCGTTTGGTGCGACGCTTTCCCGGCCGCGGGACCTTCGTGCAGGAAAGCGATCCCGAAAGCCCGGACTGGAGCGCGCAGGCACTGGAGGATCTGCAGATCCACGATCCCGATGCGCGCTTCGAGCTGCATGCCATCGAGCGCCTGCCGCCCTTCGCGGATCAGCGCGTGGCGGCTCTCCTGCAGGTGCCGGCGAGCGAGAGCATCATGCGCCTGTCGTGGAGCCGCGTGCGGCCGGTCGGGCCGATCGCCTTCTGCGTCGCGTACCTGCCGCAAGGGCTGGCCGACCGGCTGCCGTCGGACTTCGCCCAGCAGATCCACTCGGCACGGGTCATCCCGCTGATCGAGAAGCATGGTGGCGTGCAAGGCCTGCGCGTCCAGCAGGCGTCGCTGGCTGTGGCGGCCGACGAGCAGATGGCCCGCCGGCTCGACGTCCCGTCGCGGACGCCGCTGCTCCTGCTGCAGCGCACCTACTACGACGGGCAGGGCATGCCCTTCTATTACTCGGACCTCTATCTGCGGTCCGATCGCTTCGTTCACAAGATCGAGCTCTTCCGTCATCGCCAGCAGGTCGAGTTGGCGCGCCCGATCCCGGGCGAAGGGGAAGCAGCCGCCATCAACCGTAGCGTGAGGTCCGACACATGAAGAAGCCTTTCCATCTGGCCTGGTTCCTGTCGCAGGGATACGGGCCCAAAGCCTGGCGCAGCGACTTCCCGGGATGCGACGTGAACCGCTGGATGATGCCGGACATCTTCGTCGACCTCGCGAAGGGCATGGAGCGGGCCTGCTTCGACTACATGATCATCGAGGATTCCTCGAACGTGCCCTACACCTACCAGGGCTCGCACAATGCCTACCTGCAATATGCGGCCAGCGCGCCGAAGCTCGACCCGGCGGTGCTCGTGCCCTATCTGGCGCAGGCGACCACGCACCTCGGCATCGTGCCGACGCTCTCGGTGTCGGAGTATCCGCCGTACCTGCTGGCCCGGCTCGTCAATTCGCTCGACCATGTGACCGAGGGGCGGGTGGGCTGGAACTGCGTGACCGGCAGCAACGACGGCGCGGCACAGAATTACGGTCACGAAAAGCACAGGCCGCACGACGAGCGCTACGACGTGGCCGACGAGTTCGCCGACGTCGTGACGCGCCTCTGGGAGGCCTGGGAGCCCGACGCCGTCGTGCTGGATCGCGAGAAGCCGAT
Organism: Pseudomonadota bacterium; assembly: GCA_049323495.1. GTDB lineage: Bacteria > Pseudomonadota > Alphaproteobacteria > Reyranellales > Reyranellaceae > Reyranella. Next base: position 247,957 of record JBMONG010000016.1, read on the forward strand.
GTTCGCCGACGGCAGCAAGGTCCACCCCATCAACCACGAGGGCAAGTACTTCAAGTGCCGCGGGCCGCTCAACGCGCCGCGCTCGCCGCAGGGGCGGGTGCCGATCTGCCAGGCCGGCGGCTCGCCGCGCGGCCAGCGCTTCGCGTCGCGCTGGGCCGACACGATCATCACCGAAGGCGGCGGCAGCATCGAGTCGATGAAGGCCTATCGCGACAAGGTGCGCCAGCAGGCGGCCGAGTTCGGCCGCAATCCCGACGACATCAAGGTCTTGTTCCTCGCCCATCCGATCGTCGACGTGACGATGGAGGCGGCGCGCGAGCGTGCGCGCCTGGAGGCCGCCGAGGCCGAGCAGCATCTCGACCTCCATCTCTCCGGCATGTCGCGCCTGACCGGCATCGACTTCTCCAAATTCGACCTCGATGAGCCGCTGCCGATGGACCTCACGACCAATGGCCATCAGTCCTCGCTGGCGAAGTGGCTAGGCAAGACGCCGCGTTCCATCCTGCAGACCTATGCGCGCAAGGCCGGCATCGACTTCACCGGCACGCCCGACTACCTGGCCGGCCTGATGCAGGAGATCATGGAGGAGGTGGGCGGCGACGGCTTCCTGATGTTCCACAGCTACTTCGATCGCCGCTACATCACCGAGGTGTGCGACGGGCTGGTCCCGGCGCTGCAGCGCCGCGGGCTGACGCGCAAGGCCTACGCCCACAAACACCTGAAGGACAATCTGCTGGAATTCTGAACAGCTGGAGGACGGCCGCCCCTGGAGGGCGGCCGTCCGGCAAGCGTCGCACTGAAAACAGTGAAACTTTCCGCCGCGTTGCCGAAATTTGTACGGAGCGGGCGGAATTTGCTTCTTGTAAGAATGCTACCGCACTCCTACGACTCGGTTGGGGGTTCGCGCGGGCTCGTCCGGCACGATCGGAAAACGTGAGGATCGGGAGCAGTCCATTGCGGGCATCGCGCGGTCGCCTGGAGGGGCACCCCCGTGTGCGACCGATGACCAACGACGAGGTGAGGCGATGTTGAGAAGGATCCCGCTGCTGGCGATGACCGCCGCGGCACTGGCCGTCGTTTGGGGGCAGGCGGCCTTTGCCCAGACCATCACCCTGCGCTTCGCGATGATCACCGCGGACTCGTTCCCGTACATGGACGGCGCGCGGAAGTTCAAGGAGCTGGTCGAGGCGCGCTCGAAGGGCGCGATCAAGGTGCTGCTCTTCCCGGGCGGCCAGCTCGGCAACGAACGCGAGATCAACGAGGCGATCCTCGAAGGCTCCATCCAGATCGGCGTCGGCGCCGGCGCCATGGCCAACCTCGCGCCCATCTACAACATCGTCCAGGTCCCGTTCCTGATCCAGGGGCAGGAGCACATGGCCGCGATCGCCGACGGGCCGGTCGGCAAGAAGCTGGCGGACCGCATCGAGCAACAGGCCGGCTTCAAGGTGCTGGCCTGGTTCAGCACCGGCGACAGCCCGATCGAGACGGTGAAGAAGGCCGTGACGAGCCCGGCCGACCTGGCGGGCGTCAAGATCCGCGTCATCGAGACGCCGGTCCTGGTCGACGCCATGCGCGCCCTCGGCGCGAACCCAACTCCCATGCCCTACACCGAAGTCTATACCGGCCTGAAGCAGGGTGTGATCGAGGGGGCGCACCTCGACGTGCTGTCCGTGGACACGCTGAAGGTCGCCGAGGTCGCCAAGTTCATGACCGACTGGGAGCAGATCACCTTCGTGTCCGAGCCGCGCCCGGTGATCATGAGCGCCAAGTACTTCGCGACGCTGTCGCCGGAGAACCAGAAGCTCATCCAGGATGCGATGAAGGAAGCGGCAGTCCATGAGCGCCAGGTCTTCAAGGACAAGATGGCGTCGATCCGCAAGAAGCTGCTCGAGCAGGGGGTCACCATCTCGAAGGTCGATGCGGCGGCCTTCGTCGAGAAGCTGAAGCCGGTTTGGGTGAAGTACGCGGCCCAGCTCAAGGCCGAGGATCTGCTCGCCGAGATCGTCGCCCTGCGGAAGTAGGGACGACGACATGGAACGGTCGGTCATGAAGACGGTGCTGGACATCCTGTTCGAGCGCCTCGCCGTCTTCGTGGCCGCGACGGCGCTGTTCGCAGCGCTGGCGGTGATGGCCGCCCAGGTCGTGTGCCGCTACCTGCTGGGCGACAGCCTCGTCTGGTCGGAAGAGGTCGCCCGCTATGCGCTGGTCTGGAGTTCCATGATCGGTGCGGCGGTGGCCTACCGGCAAGGTGGCCACGTCGCCATCACCAATCTCGTCGAGCGGCTGCCGCCGACGATGCAGATGGTCCTGGCCCGGCTCGTCCATTTCCTGATCCTCGCCTTCGGCTGCCTCGTTGCCTGGACGGGGTGGACGCTCGCGGCGCGCAACTTTGCGCGGCACCAGCTTTCCGCTGCCCTGCAGATCGACATTGCCTGGATCAATCTGGCAATCCCGGCCGGAGGGCTGCTCATCGCCATCGCAGCCGTGGAAGCGATCGTCACCGCAACGAGGCCGACGGCGGGAGTCACCACCCTATGACGGGGCTCGTCGCCTGGTTCGTCGGCCTGCTGGCCATCGGCGTGCCGGTCGCCTTCGTCCTCGGGATCGCCACCTCTGTCTATCTCGTGACGAGCGGCATCGCCCCGTTGTCGGCGGTGCCGCAGCGACTGTTCGCCGGGCTCGACCAGTTCGTGTTGATGAGCATCCCGTTCTTCATCCTCTCCGGCGCCCTGATGAACGAGGCCCAGCTCACCAGCCGGCTGGTGCAGTTCTGCAACCACCTCGTCGGTCGCTGGAAGGGCGGCCTGGCCCAGGTGAACGTGCTCAGCAGCATGTTCTTCGGGGGCATCACGGGCGCCGCCACCGCGGATGTCGCAGCGCTCGGGCCCATCCTCATTCCCGCGATGGAGAAGCAGGGCTACCGGCGGGATTTCGCGACGGCGCTCACGGTCGCGTCCTCGCTGTGCGGGCCTCTCATTCCTCCCAGCATTCCGATGCTGGTCTACGGCATATCCTCGGGCAGCTCGATCGGCGCGCTGTTCCTGGCCGGCGCGACGCCGGGAGTCGCCGTCGGCATGGCCTTGCTGGTGCTCAACCGCTACCTCGTGCGCAACATGGAGATCCAGGTGACGCCCGGCAGGTCCGTGAGCTGGATGGTGCGGGCGTCCGACTTCCTGGCCAGCTTCCGCGTTGCGCTTCTCGCCCTGTTGATGCCGCTCATCATCGTGGGCGGCGTGATCGGCGGCGTCGTCACGCCGACCGAATCCTCGGTGGTGGCGGTGATCTACGCCATGATCGTGGGGCTGGCCATGCGAACCCTGAGGCTGCGCGCGATGTGGAAGCTGATCGCCGCCGCCGCGATAACCTCGGCCACCATCATGCTGATCGTGGCGGCCGCCAACCTGCTCGGCTGGGTGCTGGCGTTCGAGCGGGTCCCTCAGGCCGTCGCCGACGGCTTCCTGGCGGTGACCGACAATCGCTGGGTCTTCCTGGCGCTCGTCGTCGTCCTGTTGCTGATCGTCGGACTGTTCCTCGAGACCTCCGGCGCGATCATCATCCTGACGCCGGTCCTGCTGCCGGCCGCGCTGGCCTACGGCTTCGACCCGGTCCACTTCGGCGTCATCCTCGTCTTCGGGCTGGTGATCGGCCTGCTGACGCCGCCCGTCGGGTTGTGCCTGTTCATCGGCTGCAGCGTGGGCAAAGTCACCATAGAGCAACTGACCAGGGCTCTGCTGCCGTTCATCGCGGTGATCTTCCTGGTCTACCTGGTTTTCGCATTCGTGCCGGCCGCGTCGCTGTGGCTGCCGCGACTGCTCATGTAGGCGGCGGGCGAGGGGTGGACGAAGCGGTTGACGGCGACGTCTTTCAGTGTTCCACTGAAAACACTGAAAAATTGAAAGACGCCGCTCAACAGTCCGGAGATCAGGCAACGTGTACACGATAGCGGTCGATATCGGCGGCACTTTCACGGACGTGATCGCCATCGACAATCGCAACGGCCATACGGTCATGGGCAAGGCGCTCACGACGCCGGCCGACCTCCAGCAGGGCGTCATGGACGGCCTGGCGAACGCAGCCGACAACATGTCGACCAGCGTCCCGGACCTGCTGGCACGCACCGAGCGCATGGTCCATGCGACGACGCAATCCAGCAATGCCGTGTTCGCCTTCACGGGGGCGCGCACGGCGGTGCTGACGACGCGAGGCTTCGGCGACACGCTGACGATCATGCGGGCGTCGGGCCGCGTGGCGGGCTTGAGCGTCTTCGAGCGCCACCATTACCGCGCCACCGCCAAGCCGCGCCTGCTGGTCGATGAACGCGACATCGTCGAGATCACGGAACGGGTCGACGCCGAGGGCGACGTCGTCACGCCGCTCGACGAGGAGCAGGTCGCCGAGACCGCGCGCTCGCTGGCGGCGCGGGGCTACGAGGCCGTGGCCGTGGCCTATCTCTTCTCCCACCAGAATCCCGATCACGAGCGGCGCACGGCCGAGATCATCCGCCGCGAGGCGCCCCGGCTCTATGTCTCGGTCTCGGTCGATATCGCGCCCGTCATGGGTGAGTACGAGCGCAGCGCGACGGCGCTCTTCAACGCCTATGTCGGGCCGGTGATCGACAGCTATCTGGCGCGGCTCGAGCGCACCCTGGCGGATGCCGGACTGAAGCAGAAGCTTCTGATCGTCCAGGCCAACGGCGGGCTCGCAACAGTCGCCCAGACCGTGCCGATCTACACGATCGAATCGGGGCCGGCCGCCGGCGTGGTGGGCGCCGCCCACATGGCCGAGCGGCTTGGGCACCCCAAGATCATCGCCACCGATGTGGGCGGGACGACCTTCAAGGTCGCGGTGATCGAAGGCGGTGCCTGGAACTACAACACGCAGACGGTGCTGAACCAATACCAGCTCCGCCTGCCCATGATCGATGTCGCCTCGATTGGGGCCGGCGGAGGCTCGATCGCCTGGGTGGATGGCGGGCGGCTCCGCATCGGACCGAAGAGTGCCTCATCCTATCCGGGGCCGGCCTGCTATGGGCTTGGCGGCACCGAGCCGACGGTCACCGACGCGGACGTGGCACTGGGCTACATCGATCCCGACAACTTCCTGGGCGGCCGCATGAAGCTCCACCGCGACCGCGCGCTCGAGGTGATCCGCGAGAAGGTCGCCGAGCCGCTCTTCGGCGGCAACGTGCTGGCGGCGGCCGCAGGCATCCGGCGCGTGGTCGACAGCCAGATGGCCGACCTCATCCGCAAGTGCACGCTGGAGCGTGGGCACGATACGCGCGACTTCGTTATGATGGCTTACGGCGGGGCCGGGCCGGTCCATGCCGCCTCCTACGGGGCGGAGGCGGGCGCGACGAAGGTCTTCATCCCGTACTTCGCGACGGTGCATTCGGCCTATGGCGCTGCACTGTCCGACATCCGCTTCAGCCTGCAGTTCTCCGAGCCCATCGTGCTGCCGAACGATCCCGCCCGTATCGAGGGCATCTTCGCCGCCATGGAGAGCAAGGGGGCCGAAGCCCTGGCGCGGGCCGACGTGCCCGAGGCCAAGCGACGCTACGACCGCTGGGTGGAGGCGCGCTACCGCCGTCAGGTGCATCAGCTGCGCATTCCCGCGCCGGCGTCCATCGATGAAGCCGCGGTCGGCGCGCTCGCGGCCGCCTTCGAACGGGAATACGAGCGGCTGTTCGGCCCGGGGTCGGGGCTGACCGACGCCGGGGTCGAGCTGATCAACTATGGCGTCGACGCCGTGGGTGTCGTCGAGAAGGCGCCGTGGAAGGAGGAGCGGGCCGAAGGCGAGGCGAAGGCGACGTCGACGCGGGATGTTTACTGCCCGGTGCGGCAGGGCATGGTCGCCACGCCGATCTACGACGGGCCGTCCCTGCCGCCCGGTACCCAGCTCGAAGGACCCGTCGTCATCGAGCATCCGGGTACCACCATCGTCGTCCTGGCCGGCCAGACGGCCAGCATCGACGCTTTCCGACACACCCACATCAGCATCGGCAGCGACGTCAAGGGAGGCCGCGGTGGCCATCAGTAACACGCGCATCGACCCCGTCACCTTCGAGGTCCTCAACCACCGGCTCCTCAGCATCACCGAGGAGATGGGCATCCAGTACATGCGGTGCTCCGGCTCCAACGTGCTGATCACGGGCAATGACGCCGCCACGGCGATCATGCAGCCGGACGGTGCCCTGGTCTCGGTCGGCCCCTACATCGTGACGCAGGGCAACGTCCTGCCGCTGATCGTCGACAGCACCAAGCGGCTGAGCGGGGATGTCGGCATCAACGATGGCGACATCTTCATCTGCAACGATCCTTATCTCGGGGCGATCCATCATCCGGATTTCGCCACCGTCGCGCCGATCTACTGGCAGGACGAGCTGATCGGCTGGATCGGCGCCTCGGGTCACCAGCTCGATACGGGCGGCATGGATCCCGGCGGCTTCTCCATCAAGGTCATCGACGTGCACCAGGAAGGTCTGCGCATGCCGCCGGTCAAGCTGGTCGACCGGGGAACCATGCGCGAGGACGTCCTGCGCTGGATCCAGAATCAGGTCCGCGACCCGCTGGTGGGCCTCGACGTGAAGGGCCAGGTGGCAGCGCTGAATACCGGCCGGCGCCGCATTCTGGAGCTGGTCGAGACGTGGGGTGTCGAGACCGTCAAGGCCGTCATGGCGCAGTCGATCGACCATGCGCGAGACAAGCTCAGGAGCCGGCTGCGCGAGCTGCCGGACGGCGTCTGGCGCGACGTGCAGTACATCGACCACGACGGGCACGAGACCAAGATCTACCAGATCGTCTGCACGATGACGAAGAAGGGTGACGCGCTCACCTTCGATTTCAGCGGCACCAGCCCCAATGCCCGAGGCCTGATCAATTCGACCTATTCGGGCCTGCAGGCCGCCGTCCTCTCGGCGGTGTACATCAATCTCTGCTGGGACATCCCCTGGAATCGCGGGGTGCGCGACTGCATCGAGCTCATCACGAAACCTGGGACCGTCAACAACTGCGCCTATCCGGCGCCGTGCGCCATGGCGACGATTTCCGCGGTGATCGTGACGATCGACGCGTCGTGGCGCTGCCTGTCGCAGATGCTGATGTCCGACGACCGCTATCGCGAGCAGTCGATGGCGGTGTGGTCGGGCACCTCGATGGCGCCGATCTTTGCCGGCACCAGCCAGCACGGTTTTCCCTTCGCGGCCACGGAGATGAGCCACTTCGGCGGCGGCGGCGGCGCGCGCACCTACGACGACGGCGTGGACACGGCAGGCATCGTCTTCAACACCACGCCCAACATGCCGAACATCGAGGACCAGGAATCGGAATATCCGGTGCTCTACCTCTTCCGGCGCCACCTGCGGGATTCCGGTGGTCCGGGCCGGTTCCGCGGCGGACGCTCGGCGGAGCTTGCCTATACGGTGCACAAGGCGCCGGACAACCGGCTCGACGGCCTGTTCGCCGGCACCGGCGCGGAGATGCCAAACGCCATCGGCATCGGCGGCGGCATGCCGGGTGCCGCCATCCGCATCGCCCGCGTCGTCGGCACCGACGTCGCGGCGAAGGTGGCCGCGGGCAAGGCCCTGCCGGTCGCACTCGACGAGATCAACGGCAGGCTCGAGATCCTGCCGCCCAAGCACACCCGGTCGTCCATGGATCTCGGCGACGTCTGGTACCATAGCTGGCAGGCGGGCGGCGGCTACGGCGATCCGCTGCGCCGCGATCCCGACCGCGTCGCCCTCGACGTGGCCCGCAAGGCCGTCTCTCCGACGGCGGCGAAGGACATCTACGGCGTCGTCCTGGACGCCCGGGGAAATGTCGACGCGGGGGCCACGAAGGCACGTCGGGAAGCGCTGCGCCGCGAGCGGCTGCAGCAGTCGAGCGCGCCTGACCTCGGCGACGTGACCATTTCTTTCGCCGGCAAGGGCAGGCGCTCGGTGGCGGAGACCCTGATGGTCGACTTCGACAAGGACGTGGTGGCCTGCGGCGAATGCGGTCACGTCCATTGCCGGCCGCAGGACAACCTCCTCGGCCATCTGCGCGAGGTCAGCGCGCCGCTCAAGGCGGCGGGCCCCGTGCGCGGCGAGGACTATGACAGCGGGCGTTTCCGCCTGCGTCAGCTCTGCTGCAGCAACTGCGGCAGCCTGATCGACGTGCAGGTCGCTCTCGAAGGGGCGCCCCGGCCGTTCTTCCGCATCGACAACTGGCCGACCGCCGCGGCCGCAGACTAGCAGGGACAAGGAATGCTCGTACGTTTCTCCAAGGATGCCTCCTCGCCGCTGCGCACCGGGCTCCTCGTGGGCGACCGCGTCCATGACGTCAGCGGCCGCTACCCCACCGTGGCGGCCTTCGTCGGCGCCCATCCGGACGGCTGGGACGATGACGCCGTCGATGTGAGGGGACTGCCCGTCCATGCGGCCTCTTCGGTGCATCTCGGGCCGCCGATCGACGACGGGGCATCGGTCTACCTGGTCGGCGCCAACTACAAGAAGCATGCGGAGGAGGCAGGGCTCGACGTGCCCGCCGCTCCGGTGATCTTCATGAAGCCGACGACGTCACTGGTCGGACCGACCGATCCGATCTGCCTGCCGCCGATCTCCTCGGAGATGGACTACGAGGGCGAACTCGCCGTCATGATCGGTCGGGCGGCGCGGCGCGTGTCGAAGCAGGAGGCGCCACACCACGTCGCCGGCATGACCGTCGTCAACGACGTCACCGCCCGTGACCTGCAGTGGATGATGCTGGGCAAGAACCGCATCGTCGACTGGCTGTCGAGCAAGGGGTTGGACAAGTCGACGCCCGTCGGACCGGGAATCGTGAGCCGGACCGCGGCGGAGGATCCGCACAAGCTGCATCTGACGACGGATCTCAACGGCCAGCGCATGCAGGACGGCGAGACCTCGCTGATGGTCTTCTCGATCTGGGACCTCATCGAGTTCCTGTCGGCGCGCGTGACGCTGAGACCGGGCGACATCCTGTCGACGGGGACGCCGGTCGGCGTGGGCGGCTTCCGCAAGATCTTCCTCAAGCCCGGCGATCGGGTACGGGTGGAGGTGTCGAAGGTTGGCGTCCTCGACAATCCGGTAGTCCAGGACTGATGCGATGAGCGACCTTGCCGGAAAGTTGGTCCTGATCACGGGCGGAACGCGCGGCATCGGCTTCGAGCTGGTGAAGGCGTTCGCCCGCGAGGGCGCGCGAGTCGCCTTTTCGGGAACGTCGGAGGCAACGGTTGCGGCTGCCGGGGAAAGGCTGCGGGCCTCGGGGGAAGCGCCTCGCGACGCCGTCCATGGCTTCGCCGCGGATCTTGCGCAAACGGAAGCGCCAGGAAAGCTGGTCGCCGACGTGTGCGGCGTTCTGGGGGGAATCGACGTCCTGGTCTGCAACGCCGGCGTGACCGGCGTGGCCGATCCCTGGGCGGTGCAGCCGGAGGAATGGGATCGTATCCTGGCGGTCAATCTGAGGGCGGCATTCTTCTGTGCCCGCGAGGCTGCCGAATCGATGTGGACGCAGGGCGGCGGCAGCATCGTCAACATCGCGTCGGTCGCCGGCCAGATCGGCGGCGCGGCGACGGGCCCGGCCTATGTTGCCGCGAAGGCGGGCATGATCGGCCTGACCAGGTCGCTCTCCCGGCATTTCGCCAAGGCGCAGGTGCGCGTGAACTGCGTCGCACCGGCCGACATCGAGACCGACATGACGTCCGGCTGGCCCGACGAACTGCGGCAGCGACTCATCGCCATGACGCCGCTTGGCCGCTTCGGCCAGGTCGATGAGGTCTCGGGCGCGGTGCTTTTCCTGGCCGGCGGCGGGGCCTCCTTCGTGACCGGCCAGACCATCAACGTGAACGGCGGAATCTACATGGGATGAACCTTGCGTGGTTCGCGCGCGGACCGGCGAGGACACACCACTTGCATCAGCAACGCAAGCCACAGGAAGGGGTGCTGTCATGTCGTTTACTCGTCGTCGTTTCTCACTTGCAGCGGGGGCGGCTCTTGCCTTCGCTGCCAAGCCCGCTTTCGCCGCGGACCCGGTCAAGGTCGGTGCGCTCTATCCGCTGTCCGGCCAGGTCGCCAAGTCCGGCGAGGACACGCTGAACGGCATCAGGCTGGCCGTCGACATCATCAACAAGAAATATCCGAACCTTAAGATGCCGCTGGCGGCGGACGAGGGGCTTCCGGGCCTGGGTGGTGCTCCGATCGAGCTGATTGCGGCCGACCACCAGGGATCACCCGAGACGGGCGCCGCCGAGGCGGAGCGTCTGATCGTGCAGAGCAAGGTCGTGGCGCTGGTCGGCGCCTTCCACAGCTCGGTCGCCGCCACCTCGAGCCAGGTGGCCGAGCGCATGGGCGTTCCCTACATCTCGGGCGAGTCCGAGGCCACGCCGCTCACCGAGCGCGGCTATCGCTGGTTCTTCCGCACGACGCCCAGCTCGCGCACCCAGGCGAAGGATTTCTTCACCTTCCTGCGCGACATCAACAAGACGCACAACAATTCGGTGAAGTCCATCGCCGTCGTCCACGAAAGCACGCTGTGGGGACAGGAGTTCGCCAAGTCCGTGGACGCCTACTTCAAGGAGTTCCCGGAGTTCCAGAAGTCGATCTTCGTGGGCTACCAGCAGGGCACGGCCGACGTGACCAGCGAGGTGCAGAAGCTCATCGCCGCCAAGCCGGACGCCGTCTTCCACGCCTCGTACGACGCGGAAGCGATCCTGTTCGCGCGCACCTACAAGCAGTACGGCTTCAATCCCCAGGGGGTCCTGGCGATCGGCGCCTCCTTCGGGTCGAGCGCCTTCCGCGACGCGTTGGGCGCCGACGCCAACTACTTCTTCGTCCGCGAGCACTGGTCTCGAGACCTCGCAGCCCGCAACCCGCTGGTCGGCGAAGTCGCGAAGATGTACCGCGAGCGCTACGGCAAGGACATGGACGGCACGCCCGCCCGCGCCTTCACGGCGATGATGGTGCTGGCTGACGCCATAAACCGCGCCAAGTCGCGGGATCCGGAGAAGATCCGGGATGCGCTGGCGGCGACCGACATCAAGGGCGACGCGCTGATCATGCCGTGGGAAGGCGTGAAGTTCGACAAGACCGGACAGAACATCCTCACGCGGGGCATCTTCGTCCAGACGCTGGACGGTACGCCCAAGATGGTATGGCCGGCGGACTTCGCCGCGGCCAAGCTCGTGTGGCCGCGGCCGGCCTGGCGCTGAAGGCGGCCCGGCCAACAAGGAGAGGAGGGGCGGAGGAGCCGTGTCCGAGCAACTGATCCTGCAGCTGGTCGTCAGCGGCCTCGGCATGGGCTTCATCTTCGCCCTGATCGCGATCGGGCTGACCCTGATCTACGGCGTGATGGATGTCGTGAACTTCGCGCACGGCGAATTCATCATGCTGGGCATGTATGCCACCTACCTGGCGTACGTGACCTGGGGCGTCGATCCTGTCCTCAGCCTGCCGTTCGTGGCGGGGCTGATGTTCTGCTTCGGGCTGGTCGTCTACTACCTGCTGATCCGCAGGGTGCTGACCGGCAACATGCAGTCGCAGATCTTCGCCACCTTCGGCCTGATGGTCTTCCTGCAGGCCGGCGCGCAGTTCGTGATGGGCGCGGACTATTTCGCCGTCCGCAACAGCTGGCTCTCCGGTGTCGTGAGGCTCGGCGACGTCGTCCTGCCGGTGCCGCAGATCGCGGCCGTCGTCGGATCGTCCCTGGCGACGATCCTCCTGTACTTCCTGGTCTTTCGGACATCGGTCGGGCGCCAGCTGAGGGCGGCGGCGCAGGACCCGCAGGCGGCCTCGACGCTCGGCATCAACGTCTCGCTGATGTATGCCCTGGCCTGGGGAATCGGCGCGGCCTGCGTCGGCGTGGCCGCGTCCCTGCTGTCGAATTTCTACTACATCTTCCCGCGGGTCGGGGCCGTGTTCGTGCTGCTGGCCTATGTGGCCGTGGCGCTGGGCGGCTTCGGCTCGATCCACGGTGCGCTGATCGCCGGCGTCCTGATCGGGCTCCTGCAGGTCGTGATCGGCTTCTTCGTCAGCTCGGAGCTGAAGTACGTGCCGGTCTACATGCTCTACCTTGCCGTCGTGCTGCTGCGGCCGCGTGGCCTGTTCGGTCGGAGCTGAGCCGTGAACCGTGCGTTTCCCGCGCTGCCCGCGGCGCTGATCCTGACCGGCCTTGCCGTCCTGCTCCTGCTGCCGCTCGCCATCGGGCACCGGCCGTTCGAGCTGCGGATGGCGACGCTGATCTTCCTGTTCGCGACCATGGGGCAGGCCTGGAACGTGCTCGGCGGCTACGGCGGGCAGATCTCGATCGGTCACGGCCTCTATTTCGGCCTCGGCGCCTATACGTCGGCCCTGCTGTCGGTGAAGCTCGGCGTCAATCCCTGGCTTGGCCTGCCGCTGGCCATCCTGGTGCCGACGGTCTGCGCCGTGATCGTGGGCATCCCGTGCTTCCGGCTGCGCGGGCACTATTTCGTCATCGCCACGCTGGTGGTGGCCGAGGCGGTGTTCCAGGTCTTCACCGTCTGGGAATGGGTGGGCGGCGCGATCGGCCTCGAGATCCCCGTCAAGCGCGAGGGCTGGCTGAACCTGCAGTTCCATCGCGACAAGACACCATACTACTACCTGGCGCTGGGGTTGCTGGTGCTGGTGACCGCGGGCGTATGGTGGCTGAGCCGCTCGCGGCTCGGCTTCCTGCTGCGGGCGGTGCGCGACGACGAGGCGGCCGTGCGCAGCCTCGGCTTCTCACCGCAGGCCTACAAGTCGGTCGCCATGGCGATCAGCGCCGCCATCATGGGCGCGGCCGGCATGTTCCACGCCCAATACGTCCTGTTCGTGGACCCATTCAGCGTACTGGGGCTCCACATCTCGGTGCTGGTCGCCCTGTTCGCCATTCTGGGAGGCTCCGGCACATTGTTTGGCCCGGTGCTGGGCGCGGCAGTGCTGGTGCCGCTGTCCGAGTATTCCCGCATCGCCTTCTCCGGCAGCGGCCGGAACGTGGATCTGCTGATCTACGGATTCCTGATCATGGTGATCGCGGCCTACCAACCCGACGGGCTCGTCGGATGGATCCGCCGCATCGCCGGCTCGGCGCGCCGCCGGCGCGCCCCAACACAGCAAGGATGAAGACAATGAAGTTCGAGATCACGTTCCAGCGCGGCGGCGCCTTGCGCATGACGACGTTGCCCGAAGCGCCGAAGACGGCCGCCGCGCTCAAGGGCGAAGTGCCGATCGAGACGACGGCGCTGCAGGCGCGCTGGTCGGGCCGCGAGTTCGCGCTGCCGGTCGCCTTCAAGAACAAGCCGCCGCGCGAGAACCAGAGCATCCGCGCCAATATCGGCGACGTGATCTACTTCCAGGAGTGGAGCGACGGCTACGATCGCACGGGCTTCGAGAATATCGGCATCTTCTACGGTCCGGAGATCGTCCGCGAATGGCGCGGCGACGCCCCTGTCAATGTGTTCGGCCGCATCGATCCCGCGCAGTACGAGCTGCTGCGCCAGATCGGCGATCGCGTCTGGCGCCAGGGCGGCGAGACGGTCGTCGTCCGGCCGATCGAGGAGTGACGGTGGCCGGCGACCTGTCGGTCCGCGAGGTATCGCGCGCGTTCGGCGGCCTGCAGGCGGTCAGGTCCGTCTCGTTCGACGTCGCGCCCGGAGAGATCCTGGGGATCATCGGCCCGAACGGTGCCGGCAAGTCGACGCTGTTCAACATGATCGCCGGCCAGGTGAAGCCGGACACGGGGACGGTGGCCTTCGAGGGGCAGCAGATCACCGGATGGGCGGTCGAGGCGATCGCTCGGCGCGGCCTGGTGAAGACCTTCCAGACCTCGCGGCCGTTCGGCAGCCTGACCTTCCTGGAGAACGTCATGGTGGCGGCGCTGTCCCACGCGCCGACGATCGCGGCGGCGCGCAAGGTTGCCATCGAGCAGCTCGAGACGGTCGGACTGGCGGGGAGGGCGGAAGTTCCCTCCGCCTGGGCCAGCACCGGCCAGCGCAAGCGGCTGGACATAGCCCGTGCCCTTGCGACGCGGCCGCGCCTGCTGCTGCTCGACGAGCCGTTCGGCGGCGTCGACCTGCCGTCGGTCGAGTCGCTGATCGCGCTTCTGCACGACCTGCGCCGTACGGGCATCACCCTGATCGTGATCGAGCACAATCTCGAGGCCGTCCAGCGGTTGGTCGATCGCCTGATGGCCCTGCATCTCGGCGAGATCATCGCCATGGGGCCTCCGGAGGAGGTGACGGGCGACCGTCGCGTCATCCAGGCCTATCTAGGGGCAAGCGAGCCGGCACATGCTTGACGTGAAGGGCCTCGACGCCGGCTACGGCAGCCATCAGGTCCTGTGGAACGTCTCCATACGGGTGGCGGACCGCGAGATCGTGGCGCTGCTCGGGCCCAACGGCTCGGGCAAGAGCACGCTGATGAACTCGATTTCGCGGCTGGTGGATCGGCTGGCCGGCTCGATCGTCTTCGATGGTGTGGCCCTGCATGACTTGCCGCCCCATCGGCTGCCGCGGACGGGTCTTTCGCACGTCCTGGAGCGACACCGTCTGTTCCCGCAGATGACGGTGCTGGAGAACCTGCAACTCGGCGCCGGACCGGGCGCCTCCCGGGATAAGGTGGCACGCGGCCTCGACAAGGCCTACAGCCTGTTCCCGCGTCTGCGCGAGCGGGAGAAGCAGATCGCAGGATCCATGTCGGGCGGCGAGCAGCAGATGTGCGCGATCGCACGCGGCCTGATGAGCGAGCCGCGGCTGCTGCTGGTCGACGAACCCTTCATCGGCCTGTCGCCCCACATGCGGGAAGAGGTCGGCGCCGCGATCCGGCGCATCAATGGCGAAGGCGTGGCGATCCTGCTGATCGAGCAGAACGTGGCGGTATCCCTCGCCATGAGCCACCGTGCCTATATCCTGCGCGAGGGGCGGGTGGTACTGGAGGGTCGATCTTCCGAGCTTTCGGTGGGCGACGCCGTCCAGCAGGCCTTCCTGGGACGCGTTCATTCCGCGGCGGCACGCTAGGAAGGCCCGGTCAGCCCAGCGAGAGAAGGACGCGTGCGCAAGACAGAGAAAAACAGGAAGACGGCAGGGCGCAAACCTCTGTCACCCGCGGAAATCGGCACGGGAAGCCTCGGGAGCATCATTCGCAAGGCGCGGCTGGGCAAGGGCATGGTGCTGCAGGATCTGGCCGACAAGGCGGATCTCTCCATCAGCTTCCTGAGCCAGGTCGAGCGCAACCTGCTCACCCCCTCGATCAGTGCCCTGAAGCGGATCGCCGACGTCCTCGACATTCCCGCCGGCTCCCTGATGTTCGGCGCCGAGAGTCGCAAGGGCGGTGTCGGCATCGGCCTCGTCCGAAGGGGGAGCCGCAAGCGGGTCGTCTTCCCCGATTCACGCATCGAGTACGAGATGCTGACGCCCGACCTGAGACGGCGCATGTCGGTGCTCTGGCTGAAGGCGCCGCCGCACGGCGAGAGCGGTCCTGTCTTCTCGCACGACGGTGAGGACGCGGTGATCGTCCTGAAGGGTCGATTGAGGATCGAGATCGGCGGCGTCTGGTACGACCTGGCCAGCGGCGACAGCCTGTACTTCAGCAGCGAGTTGCCGCATCGCTGGCGCAACGACTCGGCCAAGCCTGCCGAGGTGATCTGGATCTCCACGCCACCCTCCTTCTGAAGGCGTGCGCCGCTCTCAACGGTGTACGGGTAGCGTCGCCTCCAAGTGGCGCAGGAAGCCTTGGGCTGCCGCCGGCAGGGTCCGATCCTTCAGCACGCAGACGTCGATCGTGGCCTGCTGCAGGTCGCGATCGGTCATCGGAACGGCGACGACCTGGCCGGCCTCGAGTTCCCGCTTCACGCTGAGCCTCGGCAGATAGGTGATGCCGCAGCCCGATCGGGCGAAGCCGCGCAGCGCCTCGATCGAGTTGGTTTCAAGCGTGGGCTTGAGCGTGAGCTGGGCCGTCCGGCAGCGGGTGTCGAGCAGGGCGCGTATGCCGAAGTGCTTGCGGGGAATCGCGATGGGATAGGCAAGCGTATCGGCGAGCGAGAGCTTGCGCTGCCTCGCCACCGGATAGTCGGCCGCCATGATCGCAAAAAGGGGGTCGCGGAGTCGAAGCGTGCGGTGGACATCGGGATCCGGACTGGAGGTGAAGGCGACGCCGATATCGACTTCGCCGTTGCGTACGGCGGCGATGACCGATTCTGTCCCCGTGACGTCGAGGCTTATGCTCACGCCGCCGAAGCGTTTGCGGAAGGTAGCGATCGCGTGGGTCAGGCCGTTGGCGACCACGCCTTCCACCGAGCAGACGCGGACGTGGCCCCGCCGCAGCCCTTTGAGATCGTCGATCTCCGAATGTATCCGCTCCTGGTCGAGCAGCGCCTCGCGCGCGTAGCGCGCATAGAGCTCTCCGGCAGACGTCGGCAGGACGCCCCTGGCATGCCTCTCGAACAGGGGGACACCCAGCTCGATCTCCAGATTGCGCATCTGACGGCTGATCGCCGAAGGCGCGACGTGGAGGCGTTCCGCGGCTTCACGAATGGATCCTGTTCGCACCACTTCGTTGAAGTAGCGCATTGAAGTGAGCGACATGGCTGTAGCGGCGTCCGTACTGATTTATCGAACGCTATGTTTCAAATTACTTTCTTGCAAGAACACAAAGGCCGCGGCATGTGTCGCCCGGTCGACGGCACGGACGCTCGTTGGTTCGCCGGTCAGTCGACGTCCATGCTTTGGGGAGGTCCGGTAGAGATGGCCCAGGTGCTGCAGTTGGAAGAGGGCGGATACGACTTCATCAAGGGCGTGTTCCAGTATTCCGGCGGCGTCGCCGCGCGTCCGGGCTTCGAGATCGAGCGCGTGCGGTTCGCCAGGCCGCTGGCGCTGGAGGAAGGGTTCGCCGCCGTCGAGGCCCATCTGAAGGTGGCGGGTCGGCCGCTGGCCGCTTTCTGCGCCTGCGAGCTGCGCTCTCCGGCCCCTTTCACGGAGGCGGGTTTCGAGGCGTTCAACCGCATCTATGCCGGCACGCTCGAGCGCTGGGGGGTGCTGCGCGACGGCGTCAACCCGGTCGCCAGGACCAATGTCTGCCCGGAAGTCGGCAAGCCTGCGGCGCCCAGCATCTACGCCTTCGCCTATACGGTCCCGGCCGCTGCCGGCACGCCGCGGACCTTCGTGGGCTCGGGCAGCGGAGAGGCGCCCGAAGGTGCCGGCAGCTATCGTGACAATGCCATCCGTCTCGGCGACACGAGCGAGGAGGGGCTGCGCGAAAAGGCGCGATGGGTCCTGGGCGAGATGGAACGGCGCATGGCGGCCCTCGGCTTCGACTGGTCGTCTTCTACCGGGACGCATCTCTACACGGTCCACGATGTGCATCCTTTCGTCGGCGAGGAGATCGCCAAGCGGGGGGCCATGGCCTCGGGCCTGAGCTGGCATTTCGCCCGTCCGCCCGTCGAGGATCTCGATTATGAGATGGACGTGCGTGGCGTGTTGCGCGAGCGGGTGCTCGTCGTCGGCTGAGGCATCAAGCGATGAGCAAGAAGGTCATCCATACCGACCGGCTGATGCGGCCGATCGCGCATTTCTCGCATGCGGTCCGGGTAGGAAACCTGATCCATGTCGGCGCCACGGCGGGCACGGACGAGACCCGACGCCTCGCCGGCGACACGGCGGGGCTGGTCGACCTCGCGGCCCAGACGCGCAGGATGTTCGACAATGTCGGCGTGGTCCTGCAACTCCTCGGTGCACGGCTGGAGCATACGGTCCGCGTCAAGACCTACATCACCGACCTTCGGGACGAAGCGCGCTATCGCGAGATCTACGAGCAGCGGTTCGGACCGATCCGGCCGAGCCATGTCGTGGTCGGCTCGCATGGCTTTCCGCTGCCCCAGGCGGCGATCGAGCTCGATCTCGTGGCCATGGTCGACACGTCGATCGACCGGACACCGGCCGGAGACGTGGTGGCGGGCGGCCGTTTCCATGGCTGCGTGACCGCGCCGGCATCGGCGGACATCGCTGCCGCTTCCGCGCGCGCCCTGCGCGAGCTCAGGACGCGGGTCGAGCAGTCGGGCTTCGGCGTGCTCGAGATCGCCTACATCCACGTCACGATGGCGGATGTCCGTGATGCTGGTGCTTTCGCTGCCGCGTTCGCCCAAGCCTTCCCCCGCGAGCAGCCGGCCTGTGCGATCGTCATTGCGCCGCTGCCCGGCCGCGACACCGGTCTGCAGATCGAGGCCATCGCGGTGCGCGGCGGCGGTCGGCGAATCACCTGTCCGTTGCCGTCGGGCGCGACGCCGCTCGGCGCGGCGGCCGTGCTGGCCGGCGACGATCTCTATATCGGCGGTCAGTTCGGCGAGGACGAGACGGGGAGCCTCGCATCCGGGGTCGAGGCGCAGACGCGGGCGGCGTGGACGCGGATCCGCGCGCTGCTCGACAGCGCCGGCTTCGAGGACGGAGCGATCCTCCGGACCAACAACATCCTGACGGACTGGCGCGACTATGGCGGCTTCAATGCCGGCTATGGCGCGAATGTCGTCGAGCCCTATCCGCCACGCGCCACCGTGCTGGGCGGCCTCGCCCGACGCGAGGCACTGGTGCAGATCGAAGCGATCGCCCATCGCCAGGGCGGCTCGGCGACGATCGTGCAGGTGCCCGCGTAACGGAGCGGCCGGAGCGCTCGTTACTCGATCTTCACGCCGGTGGTCGAGACGATCGTGCTCCACTTCGTATTCTCGAGCGCGATGTAGGCCTCGAACTCCTGACGCGACTCGCGAGCCGGCACGAAGGCAAGTCCCTTCAGCTTTTCGAGCACCGCGGGTTCCCTGAGGGTGCGCATGAGCTCGGCACTCACCCTGTCCAGGATCGGTTCGGGCGTGCCGGCCGGCGCCGACATGCCGATCCAGCCGACGGCGACCACGCCGTAGATGCCCTGCTCGGCGATGGTCGGAAGATCGGGCAGAAACGGCGAGCGGCGCTCGTCCGCAATGCCGAGCGGGCGCACGCGGCCGCCCCGAACGGGGCCGATGGCGCCCGGCATGGCATCGGACAGGATCTGGATGTCGCCGCTCTGCAGGGCTGCCAGGGCATCGGCATTGCCCTTGAAGGGGACATGCGTGAGCTTGATGCCGGCGGCACGCTGCAGCATTTCGACCGCGAGGTGGCTGGCGGAACCGTTGCCAGACGAGCCGTAGTTCAGGTCGGCGCCGGCCTTGACCTTGGCCACCAGGTCCGGGATCGATGCGATGTCGCTCTTCAGGCTCGCCATCAGCACCTGCGGCGTCAGCGCAAGGTTGGCGATCGGCGCGAAATCCTTCTGGGGATCGTAGGGCAGGCGGGGATAGATGGCGGCGGCAATGCCATGCGTGGAGATCGTCACCATGAGCAGGGTGTAGCCATCCGGGGCGGCCTTGGCCGCGGCGTCAGCGCCGATCGTGCCGCCGGCGCCGGGCCGGTTTTCGACGAAGACCTGCTGCCCCAGCGCCTTGGTGAGCTGGTCGGCCATCAAGCGCGCCAGGATGTCGGTCGCCTGACCCGCCGGAAAGGGCACGATGAGGCGGACCGGCCTTGATGGCCAGGCCTGCGTCTGCGCCTTGGCGGCCGTGCCCGGCGCCAGCAGGGCGAGGCTCCCCGCGAGCAGCCGGCGGCGAGCCATCGACATCGTCAAGCCGCCTTGCGGTTCTGTTGAGACGGATGCTCGCCCGCGATCTTGAGGAAATTCTCGAGGATCTTGTGGCCGTGCTCCGACGCGATGCTCTCGGGGTGGAACTGGACGCCGTGGATCGGCAGCTCCTTGTGGCGCAGACCCATGATGACGTCGCCGGTCTCGGCCGTCACCTCGAGATCCTTGGGAAAGTCGGCCCGGTCGACGATCAGGGAATGGTAGCGCGTGGCCTGGAACGGCGAGGGCACGTCCTCGAAGACGCTCTGGCCCTTGTGCTGCACGCCGGACAGCTTGCCGTGCATCGGCGCCGGCGCGCGCACCACCTTGCCGCCGAACACCTGGCCGATCGCCTGATGGCCGAGACAGACGCCGAACAGCGGCACCTGCGCCTTCGCCGCGGCCCGGATGAGGTCCATGCAGATTCCGGCTTCGTTGGGCGTGCAGGGACCGGGCGACAACACGATGCCGGCCGGCTTGAGCGCCATGGCCTCGTCGACGGTGATCTGGTCGTTGCGATACACGACGCAGCGTGCGCCGAGGTCGCCCAGGAAATGGACGAGGTTGTAGGTGAAGCTGTCGTAGTTATCGATGAGCAGGAGCATGCCGACATCTTAGCGGCGCGGCTGCCGATAGGGTAGTATTACACAAACAAGACAGAAAGCCGCTCTTGGTCGTCCACCCCCTCATCGTCGGGCTGCTCCTTGCCGCAGCCCTCATGCACGCCTCGTGGAATGCGCTGCTGAAATCGGACCGGTCGGACCGGCTTGCGACTTTCGGCGTGATCATGACGACAGGAACGGTGATGGGCCTCTGCCTGGTGCCTTTCCTGCCGCCGATTGAGCCTGCCGCCTGGAAGTATCTCGCGTTGTCGGTCGCGATCCACGTCCTCTACTACGTGTTCCTGCTGAAGGCCTATTCCTACGGTGATCTCAGCCATACCTATCCCATTGCGCGCGGGCTCGGTCCGCTGCTGGTGGCCCTGGTCTCCGGTCGACTGGTCGGCGAGTATCTGAGGCCGCAGGACATTGCCGGTGTCGTCCTGCTCAGCATCGGGCTCGTCGCGCTGGCCATTCCCCTGAAGTCCGCCGTACCCCGGCCTGGAGGCCGCCATGGGCTGGCGACGCTGTTCGCGGTCCTGACCGGCGTGACGATCGCCGGCTACATCATCGCCGATGGCCTGGGCGTGCGCTCGGCAGGCCCGACCTTCGAGCACCGCCTGTCCTACATCGCGTGGCTGGCCGTGGTCGAAGGGCCGTGGCTGCTGGTGCTGGCGATCATCCTTCGGCCGCGGACCGTCTGGACGCATCTCCGGATCAACTGGTGGCGCGGGGTGATGGGCGGGGTCGTCGCCAATGTCGGCTACGGCATCGCGATCTACGCTCTGGTGCTGGGACCGATGGCCCATGTCGCGGCGCTACGAGAGACCTCGGTGCTGTTCGGCGCGCTGATGGGCACGCTGCTCCTGGGCGAGCCGTTCGGCGTGCGTCGGGTCGCCGCGGCGGCCGTCATCGTCGGCGGGCTCGTGCTGATGAACGGCCCCACCGTCATTTGAGACGACGCACCTCGACGTCGAGGCCTGCCAACCGGTCGAGCAGCTTGTAGCGGCTCCAGATGGGCCACCAGCCATAGAGGAAGACGTCGAGCGGTCCCCACATGGCCACCCAGCCCAGGATCAGCAGTCCTTCGGCGAGGATATGGGCGAACGTCGAGGGCGACTGCAGCAGCAAGCTGCGCGCGAACAGGCAGGCAGCCAGGAAGGCCACCCCGATCAGGAGCGCCATGCGTCCACGCCGCCACATTTCGCGCAGGCGCCGCCGCTCGCCGTCGCGGCGCAGTGAAAAGTGGTTGCGAATGGACGCCGGCACCTCCCTGGCCTCGGCGCGGGTGAGTTCGGCGTCGGGCAGCATGATGACCAGGCGGATCGGCTGCCCGCCGGCGTCCAGCGCCGATCCGACGATGTAGTCATCGGCGGCGTCCTCGAGCTCCTTTTCGTGGAACGGCGCTGGGTCGAGGAAATTGTACAGGCGCGAGATCCGATCGAGCCGGAGTTCCACCGCGATGGGGGCGGTCTTGTCGCTGGCGGCATTCGCTGTCATGGCTTCGGCACGATTGTCGGCGAGGCTTCGAAGCGATGTCCACACGCAACCTCGACAAGCTGATGGCGCCCCGCTCGGTCGTGGCGATCGGCGCCAGCGCCCGGCCCGGCTCGGTGGGCGAGGCCGTGACGCGCAACCTGCTCGCCGGCGGCTTCCGGGGCAGCATCAGCCTGATCAATCTGAAGGGCGGCGAGATCGCCGGACGTCCGGTCCTGAGGAGCCTCTCGGAACTCAAGGAGCCGGCCGATCTGGCCGTGATCACCACGCCCCCGGACACCGTGCCTCGGCTCGTCGCGGAGCTCGGCCAGCGCGGCACGCGCGTCGCCGTCATCGTAACCGCAGGCTCCGGAGAGGATAACGGCCACTGGCGTTCGCGGATCCTGCGTGCCGCCCGTCCGCACCTGCTGCGCATCGTCGGGCCGAACTGCATCGGCTACGCCGCGCCCCGTGTCGGTCTCAACGCCAGCTTCGGCCCGGCCAAGCTGAAGGCCGGGCGGGTGGCGGCCGTGGCGCAGTCGGGCGCGGTCCTTGCCGGCCTGGCTGACTGGGGGACGGCGCAGAACATCGGCTTCTCGCATCTGATCTCGATGGGCGACATGTCCGACGTCGACTTCGGTGACGTGCTCGACATGCTGGCGCGCGACTACGACACCCGCGCCGTCCTGATGTATGTCGAGGGCATTACGGAGGCCCGCAAGTTCATGTCGGCGGCGCGCAGCGTCGCCAGGGTCAAGCCCGTCATCGTGCTCAAGGCGGGTCGGCACGCCGCGGCGGCGAAGGCTGCGGCCTCCCACACCGGCGCCATGGCCGGCTCGGCCGCGGTCTACGATGCGGCATTCGCTCGCGCCGGCCTCGTGACGGTGCACGGGCTGGGCGAGCTGTTCGATGCGGCGGAGACGCTCGGCCATGGCATCGCGCCGCGCAACGAACGGCTCGCGATCCTGACCAACGGCGGAGGGACCGGCATCATCGCCACGGACCTGCTGCTCGACGAAGGGGGCGAGCTCGCCGAACTCCATCCGCGCACGCTGGGGCGGCTCGACCAGGCGCTGCCGCGCGGCTGGTCCCACGGCAATCCCGTCGACATCGTGGGCGATGCCGATGGGGCCCGCTATGCATCGTCCATCGATGCGCTGGCCGATGACCGCGGCGTGGGTGCAGTGCTGGTGATGAACGTGCCCACGGCGCTCACGTCGGCGGTCGAGGCTGCCCGTGCCGTGGCCGCGGCGCCCGGTGCCAAGGTCGTGCCGCTGATCGGCTGCTGGATCGGCGGCCCCGAGGCTCAGGCCGGGCGCCACGTGCTGCACGAGATCGGCATCCCGGCCTATGACACGCCGCTGCGGGCCGTCCGCGGCTTCATGCATATCGTGCAGTATCGCCGCGGCCAGCGATCCCTGCAGCGAACGCCTCCTTCGCGGACGCAGGCGCGGTCGGATACGCCGCTGGTGCGTTCCATCGTGGCCGACGCGCTGGCCGACGGGCGCAGCATCCTGACCGAGCCGGAGTCCAAGCGCGTGCTGGGCGCCTATGGCATTCCGGTCGTCCCCACCGAGGTCGTTCAGGAGGCGCACGAGGCCGCCGCCACGGCCGCGCGGATCGGCTTTCCGGTTGCCGTCAAGATCCTGTCCCGCGATCTCAGCCACAAGAGCGACGTGGGCGGCGTGGCCCTTGATCTGTCCTCGGAGCAGGCCGTGATCGATGCGGTGCGGGACATGACGGGCAAGGCGCGTACCCTGGCGCCGTGGGCGCGTATCGACGGCTTCGTGGTGCAGCCCATGATCAAGCGGCCACACGCCATCGAACTGATCCTGGGAGCGGCCGAGGATCCCGTGTTCGGCCCCATCCTGATGGTGGGGCACGGCGGTGTCGCGGCCGAGGTGGTCGACGACCGCGCGCTCGCCCTGCCGCCACTCGATCCTGTGCTGGCCGAGGATGCGCTCAACCGCACGCGGGTCGACCGCCTGCTGCGCGGCTACCGCGACCGCCCGCCGGCGGCGCGCGGCGCCGTGGGCGAGGCGATGATCCGTCTTTCCGAGCTGATCGCCGACATCAACGAGATTGCCGAGCTGGACATCAATCCGCTGCTGGTCGATGCCCAGGGAGTGATCGCGCTCGATGCGCGCATCGTCGTGGCGCGCCCAACGGGGCAGGGCAGGGCAGCGCGCTTCGCCATCAGGCCTTATCCCGTGGAGCTGGAAGGCGAGATCGTGGGTGCCGACGGCCGCAAGCTGGCCGTACGCCCGATCCGGCCAGACGACGAGGGTCTGATTCAGGCCTTCGTCCGTCGGCTGACGCCGGAGGACATCCGCCTGCGCTTCTTCGGCCCCTTGCGCGAGCTGACGCATGAAATGGCCGCGCGGCTGACGCAGATCGACTACGACCGCGAGATGGCCTTCCTGCTGCTCGACGGCGCCGAGCTGCTCGGCGTCGGGCGCCTGGCCGCGGACCCCGGTTTCGAGCAGGCCGAGTTCTCGCTGGTCGTGGCTTCGGAGCGGCAGGGGCAGGGCTATGGCACGCTGCTGCTGAACCACGTGCTCGAATACGCGCGCTCGCGCGGTGTCCAGCGCGTCATCGGTCATGTGCTGCGCGAGAACCACCGGATGCTCGAGCTCACCCGGCAGCTCGGCTTCGCTCGGGAAGCAGGTCGCGTCGGCGAATCCGACATCCGTATCGTGAAGACGATGTCCTCCTTGTAACTTTTGTTTTGTCGGCGCCGCCGATCTGAGGCAAAAGAATGGCGTCAGGCCAAGACGTTAAGGCTGATTGCTCAGATGGCGTCGAGGAAGAACAGAAGCAGGAAGGCGAACAGAAGGAGTCCGGCGCGCACGACCGGACCGCTTGGACGTCTGCGGGCGCGAATTGCTCCCGCTTTCGCCTGGCTGCAGGCGCGGCGGTGGCAGGTGCTCAGTGCCGCAGGGATGTCGCTGTTCGCTGCAAGTCTTGCCGGTGGCTATTGGCTGGCACAGCGTGTCGGCACGTCCGAAAGTGACCGGCTGGCACAGGAGACGATCGGCGACATGAAGCGCAGCCGGCCCGCCGCGCAGACGCCACCGCGCGAGCCCCCGGCAAAATACGCCCGCATCGACGATCTGCCGGAGCTGCCAAAATATACGGAGGTCGCTCCGGGCACGTCGCGACCGACCATCGAGGAGAAGCCAAGAGCGCGCGTGCAGCTCGCGGCGGCGACGGCCACCTCGGATGCCTGGCGGCGCAATGCAGTTCCCTTCCGCGACCTCAACGCCAAGCCGCTGATCTCCATCGTGATCGACGATGTCGGGCTCG
Source organism: Pseudomonadota bacterium (assembly GCA_049323495.1). Classification (GTDB taxonomy): domain Bacteria; phylum Pseudomonadota; class Alphaproteobacteria; order Reyranellales; family Reyranellaceae; genus Reyranella. The sequence goes on from JBMONG010000016.1 coordinate 272,962, forward strand.
ACCGCCCGCGCTCGCGGCGCGCCTGGGAGCTTCCGGGGCCACTCACGATGTCGTTCCTGCCGTACGCAAAGGACCTGCGCGAACAGGCGAGGGCAGCCCGCGCCAACGGACATGAGCTGATGCTCCACCTGCCCATGCAGCCCAACGGCCGCAACGATCCCGGTCCGGGGGCGCTCCTCGTCTCGATGAGCGACGCCGAACTGGGGCAACGCACCATGGCTGCCCTCGACAGCTTCGACGGGTTCGCCGGCGTGAACAACCACATGGGCAGCCGCTTCACGGCCTACCGTCCGGGCATGGAGACGGTGCTGCGGCAGCTCAAGCCGCGCGGCCTCATGTTCCTGGATTCGCGCACGACGGCGCAGTCGGTCGGTGATCGGTTGGCGCACGAGATGGGCGTCCCCTCGATCGTTCGGCATGTCTTTCTCGATGACGACGAATCGCTCGACGCCGTGCGGCGGAAGCTTGCGGAGGCCGAGGCCGTCGCGCGACGGCAAGGCTTCGCCGTGGCCATCGGCCATCCGCATGAAGCCACTCTGGTTGCCCTTGCCGAATGGCTTCCGACGGTGAAGGGCAAGGGCCTTGCCCTGGCGCCCGCGACGGCGGTGTTGCGCAAGCGCAACGGCTGGGATTGAGTCGCCCTCTTTGGAGGAAACGACGTGCGTTACAAGAAGAAGGCCATGATCGTGGCGCCGCAGCCGGAGGCGGCGGAAGCTGGCGCGGACGTTCTGCGCGAGGGCGGCAATGCGGTGGATGCGGGCATCGCCTGCGCGCTGGTGCAGGGCGTCGTCGATCCGCTGATGTGCGGCATTGCGGGCTTCGGCTCCTGCGGCATCTACATGCCCGGCAAGAAGTTCCACGGCTACATCGATGCGCACGCGCCGGCGCCGCTGGGGGCGCGCCCGGACATGTGGGCGAACCTGATCGAGAGCGAGGCGCGCGACGGCTACGGCTTCATCCTGAAGGGACGCGTCAACGACATCGGCTACAAGTCGATCTGCGCGCCGGCCAACCTGAAAATGTACCACGAGGCTCATCGCGAGCATGGCAGTCTGCCCTGGTCGCGCATCGTCGAGCCGGCCATCGCCTGGGCCGAGGGCGGATGGACCGTTCGCCCGCACGTCCACTACTGGTGGTCGGACGACGGGGCGTTCGGCCGGGCGCCGAACTGGGAAAGGACGGGGTTCACGCCGGCGGCCCGCGCCCTCTACTGCCGGCCCGACGGCACGCCCAAGCGGGTGGGCGACCGCGTGATCAACCGCGACTACGGCCAGACGCTGCGGGCCATTGCAAGGGGCGGCACCGACGTCTTCTACGCGGGCGAGATCGCCCGCGCGATCGTCGAGGACATGAGGAAGAACGACGCCCTGCTCGCCACCGCGGATCTGGAACTATGGAAGCCCGTCCGGAACCCGCCGCTGTGGGGCGACTATCGCGGCTATCGCATCTCGACCAACCAGCCGCCGGGCGGCGGCGTCATGCTGCTCGAGATGCTGAACATCCTGGAGAACTTCGATCTCGCGGGGCTGGAGCATAACTCGTCGGAGTATGTGCGCCTCGTGAGCGAGGCGATGAAGCGGGCCACCATCGACAAGGATGCCCATGTCGGCGACCCGAAATTCGTGGACGTACCGGTCGAGCGCCTCGTTTCGAAGGCGTACGCGAAGTCCATGGCCGGCGAGATCGCGCAGGGGGTGAAGGCCGAAGTGCCGCGTTTCAACTCTGGTGCGGTCTCGAAGGACACCACGCATATCTCCGTCCTCGACAAGGACGGCAACTGCTTCTCCATGACCCATTCTCTCGGCATGCCGTCGGGCGTCGTCTCGCCCGGACTAGGCTTCATGTACAACGGCTGCATGGGCGTCTTCGATCCGCGGCCGGGCAGGGCGGGCTCGATTGCCCCCGGAAAGGCGCGGTTCAGCTCGGTCGTGCCGTCGATCGTCTTCAAGGAGGACCGGCCGCATCTCGTCATCGGCGCCCCCGGCGCGACGCAGATCGCCATGGGCGTGCTGCACGTCATCCTGAACGCGCTCGACTTCGACATGACCATGGTCGAGGCGGTGAGTGCGCCTCGCTTCTCGGCGACTTCCGACACGATCGACATCTCGAACCGCATCCAGTGGCGGGTCGAGCGCGAGTTGCAGACACTGGGCTATCCGGTCGCGCGCAGCCCCTACACGTTCGGCTTTGCCGCCGTCCACGCCATCCGCATCCACCAGGACGGCCTGGATGGCGGCGCCGATCCGGGCCACGACGGCGTGGTCATCGCGGTTTAGCGATCAACCCGCCTTGGCCAGGTCGATCGCGCGGCGATACATGGTCATCGCCGCTTCCGGCGTGTTGTAGCCGGCATGCGCGGTGAGGGTGACGTTGTCGAGCTTGAGCAGCGGCTCGGAAGGATCGGGCGGCTCCTTGGCGAAGACGTCGGTCGCATAGTGGCCGACATGGCCCGAGTTCAGCAGGTCGACCAGGGCCGCCTCGTCGACGACCCCGGCGCGGGCAGTATTGACGATGATGACGCCGCGCTTCGTTGCCTCCAGCCGGGCACGGCCCAGGAAGCCGCGCGTCTCGTCGTTCAGGGCGAGGTGCAGGCTCACGATGTCTGACCGCCGCAACAGTTCATCGATGCCGACCAATGATGTCGAAGGTCCTGCGCCCCGTCCCGAGCGGCTGTAGGCGACGACATCCAGGCCGATCCCGGAGGCGATCCGTGCCATCTCGCGGCCGATGCCGCCCAGCCCGACGATGCCCAGGGTCTTGCCGCGCAGCTCCACGCCCTGCATGGGACGCCAGCCGCCGCCGCGCACGAGCGCATGCATCGTCGCGATGTGACGCGCGGCGGCGAACACCAGCCCCATGGCGTGTTCGGCAACCGTCGTGTCGCCATAGCCGCTGATGGTGGAAACCTTGATCCCGAGCTTTGCCGCGGCGGCCAAATCGACGAAGCTTGCGGCGCCCGTACCCAGGAAGACGATGTGGCGCAGCCCCAGGCAGCGTTGCAGCGTCGCCTCGCTGAAGTAGGTCGCGTCGTTGATCACCGTATCGCAGCCCTCGACCAGTCCGGGCACATCGGCTTCGGAGACCGGTCCCATGTTGACCGTAATGTCGACGTCGTCCGGGCCATGCACCCGTTTCCATACCCGGTCGATGTCGGGCGTCGAATCGATGAACAGGGTCTTCGCCGTCGGCTTTGCCATGGTGTGTCCGAATCCTCTCAGGTCGCCATCGTTCGCTTCTGGTGGTCACGGCCCACACGGGCCGTTTCCGGATCGTGGCCGGCGATCACGCGTACACCTTCGTCGAGGCTGGCAGTGATCGTCGCTGGCGTGGCACCTTCCAGAAAAGCCAACCGGTTCCACTTGCAGGCCGAGAAGACGCGGCTCCGGGCCCGTTCCATCTCCGGCGGGTAGGGGCGCCGCTGCAGGCTCGTATAGCCGAGTGCGAGCCCCAGATCGCCCGGGCCAAGCTCGGCAAACCCCAATCCGGGCACTGCCAGGATTTCCTCGCAGCGCTCCACCCCGACAGGACTCTCGATCTTGACGCCGAGCAGGAGCTCGCCGGCCGGGTCGAGCGGCCACGGCTCGCAGCGCGCGAAGTACGTCTGCTGGTCGATGCCCCAGACCGGGGCGGCCGTCGGTTCCGAGCCGCGCCCGCGGCTCCCGACGCCGATCTTGTCGATGCCGGCCTTGTGATGGGGAAAACGGCAGGCGCGCACGAACTCGGCGACGGCGTCGGCGGATTCGGCCTGACACAGCAGGATGCCGTGCACGCCGCGGCCGAGGATCTGGCGGAATTGCCAGGCATTGTAGGCGACGGTCGGAGCGTCGATGCCATTGACGGGCGCCTCGACGATGACGGTGGGCGTCCGATGCCCCGACGCGGTGGGGCCGCCATCGACCAGGCCGCGCATGTATTCGGCCAGGCCCGTCATGTCGAAGGCGCCGTGCTCCATGCCGACATTGATGTAGTCGGCCCACGTGGCGACGTCCTTCCGGCCCTGTTCGTAGGTCAGGACATGACCGGTATGCGGACCGTCGTAGTAGATCGCCTGGTCGGCCTCGAGCAGCTCGATGGCGCGGTTGATGCGCTTGGCCATGGCATTTCCTCTGTACGAACCGTGCGGGTTGCCGACGACGAGCATACCCCTAGAGTCGCAGGCAAAGGGAGGAAACCATGATCAAGCTCGGCCGTCGTGGTCTGATCGCTGCGGGAGCGGCGCTGACCCTGCCGTCGGCCGCCATGGCACAGGAGGGCTACCCCGATCGGCCGCTGAAGCTCGTCGTCGGCTTTCCGCCGGGCGGCCCGACCGACGTCGCAGGCCGGCTCCTGGCCCAGCGTCTGACCGATATCCTGGGGCAGCAGGTCATCGTGGAGAACAAGCCCGGGGTCGCCGGCAACATCGCCTCGCAGATCGTGGCGGATGCGAAGCCGGACGGCTACACACTGCTGCTCGGCACCTCGATCATGAGCATCGTGCCGGCACTCTACGAGAAGCTGCCCTACGACCCCGTCAATGGCCTGGAGGCGGTGGCCCATTTCACGACCGTACCGATGATCGTCGTGGCGCCGGCCAACGGCGTGAAGTCGATCGAGGAACTCGTCGATGTCCTGCGCAAGGAGCCGGGCAAGCATTCGTACCCGTCGCCCGGCAACGGCAGCCTCATCCACATGGGCAGCCTTCTGCTCACGCAGCGCGCGGGAGCCGAGGCGCTGCACGTCCCCTACAAGGGCTCGGCGCCGGCGATGCAGGATACGCTGGCGGGGCGCCACACCTTCCAGATCGACACGCTGGGCACCAGCAAGGGGTTCGTGGACGCCGGGCGGCTGCGCATCCTCGCGGTCTGCACCGACCAGCGCGTCGCGTCGATGCCCGACGTGCCCACAGTGAAGGAGAGGGCGGGCTTTCCGATCGATGTCGTCACCTGGAACCTGGTCTTCGCGCCTGCGAGGACGCCGAAGCCCATCATCGAAAAGCTCAATGCAGCCATCAACCAAGCCATCCGGCATCCCGAAATGGTCGAGAAGGCCAAGCCCATGGCGATCGAGCTCGTGGAATCGACGCCAGCATCCTCGAAGAAGTTCTACGAATCACAAATGGCCTTCTGGCAGCCGATCGTGAAGGCGTCCGGCGCCAAGGTCGAATAGGGGAGGACGCGATGGAATTGTCACGACGGGCGGCAATCGCCGGAGCGGTGGGACTCGCGGGGATCAGCGGTGCGCGCGCGCAGGGAGCCTACCCCGACAGACCGATCAGGATGGTGATCGCCTTCGCGCCGGGCGGCCCGACGGACGTTGTCGGCCGGCTGCTCGCACAGCGGCTGAGTGAAATACTGGGCCAGCAGGTCGTGGTCGAGAACAAGCCGGGCGCCACCGGCAACATCGGCACTGCCCTGGTGGCCGACGCGAAACCCGACGGCTACACGATCCTCTTCAGCGCCTCGACCATGGCCATGGCGCCTGCGCTCTACGGCAAGCAGCTCGGCTACGACCCCGTCAACGGACTGCAGGCGATCGCCTACGTCGCGAGCGTGCCGCTGATCGTGCTCGTGCCGGCCGCTGGAGCCAAGGACATGGTCGAGCTGGCGGCCATGCTGCGCAAGGAGCCGGGCAAGCATTCCTACGCCTCGTCCGGCAACGGCGGCATGATCCACATGGCGAGCTATCTGCTGGCCCGGCGCGCAGGTGGCGATGCGCTGCACGTGCCCTATCGCGGTTCGGCACCCGGAATGGTCGACATGATCGCCGGCCGCCATGCCTTCCAGATCGACACGCTGCAGTCGAGCAAGGGCTTCATCGACGGTGGCAAGGTGCGGGTGGTCGCAGTGGCGTCCGACAAGCGGCTGCCGCAGCTGCCCGACGTGCCGACAGTGCAGGAAGCGGTGGGTTTCCCGTACTCGATCAACACCTGGTATGCGGCCTACGCGCCCGCCAGGACACCGCGGCCGATCGTGGACAAGCTGAATGCGGCTTTCAACGAGGCGCTCAGGCATCCGGAGGTGGTCAAGAGGGCACAGGATCTGGCCATCGACCTGGTGACCTCGACACCGGAATCGGCGAAGAAGTTCTACGACGACCAGATGGCGTTCTGGGATCCGATCATCAAGCAGTCAGGCGCCAAGGCGGAGTAACACCGGCGCCGCGCGGGCAGCGTGGCTCCATCCGGCTACGGCTCGCGGAAGGCTGCCAGAGCCAGTTCGGCGTACCGCAGGCGACGGTCGTAGTGCTTGAAGTCAGGATGGGCGACCTCGAAGATGAGTTCGAACGCCACGACTGCGCCGAACAGATCCGCTTTCTTCAGCATCGCGGCGATGGCCGCCTTGTGGAACGTGTCCTTGAGCTCGTGCTTCAGGAAGCCGTAGTTCGCCTCGTAGCTGTCGAACGCCAGCGGCGGCATCACCGCGCGCGCGGCGGCCTCGAACGCGTCGCGCCGCGATCCCGTCCATTGGCACCAGCCCCAGCCGCCGCGACCGCCGCCGATCGGCGCACCCTCCTGCATCTGGGTGAAGCCCGCGCACTCATGGCCGATGTTTCCCAGGATCGCGGCGGCATGCATGTCCGACAGGTCGGAGAAGTCGCGCATCAGGTCCTTCATGATCCGCGGCGCCAGGTCGAGGAACAGGGCATCGCCCGCCTGCCGCCGGGGCGCCGCCTTGAGAGGAGGCGTTCCCAGCCAGCGGACGGCCTTGATCGAGGAGGCGGGGAACTGCACGACGCCGACGCGATCGGGACGAGCGCCGCCTCCGCCGCCTTGATTGCCGCCCAGCAGCTTGATCGTGCCGCCGGTGCTCGGTTCCGCCAGGAAGCCCACATGTCCGGCCGAGCCGGGCGGTGTCAGTACGACGATGGCGCCGACAGGCGTGGGCGTCGGCGCCGGCTGCCCCCAGCGTTCCCAGAACTGTGTGCCGACCGCCTGGCTGGTGACCGTCGAGGCGATCGCGGGAACCCCACACTGCTTGACGCAGTAGCCGACGAAGGCGCCACACCAGGGCGTCGTCGCGTTGAAGGAGGCGCCCAAAGCCTGGAAGTACTCGTCGATCTGCTCCGTGTTGCGGAAGTCCGGCGTCTCGGAAACGCCGCTCGACATCTGCTCCCGGGCGATGGTCAGCCAGGGCGGTTCGCCCGACAGCGAGCGCACGAAGCGGTTATCGGGGGGCTGCTGATCGATGACCTTGAGGGCTTCGGCGTAGGCGGCTTCCAGGCGTTTCTGCAGGGCCTCCAGCTCGGCTTCGATCGTCGCCGGAGTCTTCAGCGCCGTCAGCGCGCCGTCGCCGCCCAACTGGAGAAAATAGAGTTCCCGGAAGGTCGGCAGCCGATCGAACGCCTTCTTGAATTTCGCCATGGCTTCGTGGGCAAGGATGCCGGCCATCTTCGGCTGCCTTGCCCAGTCCAGCCGATCATCCGGCAGGAAGCCGGCGTCCGCCGCCGGCCCGGCCAGCGCTGCCTGCCACTCCTGGGCTGAAAACCGGAAGGGGCCGACCTTTGTCGCCGGGGAGCCGAACTCGGTCAGGTTCTTCGTCGCGTCATAGGCAACAGCCATGAGGTAGTCGCGGTCCGCGCCGGTCTCGCGTGCTGCCCGGGTCACGAGGTCGCAGAAGTTGCCGAAATCCGCCGGCGTCAGGGGCTGCGCCTCCGGCAGTTCGCTCGACACGCCCAGGAATTCGACGAAGCCTTCCTCCGGCGAGATCGAAGAGATCTTGCTCCTGATGAAGTTGCCGACGGGCTCGCCGCTGAAGATGGTGCCCGCCGGAATCGGGCCCAGACGCTCGGCGCCGGAGCTGCGGCTCTTGAGCAGATGCGTTGCCGTCTCGGTCCTGTATGAAGGCATGATCCAATCCTTTCGACCGTCGCGCCAGCGGTTGCATGACGGCGATCCGCCTATGGCGGCTGGCTGAGCAGGCTGTCGTACAGTCGGGCGTCGAGCGCGCCGCCCTTGTCGGGATCGATGCCCCGAGACCTGCGTAGTTCGGCGAGCCTCTCGCGCAGCAGCGTCATCTTGGCGGCGAGGACACCTGGCGGACTGTTGGGCGGTACCTCGAAGTCTGCGACCCTCACCTTGTCGAGAAGGGCCGAGAGCTGGCCCGGTGCGACTGTCGTCATGCGCTGGGCGAGCGCGCCCTCATTGTTGCCGAGGAACGCCCTTTCGAAGGGCGTCTGGAAGATCGGCGGCATCGGCGCCAGGAACGGCAGCAGTTCGCCGGTGCGGCCGGCGAGCTCGCCGTTGACGTCGGCCGCCGGCCATTGTCCCGGATTGCGCCTGTTCCGACCCAGCTGGAACTGTCGGATGGCCTCCCTGGTCATGCTGTCGCCGGGCACGCCGAAATTGCCGTCCGCGAAAACGCCCAGGGCCCGTTGCGCCGCGATCAGCGTCCGCTTGGTGACGGCGACCTCCGAAGGCATCCGATTGCGCGCGAGAGCATCCTCCGGGGCGAGCGGCGTGGGTTCGACGCGGCTGGAGACGACGGCCTTGGAGCGCTCGATCAACGTCACGGCTGGTGCCGCCAGGACCGCCGCCCGCGAGGAGACCGCGTCGGACGGCGAGGCGACGGATTCGGCGCCGCTCGCGGCGTTGTTGACGTTCGCCTCGATCGCCGAAGGCGAGCACTGCGTGAGGTAGCCCTGCAGCGCGATCATCATGCGGGGGCGCGAGTTGACCTTCGCGAGATCGAGGCTGTCGATGTAGCCCTTGCGCCCCTTGAGCACGATGTTGCGCAGCGCCGACGGCTCGACGGTGAACAGGACCGAATTTACGCCGGCATCGTAGAGCGATGCGGCCAGGCCGAACGCCGCGGCGGTCACCGCGATTGGCATCGCGGCGACGCCGGCAAGCCCCAGGATCGTCGCCGTCGTCGCCCCGGTGGCCGTCATGCCCTGGCGGATCGCGCGCTGGTTGCGGTTGAAGCGAAAGAGGACGTCGAGATACTGGTCGCACTGCCGGCCGATCTCATAGAGGCCGGCCTCGGTCACGATCGCCCAGTTGCCGTCGCCGGGGCCCGGCATATGCGTAAGGCCCGCCTTGTGGATGAGGTCGTTGACCAGGCGGTCCTGCGCCGTCGCGCCGTTCGGAATGTTGAGCTGTTCGAGAGTCGGCGGAACGCCGCGGACGCTCACCGTCCCCGGGTCGGTCTCATCCCGAATTGCCTGGCATGCCGCCAGGAATGCACAACACGCCACGATCCCCGTTTTGAGAAGGTGCACGTCGTCCCCCCCGGGGCCTGCATCCGCCGGGCGGAATTCAGGCCTGTTGATAATTTACCAGCGGAGCGGGGAGCGCCGCAACCGTCGCGCGCAGAAGGCGCTGCACGACTAGCGGCATCGACGAGGATGGCGGCACCTGGACCCTTGAACATCCGGAGAACGGCACGGTACCGTGCACCGCAAAAGGAGCCCCCGATGGATCTGACGTTCGGCAAAGAAGAATTGGCCTTCCAGCAGGAAGTGCGCGACTGGCTGAAGGAGAACCTCACGCCCGAGATCGTGGGCGAGATGAAGGTCGCGCGGAACGCCTACCTGCCCAAGGAGCGTCTGATCGATTGGCAGAAGCGTCTGGCCAGGAAGGGCTGGCTGTGCACGGGCTGGCCGAAGGAGTTCGGCGGACCGGGCTTCACGACCACCCAGAAATACATCTTCGAGATGGAGATGGCGCGCGCCGGTGCTCCGGGAACCTCGCCGTTCGGTCCGAAGATGTGCGCCCCGGTGATCATGAAGTACGGCTCGGCCGAGCAGAAGGCCAGGCATCTGCCGCCCATGCTCAACTCGGACCTGATCTGGTGCCAGGGCTATTCCGAGCCGGGATCCGGCTCCGATCTCGCCTCGCTGCGCACCCGGGCGGTGCGCGAGGGCGACCACTACATCGTCAACGGCCAGAAGACATGGACGACGCTGGCCCAGACGGCCGACTGGATCTTCTGCCTTGTGCGAACGTCCAACGAAGGCAAGCCGCAGGAAGGCATCTCCTTCCTGCTGATCGACATGAAGACGCCCGGCATCTCGGTCGAGCCGATCATCACCGCCGACGGCAACCGCGCGGGCACCCAGGAGGTGAACTCCGTCTTCTTCACGGACGTGAAGGTGCCGGTCGAGAACCGGGTCGGCGAGGAGAACAAGGGCTGGACCTACGCCAAGTACCTGCTGGAATTCGAACGCGGCGGCAATCCCTACAGCCCCCGCCTGCGCTCCGCCTTCGAGCGGCTGAAGAACCTGTCGCGGTCCATGGCCGAGGGCGACGACTCGATCATGGCCGATGCGGCCTGGCGCGAGAAGCTCGCGCGCATGGACATCGAGATATCCGGCCTCGAGATGTTCGAGCAGGAATTCTACTCGCGTCTGGCGTCCGGCCAGAATCCGGGGCCGATGTCGTCGATGATCAAGCTGCGGGGCACGGAAGTGCTGCAGCAGGTTCAGGAATTTGCCGTCGAAGCCGCGGGCTACTACGCGCAGCCGTTTCCCGACCAGCGGGCCTGGAACGCCAATGTCGAGCCGATCGGGCCGGAGGGCGCGGATGTGCTGGCACCGCGCTACTTCAACGGCCGCAAGATGACGATCTACGGCGGCTCGTCCGAGGTTCAGCGCGGGATCATGTCGAAGGTCATGCTGGGCCTCTAGGTCCGGCATCGCAACGAGACGGCGGAGTTGAGGAGTTCGATGGACCTGGCATTCAACGAAGAGGAGCTCGCCTTCCAGAAGGAAGTGCGGGACTGGATCGAGGCGAACATGCCGCCGGAGGTGGCGGAGGAGAGCCGGCGCAGCCGCTCCAGCCACGTCTCGAAGGAACGCCTGCTGCAGTGGCAGAAGAAGCTCGCCAGCCGCGGATGGCTCTGCCCGAACTGGCCCAAGGAGTTCGGCGGCCCCGGCTGGACCTCGACGCAGAAGTTCATCTTCGAGATGGAGATGGCCCGGGCGGATTCACCCTATCTCTCGTCGTTCAGCATCAAGATGGTGGCGCCCGTCCTGATGAAGTACGGCAGCGACTGGCAGAAGAAGCGCTTCCTGCCGAAGATCGCCGCCGCCGAGGAGCTGTGGTGCCAGGGCTATTCCGAGCCAGGCTCCGGGTCGGATCTGGCCAGCCTGCGCACCCGGGCGGAACGGCAGGGCGACCACTACATCGTCAACGGCCAGAAGATCTGGACGACCAACGCGCACTTCGCCGACTGGATCTTCTGCCTCGTGCGGACGTCAACCGCCGGCAAGCCGCAGGAAGGCATCTCCTTCCTGCTGATCGACATGACGTCGCTGGGCATCCGAATCGATCCGATCTACATGGTCGACGGCACGCGCACCCCGATGCGGCACGAGATCAACCAGGTGTTCTTCACCGACGTGAAGGTGCCCGTCGAAAACCTGGTCGGCGAGGAGAACAAGGGCTGGACCTACGCCAAGTACCTGCTCGAGTTCGAGCGCGGGGGGCAGGCGTTCGGTCCGCGCCTGCGCAAGGCGTTCCGCCACCTCCAGGCGCTGTCGAAGACGCAGATGGACGCCGGCGAGCCCTTGTCGGCCAACCCCGGCTGGCGTGAGAAGATGGCCGCGCTGGAGATGGAGATCGATGCTGTCGAGATGAACGAGCTGATGTTCTATTCCAGCATGAAGACCGGCGATGCGCCCGGCAGCATGGCGTCGATCGTGAAGATGCGCGGCACGGAGGTGGGGCAGAAGGTGACCGAGCTCGCCGTCGAGGCGGTGGGCTGGTACGGCGTGCCGTTCACCGAGCTGCGCAACTACGACAGCAACGTCGTTCCGGTCGGCGGCGCGTATGTCGACGACGTCGCGCCACGGTACTTCAACAATCGCAAGACGACCATCTACGGCGGCTCGTCCGAGGTCCAGCGCAACGTACTTGCCAAGGCGATGCTGGGGCTCTGACGATGGACTATCGGCGCCTCGGCCGCAGCGGTCTCAAGGTTTCCGAGATCTGTCTCGGAACCATGACGTTCGGCAATGGCGCCGACGAGGCGGAGTCGGCGCGCATGGTGCATGCGGCCTTCGACGCCGGCGTGAACTTCTTCGACACGGCCGACGCCTATGTGAGCGGCGTGTCGGAGACCATGCTCGGCAAGGCGCTGAAAGGGCGGCGGTCCGATGCGATCGTCGCGTCGAAGGTCTTCAATCCGATGGGCCATCGCCCCAACGATTCCGGCATGTCGCGGCTGCACATCATGCAGGCCGTCGAGGCCAGCTTGAAGCGCCTGCAGACCGATTACCTCGACATCTATTACATCCATCACGTCGACATTCAGACGCCGCTCGAGGAGATGCTGCGCGCCTTCGACGATCTCGTGCGCCAGGGGAAGGTCGTCTACACGGCCTGCTCGAACTACGAGGCATGGCGCCTGATGGAGGCGCTGTGGCTCAGCGATTCCAACGGCTGGGCGCGCTTCGAGGCCTATCAGCCGCAATACAGTCTGGTGGTGCGCGACATCGACGAGGAGATCGTACCGGCCTGCCGGGAGAAGGGTCTGGGCATCGTCGCCTGGTCGCCGCTGGCGTCGGGCTACCTCGCGGGCAAGTACCGGCCTGGCGACCTCAAGGCCGATGGCACGCGCTCGGCCGAAGGCTGGGGCTTCCAGAGCCGTTTCTTCGCGCCCAACCATGCGGAAATCCTGCGGACGCTGCTGGAGACGGCACGCGAGATCGGCCGCTCGCCTGCGCAGACGGCGCTGCGCTGGGTGATGGATCAGCCCTTCATGACCAGCGCCATCGTCGGCGCCCGCAACGCCGGTCAGCTGCAGGACACCCTGATGGCCGGAGGCTGGCGCCTGCCCGAGGAGGCGAGGGCACGGCTCGACGAGGTGTCGGGCCAGCCGCACCGCTATCCGCGCGCTTTCGAGGAGCCGATGGCCGACCGCCGCAACGCGGCCGTGAAGATGCCGGCGGGCGCATCGAACCAGCGGTGGGAATGAAGCCGCCGCAGGTCGCGCGGCCTGCGGTGAACTCGGCTATTGCGGGAGCAGCGACAGGCGGCCGTCTCTCATCGCGCAGTGGCCGGGCTGCGGCCCGCCTTCCCGCGCCGGAATGGTGACGATGTCCGGTAGATAGAGAGGCCGATTGTTGACGATGCCCGTGGTGGCGACGAGCCGCGCCTGCCGCCCGCCGTCCGCCTGCGAGTACACGAGCGCAACGCCGTGCAGCAGAGCGTAGGTATCGGGCCATACGACTCGCAGGACCGTCACCGGTCGCCCGTCCTCGTCCCTGGCCTGCCAGCGTTCGATGGCGGGCAGCGGGACTTTTCTGCCGATGCCGGCATAGGCCTTGCCGTCCATATCGATGCCAATCTGCGAGAGTTCGGCCAGCGGGAGGCGGGCACGCTGGTTCTCGCCGTTGTGGCCCCGCCAGATCTCGACATGGGGGCGGTTGACCCACGAGCCTGCAGCCGGCGTGGGCGGGGACGCTGCGGTGGGATCGAACACCTGGATCACGAGGGTGCTGTACGATTCGGCGACGGCACGGACCTCGGCAGCCTGCCCAGACGGGGCAGGTTGCCCGTGGACGATGAATCCGTTCTTGCCGGCGGTGTCCATCGCCGGCACGCAGTCGCCGATCGCACCTCCCTTGGGAACCAGGCGGCCGTTGGCCTTACCTCCCGCGAACGGCGTCAGGACGTTGTAGCCGCCAAGCAGGCCGGCACCCGGGGCGGCGGTGAAGCGACGGGACGCCGCCTCTGGCCAGTCAGGGCAGCCGATGCCATCGTCGTTGCCGACGTCCTTGGCGATCGAGGTGGCCACCATCGCGAGATAGTCGACCGCGGTGACCGTGCCCGTGCTTTCAATGGCATTGTGGTAGCTGCAGTCGCGTTCAGCCAGGAGCCGCCAGGGTACGAGCGAAAAGGTGTAGGTCGCATTCCAGCGCCAGGCCGAACCGCCCGACTGGAATTGCACGAGCCGATCGGGGCCGACGGTGACATCGTCCTCGCCGACGCTTGCCATGCCGTACCCGTCGTTGCAGAGCTTCAGGAGCAGGCGCGGCGGCAGCGTGCCTTCGAGCAGCCAGTACTCGACGCCGCCGTCCCGTTCGTTGCCGGCATGGCAGCCCTCAGGCTGGTCTGGCGGCCTGTCGGCAAATCCGAGTCGCATCTGGACGACCGTGAGCGGCGTTGCCGCGGGCGATGCGCCGGCATCGATGCTTTTCACGATGCTGCAAGTCGAGCGGGATTGGCACATCGCGTTGGTCTGCACCTCGGTCGGCGCTGCGTGCGCGAGGTCTGCGAAAATCATCAGGATGGCCAGCACGGCCGGAGCGAGCGGCGCCACGCACAGGCGGCGTATATCGGGCATGAGGGCTCCATGAATCCCGGGATTGTTCACGTTCGTCTCCGCAACTGCGCCAGTTCTCGCGCGAATCGGTTTCTCGCATGAAACGGTGCGACCATGCATCCGACCTCGTGCTAAGGCGTTAGACAATGGCAATCATGCTTGCTCGCTGCGCCATCCGAAGAAGCTGGGGTGTCCGCGCCAACGGATACGCATGTCTGCTCGCCTTCATGGCCGGGGTCGCGCTGTTGGCCGCCTCGGCGTGGAATTCCGCGGCGGCGCTTACTGGACAGATCGCTCTCGATGTGGAGGGCGACCAGCGCATGCAGGAAGAACTGAAGACGCTGATCGAGGCATTTCAGAAGGACCAGCCGCTCTCGGGCGATGGGTTGTCGTTGTTGCAGGGAGCTCAGGCCGCGCTGGCGCGGGTGAACACCGCTCTTCGCTCGAAGGGGTTCTACGACGCCGTGGCGACGGCGACCGTGAATGGTCACCAGATTGACTCGCCATCGGCTCTTGACTCCATCGATGCGCGCGCCCCCGATGCCCCCGTTTCCTTCCACTTCTCCGTCGTCACGGGACCACGCTACCGCATCGGCGACATCGCGATCCGGCCGCCGGATGCACAGGTGTCGCTGCCGGCCATCGATCGGGCCGAGCTTGGGCTGGCGCCAGGAGATCCCGCCGATGCAGCCGCCGTCATCGCGGCGCAGGAGAAGCTCCTGACGGAGCTGCGGAAGCAGGGCTACGCCCTGGCGGCGATCAAGGATCGCGAAGCCGTCGTCAACCACGCGACGAACGAGATGACGGTCACGTTCGTCGTCGCGCCAGGGCCGCTGGCGCACATGGGACCCGTCCGCTTCTCCGGTGATACGCGTGTCGACACCACATGGCTGCAGCGGCGGGTCCCCTTCAAGGAAGGCGAGCTCTATGATCCGGCAAAGGTCGAGGCATTGCGTGGCAAGCTCACCTCACTGGGCACCTTCAACTCCGTCAGCATCCGCCCGGCGACCGAGCTCAACGCCCAGGGCGAACTGCCGATCAACGTCAACCTGACCGACAGGCCAAGGCGGACCATCGGCTTCGGCGTTTCCTACGAAACGAAGCTGGGGTTCGCCCTCAGCGGGTTCTGGACGCACCGCAATCTCTTCGGACAGGCCGAGAGCCTCCGCCTGTCCGCCGAGCTCAACAACATCGGGGAGGGCCTCGCGATCCTCAATACGGGCTTCGCCTTCAATGCCGCCTTCCGCAAGCCGGACTGGTGGCTCGCCGGCCAGGATGCCCGGCTCGAGGCCTCGGGATCCCGCGTCGTGTACGATGCCTACACGCGCAACGCCGTCGTTGCCTATGCCGGCCTGGACCGCGTGATCACACCGAAGTGGACGGCTCGCGTCGGCTTCACCGGGGAGATATCGCAGATCACCCGCAACGGCCTCACCATGGATTACAAGCTCATCGGGCTGCCGATATCGGTCCTGTACAACAACGCCAACAGCGATCTGAATCCCACCAAGGGCTACCGCATCGATCTCGATGTCACGCCCTGGGTCTACTCTCGCGACTTCTTCACGGTGATCCGGGCCACGGGACGGACCTATTTCGATCTCGCCAAGCCCGGCCGCAGCGTTCTCGCCCTGCGGGCGTCGCTGGGCACCGAGCCGGCCGTCAGCATCGGCGGCATCCCGCCGGACAAGCTCTTCTATGCTGGCGGCGGCGGTTCGGTGCGCGGCTTCACCTATCAGAGCGCCGGTCCGCGTGACGCCTTCAACAACCCTCTTGGCGGCGCCAGCGTGTTCGAGGCCAACGTGGAGTTCCGGCAGCGCATCTGGGAATCGTTCGGCGCCGTGGCGTTCGTCGACGCGGGCAGCGCCTATCCCTGGTTCTTCCCCGACTTCTCGATCTTCGCGCCTCGCGTCGGCGCGGGGGTGGGCATCCGCTATTATACCGACTTCGGACCCATACGGCTCGACGTGGGCTTCCCTGTGAACCGCCGGGAAGGCGATCCGCCGTTCGGCGTCTATGTCAGCCTCGGGCAGGCCTTCTGATGCGCGCTCTCCGCATATTCGGCATCGTGGTCGTCGCCCTGCTGGGCCTGCTGGCGCTGGTGTTCGCCGGCCTGCAGACGGGCACGGGCAAGCGACTTCTGGCGGATACGATCTCCGATCTGGCATCGTCGCCGACCGATCGCGTCGTCGTCAGGGGCCTGGGCGGCTTCGTGCCGACCGACATGACCATCGAAAGGGTGGAGTTGGCGGACAAGGACGGCACGTGGCTGACCGTCGAGGACGTCCGCCTGGAATGGTCGTTTGGCTCGCTGCTGGCCGGCCGGCTGCGCATCGACGACCTCCGGGCGGGTCGCGTCGCGGTGCTTCGCCCGCCGGCTTCGGGAGGCGAGCAGAGCGCGCCGGACGAGGGCGGGATGACCGGCCTGCCGATCGGCGTCGACCTGCGTGCGCTCGTGATCGAACAGCTGCATCTCGGCGCGGCGCTGGCGGGCGTGGAGTCCGACTGGAAGGTGGTCGGGCATGCCCTGCTTCCGGCCGACCTCGCCGCGGGCAAACTGGTGCTGGAAGCCAACCGTACCGACGCCACTGGCCGCCTGACGGCCGACATCGGCTTCGATCTCGGCCGGATGACCGTCGACGGCGAGCTGTCCCTGACGGAAGGGCAGCGTGGCCTGGTCGCGACGCTGCTGGAGAGGCCGGACCTAGACTCCCTGTCCCTGCGGCTCTCGGTGCGGGGCGACGCGCAGGCCGGATCGGGCGACCTCACCTTGACAGCCGGCGACGTCGCCCGAGCGGATGGCAAGGCTTCCTGGGGCCCGCGTGACGGCTCCACCGAGGTGACGGTGCGGCTCGACGCGGCGGCGCCGGGCCTGCCGCCAGGCGCGCTCGCCGATGCCATCCGCGGCCCTGCCACGCTGCGGGCAGAAGCGACGGTCAGCGAGGAGACGGCCACCCTGCGGACGCTGACCTTCAGTTTGGGGCCGGTGAACCTGCACGGGTCTGCGCAGTACGATCGCAAGGCAGATCGCCTGGACGCCAAGGCGACGCTGGGGGCGAACGAGCCAGGAGCTCTCGCGCCTCTGCTGGGCGGCGCGCAGTGGCGCGACCTCGACGTGGACGTCACGGCCGACCTGACAGGGCTGAAGAAGCGGCCCCAAGGTACCGCGATGGTGAAGGGCGATGTGGAGGAGGTCTCCCTCGCCGCCATCGATCCGCGCATTCCCGAGGTCGCAGCGGTCGATTTCTCTGCGGAAGTGGGCCTGGTCGAAGGCCGGATCGATCTGCGCTCGCTGAAGATCGATTCTCCGCTGGCATCGATCGCGGGCGAGGGGTCCTATGCTCCGAGGACGGAGACGGGGACGGCCACGGCGACCGTCGAGCTGCCCAGGCTGGAACCCTTTTCGGCCTTGGCCGGCCGCTCCCTGGCGGGGAGCGCGACGATTAAGGTTGACGCCACGTCGGATCGAGACGGCTTGAAGGCGACCTGGCAGGGTACGGTCGAGAACGTGACCACGGCCGGCATGCCGCCCGGACTCGCGTCCAAGCCCGTGGAGCTCTCCGGCACGGCAAGCCTCGGCCGCGACGAGACATGGACCCTGAACGACGTGCGTGTCGCCAGCGGCGGCGCGAGCGCCGCCATTTCCGGGCAGGGGAAGGATCAGATCGGCACGCTCACGATCGCGCTGGATCTCCCCGATCTCGGGCTGCTGCAGTCGGAGCTGCAGGGGAGCGCCCGCGCAAATGCGCGGATCGAGATGGGCGTGCAGAGCACGGCCGTGGAATTGAAGGCGGACCTCGAGGGTCTTGCCTACGAACAGATCACTGCCCGACAGCTCTCGCTGGCGGCCTCGGCTTCGATCGACGAAGCGGGTGCCGTGACCGGGCGGCTGAAGGCCGAAGGGTCGCTCGAAGGCGAGCCGCTGTCGCTCGACGGAAGCTTTGCGCGCAGCGCCGACGGAGGGATCACCGTCCCGTCGTTCCAGGGAAAATGGGCCAGCGCCTTGCTGGACGTCGAGCGGTTTGCCGTCACCGAGGCGCGCACGTCGGGCCATGCGCGGCTCCGCGTCGAACGGCTGGAGGACGCTGCCGCATTGGCCGGGGTGGCGCTTGCCGGGTCCCTGGAGGCTGAGATCACCGCCGAACCGGGAGCAGGCGACGGAAGGGTGGCGTTTCGGCTGCAGGGAAACGACCTCGCCATGGATGCGATTCGCGTGGGGTCCGTCGCGCTGCGCGGGACGGTCGAAGATCCGACGGACCGTGCCGTCGTCGATGCCTCGCTGTCCGTCGATCGCATTGTCGGGGCCGCCGGCATCGCCAGCCTCGACGCCACGGTCAAGGGCGAGCGCTCGGCGCTGGACGTCGTCGCAAAGGCGTCGGGGCCGCAGACGAATCTGGAACTGTCCGCCACAGTGGGACTGCGCGACGGGGAAACCACCGTTTCCCTGTCCCGCCTCCAAGGACGACGGGATGGCGTTCCTGTCGCACTGACGGCACCGACACGCATCACGCTCGCCGGCGAGCGGACGACGATCGAGCCGACCAGCCTGAGGGTTGGCGGCGGGCGGGTGAACGTGCGCGGCACCGTCGCTGCGACCTCCAGCGACCTTCAGGTCGATATTGCGGCCTTGCCGCTCTCTCTGATCGATACCTTCGTGCCAGGAACGGGACTTCAAGGGACCTTCCAGGGCCGGGCGTCGGTCAGCGGCCCACTCGACGCGCCGGTCGTGGATGCGACCTACCGTGTGGATGGACTTCGCTTCGGCCTCGCGCAGGCGGCTCTCCTGCCGACCATTGCCGTGCGCGGGACGGCGCAGTTGCGCGGAAGCCAGGCGAGCCTGGAGGCAAGGCTGAGCACACCCGGCAGGACGGCCCTGAACGTGAAGGCCCGAGCCACCCTGCCGCAGGGCTCGGCGGGGCTCTCCGGCTCGGCCTCGCTGACGGGCACCGTCGACATCGCACCGTTCTCTCCGTTGCTCGGCAACCAGATCCGCAACGTCTCCGGCACGCTCCGGCCGAATGTCACCATCGAGTTTGGCGGGCGCGACATCACGGGGAGCGGGACGGTGGATCTGACCAACCTCTCGGTCGCCCTTCCGGAGGCAGGCCTGCGGCTGACGCAGGGACAGGGACAGCTGGTGCTGCAGGGCGACACGCTGCGGCTCCAGCGGCTGGTCTTCGACGCGGGACGGGGATCGCTCACCGCCAGTGGAACGGTCCGGATCGATCCCGAGCAGGGGCTGATGCCCGATCTGACCATTGCCGCCCGCAACGCCCTGCTGATCAACAGACCGGACCTGGTGGCGACGGTATCGAGCGACGTCAGGGTCACGGGCGCAACATCCCGCGCAATCGACGTCTCCGGGACGATCACGGTCGACCGGGCCGAGATCGCGGTGGGGGTGGCGCAGTCCGCGAGCTATCCGACGCTCGATGTCCGGGAGATCAACAAGCCCGGCGGGACGCCGGCAAGTGCTGCGGCGGCTGCCGTGACACCGCCGCAGGGCCAGCCGCAACCGTCCGAGGAAGGAACGCCGATCCGGCTGTCCCTGGCGATCCAGGCTCCCCAGGCGATCTTCGTGCGGGGGCGCGGCCTTGATGCGGAGCTGAGCGGCGATCTGCGGGTCGGCGGGACGGCGGCGGCACCGACGGTGATAGGAGGACTCACCCTGCGCCGCGGAACATTCAATCTTGCGGGGCGCCAGCTCACCTTCGACAAGGGCATCGTCACCCTCGACAACCTAAACAGGATCGACCCGAGGCTCGATTTCGAGGCCAGCACCACCGTCCAGTCGACGAAGATCACGGTCGCCATCGGCGGCACGGCGCGCGAGCCCAGCATCTCGGTGAGTTCCTCACCCCCGCTGCCGCAGGATGAGGTGATGGCGCTGCTTCTGTTCGGGAAATCGACGTCGCAGCTCAGCCCCTTCGAGCTCGCCCAGGCGGCCCAGGGCATTGCCGAACTCATGGGGCAGGATCCGGGTACCGGCGTGCTCAGCCGCCTGCGCACCGGCCTCGGTCTCGACCGGCTGTCGGTCGGTTCCAGCGGCAATGGATCGAATGCCAGCAACATATCGCTCGAGGCCGGCCGCTATGTTGCGCCGGGCGTGTATGTCGGCGCGCAGCAGGGCGCCACGGGCAATTCCAGCCGCGGCGTGGTGCAGATCGAGGTGCTGGATCACGTCAAGATCGAGGGCACCATCGGCGCCGATTCCGACCAGCGCATCGGCGTCAAGATGGAATGGGACTACTGACGACGACGACGGACTACTCGAAGTAGTGAGGCACGAACCGGCTGTCGTTGTGGGTGATGCGCCGGTCGTCCTCGCGCATGCCGATGCCGGCCGGCTTGTCTTCGATGACCCAGGAGCCGACCAGGGCGTGGCTGCCGTCGAAGACCGGCAGGGGCTGGTAGGCCTGCCAGACGAATCCCTCGTCGCCGTAATCGCCGCCGGCCGTATCGAAGACGCCCGGTCCGACGACGGTGACATTGTGGCCTTCGCGCCCGAAGATCGGCTTCTTCACGAAGGCGCCGCCGAGATCCGCATGCTCCGACTCGAAGGATGGCAGCAGGTTTCGATGCCCGGGAAAGCCCTCCCAGAGCAGCGGCAGCAGCATCTTGTTGCTCAGGATCATCTTCCAGGCCGGCTCGAGAAAGGCCGTGGTGTCCGTGAGCACGTGCCGGCCGAACTCCTCGCGCACCATCCATTCCCACGGATAGAGCTTGCAGAGCACCTGGATCGGCATTTCGTCGGGATCGGTGAAGCGCCGGCCGTTCCAGCCGATCTGCGTCACGGCCATCGGCTTGCCGGCGAGACCCGCCTGGAGCGCCGTGTCGCGCAGATACTCCGAGGTGGCGAGGTCTTCCGGCTGCTCTTCGAAGCGCGCGAAGTGCACCATGCCTTCCGGCGGCAGCCGTCGCAGGATGGCGCGCCAGGCCTCGATCAGCTTCTCATGGATGGAATTGAACTGATCGGCCTCGGGCCTGACGTCCTTCAGCCAGAACCACTGCACGACGGCGGCTTCATAGAGCGCCGTCGGCGTATCGGCGTTGTACTCCAGCAGCTTGGGTGGGTTCTGGCCGTCATAGGCGAGGTCGAAGCGCCCGTAGATCGTCGGATCGGCGCGCCGCCAGACGCGTTCGATGTAGTCGCCCCAGATGGGGGGAATGCGCATGCGCTCCCAGAGGCGGTTGGCGACGACATGTTCGACCGCCTTGAGGCACATGCCGTGCAGTTCCTCGGTCGCGGCCTCCAGTTCGTCGACCTCGGCCGTGGAGAAGACATAGCAAGCCTGCTCCGTCCAGTAGGGCTTGCCTTCGAGGACATGGTAGCCGAAGCCCAGCTCCTCGAGCTTCCGCTGCCAGCCGGGGCGTGGCGTCAGGGCCTGGCGTCGCATTCAGCTCGAACCACCCGAACTGCCCGTCGTGTTGCCGGTGGAGCCGAACCCCCCGCGCTGGCTTTGGGTCGGCGCCGGCGCCGTCTGCGCCGGAGCCCCGGGCTTCGTCGTCGCCGTCTGGCCCGGTGGCGCGGCGGGCGTCGTGACCGCGGGGCCGCGCAGGAACGGCAGAAACCAGAGGAACGGGATGCCACCCATGCCCGGCGAACAGGAATAGAGCAGGGCGGCGCCGGCCACGCCCATGAGCACGAGCTTCACGCCGCGCGACATGCGGGGCCCGCGAGGAGGAGGGGGAGCCGGCATGGGCATCGTCAACTCGTCAGGCAGGCGGCGTTGATCAGTCCGAAGCAGGCGGCGAAGCCGCCGGCCGTAATACCTGCCGCGGCGCGGTTCGATTCGATCTCCTGCTTGAGCCCGGGCAGCAGCAGGCGCAGCCCGACATGCACGAGCAGCTGCACGACGAGCGCGACCAGCGCCCACAGCACCACGTCGACGATGCTGATCGCCTGTGCGATCGTGTTTGCGAGCGGCAGGCAGAAGCCGAGCAGGGCGCCGACGAGGGCCGTCGCGGCGGCTGAATTGCCCGCTCTGATCAATGCGAATTCCCGCCATGGCGTGATGCGCGTGTAGAGCAGCAGGAACAGTCCCGCCAGGGCGAAGCCGACGACGACGTAGCGGACGAAATTCGGCAAGGCCGCGGCCAGCCACTGGACTTCGAGCATGCGCGAGTCTCGGCCTTTCAGCCGTGCATGGTCAAGCCGCCGGACACGCTGATCGTCTGTCCCGTTATGAAAGCCGCATCGTCGCTGGCGAGGAAGCAGACTGCGCCGGGAATGTCCTCCGGGTGGCCGACCCTCTTCATGGGTATGGCGCTTACGAGAGCGGCGCGGATCTTCTGGCCGCGCTCGTCATCCCCGGCGACGGCCGCCAGCAGGGGGGTGTCGGTCGGGCCGGGGCAGACGGCATTCAGCGTGATGCCCTTGCGGGCGACCTCCCGGGCCACCGTCTTGGTGAAGGAGATGATGCCGCCCTTGCAGGCCGAGTACACGGCCTCGAGAGAGGACCCGACGCGCCCGGCGTCGGAGGATATGTTGACGATCCGTCCCCGGCCCCGCGCCACCATGCCCTTCAGAACCACATGCGACATGTTCAGCGGGCCGCGCAGGTTGATGGCGATGAGCTGGTCCCACAGGTCCGGCGTGGTGTCCACGAAGTTGGCGAAGCGGTCCCAGCCCGCATTGTTCACCAGGATGTCGGTCGGACCCAGCTCCGACTCGCAAGCCCGGATCGCCTCTGCGACCGCGCTGTACTGGGCGATGTCGACCGGCGACACGAACGCCGTGCCGCCGGCATTTCGGATCTCCTTGGCGATGCCGTCCGCCGCCTCGGCGTTCCTGTCGAATACGGCGACCTTGCATCCATAGGCGGCAAAGCGCCGGCAGATGGCGCTGCCGATCGCGCCGCCGCCGCCGGTGACGATCACGCTTTTTCCGTCCAATCCGCGCATGGCGTGCTCCTCAGAGGGGCGAGTAGGGATCGAACTTCGGCTTGCGCTTCTCGAGATGCGAGGCGAGACCCTCCTTCACCTCCGGCCCCAGGAAGCCCAGCATCTCCAGCGCCGTCGAGGCGTCGAAGGCAGGCCCCATCATGCGCAGCCAGTTGTTGAGCGCGTACTTGGTGAAGCGGATCGACGTTTGCGCGCCTTCCGCCAGCTTGGTCGCGACCTCCAGGCCCTTGGCCTCCAGCTGGTCGTCCTCGACGCACATCGACACCAGGCCGATGCGTTCCGCTTCCTCTCCGTCCACGGCCTCGCAGAGCAGGAGATAGTACTTGGCCTTGGCCATGCCGCAGAGCAGCGGCCACACGATCACGGCGTGATCGCCTGCGGCGACGCCGAGCCGCGTGTGGCCGTCGATGATGCGCGCCTTCTTTGAGGCAATCGAGACGTCCGCGAGGATTCCGGCGACAAGACCTGCGCCGACCGCCGGGCCGCGCATGGTGCTGACGATCGGCTTGGAGCAGTTGATGACGTTGTAGACGATGTCGCGCGCTTCCTTCCAGGTACGCAGCAGCGCGTTGTAGTCCTTGATGTTCTTCTCGATGATGTCGAAGTCGCCGCCGGCCGAGAATACCTTGCCGCCCGCGCCCTGGATGATCACGCAGTTGACGGTGTCGTCCCCGTCGATGTCGCGCCACACATCGACCAGCTCGCGATGCATGATCGCGTCGGTCGCGTTGTACTTTTCCGGCCGGTTCATGGTGACCCGCAGCACCTTGGGATGCGGACGATCGAAGAGCAGGCGCTGGTAGCGTTTTTGCCAGTCGGACATCGAGGTTCCTCCGTTTCGGAGGAAACCTAGCAGGCTGTTGAAAAACTCATCGTAGTTCATTGAAGAGGATGATTCACTGGTTCCGGTTGCTACGGAGTCGGTGATGCGTGGATCGGATGAGCGATCTGGGTCGTTGTTCAGCTACGTTGACCT
>JBMONG010000017.1:0-88672 GCA_049323495.1 Pseudomonadota bacterium
ACATCGCCGTCACAGCCTTCACGCCGTTCGGCGTCGAAAACCTCAAAGAGCTGATCGAGATCAACAAAGACCTGCGGCCTCTCATTCCAACAAAGTAGCTACGCCGCGGTGCTCACCGCATGGTTACAGACGAACGGCCTAGCAGGTTGTTGAAATAGGTTTTTCAGAGGCTCCCGTGAGCAACATCGATTCGTTCAAGACCCACGCGCCATACGATCAGTTCAAAACCGAGGCTCACCAGATTCGGTTCTTTCGTCGCGGCGCGAAGTCAGGGACTAGGGGGGGGGTCCGCACTGCGATCACGCCTCTTGGGCCCGCCTCCTAGACATCTCGACCTTCGCCTGCACGCCCTTCAGGAAGCTCTCCAACGCGCGCACTTGCTTCACGAGCATCTCGTCATCAGGCTTTGCCTGAAGTTCTGCGCGCGCCTCCCTCAGGTCCTCGCGCATGGTGCCCGCGCTGTTCTCAAGGTGGGCGATCTATTGAGGGATGGTGTTCGTTGTCGTTCAACGCCGCTACCCCTTGAAAAGATTGCGCCGCAGACTCTTCATCATCTTCCGATGATCCGCAATTTCCTCATCTGTAGGAACCTTCGAGCGATCTGACAGCGCTCGGACGCTATCCGCGATGTCTCGGCGGTTTACTGTTCCAAAGATCATACCGTCCGCCTCAAGTTCGTAATCGAGTGCACCGCACCACTTGTTAATCCTCCCATAGCCCGGAGCGTAAGCGGCGACATTGGGTTGACCAACTACCTGATGCTTCGCGAGAGCAACTCGAATGTGTTCAAGTGTCGAGAACGGAAAGTAGACCACTCGCTGGTCCTCTCTGATCTTGTCTAGCAAGGTGCTATCGGCAAGCACTGCCCTAAGCTGCGTCGCGAATTGCTCGTGACCAAAGTGATGGTAACCGCGATCACGTTCCAGTGCCTTGATCTTCAACTCCAAACCGCCGTTCTTAGCTAGCTTAAGGACTTCTGCCGCTCGTTCTCTCCAGGTTCTTAAGAGCTCGTAAGCCGCAAAAATCCACATTTGGGTCTGAGCGGACAAGAAGTACGTTTCGGAAGGTGTCCTTTCATCAGCGAAGAGCTTGGCGCGTACTTCATCCTCCAGCCCCATGATGAACTGATCGACGAGAGCAAGATTGGTAACTTGCATTCTCAGAAACAGATCGTCCGCCAACATATGCAACGAGGTAAGACCGTCGACCAGCTCAAACATCTGAACTTCGTCGGAAGGTCGATAGTCGTCTGCGTCTCCGTATTCATCTTCGACATCGTGCACGGCATCTCTCCAATCTAAGATTGTGCAGCGACAGTCCAATCATCATGAAGGACAAGGGCGGAAGTCGGTCCTCGCGATCTCGTCGAGGCTCTGTCGCAGCCTGTCGAGCGCCTCGAAGAACTCGTGTTCCTTCGCCCACCGCTCCACTTCCTCCGGACTGAGCCTACAGGCGATGCGGTCCACCCTGAACACGTCGCCGTCGCTGCAGCGTAGCCTCTCCCCTGCGAGCAAGGCTCTTATCCAGTCGCGCCGCTCCGCGTCCCGAGGCTTGAGTTGCTTGCGCAGCTGTACCCACCTGCTGTGCGCTGCCGCGCGCAGAGCCACGTCGCTCTCCTGCTCCTCATCGGCGACTGGGTACGTCATGGCCATCCTCCGTGAAGTCCACTTCCCCTGCGCGCAAAGCTATGACGGGCAACGGCCCGCTGCCAACAGGCTGTTGCCCCTAGCCGTCAGCAGGGCGCGAGCGAAGCTCGTCCTTCGTCGCGGGTTCGGGCTCATCGCCGGCGTTCAGCCGGTCCACCGCGTAGGGCCGCCTCACGTGGGAGAGCTGGTGCTTCAGGACCGACATGGGGAGGTCCGGGACCTCGGCCCCGCAGACGGAGCACTTGTAGGGCTTGCGCTGGTGCATCACCCATCAATGTGGGGATGGCTCGGCAATTCTTCTATCACCTATGCGGCATCTCGTGCCCTGATCGGGCAATCGCGCTCGGACATCAGGGGGAAAATAGAGTCCAAGTGGAGGGACGTAGCCGAGGGGCAGCAGTAGGAAGACCGTTGAGGGCGCTGGCCAAAAAGGTCCGGGAGAATACCCTTCCGGCCCCTCCGCCCGCGAGTTCCTCCCTCGCCAGCCTCCCTATATCCTCCACCAGGGTGGGAGCCCACCTGGCGTGGAGCGCAGGAGTAACCGCTCCGGCTACAGTTTGAGCGGGAAGACGATTATCAGGCGCATCTCAGCGCTCCAACCTAAGGCTAGGGGGACGGACGACCGAATCGAGGAGCACCACAGTCTTTCCGCGGGCATTCACAGTAAAGGTGGCCTCAACTGGCGCGGCATCGTCTGCGTACACGCCCAGTTGAATCTTATAGCCATCGTTCTTAAGGATAGGGCTTGTCCGGCCTCCGAAGTAAACGATCCGCAAGCCTTCGTGCTTTCGGCGGTCCCTCTCCGCCGCTTGGTCTTGGTAGACGTGATAGGGGACGATCAGCGGATGGAACATGCCCTCATCTGAGCGGGCTATGTTTTGGCCCAATAAGAAATAGTCCGTTAGCCCCGGCGGTATATCGACCACGTCCTTCTTCGTGCGTTCAGCGATGAGAGAAAGGTCAATAAGCGACGTTGGCCCTTTGCCGCCGATCCAATGAACCACGATACGGACATTTCTCAAGGTCCTAGAAACGGACGAATTCCTGACGCCTATAAAGAATTCATTCAGCGACACCTGTCCAAGATCCATCTCGCGACCTGACGCGAATAGTTCTTTGGATCGCTTGAATTGAGAATTGATGTGCTCTTCATTGCATTCATTGGCGAACTCAATCTGGATATCGCTGGCAGCACTACCCGCAGTCGTCGGGTCCCCATTCGGGACGAGTGGACCGGCCGCTTTTCCAAACTTCGACCGCCCGCGGATGCGCCTCTGCCTCCATAGAATGGCCATGGCGCACAGCCCAACAGCAATGGCGGAGCCTCCCAACACCGTAGCCCATGAATCGACAGTTTCGCTCAAAAGCCATTTCGGTGGCGCATCAATCCCTACCAGCTTTGCCCATTTTGCAAGATTGGATGCCGCGTCCTCAGGACCCACTTGAGCTGCCCAAAGCAAGAGCGTCCCTAAAATTGGGCCAAGAAAAGCGATGAAGCGAAGCAACTGGTCCATCTCGACGAAAGTCTGCCCGCGTTCCCGCGTATTGGGGAGGGATTTTTGCCTTCGCCGTGCTCTGACGCTCCATTCAGAACTCCAAAGCCACTCGGTGCGTTTGCTGCCTAGAGCGCAGCAGCACAGTTGGGGCGCCAGCAGCGGGGAAGAAGTGAAGCCCGCCACCGACGCCCCCGGCGCCTAGGGTGGGCTCATCAACCACCCCGTCGCCTTTCGTGGTCTCTCCTCAGGCCGCCCTTGCCATCCTCGCCGCGGTCATCCTGTCCGTCGGGTTGGTCGGCCGCCCCGTGGCCGCCTCGAGGAACCGCTGCTCGCTGAACATCGCGATCGAGCCGATCTTGCCGATGGTCCGCCTCGCCGCGACCGCCGCCGGGAACTCCAGCTTCGCGAAGGTCGTCCGCCACGGGATGCTCACCTCCTCGCGGTCCGGCCTCCGGTTGAACTCCAGGCGGATCGCCTCGACCTTGGCGAGGTTCCTGGCCGCCACAGCGTCCTCCAGGTGCTCGATCAGCTCTGCGGTCGAGGTCCGCTCCAGCCGCATGTGGGTAGCCATCTGGATCGTCGCGTTCTTGAGGTCGTCGTTGCCGTCGAACCTCGCAAGGCGAAGCTCGGCCTCGGGCGTGTAGACCCGAGCCATCTCCTCCGCCTGGTGGGCTCGCCTCTTCATCGCGATCACCAGGTCGTTGAGGGACGCCCCGGCCTCCTCGCGGACCTTGGCGGTCCTCTCGCTGATCACCTCGGGCCTAAGCTGTTTGTCGATGCCGGCCAGCTTGGCCTCGATTGCAGCGATCTTCTTCTCGAAGGTGGCGTTGTCTGCCTCCTGCTGCCTCATCAGTTCTTCAAGAGTCATGTGATTCGTCCTTTCGCGCTAGATTGGTCAGAGGGTCGTGGTGCTCTCGGTCAAATCCGCATGGGCACCTCCCTCAGTAGCGGCCGAAGGTCGGATAGGCGGGCCTCGGGCGACCGACGAGGGTCCAGAGCCCGATGGCGACGGCGAGCACCAGGTCGTCGTGCCTCCCCACGCGAGCCTCGAAGGAGTAGCGGCCCGCCGCGCTGACCTTGCGGCGAAAGTCCTTCAGCTCCTCCTGCATGGCGCCGGCCTCCGTCAGGGTCGCGGCGAACCGCAGCTCCCCGGTGTGGAGGCGCGAGTCGAGGTGGGAGATCAGGAGGCTCTTCGCGACGTGCCAGCGCCTGCCGGTGGTGAAGCCGGACTGGTTCTCCCCGGCGGTGATCGTAACGCGCGTCGGGGATAGGCCGGCGTCCTCGAAGAGGTCCCCGACCGGGCGGCCGACGCCGGTCTCGTCGATCACCAGCTCGGCGTTGCCCCGCAGCGGCGGGCGGCCCAGGAGGCGGCGGACCTCCGCGACCTGGTCGACGTAGGAGAGGCCGAGCGGAAGGCGAGCGAGGTGCCGGACGTCGAAGGTCTCGACCTCCTCCCGCTCCCCGCGCGCGCCGCGGGCCGTGTTGAACTGCTCGACCCCCTGGTGGTGAAGCACTGCGATAGCCGTGGGGTCATTTGACTGCCCGAGGTCCACGGCCAGCACGAACTGCTCGCGGAGGAGCCGCCGCCACGTTATCGGCGACGCCGCCGTTCCTTCTGCTAGGTCCATAGCGGCTCCACCTCCGTGCTGAACGCGGCCTGTACGATCCCGACGGGGAAGACGGCCTCCTCGTCGTCGCGAAATTCGAGCCCGTACTCCTCCGAGTAGCGCTGCGGCCCGAGGATGCGGAGCTGCTCCGCGAGGGCCTCTGGCGTAAGGCGAGGGCACATGTCGGCCGTCACCTTCACGCGGTGCCAGGGCGCGTTCCCGTCATGCCACTGCTCGAAGAAGAACCCGCGCTTGCCCTTCGGCGTGGTCAGGGCGATGAGCCGGCCTCGGGAGACGGTCAGCATCGGGAGGATCGCGCCGATCAGGTCGTCCTCGACCCGCGCCGCCTCGTCTATGATCACGAGCTCGGGAGCGGCGATCCCGCGAACCGTCTTCTCCGTCCCGGGGAGCGCGAGGACGCGGGAGCCGTGCTCGAACTCCATCTTGGTTACAGACTCCCCGCGCAGCCGCGGAACGCCGTCGAGGCGGCGGTGCATCCCGTTGATGGTGCGGAGCATCTCGTTGGACTGCCGCTCCGAGGGCGAGAGGATCAGCGTCAGGGACTCCGGCTTGTAGATCGCGGTGTGGAGGCCGATCAGGCCCGTGGTCGTCGTCTTGCCGGCCTGCCGGATCGCGAGTTCGAGGATGCGCGGCGCGGCGGAGCGCATCAGTTCGGCCTGCCACGCGTCGGGTTCGAGGCCGCAGTCCCGCGCGAGGAGGACCGGGTCGAGGGCGCGGGCGAGGTCGAGGCTCATCCTCACGGCGGGGTCCTCCCTCTCCGGAGGCTGCCGGGCGGGTAGAACAGCTCGCGCCTCGTCGACGCCCTGCGCGCGGCCGGGTCGGTCGTTGGCTTCGGCTTTCCCAGCTCGACCGGGCGGCTCGTCTCCGGCCCACGCTCGGATCGGTTCACCGGCATGGCCATCTGCGCCGGCCCTCCGGTCCGGTTCGAGGCGAACGTCGGGAACTTGCGCGGCTCGGCCTTGGTACGCTCGGATCGCGTGACCTGCATCTCACCCAGCTCCATCGGAGACCTCCACCGCGTCGCTCACGCGTGCTGCCTTCCTCGGATCGACCGCGAACTGGAGCGCGCGGGTCTCGCTGCCGATGTCCCTGGCGGCCTGCGCCTCCAGCGCGTGAAGGGCCTCCGCGACCTCCGCCCGCGCCCGAGGGTGGGCGGCGAGGGCGCGGGTGATCGCGGCCCGCAGCGCGATGTAGTCCGGCAGGACGAAGAGGTTGTTGTTGATCGTCGTCGAGCCCGCGCCGAGGACGCCGTTCACCTTGGCGGACAGCTCAAGGTTCTGGTGGATCTGGCCGGAGAGCTTCGAGATCATGCTCCCGTCGCCCGCCTCCTCCGCCACGGCGAGCGCGCCGAGGAGCCGGAGCCTCAGGCCGATGATGTTCATCAGCAGCGACTGGCTCTCCCCCTCCCGCAGCTTGTCGAGGTCGATCCCCTCGACCGACGGGCCGGCGATCAGCTTCGCCCTGAGCTGCGGCGGCAGGCAGCGCGGGCGGCGGGCGTGCCGGTAGAGGCTCGCGACGCTCACGTCGTAGCGCTTCGCGATAGCCTTGATCGAGACGCCGCTGGCGATCGCCAGGTTGATGGCGTCCACCTCCCGGTGCGCGCAGGTCTCGCAAGGGGGGCCGGGTTTTCCGCGAGCGCGGGGCATGAGCGGGCTTCTCCTCTTCAAGCGGTTGCGCCGCCCCTAAGCGGCGGGCGGGTATCGAACGGGGGTGGCGGGTCTACCGGCCGTCTCGGCCGGGGTCTCTACCGGCCCGTCCCGGGCCGGGTCTTCTAAGGCGGCGGGGCCGGCGGCGGCCGACCCCGGTTAGGGCCTCCCGGGAAGGCCTCGGCGGCGGGCCTAGGGAGCCCGATGCGCAAGGGCGGCCGGAAAAGGGGCCGGGGGACCCCGCCGGGCGGGAAACGCGCCGATGGGGCGGATGCGGGCCGCCGGGGCGCGGCGACCGGCACGGCTACCGCCGGACCGGGCCTGAGGCACCCGGACCTGTCAAAAGGGCGTTAGGTTAACCCAGGCGTTATCCACGGGTCCAAGGGTGCGGAAAAATATATATACCTGAATGACTTATGGCCCATGTGCTTCGGTTCTAGGAACCGGAAACCGGCCATGAGGACCGGAAATGGGCTCAAGACCGTCCGGATCATGCCCTTCAGGCCGCCGGCCCAGTGCCCTGCCCCAGTAGTTCCCCCTAAAGGGGGAAACTACTACTGGAGCACGGCCGGGAGCACAGGTGTCCCTAGTCGATTTGCCTCAGTCATTTGACCGAGGCAAACCCTTATTCCATAGGCTTTTCCGCGCCTTTTCCGCCCCTCGAAGGTGCCTCGGTCCTCGGGACTGGGGCACCGCGGCTACCTCGCCGCCGGCTTTCCGTCCGGAGCGGGCGCTTCCCCGGCCTCGACGAAGGCCTTGAGCGTTCGCTTCGGCCCCTTCCCCTCGACCTCGACCAGCCAGCCGTTCTTTAGCCAGTCCTCGATGATGCCAACGACCATCCGTTTGATCTGGCCGTGGTCGAGCTCGACCCCGAGCGCCGCCGCTATCGGCTCGCCGACCCACGGCTTCGCGCGCTGGTCCTTCCGCCACGGACCGCCACTTCTGATCGCCGCCTGCGCGCGGGCGACGTCGGCGGGGGTGACTTTCGGCCGGTCGGCTCTCGGATACGCCCAGCGCGCGACGACGCCGACGTGGTCGCCCTGGTCCCAGTCGACCTCGCCGCCGTGGTTCTCCAGGTCGATCGAGACCAACCTGTACCAGTCTGCGGCTTCCGGGGGCTTCGACATGTTTGGCTTGCCGAGGTCGCTGCGGAAGTATAGCCACCGCTCACGCTCCTCGACGTCGGCGTTGGCCGCCTCCTTGACCGTCATCTTGTTGAGTGACCTGGCAGACCTGGCGGCGTTCGCGAGCGCGCTCGCACCGCGACCGTCTTCGACCGTCGCCCCTTCTCCGTTGGTCTTGCGAGAGTGGTGCACCAGCATCACAGCGCAGTTTGCTTCTTCGGCGATGCGCGCCCAGGTGCTGGCGACAAGCTGGATGGCGGCGTTGTCGTTCTCCGCGACTCGGTGTGAGGACACGAAGGGATCGACGATCACGACGTCGATCTGCTTCGAGCGTATCCGCTTGACCAGCTCGTCCACGAGCTTCCGGTTCAAGCGCACCTCGTTACGCCGAACCTCTGCGATGATGATCTCCAGCTCTCGACCAGAGTTCACCGACAGCCTGCCCGCGACGTCGGCCTGCCAGTCGAGCTTGTAGTGAGTGGCCGCCGCGATGACGCGACGCTGAAGCTCGTCGGATGGGTCCTCGCCGTTCCAGTACCAGACGCGCAACGGCTGGGCTGATTTCTCGCCTAGCCGCTTGGGCGCGGGCTTCACGCCAAGCAGCGCCTTGCCGCTCGCCATGGCCAGCGCCTCGACGATCACGAGCGAGGACTTCCCAACGGCGCCGGCCGAGATCGTTAGGCTCAGGTACTTTCGTATGTAGTGCGGCGCGTACAGCCACTGGCGACGCGGTATGCTCTTCGGGTCAATCCACTCGAACGTCGTGGGCCAGTCGGCGCCGGCGGGCGTCTCGCCTTGCCGGTCGTCGGTAGCCTCCGCGCTTTCATCGGCCCAAGCGCTCTCCTCGCGGGACAGCGCGTCGCGCCAGCTCGGGTTCTCCTGGTCAGCCAGCCAAAAGAGCTTACCTGCGGAGAGCTGGGTGGGCGGTGACTGCCTGTAGTGGTCCCACCGCTCATCGACGCTGTCCGTCGCCCGCTTCGCGATTCGAGCCGCACCGTCCGGCACGTACTTGCCCGCGTTCTTTGCGGAGAGGCGGTGGAATAGGACCCGACCCTCGTCGCTGCCCTGCGTGGCGGCCCAGATCGCCATGCCGATGACGTTCCAGTCGTCCCAGCCCAACTCCGCGTTCTCTATTGCGTCTATGGCCGCCGCGATCTCTTCTGTGCTCAAGAAGTCTTTCGGATCGTTGGACAACCCAGTGCCCGTATGTTTCCGC
Source organism: Pseudomonadota bacterium (assembly GCA_049323495.1). Taxonomy (GTDB): domain Bacteria; phylum Pseudomonadota; class Alphaproteobacteria; order Reyranellales; family Reyranellaceae; genus Reyranella. The sequence continues at coordinate 8,757 of JBMONG010000017.1, forward strand.
TCGCGGAGCCACGCTGGTGGATTGTTGACAACGAGACGCGGCATCGAGCGCGCACCGTTTGCCGGGTTCCGCGCCCCGTTCATCTTGTGCCGCGCACCCTTCGGCCTGTAGGCATCCGGCCATGGCGAAAGGTTAGAGAAGTCGCGACACTCCCCGATCCACTCGTAGCCGGGCGATCCGGGCGCGATGAAGTAGCCGCCCTCACCGCGAGTGTCGACGCCCAGCGCGATGTCGTCGCTGGAGTTTCTGATGGTCCCGTCGTCCTTGAAGTAGAGGTGAACGCCGCCGGTCCCGGTCCGGGCTCGACAGGGGGAAAGCGTCTCCCAGTCCGTTACGTGGGCAAACCCGTTCTTGCCCTTCTTCACGTCGAGGTCGAGCAGGACGATGCCGCTGATGCTGCCGGTCGGTATGCCGATGAGCGCCGTCGGCCACCTCTTCCACCAGCGCGTGATCGCGAGCGGGTCGGTGGTCGCATCCTTGAAGCCACGTGCGGTGAGCGGCGCCTTGTGCCGTCTCAGGTCGCCCGGGTCGTTGACGCAGGGGAAGACGGGCTTCCCCGCGGCAGCGTACCCGAGCGCGAGGGCAAGGATGCTCTCATTCATGTGGGAAGGCTCGTCGGCCGCCGCCTCATGGAGCGTGGTCATCGCACGCCTCCCGCTCTTCCTCGATACTGCATGAGCGCGGCGTCGAGGCACCGCGTGTGGACTTCCTTCATCATGGTGTGAACGTCCGCCTCGCTCTTCGCGTAGTAGGCGACACCGGAGGCGAGCACCCACATCATCGCGGATAGCTGCACGTCGTCCGACGAACGGCACTTTCGGAGACAGGCGATCAGCGCGTCGGCCGTCTCGACCAGCGCGTCGAAGCCGGGCTCCTCAGGATGCCTGCCGGGGAACGCCACGACGTTGCTCGTCGCAGGCTTCCCGTTGAGCCGCCTGAACGCGGCGGCGCGCCTTGAGCCAATCCGTGTGCTCATGACGCACCTCCGTCTCGGTAAGGCCGCCGCCAGAACTCGCACTCCGTATCGTCCGGGTCGTCATATCGAAGCCAGCGCTCGCCTGCCTCCGTCTCGCTCGATAGGACGGTCCGCATCACGGCGCGGTCGGCACAGACTCTCAGCTGCTCGACGAGTTCGCCGCCGCCGAGGTCCAGGACCCTCGCCTGAACGTTCTCCCGGCCGGGTGGCGAGGTCGTGCGGATAAGGCGGCCGTGAACGTCTTGGTAGTAGTAGACGTACGAGACGGTCGCTGGCACCCCAACGGAAGCCGGGCTAGCCTGAGCTACCCGCTTTAGATCAGAGCGAGAGTCGTCAACTTGGGGGCTCGGCGTTACGACTGCGCCCCTTTTCTTTGTCTTCATGGCGGGTGCCCTCCCTCACGCCGCGCGCTTGCGGCCAGTAGCGGAGGACTTCAGGGCCTTGGCCGCCGCCTTCTTCTTGCCCCGCTCGATTAGCGCTCGCTGGCGCTCGATCGCCTCTTCCCCGAGGTGCGCGAGGTATCGGTCGATGTCCGACCGGAGCCGGAAGGCGCGCGCGCCGATCTTCACCGGCTTTGGAAAGTTCGGGTCCTTCTCAGTCCGCTTCCAGATCGTGACCCGCGACAGACCGCCGATGATCTTCGCGAACTCGTCTTCCGGCACCAGCGCGTCGTGCTGCGTGACCGCGGCCGGGTTCTTCGTCGTCGTTGAGTGGTTAGCCATAGTCGCTCCGTCGCCGGGAGCGGTGTCGCCGCGCAGGCAAGCCACCGCCCCGGCGCAAACATTAATTTGCACCGAAGCGGCTCTTGCTGCGTCGTCCCTCGGACTATAAGGCGGCGCTAGCTCCCGTCACGGAGCGGCAAGTCCGTCTCCAGAAGTTGGTAGCGGCGGGGCGCTGGAGTCTCGCTTATCGCCCGGTTACCACCCAGTCGGCGATGCCGACCACGCCTAAGGTCTAGGACAAAGGAACCAATTCCGGGTTCGTCCGATCCCGGGTCCCTTGATGATAGGTTAAACCGGAAGTGCGCCGCTTGGACAGAAAGAAATTTCTGAGCGTTTACGGAGTTGGACGACGAGGAAGGAAGGAAGGACGCCGACGCACCCTCCTCCAAGATCAAGCACACGCTATCGCTTCACCGCTCGGCGCTTTCGCGCGGGCCTTGTCCAGAGACGCGACGTTGGCGGCCTTCCCGCTGACTACGTCCTGAACGTGAGCGGCCCAGCGCTCGAGCGCGCCCTTCTTCTCATCGAAGTAGTCGTAGCGGTCGTACGTACCCTCTACGCCCTGCTTGACGTGGTTCAGGACGGCCTCTCGCACGTCGCGGTCGACGCGCAGTTTGGACAGGCCCGTTCGTGCGGTCCTCCTAAGATCATGATAGCGCCACGCCGGGATGGGCTTCCCGCCGTTCGCCTCGGCGATGGCCGCGTCGAGCTGCCTCTTGATCTTCGACCAGCCGGAGACCGGCCCGCGTCCGGTTATCGAGAAGACGAACTCGCAACCGTCGATCTTCTTCGCCTCGTCCAGGATTGATCTTGCAAGCGGCGGAAGCGGAACTAGGTGCGGACGGTGGTTCTTGGTCCGCTCGCCGGGCAGGGCGATGACCGCGCCGTCTTCCTCCAGCTCCGACCACCGGAGGCCGGCGACTTCGTTCAGCCGCTGGGCCGTGATCAGGAGGAGCCGGACGACCTGGGGGAACGGGTAGACGACTCGGTCGCAGGCCTTCCAGAGGAGCGCCACCTCGCCGTCCGACAGAAAGCGCTCGCGCGCTGCCGGCGGCGGCGGCCTGTCGATGCCGAGCATCGGGTTGACTTTCAGGATCGCGCGACGGTTCTTCTTGGCCCACCGGAAGAAGGCACCGAGCGCGTCGCACATCTTGCGGCCTCGGTTGTCGCTCGCGCCGTCGTTCTTGACCGCCGCGCCGGGGATGCCGTGCGAGCGAGCCTTGTCGATCACGTCCTGGCAGTCGTCCTGGGTGATCTCTCCTACCGGCCGGTCCGCCCAGCGCTCGGCGAGGCCGCCCTTGATCAACTCGGGCTCCGACTTCTCGTCCGCGTACCGCAGGCCGAGGATGCGGGCCTTCTCCCGCCAGTCCCGGGGCCGCGCGCCGGACCGCCGCACCCGGTGCTCCCGCACGAAGACCTTAAGCACCGCCAGGAAGTTATCGCCCTGCCCGGCCGCCTTGAGCCGCGCGACGGCCTTCTCTCGCTTGGTTTCCCCGATCACGTCCTTGCCGCTCGCCCTCTGCCGGTTGACCTGGGCGGCTAGCTCCCGGGCCTCCGCCAGGGTCAGGGGACCGCCCATGGCGGGCGCGCCGTCAGGGGCTCCGTGCGGGTCGAAGGTGCCGAGCGTAAGCTTGGCGAGCCGTCCGCCGGGTTTCCGGAACCGCATCGCCCAGGACTTGGAGCCGCTCGGCTGGACGATCAGGACGAGGCCCTTCGCGTCCGCGTCGCTGACCTCGTAGCGCTCGCGGCCGGGCCGTAGGTTCGATACGCTTAGCGCCGTTAGCTTCTTCTTCATAGGGCTTCTCTCCGCCTTCCCACCCGGGTAACGGCTGGGGTTACATGCCGCACTTATAGGATGTTAACCCCAGGAAAGACAGGTGAACGCCCAGAAGCGCTAAATACGGGCCTTTCCGGGCCTACAGTTAAGGTTCTGAAGGGTCATGAAGCGCGTAGAAATGCCCCTCCGGCGGTTTTGTAAACCGAAGGTCGGGGGTTCAAATCCCTCACCCGGCACCATCCTTCTCTCCCGAAAAGCTCGCCGGCTGACCGCGACCGACGCCGGACTGCCGCTTCATCCGTGCCCGTGCCGCGTGTCAGCGAAACGTGATGGCCCTTTGCGGTTGCCGGGTGCCGGTCCGGCCCCGCATGATCGAGGCTGCTCAAGGGTGGGAGCAGCGTCATGCCGTTGCACTGGAGGATCGATTCGAAGGCAAGACTCGTTTCCATGATGGCGGAAGGGCTTGTTTCCGATCGCGATTTTCTGAGATGCGTTTCAGCGATAAGGGGGGCGGGCGCCTCCCAGTATCGCAAGCTGTTTGACTGCGCCAACCTGGACCTCGCCATGGACGAAGACCAGGTGTTGGCGGCGGGAGGCCGCATCCGAGCGGGATACGGCGACCCGATGGGACCTCTTGCCATCGTGCTGCCCGCCGAGCCTCCGGAGGCCCTGACGCGGCTGCTTGGCATCCTGGCGACCGCCGATCGGCCTATGCGTCTTTTCCCAACCAGGCTGAAGGCGATCCACTGGCTCGATAGAGTGTCACCCGTGCACGCCCCAGGCGGGGAACGCCCTGCAACGGCCGAGGCGGATCAAGCCGCAGCGGACGCCCCTTGTTGATGTCGGTCAAAAGAGATGCCGGTCTACCTTGACGTGTCGCCCCTGCACCGCCTCGCCACCATCATCGTTCGCGGTTCTGTCTCGACGGACGACATCGCGTCAGTCGCCGTCCACGTCGCCACCGCCGACGCGCGGCAGTTGGACAAGATCATCGATGTCTCGAGCGCCTCGACGGACATGGCGCCGGACGAGATCCGGGCGTTCGCCACTGCCCTTCGCAGCCGTAGCGGGGGACGCGGTCCCGTGGCCTTCGTGGTCGCCGACGGCAACACACGCTTCTCGACCATGTTCGCCGACGCGACCAGAGAGGACAGGCCTGTCCGGCTCTTCCACAGCCTGCATGACGCGCGGCGCTGGCTCGCCGATCTGCGCGCCGCCAAGCCGAGCCGGTGAGCTACCGGGCGAATTGAGCCGCTCGACGGCAGGCGGGTGGCGTTCCCTCACCGCCGGATCAGCGTATCGCCCAGCACCAGCACGTCCATCTTGGTGCGCAGGAAGCAGTCGATGGCTTCCTCCGGGCGGCAGACGACCGGCTCGTTCTCGTTGAAGCTGGTGTTCAGCACCATCGGGACGCCGGTGATGTCGCGGAACGCCTGGATCAGGCGCGCATAGCGCGGATTGCCCGCCCAGGTCACGGTCTGCAGGCGGCCCGTGCCGTCGACATGGGTGACGGCGGGGATCTCGGCGCGCTTGGCTTCGCGGATCCGGAAGACCTGCATCATGAACGGCACGTCGGCATCCGTCTCGAACCACTCCGGCACGGCCTCGCGCAGGACCGACGGCGCGAACGGGCGGAAGGACTCCCGCCGCTTGATCTTGAGGTTCAGGATATCTTTCATGTCGGCGCGCCGCGGATCGCCCAGGATCGAGCGGTTCCCAAGGGCCCGCGGCCCCCACTCCAGCCGGCCCTGGAACCAGCCGATCACCTTGCCGTGCGAGATCTGCTCGGCCGTCAGGCGGCAGAGCGTCGCCTCGTCGCCGATCCGCTCGATGCTGCAGCCTTCGGCCTCGAAGTCGGCGCGGCGCGCCGCGACGGCGGTGGCGATCTGCTCGGGCGTGAAGGATGGGCCCCAGTAGGCATGGTCCATCACGAAATGGCGCCGCGTGGAGGGGCCTGCCGTCCGATGCCACACGGCGAAGGCGGCGCCGATGGCCCCGCCCGCATCGCCGCCCGCCGACTGCACGTAGAGCCTCTTGAACGGCGAACGTTCCAGCACCTTGCCGTTGGCGACGGAGTTGTAGGCGCATCCCCCGGCCAGCACGAGCGCATCGACGCCGTACCGGCGATGCACGGCGGCGAGCAGATTGAAAAAGGCATCCTCGTAGGTGGCCTGCACCGACCGCGCGATATCGCGGTGGCGATCCTCCAGCGCCGCCGACGGATCGCGCGCCGGTCCCAGCAGCTGCGTGAGGGCGTCGCCCCACAGCGCCCCGTAGCGCGGGATGCCATCCTCGACGCGATAGTCGATCTCCTCGGTCCGGGCATGGCGGAAGTAACGCAGGTCGAGCGCGAAGGAACCATCCGGCCTCGCGAGGACGACCTGCTTCAGCAGATCGACGAAGCGCGGCTCGCCGTACGGCGCGAGCCCCATCACCTTGTATTCGTCGCCGTAGTGGGGAAAGCCGATGAACTGTGTCATCGCCTCGTAGAACACCCCAAGCGAATGCGGAAAATAGACGCGCCCGCCAACGGTGATCGTACTGCCCTCGCCCAGCCCCCAGGCGGCCGACGAGAAATCGCCGAAGCCGTCCACGGAAACGGCCACCGCCTTCTCGTACGGCGATACAAGGAAGGCCGAGGCAAGATGGCAGAGGTGATGCTCCACGGTATGCACCGTGCCGCGGAACTCCTGCTCCGGCAGGCCCTGCCGGAGGCCGCCCGCGACGTCCGCCCGTTCGCCGCGCTGGCGCAGGCGTCGCAACAGATAGGCCGGGCTGACGCGGGAGCGCAGCACGTAAGCCAGCTTCCGCCATCGGGCAGCGCGGTTGTCGCTGTTCACCGCGACGTGCTCCACATCGGCAAGCGAGATGCCCGCCTCCGCCAGGCAGTAGCGGATCGCTTCGTTGGGAAAGCCGCCCCAGTGCTTGACGCGCCGGAACCGCTCCTCCTCGGCGGCGGCGACGAGGACGCCGTCCTTCACCAGACACGCAGCCGCGTCGGCATGATGGGCGTTTAGCCCGAGAATGTAGGTCATTCGACCGCCTTTGCCCCCAGGAGACGGCCGATGTCCGCGCGAAGCAGGTGCATGGACAGGATCAGTTCGGCCGTCACGCGCTGCGCTGTATAGAGCAGGCCTGCCGCACCGTCGAACGCCAGCCCCTTCACCAGGAGGCAGTGCACCGCCACGGCCGGCGGCCCCAGAAGCCGGGTGCGCCGGATACGGCCAGACCAGTTGAGCTCGGCCCAGCGGCGGCTCGAGATCTTCGCCGCCTCCTGCGCCTGATAGCGCGCCTGGGATAGCAGCCAGCGCTCCAGGCTCTTGCGATCGTCGTGCAGCAGCCGCCCGCGCAGCGGCTGGATCGGACCATCGATGTGCAGCTTCTCGGTATGGCCGTCCTGCTCGAAGCGGCCGCGGCCGCGCCGGAACAGGACCGGCAGCGCCGGGTACAGCGAGGCCCTGAGCGGCCGGCCGTCGATGCAATAGGTGAAGGCGATACGGTAGGCCGCGGTCCCGGGTTCGGGGGCCAGGGCTTCGATCTCCTCGCGCAGCGCCGGTTCGAGCATGTAGTCCGCGTCCAGGCGGAGGATCCAGGTGGTATCGATCCCCGTCTCCTCGACGGCGAAGCGCCATTGCTGCGCGTGCGTGTCGAACGGACGATGGAAGGTCTCGACGTTGGCGAACTGCGCCGCGATCGCCAGGGTCTCGTCCGTCGATCCACTGTCCACGATGACCACCCGGCGTGCCCATCGCAGGCGCGCGAGGGAGCGGCCAATGTTTGCCGCTTCGTTGTAGGTGAGGATGACGGGGGTGATCTCGGCCAGCACGATGCCCAGGTGGCCGGAATGTGGCCTATGTGCTTGCTATAGGAGAGTTTTTTGCCGTCAACCACCGGTTTCCTGCGGCTGCGGACGGGAACCCGTGGAAAGCCGCGGCACCCGGCCGACTTGACGACAAAGCGCGAGACGCGCAAACGGGCCCTTCTGCGCGCCTGGCCTGGGCCGGCGCGGTCGGCATCCCATGTGGACGTCCCGCGTGGAGAGCCGCCCGCGACCTCGCAAGTCTCTGAAGAATCGTATAAAAACCCTCTCTTCGCGTGAAAGGCTCGTCAATGTCCAAGAATGATCTTGTGGTCGTCACCGGAGCCGGCGGCTTCATCGGCGGCCATCTGGTGAAGGTTTTGCAGCAGCGCGGCCATTCGAGGATCCGGGCGGTCGACGTCAAGCCGCTGGACGAGTGGTACCAGAAGACGCCCGGCGTCGAGAACCAGGTGGGCGATCTCGCCCTGCTCGAGCCCTGCCGTGCCGCGGCCAAGGACGCCCACACCATCTATAACCTCGCGGCCGACATGGGCGGCATGGGCTTCATCGAGACCCACAAGGCCGAGTGCATGCTGTCGGTGCTGGTCAGCACCCACATGCTGGTCGCCGCCAAGGAGGCCGGCACCCAGCGCTTCTTCTATTCGTCGTCGGCCTGCGTCTACAACGGCGAGAAGCAGACCCGCCCCGACGTGACGGCCCTCAAGGAAGAGGACGCCTATCCGGCCATGCCGGAGGACGGCTATGGCTGGGAGAAGCTGTTCAGCGAGCGCATGGCCCGCCACTATCGCGAGGATTACGGCCTCGCGACCCGCGTGGCGCGCTACCACAACGTCTACGGGCCGGAGGGTACCTACGACGGCGGCCGCGAAAAGGCCCCCGCCGCGATCTGCCGCAAGGTCATCGCCGCCAAGCTGTCGGGCAAGCACGAGATCGAGATCTGGGGCGACGGCGAGCAGACGCGCTCATTCATGTACATCGACGACTGCACGGACGGCACGATCCGCCTGCTCGAGAGCGACATCGTCGAGCCGCTGAACATCGGCAGCGACGAGCTGGTGAGCATCAACCGGCTGGTCGACATCGTCGAGAAGATCGCCGGCGTGAAGCTGAAGCGCAGCTACAAGCTCGACGCGCCCAAGGGCGTGCGCGGCCGCAACAGCGACAACACGCTGATCAAGAAGCTGCTGGGCTGGGCCCCCTCCATCCGCCTCGAGGACGGCATGGAGAAGACCTACAAGTGGATCCACGACGAGATGACCTCGGGCCGCCGGTCCGTCGTGAACGCCCTGCCCCGCGCCGTCGCGGCACAGTAACCGAGAAACATGTCCCTCCCCTTCGCGAGGTCCGCGAAGGGGAGGCACCTAGCGGCCGACCCGGCTCACCTGCTCGTTGCCGCGCAGCAGCTCGTCGAAATAGGCGATCGTCTTCTGGAGGCCCTCCTCCAGCGGAACCTTCGGTTCCCACTTCAGCTTCTCGCGCGCCAGCGTGATGTCCGGACAGCGCTGCAGCGGATCGTCGACCGGCAGCGGCCGGGCCTGCACCAGCTTCGACTTGCCGCCGACCAGCTTCAGCACCGTCTCCGCCAGGTGCCGGATCGGCATCTCGACGGGATTGCCGAGATTGACCGGCCCGGTGAAATCGTCGGGCGTATGGTCCATCAGCCGCAGCCAGCCGTTGATGAGGTCGTCGACGTAGCAGAAGGCGCGGGTCTGCATGCCGTCGCCGTAGATCGTGATGTCCTCGCCCTTGAGGGCCTGGACGATGAAGTTCGAGACCACGCGGCCGTCGTTGGGGTGCATGCGCGGCCCGTAGGTGTTGAAGATCCGCGCCACCTTGATGCGCAGCTTGTGCTGCCGCCAGTAGTCGAAGAACAGCGTCTCCGCGCAGCGCTTGCCCTCGTCGTAGCAGGCGCGCGGCCCCAGCGGGTTGACGTTGCCGCGGTAGCTCTCGACCTGCGGATGGACGGTCGGGTCGCCATAGACCTCGCTGGTCGAGGCCTGGAAGATCTTGGCGCGCGTGCGCTTGGCGAGGCCGAGCATGTTGATGGCGCCGTGGACGCTGGTCTTGGTCGTCTGCACGGGATCGTGCTGATAGTGGATGGGCGATGCCGGGCAGGCGAGGTTGTAGATCTCGTCGACCTCCACATACAGCGGGAAGGTCACGTCGTGGCGCATCAGCTCGAAGCGGGGGTTGCCCAGACAGCCCAGCAGGTTGCGCTTGGTGCCCGTGAAGTAGTTGTCCACGCACAGCACATCGTTGCCCGCGGCGAGCAGCCGCTCGCAGAGATGCGAGCCGAGAAAGCCCGCGCCGCCCGTGACCAGTATCCTCTTGCTCATGCCGCCTCTCGACGATCCGCAGTGGATGGGGCGTCGACACTATGTCATCAACCCCTTGAAATCACTTGAAAACCGCTGATGATGCCGTGTCCGGTGAAGGTCTCGCCGGATCAAGACGAACGGGAAGCGCAGCGTGGGCATCGACATGGCAGGGCTGGGAGACATCGTGCGCCGGCATGCGGCGGAGCGCCCCGGCACGACCGCGCTGGTCCATGCCGGACGTACGACGACCTACGCCGAGCTCGACCGTGCCGCCAGCCGGGTCGCCAATGGCCTGATCGCGGAGGGCCTGCGCCCGCAGGCACGCGTCGCGCACCTCGACAAGAGCAGCGACATCTTCTTCGAGCTGTTGTTCGGCGCCGCCAAGGCCAATGCGGTGATGGTCTCGGTGAACTGGCGCCTCGCCGCCCCGGAGGTGCTGCACATCGTGAACGATGCCGCTGCGGAAATCCTGTTCGTCGGCGAGGAGTTCTTCCCGGTCGTCGAGCAGATCCGCGACAAGCTCGCGACGGTGCGCAGGATCGTCGCCTTCGGGGCGCGCCATCCTGCGTGGGAATCCTTCGCGGACTGGCGCGACCGTCACTCCGCGGCCGATCCCGCTCTGCCGACCTCGCCCTCGGATACCGCCGTGCAGTTCTACACCAGCGGCACGACGGGCCTGCCGAAGGGCGCCGAGCTGACCAACGGCAACTTCGCCGGCATGCTGCCGCTGTGGACCCGGAGCTGGCGCCTGGCGGAAGGCGTGCCGAACCTGGTCTGTCTGCCGATGTTCCACATCGGCGGTGCCGGCTGGGGCATCGCCGGCCTGTTCGCGGGAGCCACCAATCACGTCATGCGCGAGTTCGTTCCCGCCGAGATCCTGCGGACCATCGAACGCGAGCGTGTGCAGGTGATGCTGCTGGTGCCGGCGATGATCCTGTTCCTGGTGCAGGCGCCGCAGATCCGCGAGACCGATCTCTCCAGCCTGCGCCTCATCGTCTACGGCGCCGCGCCCATTCCAGCCGACTTGCTCAAGCAGGCCATGGCGATCTTCCCGTGCGGCTTCCAGCAGGTCTATGGCCTCACCGAGACCACCGGGGCGATCACCTACCTGCCGCCCGAGGACCACGACCCGGACGATCCGCGGAAATTGCTTTCATGCGGCATCGCCCAGGCCGGAGTGGAATTGCGAATCGTGGACGGCGACGGAAAGGACCTGCCGGCCGGCCAGGTCGGGGAGATCGCCGTACGCTCGCCGCAGGTCATGGGCGGGTACTGGCGCCTGCCCGACGCCACGGCCAGGGCCATCCAGGGCGAGTGGTTCTTCACGGGCGACGCCGGCTGTCTCGACGATCGCGGCTATCTCTACATCCACGACCGGGTGAAGGACATGATCGTGTCGGGTGGCGAGAACATCTACCCCGCCGAGGTCGAAAGCGCCCTGTTCGGCCATCCGGCCGTCGCCGACGTGGCGGTCATCGGCGTGCCCGACGAGCGCTGGGGAGAGGCGGTGAAGGCGATCGTCGTGAGGAAGGCCGGCTCGATGCTCGACGCGGGAGAGCTGATCGATTGGGCACGCGGCCGCATCGCCGGCTACAAGCTGCCGAAGTCCGTGGACTTCGTCGACGCCCTGCCCCGCAATCCGACGGGCAAGATCCTCAAGCGCGAACTGCGCAAGCCCTACTGGGGCGACCGGCAGCGCCAGGTGAATTGACCCGGTCGTGTGTTCGCGACCCGGAACGCGACCGTCGCGCCGGGCGCCGCGGAACGCTAGAACCACCGACGACCCGCAACGACCGATCGGCCGAAAAATGTCCCAGCTGCCCGACAACCTGACCCCCGTCCGCGCCGCCCACGTCTTCGACGAGGCACGGCTCGCCGACTACCTCGGGGCGCATGTCGAGGGCTTCCGCGGGCCGCTGCAGGTGCTGCAGTTCGAGGGCGGGCAGAGCAATCCGACCTTCCACCTGACGGATGGCGCGGGCCGCCAGTACGTCCTGCGCAAGAAGCCGCCGGGCAAGCTCCTGCCGTCGGCCCACCAGGTCGACCGCGAGTATCGCGTGATCAAGGCGCTGTCGGACCACACCGACGTGCCCGTGCCGAAGCCCTATGCGCTCTGTCAGGACGATGCGGTGATCGGCACGGCCTTCTACGTCATGGAGTTCCTGCCGGGGCGCATCTTCGCCGATCCGAAGATGCCCGGCGTCTCGCCGGCCGATCGCGGCAGGATCTTCGATTCGATGAACGACGTGCTCGCGCGCATCCACAACGTCGACTATCGCGCCGTGGGCCTCGGCGACTACGGCCGGGAGGGACAGTACGTCCAGCGGCAGATCGCCCGCTGGTCGAGCCAGTACGACCTCGCCCGCACCGAGCACATCGAATCCATGGAGGCTCTGAAGGAGTGGCTGCCGGCGAACATTCCGCCCGGCGACGAGACGCGCATCAACCACGGCGATTACCGGCTGGGCAACACCATCGTCCATCCGACCGAGCCACGCATCATCGCCGTGCTCGACTGGGAGCTGAGCACGCTCGGCCATCCGCTGGCGGACCTCGGCTACAACTGCCTCATGTACCATTTCGGCGAGGGCTTCGGCGCCTCGGGCGGCTATGCCGGCGTCGACCTGAAGGCCTTCGGCATTCCCACCGAGCACGAATACCTCGCCGCCTATGCCGGCCGCACCGGCCGCAAGGAAGTGCCGTTCTTCGACTTCTTCCTCGCCTTCTCCCTGTTCCGGCTCGCGGCGATCGTTCAGGGTGTCTACAAGCGCGGCCTCGACGGCAACGCCTCGTCGGAGACGGCCACCAAGTACGGGAACCGCGCCCGGGGCATGGCCGACCTCGCCTGGTCGATGGTCGCCAAGCGGGCCTCGTAGCGCGCCGCCTCCCGCCCGTCCGCCGGCGCAACGGCGGCGGCTGCCTACTCGTCGGTGTACGGCACCATCGAGGTATCGTGGCCGCGCGGGCAATTGTCGGTGTCGATCACCGTGTTCTCCGGGTTGCGGAAACGCTCGATGTTGTAGGGCGTCAGCTCGCTGGGCGGCTTGTCCGGCGGCGTCCGAAGCGTCCAGGCCACGAGGCGCTTGATGACGCTGCCCAGCGCCTGATCGAAGGCCTGGACGACCTTGGGTACGCTGTCCTCCCGGGCGCGCACGCAGCGTTCGAACGACCCGACGCCGATGATCTGCCGATCCGGCATGCGCACCAGCTTGGCGATGATGCGCACCCGGACGATCGGAGGCTTGCCGTAGTAATACATCGCCTCGAAGTTGCGCAGGTCGGACTGCAGAACGTAGTTCGCGCGTATGCCGATCGATTCGCGCGCCACCGCGACGATCTTTCGGGTGTTCTCGAAGGAATCGACGATGCGGGTCTGCACCATCAGCGGCGCACGATCCGTCCACGCCGCGTTGGCATAGTAGTCCGACGATGTCGGCGTCATCGCGATGGCGATGCGGCCAGTGTTGATGTTGGCGGCGGCCGTCGGCGCCTCGACCGCGAGCTGCCAGTACACGGCCGGCAAACTGGGATCGAAGGTGCTCTTGGGCGTGACGGTATAGAGATCCTGCGGCTCGCTCGCGGCGTTGATCAGCTCACAGCCGGCCAGGACGGCGGCGGCCGCGAGGCAGGCGGCCAGACGGACGATCATTTCGGCGTGTATCCCTGCTTGCCGCTGAAGACGAAGCCCGCCGGATCGCGCTCGAGCCGGGTGGCGATGATGTTCAGGTTGGCGGTGAGCTGGCGCAGCTCGCGAATGGTGAGCGCGAGTTCGGCCAGGCCCGTCTCGGTGAACTGCTTCACCGGTCCGGTGCTGTCGCCCACCAGCTTGCCGAGCTGACCGGCCGCATTGTCGATGTTCTTGAGGGCCGTGCGGGTCTCGGTCAGCGTCTTGCGCAGCTCGCTCGGCTCCTTGCCGGCCAGAGCCTTGCGCGTCGCGGCATCCTGCGGGCCGAGCTCGAGGGCGATCATGTTCAGCGACTCGGTGAGCCCGTTCACCTTGTCGAAGGTCTTGCGGAACTCGGCGATCGCCAGCGGCAGGTCGGTCAGCGTCTTCTGGATGGCATCGTCCTGCTTGGCGATGGCTGCCGTCGTTGCCTGCAGATTGCGCAGCGTGTCGGTGACCGCGCCGATGTTGTCGGGGCTGAGCAGCTCGTTCAGGCGCTCGACCGTGACGCTGGCCTTGGTGAGGACTTCCTGTGCCGACGTTGAGGTCGCCTGCAGGAAGGAGGCGCCCTCGCGGATCTCCGGATAGGGCGTCTGCCCGAGCCGCTTCTTGGGCTTGACCTGGTCGACCTCGAGCCGGCCGACGATCTGGATGTAGGGCGCGCCGGCGATGAACGGCTTCTCGAACACGGCGTACGAGCGATCGCGGATGTCGATGTTCCAGTCGACGGCGACGGTCACCTCGATCTTCTCGGTCATGCGCTCCCGGCCGGTCGCACGCTGCACGTCGACCCGCGAGGCGAGCTGGATGTTGGCGACCCGGCCCACCCGGAGCCCACGATAGAAGACCGGCGAATCGTTGGTCAGGCCCTGCACGTCCCCGGAAAAGTAGATGACGTAGTAGGCGTAGTTGGTGCGGTCTCCGGCACGAAGCTTCCAGATCACGAATCCGGCGATGGCAACGATGAACAGGATCATTGCCGCGCCGATCAGCACATAGGGCGATCTTCTTTCCATCGGACGCCGCTCTACTCCTGCCGGGCCGCGGCCCGCCCGCGCGGCCCGTGGAAGTATTCCCGGACCCAGGGATGATCGTATGCCAGCAGCTCCTTTATCGTACCTACCACGACTCGCTTGTCGAGCAACACGGCCACCCGGTCGCAAATCGCGTACAGGCTGTCGAGATCGTGAGTCACCATCAGGATGGTGAGCCCGAGGCTGCGGCTGAGGCCCTTGACCAGCTCGTCGTAGTGGGAGGCGCCGATCGGATCGAGGCCGGCCGTCGGCTCGTCCAGGAACAGGAGCTCCGCATCGAGCGCCAAAGCGCGGGCCAGGCTGGCGCGCTTGCGCATGCCGCCCGACAGCTCGGAAGGCTTCTTGTCGCCTGTGTCCGCCGGGAGACCGACCAGGGCGATCTTCAGGGCCGCGATGTCCCGCATCGTCTGCTCGTCGAGCTTGGCGTGCTCGCGGATCGGCACGATGATGTTCTCGGTCACGGTCAGCGAGGAGAAGAGCGCGCCGTCCTGGAACTGCACGCCGGTCCGGGCCTGCATGGCTCCCAGTGCCCGGCCGTGCAAGGTTGCCGTATCGACGCCCAGCATCTCGATGGTGCCCCGGGTATGCCCGTTCAAGCCGACGATGGTCCGCAGCAGGACGGATTTTCCTGTGCCGGAACCGCCGACCAGTCCCACGATCTCGCCCCGAAATACGTCGAAATCGAGGTTGTCGTGGATGATCTTGTCGCCGAACTGGGTGCGGATCCCGCGCAGGCGCAGCACGACCTCCCGCCCATCGCGATGGTCGGCGATCTGCCCGCCCTCGGCGAGTGCAGCCTTTCGTTCCAGAGTGGCGGCCTCGGCCATGCTCAGACGTCCGCCAGCAGGAAGATGATGGAGAAGATGGCGTCGAGCACGATCACGCAGAAGATCGATTCAACGACGGACTTGGTGGTGAGCTGGCCCACGCTCTCGGCGCTGCCGCGCACCTGCAGTCCCTCGAAACAGCCGATGATGGCGATCACCGCGCCGAACACCGGCGCCTTGATCATCCCTGTGTAGAAGTGCCAGGGGCCCACCGTGTCCCGCAGCCTGTCGAAGAACTGCACGAAGGTGAAGTCGAGATAGATGGTGCAGGCCACGGCGCCGCCCAGCACGCCGGTCATGTCTCCCCAGAAGGCGAGCAGCGGCATCGAGATGACCAGCGCCATGATGCGCGGCAGGACCAGCCACTCGATGGGATTGAGGCCGATCGTGCGCATGGCGTCGACCTCCTGGTTGACCTGCATCGTGCCGATCTGCGCGGTGAACGCGCTGCCGGATCGGCCGGCCACGATGATGGCGGTGAGCAGCACGCCCAGCTCGCGGAACATGGCGATGCCGACGGCTTCCACGCTGAAGGTCTCGGCGCCGAACTGCCTGAGCTGCTGGACGCCCTGATAGGCGATGACCACGCCGATCAGGAAGCAAAGCACGCCCACGATCACCAGGGCGCGCACCCACACTTCGTACATCTGGCGCACGACGGCGGCGATACGGAAGCGCCGCGGCCGCGCACAGGCCTCGGCAAAGACGACCAGGATCTCGCCGAAGAACGCCGCGAGGCTGATCCCCTGCTGATAGAGCTGGAGCGTGTTGCGCCCGATCTCCTCCAGCCAATGGACCAGCCAGGCCTCGTGCCGCTCGGGGGGCGCCTCGCACATGTTCTTCTGCACGACCTCGAACAGGTCGGCATAGCCCTTGTTCGCGGTCATGACCTGGGCGTCCGGGCCGCCCGCGAGCTGCAGGATCTCCAGCGCACCGGCCGTGTCGAGCTGCTCCAGTCCCTCGGCGTCGACGACGTGTCCGCCCCGGGCGGGGCCCGCCGTCTGCAGGGCCGCCTCGGCCCGGCGGCGGATGCCGCGCAGATTGAAAACCGTCCACGCCCCACCGACCTCGACGACCGGCTTTCCTGCGCGCATGGTGTAGCGAATCGTGGGTTCGGCAGCGGCCATCGCCGAGATTAGTCGTCGCGCCGCATCGCGCTGTCAATCGCCTCCGTCGTTTGCCTCCACAGGACCGGGCTGGCACGATCCGGCGCAACTGGAGGAACCGCATGGGCAGATGGCCGGTCCTGGACAAGATCGAGATGATCGACGCTCCGATCGAGGAGGAGGAATACGAGCGCGAGCTGAAGCGCCTGCAGCACCGGCTGCTCGACCTGCAGACCCACGACGTGCGGTGCGGCGGGCGGGTGATCATCTGCCTCGACGGATGGGACGCGGCCGGCAAGGGCGGCCTCATCGAGCGGCTGATCCAGGGCCTCGAACCGAAATCGGCGCATGTCTGGCGCATCGGCGCGCCGACCGCGGAAGAGCAGGGCAAGCACTATCTGTGGCGCTTCTGGACCCGGCTGCCGGCGCCGGGAAACTGGGCGATCTTCGACCGCACCTGGTACGGCCGCGTGCTCGTCGAGCGCATCGAGGGCTTTTGCAACGATGAGGCCTGGAAGCGCGCCTATCGCGAGATCAACGAGTTCGAGCGGCAGCTCGTCGACGACGGCGTGCGCCTCGTCAAGCTGCTCGTGCATGTCAGCGCCGAGGAGCAGAAGCGGCGCATGATCGAGCGGCTCGATTCGCCGCACAAGCATTACAAGATCGGGCTCGAGGACTTCCGCAACATCGCCAAGCGCAAGCAGTATCTCGAAGCCTACGACGACATGCTGGAACGCACCGACACCGAACACGCGCCCTGGCACGTGATCGCCACTGACGACAAGCTGCACGCCCGCCTGCGCGGCCTGCGCATCATCGCCGACACCGTCGGCGCCGGCATCGACGTCGAAAGGCAGACGCTCGATCCGGCGATCGCGCGCGCCGCCTTCGATCTGTGGGGCTGGACCCCCAGCAAGGGGAAGAGCGAACCGAAGAACAACAAGAAGCACGGCCGCGCCGCGTGACCGGACGCCCCGTCTTTGCCGGCTGGTGGGTGGTGGCCGGCGCATTCCTGGCCATGATGACGGGCTATGCCGTCGCCTATTCCTTCGCCGCCTTCTTCGGCGCGCTGGAGAGCGAGTTCGGCGCGCGCCGCGGCGAGACCGCGCTGGTGTTCTCGATCTCGGCATTCCTCTATTTCAGCCTGGGTTTTCCCGCCGGCCTGATCGCCGACCGGACCGGACCGCGTCCCGTCGTGATCGGCGGCCTGCTGCTGATCGCCGTGGGTCTGGTCGCCGCGGCCGGGGCGTCCAGCCTCTGGCAGGTATATGCCGGCTACGGGCTGGGCGTTGGCGTCGGCATCGGCCTGTCCTACGTGCCAAGCGTCGCCGCCGTGCAGCGCTGGTTCGTCAGGCGCCGCGGCACGGCAAGCGGGCTCGCCGTCGCGGGCATCGGCGTCGGCACCCTGCTCGGCGCCCCGCTCGCCCACGAGCTCATCGCTGCCCTGGGCTGGCGCCGGACCTACCTCGTGCTGGCCGCCGTCGCCGCCGCGGGCGCCCTGGTGGCGGGCTGGCTGGTACGGCCAGGCCCCGAGCGCTACGGCCTCGCCCCCGACGGCGACGCGCCGCTGCCGTCGGGGGCGCCGGCGATGCCGGCCGGGCTCGGGCTCGGCGAGGCGGTCCGGTCGGGACCGTTCTGGTCGATCTATGTCGGGGCGCTGCTGATGTCCTTCGGGCTGTTCGTGCCCTTCGTGCATCTCGTGCCCTATGCCGCCGATGTCGGACTGGGCGAAGGCTTCGGCGTGCTGCTGATCGTCCTGCTGGGCGTGGGCAGCACGGTGGGCCGCTTCCTGTTCGCGAGCGTCACGGGCTGGATCGGGCGACGGCTTTCCTTCGCCATGATGTATGTCGGCGCCGCCGCCATGCTCGTGCTGTGGACGCTGTCCTCCAGCGCGCCCGCGCTGGTCGTCTTCGCCCTGGTGTTCGGCGCCTTTTATGGCGGCTTCGTCGCCATCGCCCCGTCGCTCGCCGCCGACTATTTCGGCGGCAAGGCGCTCGGCTCGGTCATCGGCGCGCTCTACAGCGGCGTCGGCATCGGCGCCCTGCTCGGCTCGCCGGCCGCGGGCTACGCCTTCGACTTCTTCGGATCGTACAGCGGCGCCATCCTCGCGGGCGCCGCCCTCTGCCTCGTCTCCTTCGCCATCACCCTGGCGACGCCTGAGCCGGCGCGCTGGCTGGCGGCGCGATCACGCGCGCGGTGACGTCCGGTCCGAGCCGAGCCGCGATCCACGGCAGCGCCTCGCGCATGGCCTCCTCGAACCGCCACGGCGGATTGACGACGGCCAGGGCGCAGGCCGCGAGGCGGCCCGGCTCGACGTCGCCCAGGCGGAGTTCCAGAACCAATGGCCGGAGGACCGCCAGCCCCTCAGCGAAGGCCGCCGCCTGCTCGTCCTTGATCGGATACCAGATCGCGTAGCAACCGGTCGCGAAGCGCCGCAGAGCGTGGCGCAGGCCCCGCAGGATCCGCTCGAACTCGTCGCGCGCCTCGAACGGCGGGTCGATCAGCACCAGGCCACGGCGTTCGGGCGGCGGCAGCAGCGCCTTCAGGGCCTGGTAGCCGTCGGACTGCCGCACCTCGACGGCGCGGTCGCCGGCGAACTCGCGCTTCAGCGCCAGCGCGTCGGCGGGATGCAGCTCGCAGGCCACGAAGCGGTCGCCCGGCCGCAGCGCCGCCCGGATCAGCCGCGGCGAGCCTGGATAGTGCCGCACCCGGCCATCGGACGGCCCGAACTTGCGGTCATAGGCGGCGACCGCCGCCAGGTAGCGCGACACGGTGCCCGGCATGCCGGCGCGGGACAGCGTTTCCAGACGGCCGATCCCCGCCTCCGCCTCGCCGGTGCGCCGCGCGCGCTCGTCGCCCAGATCGTACCCGCCCGCGCCGGCATGGGTGTCCAGCACGAACAGCTTCTTGTCCTTGGCCGTCAGCAGGCGCAGCAGCTCGCACAGCGCGGCATGCTTGAGCACGTCGGTGAAGCCCCCCGCATGGAAGGCGTGGCGGTAGTTCATGGCACGCCTATAGCATCCGGGCCGCCTTCTGTGCTTCAAACGGTCAGGATGGGGAGACGGACATGGCCACGCACGAGCTTCAATCTTCGCCCGACACCTGCCACTGGGGGTATTTCGACAGCCAGCTGAAGCCCGCCCTCCGCGTCAAGTCCGGCGATGTCGTCACCATCCACTGCGTCTCGGGCTCGGCCGAGATCCTGCCCGGCGAGCCGTTCAACGTGCTGCCCGAGCATCGCGAGATCCTGGCGACCCTCAAACCCCATCTCGGCCGCCATATCCTGACCGGCCCCGTCCATGTCGAAGGCGCCGAGCGCGGCGACGCGCTCGCGGTGGAGGTGCTCGACATCAAGTTCCGCACCAACTGGGGCTGGAACGCGCAGCGGCCGCTGATGGGCACGCTGCCCGAGGATTTTCCCTTCTATCGTCTGACGCACATCCCGATCGATTCGAATCGCGGCGTCTGCACCATGCCCTGGGGCACAGAGATCGAGCTCAAGCCGTTCTTCGGCATCATGGGCGTGGCGCCGCCGCCGGAATGGGGCCAGTGCAGCTCCGTCGAGCCGCGCGCCTTCGGCGGCAACGTCGACAACAAGCACTTCCAGGCCGGCAG
Source organism: Pseudomonadota bacterium (assembly GCA_049323495.1). Classification (GTDB taxonomy): domain Bacteria; phylum Pseudomonadota; class Alphaproteobacteria; order Reyranellales; family Reyranellaceae; genus Reyranella. The sequence continues at coordinate 28,616 of JBMONG010000017.1, forward strand.
CACGGTGTACCTGCCGGTGTTCGCCGAAGGCGGCCTGTTCTCCACGGGAGACGGCCATGGCGTGCAGGGCGACGGCGAGGTCAATCTGACCGCGCTGGAGACGTCGCTCAGCGGCACGTTCCGCTTCACCGTGCGCAAGGACATGAAGCTCAACAACCCGCGCGCCGAGACGGCGACGCACTGGATCACGCACGGCTTCGACCAGGATCTCGACGACGCCGCCAAGGAGGCGTTGCGCGACATGATCCGCCTGATCTGCGCCAAGACGGGCCTGTCGGCGGCCGACGCCTACATGCTGTGCAGCCTTCAGGCCGACCTGCACGTCACCCAGACCGTCGATGGCAACAAGGGTATCCACTGCATGATCGCGAAGAAGGTCATCGGCGGGTGACGGCGACCGGCAACGACCTCGTCGGCGCCTGGGACCTCGAAAGCTGGTCGCTCGAGCATGACGACGGCCGGCCGCGCGAATTCCCCCTGGGCGACCGCGCCCGGGGCATGCTGCTCTACACGCCGGGCGGCGAGGTCAGCGCGACCTTGATGCGCGTGGGCGAGCCACCGGGCAGCTTCAGCTACGCCGGCCGGTATGTGGTCCGCGACGGCGCCGTCCATCATTCGATCGAGGTCGCCAGCGACCCCTCGCTGGTCGGCATCACCACCACACGGCGCATCACGCGCGACGGCGACCGCCTCGTCCTCACCGGCGCCGATTTCCGCGCCGGCACGGGACGCACGCAGAAGATCGCCTGGCGTCGCCGGTCGTGACGGCGGAAGGTCTCCTGGGCGAAGCCGCCGGGCGCCATGACGAGACGGCCTGGGCCCGGCATGCCATCGAGCTGATCCAGAACGACCAGCGTCGCTCTGCGGACACGCATCTGCTGCGGCTCGACGTTCCGGCCCCCGAGGGCATCGACATCTACCTGAAGGACGAATCGACCCATCCGACCGGCAGCCTGAAGCACCGCTTGGCGCGGTCGCTCTTCCTCTACGGCATCTGCAACGGCCGCATCCGGCACGACACACCGATCGTGGAGGCGTCGTCGGGCTCGACCGCGATCTCGGAGGCGTACTTCGCGCGCATGCTGGGACTGCCTTTCCATGCGGTCATGTCTGCCAGCACCTCGCAGGAGAAAGTCCGCGAGATCGAGCGCCAGCACGGCTGCTGCCACCTGGTGGCCGACGGCAAGGGCATCTACGCGGCCGCCGAGGCGCTGGCGCGGGAACTGGGCGGCGTCTACATGGACCAGTTCACCTACGCCGAGCGCGCCACCGACTGGCGCGGCAACAACAACATCGCCGAGTCCATCTTCGAGCAGATGAGCCGGGAACAGCACCCCGTGCCGGCCTGGATCGTCATGAGCGCCGGCACCGGCGGCTCGACGGCGACGCTCGGCCGCTTCATCCGCTACCGGCGGCTGGCCACCCGGCTCTGCGTCGCCGATCCCGAGCATTCGGCGTTCTTCGAGGCCTTCGCAACGGCCAACCCGGCGGCGACCTGCACCCAGGCCTCCCGGATCGAAGGGATCGGACGGCCGAGGGTCGAGCCGTCTTTCCTGCCCACCGTCGTGGATCACATGATGCGCGTGCCCGACGAGGTGTCGCTGGCGGCGATGCGCGTGCTGTCGCGGCGCCTCGGCCGGCGGGTCGGCGGCTCGACGGGGACCAACTTCTTCGCGCTCTGCGTCGTGGCCGGCCGCATGAAGGCAAGGGGCGAAAAGGGCTCGCTTGTGACGCTGATCTGCGACGGCGGCGAGCGATACGGGCACACCTACTACGACAACGGATGGATTGCCGCCCAGGGGTTCGATCTCCTCCCCCACGAGCGTGCCCTGGACGCCTTCCTCGACGGAGCGCGGGAAATGCCGGGCGCCCTCCCCCAGCTAATCTAGGGAGCGGGCTCGACCCGCAGCTCCGTCCCGCGCACTTCGGCGATGCGCACGGGGGTGCCGGCCGCCATGTCGGGGCCGGTGACGGGCCAACTGCCATCGCCGACCCTGACGCGTCCGCGGCCGCGCAGGATAGGGGCGTCGAGCACGATGACCTTCCCGACCAGCGCCTCGCCGCGAGCGTTTATGGTAGCGTCCTGCGACCGCACCTGCTGCAGGCGTTTCAGGGTGGGACGCAGCACTACGGCCGACGCGACCGAGACGATCGCGAACACGAAGAGCTGCAGTTCCAGAGAAAGGTCGGCGACAACGAGCAGGAAGGCGCCGGAGGCCACGGCGCCGATCGCCAGGAACAGGAACACCACCCCGGGCAGCATCATCTCGAACACGAGCAGCACGGCGGCGACCGCCCACCAGTACCAGAAGATCATCTTGAAGCTCATCTTCGGGGCCGGCGCCGTCAGCCGCTGGTCGGTACCGAGCCGCGCGGGCGCGATGGCTCGGCAGTGCCGGCCCGCGCCATCGCCTCCTTGGCCAGTTCGCCGATGCCCGCGATCGAGGCCATCACGCCGGAGGCCTCGACGGGCAGGAAGAAGACCTTGGCATTGTTGGCCGAGCCCATGCGCGACAGCGCTTCGACGTACTTGGTGCCCAGGAAGTAGTTGGTCGCCTGCACACCGTTGCCCGCGATCGCCTCCGCCACCATGTTGGTCGCCTTGGCCTCCGCCTCGGCCTGCCGCTCGCGCGCCTCGGCTTCGCGGAAGGCGGCCTCGCGCTTGCCTTCGGCGATCAGGATGGCCGACTGCTTGTCGCCCTCCGCGCGCTTGATCGAGGCTTCCCGCACGCCTTCGGCCTCCAGGATCGTCGCGCGCTTCTCGCGTTCCGCCTTCATCTGGCGTGCCATCGCCGACACGAGGTCGTCCGGTGGCGCGATGTCCTTCAGCTCCACGCGCAGCACCTTGACGCCCCAGGGATTGGTCGCCTGGTCGATCACGGCCAGCAGCGTGTCGTTGATTTCGTTGCGCTTGGACAGGACCTCGTCCAGCGCCATGTTGCCCATGACGCTGCGGATGTTCGTCACCGCCAGGTTGGCCATGCCGAGATGCAGGTTCTGGACCTCGTACGCCGCGCGCGCCGCGTCGATCACCTGGTAGAAGGCCACGGCGTCGACCTGCACGGTCGCGTTGTCCTTGGTGATCACCTTCTGGGCCGGCACATCCAGCACGTTCTCCTGCATGTTCATCTTGCGGCCGACCGCATCGATGAACGGCACGATGAGATGCAGGCCTGGCGTCAGGGTCCGCGTGTAGCGGCCGAACCGTTCGATGGTCCAGTTGCTGCCTTGCGGCACGGTCTTCACGCCCGCGAACACCAGCACGATCGCCACGACGACGAGTGCCAGGACGAAGATCAGGGCTCCGGATATCAATGCTGCCTCCCTCGCTCGCGGCGGAAGGTAGCGCAAGCCGGCCTCCGCCGCTATCGACGGGCGTGATCGGACCGGCGCCTCAATGGATGCGCGTATCGGTCGCCAGCCAGCGGTCGAGGAACCCGTCGATCCAGCGGTCGAGCGGCGGATCGTAGAGCGCATGCATGGCAAGGTGGACGCCCCGCTCCTGGGCGCCGGGAAGCTTCAGCCGTTCCGACGCCTTCAGCGTCCACAATTCCTTCATCTCCAGGGTCACCTCAGGATGGAACTGGAAGCCGAAGGCGTTGGCGCCGCAGCGGAACCCCTGCACGGGATAAGTGTCGTTGGTGGCCAGCAGTTCACAGCAGGCCGGGATCTGCATGCCTTCCCGATGCCACTGGTAGACCTTCATCGGCCCCCTGAACCATGGCCGGCCGGCCTCGGTCGGCCGGACGTCGACATAGCCGATCTCGACCCGACCCTCGGCATGCGGTCCGACCTTGCCGCCGGCTGCCCGGGTCAGAAGCTGGGCGCCGAGGCAGAGGCCGAGGAACGGCACGCCCGCCTCGACGACCTTGGGGATCCAGTCCAGCTCGCATCGAATGCCTGCCAGCGTGCCGCAATCGTTGGCCGACATCGGGCCACCGAAGATCACGACGCCGGCGTAGTCCGACAGATCTTCCGGCAGGTTGCAGCCGAGATTGGGGCACAGGCGATGCAGCGTGTAGCCCCGCCGCTCGAGGAGCGCGCCGACCCGCCCGGGCCGCGAGTGCTCCTGATGCACGACGATCGCGATCTTGCTGCGATCACTCTTTTTGGGCTTTTCAGCCGCTACCGTCATGGAATTGCAAGATACCCTCGGCTTGTGGCAACGACAAGGCGGACCCATCGCGGAGGGACGAAATGGCGCGCCGGCTCGACTTCTATTTCGACTGCTCCAGCCCCTGGACGTACTTGGCGTTCCATGCCGTCCAGCCGCTGGCTGCGCGGAGCTGTGCGGAGATCGTGTGGAAGCCCATCCTGGTGGGTGGCGTGTTCAACGCGGCCAACCAGACCGTGTACGAAAGCCGGTCCAGGCCCAATCCGCTCAAGCAGAAGTACATGCTCAAGGACCTCGCCGACTGGGCTCGCCTGTACGGTCTGTCCATCACCTTTCCGCCGAGCGTCTTCCCGGTGAACAGCGTGAAGTGCATGCGTGGCGCCCTTCACGCCCTCGACGAAGGCAAGCTGGTGCCCTACGCCACGGCCGCCTTCGAGGCCTATTGGGGCGGCGACCTCGACATCTCTCGCGAGGAGGTGCTGGCTGGCATCGCTGCGCGCGCGGGGCTGGAGCCGCAGGGCTTCTTCGCCGCCCTCGCATCCGAGGCCTGCAAGACCCGGCTGCGTGCGAACACCGACGAGCTGATCGCCCGAGGGGGATTCGGCAGCCCCACGATGTTCGTGGGCGAGTCCATGTTCTTCGGCAACGACCGCCTGCCCCTCGTCAAGGCGGCGCTGGAGGCCACGTGACGGGGACGGCATGCCCGCCGTGCCCGGCGAGCCGCCGACACACGGGGCTTGGCCGCCCGGCCGATGCAATTCCGATGGGGACCACACGGTATTTGGATTTGAAAGCCGCCCCCAAGTGTTGTACCCGCATGCGGTTTCCGGCCAATGCGTTGGGAGTGTGTGGATGATCAAGAAGCTCTTGCAGGCTGCAATCCTCGTCGCCGGCGGCTTGGCGCTGGGCGGCTGCCCTCTCCAGCAGGCCGAGACGAAGGCGCCTGCCAGCAGGCCCGCGGCCGCCGACTACCAGGCGCCGGTGCCGCCCTCACCGCCCGCCGGCAATATCCGCAGCTACTGCTACAACGATGCCGACCTGACGACCTTCCGCTCCCGCATGGTGCAGATGGAATTGAACGTCGCGACGCTGCAGTGTCAGAACACCAATGGCACTAGGGCCTACGAAAGCCTCTACGCGTCCTTCCTGAGCAAATTCCAGTCCGAGCTCTCCTCCAACGCCCGCGCCCTGCAGCAGCTCGCCAGGACCAAGCGCTTCAACGTCGACGTCGTCGTCACCGAATTCGCCAACCGCACGGCGCAGAAAGCCCCGACCGACAAGGAGTTCTGCTCCCGCGCGAAGCGTGCCTTCGACTGGGCAATGTCGCCGCAGGTCTCGTCCCTGGCGCAGGTGCCACCGCCCTATGATCTCGGCCCGGACATGAAGGTCTATCCCTGTCCGGCCCGCTGATCAGGCGGCGTCCCGAGAAGCAGAAAGGCGGCCCCGTGGGCCGCCTTTTGTTTTGCCCTATGGGCGGCGCGTCACCTGGATGAAGGTATTGTTGGTGTTCGGCCGGTAGGTGATGTCGTAGTGCCCGCCCTTGCCAACGGCTTGGCAATTCGCCCCGGCCGTCTGGACGCGTGTGATGGCGTAGGTCGTCCAGGCGCTCCCCTTCGACATGTCGACGTCCAGCTGGAAGGACAGGTTGGGCGAGCTCTTCTGCGGGCTGTCGTACTTCCAGCAGATCCAGTTCTGATAGTTGGGCTGCAGCTTCACGGTCTGCCACTGTCCGTCGCCCCACTTGTAGCGGTAGTTGATCGTCGCCTGGGTCTTGTTGTGGAAGCAGGCGCAGCCGTGCGTCGTCTGCTGTGCTCCGGCCGGCACAATCATCATCCCCCACAAAACCGCAGCACCTGCGAGATACAGTGCGCGCATGCGCGTCCCCCTCCTCTTTCTCCCCAAAGCAACACCGCTATGGAATATTTGCCGCCACAACGCAATTAGAATGTCCCGATCTTTGGACCTCCACCCACGTGCGAGCCGGCTGGTAGGGTGGAGCCAAATCGACACGATCCTGGACGCCGACTAGGGCGGTTTCCACCATGATGGAACCGCAAGCGGTTCCATCATGGTGGAAACGCGCGCACGGGTGATCGAAGTTTCACAAGGCATGTTCCGTTCGGCTGATTCCAGCCGAACGGAACATGCTTTAGTCTTCGCTCTGATGCGCACCAACACCATCCGCACCGACGTGCTGGAAATCGCCTACGAGGAGCATGGCACCGCCGGTGGTCCTGCCGTGATCCTGCTGCACGGCTTCCCCTATGACGTGCGGGCATACGACGAGGTCGCCCCGCCACTGGCGGCCGATGGCTGCCGCGTCCTGGTACCCTACCTGCGCGGCTACGGACCGACCCGCTTCCTGTCCCCCGAGACGCCCCGGTCGGGAGAACAGGCCGCCCTCGGGCATGACCTTCTACAGTTCATGGACGCGCTCGGGATCCGGCGAGCGGCCCTCGCGGGCTACGACTGGGGCGGCCGCGCCGCCTGCATCGTGGCGGCCCTGCACCCGGAGAGGGTGCGCTGCCTGATGAGCTGCACCGGCTACAACATCCAGGACATCGCCGCCGCGAAGGAGCCCGCGCCAGCCATCCAGGAACACCGCTTCTGGTACCAGTATTACTTCCATACCGAACGCGGACGGGCAGGCCTCACGAAGAACCGGCGCGACATCTGCCGGCTGCTCTGGAAACTGTGGTCGCCCGAGTGGCGCTTCGACGAGGCGGCCTTCGAGCGTACAGCGCCGTCTTTCGACAATCCCGACTTCGTCGACGTCGTCATCCAGTCCTATCGGCATCGCTACGGCTATGCGCCGGGCGATCCCGCGTTGCTCCGTCTGGAGGCGGAGCTGGCGCGCCAGCCCGGGATCGCCGTTCCGACCATCAACCTGCACGGCGGACACGACGGCGTCGGTCCGGCGCCCGCCGACGACAAACAGGCCCGCCGTTTCAGCGGTCCTTACGAACGCCGCCTGCTGCCGGGCATCGGGCACAACGTGCCGCAGGAGGCCCCGTCCGCCACGGTCGCCGCATTGCGCGATCTCCTGAACGCGACCGCGCCCTGAGCCCGTCGCCGACGCGCTACTTGACCGCTGAGGCGCGCACGAAGGCCGGGCGCGACCGCAGGCGTTCCCGATAGGCCTTGGCGCGCGGCGTGATCAGCGCATCGAGGCCGAACACATCCATCAGGTGCAGGGGGTAGCCGACCGAGATGTCGGCCAGCGTCAGTCGCCCCGCCACCAGGAAATCGCGTCCCTCCAGCCGCAGCTCCAGCGCCTTGAGCCGGGCAGCCAGCGACTCCCGAGCGTCGGCCAGCACCGCCTCTATGCCCTCTCCCTTGGCCGGCAGGCGGCTCACCCGCGCGGTCACGGACAGGGGCGCCATGAGGGTCGATTCGCCGTACCACAGCCACTGCAGGTACGGCGTTCGCTCCGGCTCCCCCGACGCCACGACGAGGTCGGAACTCTGACGGCTGGCGAGATGCTCGCAGATCGCCAGTGATTCGGCGATCACGCGATCACCATCCACCAGCGCGGGCAGCGTGCCGGTGGGATTGACGGCCAGAAAATCGGGCTGCTTCACGCGTGGCGGAAAGGGCAGCGACTTGACGTCGGCCGTCGCGCCCATCTCCTCCAGGGTCCAGAGAACGCGCAGCGATCGCGTGTTCGGTGCGTGATAGAGCGTGGCCATCAGCCCCCCTTGAGTCCTGCCGCCTTGATCAGCGGTCCCCACTTGTCGCGTTCGCGCTTCTCGAAGGCCGCGAGGTCGCCCGGCGAACCACCGGCCGGCTCGAAGCCGATCTGGAGCAGACGCTGGCGAACGTCGGGCTGCGCGAGGATCTTGATTACTTCGGCATTGAGCCGGTCGACAACGGCTTTCGGCGTGCCGCGCGGTGCATAAAGCGCATTCCAGGCGGTCACTTCGAAGCCGGGGAAGCCCTGCTCGGCCACCGACTTCACGCCGGGCAGCAGCGCGCTCGCCTTCAGGGTCGTGATGCCGAGCGGCTTCAGCTTTCCGGAGGCCACCTGGCCGCGTGTTGCCGTCGCCGTGTCGATGATCAGCGGCACCTGACCGCCGATGACCTCCTGCATGGCGGTCGCCGAGCCCTTGTAGGGGACGCCGAACAGCAGGGCGCCGCTCTTCTCCTTGAGGAGTTCGAAGACCAGGCGCGCCGTCGTGCTGGGCAGTGCCATGTCGATCTTGTCGGGCTTGGCCTTGGCCGCGGTGATCAGTTCGGCGACCGAGTTCGCCGGGAACGACGGATTTGCCGAGATCACCATCGGCAGCATGCCGACCAGCGCGATCGGCTCGAAGTCCTTCTGCGAATCGTAGCCTACCGACGGGTAGAGGAACTCGTTCATCGTCTGGGTGGCCACCGTGCCCATCAGCAGCGTGTAGCCGTCGCCGGCCGATCGCGCCGCCTCGGCGGTGCCGATGTTGCCGCCGGCGCCAGGCTTGTTTTCGACATAGACCTGCTGGCCCAACGCCTTGCCGAGTTGTTCGGCGAACAGACGCGCTCCCACGTCCGTGCCCTGCCCGGCCTGGTAGGGCACGATGATCTTGATCGGCTTGCTGGGATACTCCTGGGCGGCCGCCGGCTGGCCGAAGGCCAGTCCGGCGACCAGCGCCGAGGCATAGGCTATCGCTTTCCACTCCATCGTTTCGCTCCCTCGCTGGTCATTTTTGTCTTTCTCTCTCTCGACGCTTCTCCCGCACGAGCCGCATTGCGGATCAGCGGCTCGGCAGTTCGACGATGCCGGTGCCGAGGATCGACAGCTCCTCGTCCTGGTTGCGCGCCTCCTGCTCGACCTCGACCAGGTGCCGTCCGTCCTCGACGTACTTGCGCGTCACCTTTCCCTTGATGAACAGCAGGTCGCCTTCGGGATTGTGGCGACGGATCTTGCAGGTGGCCTTGCGCAGGAAGCCGTCGTCTCCCATCCAGTTCGTCATGTGATGAGTGAGCCACGACGCGCGCTCCGGACCGTAGTCGTAGGCGCCCGGCGCGCCGACCTCGAGGGCAAACGCCTCCTCCCAATGCACGCGCTCGGGGCAGTCCGGAATGCCGAAGCGGTTCTTGATCCCGAGGCCGGGATGCGCATCGATGAGCTTCCACGCGAGCTTGTTGGCGCGGATATAGAGGCCACCCCAGCCCTGGGCGTAGGCGATGAAGCCCGTCGCCGTCATCGGCCCTTTGGCCATCGTCGGCAGCGCCTCGCCTTCGGACACGTCCTGCCAGTAACGCGGCCTGGAACCACGGATCTCTTCGCCCGCGTAGAGCTTGTAGACGCGCTCCAGCTCCTCGTCGGTGTAGCGGCGCGGCGGCCGCGCCTTCACCTCCTTGTATTTCGTGCCCTTCTCGCGCGCCGAATCGCGTTCGGTCCGGAAGCACCAGCTGTCGGCATCGGCGACCAGCTCGCCCTTCTGGTTGAAGAAATCCACATGATAGATCTGCTGGACGGCGCGGCCGGCGAAGCGGGTCTCGTGGACGACCAGATCCTTCAGCCACGCCTCCGTCGTGATCTCGTCGTTGCGATGCACGGTCCGGTGCCAGTTCCAGTCCGAGCCGGACCACATGGCGTGGACACCCGGCAGGCCGCCCACATAGCCGGAGACGATGCGGCTGGTGGCGAACAGGAAGCTCGGCAACGCGATCACATCGCCGAACCGCGTCTTGCGCGCATATTCGGGCACGCACCACAGCGGATTGTCGTCGCCGATGCCGTGGGCATAGTGCCGGATGTTGTCGCGCGTGGCCTCGTGGCACCACGGTTCGGCCGTGACGCCGATCTTGACGCCGATGCGCTGGCGCAGCTCATCCAGCCCTTTCTCGGTGATCTTCGGAAAGCTGCGTTCCATCGTGCTGACCGACATGAGCGTTTTCCCTCGTACGTAGAATCTTTCTGTTGACCTTGCCGGCCGGGGTCTTCGGCAGTTCGCTGACGAACGCCACGAGGCGCGGATATTCGTGCTGGCTCAGCCGCTGGCGCACCAGCTCCTGGATTTCGCGGGCAAAGGCCTCGTCGCCTCTGCGCTCGGCGACGACGAAAGCCTTGACCACCTGCCCGCGCAACGCGTCGGGCACGCCGATGGCGCCCGCCTCGCGGACATCCGGATGCTTGAGGATCGCGTCCTCGATCTCGACTGCGCTCATGGTCCAGCCGGCCGAGATGATGACGTCGTCGGCGCGGCCGCCATGGAAGAAGTAGCCCTCCTCGTCCGTGCGACCGAGATCCTTGGTGGCGATCCAGCGGTCGCGACGCCACACCTTCATCTCGCCCGTGACGCCCGGCGGGCAGGGCTTCCCCTGCGCGTCGTGCACCTCGACGCGCGCGCCCGGAATGGGCTTGCCGAGCGAACCGGCCTTCACCGGGAAGTCAGCCGCCCCTGGATAGCTCACCAGGATCACGCCGATCTCGGTGGTGCCGTACATGCTGCACGCCGGGACGCCGAACGTGGCTTGGACGAAGGCGGCGGTTTCGCTGTCGATCGGCTCGCCGGTGAACGACGCCTTTTCGATCGCGTAGCGATGGCGCGGCGCGGTACCCGAGTTGCGCATCATGCGGTAGTGGGTCGCTGCGGCGGAGATGTTGGTGAATCGGTGCTCTGCCAACGCGCGCAGGAAACGCGCCGGGTCGAATTTCCCGGCATAGGCGCCGATCGTCAGGCCGAGCGCGAGGGGTGCCAGCGTGCCGTGCCACAGGCCGTGTCCCCAGGCCGGCGACGAGGGACAGATGAACCGGTCGCCGGGCCGCAGCCCGGTCCCGTAGAGCGCCGCCACCATCAGCGTGACGACGGCACGGTGCGTATGCCTCACCGCCTCCGGCAATTCGCGCGTCGTGCCGGATGTGTACTGGAAGATCGCGAGATCATCCGCCTTCGTGCAGGCCTCGAACGTCGCCGGCAGCCGCTCCAGCTCCTCCATGAAGGCTGCATCGGCCACGGCCACAGGGACGCCGCCCCTGGAGCCCAGATCAGCCGCCTTCTCCGCGCTCGTCACGAGCAGGCTTGGCGTGCAGTCGTCGATGCGCAGCCTGACGCCGTCCGGCCCGAAAAGCGTGAAAAGAGGTACGGCGACCGCTCCCGCCTTCATGGCGCCGAACACTGCCATGTAGAAGGCACGTGAGGGCTCCAGCATGATGGCGATCCGGTCGCCCGGCGCCACGCCGCGCGAGCGCAGCCAGTGGGCGAAGCGTGCGGAGTCCTCGGAGATCCCGCGATAGCTCAGCGTTTCCTCGCCGCCCTCGGCGCGAATGACGATGACCGCCGTCCGCTCGCACCCGGCGTGCCGGTCGATGCATTCGTGCGCGATGTTCAACGCGCCGCGATCGCCCTCGAACAGTTCCCAGAGCTTCGCCGAGGAGAAGTGCGCCTGGGCGTCGGCATAGGTCGTGTAGGCGGTGAGGCGCGTCATCGCGCAAGACATTCGTCCAGCAGGCTGGAGTTGTACAGAAGAATCTTATATTGTCTCTATACAATGACAACCATTCGCGCCGTTCCCGCCGTCACCCGTGCCGTTGCCATCCTCCGCCTGCTTGGCCGCAACCGCGCGCCGATGGGGGTGAAGGCCATCGCCGAATCGCTCGGGCTGGTTCCCAGTACGGCGCTGCACATCCTGCGCGCGCTGGTCGCGGAGGAGCTGGTGAAGGTCGATGCCGCTACCAAGCGCTACAGCCTGGGCGGCGGGCTTCTGTCGCTGGCGCGGACTGCGCTGCAGGGCGACGACTTTCCGACCCGTGTCCAGCCGCACCTGGACGACCTGTCTCGACGTCATGGCGTCACCGCCATCGGTTTGGAGCTGCCCAACCTCGAGCACATGATCGTGGTGGCCCTGTCACGGGCACAGACGCCGCTGCGTCTCCATGTCGATGTCGGGAGCCGCTTCCCTGCGCTGATCAGCGCCACGGGCCGTTGCGTCGCCGCCTTCTCCGATCAGCCGCCGGCCGAGATCGAACGGCGTTTCCGCAGGCTGCGCTGGCACAATGCGCCGACCTACGAGACGTGGCGCCGGGAGATCGAGGCCGTGCGCCGCCAAGGCTTCAGCATCGACCGCAGCAACTACATTGCCGGAGTCACCATCGTCTCGGTCCCGGTGCTGAACGCTCGAGGGCCACTGGCGCACGCCCTGGCTGCCGTCGGCATCACCGACCAGCTCGAACGCACGCGCACCGTGGCGCTGGCGCACGACATGCAGAGGACTGCCCAGGCCGTCACCGCGAGCCTGGGATAGAGACCGTCAGGGACTGCGGAAAAGCGTGCGGTTTACTCGAGGGTTTCGAGCAACCGCGTGCAAAGGTACGTGCGGGGCACCAGCGACGAGTAGTAGATCTGCTCGTTGGCGGCGTGTGCACCCTTGCCGTCGGCCCCCAGACCGTCGAGGGTCGGGATGCCGAGTGCTGCCGTGAAGTTGCCGTCGCTGCCGCCGCCGGTCAGCGGCACGTCCTTCAGCTCCTTGCCGATCTCGCGATAGATCGCCTGCGCCTTCTCGAACAACGCGCTGATGCCCGCATCCTTCTGATAAGGCGGCCGGTTCATCTCGCCCTCGACCGTCAAGGTGACGTCCTTGCCGATCGGCTCGAGGTTCAGGAACCAGTGCGTCATCTCCTCGGCGAGCTGCTGGCTCGGAACCCGCAGATCCACCTCGATCCGGCATTCCGCCGGCACGACATTGACGCCGGTTCCGCCCTGGATGAGGCCGACATTGCACGTGATGCCCCGCGCGTAGTCGGTCTTGGCCTCGATGCGCATGATCTGCCTGGCCATCTCGTGGATGGCGCTGCGGCCGTCCTGGTGGCGCACGCCCGCATGGCTGGCCACACCTTTCACCGTCAGCGTGAAACGGCCCACTCCCTTGCGCGAGGTGACGACCCGATCGCCGTCCCGGCCAGGCTCCATCACCAGCGCATACTTGTGGCCCCGCGCCGCCTCCTCGATTCGTGCCCGCGACGTCGGGCTGCCGACCTCTTCCTCGGGAATGAAGAGAAACGTGACTGGAAGCCTGGTCCTCTTGCCCTGCCGGATGAGATGGCGCAGCGCATAGTAGGCGATGTAACCGCCCGCCTTCATGTCATAGATCCCGGGGCCGAACACGCTGTCGCCCTCGCGCCGGATCTTCAGTTCCTTCTCGATCATGCCGATCGGATGCACGGTGTCGAGGTGCGCGAGCACCAGGATGCCTTTGCCGTCGCCGTCGCTCATCTGCGGCGTCGTGCGGCACTCGAGGATGTCGCCGAAGCCGTTGCGGCCGGGAATGCGCTCCAGCTTGAGTCCGAGATCGCGGAACTGGCTCTCGACGTGATCGACGACCTTGTTGACCGACGCCGCGTCGTGGCTGGGGCTCTCGATCGATACCCATTCGACGATGCCCGCGAGTACCTCCTCGGCGTCGATCTTCGGTTCGTTCTTGCGCTCGGCCATCGCACCATCACTCCAGCATTGGCAGCCGCGCCCGCCGACCACCGGCGGGCGCGGCCTGTCGATTCAGATCGGATCCCAGGTGAAGTACTCGGGCGAGCGCTTCAGGTCGGTGAAGAAGGGCTTCATCGACGGGATCGCATGCTCGGCAATCGCCTCGAGCGTCCAGCCCTCCGAATTGTGCACCGAGCGCACCGGCCGATTGGCGTTGAACAGCATGATCTCGTTCATGCGCACGCCGAAGATCTGTGAGCTGATGCCCTCCGCGGCGTCGCTCAGCAGGAACACCGACATCGGCGCGATCTTGGCCGGCGTCATCCGCTTTGAACGCTCGAGGCGGGCCTTCTGCGCTTCGGTGTCGGCGGGGATGGTGCCGATCATGCGCGTCCAGGCAAACGGCGAGATGCAGTTGGAGCGCACGTTGAAGGCCGCCATGTCCAGCGCGATCGACCGGGAAAGGCCGATGATGCCCATCTTCGCCGCCGAGTAGTTGGCCTGGCCGAAATTGCCGACGAGGCCGGACGTCGAGGTGAAATGCACGAAAGCGCCGGACTTCTGCTCCTTGAAGTAGTTGGCGGCGGCACGGCTCACATTGAAGGCGCCGTTGAGATGGACGTCGATCACCATCTTCCAGTCCATATGGCTCATGCGATGGAAGATGCGGTCGCGCAGGATGCCCGCGTTGTTGATGACCCCGTCGATCTTGCCGAAGTTCTCGACGGCGGCCTTCACCATGCGCTCGGCGCCCGCCGGATCGGCGACGCTGTCGCCGTTCGGCACCGCCTGGCCGCCCGCCGCCTTGATCTCGGCGCAGACCTTCTCGGCCGGCGTCGCGCTCCCGGAGCCCTCACCATCGACGGCGCCGCCGAGATCGTTCACCACCACCTTGGCGCCTTCCTTGGCCGCCAGCAGCGCCATCTCCCGGCCGATACCGCCGCCGGCACCGGTGACCAGAACGACCTTGTCCTTCAGCATGTTGGGCATGTCCTTGTCCCTCTCCTTTCTCGTCTTCAGGAATCCAGTTTCGGGGCGTGCGGCCGCGGACGCAACAAGCGCGGGCTGAGCACGGCGCCCACGGCAAACGGCGCGAGCCCCACCACCAGCGGCATGGCGACGTAGCTGCTGCCGACCTGGGTCAGGATCGCCACGCTCACGGTGCCCATGGCTCCCATGCCCATCTGCGCCAGCCCGGCCAGCGACGAGGCGGTGCCGGCAAGCTTGGGGAAGAGGCCGACCGCGCCGGCATTGGCGTTGGCCACGATCATGCCGGTACCGAAGCCCAGGATCATGTGCGGCACGACGATGGCCCACCAGGTGAGGATGCCGCAAAGCGACAGCACGGCCATCAGCGACAGTGCCGCGACGTGGAACCAGCCCGACGCGAGCATGATCGAGAGGGGTGCGACGCGGCCGACAAGGCGGTTGTTGACGAAGGTGCCGAGCGTGAACCCGCCGACTGCCAGCAGCGCGATCAGCCCGAACTCCTGCGGCGAGAAACCCAGCTTCTCCTGCAGGATGAACGGCACGCCGGCCAGCATGCCGAAGTTCATCGCGAAGGCGAAGCCCAGCGTCAGGACGTTGCCGAGGAAATGAGGCTCCCGCAGCATCTCGGCCGAGCCGCGCAGCAGGCTCGACAGGTCGACGCGCTGGCTGCGATGCTTGTTGGTCTCGCCGAGGCCGAGGGTCGTGACGACCAGCAGGCTCAAGCCGAAGATGCCGACGAACCAGAAGGTCGCGCGCCAGCTCAGCCATTCCCCGAGAAAACCTCCCAGCGTCGGCGCCATGACCGGGGCGATGTTCTGGCCAAGCGAGATCCAGCTCATGACGAGCGGCATCTCCTGGAAGCTGTAGGCGTCGCGCGTGAGGGCGCGGCCGATCACCGTGCCCGAGGCGGCGCCCAGCCCCTGCACGAGCCGCAGCCCGATCAGGCCGCCGATCGACGGTGCGAAGGAGCAGGCGAAGGTCGCCAGCGTGAAGAACAGCAGCCCGCCCAGCAGCACGGGACGGCGGCCATAGCGATCGCTCAGCGGTCCGTAGAAGAGCTGACCGAAAGCGAAGCCCAGCATGTAGGTGGTGAGCGTCAGCTTGACGCTTTCGGCGCTGGCGGACAGGTCGGATCCGACCCCCGGCATGACCGGGGTGTAGATGCTCATGGTCAGAGGACCGAAGCTGCCCAGCGCCACCAGAAGGGCGATGTAGCCGGCCGAGCGCGGGGCGATGGTCACTTGCGTGTCGCTTCCGCAGCACCTTCCGCGCCGAAGTCGCCGCCCAGGGTACCGCCAATCGGCATCTCCTCCTGGGCGCGTGTCATGCGGGGATAGTAGTGGCGAAACGCCGACCGGATCTCGTCGAAGGGAATGTCGGCGAACACGCCGCGATAGGCGAGATATTCCATGTGGCGGCGGCCCCCGAGATCGAACGGGTGGTAAAGCGAGTCCGCCACGCCGTCCCAGTCCAGCGGCTTCAATCCGAATCGCTCGGTCAGCTCTCGGTTGAAGGCCGGTGTCGCCTTCACCCACCTGCCCTCGAGCCACACCTCCGTGTAGCCGTGATAGTAGAAGACATCGCTGCCCATCAGCTCCGACAGGCGCTTGGTCGTCATGTGGTTGCGGACATCGGCGTAGCCCACCCGCGCCGGCAAGCCGATGGCACGGCAGACCGCCGCCATCAGCCCGGCCTTGTTCACGCAATAGCCGTGCCCGGCCGCGAGAGTGGAGCTGGCACGGTAGGCCTCGGGCCGCATGGGCGTGTTGTACGGGTCGTAGCGAACATCGTCTCGAACGGCATAGTAGAGCCGCAGCGCCCTCTCGCGGTCGCCGCCCTGGCCGGCGACCCGCTCGGCGTAGGCCATGACTGCCGGATGGTCCGAATCGATCAAGGTGGCAGACCGCCGGTAGGCCTCGAAGTCGGCGCCGTCGCGCACGACATTGTCACGGTCGGTCCGGAGCGAATCGTAGTCCATGCAACCTGCTGTCTACTTCAACGAGGCCGGAAGCGCATTGGCCGCGATATGCATTCCACGCATGCGTTCGCCGCCTAGAGGGACGGCGGGGCGTCGTCGGACTTGATCAGAAAATGCGCATTCGCGGTGGCGACGGGCTTGGCGCGGTCGTCCTGCCAGGCTTCGGCGAAGACGTTGACCATGCGGCGTCCCTGCTTCGTGACCTTGGCCGAAGCAATAACGTCCATGGGCCGCGCCGACCGCAGATAATCGACGGTGATATTGACGATCTTCGGCACCGTCTCGGTCTCCGTCTCCCACAGGAGGTGGAAAATGGCAGCCATTTCCAGCATGGCGCCCAGCGTGCCGCCATGGATCGCCGGCAGGAAGGTGTTGCCGATCAGCGACTCGTGGTAGCGCATGCGGGTCAGCAGCTCGCCGGTGCCGTTCTCCGGCGCGATCTTCATCCAGCGTGCATAGGGAATCGCTTCGGAAAGCCGGCCGACGTCGCCCGCGCGGCGAGCGTCGGCGAGACCGGACAGCAACGCGCTCACGGCTTGCCCTCCAGTCCGGCAACCCCCGGCCGGTTTGCCTGGCCCTTGGTCCCCAGCATGAACGTGCCGGCCGCGGCGGCGATCGGATCCTTGGCATCGCCGTGATGCGCGATGGCGCGGGTGAAGGCGACCGACCGGGTGATGCGGTAGCACTCTGCCTCGGCGATGACCGCTTCCCGCGGCGTCGCCGGCCGCACGTAGTCGATGCGCAGGTCGAGCGTCGCGAACGGCGCCGGCTCCTGCAGCATGGTCGCCACGGACATGCCGCAGCAGCTGTCCATCAGGGCCGTCAGCGGACCCCCCGCCAGCACGCCGGTCTCGGGATTGCCGACCAGCTCCTCCCGCCAGTCGAGCTGCATCGAGCCGAAGCCGCGCCGCACGGCCAGGATCTTGAGCCCCAGCGCCTTGCTGTGAGGGATGGCGTCCGAGAACCACTGCTGGAAGAAGGCGATCCGCGCCGCGGGGTCGCTGAATAGACTGCTCATGATGCGTGCCTTCTACAGACCCATTTGCCGTGCGGCGAGGTCCTTCATGATCTCGACCGAGCCGCCGCCGATGGCCATCACCTTGGTCTCGCGATAGATGCGCTCGACCTTGGCGCCCCGCAGGTAGCCCGCGCCGCCGAAGATCTGCATGGCCTCGTTGGCGCAGAACTCCATGGTCGAAGTGGCCAGGTTCTTGAGCATGCAGATCTCCGCCACCGGCTTCTCGCCCTGCCCCACGCGCCAGGCCAGCAGCTCCAGCGTCGACCGGGCGGCGTTGACGCGCATCGCCATGTCGACCAGGCGATGGCGCACCACCTGGTTGGCGATCAGGGGCTTGCCGAAAGTGTGCCGCTCACGCGCATAGGCGATCGCCTCGTCGAGGCAGACCTTGGCGTAGCCGACCGCGCCGGCCGCAAGGCCCAGCCGCTCCTGGTTGAAGTTCAGCATGATGCCGATGAAGCCCTTGTTCTCGATGCCGATCAGGTTCTCCACGGGTACGCGCACGTCGTCGAAGAACAGCTGGGCGGTGTCCGACGCCCACCAGCCCATCTTCTTCAGCTTGGTGCGACCGAAACCTTCCCGGTCGCGCTCGATCAGCAGCAGCGACACGCCGCCGGCACCTGGGCCGCCGGTGCGCACCGCCACCGTGTAGTAGTCGGCGCGCATGCCCGACGTGATGAACATCTTCGAGCCGTTGACGACATAGTGATCGCCCTCGCGCCGGGCCGTGGTCCTGAGGTTGGCGACATCGGAGCCGCCCGACGGCTCGGTGATGGCAAGCGCGCTGATCTTTTCGCCGGCCAGCACTTCCGGCAGCACCTTCCGCTTCATCCACTCGGGCCCAAGGGCGGCGATAGGCGGCGCCCCGATCGTGTGGCTGTTCAGGCTGGCGTTCACGCCGCCGCTGCCGTGGCGGGCCATCTCCTCGGCCTTGATGATGCCGAAGAAGGGATCCGTCGGGACGCCGCCGTATTCCTCGGGAAAGCCGAGCTGCAGCAGGCCGGCGGACGCGGCCTTACGGTACAGCTCACGCGGGAATTCCTCCGCCTCGTCCCACTCATCCACATGGGGCATGATCTCCCGCTCCACGAAACGACGCACGGTGCCGCGGAACGCCTCATGCTCCTCCGAATAGAAGGGAGACGGCGTTCCGATGAGCGAAGCGGATTCGGCGGCAAGCGACATGACATTCCCCGCTGTCGAACGAGCAAGCGCCCACAGTAGCGCGTGCGGAACTGAATTTCATTGACCGCAGAAACGGGCGCATGTTCTATGGCGCCTGCGTCACCAATCGCCAAGAAACGACGAAATTTCGGGCCGCAGAGCGCGACCGGAGCACAGGGTAGGAGAATGCTCGACTTCATCCAGCAGCTGGTGAGCGGCATTGCGCTCGGCTGCGTCTACGGGCTCATCGCGCTGGGCTTCGTCCTCATCTACAAGGCGACCGAGGTCGTGAACTTCGCCCAGGGCGACCTGATGATGCTGGGCGGATTCTTCGTGTTCACCTTCATCGGCCTGCTGGGGCTCGACTACTGGCTGGGGTTCCTGTTCGCCGTCTGCGGCATGGCCGTGTTCGGCATGGCCACAGAACGCATCCTGGTGCGGCCGATCCTCGGCTATCCGCAGTTCTCCATCGTCATGGCGACGATCGGCCTGGGCTATTTCCTGCGCTCGGTGGCGGGCATGATCTGGGGCACCGACGATCTCAAGATCGAGACCCCCTTCTCCGCCGGCGTCGTCAAGCTGGGCGAGCTGGTGCTGGCCTATGACAAGCTGTCGGTGATCGTCGCGACCGTCATCCTGTGCGGCGTCCTCTACGCCTTCTTCAACTACACGCGCATGGGCACCGCCATGCGGGCCACCTCCGAGAACATGCTGGCTGCCTACTACATGGGCATCCCGGTGAAGCGCGTGGTGTCGCTGATCTGGGCGATCAGCGCGGCCGTCGCCGCCTGCGCCGGCGTGCTGCTCGCTCCCATCACCTTCATCCATTCGAATGTCGGCCTGGCGCTCGGCCTGAAGGCCTTCCCGGCGGCCGTGCTGGGCGGGTTCGGCTCCATTCCCGGCGCGTTGGTCGGCGGCCTGATCATCGGCGTCATCGAGACCCTGGCCGGCTTCTACCTGCCGCAGGGCTGGAAGGACGTCATGCCCTACATCGTCCTGCTGGCCGTCCTGCTGATCCGGCCCCAGGGACTGTTCGGCGTCAGCATGCGCAAGAAGGTCTGAGCCCATGCGCTTCATCTTCAAGACCGACTACGACCAGGATA
This sequence comes from Pseudomonadota bacterium, assembly GCA_049323495.1. GTDB lineage: Bacteria > Pseudomonadota > Alphaproteobacteria > Reyranellales > Reyranellaceae > Reyranella. The sequence continues at coordinate 48,387 of JBMONG010000017.1, forward strand.
TCCGCATCCTGAAGCACGGCGGCTACTGGTGGTCGTACGGCATCCTCCTGGCCGTGCTGATCGCCGCGCCCTTCGTCATCGGCAGCTACCTGCAGAGCCAGATGGTGTTCGTGTTCATCTACGCCATCGTCGGGGTGGCGCTGATGATCCTCACCGGCTTCACCGGCCAGGCCTCGCTGGGACACGCTGCATTCCTGGCCATCGGCGCCTATACCGGCGCGTACCTGCAGAACCTGGGGGTGCCGTTCGTCGTGTACTTCCCCGTCGCGGCGATCCTCACCGGCGTGGTCGGCGCCATGGTCGGCTTTCCGGCGCTGAGGCTCACCGGCATCTATCTCGTGATCGCCACCATCGCCTTCGCGTTCATCGTCGAGGAGATCATGGCGCGCTGGGAGTCGGTGACCCATGGCAACGAGGGCATGCGGGTGCGGACCCTCGAGCTCTTCGGAATGCCGCTGTCGCGAGACGGCGAGGCCTTCTACTTCCTGTGCCTGGCCGTCCTCGTCGGCTCGATCCTGCTGGCGCTCAACCTGCTGCGCTCGCCGACCGGGCGCGCCTTCATCGCCATCCGCGACAGCGAGACGGCCGGCAAGAGCATGGGCATCGACCTCGCCGCCTACAAGGTGAAGTCGTTCGCCATCAGCGCGGCCATCACCGGTCTGGCGGGCGTCCTGTTCGCCCACAAGATGACCTTCATCAGCCCCGAGATGTTCACCCTGCTGCTCTCGATCGAGTTCATCATGGTGATCATCATCGGCGGTGCCTTCGGCGTGCACGGCGCGGTGTTCGGCGCGATCTTCATCGTCATGGTCGACCCGTTCCTGACGACGCTGAAGGACGACGTGCCGGTAGCCGTCGCGAACGTCGCGCATTCCTTCGGCATGGCCCAGGATGCCGCCGGTGACCTGCGCGACAGGCTGAGCGCCATCGCCTCGGCCGCCGGGCTCAAGGGCGCGATCTACGGCCTCATCATCATGATGTTCATCCTGTTCGAGCCCTACGGGCTGTACGGACGATGGCTCAAGGTGAAGCTCTTCTTCCAGCTCTTCCCGCTCTACAAGCGTGCCACCTTCAAGCGCCAGAAGACCTACGTGAAGTCGGAGCGCAACCGATGAACTTCTTCACGGTGGACCAGATCTCCTTGCAGTTCGGCGGCCTCAAGGCCGTGGACAGCGTGAGCTTCGCGGTCTCGAAAGGCGAGATCTTCACCATCATCGGCCCGAACGGCGCCGGCAAGACCTCGATCTTCAACCTGATCTCGCGGCTCTACAATCCCACCTCGGGCAAGCTGTTCTTCGAGGGCCGCGACATCACCGAGGTGCCGCCGCACCAGATCGCCAAGCTGGGCATCGCCCGCACCTTCCAGAACATCGAGCTGTTCGAGAACGCCACCATGCTGGCCAACCTGCTGGTCGGCCGCCATTGCCACGCCACGACCGCGCTGTGGCAGGACATGCTGTTCACCCCGGGCGTGCGCCGTGCCGAGAAGGAGCATCGCTTCAAGGTCGAGGAGGTCATCGAGTTCCTCGACCTGCAGGCCTATCGCGAGAAGCTGATCGCCGGCCTGCCCTACGGCGTGCGCAAGGTGATCGAGGTGGCGCGCGCCCTGTGCTCGGAGCCGAAGCTCATCCTGCTCGATGAACCCTCCTCAGGTCTGAACGTCGAGGAGACGGACGACATGTCGTTCTGGATCCGCGACATCCGCAGCGACCTCGGCGTCACGGTCCTGATGGTCGAGCACGACATGTCGCTGGTGAACCGCGTGTCGGACCGGGTGCTGGCGCTGAACTACGGCCGCGTTCTGGCGATCGGCACGCCGGCCGAGGTGCAAGCCCATCCCGACGTTGTCGCCGCCTATCTCGGCGCGTGAGCGGAGCGAGCATGAGCGACGATACGATCCTCAAGGTCTCCAACATCGAGAGCTACTACGGCCCGATCATGGCGATCCGCGGCGTCAGCCTCTCGGTGCCGCGCGGCAGCATCATCACCGTGCTGGGCGCCAATGGCGCCGGCAAGACCACGATCCTGAAGACGATCTCGGGCGTTCTGGACCCGCAGAAGGGTGCGATCGAGTTCGAGGGCAGGCCCATCCAGCGCATGGACCCCGACAGGATCGTCCGCCTGGGTCTCAGCCACGTCCCCGAGGGCCGCGAGGTCTTCCCCTTCCTGTCCGTGCGCGAGAACCTCGCGATGGGCGCCTTCCTGCGCACCGACAAGGATGGCGTGGCCCAGGACCTGGAACGCATCTTCGGCTACTTCCCACGCCTGCGCGAGCGCATGGAGCAGCCCGCCGGCTCGCTGTCCGGCGGCGAGCAGCAGATGCTGGCGATCAGCCGGGCCCTGATGAACCGGCCCAAGCTGCTGCTGCTGGACGAGCCGTCCCTCGGCCTGTCGCCGTTGCTGGTCAAGGAGATCTTCGCCATCATCAAGCGCGTCAATGCCGAGCAGGGCGTATCGATCCTGCTGGTGGAGCAGAACGCGAAGATGGCGCTGGAGACGGCGCATTACGGCTACGTCCTCGAGGTCGGCCGTGTCGTCATGGACGACACCTGCGAACGGCTGATGGCCAGCAAGGACATCCAGGAATTCTACCTCGGGGCAAAGGAAGAGAGCGCGCGCGGCGAACGCCGCTGGAAGCGCAAGAAGACGTGGCGCTGAAACGAAGGCGCTGATCGGGAGGCGAGCGACCATGGCGACGAAAGCAACGCTGACGGTGGCCGAGACGCTGTCCAAGAGCTTCGTGCTGTCTTGCAGGACACGCGGCGAGAAGCCGGCCATGCGCGAGAAGCTCTACGGCATCTGGAACGCCATCAGCTGGAGCCAGTGGCTGGACCGCTCGCGCGCCGTCACCTACGCCCTGCATGAGATGGGATTCCGGCCAGGCGACGTCGCGTCGGTGCTGGCCAACACGGTGCCGGAATGGAACTACGCGGATTTCGGCATCCTCTGCGCCGGCGGCGTGTCCTCGGGCATCTATCCCACCGATTCGCCCAAGCAGGTCGAGTACCTGCTGAACGATTCGCGCACCGTGGTGCTGTTCGTCGAGGACGACGAGCAGCTCGACAAGGCGCTCGAGGTGCGCGAGCGCTGCCCCACCCTGAAGAAGATCGTGGTCTTCGACATGGAGGGCCTCACCACCTTCAGCGACCCCATGGTGGTCTCCCTCGACGAGTTCACGGCGATCGGCCACAACTATGCCCAGGGCCGCGAGGGCCTGTTCGACGAGCTGGTCGCCTCGCGCGGCCCCGACGACCTCGCCATCCTGGTCTACACGTCGGGCACGACCGGGCCGCCCAAGGGCGCCATGCACAGCCATCGCAACGTCGTGGCGCAGATGCAGAACTGCATGCATCCGGACCTGTCGCTGTCGTGGTGCGAGGGCGACGAGCGGCTGGCCTTCCTGCCGCTCTGCCACGTCGCCGAGCGCGTGGCGGGCAGCTACTACTCGGTGGCGACGGGCGTGTGCAGCAACTTCGCCGAGAGCCCGGAGACGGTCCCGGACAACATCCGGGAGGTGCAGCCGACGCTGTTCGGCGCCGTGCCGCGGGTGTGGGAGAAGTTCTACTCCGGCATCATGATCGCGCTGAAGGACGCCACGCCGGTGCAGCAGTGGGCGTACAGGAAGGCGATCGAGGCCGGGTTCGCGATCGCCGACGCCCGCATCGCGCGGCGTGCCCCCTCCGCTTTCGAGAAGCTGAGATTCCAGGCGGCCTACTGGCTGGTGCTCCGGAACGTGCGCAAGATGATCGGTCTGGACCGCTGCCGCTGGCTGTTCACCGGTGCCGCGCCGATCGCGCCCGAACTGATCCGCTGGTACCTGGCGCTCGGGCTCGACATGTACGAGGTCTACGGCCAGACGGAGAATTGCGGACTGGCTACGGCGATGCCGGCCGACGCCATCAAGCTCGGCACGGTCGGCAAGCCCGTGCCCTACGGGCAGGTGGCGATCTCGCCGCTGGGCGAGATCCTGATCAAGGGCGACTTCGTGTTCATGGGCTACCTCAACCAGCCGGAGAAGACGGCGGAGACGCTCGACAAGGAGGGCTGGCTCCATACCGGCGATGTCGGGCTGATCGACAACGAAGGCTACGTGAAGATCACCGACCGCATGAAGGACATCATCATCACGGCGGGCGGCAAGAACATCACGCCCTCGGAGATCGAGAACCAGCTCAAGTTCTCCCCCTATATCAGCGACGCCGTGGTGATCGGCGACCGGCGGCCCTACCTCACCTGCCTTATCATGATCGAGCGGGAGACGGTGGAGAAGTTCGCGCAGGACCGCGACGTGCCGTTCACCAACTATACCAGCCTGTGCCGTGCCAAGGAGGTGCAGGACCTGATCTGGGAAGAGATCGAGAAGGTGAACGCCAACTTCGCGCGCGTCGAGACCATCAAGCGCTTCTACCTGATCGAGCAGCAGCTCACGCCTGAGGACGAGGAGCTGACGCCGACCATGAAGCTCAAGCGCAGCTTCGTGAACAAGAAGTACAAGGACGAGATCGACGCGATGTATCGCGCGCAGGCAGCGTAGCGCACCGCCCTGTCTGTGCCGGAGGCGTAAAGGAGTCCAGTCAGCGTCACGTAGTGGAGGAAGTAGAGTCATGCAGTGGTTCAAGGTAGGCGCCGCCGTCCTGGGCGGCGCGCTCGTCGCGGCCCCGTTGGCCTCGGCCCAGGACGTCAAGGTCACCAATCAGGGCATCACGCCAACCGAGATCGTGCTCGGCACCCATCAGGACCTGTCGGGCCCGATCAAGTCGTGGGGCGTGCCCGTGCTCAACGGCATGAAGTTGGCCGTCGAGGAGATCAACGCGGCCGGCGGCATCTACGGCCGCAAGATCAAGCTGGTCGTCGAGGATTCGGGCTACGATCCCAAGCGCGCCGTTCTCGCGACGCAGAAGCTGGTCGAGCGCGACAAGATCTTCGCCATGCTGGCCCCGCTGGGCTCGCCGACCGTGCTGGCGGCGCAGGACATCCTGCTGGAGGCCGGCATCCCGCAGCTCTTTCCGGTGACCTCGGCCGAGTTCACCTACAAGATGGAGGCCGGCAAGCCTCAGGAGCGGCTGAAGTTCAACAATGTGCCGCCCTATACCGAGAGCGTGCGCGCCGGTGCGCGCCACCTGATGCAGGAGAAGGGCCTCAAGAAGCCCTGCGTCCTGTACCAGGACGACGAGTTCGGCAAGAACGTGCTCGATGGCTTCAAGGAGGCCGTCGCCGACGTCAAGCTGAAGCCGGTCGCGATCACCAGCTACAAGCGCGGCGCCTCGGACTTCAGCTCGCAGGTCGCCAAGCTGAAGTCGGAAGGCTGTGACTTCGTCGTGCTGGGCACCATCGTGCGCGAGACCGTGGGCGCCATCGCGGACGCCAAGAAGATCGGCTTCAATCCGCTGTGGTTCGGCAGCACGGCGGCCAACGTCGTCGAGGTGCCGCTGCTGGGCAAGGACGTCGTCGAGGGCTTCTATGCCGTCGGCGGCATGGAGATCCCCTACCGCGACACCGCGAAGGGCAAGGCCAAGGAGTGGGCCGAGCTCTATTTCAAGACCTACGGCACCGAGCCCAACACCCAGGCCGCTCTGGGCTACAACGAGGTCATGACCTTCGCCCACTACGCCAAGCTGGCGGGCAAGGATCTGACGGGCAAGAAGTTCCTCGACGCGATGGAATCGGGCGACGTCTTCCAGGACATCTTCAACTCGCCGCCCGTCAAGTTCTCCAAGACCAACCACCTGTCGGCCACGGTGTTCCTGCTGCAGCAGGTCAAGGACGGCCGCTGGGTCGTGCTGAAGCGCGACCTGACCAACTGATCCTTCCGTCCCCGGACGGCACGAAGGGCCCGGACGCCGTCCGGGCCCTTTTTTATTGCGTCGCGGAAGGGCTCGTTTCGCTGTGTACATCGCCGCCGGACCTGCTTTAATCGGCGGCAAGTCGCCCCAGGCGACACGGACGGGTCGGCGCCACCCGTCGGTACAAGAATGGCGCTGCAGTGGAGGAAACATTCATGACGACGAAGCGATTCGCCGCGACGGCTCTTGCCGCCGCGGCTGCGCTGGCGACAGTGCCGGCGCTGGCCCAGACCAAGGTCACGAACCAGGGAATCACACCCACCGAGATCGTGATCGGCACGCACCAGGACCTCAGCGGTCCCATCAAGGTGTGGGGCGTGCCCGTGCTCAACGGCATGAAGCTGGCCGTCGAGGAGATCAACGCCAAGGGCGGCATCCATGGCCGCAAGATCCGGCTCATCGCCGAGGATTCGGCCTACGATCCGAAGAAGGCGGTGCTGGCCAGCCAGAAGATGGTGGAGAAGGACAAGGTCTTCGCCATGATCGGCCCGATGGGTTCGCCCACCGTGCTGGCGGCACAGGACATCCTGTTCGAGGCCGGCGTGCCGCAGCTCTTCCCGCTGACCGCCGCCGAGTTCACCTACAAGTTCGATGCCAAGAAGCCGCAGGAACGGCTGAAGTTCAACAATCTGCTGCCCTATGTCGAGAGCACGCGGGCGGCCATCAAGTACATGGTGGACTGGAAGAAGCCCAAGACCGTCTGCATCATGTACCAGGACGACGAGTACGGTAAGAACGTCTATGACGGCTTCACCCAGCAGCTCGAGGCGATGAAGATGAAGCCGGGCACCGTCACCACCTACAAGCGCGGCGCCTCCGACTTCAGCGCCCAGGCGGCCAAGATGAAGTCCGACGGCTGCGAGATGGTAGTGATGGGCACCGTGATCCGTGAGACCATAGGCCTGATGGCCGAGGCCAAGAAGATCGGCTTCCAGCCGATCTGGCTGGGCGCGACGCCGACCAACGTGCTGGAGATCCCCGCGCTCGGCAAGGAGACCGTCGAGGGCCTCTACGCCGCCGCGGCCTTCGAGATTCCCTACCGCGACACCGCCAAGGGTGCCGTGAAGGAATGGGCCGACGCCTACTACAAGATGTTCAACTCCGAGCCGAACACCCAGGCCGTCATCGGCTACAATGCCATGATGACCTTCGCCTTCTACGCCAACCTGGCGGGCAAGGACCTGACCGGCCAGAAGCTGCTGGACGCGCTCGAGAGCGGCAAGGAGTTCCGCGACATCTTCAACTCGCCGCCGACCAAGTTCTCCAAGACCGACCACCTGGCGACCACCATCACCCAGGTGCAGGAGGTCAAGAACGGCCGCTGGACGGTGGTGAAGGACGGCCTTTCCTTCTAGGCGCCTCGTCCCGACCAACGAAGCTCGGCCCGGGTGGGAAACCGCCCGGGCCTTTTCATTGCCGCCAGGAAATGAATCAGCCCGCCGGCGGCGGCGGCACCGTCACCCGGGCGTCCCGCAGCTTCTGCTGCAGCACCGGAATGCCGGCCGCGTAGTTGCCGTCCTGGCAGTTGGCGATCGCCACGCGGGCGTCGAGGTCGGCCGCCTCGCCGCCCGTCGGCACGCCGCCCAGATAGCCGCCCACGGAGCCGACATACTCGGCATAGGTCTGGCCCAGCGTGGAGCAGTAGGCGCCCGCCTGCGCCGCCGTCATGCCGGCCGGCATCAGCGGCCGCTGCGATCCCGAGCCGGCCATGCCGCCGCCCTGCCCCGTGGTCTGGCAGGCCGCCACGCCGAGCGCCGCCATTGCCGCCAGGACCCATCCACTGTGCTTCGCCATGCGATCCTCCCTCCGCGGTGGAGGCTACTGCACTCGCCCGCGGCGGGCTATGGTCACTTCCGCATGAGCGGGGAACTCTCGGGACAGGTCGCGATCGTCACGGGCGGCGCGTCGGGCATCGGCGCGGCCACCGCCGCCTTGCTGGCGGCCGCCGGCGCGCGCGTGATCGCCGCCGACCTGCAGGACGGGAGCCGGGAGGATCCGGCGGGCCGATTCGTGCGCCACGACGTGACCTCGGAAGAATCGTGGCAGGCGCTGCTAACCGACGTGCTGGCGGACGAGGGCCGCCTCGACATCATGGTCAACAATGCCGGAATCGGCGGCGGGGCAGGCAGCGTCGAGAGCACCGACGTCGAGAGCTGGCGGAGGGTGCAGGCCGTCAATTCCGAGGGCGTGTTCCTGGGCTGCAAGTACGCCATCCGGGGCATGAAGCAGACCGGGGCGGACAAGCCGGCCGCAGGCGGCACCATCGTCAACATCTCGTCCGTGGCGGGCCTGCAGGCCGGTGCCGGCTCGATCGCCTACACGGCCAGCAAGGGCGCGGTGCGGCTGCTGACCAAGAGCGTCGCGCTGTACTGCGCCGAGCGGAAGTACGGCATCCGCTGCAATTCTGTGCATCCCGGCGGGGTCGACACGCCGATCTTCGACCCGCTGTGGCAGATGGTGGGGCGCGAAGCAGGAAAGGCCCTGCTCGACGCGCGCCATCCGATCGGCCGGATGGCCACGCCCGCCGAGATCGCGGAGGTCGTGCTGTGGCTGGCGTCGGAGCGGTCGAGCTTCGTCACCGGCGCCGAGATCGCGGCCGATGGCGGCCTCACCGCCGGACTGATGAGGAGGCAGCCGCTTGTCGCGTCTTGACGGGAAGGTGGTGCTGCTGAGCGGCGGCGCTTCGGGCATCGGGGCGGCCACCGCACGGCTCGTGGTGCGCGAGGGCGGCAAGGCCGTGCTGGCCGACCGCGACGAGGCCCGCGGCCGCGCCCTGGCCGAGGAGCTCGGTCCGGCCGCCCGCTTCGCACCGCTCGACGTGGTGCAGGAGGCCGACTGGCAGAAGGCCGTGGCGGAAGCGGTCGGGTCGTTCGGCGGCCTGCATGGCCTGGTCAACGCCGCCGGCATCGGCGTGCGCAACACGATCGAGGACTGCTCGCTGGCCGAGTATCGCCGGGTGCACGACGTCAACGCGCTCGGCACCTTCCTCGGCTGCAAGGCGGCGATTGCGGCGATGAAGCAATCGGGCGGCGGCTCGATCGTCAACATCTCGTCGGTGCTCGGGCTACGCGGTGCGCCGTACGCCATGGCCTACAGCGCCAGCAAAGGCGCGGTGCGGCTGCTGACCAAGCACGTGGCGCTGCATTGCGCCCAGATGAAGTACGGCATCCGCTGCAACTCGGTGCATCCGGGCTACATCGACACGCCCATGGTGGCGCCGCGGCTGGACGACAAGGTCGGCAACATGACCGGCCGGCAGTGGCTGGAGGAGCTGCATCCGCTCGGCCGCCTGGGCCGCGCGGAAGAGGTCGCCGGGATGATCCTCTTCCTGCTGTCCGACGAATCGACCTTCTCGACCGGCGCGGAGTTCGTCTGCGACGGCGGCCTCACGGCATAACCCAGGTCACCGCATGCCGGTGATCGAGGCGCTGACGGCCCGCAGGTCGCGCTTGGGCCAGCGGCCGGCATCGACCTGGACGATGAACTCGCCGACGATGCGGTTGAACTGGTCGGGATCCTCGAGGTTGATGGTGTGGCCGCAGTTCGGCATGACCGAGAGCGCCGCCGTCGGGATCTCGCGCTTCATCAGAAGCGCCGGCGCCAGGCACGGCCAGTCCTCGTCGCCGGTCAGGATCAGGGTCGGCGTCGTCATGGCCCGCATCTTCTCGACGAGGTCATAGAGCGACGGCCGCTGGCCCTGCACCCCGAGCTGGGTATTGGCGGAGCCGAGCGCCGAGTGCTCGGCCAGCTCCTTCTTGAACTGGGCGAAGCCGCGCGGGTCCTTGTTCTCGAACTGAACCCGCGTCGGACCGTAGGCATACTTCTCGGCGAAGGCGGCCATGCCCTCCTCCCCCAGCGACTTGGCCACGACCTCCACTTCGGCACGGAACCGGGCCTGCTGCTCCTTCTCGGCGCCATAGCCCACACCGGCCACGACCAGCGACAGGGCACGTGCGGGATGGCGCAGGCCGAAATGCAGGGTGGCGAAGCCGCCCATCGACAGGCCCACGACATGGGCCTTGTCGATGCCGAGATGATCGAGGATGGCGGCGATATCGTCAGTGGCGCGATCCTGGGAGTAGCGGTCGGGACTCTCGGGCACGTCGGAGGGCGGATAGCCGCGCGCCCCATAGGTGATGCAGCGGTAGCGCTGCCCGAAATGCCGCATCTGCAGTTCCCAGGAGCGATGGTCGGCGGCGAACTCGTGCACGAACACGATCGGGCGGCCGGCGCCGGTCTCCTCGTACCAGAGTCTCACTTTGTCGTCGGTCACGGCATAAGGCATCGTTTTCTCCGGGTCGGCCCTGACAATAGCTCATATGGCGGCCGCGGCGCGCAGTGATACGCTGCCGCCGTCAAGCGAAGATTGGAAGACATGAGCGAGATCGGGACCGGCCTCCAGAATGCCGCGGGCATCCGCAACGCGGTGGCCCGCGCGGGCTACGCCTTCGTCGAGGCATCGGACATGCGCAATGCCCTGGCGCGCTTCGGCAGCCTGGCCGACTGGCCGGCCTTCGCCGAGAGCTGGAACGATCTCGCGGTCGACACCTACATGGCCGATGGCGGACGCTACCGGCGGCGGCGCTTCGGCGTCTGGCGGACCGGCCGCCAGGGCGCGATCGAGCGCGGCGCCCACCAGGCCCATTTCCAGACGCTGGACTACAACACCCTCAACGGCGGCATCGACCGCTGGTTCGAGCCGATCACCGACGCGATCGGCGGCGGCAGCACCATGCGCACCGTCCTGGAATATTGCCGGGCGCTGTTCGGACGCCTTGCGCCGGAGACCGACCGCTGGCACGTCGAGGCCCACCAGTTCCGCATCGAGGCGCGGCCCGAGGAGCTCGGCAAGCCGACGCCGGAGGGCATGCACCGCGACGGCGTCGACTTCGTGCTGGTGCTGCTGGTCTCCCGCCGCAACATCAAGAGCGGCACGACGACGGTGCACGACCTCGACAAGCGCACGCTGGGCAGCTTCACCCTCACCGACCCGCTGGACGCCGCGATCGTCGACGACGCGCGCTGCTACCACGGCGTCACGCCGGTCGAGCCGGAGAATCCGGCACAGCCGGCCTACCGCGACGTGCTGGTCGTGACCTTCCGCAAGGCGCGTAGCTGACGTCATTCCCCTCCCCTTGGCGGAGTCCGCCAAGGGGAGGTGGCGCGAAGCGCCGGAGGGGTCATCGGCCGCCTCATCGGTGTGATTCACGACCCCTCCGGCCGCTTCGCGGCCACCTCCCCAACGTTGTTGGGGAGGGCAAGAGAAACTAACCGCCGATCGTCACGCCGGCATCGGCGATGATGGTCTGGCCGGTGATGAAGGCGCCGGCCTTGGAAGCCAGCATGACGGCGATGCCGCCGATGTCGTCGGGCTCGCCGATGCGGCGCAGCGGCGCGGTCTGCAGGCGCTTGTCGAGATACTTCGGATCCTCCCAGAGGGCGCGGGCGAAGTCGGTCCGCACCAGGCCGGGCGCGATCGTGTTGACGCGGATGTTGTCGGGCCCCAGCTCGGCCGCGAGGTTGCGCGCGAGCTGCATGTCGGCCGCCTTCGAGATGCAGTAGGCGCCGATCACCGTGCTCGCCCGCACGCCGCCGATCGACGACACGATGATCACCGAGCCGTCCTTCTTGGCCCGCATGTCGGGCACGCAGAGCGTGGTCAGCCAGATGTTCGACAGGATGTTGTTCTGCATGATCTTGGTGAAGACGTCGTCCGGCATCTTCTCGGTCGGGCCATAGTACGGATTGCTGGCCGCGTTGCAGACCAGCACGTCGATCGGGCCGAGCTGCTTGCGGGTCTCGGCGACCAGCCGCTCGCACTGCGCCTTGTCGGAGATGTTGCAGGGGATGACGATCGCCTCGCCGCCGGCCTTGCGGATCTCCTCGGCCGCCTCCTCGCAGGCCGGCTGCTTGCGCGACGAGACCACGACCTTGGCGCCCTGCAACGCGAGGTGCAGCGCGATCGACTTGCCGATGCCCTTGCTCGAGCCGGTGACGATGGCGACCTTGCCCGTCAGGTCGAAAAGCGGCGATGCCATGAAGAACCCTCCTCAGCCATGAAGGCGCCCTGTGTCGCACGAAACGCGCGCGGGCGAAAATCGGGAACGTGTTCGCGCCGTGATGCGGAATGCCGGCGCAAGCCATTGAACACGCGGGACAAAAGTGCCCTGGCTGCCGGGCAGACATGTCGCATGAATCGCGACATCGGCGACAGTCACTCCGCCTCTGCTGCCGCGGCGCGTGCGGCAGCCGCGCGCTCCGCCGCGTCCTGGCGGTTGCGCTCGGTAGCGGCTTCCAGCTCACGCAGCCACTGGGGTTCCCGATGGGCTTCGTCGGCCGCGGTGCGGGCATCTTCGCGCGCACGCAAGCGATCGAAGCGCGCCAGCAGGCGCATCAGCATGGCGTCGTTGTGGCGCTCCACCGTCGCGACGTGCCGGCCGCGATGGAACACCGGCCGCCGGTCGGTACCGAGCGCCCGACGCATCGCAAGGTCCTCCAGGATCTCCAGCCGGTTGGCCAGCACGGCCTCGTAGCGCCGCGCGAAGACCGGATTGCCGGCTCGCCACCGTTGAACGGTACGCGTGGCCACCCCGATGCGTGCGGCAGCCTCGGCGACGGAGCCGGACAGGGCAAACCGGCGCAGGAAGTGGGTCTGCAGCCGCGCCGTCGTCCGACGTCGCGGCGGCGGGGGTCCTTCGACCGCGCGAGAATCCGAAAGGATCAGCACGGGGTCGGTTGCTGGTGTATTGGTCACAGGAGGTTCCTTACCAGGGTTGGTTACTGTATTTATAAACCATAACCAACCATCACACCAGTCCGGCCCTGCCCCGCCTTCGTTACCCCGCTGGTGCCGCCGGAGCGGCATCGCCCTGAAGCGCGTGCGCGCGTTACAGGCGGATGAGTGGCTTTCCCGTGAAACCGCCCGCGAACAGGTCTTCGACGGCTTGCGGCACCTGATCCAGGCCTTCGCGCACGGTCTGCAAGGGCCGGAAGCGTCCCGCCTCGATCCACGACCACATCAGGTCGCGAAATCGGCCGAGGCCCTCGAGATGGTCGGTGAACGGCAGATAGCCCTGGACGCGGATACGTTGCGTCACGATCCGGTTGAGGTTGTGCATCGTGTCCGAGGCGTGTTCCTGATTGTAGCTGCTGATCATGCCGCTCAAGGCAAAGCGCGCATGCGGGTTGGCCAGGGACAGAGCCGCGTCGAGATGCTCGCCTCCGACGTTATCGATATAGATATCGATCCCGCGCGGAGCAGCGGCTGCGAGCTTGTCCACGAGCCGGCCCGGCGATTTGTAGTCGATCGCGGCATCCGCGCCGAGGTCACGGAGCAGACGGCACTTGGCCTCGCCCCCGGCCGATCCGATGACGGTGAGGCCGAGCGCCTTCCCGATCTGCACGGCAGTGCTGCCGACCGCTCCGGCAGCGCCCGACACGAACAACGTTTCGCCCGTTTGGGGTTTGCCTATGTCGACGAGCCCGACATAGGCGGTATAGCCGGTCGATCCGAGCGCATTGAGATAATGCTCGGGGGGCGGTCCCGGCATGGGCAGTTTCTCGAACGCGGAGGCCGGCCCCTGGCCGACGTCGCGCAGGCCATATTGATGGATGACCAGATCACCTTCGGCCAATGCTGCAGCTTTGGACGCGACGACCTGGCCGATCGCCCATCCCCCTATCGGCTTTCCCAGATCATAAGGGGGGAGATAGCCCCGCGTTTCGGCGGACATCCGCACGCGCATGGCCGGCCCGACGGTCAGCCACAGGTTCCGCACGCGAACCTCTCCGTCGCCGAGAGGCGGTTCATCAAATTCGCGCAACGCGAAATGTTCGCGCCTGGGCATGCCGTCTGGCCGCCTGATGAGCGTCCAGGCCTGGGTTTTCACGGCCATTATCGAACTCCAGTCAAGGAAGAGAGAAAGAGGCATTGGGGAACAACGGGGATCGCCTCACCGACCTTTCAGATATTCGAGACATGAGTAGTCGAACGGCAGCCTGCGGCGGCGGTACCATTCCAACTGCCATTCACAACGATCCCGGGGCCTGCCTGCCCGCATATCGCGCAGCTGCCCTCGCGTCGAAGGCGCCCTGCAGCGCGCTGCTTCCGGCCGCCTCATAGTTGCGCAGGAGCGATTCGTCGTGAACCGATGGCGCGGTCACGCGCTCGCCCATGTGCAAACCCGCAAGTGCTGCATCCACGAGGTCCTCCGCGCTCATCACGATCTCCGGCGGCAAAGGATCCAGGTCGGCGCCCCCCGCGACCTCCCACCCTTCCGAGACGACGGCACCCGGCAGGACAAGCTGGACGCGGACGGGCGTGCCCTCGACCTCGCTCTGGAGGCTCTGCGTGAAGAGATACACATAGGCTTTGGTGGCGCCGTAGACGGGGATGCCGGGATAGGGAGCAAAGCCGGCGCCCGAGCCGATGTTGATCAGCGTACCCGCTCCCCGCGCCGTGAACGCGGCGAGCGCGGCTTTCGACAGGAGTGTCAGCGCCGTCACGTTCAACGCGATCATGCTGCCGATCGTCTCGTCCGAAGTGCGCGTCAACGGCTTCAACGCCGAAAATCCGGCGTTGTTGACGAGGAGCGACACAGAGGTATCGCCTGCAATGCGCCCGCCGACGGCCGACACGCCTTGCGGCTGTGAGAGATCGGCGACCAGCACCTCGGCGCGGACGCCGAAACGCTCTGCGAGGCGCGCAGCGAGCTGTCGCAGCCGATCCTCCCTGCGCGCGACCAGCACAAGGTCGTGCCCCAGCGACGCCAGCCGATCGGCATAGACCTTGCCGATGCCAGATGATGCTCCCGTGACGATCGCCGTGCCCCCGTTGCCCTTCCCGCTCATGCGGCCTCCTCGCTCTGCGCGCCAACAGCTATCGAGAAGAGAAGGTATAAATCATGTACTTGGTGTCAATCAGGCACTAGAAATAGCCCAAGTCTAGTCGGGGATACCATGCCGTACACTGAGGAGCAGGTGATCGAGACGGTTCCGGTCGTGCGGCAGGTGCTGGAGCAGATCGCACACAAATGGTCCATCCTCGTCCTCACGTTTCTCTGCGAAGAACCGAAGCGCTTCAACGCCCTGAGGCGACGCCTCGACGGCATCACGCAGAAGGCACTGACCGACACGCTGCGGCGGTTGGAACGGAATGGCCTCATCGACCGACAAGTCATCACGACATCGCCTATCGCGGTCGTCTATTCGATCACGCCACTCGGAAGGACATTGCAGGAGCCGCTTCTTGCCCTCTATGACTGGGCCCTCTGCCATCAGGCCGATCTGCGTGACGCACACGAGCGCTTCGACGCGGCGGCGCGGGACGACTGCTAAAGGCGCCTCCAAATATCGAGCACCTGAACGATCGTAGCCAGGCGGGACCGGGTCGGGCGTGAGGGAATGAAGCAGGCCAAGCGCATCATCATCTGCGGCGGCGGCGCGATCGGCGCGGCCATCGCCTACTTCCTGAGCCGGCGTGGCGCGCAGCCCCTCGTGGTCGAACGGCACGCGGTCGGCGGCGCGGCCTCGGGCAAGTCGGGCGGCTTCCTGGCCCTCGACTGGTGCGCCGGCACGCCGCTCGACGCCCTGGCACGGCGCAGCTTCGCCCTCCATGGCGAGCTGGCCGAGACGCTCGGCAATCCCTGGGGCTATCGGCGGCTCACGACCTATGCCGGCCATGTCGCCGAAGACGGCAAGGGCAGCACGACGAAATGGGCCTGGCTGTCAGATGCGGTGGTGATCACGGGCCGGCTCGGATCGCCACGCACGACGGCCGTGGTCGAGCCGCGCGCCTTCACCGCCGGGCTGATGGACGCGGCCGAGGCACAGGGCGCCACGCTGCGGCATGGCACGGTCGCAGGCCTGCTGCGCGGGCCGGACGGCGCCGTCCGCGGCATCGCGCTGGAGGACGGCGAGATCGTCGAAGGCGACGCCGTCGTCCTCGCCCTGGGTCCCTGGTCGATCCTGGCGACGCGCTGGCTGCCGCTGCCCGCCGTGTTCGGCTACAAGGGCCACAGCCTCGTCTTCCGCACCGGCGATGCCGTCCCCGCCGAAGCGCTCTTCCTCGAATATCGCGAGCCGGGCGGCGACCTGCTCAGTCCGGAACTCTTCGCGCGCGCCGATGGCACGACCTGGGTCTGCGCGATCTCGAGCGATGGCCCGCTGCCGGTCGACCCTGCCCATGTCGCGCCGGACCCCGGAGCGCATGAGCGACTCGAGGCGATGTGCCGAACCCTCTCGCCGGTCTTCGCCGACAGTCCGGTCATCGCACGCCAAGCGTGTTTCCGGCCGCTCACCCAGGACGGCCTGCCGCTGATCGGGCCGGTGCCGGGCGTCGAGGGCGCCTTCGTGGCCACCGGCCACAATGTCTGGGGCATGCTCAATGCACCGGCCACCGGCGAGGCGATGGCCGAGCTGATCCTCGACGGCGCGACACGTCACATAAGTCTCGCGCCTTTCAGGCCCGAACGCCTGCCGGCCTTCGATCCGGCGGAATTGCGGGAGACCTGACGCCGCCTGCTCACTGCCGTCTGTCGCTGGCAAAATCCAGCACGATCCGGCCGCGGATGTCGCCACGCTCCATGCGCGTGAAGACGCCGTTGATGTCGTCGAGGCCCGCGGTCTCGACGGTCGCCTTGACCTTGCCGGCGGCAGCGAAGTCGATGGCCTCCTGCAGGTCGAGACGCGTGCCGACGATCGATCCGCGCACCGTGATCCCGTTCAGCACCGTGTCGAAGATCGGCAGCGGAAAGTCGCCCGGCGGCAGGCCGACCAGGGAGACGGTGCCGCCGCGCGCCACCATGCCCTGTGCCTGCGCGAAGGCCTTGGGCGACACCGCGGTGACGAGCACGCCCTGTGCGCCGCCGATCTCCTGCCGGATCGCAGCGACCGGATCGCGGTCGCGCGCGTTCACGGTGACCGACGCGCCCAGCCTGCGCGCGAGTTCGAGCTTGGCGTCGTCGATGTCGACGGCAGCGACCTCGAGCCCCATCGCCCTGGCGTACTGCACGGCCATGTGCCCGAGCCCGCCGATCCCGGAGATCGCCACCCAGTCGCCGGGCCGCGCCTCGGTCATCTTGAGACCCTTGTAGACCGTGACGCCGGCGCACAGGATTGGTGCCACCTCGACGAAGCCGACATTGCGCGGCAGGTGCCCGACATAGGCGGGATCGGCCAGGACATACTCGGCGAAGCTGCCATTCACCGAATAGCCGGTGTTCTGCTGCTCGACGCACAGCGTCTCCCAGCCGCCCAGGCAATGCCGGCAGTGCCCGCAGGCGGAATAGAGCCAGGGCACGCCGACGCGGTCGCCTTCCTTGACATACCGGACGCCGCGACCGACCGCCGCCACCTCGCCGACCCCTTCATGGCCGGGGATGAAAGGCGGCCTCGGCTTCACGGGCCAGTCGCCGTGCGCCGCATGCAGGTCGGTATGGCAGACGCCCGTCGCCGCGATCTTCACCAGGACCTGGCCGTCGCCGACCGAGGGGACCGGCACTTCCTCGATCACCAGGGGCTTGTGGAACTCGTGAACGACGGCTGCCTTCATGGTCTTCGGCATGAGTGACCTCCTGAGCCGGAAGCGTGATGTCGCCGCACCGGCGCGATTTGGGCCATCGGCAACGGCGACGAGATCGAGACGCTATCCGCTTCGATCTGTGCAGGAATTGAGCGATATCAAGGAGAGTGGACGCCTCCCTCGAGCGTCTTGCACCTTGGCCGCAGATGTGCCCCCTGTGTGGTGCATGACCGTCACCTCCTCGCCGTCCGGCACCGCCCTCGTCGTCGCCATAGACCGTCCGCCCGTCAACGCGCTCGACATCGAGACCATCGAGGCGCTTCGGGCCATCTTCACCGCCACGGGCGCCAATCCGCCGGCCGGCGGAATGGTGCTGACGGGCGGCGGCGCGCGCGCCTTCTCCGCGGGTGTCGACACGACGGCCTTCGCCGCCTACGACTCCGACCGCCGACGCGCGCTGGTGCTCGAGATCACGGCCATGACGGCGGCGCTGCTGGCCATCCCCTGCCCCGTGGTCGCTGCCGTCAATGGTCACGCGCTGGGCGGTGGCTTCGTGCTGATGCTGGCCTGCGACCTGCGGCTGGCGGTGCACAGCGCGGCCGCTCGCTATGGATTGACCGAAGCGCAGGCGGGCGTGCCCTTTCCGGCCGGCCCGTCGGAGATCATCCGCAGCGAGCTGCCGACCGACCTTCTGCGGCGCTGGACGCTCTGCAGCGAGGTCGTCGACGGCCCTACGCTGCTCGAGAAGGGCATCGTCGATTCCCTTCACCCGGCCGAAGCCCTCGTGCCGGCGGCCGTCGAGCGTGCCGCCGCGCTGGCACGGCAGCCGGCCTTCACGACCGTCAAGCGGCAGGTACGCGGTCCGCTCGCCGGCCGCGTGGCCGCGCTGGCGGCGCGTGGCGAGGATCCGTTCCTGCACGCCTTCCTGCCGCGCGAGGCCTGAGCCCTCGCAAAGCGTCAGCGGCCGGCCAGATGGCCCGCCATCTCCGTCAGGCCCAAGGCAACAGAGAGGAGATCCGAGCCCGACGTCGGTCGCGCGGATGGTGCCGCGCGCGCGACCGCCGCCCTCACGGCCGGCACGCGGCTCGAGCCGCCGGTGAGGAACACGGTGTCGATCAAGGCGCCTTCGATGCCGGCCATGGCGATACAATCGCACGCCGCAGCTCGGAGCCGCTCCGTGTGATCCGCGATCGCCTGCTCGAAGCTGCCGCGCTGCGCCGCGGCGGCGAGATCGGGTTCGAGAAAGCCGAGCGCTACGGCCGCTTCCTCCGCGGCACTGAGGCCGATCTTGGCGTCCTCCACGGCGAACGCCATGCGATGACCCAGCCGGCGACGGACCACCTCGACGAGACGGCGGACCTTTTCGGGCTCGGCGGCGTCCGCCAGCAGGCGGGCGAGATCGCGCTCGTTCTTGTGGGTGTAGGCGAAGTTGATCGTCGCCCACGTGGCGAGCTCGTGATAGGGCGCCCTGGGCATCGGCAGATCCTTTTCGACCAGCCGCGTGCCCAGGCCCAGCAGCGGCATCACTGCGGCAAGGCTGAGCGCCGTGTCGAAGTCGGTGCCGCCCACGCGCACGCCGGCCGAGGCCAGGATGTCGTCGCTGCGATCGGCACGCCCCCGGCGCGCGGGCCCGATGCGAATCAGCGAGAAGTCGCTGGTGCCGCCGCCGATATCGGCGATCAGCACCAGCTCCTCGCCCTGCACCGTCTGCTCGTAGTGATGCGCCGCGGCGATGGGTTCGTAGACGAAGGCGATGTCGCGGAACCCGGCCTCGCGGGCGATCGCGTCGAGCGTCGCTTGCGCCCGCGCGTCCGCCTGGTCGTCGCCGTCCACGAAGCGCACCGGCCGGCCATGAACGACGGCCGTGATCTCCTGGCCGGCGAATGCCTCCGCCTGCCGCTTGAGATGGCGCACGAAGATGCCGACGACGTCGGCGAGCGGCACCTTGCGGCCGCCCAGGCTCGTCGTCTCGTGGATCAACGAGGAGCCCAGGATGGTCTTGAGGGCGCGCATCAGCCGGCCCTCGGTCTGGCCCACATAGGCGCCGATCGCCTCGTTGCCGAACAGCACGCGGCCCTTCGTCTCGTCGTCGAAGAACACGGCGCTCGGCATCAGCGTGTCGCCGGCCTCCACGGGCACCAGGGCCGGCGGCAGCCCGTCGCGGACGATGCCGATGGCCGAGTTCGACGTCCCGAAATCCAGCCCGCAGGCGATCATGAGCTTCCCCTTCATGCGCAAAGGGGACCTCATCTATTGCAGCGCGCCCGGCGTTGCCAGACTGTTTCTTTTCTCCTATGCTGCCGCCGATACTGGGATGTCCGCAGCGCGGGCATCCCTTTTTCTTTTCAGCCTTTTTCCTATTCAGGACGTCAACGCGGCGGCCGCTCGAACGTGCCGATGAAGGGCTTTCCCCCCAGCATGCCCCGCACCGTGGCGGGCACCGACCGCGTCGACAGTTCGGCCGTGCCCGTGCGGCCGTCGTCGCAGGTCAGGAACGTCGCGCCGGCGCCGTCGTCATCGAGCTGCCATCGGCCGGCACAGACGGCACCCCTGTCGCTGCGCAGCTCGAACGGGCCGCCGCCCCGCCCATCGCCGGGATAGCCGAACGTTCCGGCAAACCGCTCGCCATCCGGCGTCTCCGCCGTCACGGGCACCGTGCCGCCACAGGCGGCCAGCGATAGTGCGGCCAACAGAATCGCCCACCCCTTCCTCACCGCTAGAACCTGACCTGTCCGGACTTGCCCGCGGCATTCTTCAGGACCAGCGTGACCTGGGCGCCAGCCGGCACCGCGGCCTTCGCCTCGCCTTTCAGGGCATTGTCGCCGGACACCGCGAGCGGCACCGTCTCGCGGCTGCCGCCCGAGACCACGAGCAGCGAGCCGCTGAAACCCTTGGCCGCAACCGGCTTGTTGTCCTCGTCGAGCAGATTGACGGTCAGGACCTTGCCCGAGACGACCAGCTCCGCGTGGACGCCCGCGACATCCTGCATGGGCCCGCCGTTCGGGCCTTTCATGCTGCCGTGGCTGTGCTGCGCGGCGGCGGCCCCTGCCAAGGTCACCAGGGCGACGAGGAATGCGATGAACTTCATGGGCTCTCTCCTTGTTGTTGAACCGGTCTGTCGCGATGAAAGAGGACATAGAGCGCGGGCAGCACTACCAGCGTCAGGATGGTCGACGAGATGATCCCGCCGATGACCACCGTGGCCAGCGGACGCTGCACCTCGGCGCCCGCCCCCGTGGCGATCGCCATCGGCACGAAGCCCAGCGAGGCGACCAGCGCGGTCATCAGCACGGGCCGCAGGCGCTTCATGGCGCCCTCGCGCACGGCCTCCCGCACCGTGCGGCCCTGGGCGCGCAGGCCCTGGATGAACGTGATGATGACCAGCCCGTTGAGCACGGCCACGCCGGACAGGGCGATGAAGCCGATGCCGGCGCTGATCGACAGCGGAATGTCCCGGACCATGAGGGCCGCGATGCCGCCGGTGAGGGCAAGCGGCACGCCGCTGAACACCAGCAGCGCGTCGCCCACCGACCCGAGGCTCATGCAGAGCAGGGCGAAGATCAGCAGGAGCGCCACGGGGACCACGATCGCCAGCCGCTCCGACGCGGCAACGAGCTGCTCGAACTGGCCGCCCCACCCGATCCAGTAGCCGGCCGGCAGCTTCACCTGCCCGGCCACGCGGCGCTGCACCTCCGACACGAAGGAGCCGAGGTCGCGATCGCGCACGTTGGCCGAGACGACGACGCGCCGCTTGCCGTTCTCGCGGCTGATCTGGTTGGGGCCGGGCGCCGTCTCGATCGTGGCGACGGCGGACAGGGGCACGTACGGCGGCGCCGCACCAAGGCCCGTCTGCACGACCGCACCGTGCCCATCCTGCTTCATGCCAGGCGCGCGTGCCGGAACCGGGACGGGCAGATCGGCCAGCGCGTCGACGTCGACGCGCTGATGCTCGGGCAGGCGGACCACGATGTCGAACCGCCGGTCGCCCTCGAAGACAAGGCCGGCCTCCCGGCCGCCAACGGCGATCTCGACGACCTCCTGCAGCTCGGCCAGGCTGATGCCGTAGCGCGCCAGCGCCGCCCGGTCGGGCTTCACGGTGAGCATCGGCAGGCCGCTCACCTGCTCGGTCTTGACGTCGGCGGCACCGGGCACGCCCTGCACGACCGATTGCACCTTGTTCGCGACCGTCAGCAGCGTGTCGAGATCGTCGCCGAAGATCTTGATGCCGAGGTCGCTGCGCACGCCCGAGATCAGCTCGTTGAAGCGCATCTGGATGGGCTGCGTGAACTCGTAGTTGTTGCCGGGGATCTGCTCCACGCGCTTCTCTATGGCCTCGACCAGATCGGCCTTCGAGCGCTTGGGATCCGGCCATTGCGAACGGGGCTTCAGCAGGATGAAGTTGTCGGCGACGTTGGGCGGCATCGGGTCGGTCGCGACCTCCGCCGTGCCGATCTTGGCCGCGACCTCCTTGACCTCGGGGAATTCGAGGATCGCCTTCTCCAGCGCCTCCTGCATCTGCACCGACTGGGTGAGGCTGGTGCCGGGGATGCGCATCGCATGCATGGCGATGTCGCCCTCGTCGAGCGACGGAATGAACTCGCCGCCCATGCGCGACGCCGCAACGCCAGCGACGGCGACCAGCAGGAGAGCCATGCCCACCACGAGATGGCGCAGGCGGATCGCGCCGTCGAGCACAGGCGCGTACAGGCCGAGCGCGCCGCGCATGAAGAAATTCTCCTTCTCGGAGACCCTGCCGGTCACCAGGAGGGCGACGGCGGCTGGCACCAGCGTCATCGACATGATCGCGGCCGCCCCCAGCGCCATCAGCACCGTGAGGGCCATCGGCGTGAACATCTTGCCTTCGACCCCGGTCAGGGTGAGCACGGGCAAGTAGACGACGCCAATGATCAGCGTGCCGAACAGGCTGGGCCTGATGACCTCCTGCGCACCCGCCAGGATCGTGGCGAAACGCTCGCTGCGCGTCAGCAGGCGGCCCCGCCGGTGCTGCTCCTCCGCGAGCAGGCGCAGGCAGTTCTCGACCACGATCACGGCGCCGTCGACGATGATGCCGAAGTCGATGGCGCCCAGGCTCATCAGGTTGGCGCTGATGTGGTTCTCGACCATGCCGGTGATGGTGAACAGCATGGAAAGCGGGATGACGCAGGCCGTCACGAAGGCCGCCCGGAAGTTGCCCAGGATCAGGAACAGCACGACGACGACCAGCAGGGCGCCCTCGAGCAGGTTCTTCTCCACCGTCCAGATGGTTGCCTCGACCAGCCGGGTGCGGTCGTAGATCGCGCGGGCCACGATGCCGTCGGGCAGCGAGCGTGCAATCTCCTCCAGCCTGGCCCCGACACGCTGCGCCGCCGTCCGGCTGTTCTCCCCGATCAGCAGCATGGTGGTGCCGATGACCGTCTCTTTTCCGTCGAGCGTCGCTGCACCGGTACGCAGGTCGGTCCCCTCCTTCACCTCGGCGACGTCGCCGATCACGATGGGCACGCCGCCGCGCGAGCCGACGACGATGTCGCGGATCTCGCCGACCGTGTTCACCTGGCCCGGCGTGCGCACCAGGTACTGCTCGCCGTTGCGCTCGATGTAGCCTGCGCCGACATTGGCGTTGTGGGTGGCCAGCGCCGACAGCACGTCGCGGAAGGTCAGCCGGTAGGCCATCAGCCTGGCCGGGTCGGGCAGGACGTGGAACTGCTTCTCGTGGCCGCCGATCGTGTTGACCTCGACGATGCCCGGCACGGTCCGCAGCTGAGGCTTGATGATCCAATCCTGGATGGTGCGCAGGTCGGTCGCCGAGTAGGGCGTGCCGTCCGGCTTCCTTGCGCCGGACTTCGCCTCGACCGCGTACATGTAGATCTCGCCCAGGCCCGTCGATACCGGTCCCATCGAGGTCTCCGTACCGGGCGGCAGCTGGTCCCTGGCCTGCTGGATGCGTTCGTTGACCAGCTGGCGGGCGAAATAGATGTCGGTGCCATCCTTGAAGACGACGGTCACCTGGCTCAACCCGTAGCGCGACAGCGATCGCGTATAGTCGAGCCGCGGAAGGCCGCCCATCGCGGTCTCGAGCGGAAAGGTGATGCGCTGCTCGACCTCGAGCGGGGAATAGCCCGGGGCCACCGTGTTGATCTGCACCTGGACGTTGGTGATGTCCGGCACGGCGTCGATCGGCAGGCGCGTGAAGTTCCACGCGCCCAGCGCCCCCACGGCGATGGCTGCGAGGAGGACCAGCCAGCGGTGATGGATGGAGAAGGCGATGATGCGGTCGATCATGGCGATCTGCCTCAGTGTTCGTGGGCCGCGGAGGCCTTGCCGATCTCGGCCTTGATCACGAAGCTGTTCTTCGCGGCGTAGACGTCGCCGGGCAGGACGCCGAACGCGACCTCGACCCAGTCGGCATCCCGGCCGCCGAGCTCGACATCGCGGGCGGCGAAGCCGTCGCCTTCCCGCACGAAGACGACGGTCCGGCCGTCCAGGGTCTGCAGCGCGCTCGAGCGCACGGCGACCTCGACCGGCCGCGCCGAGAGCACGACGCGACCGTCGACGAAGAGACCCGGCCGCAGGCGGCCGTCGTTGGGTACCACCGCGCGCGCGATGGCCGATTGCGTGTCGGCGGCGCCAATGGGCGAGACATAGTCGATCTTCGCCTCGATCGGCGGACCGCCGTCGCCGACATCGATCGAGACCGGATCCCCGACCCGGACCTTTCCGAAATCGCGGCGATAGACGGCGAAGTCGATCCACAGCGTCGACAGGTCGGCGATCGTGAAGAGCGGCCGCGCCTCCGACGCGAACTCGCCCAACGTCCCGTCGCGGTCGATGACCGTGCCGTCGATCGGCGCCTTGAGCTCGTAGGTCGTGAGGCTCTGGTTGCTCTCGATCGTGGCGAGGACTTCGTCCTTCCTCACCTTGTCGCCCAGCCGCTTGCGCATGCTGCGAATGACGCCGGGGAAACGCGGCGTCACCTTGACCAGGGCCTCCTGGTTGGGCTGGATCGTGCCGTTCAGCCGCAGCACGTCGCGCAGCTCGCGCGGCCCCGCCGGCAGCAGCTCGATCCCCGCTGCCGCGATCTGGGCGTCGGTGAGCTTGACCCCTTCGTCGTGATGGTCGCCCTCGGCCCCGCCGTGGCCGTGAGCATCCTTGCCGGCCGCGGTCTTCGCGTCGCCGCCGGCCTTCGGATCGAAGACATAGTAGGCCGAGGCAGCCACCGCCGCGACACACACGGTCGCCAGCACCAGGTATCCGACGATACGCAGCAACATCTTCATCAGCGGGTCCTCGCGAGCTTGAGCGGGCTGCCGGTCAGGCCTTCGATCGTGGCGATGGCGGTGTGGAAGCTCGCCAAGGCCTCGTGCTCCATGAGCTCGGCATCGAACACGGTGCGGTAGGCGTCGAGGATCTCGAGCAGCGTGAAGCGACCCTGCCCGTGCCCCTCCTCGATGGTCTTCAGAGCTGCCCTTGCGGCGGGAAGGACGGATCGGCGGAGCAGGTCGGCCTGCGCCAAGGCAGCGGTCGCCGTATCGTGGGCCTTGGCCACCACGGCGATCAGGGCCAGCCGGTTCGCCGCGCGTTCGGCCTCGGTGCGCCGCACCAGTTCCTGCGCTTCGCGGATCGCACCCGTGTTGCGGTCGAGCACGTTGATCGGGATCGACACGCCCAGCCGCACGGCGTTCTGGTTGGATTCGCCGTAGTGGCGCAGCGCCACGCCTGCCGTGATATCCGGCAAAGGCTTGAGGCGCGCCGACAGCAGGCTGGCGTCGCGTTGGGCGCGCACAGCCGTCCAGCGCATGAGCTGCGGATTGTCGTCGATGGCCTTCATCGCGTCCCCCAGCGGAGCCGGCCGCGCGATGTGCCCGAAATCGCCGACGACGGTGGCGAAGGCCGGCCGATCACTCCCCATGAGGGCGGCCAGCTCGCGGCGCGCGACGGCCAGCGACAGGCCCGCCCTTTCGCGCTCGAGCCGCGCCAGGCCAACGGCGGCCCGCGTGCGCGACACCTCGGCCGGTGACGAGGCCCCCGCCTCAACCCGCTGCTGCATGAGGGGGAGGAGCTTCTCCAGCGCTGCCGCTTGGCGGTCGAGGATTCCGATGCGCCGCTGGGCGGCCATCGCCTCGACGAAGGCGATGGCGGTCTCGGACAGGAGCTCCAGCTTGGTCGCCTCGCGCTCCCAGCGTGCCGTGTCATAGTCGCCGAGCGCCGCCTGCACGCGCGCCTCGCGCTTTCCGCCCAGCTCGAAGAGCTGGCTTATCTGCAACGTGAACTCGGCGCCGTTGACCAGCCCGTTCTGGCCGTAGGCGAAGTTGTCGACTTCGACGCCCAGGGTCGGGTTGGGCAGCGCACCGGCCTGCTCGCGCCTTCCGTCGGCCATGGCGATGGCGCGCTCTGCCGAGGTGAGACGCGGATTGGACGCCACGGCGCTCTGCAGCGCGTGCAGGAGCGTGAGCCCGGCACCCTTGCGCTGCACCGACTGCTGCGCCGACGTCGGCAGCGCATGGACGACCAGCAGCGCCGCGCAGAGCGCGCCAGCGACACGAAAAATCATGACAAACCCCCGACAAGCCGGACCGGCAGCACGTCGCGCGGCCGATGCCGGGCGACGGAAGGCTTCAGACGGTCAGGCCCTGGGGGGCGGCGGCGTCGCCTCGGGCGGCAACGACAGGAGGGCGGATGCGGGACGTTCCGGAACGATGCCGCGCATGGCGACGTCGCTCAAGGCGAACACGGGAGCGGCAAGGGAAGGCGCCGAGCAGAGCGCGCAACGCTCGACTGCGACATCGGCCGCGGCTCCTCCGTCGGAGGAATCCTCGTCAGCGGCAGCCGACACGGACACCGATGGCTCGGCGGCATTGACGGACACGGCCCAGCCGCAAGTATGGAACGCCAGGACGAAGGTCACGGCGATCGCGCACAGCAAAGCCGCAACGCGACGCGGCTCCAAGCCTCCGATGCAGGACCAGCCCTTCGACATTGCGGCGCATTCAAAGCCTGCCGGCCTCGCGCCGTCAACCGAGCGGCGATGTCGCACGTAATCTTATAGTGTTGTCGGCGCGACCGGCGTCTGCTGATGCTGCACGAGCAGCCAGCGTCTGCCGCTTCCGCGGTAGGCGGACGTGCATAGGGCGCGATAGGGTGCCCCTTCGGCGCGCCATCCCGTCGCCCGATAGCCGAGAACCACGAGATCGTCCGAGAAGCGGCCAAGGCGCCGATCCGTCATCTCGACGGACAACCAGCGCGGCGCGCCCTTCAGCGATTCGAGGATCTCCGCGCCCGCCATGATCCCCGCCGGCAGCGGAAAGGCCATGATGCATTGCGGGTGGAGCGCCTCGCGCCAATACGTTTCGGCCGCCGTCCAGAAGCGCTCCTCGTCTGCCCAGGCCTCACCGTCAGTCACGCCAACCCTCCGTCGCGCATATCGGAACACTTCACGCTCAAACGCATCGGCGGCATGCGCAGTTGCCGGACGACCGGCCCCCGCGCGGCTTGGATATTGCTGTAGCATCGTCCAGTCATCAGCATTGGCCTTTGCCGGGAGCCCCTCACGCGATGCAGCCGCAGTCGAGCACCGTTTCGCCCTCCACCGCAGCGCCGATCACGGCCGTTGCGCCGCAAACCATGATCGGCGGCGAGATCCCTCTGATCGACGTCTCGGGCTTCCTCGCCGGCACGCCGGGCGCCGCCGAGCGCGCCGCGGCGGAGCTGCGTTACGCCTTCGAGAATGTCGGGTTCTACTACCTGGCCGGTCACGGAGTGCCGCAGGCGCTGATCGACACCGCCTATGCCGAGGCGGCGCGCTTCCATGCTCTGCCCATGGAGAAGAAGCTCGAGGTGAGGGTCGACGAGCACAATATCGGCTACATGCCCATCCCCCAGAAGGCGCCGCCGAACGCCGCCGCGCAGGGCAAGAAGCCCAGCCAGAACGAAGCCTACTTCCTGCGCCGCGAGAAGACGCCCGACCATCCGGACGTGCTGAGCAACCGGCGCTTCCACGCCATGAACAAGTGGCCGGACGAATCGGCGATCCCGGGCTTCCGCGTCAACATGATCGCCTACATGACCACGCTCGAGGCGCTCTGCCGCAAGCTGGTGCGTCTCTACGCGATGGCGCTCGACCTGCCGGCGACCTGGTTCGACGAGAGCTTCGCCGAGCCGCACATGATCCTGCGCATGTCGCGCTACCCGGCGATCGACGGCGGCGACGATTCGGTGGCCAGCCTCGTGCCGCACACCGATTCGGGCTTCATGACGCTGCTGCCGCCCAACAAGGTGCAGGGCCTCGAGATCCTGCTGCCGGACGGCCGCTGGATGGCGGCACCGAGCGTCGAGGGCGCCTTCGTTGTCAACGGCGGCGACATCCTTCACCGCTGGAGCAACGAGCGCTTCCTGTCGACGCCGCATCGCGTGCGCAACGTCTCCGGCGGGCTGCGCTATGCCGTGCCGTTCTTCTGCGATCCCAACCACGACACGATGATCGAGTGCCTGCCGAGCTGCCAGTCGCCGGCGCGGCCGGCCAAGTACCCGCCGATCAAGTTCGGAGACTACGCGCTGTGGTTCGCCGCGCAGCGCTACGACCACATGTCGAAGGTCAAGGCGCCCACTGACGCCGATGTCACGCCGGGCGACCGGGCGACCTCGCGCTGGCAGAGCTGACGGCGCGCGCCGTCCCCCTTGTCGAGATGCGCGCCCGGCGATGGGCGTGTCCGAAGCCATGAGGCATTCCGTGAACGTCAAAGTCGTGCTTTCGGCGGTGAACGCCGCCCTTCTTCTGGCCCTGCCCACGGCCGCGCAGGAACCCAAGACCATCCGTGCGGTCATGCACTCGGACCTCAAGGTCCTCGATCCGATCTGGACCACCGCCAACATCGTGCGCAATCACGGCTACATGGTCTGGGACACGCTGTTCGCGATGGACGAGAACATGCAGGTCCAGCCGCAGATGGTCGACCGCTGGTCGCTGAGCGACGACAAGCTGACCTACACCTTCACACTGCGCGACGGCCTGACGTTCCATGACGGCAAGCCGGTGACGAGCGAGGACTGCATCGCCTCGATCAAGCGCTGGGGTGCCCGGGATTCGACCGGCATCAAGCTCATGAGCTTCGTGTCGGGTTTCGAGGCCGTCGACGACAGGACCTTCAGGCTGGTCCTGAAGGAACCCTACGGGCTGGTGCTGGATTCTCTGGGCAAGCCCGGCAGTTCCACGCCGCTGATCATGCCCAAGCGCATCGCCGACACCGACCCCGGCAAGCAGATCAGCGAGTTCATCGGCTCCGGACCGTTCATCTTCAAGAAGGACGAATGGAAGCCGGGCGACAAGACGGTCTATGTGCGCAATCCCGACTACAAGCCGCGGCCGGAGCCCGCGTCGGGTCTCGCGGGCGGCAAGGTCGTCAAGGTCGACCGCGTCGAATGGCTGGCCATCCCCGACCACCAGACCGCGGTCAACGCCCTGCTGGCCGGCGAGATCGACTACATCGAGGCGCCGCCGCACGATCTCAAGGCGCTGCTGGAGGACGACAAGAACATCCGGCTGGAGGTCTACAACAAGATCGGCGCGCAGTACGTGTTCCGCTGGAACACCGTGGTGCCGCCCTTCAACGACGAGCGCGTGCGGCGCGCCGCCATGTACGCCCTGAACCAGATCGACTTCCTGAAGGGCGTGATCGGCGACGAGCGCTACTACCGCACCTGCGACGCCATGTTCGTCTGCGGCACGCCGCTCGAGAACACGGCCGGCATGGACGGGCTGGTGCGTTCGAAGTTCGCCAGGTCGAAGGAGCTGCTGAAGGAGGCGGGCTACGACGGCACGCCGATCGTCCTGCTGCACACCACCGACATCGCGGTGCTCACCAATGCCGGGCCGATCGCCAAGATGCTGCTCGAACAGGGCGGCTTCAAGGTGCAGATGGTGCCGCTCGACTTCCAGGCCATCGTGGCGCGCCGGCTGCGCAAGACGCCGGCCCAGGAAGGTGGCTGGAACGGCTTCATGACGGCCTGGCTGTCGGTCGACATGATGAACCCGCTGACCAACAGCATGGTCAACGCGTCCTGCGACAAGGCGGCCTTCGGCTGGCCCTGCGATGCCGAGGTCGAGCGCCTGCGCGACGCCTTCGCCCGCGCGCCGGATCTCGCCACCCGTCAGAAGATCGCGGCCGAGCTGCAGGCCCGCGCCGTGCAGTACGGCACGCACATCCATCTCGGCCAATACACCTTGCCGACGGCCACCCGCGCCGACCGGCTGAGCGGCATGGTGGCGAGCCCGATCCCGGTGTTCTGGAACATCGAGAAGAAGTAGCGCCGTCCCCGAGCGCGGAACCCCACCTTCCCATCGCGCTCCCGCGGTGGGGAGCGCTAGGATGAGCGGATGACTCGGCGCAGCAGGGCCAAGCTGATGGCAGCCGGCACGATCGGGAACGTGCTGGAATTCTACGACTTCGCGATCTACGGCTTCTTCGCCATATCGCTCGGGCGGACATTCTTCCCCGGCTCGGACGAGGTCGCACAGGTGCTCGCGGCCTTCGGCGTCTTCGCCGTCGGCTTCCTGATGCGGCCGCTGGGCGGTGCGGTGACGGGCTATATCGGGGACCGCTACGGCCGGCGCACCGCCCTCACCTTTTCCGTGACGGCCATGGCTGTCCCGACCTTCCTGGTCGGTCTCCTGCCCGGCTATCAGACGCTGGGCATCATGGCGCCCGTGCTCCTCGTCGTGCTGCGCGCGGTCCAGGGTCTGTCGGTGGGCGGAGAATACGCCACCTCCTTCACCTTCATGGTGGAGAACGCCCCGCCGGGACGCGCCGGGTTGACTGCCGCCATCGGCAATACCGGCGCCGTCCTCGGCATGCTCCTGGGATCCGGAGCAGGGACGCTGCTGGCCTCCATCCTGTCTCCCGCCGCGCTGGATGACTGGGGGTGGCGCCTGCCCTTCCTCGCAGGTCTGGTGGTCGGCGTCACCGGCTACCTGCTGCGCCGGGACATCGAGGAGATACAGTCGCCCCGGGACCGCAGCCACGCCCCCGTGGCCGAGGTGTTCCGCCATCACAAGCGGCTGGTGGCGCAGCTCGCCGGCCTGCCGGCCTTCGGCGCCGTGGGCTACTACCTGATGTTCGTCTATGTCGTGTCCTGGCTGCAGCTCGTCGACGGTCTGCCGCCCGACCGCGCGCTCGGGCTGAACACCGTGGGCATGGCGGCGCTGGTGCCTGTGGCGATCGGGGCGGGATGGCTGGGCGACCGCATCGGATGCAGGAAGGTCCTGACCATTGCCGTGGTCCTGGGCCTGTTCGGCGCCGTTCCCTTCCTCTGGCTGATGCATCACGAGGCGCCGGCCCTCATCATGCTCGGGCAGCTCGGCTTCGTGCTCGTCGCCGGCAGCGCGGCGGCCGTGCAGCCGGTGCTGCTGGTCGAATCCGCACCGCGCCATATCCGATGCACGACCGTCGCGATCAGCTACAACCTGAGCTACGGGCTGCTGGGCGGCACGGCGCCAATGGCGGCGACCTGGCTGATACAGCGCACGACGATGGATCTCAGCCCGGCCTTCCTGGTCGTGGCGGCGGCGATCGTCTCGCTGATCGCGATCGCGACTTTCCGGACCGCCGCCCCGGCGCATGCCGCGACCGCAGGCCCGCTCGCCGCTCCGGCCCCGGCCGAGGGCGGCTGATGCGGCGGCGTGCCTTCGTCGCCGGCACGTTCGCGACGGCCGCCACGACCTGCGCCGCCGCAGGCGCGACGGCCGCCGAGCCGGCCGGCGTCGATGCCCATGCGCACGCCTTCGTCCGCGGGCTCGCCCCTGCGCCGCTGGCGCGCTACGAGCCCGGCTATGACGCCTCCTGGCAGACGCTGATCGAGCGCGCCGACAGGAACGGTGTCGGCCGGGCCGTGCTGCTGCAGCCGGCTTTCCTGGGCTTCGACAACACCTACCTGTTCGAGGCGCTGCGCGCGGAGCCGGACCGGTTTCGTGGCGTGCCCTGGATCTCCCCCTCCGTCGCCATCACCGCCGACGACTGGGAAGCGCTTGCCGCCATCGGCGTGCGCGGCCTGCGGTTTCCCATCGCGGGCCTGCCGACGCCGGAATGGTCGTACTACGAGGCCATGCTGGCCGAGGCGCTGAAGCGCGACTGGCCAATCCATCTCCAGGCCGAGAGCAAGCGCCTGCCCGACCTGCTGCCGCTGCTGCTCGACCGAGGCCACAAGGTGGTGATCCCGCATTTCGGCTCGTTCGACCGTACGCAGGGCCCTCTCCGCGATGAAGGCTTCAAGGCGCTGCTGGAGAGCGCGAAGAGCGGGCGGGTATGGGTGGTGATGAGCGGCGCCTATCGGGTCGGTCCGGAGCGGGCGCGCGCGGCGACGCCGCTGCTGCTCGACGCCGTCGGGCCGCAGCGCCTGATGTGGGGCAGCGACTGGCCACACGCGGACACGGGCCTCGACCGAACCACGACCTACGCGGAAACCGTGCGGTGGCTCGAGGCTTCGGTGCCCGATGAGGCAACGCGCCGCACCATCCTCGTGGACACGCCGACCGCTCTCTACGGCTTCTGACGGTGCCTCACGAAGGCCTGATTTGAGCGTGTGAATCGGAGGGGGATAGCGTGAAGCTGTCCCACACGAGACTTCGATGAAGCTGATCCGCAAATTCGCCCTCGGTGCAGCCGGCCTGCTTGCTCTGCCGGCCGTCGCCCTGGCGGCAACGATCGGCGGCGCCTACTACGCGCCGCAATACGACTTCCGGGAATTCTGGGCGGCGACCGACGGCAAGCCCTTTCAGGTGGTGCTGGGCGGCAATCCCTTCCCCAACGTCGATCCGGCCGTCGTGGCACGCGACCTGCTGCCCATGATGCAGAGCGCCAAGCCGCGACCGGCGCTGACCTTCACCTACGACAGGCCCTCGCCGCCGCCCAGCCCCGACTACCGCCTCGTCCTGGTCTTCGACCCGGCCCCCAATCTCAATGCCGATCCGGTCTGCGCCGGCGAGCCGCTGCGCTTCGGGCCGGCGCGACCGGGCATCTTCTACGTCTATGCGATCTACTGCCGGAACGACCGGATGCTGTCCTACACGACGGCCTGGACGCCCGCGACGGGCCCGACGGACCCGCGCATCGAGCGGCTCTTCCGCGAGCTCTTCCTGGTCGTGTTCAGCCAGAGCCAGAACCGCTGGGCCATGCTCGACGACAATTTCCGGTAGGGCACCAGCCAACACGCCTTGGTCACTGGCCCCGCGGCGGCGGCTGCGGGACTCTCGGGCATGTCCACGGCAGAGCAGGCGATCGACGCGGAGCGGTCGGAGGATCATCGCGCGCGGCGGCGCATCGCGGCCAACTTCCTGACGCTGGCCGGCACAAGCGTGGCCGGTCTCCTCGTCACCATCCTGGTCAGCGTCTATGTCCGGCGCATCATGGGTCCCGAGGCGATCGGCCAGGTGAACTGGGCGATGGCGGTCATCGGCTATCTCGCGGTCCTCGCGACCCCGGGCCTTGCGACCGTCGGGCAGCGCGACCTCGCGCGCTCACCCGAGACCACGGAGCAGCGCCTGTCGCTGGTCCTGACGCTGCAGACGCTGCTGGCCATCGCGGTCTACGGCGGCGTGCTGCTGCTCGCCTGGCTGGAGCCGCGCGGCCGGACCACGAGCCTCGTGCTGGCGGTGCAGGGCTTCAACCTCTTCCTGACGGCGTGGAACATCACCTGGGTGCTGCAGGCGCACGAGAGGATGGTGGCGCCGAGCCTCGCGACCCTGGCCTTCAACGCCCTGCAGCTGCCCGCGCTGCTGCTGCTGGTCGAAGGGCCGGGCGACATCCTGGCCTATGTCGGCATCGTCCTGCTGTGCACTCTCACCGGGCTGCTGTGGAACGCCTGGTATCTGACGCGGCGCGGCATCGTGCGCCCGTCCGGTCTGCGGCCGACGCTCGCCGGCGCGATCCCCATGCTGCGCGAGGCGCGGCCGCTGGCGCTCTCGCAGCTGGCGATCGCCGCGACCCTGAACAGCGGCACCGTCGTGCTGGGCTTCACCGACGGCGACGAAGCGGTGGGCCAGTTCGCCTCGGCCTACCGGCTCATGCTGGTGGCCGCCGTGGTGACCGCGGCGCTGTGGAACGCGTATTTCCCGGTCCTCGCGCGATCGGTCGACACCCCCGACAAGGCGGTCGCCCTGTCGCGCGAGTATCTCGGGCTGCTCGCCTGGATGGGGCTGCCGATGGCGGCCCTGGGATGGGCGCTGGGTCGGCATGTCGTGGCCCTGCTCTACGGGCCGGCCTTCGCCGAGAGCGGCCACTACTTCGAATGGCTGTGCCTCAATATCGGCCTCACCTTCCTGAACTACGGCATCGTCTCGATCCTGGTGCCCTGGGGGCGCGGCGACCTGCAATTCCGGATCGTCGCCGCGGCGGCCATCCTGAACGTCGCCGTCGTTGCGCTCGCGCTGCCGTCGTTCGGCGCCTGGGGCGCGGTGGCGGCAACCCTGGCGTCGGAAGGGCTGGTCCTCGTGCTGGGCGTGACGGTGCGCCATCGCATGGGCGCCTACCGGCATGCCTTTGCCGGGGTGGTCGCGGCACCGCTGGTCTGCTCCACCCTCGTCGCGGCGGCGATCGTCGCGCTGCCGGCCAGCCTCGACGCCTGGTGGCCGCTGCAGCTGGCGGTCGGCGCCGCCGCGCTTCTGGGATGCCTTGTCCTGTTCGAGGGCCGGACGCTGAAGAGCCGCTGGCTGACGCCCGCCGGAGGCCGGCGGGGCGAATGAGGCGGCTCCAGCGAGCCGGAAGCTGCCTCAGGCGGCGTCCGCAGACGCGAGCAGCGGCGGCCAGGCGAGATCCTGAGCGGAAACGCGGCTGACGGGCAGCGGCCAGCGTATGCCGACCGCGGGGTCGTCGTAGCGAAGGCCGCGGCCGGCCGAGGGTACATAGGGCGCCGAGACGAGGTAGTTCACCTCGCTGTCGTCCGCCATCGTCTGGAAGCCGTGCGCGCAATGCCTCGGCACATAGAGCATCTGAAGACGCTCGGGCGAGAGCATGACGCCGAACCACGACCGGAAGGTGGGCGATGCCGGATCGATGTCGACGATCACGTCGTAGATCGCGCCGCGCACGCAACGCACCA
Source organism: Pseudomonadota bacterium (assembly GCA_049323495.1). Lineage (GTDB taxonomy): Bacteria > Pseudomonadota > Alphaproteobacteria > Reyranellales > Reyranellaceae > Reyranella. The sequence goes on from JBMONG010000017.1 coordinate 82,833, forward strand.
GCTTCACCTCGCCATGCGGTGCGCATTGCCAGTGCATTCCGCGCAGGGTCCCCCGCTGCGGATTGATCGACACATTGCCCTGGACCATGGTGACGTCCAGCTGCCGGTCCGCGAACTCGCGACTGCACCAGGCGCGCGCGAACTGGCCGCGGTCGTCGACATGGGGCTCCAGTTCGACCAGATAGGCTCCGGTCACCGCCGTCTCAAGAAAGCGCATGGGACCGCCAGTAGAAGTCGCCGTCGATCAGCTGACGCCGCAGCAGATGCTGCAGCTGCTTGAGGCGGGTGAAGGGGGCCGCGTTGAACTCGTCGGCGTCCATCGCGATATGCTCGAACAGCGAGCGCAGCTGCCGGGCGCCGCGCTCGGCGGTCCATTCGCAGCGGAACCCCGGCAGAAGGCGCCGGATCTTGTCGAACGACACGCGATAGCTGCGGGTATCGCCGCCAGCATCCCCGAACGTGATGCGGCAATTCGGGAAGGCGCGGCCCACCGCCTCGGCAATGTCGCGGATCTGGTAGTTGTTGGCGTCGTCGCCGACGTTCAGCACCTCGTTCGCGACGACCTCGACCGGCGCTTCCAGCGTGGCGCAGATGGCCGCACAGATGTCGCGCACATGGACGAGCGGACGCCACGGCGTGCCGTCGCTCGTCATGGCGATCCGCCCGGTGGTCCAGGCCAGGCCGCAGAGATTGTTCAGCACGATGTCGAAGCGGATGCGCGGCGATGCACCGAAGGCCGTGGCGTTGCGCAGGAAGGTCGGCGCGAAGCCGTCGTCGGCGAGCCGGCTGAGATCCTGCTCCACCAGCAGCTTGCAGTGAGCGTAGGCCGTCTGAGGATCGGGATCGGACGATTCCGACACGACGCCTTCGCCCGACGCACCGTAGATGCTGCAGGAGGAGGCATAGACGAAGCGCGACACGCCGGCCCGCTTGGCAGCCATGGCCAGGGCGACGGAGCCCTCATGGTTGATGGCGTAGGTCTTCGCCGGATCGTGCTGGCAGAGCGGGTCGTTCGAGAGCTCGGCCAGATGCACGACGGCGTCGCACCCCTCGAGGTCCCGCTCGGATACGGCGCGGATGTCTCGCGTGAGCGTCAGAGGCCGATCGAGGCCGTCATGATAGAGCAGCCCCGCCCGGTAGTAGCCGGTGTCGAGCCCCACGACCTCGATCCCCCTGGCCCGCAGCAAAGGCGTCAGCACGCTGCCGATGAAGCCGTCCGATCCCGTCACGAGAACGCGACGCGGGCGGATCGGGGCGTCGTCGCTGACCACCCGGTGTGAAAAAGCGTCCCGGGTTACCAGGTCTTCCATTGTGCACTCCCGCTGTTCCAGAGATCCTCGAGCACGTGCTTGTCGCGCAGCGTGTCCATGTTCTGCCAGAAGCCGCCGTGCCGGTAGGCGGCGACCTGGCCCTCAGCGACCATCGCCTCCAGCGGCTCGCGCTCCCACACTGCCGAGTCACCGTCGATGTAGTCGATCGCCTGTGGCTCGACGACGAAGAAGCCGCCATTGATGAAATCGCTGTCCTCGTTGGACTTCTCGCGGAAGCCCAGAACGCGGTCTCCGTCCGGATCGATTCTCAGCACGCCGAACCGGCCCGGCGGGCGCACGGCCGTGACGGTGACCAGCGCCTGCGAGCGGCGATGGAAGGAGATCAGCTCGTCGATGTCGATGTCGGCGACGCCGTCGCCGTAGGTGAGGCAGAACGTCTCGTCGCCGAGATGGGGTCGGACGCGCCGGAGGCGGCCCCCCGTCATCGTCCCGTCGCCAGTGTCGACGAGCGTGACGCGCCACGGCTCCACGCCATTGCGATGCGTCGTCGCCACGCCTTCATGGACGTCGAACGTCACATCCGAGCGGTGAAGCTGGTAGTCGCGAAAGAACTGCTTGATCAGGTGGCCCTTGTATCCGCAGCAGATCACGAAGTCGTTCAACCCGTAGGTCGAGTAGATCTTCATGATGTGCCAGAGGATCGGGTACCCCCCGATCTCGACGAGCGGCTTGGGTCGAATCGCGCTCTCCTCGCTGATCCGCGTCCCGAAACCACCGGCAAGGATCACAACTTTCATGCGGGCCCTCCGCCAAGACGGCGCACCGCCAGGAGCGCCGGCCTCACTTTTCCAGAGGGTGCCGCCCCACACGAGTGATCAGATTGTAGCCGGAGGGGGAGTTCCCCTCATCCGCGCGCCTCTGCCTCCTCACATCGTAGTCACGCCTGCAACGTCCGGCCGCGAATAGCATTGCTTCCGCACAGACCGCTTGCCGCATGCTCTTCAACTCCCACGCGTTCATCCTAGCGTTCCTGCCAGCGACGCTTGTGGCGTTCTTCGCCGCCGCGAGGGTCAGCGAGCTCGCGGGACGCGCCGTCCTGCTCGCGGCATCGTTCTTCTTCTATGCCTGGTGGAGCGTCGAGTACGGGCTCCTGATCGTCGCGACCATCGTGATCAATTACGGGTTCGGCCGCACGATCCAGCGCCTGGCAATCGACAAGGGCCAGGTCGCGCGGCACCTCCTGATCGTGGCCCTCGCCGTCAATCTCGGCCTGCTCGGCTACTACAAGTACCGCAACTTCTTCATCGAGAACCTGGGCGCGGCGCTGGGGTTCGACTGGTCGCTCGCCCCGCTCATCCTCCCGCTGGCCATCTCCTTCCACACCTTCCAGCAGATCGCCTACCTCGTCGATTCCTACCGCCAGAAGGTCGAGCAACCGACGCTGTTCTCCTACGCCTTGTTCGTCCTGTTCTTCCCGCAGCTGATCGCCGGACCGATCGTCCATCACTGGCAGCTGCTCCCGCAGCTCCACGGCCGGCGCATGTACCGGTTCAACGCGGAAAGCTTCGCCGCCGGCCTCACCTACTTCGTTCTCGGACTGGGCAAGAAGGTTCTGCTGGCCGATCCGCTCTCATCGGTCGCGGACCCGATCTTCGATGCCGCCACGGCGATACCGCCGACCGCCACGGAAGCGGCGGTCGCGACCCTGGCCTACACGTTCGGTCTCTATTTCGACTTCTCCGGCTATTCCGACATGGCGGTAGGGCTGGCGCTGATGTTCGGAGTCCGCCTTCCGTTCAACTTCAACTCCCCCTACCAGGCCACGTCGATCATCGAGTTCTGGCGCCGCTGGCACATCACCCTCTCGCACTGGCTGCGGGACTACCTGTACATCCCCCTGGGCGGGAGCCGGCACGGGCCGGTCAGGCGCCACGTGAATCTCCTGATCACGATGCTGCTGGGAGGGCTGTGGCATGGCGCCGCCTGGAGCTTCGTGCTCTGGGGTGCCCTCCATGGCGCCTTCCTGATCGTCAATCACGCATGGAACGGCCTGACGGCGCGATTGGCCGCCCGCCGGCCCGTCGTCCTGCCGCCGGCGCTGGCATGGGCGCTGACCTTCGGCGGCGTGGCGCTGGCCTGGATATTCTTCCGCAGCCCCAGCCTCGACCATGCGCTCGCCATGCTGAACGGCCTCGTCGGTTCGAACGGGCTGCACTCCGACCGGCTCGCATCGGCGATCGGGCCGGGCAAGGGCTTCACCCTGGCGCTCGCCGCCGCGATCGCCTTGCTGATGCCCAACACGCAGCAGCTCATCGACGGCATCGGCCGGTCGCGCCTGATGCCGCATCTGCGGTGGTCGCCCGGCCGGATCTGGTCGGCCGGCCTGGCCGCTCTGTTCATGCTTGCCTTCACGCAAATGTCCGCGGTGCGCGAGTTCGTCTATTTCCAATTCTGAGGCGACGCATGAGCATCTCCCCGACCGCTTCCCATGCAAGGGCCGCCAAGACATCGGCAGCGACCCGGTTCAACGTGACGTTCGCCGCGACGCTGGCTGGCCTGACCGCGGCCTTTGCGCTCATGCTGGCCTGCCTGCAGCGGCTGGACAGCCTGCCTCCGCCGCCCTTCACCGCGACGACCTGCATCGACGAGAAGCTCAAGTTCCTGTCGGAACAGCCCCTGCAGCGGATCGATCTCATCGCGGTCGGTTCCTCCGTGACCTGGCGCAATCTCGACATGGCGGCCTTCCAGGAGGCCGGCCTCGCCCACCATCCGCTGAATGCCGCTCCGTGCTATCTGCACGCCAGCGAGACCACCTTCCTGACATCGTTCCTTCTCAACCGCATGCCACGCGTCCAGACCGTCGTTACCGTCGTGGCACCGCGCGACTTCGAGGCGTGCAGGACGCCGTCCGACGAATTCTTCTCGAAGCGCCTGGCCGAGGCCTACATCTTCAACGGCCTTCCGGCCCTGCCGGTCTACCTAGCGAACTTCAAGCCGCAGGACTTCGCCCGCGATGCGCTGCGCATCCGCGCCATGCGCACCGATCCTCAACATCCGCTGTCGCTGTCGATGGACGCGTTCGGCAGCGGTCCGCTGCACCGGAGCGGCGACTGGCTGCCGCCGCCGGCGCTCGAGGAGGCATGCTTCCCCGCCCTGACCGCGCTGGAGGCGACCGTGAAGCAGCACGGCGGCCGACTGGTCGTGGCTGCTTTCCCGATGGAAGCCGAGTGGCGTCGCCGCTTCGATCCCGACGGCGCCATCCAGGCCGCTTTCGAAGCCCGCCTGCAGCAGGCGCTGGTCGAGTCCGAGACGACGTTCCTGTCGGGCGATCATCCGGCGCTTCGCGACCTGGTACACGCCGATGCCGTGCATCTGCTGTGGGAAAGTGCCCGCTCCTACAGCCGCTCGATGGCCGAGCGCCTGGCATCGAGCAACGGGATCGCCAACTCGCCTTCGAACGGACGCCGCTAGTCCGGAGCGGCGTCCAGCGTCACCGTCGCTTTCAGTGAACGATCGTGGTGGCGACGAACAGGAGCGAGCGCGCCACCACACCGGGGGCCCAGCTGCACCGCAAGGCTTCCATGACCTGGCGCCAGGCGGCCACACGGTCGCCCTCGCGCCACAAGGTGCGCGCACGGCGGGCGGCACGAACGCCCGCGGCGCGGCGGGCCGCCCGTGCCAGCCGGCCCGCCTCCTCGGGCGGCAGCTCGGCACAGGAAAGCCGAATGGAGCGCCGTTCCTCTCGCACGTTGGCGCCGCTTCGCATGATGCGGCTGCTGTCGGACGATGGATGCAGCCGATAGCAGGCCAACGGCTCCGGGACGTAGCCGAGCGTGCCGTGCATGGCGACCCGCTTCCACATGTCCCAGTCCATGCAGTGCGACAGCGTTCCGCGGAAGCCGCCCAGCCGCTCGTAGGTTTCCCGCGCAACGACGATCGAGGCGAACTGTATCCGCTGATCGACGAGCTGCCGGCTCGCGAAGCCTTCGTCGAGCAGCCCCGGCGCACGGGATTCCAGCTCGCTCAGGCCGATCCACTGGCCCTCGAGGTCCATGTACAGCGTCCGGCACAATGCCGCCGAGATGCCGGGGTGCGATTCGATGATCTGCCGCAGATGGGCGTAGAAGCCAGGCCGCACCGTGTCATCGGCGTGCAGGATGTGAACCCAGCGGCCGCGGGCGCGGCGGACGCATTCGTTGAAGTTCCCGGCCATGCCGACGTTCTGCGGCTGACGATGAAGCCGGATCCTGTCGCCGCCGATGTCGCGCACGACGGCGTCGGGCGGCCGCACCGTCGAGCAGTTGTCGATGACCTCGATCTGCATGTCCGCGACGCCGGGATCCTGGCTCAGGACACTCGCGAGCGTCTCGCGCAGGTATGCCTCGTCGGCATTGTAGACCGGGATCATCACCGACCAGAAAGGTCGATCCGCGGTCGCGGCCAGCGAGACAGGAACGGGCACGTTGGCAGGCTGTGCATCGGAAGGCACGAAGAGCGTCATGGCCCGGTCTCCTTCCGCGGCCGTCATCTAGGCCACGGCACTGATGGCTTCCGCGAACAGCCGATTCT
>JBMONG010000018.1:0-83623 GCA_049323495.1 Pseudomonadota bacterium
TGCCGGCAAGCCAGGCAAGGTCCGCCTCGTCGCCTGCATGCGCAAGCTCATCGTCACCCTCAACGCAATGGTCAGGGACGGCACTCAATGGCAGCCTCGTACCGCCTGAAAACAAGACGGTTGCTCCGCGCGGCCCTGCGGGCCTTGGTCGAGACGACGGTGGTCTATTCCGTCGTCTCGACCGGAGCCTCGCGTCGCGAGGCGCAGCGGAGAGACCTTCGCGCAACGAACCGTCGCCCGTCGTCGAGGCGAGGCTGGCCTGTCCATCCTCACAGCTTCCGCACGTCGGTGATCGCGCCGCGGATCGCGGCGGCGGCGGCCATGGCCGGGCTGGCGAGATGGGTGCGCGCGCCCGGCCCCTGGCGGCCCACGAAGTTGCGGTTGGACGTCGACACGCTGCGCTGTCCCGGCGGCACGCGCTCGCCGTTGGAGGCGATGCACATCGAGCAGCCCGGCTCGCGCCATTCGAAGCCGGCGTCGCGGAAGATGCGGTCCAGCCCCTCGGCCTCGGCCTCGCGCTTCACGCGCTCCGAGCCCGGCACGATCCAGGCATTGACGTGAGCCGCCTTCTGCCGGCCCTTGGCGACTGCCGCGGCCGCGCGGAGGTCGGAAATGCGGCTGTTGGTGCAGGAGCCGATGAACACCCAGTCGACCGGCGTGCCCTCGATCGGCTTGCCGGGCTCCAGCCCCTGGTACTGCAGCGCCGCCGCCCACGCCGCGCGCTTGTCCTCCGGCCCGCTGTCCGGATCGGGAATGGTGCGGTCGACTGCGATCACGTGCTCTGGGCTGGTGCCCCAGGTGATCTGCGGCGCGACGCGGCTCATGTCGATCATGTGCTCGCGGTCGAAGTCGGCGTCGGGATCGGACGGCAGGGTGCGCCAGTGCGCGACGGCGCGGTCCCACAGCGCATCCTTCGGAGCGTAGTCGCGGCCATGCAGGTACTCGAAGGTGGCGTCGTCGGGCGCCACCATGCCGGTGCGCGCGCCCATCTCGATCGACAGGTTGCACAGCGTCAGCCGGCCCTCCACCGACAGGCCGCGGATCGCCGAGCCGGCATACTCGACGGCATGGCCGGTGCCGGCTGCCGTGCCGACCTCGCCGATCAGGTGCAGGATCATGTCCTTGGGCGTCACGCCTTCGGGCACGCGCCCCTCGAACAGGACGCGGAAGCGCTTGGGCTTGCGCTGCACCAGCGTCTGGGTGGCCAGCACGTGCTCGAGTTCGGAGGAGCCGATGCCGAAGGCCAGCGAGCCCATGCCGCCATGGGTGCAGGTATGACTGTCGCCGCACACCAGCGTCGTGCCGGGCAGGGTGAGCCCCTGCTCGGGACCGACGACATGCACGATGCCGTTGCCGTCCTGGCCGATGTCGAACAGGCGGATGCCGAATTTCGCCGTGTTGGCGCGCAGGCCGCGCAGCAGCGGCGCGCCGGGCGGGAAGGTCTCCTCGGTACGGCCGGGCTGCGTCGAGATCGCGTGATCGGGCGTGGCGAAGATCAGCCGCGGCTGGGCCGGTGTGTAACCCTTCTCGGCCACGTCGCGCAGGGCGCGCGCGCCCGACAGGTCGTGCAGCAGCAGCCGGTCGATATGCAGCAGCACGAACCCGTTTCCGAGATCGGCGATGACGTGGCTGTCCCAGATCTTGTCGAACAGGGTCTTGGCCATTCTGGCGTTCCTCCGCTGGCCGCGAATATCACCACCCGGGCCGCCCGGACGGAAGGCGAATCTGTGACATGCCGGGTATGGCTTGATGTGGGTCAACCCATTGCGCGCCGCGGAACTGTAGACATGAATATGTCGATCAAGCAGGCGGCCTGGTCGGGCGTTCCGTTGCCATGCCGCGTCAGAGTCCCAAGGGCACAGGCAACCGCATCATGACGGATCCGACGAAGACCGAGGAGGCCGCCGCGCCGGCCGCCAGTGCGGACGTTCCGCCCGCCTTGCCGGTTCCCGCAGCCGGGCTGCCGGCAGTCACCCAACCGCCGCCGCAGTCGACGCGGCGGAAATGGCTGCGGCTGGCGGCCTTCGTCGTGCTGTTCGGCCTCCTGGCGGCCGGCGGCGCCTACTGGTGGCTGCACCGGATTCCGCCGCTGCCCGCCGGCATCGCCGACGGCAACGGCCGGCTGGAGGCCGATCCCATCGACATCGCGACCAAGTTCGCCGGGCGCATCGCCGAGCTGCGCGTCGATGAGGGCGCCATCGTCAAGGCCGGCCAGGTCCTCGCGGTGATGGACACGCGCGACCTCGAAGCCTCGCTGAAGAAGGCCCAGGCCCAGGTCGAGCAGGCCAACAAGGCCATCGTCGAGGCCAACGCCAACGTCACGCAGGCCCACACCCAGGTCGTGCTGGCCGAGCAGCAGATGGAACGCGCGCAGCAGCTGCTGAAGAACGGCTGGATCACGCGCGAGCTGTTCGACCAGCGCCAGCAGCAGCTCCAGGGCGCGCAGGCCGCGGAGCTGGCGGCTGGGGCCCGCGTGCGCGCCGCCGAGGCCGTGCTGAACGCCGCCCAGCACGACGTCGAGCTCTACAAGGTCAATATCGCCGACAACACGCTGGTCGCGCCGCGCGACGGTCGCATCGAATACCGCATCGCCAATGTCGGCGAGGTCCTGCCGGCTGGCGGCAAGGTCTTCACCCTGCTCGACATCGGCTACGTCTACATGGACATCTACCTGCCGACGGCGACCGCCGGGCGTGTCAGGATCGGCGACGATGCGCGCATCGTGCTCGATGCCTACCCCGACCGGCCGATCCCCGCGAAGGTGACCTTCGTCGCTTCGCAGGCCCAGTTCACGCCCAAGATGGTCGAGACGCGGACCGAGCGCGAGAAGCTGCTGTTCCGCGTCCGGGTCCGCCTCGATCCCGAGCTGACGAAGGCCCATGCCGCGGCCGTGAAGAGCGGCGTGCCCGGCGTCGCCTACGTGCGCTTCGACCCGCAGGTCGAGTGGCCGGCGCGCCTGCAGCCGAAGTCCTGAGCATGGCTGGCCCGGCAGCGCCGATCATCCGCCTCGGCGGGGTGAGCCATCGCTACGGCCGGGTCACCACCCTGGCGGACGTCACCCTCGACGTTCCATCCGGTGTCGTCGTCGGGCTGATCGGCCCGGACGGCGTCGGCAAGTCGTCGCTGCTCGCGCTGGTCGCCGGGGCCAAGCGCATCCAGGAGGGCCGCGTCGAGGTGCTGGGCGGCGACATGCGCGATGCCCGCCATCGCGGTGCCGTCTGCCCGCGTATCGCCTACATGCCGCAGGGCCTGGGCAAGAACCTCTATCCCGAGCTCAGCGTGCGCGAGAACATCGAGTTCTTCGGCCGGCTGTTCGGCCAGAACCGCGCCGAGCGCCGCCGGCGGATCGCCGAGCTGCTGGAGAGCACGGGGCTGGCCGATTTCGGCGGCCGGCTGGCGCGGCAACTGTCGGGCGGCATGCGCCAGAAGCTCGGCCTGTGCTGTGCGCTGATCCACGATCCCGACCTGCTCATCCTCGATGAGCCCACGACCGGCGTCGATCCGCTGTCACGGCGGCAGTTCTGGCAGCTGGTCGAGCGCATGCGTCGGCGCCGCCCTGGCATGAGCGTCGTCGTCGCCACCGCCTACATGGAGGAGGCGGAGCGCTTCGACTGGCTGGTGGCGATGAACGACGGCCGCGTGCTGGCGACCGGCGCGCCGGCCGAGCTGAGGTCCATGACCGGCGCCGCCAGCATCGAGGAGGCCTTCATCCGCCTGCTGCCGGACGAGGTGAAGGCCGGCCATCGCCGGCTCGAGATCCCGCCGCGCCGTCGCTTCGACCACGAGCGGGTGATCACGGCGCGCGGCCTCACCCGCCGCTTCGGCGACTTCACCGCCGTCGACCACGTCGATTTCGACATCGAGCGCGGCGAGATCTTCGGCTTCCTGGGCTCGAACGGCTGCGGCAAGACGACGACGATGAAGATGCTGACGGGCCTGCTGCCGGCCAGCGAGGGCACGGCCAAGCTGTTCGGCCGGCCGGTCGACGGCTCGGACATGGCGGCGCGCGCGCGCGTCGGCTACATGTCGCAATCCTTCTCGCTCTACGGCGAGCTGACGGTCCGCCAGAATCTCGACCTGCATGCGCGCCTGTTCCACGTTCCGACGGATCAGGCGCGCAGCCGCATCCAGGAGCTGATCCGCCGCTTCGGGCTGGCCGACCATGTCGACCAGCTCGCCTCGGCGCTGCCGCTGGGCATCCGGCAGCGCCTGTCGCTGGCCGTCGCGATCGTGCACCGGCCCGACCTCCTGATCCTGGACGAGCCGACCTCCGGCGTCGACCCGATCGCGCGCGATGCGTTCTGGGAGGTGCTGATCGACCTGTCGCGCAACGAGGGCGTCACGATCTTCGTCTCGACCCACTTCATGAACGAGGCGGCGCGCTGCGACCGCATCTCGCTGATGGATGCCGGCCGCGTGCTGGCCACCGGCACGCCCGACGCCCTGATGCGCTCGCGCGGCGCGGCGACCCTGGAGGATGCCTTCGTCGACTATCTCGAGGAGGCGGCGCGGGCCCGCGATCCCTCGGCGGCGGTGCGCGCGCGGGAACAAGGCCTGGCGGCCGCCGCGCCGGCGGCATCGTCGGCACCCGTGGCGTCGCCGCTCTTCAGCCTGCGGCGGATGCTGGCCTATGCGATCCGCGAATCCCTGGAGCTGATGCGCGATCCCATCCGGCTTGCCTTCGCGCTGGGCGGCACGGCCTTTCTCATGCTGGTCTTCGGCTTCGGCATCACGACTGACGTCAACTCGCTTACCTTCGCGGTCCTCGACCGCGACGACACCTTCGAGAGCCGCGCCTACCTCGAACAGCTGCGCGGCTCGTCCTACTTCGTCGAACGGCCGCGGCTGAAGGACCCCGCCGACCTGCAGGACCGGCTCAAGCGGGGTGACGTGTCGGCCACCGTCGAGATCCCGCCGGGCTTCGGCCGCGACCTGCGCCGCGGCCGCCCGACCGAGGTCGGCGTCTGGATCGACGGCGCCATGCCGTTCCGCGCCGAGACGATCCGCGGCTACCTGCAGGGCGTCCACCAGCAATACCTCGCCGACCGGACCATCCGCGGCCACGGCAACGCCGCCGCAGCCTCTGCCGCGGGCGGCGCCGACATCGAGGTGCGGTTCCGTTACAACCAGAACTTCGACAGCATCTACGCCATGGTCCCGGCGCAGCTCGCGCTGCAGCTCGCCCTCATCCCGGCCATCCTGATGGCGCTCGCGATCGTGCGGGAGAAGGAGCTGGGCTCCATCGTCAACCTCTACGTGACACCCGTCACGCGGCTGGAATTCCTGCTCGGCAAGCAGGTGCCTTATGTCGCCGTGGCCATGGTCAACTTCCTGGTCATGTTCCTGATGGCAATCGTCATCTTCGACGTCCCGCTCAAGGGCAGCTTCCCGCTGCTGGCGATGGGGGCGCTGATATACGTGATCACCACCACAGCCTACGGGCGTGTGATCTCGACCTTCACCCGCACACAGATCGCCGCGCTGTTCGGCACGGCCATCCTCACCGTGCTGCCGGCGACGATGTTCGCCGGCATGCTGGTGCCGGTCTCCTCGCTGACGGGGCTGGGCGCCGTCATGGGACGGCTGTTCCCGATGACCTACTTCATGCCGCTGAGCGTCGGCACCTTCACCAAGGGGCTCGGTTTTGCCGACCTGTCGGGCGAGCTGCTCGCGCTGTTCGTCTTCGTGCCGGCGCTGACGCTGCTCAGCCTGGTCCTGCTGCGCCCGCAGGAGAAGTGACCGGCATGCGCTCCCTGTCCAATGTCCTGTGGCTGGCGACCAAGGAGCTGCGCAGCTTCTTCCGCGACTGGGTGCTGCTGGGGCTGGTCGTCTACTCCTTCTCGCTGGCCATCATGGCGCAGGCGCAGAGCAGCTCGCAGGAGCTGCACAATGCCTCGATCGGCATCGTGGACCAGGACCGTTCGGAGCTGTCCCGCCGCATCGTCCGGGCTTTCCTCCCGCCCTATTTCAAGCCGCCGGTTCCGGTCGAGGCGCGCGACGTGAACCACCTGATGGACACCGGGAAGTTCACCTTCATCGTCGACATCCCGCCGCACTTCGAGCGCGACGTGCTGGCCGGCCGGCAGCCCGCCCTGCAGGTTGCGGTCGACGCCACGGCGATGATGCAGGCCGGCATCGGGTCGAGCTACGCCCAGCAGATCCTGCAGGCGGAGATCGCGGCTTTCGCGGCCCGGGTCGGCGCCGCGCAGCCGTCGCCCGTCGATCTGCAGGTGCGCTTCGCCTTCAACCCCAACGTCACGACCGCATGGTTCACCAGCGTCATGGGCATCATCAACAACGTGACCATGCTGGCGATCATTCTGGCGGGCGCCGCCGTGGTGCGCGAGCGCGAGCACGGAACGATGGATCATCTGCTCGTCATGCCGGTCAGCCCCTTCGAGATCGCCATGTCGAAGATCCTGGCAAACGGCCTGGTGATCACCGTCGCCGTTGGCGTGTCGCTCTACCTGGTCGTGCGCCAGCTGCTTGCGGTGCCGATCGCGGGATCGGTGCCGCTCTTTCTCGGGGGCGTGGCGCTCTATCTCTTCTTTGCGACCTCCATAGGCGTGTTCCTGGCGACGATCGCGCGCACCATGCCGCAGCTCGGACTCCTCTACATGCTGGTCGCCATTCCGCTGAACATGCTGTCGGGGTCGAACACGCCCCTCGAGAGCATGCCGCCCTTCCTGCAGACCATCATGCAGGCCTCGCCGTCAACGCATTTCGTGTCCTTCGCCCAGGCCATCCTCTATCGCGGCGCGGGTCTCGACGTCGTGTGGCCGCAGTATCTCGCGGTCGCGGCGATGGGCGCGCTGTTCCTCGGCTTGGGACTGGTGCGCTTCCGCAGCGTCGCTACGGCCTCGTCGTGACCGCGCGATCAGGCGTGGCCGGCGGCGATGCCAGAGGCCCGCAGCCGCTCGGGCAGGAGCCCGTGATCGGCGGCGGCCAGCACTTCGAGCGCGGGGTACCATGGCGACGGTCCGCTGCGCGGCCCCCACAGCCAGTCGGCGCCGGCCGGCAGCAGCAGGAGGGTGGGGATGCCGGACGCGGCGGCAAGATGCGTGGTGGCCACGTCGTCGCCGACGACGAGCCGGCATGCTGCGGCACGGTCGGGATCGCGCTCCACCAGGAGGCCGGCCGGCGGGGCGCACGCGGCAAACCAGCCGATGCCGCCTCGTGCCCGTGCCATGCCGTCGGAGGCCGGCTGCAGCGGTGGAGCGGACGGCACCGTCTCCGGCGTCCAGCCCAGCAGATAGGGCAGGCTGCGCAGCGGCGCGGCGGCCGCGAAGCCGTCGAGCGGGGCGCCGCGCGCGATCGTCGGGCCGGCGAGCCGGCCGGCCAGCGCGTCCGGGCATTGCACGACGGCGTCGACCCCGCGCGCCAGCATCAGCGTGTCGCGCACGGCGGCGTCGCTGTCGATGTCGGCCTGCTCGGGATAGACCAGCAGGCGGCCGTCGAGCGGCTCGCCCTGCCAGCGCGGCAGCGGCGGTTCGTAGCGCTCGCCGGGCAGTCGCAGGCGCGCCTCGTGGTCGGGCAGGCCGCGCAGCCAGTCGCCCCGGCCGAGCAGCAGCTCGCCGCGCCGCACCAGCAGAGGCGCATCGTCCGGCCGGCTGGTCAGCGCCATGTCGAGATCGGCCAGCGCGCCCATCCAGTCGCCGCGCTCCGCCAGCAGGCGGGCCCGCGCCGACAGGCTGGGCAGCAGACGATGATCGGTCGCCAGCGCGTCGCCATAGGCGCGCTCGGCTTCCTCGAGACGGCCCAGCGCCTCGAGCGAGCGGCCGCGATTGTGGGCGATGGCCGCGTCGCCGGGCTTCAGCCGCGCGGCGCGGTCGAGCGCGGCAAGCGCCGCCTCGTGCTCGCCCAGCACCGCCAGGCAGCCGGCGAGGTTGACCTGCGCGGCGGCATCCCGGGGCAGGAACCGGGCGCCGCGCTCCAGCGGCTCGCGCGCCTCGGCGAAGCGGCCGAGCTTCAGCCGCGCCTGGCCGAGCAGATGCAGCGCCTGGCCGGAGTTTGGCCGTGCGTCGGCGATGCGTGCGAGCAGCGGCTCGGCACCCGCGAAGTCACCGGCTGCGGCACGCCGCATGGCGTCGCTCGCGAGAGTCTGGATCTGGAGGTCGGAAAGCGCCACGCGCGGCGTCTAGCAGACCGCACGGCCGGCGCAAAGGGTGGCCGTTCAGGCGGCCAGCAGGGCGTGCACGACCGGCAGGGTCACGAAGGCGAGGAGCGTATCCGCCATGATCACGAAGGCCAGCGTCTCCTCGTCCAGCCTGAACTTGCCGGCGATGACGAACGACAGGAGCTGGCTCGGCATGGCCGCTTCGAGGATGGCGGCGCTGCGATAGACGCCGGCGAGGTCAAGATAGGACGCGGCCTGCACGGCGATCAGCGGTGCCAAGACGAGCTTGATGGCGGCCACCGGCAGGGCGAGCGCCATCAGCCGGGTCGCCTTGAACCGCAGCGCCATGCCCAGCGAGAGCATCATGACGCCGCTCACGGTCGCGGCGAGAATGGACGCGGCGTCCATGAACACGTCGGGGCAGGGCACGCCGGACGCCTTCCAGATCACGGCGATCGCGAGCGTCCAGATCGGCGGCAGCTTCAGCGCCTCGAAGGCGGTCCTGCGCAGGGTGATCGGCTCCTGGCTCCCATAGGCGATCGCGATCATGGCCCCCAGGGTCAGGTTCAGGGACGACTTGGTGACCTCGAACAGCACGGAGACCTCCGCCACGGCCGTCGCGTGGCTGGGGAAGGTGCCCAGGAGGACGGGCAGGCCGAGATAGGTGACGTTGCCGAAGGCCGCGCCGAGCATCATCGCGCCCTTCGTCGGGCCGGGGATCGGCAGGAAGTGGAAGACCAGGAAGGCGACCGCCAGGCAGCCGAGGACCCCGGTCGCCGCCACCAGGGGGATCTCGTAGAAGAGACGGTCGAGCCGCGAGTCCATCACCGTGTGGAAGACCAGCGCGGGCAGGAAGACGTAAAGGACCAGCTGGTTCAGGGTCCGGCGCTTGTCCTCCATGTCGGCGCCGAAATGTCGAAGCAGGGCGCCCAGCAGCACGATCGCCGCGAGCGGCAGGAACACGTTCATCATCGCGCCTGCCGTAACGCACGGCCGCGCGCCGGGCAAAGAAAAAGCCGGCGGTCGACGAGGGAGGCAGGGAAGTCGACCGCCGGCCAGTGTCCGGAGTGGATCGGCCCGCGCAGGGTAGGAAAACGGGCCGGCTCCGGATGCGCAGAACGTTGTCGGGCGTCAGGCGCGCCAGAACGGCTTGCTGGCCTCGAACTGGACCTCGGACGGGCTGAGGCCGACGTCGCGGATGGTTCGATGGTCGAGGGAGGCAAGTTCGCGACGCTCGTGCGCGCGGCGGCGCCAGGTGCCCAGGAGGCCGCCGAAGGCGGCGACGATGTTGCTGCGCGGGGCGCGGGTCGGGATGTGCAGGGACAGGTAGGCCATCGGGAGTCTCCCCGGACGAGAGTGAGGTTCGATGGCGCTGATGTGGCGGGCGGCAGGTGGCTTTACAAACAACCCTTTGTCCTGTTTTGATAAGAATAGCTCATGTGACAGGACCGCCATGAAGAGAACCCTGCCGCCGCTCAACGGACTGCGCGCTTTCGAGGCCGCCGCGCGTCACATGAGCTTCACGGATGCCGCGGAGGAGCTGAACGTGACGCAGGCCGCCATCAGCCACCAGGTGCGCGGTCTGGAACTTCGCCTCGGATTAAAATTGTTCGTGCGGCGCAATCGCTCGCTGCTGCTGTCGGAGGCCGGCCAGGCCTACCTGCCGGCGGTGCGCGCGGCCTTCGACCAGCTCAACGAGGCGACCGAGAAGCTGCTGCAGAAGGATCGTGGCGGCCATCTCACCGTAACCACCACCTCGTCCTTCGCCGTCAAGTGGCTCGTGCCGCGCCTGGGCGGCTTCCAGCGCGCCAATCCCGAGATCGACGTCAGGATCAGCACCGGCACCGGCCTGATCGACTTCAGCCGCGAGGACGTCGACATCGGCATCCGCTATGGGCGCGGGCAGTGGCCCTCGCTGACGGCGGAGCGGCTGGTCAGCGAGGACGTCATGCCGGTCTGCGCGCCGGCGCTGGTCAAGGGTCCCAATCCGCTCAGGAAGCCTGCCGATCTCAAGCGCTTCACGCTGCTGCACATCAGCAACTTCCCTGACGACTGGCAGGTCTGGCTGACCGCCGCGGGGGTGAAGGGCATCGACGCGTCGCGTGGCGTCTCCTTCGACTTCTCCCTGGCGGCGTACCAGGCGGCGATGGACGGGCTGGGCGTGGCGCTGGGCCGGCGTATCCTCGTCGAGCCCGATCTCAAGGCGGGCCGGCTGGTCGTGCCGTTCGAGTTCAAGATGCCGAGCGAGCTCGCCTACTACCTCGTCTATCCGCCGGAGGCCATCCGGCGCCGCAAGATCAAGGCGTTCCGCGACTGGATCATCACCCTGGCCGAATCGCCACCGGTGGCGCCGGTGGGCGTCGCGGCCGCGGCGGGCTGATATTTGCATTTACAAATAGATGCGCTGGGTCGATCCTCCCCCTGACGGAGGAACGCCATGCAGTTCGGGTACTTCACGCTGAGCGACAACCGCTATCCGGACAATCCGCGCAACGCCGAGGACTTCATCCGGGACATCTATGCCGAGGCGCTGTGGGCCGAGAAGGTCGGGTTGAATTCGGCGTGGATCGGCGAGCATCACTTCAACCTGCTGGGCGTGAACGCCTCGCCGCTCGCGATCCTGGCCCAGCTCGCGGGCGCGACGACGAAGCTGCGGCTGGCGCCGGCGGTCACGCTGCTGCCGGTGCATCATCCGCTGCACGTGGCCGAGGAATGGGCGACGCTCGACCTTCTCTCCGGGGGCCGCGTCGACTTCGCGGCCGGCCGCGGCTACGACCGCAAGGAGTACGAGCCCTTCCAGGCGCCGTTCGAGGAGTCCGCCGAGCTGTTCGCGGAGGGGCTGGAGATCGTGTGGCGTGCCTGGACCGAGCCCGGCAGGTGGTCGCACAAGGGCCGGTTCTACGAGTTCAAGGACGTCGAGGTGCGGCCGAAGCCGATGCAGCAGCCGTTGCGCCCCTACGTCGCCTGCTTCTCGCGGCCCTCGATGGAGCTCGCCGCACGCAACGACTGGAACGTGATCTACGCGCCGTTCGCGGCGGCCATGGTCTACGGTTCGCTGGGCGACGCGGTGCGGGTCTACCGCGAGACGTGCGAGAGCGGCTTCAAGCGGCCGATGCGGCGCGCCATGTGCTCCTACTTCGTGCACATCGCCTCGACGCCGGAGGAGGAGCGCTACGGCAAGGAGGCGCTGGTGCGGTACTTCCAGGACGCCCTGGTCGCGGCCTTCCCGTCGTCGTCGGGCGAGAAGGTGCCGCCGACCTACAAGTACTTCGTCGAGATCGTGAACATCCTGCGCGACATGCGGCCCGAGAAGCTCACCGACAAGTCGATCCTGTGCGGCAGTCCGCAGCACATCGTCGACACGCTGAAGCAGGTCGAGCAGGCCGGCATCGCCGAGGTCATCCTGTACTTCAACTACGGCCGCAAGCCGCATGCGCAGGTCAAGGAGCAGATGGAGCGGTTCATGCGCGAGATCGCGCCGCACTTCGAGGGATGAGCATGGGCCCGCTCGACGGCTATCTCCCCTATCTCCTGAACCGGGCCGGCGCGCGCATCGCCGCCGCCTTCGGCGAGGAGGTGCGGCCGCTGGGCGCCACCCTTCAGATGTGGCGCGTGCTGGCGGCGCTGCGCGAGCGCGACGGGCTGCGCATGGGCGAGCTGTCGGAGACCACCTCGATCGAGGTTTCGACGCTGAGCCGCCTGGTCGACGGCATGGAGAGGAAGCGGCTGGTGGCGCGGCGCCGCGACAGGGCGGATGCGCGGGTGCTCACGCTGCACGTGACGCCGGCAGGCCGTGCGCTGACGCGGCGGCTGCTCCCGATCGCGACGCGCTACGAGAAGGTGGCACTGGCCGGATTCAGTACGGCCGAGGCCGAGACGCTGCGGGCCGCCCTGCGCCGGCTCTACGCCAACATGGACCGGCTGGGGCCGTAGCCTCAGGCCGGTTGAAAGGTGGCGTGGGATCGCCGAAGGTATCGCGAACGATTCGCAGGAGAAATCATGGCCCGTATCACCTCCGTCGACGAGCTGCGCCGCGTCATCCCCGAGCCGCGTCCGGCGACGCGCAGCAAGATCCTGGAAGAGCTGGACGAGCAGTCGATCGACTTCCTGAAGCGCTGCCCCTTCGCCCTCGTCGGAACGACCGCGGCCGACGGCACCGTCGAGGTCTCGCCGAAGGGCGACGAGGCGGGCTTCATCCGCGTCGAGAACCCGCGGACGCTGCTGATCCCCGAGCGCGTGGGCAACAACCTGGCCTTCGGGCTGAGCAACATCCTGGCGACCGGCAAGATCGGCATGATCGCCCTGGTGCCGGCGACCGGCGAGACCCTGCGCATCTCCGGCACGGCCGAGATCTTCGACGATGCGGAGCTGGTGTCGTCGCTCGGCTCGCTCGGCAAGCCGGCACTGCTCGCCACCCGCGTGCACATCAAGCACTGCTACTTCCACTGTGCCCGCTCGATCGTGCGCGCCAAGCTGTGGGATCCCAAGGCCTGGCCGGCGCCCGGCCGTATCTCGTTCGGGAAGATCATCGCGCCGCGGGTCGGCGCCGACGCCGAGATGGCGGCGCAGATCGACGCCAACGTCGAGAGCGCCTATACGACCCGCCTCTGGTCGAACGGCTAGCGCAGCCCAGACGGGGTTGCGCGCGACGCGCGTAGAGGGGAGGTGTACCCTGGGCCAACGACCAGAAGCGGGGGAGGTTGGCGGTGGGGATCAAGCGCAAGGTCGGGCTGTTCCTGTTCGCCGTGATGGCGGCGGTGAGCCTGGCCGCGATGGTCGTGGCTTCCCTCGCGATGTACCGGCTGGTCTCGGAGAAGCAGGCCAACGAGATCCGACGGCTGGATGACAGCCTTTCCGAGCGCTTCGCCGTCTTCGAGACCATGCTGCGCTCCCAGCACGAGCGGATCGTGGCGCACATGCGGACGGCGCTGCCGCAGATCGCGGCGGAGCTCGAGCGCCTCGGACGCTCACCGCGCGACCTCTCTCCTACGGAGCTCGACGAGCTCACCAGCCGGTACGGCGTCCAGCACATCTACTTCATCGACCGCGCCCACAGGGTCTTCCAGACGAACCTGCCGGGCGACTTGAACCTCACCTTCCCCGAGAGCGACTTCACGCGCTTCCTCGATTCGGTATACGGCAAGGGCGAGGTGATGAACGACGGCATCGACCTGTCGAGCCTGACCGGCACGCTGCGGACCTACAGCTACTTCGGTCCCGAGGGGAAGGACTACATCATCGAAACGTCCACGGAGATCCGCGCCAGCCTCGCCGAAGGCGGCTTCGGCTGGATGAGCGACTTCTTCTTCCAGGACCTCTTTTCCGATGCGGTGCGGTCCAACCCATACGTCAAGGACGTCGATCTCTACCTCGTCACGGCGGCGGGGACCTGGTCGCTGCTCCACATCGGCGAGAAGATGGACGCCGCGCTCGTCGCGCGTGTTCTGAAAACGCGCCGCGTCGAGATCGGCGGCGACGACGGACGCCTCCTCACCATCTACAGCGGCAGCGAGACGAAGTCGGCGAAGGATCCCGGCCATCCCGTCTCGTCCAAGTTCGTGATCCGGGAGATCACCTACGACGTCGGATTGGCCCGCGAGGCGGTCATGCAGGTGTTCCTGAGCTCGCTGCTGGTCCTGGCCCTTATGCTGCCGATCGTCTTCTGGATCGCCTCACGGCTGCTGCAGCGGCAACTGCTCGACCCGCTGTTCAACCTGCAGGGCGAGGCTGGCGCCATCGCGAAGGGCGACCTCGAACACGCCATCGCGAACACCGACCGCAGGGACGAGATCGGCCAGCTCGCCACCAGCTTCGCATCGATGCGCGACGCCGTACGGCGCACCATCACGGACCTGCGCCAGACCAACCTGTCGATCGAACGGTTCGTGCCGCACGCCTTCCTCGCGATCGTCGGCAAGCCGTCCATCGTCGACGTCCAGCTTGGCGACAACAGGCGCAGGAACATGACCGTGCTGTTCTCGGACATCCGGAACTTCACGACCCTCTCGGAGAGCATGACGCCGGACGAGAACTTCGCCTTCATCAACGCTTACCTTGCTCGCATGGGTCCGGTCATCCGCGACCATGGCGGCTTCATCGACAAGTATATCGGCGATGCCATCATGGCTTTGTTCGAATCGGCGGACGACGCGCTGGGGGCCGGGCTCGACATGCTCGCAGTGCTGGATGACTTCAATGCCGAGCGGCAGGCGGCCGGCCTCCTCCCGATCGGCATCGGCATCGGCATCAACAGCGGCACCCTGATGATGGGCACGATCGGCGAGAAGCATCGCATGGATGGCACGGTCATCTCGGACGCTGTCAATCTCGCCTCGCGTGTGGAAGGGCTGACCAAGACGTACGGCGTCAGGCTGCTGGTTTCGCAGGACACGGTCGATCAGCTCTCCGATCCGCGCGCCTGTGACATCCGGCCGATCGACGTCGTGGTGGTCAAGGGCAAGACCCGGCCCGTGACGGTATACGAGGTGTACGGGCGCGACCCTGCCGACCTGCGTGAAGTCAAGAACCGGACGCGCGACCTGCTGCAGTCCGGCGTCGAGGCGCTGGCCCGTCGCGACGCGGCTGCCGCCCGGCGCCTGTTCGAAGCGTGTCTCGAGAAGGCGCCGGGCGACGTCGCCGCCTCGACCCTCCTGCAGAAATGCGCCTGACCCTCAGGCCGCCCGAGCGGCGTCGAAAATCGCCTGTACGTGGACGTCCGCGCCATCAATGACGGGGAAGCCGGGATCGCGGCCGTCGAAGGCGAGGAAGAGGTCGGTCCCGCCCAGCAGGACCGCCTCGGCGCCGCGCTCGTGGCAGAGCCGCCGGCCGGCCGCGAGGAAGACGCGGCGCTGCTCGTCCGTGACGCGCCCGATCACCGCCATGTCGACATAGGCCTGGTGGACCCGGTCGCGCTCCTCGCCTTCCGGCGCGATGACCTCCGCCGTCGCGATGCTGCCGTACAGGCCGCTCTCCATGACGTTGCGCGTGCCGATGACGCCGACCCGCGAGAGCGCGCGCCGCGCCAGCTCGGCATCGATGGCCGGCAGGGCATTCAGGATCGGCAGCGGCGAGATCGCCTCCAGCTCGCGGACGCAGAAATGGCCGCCCATCGACGTGATGGCGGCGGCATCCGCACCCGCCGCCTCGAGGCGGCGCACGAGGCGGACGAAGATCTCGGCCTGCCTGCCGGGATCGCGGCTGGCGAGATTGCGCGTCATCTCGCGCGCATCGGCATAGGCAATGGTGAGGTCGAGCGGGAGCCCTGCCTCGGCGTGCCGTTCGATCAGCCCGCGGTGATAGAAGTCGGTGGCGGCTGGCCCGATGCCGCCGATCAATCCTATATGCATGTCCGCCTACCGTGAGGAGCGCCGGCCGGCCAGCGAGCGGGGCGACGGCCGCGCGCGGATGCGCACGGTGCGGCCGCCCTCGGCCTGGTCCATCTCGAAGGCGCCTGTCTGCCGCACGAGGTCGCTGAGCTTGCGGCAGCCGTAGGTCCGCGGATCGAAGTCCGGAGCGACATTGCCGAGCTGCTGGCCCACGACGCCGAGCGGCACCCAGCCATCCTCCGAGTCCATCTGCGACACCGCCTTCATCAGCAGGGGCACCGCTGCGCTCACCGGTTCGAGGGCCCTGCGCGGGCGCGCCTCGCCGGAATCTTCCGGCTGCGCTTCGGGCAGCAGGTTCTCTGTGTAGATGAAACGGCGGCAAGCCTGGCGGAACGATTCGGGCGTCTTCTGGGCGCCGAATCCGTAGACGTCGGCGCCTTCCTCGCGCAGGCGCGAGGCCAGCCGCGTGAAGTCGCTGTCCGAGGAAACGAGGCAGAAGCCGTCGAAGCGGCCGCTGTGGAGCAGGTCCATCGCGTCGATCACCAGCGCGATGTCGGACGCATTCTTGCCCGTCGTGTAGGCGAACTGCTGGTAGGGGTCGATGGCGAACTTCTGCAGGATGTCCGCCCAGCCCTTCAGGCGCGGACTGGAGAAGTCCCCGTAGATGCGCCGCACACTGGCCTCGCCGAACTTGGCGATCTCCTCGAACAGGCCGGCGGCGATGCGTGGCGAGGTGTTGTCCGCGTCGATCAGCACGGCGAACCGACGCGGGCGCATGTCTTCTGCCATGCGTCACCTTATCGTGCGGCGCGCTTCTGGAACAGCAGGTTGGCGGCGACCGTCAGCAGCAGGGTGACGGTCATGAGGATGAAGGCGATGGCGGCGCCGAACGGCCAGTTCGCCTGCTGAGTGAACTGGTTGTAGACCAGCGGCGCCATCATCTTGAACAGCGGTCCGCCCAGCAGGAACGGCGTGGCGTAGGCGTTCATCGCCAGGATGAAGGTGAGGATGGTGCCGGCCAGGATGCCCGGCAGGGCCAACGGCCACAGGACGCGACGGAACATGGTGCCGGGCGGAGCGCCCAGGCTGAACGCCGCTTCCTCGACGGAACGATCGATGCCTTCGATCACGCTCTGCAGGCTGAGCACCATGAAGGGCAGGTTGACGGCGATGATGCCGATGATGACCGCCTTCTCGGTGAACATGATCTCGAGCGGCTTGTCGATGAGGCCCAGCCAGAGCAGCGTGGCGTTCACCGCGCCCTTGCTGCCGAAGATCGTCATCCAGCCGGCGGCGCGCACGGCGTTGCCGACGAACAGCGGCAGGATGATGGAGATGATCAGAAGGTGCTTGAAGCGGCTCTGCGTGCGCGCCACCACATAGGCGAGCGGGAAGCCGAGCAGTAGGCAGACGGCCGTGACGAGGACGGCGACGCGAATCGTCGTCGCCAGGATGGAGGTGTAGTAGGCGTCGGTGAAGAAGCGGACATAGTTGGCCACCGTCACCGCCTCGACCATCATCTTCTGCGCCGGGACGAACTCGTTCAGGCTGTAGCGGAACAGGATGGCGAGCGGCGCGAGCAGGCAGAAGGCGACGAAGATCGTCGCCGGCGTGATCAGGGCCGCCGCCGTGAAGCCTTCGCTCCGCCGCCGCTCGGCGGCGGAGCCATGGGACAGGACCGCGTCCGTCATGCGCGCGACGTCAGCCCTTGAAAGACTTGTTCCACCACTCCTGGAACGCGGCGTCGTTCTTGCCCATGTACGCGTAGTCGAGATCGACGAGGCGCTTTTCCTCTTCCGGGGTGAAGCCGATGCGCTTCTTCACGTCCGGCGGCACCGTGGCGTTGGTGACGGTCGGGTTGTAGCCCATGTCGACGGCAAAGCCCTCCTGCGCCGACGGCGCCAGCATGGCGTCGAGGTAGGCGTAGGCGCCCGCCTTGTTGGGCGCGTTCTTGGGCATCATGAATCCCGAGACGTACATCGGCACGCCTTCCTTGGGCGCCACCGTCTCGACGTTGATCCCTGCATTCTGCCACTGGACGGCACGCGCCTTCCACATGATGCCGCAGGCGATCTCCTCGTTCTTCAATGCCTGGGCGAAGGCCTCGTTGGACGGGTAGATGCGAGCCCCGGCCTTCTTGCAGGCCATCAGCCGTTCCTTGCCGGGATCGAAGTTGCTCACCGAGCCGCCGGAGGCGAGGCCGGCCGCCAGCATCGTGTACTGATACTGGATGTCGATGATGCCCAGCTTGTCGCCGTGCTTGGGATCGAGCGTGTCGGCGAAGCCCTCCGGCGCCTTCATGAGCTTCGGATTGAACAGCACGACCTTGCCCGAATAGATGTGGCCGATGCCGTAGGGATACTTCATCGCCGGGATGATGTTCGGCGCGTTGCTGAGGTTGGAATAGTCGAGCTTCTCCGCCAGGCCCTGCTGGTCGACCTCGTACATGTCGTTCGCCGAAAGGCCCTGGATGTCCGACGTGCCGCGGCGCAGCGCCTTCTCCGCCATCATCTTGGCGCGACGTGGCGGCGCATTCGCCTCGTCCTTGACCACGTCCCAGCCCTTGGGAGCAAGGAGCGGCGTCTCGATGTTCTTGGCCAGCAGGCGCGAATAGTCGCCGCCCCAGGTGCCGACGACGATGCGTTTGTTGTCCTGGGCCCAGGCCGGCACGGCCCCCCCTGCCGCGACCGCGGCGGCACCGCCGAGAACGCTACGCCGATTGATCATGAAGCTTCTGGACATGACGGCCTCCTGTTCTGTTTTGCTATTCGCTGAATACGCGGCCGACCGACCCCGGCCACGCGACATGGACGGGCTGGCCGACCTCTGGTGCGAAGCCGCCTTCTCGGTTGGCGATCTGCACGACCAGCCGGTCCTCCGGCGACAGGCGGACATGGATGTCGATCTGCGCGCCGAGATACGAGACGAATTCCACCGTGCCAGGCAGGTCGTTGTCGAGTCCCGATGTCTGGCCTGGCATCGGCGGCGCGGCGATCGCGACCTGCTCGGGCCGCAGGGCCAGCACGGCCTTGCCCGGCGTGCCGCCGCTGCAGGCGATCGCGAGGCCGCCATCGCTGCGGAAGCGCCCGGGAGCTTCGATCCTTCCGGGGAGGAAGGTGCTGCGGCCAACGAAGCCCGCTACGAAGCGATCGGCGGGACGTTCGTAGAGATCGCGCTGGCTGCCGACCTGCCGGACTGCCCCTTCGTTCATGACGACCAGCCGGTCGGCCATGGTCAGCGCCTCTTCCTGGTCATGGGTGACCATCACGGTGGTAAGGCCAAGCTGGCGTTGCAGCTCGCGGATCTCGACCCGAACCTCCTGGCGCAGCTTGGCGTCGAGATTGCTGAGCGGCTCGTCGAGCAGCAGGACGTCGGGCCGGATGGCCAGTGCGCGCGCCAGCGCCACGCGCTGCTGCTGCCCACCCGAAAGCTGGCGGGGCAGGCGCTGGCCGTAGCCGGCGAGCCGGACCAGGGCGAGAGCCTCCTCGACGCGGCGGGCAATGTCGGCCCGCGGCAGCTTGCGCATCTCCAGGCCGAAGGCGACGTTCTGCGCCACCGTCATGTGCGGGAAGAGAGCGTAGCTCTGGAACACCATGCCGGCATTGCGCTTCCAGGGCGGCAGCAGGGTGACGTCCTGCCCGGCCAGCCGGACGTGCCCTCCCGAAGGTTCGATGAAGCCGGCCACCATGCGCAGGGTCGTAGTCTTGCCGCAGCCGGACGGGCCCAGCAGGACCAGGAATTCGCCGTCGGCGATCTGCAGGGAAACCTCGCGCACGGCGTGGAAGTCGCCGTAGTGCTTGCTGAGGCTGCTCAGGGCCAGTTCCGCCATGTCAAACCACCCGGGCCAGCTTCACGTAACGATCGGTGATCAGCATTGCGACGGCGATCAGCACGATCTGTACCACGGACACCGCCGCGATGGTCGGATCGATCTTCCATTCCAGGTACTGCAGGATGACGATGGGCAGCGTGGTGCGGCCCGGCCCGACCAGGAAGAGGCTCATCTCCAGGTTGCCGAACGACGTCACGAAGCCGAACAGCGCACCGGCGACGATGCCCGGCCGGATCGCGGGCAGGGTGATGCGCCAGAAGGTGACCAGTGGATTGGCGCCCAGGTTCTGCGCAGCCTCCTCCGTGGTGCGATCGACGCCGGCGAGGCTTGCCGTGACCAGGCGCACGACCCAGGGAATGACGATGACGACGTGGGCGGCGACCAGGGCGTAGAAGGTGCCGATGACGTCGGTGTCGAGCCCGTTCTCCACCTCGACCTCGAAGACGTACATGGCGGTGCCCAGCACCACGCCGGGGACGATGACGGGCATGAGCAGGAGGTTGGCGATCGGCAGGCGCAGCGCGAATCGGCGCCGCGCCAGGCAGAGCGCTGCCGGCACGCCGAGCAGCAGGCCGAATGCCATGGCGATCACGGCGACCTGGAAGCTCATGGAGAAGCCGTCCACGAACTTGCGCTGGTCGAGGATCGCGGCGAACCACCGCAGGCTGTAGCCCTCGGGCGGGAAGGACGGGATTTCCTGGCGAAAGAAGGCGAGCCAGGTCACGAAGACCAGCGGCAGCAGGATGTACGCCAGCGCCACGGCCGCCGCGCCGTTCAGCGCCCAGCGGCGTCCCCGGCGACGGATGACGGCGAGACTCATGGAATGTCACCGTCGTCTCGACCGGAGCGAGGCGGCGTGGAGAGACCTTCCTTCCACGACATGCCCCCGGATCGTCGAAGCAAGGCCCCTCGGCTGCGCTCGGGGCGACGGAGGGAGGCGAGCTGAGCCGCGGGCATCACAGCGTGTTCTTATGGAAGCGGCCGGCCTTCATGATGGCCGACAGGTGGGGGCCGCCGTCCTTGAAGAGGCCGAGATCCTTCAGCGGGTCGCCGTCGACGACAAGGAGATCCGCGTAGGCGCCGGGCGCGACCACGCCGAGCTTGCCTTCCTGGCGCACGACCTCGGCGCCGATCAGGGTGGCAGAGCGGATGACGTCGATCGCCGGCATGACCTCGCCACGGATGCGGAACTCGCCCGTCTGCTCGTCCTCCAGCGCACCGAGCAGGTCCGAACCGTAGGCCATCTTCACGCCCGCCTTGCGGCAGTGCTCCAGCTCGGCGAAACCGTATTTCAGCACCTCATCGTTCTTCTCGAGCATCTCGTTGGGCATGCCGAGCTCCTTCGCACGCCGCTTCATGGCGTCGTAGGTGACCAGGTTCGGGATCATGTAGACGCCGTTCTTCGCCATCAGCCGTGCGGTCGGCGCATCCACGAGGTTGCCGTGCTCTATCGTGCGCACGCCGCACTTCACGGCACGCTGGATGGCTTCCGGCGTGTAGGCGTGGGTCAGGACGTAGCGGCCGAAGGCGCGAGCCTCCTCGACGGCGGCGGTGATCTCCTCCTCGGTGAACTGCAGCGATTCCAGCGGATCGTAGGGCGATGCGACGCCGCCCGAGACCATCAGCTTCACCTGGTCGGCGCCCTGCCGCATCTGCTCGCGCGCCGCCTTGCGCACCTCGTCGGGTCCGTCGGCGATGCAGCGGATGAACACCATGCCGTTGCAGCACAGGCAGGGCGGCCCGATGTCCGTGCGGCGGTTGCGGTCGTTGTGGCCGCCCGTCGGACCGATCGAGCGGCAGGAGATGAACATGCGTGGTCCGGGAATCAGGCCGGATTCGACGGCGGTCTTGGTGCCCCAGTCCGCGCCACCGGCATCGCGCACCGTCGTGAAGCCACGATCGAGCATGCGCTTCAGGCGCCCGGCGGAGCGCGCCATCATCAGCGTCAGCGGGATCGCCTCCAGGCGGTTGATGTAGACCTCGCTATGATGCGTATGCACGTGGCAGTCGATCAGGCCAGGCATCACGGTGCGCTTGCCGCAGTCGACGATGCTGGCCTTCGATGCCTTGATCGGCTTCGACGACACCTCCTTGATGACGTCGCCCTCCACCAGCACTTCATAGCCGGGGCGGGCCTCCTTCCAGCGCGGATCGAGCAGGCGGAGGTTCTTGAAGAGAAAGGACATCGGACTCCTAGTTGAGCGCGTTCTTGTGGAACTTGCCCGCTTTCATGATGACGGGCAGGTGCGCCCCCTGATCGAGGAAGAGCTCGAGCTTCTTCAGCGGGTCGCCGTCGACCACGATCAGGTCGGCATAGGCGCCGGGCGCGACGACGCCGAGCTTGCCCTCCTGGCGCAGGATCTCGGCGCCGATCGTGGTCGCCTGCCGGATGATCTCGATCGGCTTCAGCACCTCGGCACGGAACATGAACTCGCGGCTCTGCTCCACCTGGAGCTGACCCAGAAGATCGCTGCCATAACCCACCTTCACGCCGGCCGCCTTGCAAATTTCGAGCGAGCGCAGGGCGCCTTCGAGCACGACCTCGTTCTTTTCGAGC
This sequence comes from Pseudomonadota bacterium, assembly GCA_049323495.1. Taxonomy (GTDB): domain Bacteria; phylum Pseudomonadota; class Alphaproteobacteria; order Reyranellales; family Reyranellaceae; genus Reyranella. Next base: position 21,831 of record JBMONG010000018.1, read on the forward strand.
TGGTCGGGCGTCATGCCGAACTGGGCGGCGCGCTCCTTCATGATGAAATAGGTCACGAGGTTCGCCACCATGTAGCCGCCCTTGGACTTCACTAGCCGGGCGGCCTTGGCGTCGATCAGGTTGCCGTGCTCGATGGTCCGCACGCCGTTGTTCATGGCCCGGGTTATGGCCTCGGGCGAATAGGCGTGGGCCAGCACGTAGCGGCCGAAGGCCTTGGCCTCGTCGGTCGCGGCGGCGATCTCGGCCTCGGAAAACTGCAGGGAATCGAGCGGATCGTAGGGCGAGGCGACGCCGCCCGAGCACATGATCTTGACCTGGTCGGCGCCCTGGCGCATCTGCTCGCGCACCGCCTTGCGTACTTGGTCGGCGCCGTCGGCGATGGCGAGGCTGTAGACCATGGCATTGCAGCAGCCGCAGGAGGCCGCGGCGTAGTCAGTGCGGCGGCGGGAATCGCTGTGGCCGCCGGTCGGGCCGATGGCGCGGCCGGAGATGAATAGGCGGGGGCCGGGGATCAGGCCGGATTCGACGGCGGTCTTGATGCCCCAGTCGGCGCCGCCGGTGTCACGGACGGTGGTGAAGCCGCGGTCGATCATGCCCTTCATCAGGTCGGCCGACTTGGCCGTCAGCAGGGTGAGCGGCATGGCCTCGAGCAGGCGGAAGTTCACCTCGACCAAGAAGACATGGACGTGGCAGTCGATCAGGCCGGGCATGAGGGTCCGCTTGCCGCAGTCCACGACCTGGGCGCCGGATGCCTTGATAGGCTTGGACGAGACCTCCTTGATCGTGTCGTCCTCGACCAGCACCTCGTACCCGCCGCGCGCCTCGTTCCAGCGCGGATCGAGCAGATTCATGTTCTTGAAAAGGTACTGCGGCATCAACACTCCCCCGGAAACGCGGCCGCAGCCTACGCTGGCTAATTGTTTCGCGCTACAGTTTGGCGACAGTCGCGCGACGTCGGGAGGGCTTCGATGGCACGAATCGGCTGGTGGGCGCTATTTGTTGCATTGCCTGCACCGCCGTCGGGACGCACCGGCGCGTAGCGGGATGCGGCGCGTCGTCGTCTTCGGCACGACCGGGTCGGGCAAGAGCACGTTGGCCGAGCGGCTGGCGGCGCAGACCGGCTTGCGCGTCGTCGAACTCGACGCCCTGTTCTGGGGACGCGACTGGCAGCCGACGCCGCTCGACCTGTTCCGGTACCGGGTGGAGTGCGAGACGCGGGACGACGGCTGGATCGTCGTCGGCAACTACGGCCAGGTGCGGGACCTCGTCTGGCCGGCCGCCGATACGCTGATCTGGCTCGACCTGCCCCTGCCGCTGGTGATGTGGCGCCTCGTGCGGCGCACCGTGCAGCGCGCCGCGAGCAAGGAGGAGCTGTGGGGCACCGGCAATCGGGAGACCTTCCGCAACGCCTTTCTCAGCCGGCAGTCCATCCTGCTCTGGGCGCTCAGGACGCATCGGCGCAACCGCGAGAGGTTCGCCCAGGAGTGCGGACACCTGGCCGGGCAGAAGCGTATCGTGCGCCTGCAGAACAAGCGCGAGATCGAGCGCTTCGTGGCGGCGACGTGAGGACGATGGCGTAGGATGGCGATGCACACCTTTTCCTGTCTGGATGGCCACACCTGCGGCAACCCGGTGCGGCTGGTCGCGGGTGGCGCGCCGCTTCTAAAGGGCGGCACCATGAGCGAGCGGCGGCTCGATTTCCTCGAACGCCACGACTGGATCCGCCAGGCGCTGATGTTCGAGCCGCGCGGCCATGACGTCATGTCGGGCTCGATCCTCTATCCGCCGACGCGCGACGACTGCGACATCGGCATCCTGTTCATCGAGGTGAGCGGCTGCCTGCCGATGTGCGGGCATGGCACGATCGGGACCGTCACCATGGCGGTCGAGAACGGGCTGGTCGCGCCGGCGACGCCCGGCGTGCTGGCCCTCGATGCGCCGGCCGGTCGCGTCGTGGCGCGTTACGAGCAGCAGGGCCGCTTCGTCGAAAGCGTGCGCATCACCAACGTCGCCTCCTATCTGGCGGCAAGCGACGTCACTGTCGACGTGCCCGGGATGGGCGAGCTGGTGTTCGACGTTGCCTATGGCGGCAACTACTACGCCATCATCGAGCCGCAGAAGAATTTCGCCGGGCTGGAATCGATATCGGCCAGCGACGTGCTGCGGCTCTCACCCATCGTGCGCCGGCTGATCAACGAGACGATCAGCCCGGTGCATCCGGAGAACCCGACGATCCGCGGCGTGAGCCACGTCATGTGGACCGGAAAGCCGCGGCAGCCGCGCGCCCATGCGCGCAATGCCGTCTTCTACGGCTACAAGGCGATCGACCGCTCTCCCTGCGGCACCGGCACGTCGGCTCGCATGGCCCAGCTTGCGGCACGCGGCAGGCTCGCGGTCGGCGACGACTTCGTGCACGAGAGCATCATCGGCTCGCTGTTCGACGGCCGCGTCGAAGGAGCCGCCCGCGTCGGTAACCACGACGCCATCGTGCCTTCGGTCGCCGGCTGGGCGCGCCAGCACGGCATCAACACGATCTTCGTCGACGAGCGCGATCCCTTCGCGCACGGGTTCCAGGTAGCGTAGGCCCCAGGGCCGCGCCCGTCTCGCGATCGCGGCCCCACGGCATACGCTCAGCGCGATTCAAATGGCTTGGAAGGGAAGTCGATGCGGTTGTCACTCTACGACCTCAGCGTGCCGACCTTCCTGCAGACGGTAAGGTCCGTGGGAGGCTTTCTCGACCGTGCGGCCACCCACTTCGCAGACACCGGAATCGATCCCGACGATTTCGTGAACGTCCGCCTCTTCGAAGACATGGCACCCTTTCACTTCCAGATCGAAGCGGCATGGCATCATTCCGTGTGGGGGGTCGAGGCTCTCAAGACGGGCGCGTTCACCCCGCCCGCCCTGGTCGGGCCCGTTCCCTTCACTGACCTGCAGGCGATGATCGGCAAGGCAGAGACGGCGCTGGAGGCGTTCGTCGCCGAAGAGATCAACGACTGTGCGGGCAAGCACCTGGACCTCCAGATCGGGCCGCGGCGGCTTGCTTTCACGTCGGAGACCTTCATTCTCTCATTCTCGTTGCCGAACTTCCATTTCCACGCCGTCACCGCCTACAACCTCCTGCGCTCGCGAGGCGTGCCGCTCGGCAAACGGGACTACGAGGGGCGGCTCCGCACCCGCCCATCCTGAGCCGGATCCAGCCTCCGACAGAGGGATCTCGCCCCGCGGCCAGAAGACAAGATGAGGACCGAACGGTCATGGCGAAGTGCTGGTGGGGCGGATGGGCAGGCGCGTGCTAAGGTCGCGCCGTGCGCAACCTCGGCCTCATCTTCGGTCTGCTGGGACTCATCTTCGGCGCCGGCTCAGGCGGCACCGCTTTCGGTCAAACCACGACGGACTGGATCACCGGTGCGCCGCGCGAGGCCATGCCCGTCAAGGCGTGGCCGGGCGGCAGGAAGGTCGCGGTCTGCTTCGTGCTCTATGTCGAGGTGTGGGGGAAGGGCCACGGCCCGAACTTCCGCAGCGACATGGCCGGTCGCGACCCCGACGTCGTCGACGAGGCCTTCCGGCAATATGCCATCGAATGGGGCGTGCCGCGGGTGGGCCGGCTGTTCCGGGAGCAGGAGGTACCCTTGAGCGTGGCGCTCAACGCCCAGTTTCCCGAACAGCATCCGGAGACCTGGCGCCGCTTCCGCGCTTCGGTGCCCAAGGCGGCGATCGTGGCGCACGGCCTCAACAACTCGACCGAGATGCTGCCGCTCGACAAGGGAATGGCGGCACAGAAGGCCTACATCAGGGATACACTCGACAGGATCGAGAAGAGCACGGGCGTGCGACCGCGCGGCTGGTCGAGTCCCAGCGTGTTCCCCAACGTGGACACCTTCGCGGCAACGGCGGCCGAAGGCATCGGCTACACGCTGGACGGCATGGACTCCGACGTGCTGTCACGCCTCCACACGCCGGACGGCCCGCTGGTCATGATCCCCTATCCGCCGCAGACGGTGGACATGGGGCAGTACCTGTCGCGCCTGAAGGAGCCGGGCGATCTGGAGCGTCTGTGGATCGACCATGTCGGCGAACTGGCGCGCGAGGCCGCCGTCCATCCCGACGCGCCGGCGACGGTGGTTGCCATCGGCATCCACCCGTTCGTCGTCGGCACGCCGGCGGGCGCAGCCTCGTTCCGCCGTGTCCTGGAGGTCCTGAAGAAGCAGCCGCTGGTCTGGCTGGCCGACACGGACGCGGTCATGGTCGCCGCGAGCCAGAAACCCTGAGCGCGGCGCCGGCCGGTCACTCTGCCGCTTTCGCCAAAGCCACCGGGGCCCGCACGCCGCCGCGGGAGAGCATGGCCTCGATCTCTGCGTCGCCATAGCCCAGCTCGGCCAGAATCTCGGAACCGTTCTCGCCGATGTGCGGCGCATGCTGTTGCGCCTCGTGCTCCGACGCGCGCGGCAGGCCGGCGATGTTGGCGACCGGCATGCGGCCGAAGCCGTCCTGGTCGATCCAGTCGACGGCGCCCGTCTCCCTGACGTGCGGGTGCTCGAGATAGTCGCTGTAGTTGTTGACGCGCTCGCAGAAGACCTCCTTGGGCTGGAGGACGGCGATCCACTCCTCCGTGGTCTTCTTCGGCATCTCCTCGGTGAGCGCCTTGATGATGCGCGGCGCGTTGCGGATGCGCGCCTCGTGGCCCTGCAGCTCGGGATCATTGGCGATGTCCTCGCGGCCGATCAGCTCGAACAGGGCCTTGAAATGATGCGGCCGCATGGCGCTCAGCATGATGTAGCCGTTGGCGGTCCTGTAGCTGCCGGCCGGCATGTAGAGCGGCGGCGGCGCGCCGTTGGAGAACACCCATTCCATCAGCTTGGCGCCCTGGTAGGCCGCGGCGGCCCGCATCAGGCTGGAATCGATGTAGCTGCCCTCGCCGTAGCGCAGCTGGCGCATCAGGGCCGGCGCCAGCGCCTGGAACGTGTAGAGGCCGGTCGTGACGTCGACGGCGATCATGCCCTGGCGCCACGGCGTGCCGTCGGGCAGGCGGTTCATCACCATCATGCCGCTGAAGGCCTGGATCAGGCCGTCGACGGTCGGGCGCTTGCTGTAGGGCCCTGTCTGGCCGAAGCCCGACACCGAGCAGTAGATGACCTTGGGATTGAGCTTCTTCGCTTCCTCGTAGCCGAAGCCCAGCCGCGAGATCACGCCCGGGCGGAAGCTCTCGATGACGATATCGGCCTTGGCCATCAGCTTCGTGACGACGGCGCGGCCATCGGCCGATTTGAGGTCGAGCGCAATCGACCGCTTGCCGCGGTTGAAGGCGACCGAGTGTGCACAGTGATCGCCCTTCAGCTCGCCGAGCGCACGGCCCCAGTCGCCCTCCGGCGGTTCGATCTTGATCACGTCGGCGCCGTGCAGCGCCAGCAGCATGGTGGCGTGCGGCCCGGCCACCCCTTGCGTGAAATCGAGAACCTTGATGCCGTCGTATGCGCCCTTGATCATCGCCTGTCCGTCCCTCCGACCGTGCTGAACGTACGTTCAGCCGCGGTCGGCATGCAAGGTCCACGACGCAGGGAAGCCATGCACACCGGGCCGGCGCATGAAGAAAAGTCAGCGCCTGCAGACGCTTCCTCGTTTGAAGGCGAGGCAGCGGCAATGCAATAGGTGCATATACACTTTATTGGAGTCCCTGCGTGACCACTCTGCCCTTGCCCGTCAGCGCTCTGGCCGTCGCCAGCCACATTGCACCGTCGCTGGTTGCACCCTTCTTCCGCCGGATGATGTTGCGGCCGCGCAGGAACGTGCGCCCGCCGCCGGTGTTCGACCTGCCGGCCCCCGACCAGCGCATCGATCTCGGCGACGGCCTGGTCGCATGGCGATGGGGGGATGGGCCGGCCGTGCTGCTGGTGCACGGCTTCGAAGGCAGTCGCTCCCAGTTCGGGGCGATCGTCGCGGCGCTACGCGAGCGCGGCTTCGGCGCCATCGTCCTCGACGCGCCGGCGCATGGCGATTCAAGCGGCGAGGAACTCACGGCGCTTACCTTCGTCGCCGCCATCGACCGTGCGCTGGCACAGCTCGGCCCGGTGCATGCCGTGATCGGCCATTCGATGGGCGCGGCCATGAGCTTTTTTTCCGTCGTTCACAGCGGTGGGGCCGGACGCGTGGTCCTGATTGCGGCCCCTTCCTCGCTGAAGCGGGAACTGCAGCGATTCGCTCGCATGGTCGGACTCTCCGAACGCGGTGCACGCGCCTTCATCGCCTCCGTCGAGCGTCAGGTCGGCTGCCCCGCCGCGGACTTCGACGTCAAGCGCCTCGTGGGACGCGTCGGTGTGCCGACGCTGCTCGTACACGACCAGAACGACCGGCAGGTGCCGGTGGCGGAGGCCGCGCGCACGGCCCATGCTCTGCCCGCTGCCCAGCTGATGGTTACGCGCGGCCTCGGCCACAACCGCCTGCTGGCCGATGCGACCGTCGTCCGGGCGGTCACCGATTTCGTTGCTCAGGAGACAACGGGCAGCGCCTCGATCGTATAGGCATGGGACAGCGTACGGTGCAGCACCGGATCCTCGATCTCCATGTCGAAGCGCGTGGAGGGACGGATACCGCCGATCGCCGGCAGCGTGCCGCAGAACATCACCACGCCCGGCGGCAGCCGCTTGTCGCCGCGCCAACCGGCGATGAGATCGCGCGGCGGCCGCATGCCGGCGAGCAGGCCCTCCTGGTAGGGGACCTTCTTGCCGTCCTCCTCGATGAAGCTGCGCAGGATGAGTTCGTCCCAGTGCGGTTCGACCTCTTCGAAGCGCCACGCGGACCGGCCCAGCACCTTGGGGCAGACCTGCTTGGAATGCGGCACGCCGTAGGCTTCGAGCTTGCGATCGGTGTGGTCGGCGCCCACCGTCACCCAGAGCCGGTTGGGGGTGCCGACCAGCACGGGCTCGGCTTCGCCCGACGTGTCGCCCCCCACGACCTGGATGCGGTCGGCCTGCGTCAGCAGCGCGGCCCCGACCCGGTAGTAGAGAGGGACCTTGGACGGCGGCTGCACGCCGATCGCCTTGAGTTCCTCGATGTGATGGTTGAGCGCGTCGACATCGCGGCCGGTCCAGCCGGCGATCACGAGATCATCGATGTCGATGCTGCGGCCTTCGAGCTCCAGACGCGCCATTACAGGATGGCGAGCTGCGAATTCAGCAGGTCCGTCACCAGCATGTAGCCCGGCGCGTGGGTGATGCAGAAGTCGGGCTTCACCGTGGCCACCACCGATTGCGGCGTCACCCCGCAGGCCCAGAACACGGGCAGCTCGTCGTCGCGTACCGGCACGGCATCGCCGTAGTCGGGCTTGGCGATGTCGTTGATGCCGATCAGCTCGGGCTTGCCAAGATGAACGGGTGCGCCGTGAACGGAAGGAAAGCGCGTCGTCACCTGGACGGCGCGGATGGCATCGGCCGGACGGAAGGGCCGCATCGACACCACCATCGGCCCATGGAACGGCCCGGCCGGGCGGCACTCGATGTTGGTGCGGTACATCGGCACGTTCACGTTGCAGGTCTGGTGGCGGATCTCGAGGCCATTGTCGATCAGCGCCTCCTCGAACGAGAAGGAGCAACCCAGCACGAAGGAGACGAGATCGTCGCGCCACACCTTCTTGAGATCGTCGACCTCCTCGATCAGCTCGCCCTTCTTCCAGACGCGATAGCGAGGGATGTCGGTGCGGATGTCGAGGTCCTCGCCCAGCATCGGCAGGCGCCAGTCGCCAGGCTCCGACTGTCCGAGGAGTGGGCAGGGCTTGGGGTTGAGCTGGCAGAAGCGCGCGAAGTCGGCAGCGAGCTCCTTGGGCAGGATCGCGAGGTTGCCCTGCACGTAGCCCGGCGCCATGCCGGAGGTGGGCAGGCGGAACGCCCCGGCACGGATGCGGCGGCGCGCTTCGCGACCGGTCTCGCCCTTGATGCTGGTGATGGTGTCCATCGCAAACTCCTAGACGTGCTGGCCGCCGTTGATCTGGATCTCGGCGCCGCTGACGTAGCTGGCGCCCTTCTCGCACAGAAAGTGGATGACGTCCGCCACTTCGTCGGGCGTGCCCAGACGGCGCATCGGAATCTGATTCTCGACGATCTTCTCGGTGCCGGGCGACAGGATCGAGGTGTCGATCTCGCCCGGCGCGATGGCGTTGACGCGGATGCCGCGCGGGCCGAAGTCGTGCGCCATCTCGCGCGTCAGTGCGGCGAGCGCCGCCTTGGACGTCGCGTAGGCGGACCCCGCGAAGGGATGCACGCGGCTGCCGGCGATCGAGGTGACGTTGACGACGGCGCCCTGCGCAGCCGACAGCTCCTCGACGAGGCCGCGTGCCAGCGCCACCGGCGCGAAGAAGTTCACGTTGAAGACCTGCCGCCACAGATCGAACGGCGTATCCATGGCGCCCAGCCGCTCGCCGTTGGGCTTCTTCGGCGAGATCGCGGCATTGTTGACCAACGCGTCGAGCCGGCCGCCGGCCAGCCGTGCACGGATCTGCTCGATGCCGCGTCCGATATCGACCGGGTCGGCAAGATCGAGCTGCACATGGTTCTCGCCGCCGCTGGGCCAGGGGCACAGTGCGCTGAAGGGCTGGCGCGATATGGTGATCACCCGCCAGCCGGTCGCGCTGAACTTCTTGACCGTGGCGTGGCCGATGCCGCGGCTGGCGCCGGTGAGCACCAGCGTACGGACATTGTCGTGAAGGGGTGCGGCTGTCATGGCGCGATCCTACTCCGCTCCTGCGGCATTGGCGCGACAGATATTGGTAGCCGTTGCCCGGACCATAAGAGGTGTTGTTGCAAGGACCGAGCCACGACCTCTGGTATGTTCGTGTATCCTGTGAGCTACTTCCATCTAACGTATTGTAATCGGCCGATATTTTCTTGATTGCGGCGGGACTGTGGCGTAGGCTCGTCGACGGCTCGACCCATCATTCAGGGTCCCGCGAGCCGGATTTTGAATCGTTCATTTGGAGGTCCGTCAATGTCGGACGACCTGCGGGTACGAAGCCCTGCGCCCATTCTACGCACGCGCCCTGCGACCATGCTGACGGCCGTCGGGCTCTGTATCTTCATCATGCTCATCAATCTCGTCCCGGAATTCCGCAACAGCGGCCCGTTGCGATCGCCGGCAGCCGGCACGACGACGACGTCCGCCAGCCTCCGATAGACCATCCGCAACGGGGGCGAACGCGACGCTTGTGCCGCCGCGCGGGAACGCGCATCTAGGGGCGAGGTTGCGCGTGCCCATGTCCTCCGACAACGTCCAGGCCCTTCCTCCCGGCACGCGGCTGGGCGACTACCGGCTCGATGCGGTGATCGGGCACGGCGGTTTCGGCATCACCTATCGCGCGTTCGACACGCAGCTCGCGAAGATCGTCGCCATCAAGGAGTACCTGCCGGTCGAGTTCGCGCTGCGGTCGCCCGACGGCGAGGTCAAGCCGCGCGGTGCGCGCTACGGCGAGGACTTCGCCTGGGGCCGCGAGCGTTTCCTCGACGAGGCACGGGCGCTGGCGCGATTCCGTCACCCTCACATCGTGCCGGTGCTGCGGTACTTCGAGGCGCATGGCACGGCCTACACCGTCATGGAGTTCGAGGACGGCCGCAGTGTCGGTGACCTGCTGCGCGATGGCCGGGGCATGGCGCCGGACGAGGTTCGGCGGCTCGCGACCGGCTTGCTGGAAGGTCTTGGCGCCGTCCATGCCCAGGGCTTCCTGCATCGTGACATCAAGCCGTCGAACATCATCGTGCGCCGCGACGGCGTGCCCGTGCTGATCGACTTCGGCGCGGCACGCCAGGCGATGGGCGAGCGGACGCGAACGCTCACCGGCATCATCACGCCGCAATACGCGCCGATCGAGCAGTATGCCCTCGACGGCCGACAGGGACCGTGGAGCGACATCTACGCCGCCGCCGCCGTGCTCCATCACGCGATTGCCGGGCGGCCGCCGCCGGATGCCGCGGCACGAGCCGGGTCCGACGGCTATCGGCCGCTGGCCGCGGCCTATGCCGACCGGTTCGAGCCGGCTCTTCTCCAAGCCGTCGATCGCGCCCTGGCCTTCGCGCCGGCCGACCGGCCGCAGAGCGTCGGGGACTGGGCCAAGCTTTTCGGCGTCACGCTTTCGCGGGTGCAGGATGCCCCGACGCATCGCCTGACTCGTCAGGCGATGCGTCTCGGCGGTGCCACCCGTCCGAGCGAGGAAGCAGCGACGGCACCGCCGCCGTCGCCTGGATCCGGCCGACGGCGTCCGACCGCATTGGCGATCGCGGCCATCGTGATCGTCGTCGGGGGCGCCGCCCTCTGGCTCCGCTCTCAGCCGGAAACGCCCGCCGAGGCTTCGACGACGCCCGTCGAGGTGCCGGCCCCGCAGGACTCCGCCGCGGCGCCGGCGCAGCCGCAACAGCCTGCGCCGCCGGCACAGCAGCCTGCGCCGCCGGCACAACAACCTGCGCCGCCGGCACAGCAACCGGCCACGCCTGCGGCGCCACAGCCGCCGCGCGCGAACACGGCACTGGTCGATCAGGCGGAACGTGCTGCCTTGTCGGCGCGCGCCGTGCTGGAGAAGGCCGACGAGGCGGCGCGGGCCGCGCGTGCAATGGCCGGCGAGGCGCGCATCGTGGCGGCGCGCGCGGGCAGTCCCGATCTCGCCAACGCTTCCCGTCTCTCCTATGAAGGCGGCGCGAGCTATGTCGGGCAGGTGACCGACGGCAAGCGGCAGGGTCTCGGCGTCGCCGAGCTCGCCAGCGGCGAGCGCCAGGCGGGAGAGTGGAGCGCCGACCGTCTCAATGGGCTGGGCACCGTGCGGCTGGCCGACGATACGCGCTACTCGGGCCAGTGGCGCGACGGCCAGTCGACGGGACTGGGCGTGCGCGAGAAGCCCGGCGTCGAACGCGCCGAAGGTACTTTCAAGGCAGGCAGTCTCGAAGGTCCCGGCGTGCGACGCGCGCTCGGCGACGCCGCCATCGTCCAGTCCGGCGAGTTCCACGGCGACCAGCTCGACGGACCCGGTGTCGAGACGGCGAAAGGCCAGCGCTACGAAGGCAGCTTCCGCGCGGGACGCCGCAACGGCTATGGCCAGCTCACCGAAGCCGACGGCAAGGTGACGTCGGGACGGTGGCAGGACGGAAAGCTGGTGGAAACGGCTCCGTGAACGACGTGGCATGGTTGTTGCGGCCAAGGCGCCGCAACAAGCCGCCGCCGTGACCAAGACCCTCTCCGTGCTCCTGATCGACGACAATCCCGCCCGCGCCGAGATCGTGGAGGCGGGCCTGGCGGCTGCCGGCTATCGGCTGCTGGCCCGCCTGGAAAGCACGCAGGATCTGATCGGGCGCGTGCGCGCGCTCGAGCCGGACGTCGTGGTCGTCAGCATCGACAGTCCCGGCCGCGACACGATCGAGGACATGCGGCGCACGACCAACGTCATGCCGAGGCCGATCGCTCTGTTCGTCGACCACTCCGATCCGGCCACCATCGCGGACGCGATGGAGGCGGGCGTCTCCGCCTACGTCGTCAAGGGCCTCGCGCAGGATCGCGTTCGGCCCGTCGTCGACGTGGCCGTCGCTCACTTCAACCGGTATCACGCCATGCGCGAGGAGCTCGACCGGGCACGGCTTTCCCTCCTGGAGCGTAAGACCGTCGAACGCGCCAAGGGCCTCTTGATGGAGCAGAAGGGCCTGGGCGAAGACGCCGCATACAAGCTGCTGCGCAAGCTCGCGATGGACCAGAACAAGCGTATCGGCGACGTGGCGCGCGAGATCGTGACCTACGCCAGGATCCTCAAGGGCTGAACCGGTAGACTGCCCGCGGAGCGGTCACGCTGCCCAGGGCTGCGTCAGCACGCCCGGATCGTCGCCGATGTGACGAGCACGATGATCCGTTGCGGTTCAACGAGTTGCGCCGGATACGGCGCTTGGCACGCTTCCTGCTCCCATGACCGCGGCGAGCCCAACGGCGGGTTCCCTCCTCAAACGAAGCGCGGGCCAAAGATGGTCCGCCGGATCGGACAACGGCGTCCTGAGCGGTCGACATCCTGTCGGCCGAGCGGGGCGTCTTTTTGTTTGGAGTACGGTTCGATGGCGGATCTGGAACGGCGGTCGGTGACGTTGGGAATCATCCCGCTCGTCGACTGCGCGCCCATCGTCCTTGCGGAGGAGCTGGGTGCCTTCGAGCGCCAGGATCTTCAGGTCGAGATCCGGCGCGAGGCGTCATGGGCGACGATCCGGGACAAGGTGGCGCTGGGTGCGCTCGATGCCGCACAGATGCTGGCACCGATGCCGCTGGCCACGACCCTCGGCGTCGATAGCGTCACCATGCCGATGGTCGCCGCGATGACGCTCGACCTGAACGGCAACGCCATCACCCTGTCGCATGCCCTTTGGCGCGAGATCGAGGAGGCGGCGCCGGAACTCGCCGCGCAGGCGCTCGCCGGCCAGGCGGACGGCGCGCTGCTCGATGCGAGCGCTCTCGCGGCCGTGGTGCGTCGCCGCGCGTCGGCCGGTCGGCCCATGCTGTCCCTTGCGTCGGTCTTCCCCTTCTCCTCGCACAACTATCTGTTGCGGCACTGGCTCGCCTCCGGCGGCATCGATCCCGATCGCGACGTGCGCCTGGGCGTCGTGCCGCCGCCGCACATGATCGCGCATCTCTCGGGCGGCGTGATCGACGGCTATTGCGTGGGCGAGCCCTGGAACCAGCAGGCCGTGTCGCTCGGCATCGGCCGCATCGCCGTGAGCTGCCATCGGCTCTGGAGGGCGATGCCCGAGAAGGTGCTGGGGACGACCGAGGCGTGGGCCGGGCGCAATCCGGAGACGCTTTCGGCGATCGTGAGGGCCCTGGTCGAGGCCTGCCAGTGGCTCGACGAGCCGGCCAATCGCGCCGAGGCAGCCTGCGTGCTGGCCAGCCCGCGCTACGTCAATGCGCCGGCCGAGATCATCGCGCGCTCGCTGTCGATGCCGGGCTTTCACATCTTCCATCGCGACGGAGCGAACTTCCCCTGGCGCAGCCATGCCGACTGGTTCCTGGCGCAGATGGCGCGCTGGGGACAGGCGAGCGCTGACACCGATTTAACGGCCGTCGCCGATCGCGTCTTCCGTCCGGATCTCTATCGCGCGGCGGCCGCCGGAGCGGACATCGCCTGCCCGATCGCGGACCGGCTGGCTCCTGGCGCGCACGGCGAGCCCGAGGTGCCGCCGGCGGCCGATGGGCCGGCACGGGCATCTACCGTCGACAACCAGAAAGCCACATCAGGGAAGCTCACATGACCATCGCCAAGTCGATCGCCGTCGGCCGCAGGGCCGTTCTCGTCGGCGGCGCCGCAGCCGCGGCGCAGGGTCTCGCGCCGCGGCTCGCACGTGCCGACGCCCTCAAGGTCGAAAAGGACGAGCTGAAGTTCGGTTTCATCAAGCTCACCGACATGGTGCCGCTCGCCATCGCCAAGGAGAAGGGCTACTTCGAGGACGAAGGGCTGTTTGTCACGCTCGAGCCGCAGGCCAACTGGAAGGTGCTGCTCGACCGGGTGATCACCGGCGAGCTCGACGGCGCCCACATGCTGGCCGGCCAACCGATCGCGGCGACGATCGGCTTCGGGACCAAGGCGCACGTCATCACGCCCTTTTCGATGGACCTCAACGGCAACGGCATCACCGTGTCGAACGAGGTATGGGCCGAGATGAAGAAGAACGTGCCGGCCGGGCCCGACGGCAAGCCGGTGCATCCCATCAAGGCGAGCGCGCTCAAGCCGGTGATCGACAAGATGAAGACCGAGGGCAAGCCCTTCAAGATGGGCATGGTCTTCCCCGTGTCGACGCACAATTACGAGCTGCGCTACTGGCTCGCCTCGGGCGGCATCCATCCCGGCTTCTATTCCAAGACCGACGTCAGCGGCCAGATCCGGGCGGATGCCCTGCTGTCGGTCACGCCGCCGCCACAGATGCCGGCGACGCTGCAGGCGGGCACGATCAACGGCTACTGCGTCGGCGAGCCGTGGAACCAGCAGGCGGTGTTCAAGGGCATTGGCGTGCCGGTGATCACCGACTACGAGATCTGGAAGAACAACCCGGAGAAGGTGTTCGGCCTCACCGCCGGGTTCGCCGCCAAGAACCCCAATACCGTGCTGGCCATCACCAAGGCGCTGATCCGCGCCGCCATGTGGCTCGACGCCGACGGCGACGCCCATCGCGCCGAGGCGGCCAAGATCATCTCCAAGCCGGAGTATGTCGGTGCCGACTACGAGGTCATCGCCAACTCGATGACCGGCACCTTCGAGTACGAGAAGGGCGACAAGCGCGCCGTCCCCGACTTCAACGTCTTCTTCCGCTACAACGCGACCTATCCCTACTACTCGGACGCCGTCTGGTACCTGACCCAGATGCGCCGATGGGGCCAGATCGCCGAACAGAAGCCCGACGCCTGGTACGCCGAGGTCGCCAAGCAGGTCTATCGGCCCGACCTCTATCTCAAGGCGGCCAAGATGCTGGTCGACGAAGGCAAGGCCCGGAAGGACGACTTCCCGTGGTCGGCCGACGGCTATCGTGCCCCGACCGCGGAGAACATCGACGGCATCGCCTATGATGGCCGCAAGCCCAACGCCTACATCGACAGCTTGCCGATCGGTCTCAAGGGCAAGCAGACCGTCGAAGGCAACGACATCGTCGGCGGCTGACCATGAGCGTCGCTTCCGATCCGGCCATTCCGGCCGCCGCCGCCGAGCGCCGAGAGCGGCTGTTCGGCCGCATCACGCGCGCCTCCGCCTATCTAGATGTCGCGGGCTTCGGCTGGCTCGTGCCGCTGCTGCGCATCGCGGCCGGCGACAGTCCGCGCCACCAGCTCGGCGAGTTGCGTCAGGTGCTCCTGGTGCCGCTGGCCGGCATCGTCGCCTTCCTGCTGCTGTGGGCGGCGCTGGCGCCGCAGGTCAAGACCTCGCTCGGCGCCGTTCCGGGCCCGGCACAGGTGTGGGAGCAGGCGGTCAATCTTTATGACGACCACCGCGCCGAGCGCGCCAAGGAGGAAGCGTTCTACGCACGGCAGGACGAACGCAACCGCCGGCTCGAAGCCGACGGCAAGGCCGACCGGGTGAAGTGGCGCGCCTACACCGGCAAGCCGACCTATCTCGACCAGATCCTGACCAGCCTGAAGACGGTCGCCCTGGGCTTCCTGGTGGCGACCCTGATCGCCGTGCCGCTCGGCATCATGTGCGGCCTGTCCCGCACGGTGAATGGCGGCCTGAACCCGCTGATCCAGATCTTCAAGCCGGTGTCGCCGCTCGCCTGGCTGCCCATCGTCACCATGGTCGTCTCGGCGCTCTATCTCGATCCGTTCGACTGGCTGCCCAAGTCACTGGTGATCTCGGCGATCACGGTGACGCTGTGCTCGCTGTGGCCGACGCTCATCAACACCGCGCTGGGCGTGGCGACGATCGACAAGGACCTGGTGAACGTCGGCAAGGTGCTGCAGCTCTCGACCGCGACCACGGTCCGCAAGCTGGTCCTGCCGTACGCGCTGCCGCTGATCTTCACCGGCCTCAGGCTGTCGCTGGGCGTGGGCTGGATGGTGCTGATCGCGGCCGAGATGCTCGCGCAGAACCCCGGTCTCGGAAAGTTCGTGTGGGACGAGTTCCAGAACGGCTCCTCCTCGTCGCTGGCCAAGATCATCGTGGCGGTCCTGACCATCGGCATCATCGGCTTCCTGCTCGACCGGCTGATGTTCGCCCTGCAGGCCGCCTTCACCCACGGCATGAAGCGATAGGGCGGAGGCAGGCCATGGCACTCCTCGAGCTGAAGGGCGTCGGCAAGGGCTACGGCGATGCCGCCGCGCGGACGGAGGTGCTGCACGACGTCGACCTCGCCGTCGAGGAGGGCGAGGTGGTGGCGATCGTCGGTTTTTCGGGATCGGGCAAGACGACGCTCATCTCGCTGATGGCCGGGCTGATCGCGCCGGACCGCGGCGAGATCACCGTCCGCGGCCGGCGGGTGGAAGGCGCCGGCCCCGACCGCGGTGTCGTCTTCCAATCCTACTCGCTGATGCCCTGGCTCACCGTGACGGCCAATGTCGCCCTGGCGGTCGACGCGGTCTTCAAGGGGGTGCCGCGGGCCGAGCGCGAGGCACGTGTGCGGCGCTACGTCGACATGGTCGGGCTCGGGCACGCCGCGGACCGGCGGCCGGCCGAGCTGTCCGGCGGCATGCGCCAGCGCGTCGCCGTCGCGCGGGCGCTGGCGACCGACCCCGACATCCTGCTGCTCGACGAGCCACTTTCCGCGCTCGATGCGCTCACGCGCGCCAAGCTGCAGGACGAGTTCGAGGAGATCCGTGCGCGCGAAGGCAAGACCATCGTGCTGATCACGAACGACGTCGACGAGGCGATCCTCCTGGCCGACCGCATCGTTCCGCTCAAGCCCGGGCCGAGGGCGACGCTCGGACCCTCCTTCGAGGTGACGATCCCGCGTCCGCGCCAGCGCACGCAGCTCAACGACGATCCCGCCTTCAAGCGCCTGCGCGCCGAGGTGACCCGCTACCTGATGGATCTCGGCGCGGAATGCGGCGTGCAGGGCGAGGAGCGGACGCTGCCCGACGTGCAGTCCGTCGTGCAGCTGCAGCCGCCGCCCGAGGCGGTGCGCAAGGCCGGCCGCTCGCCCATCCTCGAGCGCTACGTCGAGTTCTTCGACGTCGGCAAGGTCTATCCGACGCCGAAGGGCCCGCTGACCGTGGTCGAGAACTTCCAGCTCCTCATGAAGAAGGGCGAGTTCGTGTCGCTGATCGGCCACTCCGGCTGCGGCAAGTCGACGGTGCTGTCGATGGTGGCCGGGCTGACGGAGATCTCGAAGGGGGGCATCGTGCTCGACGGCCGCGAGGTCGATGCCGCCGGTCCCGACCGGGCGGTGGTCTTCCAGGCGCCCTCGCTGATGCCGTGGCTGAGTGCGCGCGAGAACGTGGCGCTGGGCGTCGACAAGGTATATCCGCACGCCACGCCGGCCGAGCGCCGCGAGATCGTCGAGTATTACCTCGCGCGCGTCGGCCTGGCGGACGCCATGCACAAGCCGGCCGCCGAGCTGTCCAATGGCATGAAGCAACGCGTCGGCATCGCCCGCGCCTTCGCGCTGTCGCCGAAGCTCCTGCTGCTCGACGAGCCGTTCGGGATGCTGGACAGCCTCACGCGCTGGGAGCTGCAGGAAGTCCTGATGGACGTGTGGAAGCGCACGCAGGTCACGGCGATCTGCGTCACGCACGATGTCGACGAGGCGATCCTCCTGGCCGACCGCATCGTCATGATGACCAACGGCCCGAACGCCACCATCGGCAAGATCCTCGACGTGCCGCTGCCACGGCCGCGCACGCGCGGCACGCTGCTCGAGCATCCCGACTATTATCGCTATCGCCGCGAGGTGCTGACCTTCCTCGAGGAATACGAGCACGGCGCGAAGCCGAAGCCGGCCGCGGGTCCGGCGAAGGCCGCGGCATGACGGGATTCGACGAGCAGCAGAAGCAGTGGCTGCAGGGCTTCGTCAGCGGCATCGAGGCCCGCAAGGCCGCCGATCGCCTCTCGGGACGGCCGTCGGCCGCGCCGTCCGCATCGACCGGCCCCGATGCTCCGCAGCAGGCCGCGCAGGAGCGCGTGGTCGCGACGGGCGGCAAGCTGACGGCCGAGGAGATTGCCAAGCGGACCCGCCATCCGCTCGACCGCTGGGACGAGATCGTCGACCGCGCCGAGGCCGGGCAGTTCCCCAAGGGCGTGGACGTCTTCCTCACCAAGTACCAGGGCCTGTTCTATGTCGCGCCGGCGCAGGATTCCTTCATGTGCCGGCTGCGCATCCCCAACGGCATCCTCAATGCCTGGCAGATGCGCGGGCTGGCCGACGCTGCCGATGCCCATGGCGGCGGCTATGCCGACGTGACCACGCGCGCCAACCTGCAGATCCGCGAGATCCCGGCGCGGCAGGCCGTCGACCTCCTGCTGGCGGTGCAGGCGCTCGGCCTCACCTCCCGCGGCTCGGGCGCCGACAACATCCGCAACATCACCGGCAGCCCGACCGCGGGCATCGATCCGCAGGAGCTGATCGACACCCGCCCGCTCTGCCGCGACATGCACCACTACATCCTCAATCACCGCGAGATGTACGGCCTGCCGCGCAAGTTCAACATCGCCTTCGACGGCGGCGGCCGCGTGCCTGTGCTGGAGGACACCAACGACATCGGTTTCGTGGCCTGCCGCGTCACCGGCGGCAGCATCGAGCCAGGAGTCTATTTCCATCTGCAGCTCGGTGGCATCACCGGCCATCTCGATTTCGCCTTCGAGACCGGCATCCTGGTCGAGCCCGCCGAGTGCGTGAGGGTGGCGGCCGCCGTCGTCCGCGCCTTCATCGCCCAGGGCGACCGCACCAACCGCCAGAAGGCGCGCCTGAAGTACGTGCTCGACCGCATGGGCCGGGACACCTTCGTCGCCGAGGTCGAGCGGGAGTACGGCCGGACGCTGCGGCGGGCGACGGGAGCCGAGATCGAGCCACGGCCGCTTGCCGACAAGCACGGCCATGTCGGCGTGCATCGGCAGAAGCAGCCGGGCCTGAACTATCTCGGTCTGGTGCTGCCGGTCGGCCGCCTGACATCGGAGCAGATGCGCGGGCTCGCCGAGATCGCCGAACGCTTCGGCAGCGGCACGCTGCGCCTCACCGTGTGGCAGAACCTGCTGATCTCGGACGTGGCCGATCGCGATGTCGGCATCTGCATCGCGGCCGTCAATGCGTTGGGGCTGGGCGTCGAGGCGAGCGCGATCCGTCGCGGGCTGGTCGCCTGCACCGGCAATGCCGGCTGCAAGTTCGCCGCCTCCAACACCAAGGGCCATGCGCTGCGCCTCGCGGACCATCTCGAGCCGCGCGTGCCGATCGACACGCCGGTCAACATCCACCTCACCGGCTGCCACCATTCCTGCGCCCAGCACTATGTCGGCGACATCGGGCTGCTGGCCTGCAAGGTCGATCGCGGCGCGGAGGAGGTCGAGGGCTATCATGTCTTCATCGGCGGCGGGGCTGCCTCGACCAACGAGCAGGCGATGGCGCGCGAATATGCACAGTCCGTCGCGTTCGATGATCTGCCGGCGACGATCGAGCGGCTGCTGGCGGCCTACCTCGCCAATCGGCGCGATGCGGACGAGACGTTCTTCGCGTTCTGCCGCCGCCACGACGTCGCGACGTTGCGCCTGCTGGCCGACAGCGCGCCGCTCTGCCGGATCGCGGCATGAACGCCCTCACGCCCATCCCGTCGCTGATTCCGGAGAACGCGCCGTTCTCCACCGAGCAGCGCGCCTGGCTGAACGGCTTCTTCGCGGCCTATCTCGGCATCGAGGGCCAAGCGATCCCTTCGCAGGGCGGCGACGCCGCGACTGCGGCCGAGCCGGACGAGGACTTTCCCTGGCACGATCCGGCGCTGAGCATGGCCGAGCGTCTCGGCTTGGCCGAGGGTCGCAAGCCGTCACGGCAGCTGATGGCGGCGACGGCGCAGCTCGATTGCGGTCAGTGCGGCTATCTCTGCCAGACCTATGCCGAGGCGATGTGGTCGGGCGCGGAGTCCGATCTCGGCCGCTGCGTGCCGGGCGGCAAGGAGACGCAACGCAAGCTCAAGGAGCTGATGGCGGCCCTGGAGCCGCTGCGCGACGGCGGCACGGTTGCGACGCCTGTGGTGAAGTCGGCCGCCCCGCTGGGCTCGCGCGACCGGCCGGCGCTCGCCACGCTGATCGACGCGCATCCGCTGAGCCGCGCCGGATCGCAGAAGGACGTGCGCCATGTCGTGCTGGACCTGTCGGCTACCGACCTGACATACGAGGCCGGCGACAGCCTGGGCGTGTTCGCGCGCAAGGACCCGCAGCTGGTGCAGGCGGTGCTCGATCGGCTGGGCGCCACCGGCGAGGAGATGGTGGGTTTCGACGGCGAGGCCCTGCCGCTTCGGCAGGTGCTGCTGAGCAAGGTCGACATCGCGCGGCCCAGCGACGAATGCATGCTGTTCCTGGCCGAGCGCGCCTTCGACGGCGAGGAGGCGCTGGCGCTGCAGGCGCTGGCGCGGGGCGAGGGGCGGCCGGAACTGGCGGACGCCGACCTGCTCGACCTGCTGATGGCCTTCCCCTCCGTCATGCCGTCGCTGCCGGGGCTGCTGGCCTCGCTCGACCGGCTGCAGCCGCGCCTCTATTCGATCGCCTCGTCGTCCAAGGCGCATCCGCGCGAGGTGCATCTCACGGTGTCGGTGGTGCGCTGGGACAGCAAGGAGCGCCGCCGCCACGGGATCGGTTCGTGCTATCTCGCCGACTTCGCGAAGCCCGGCGACGTCATCCCCGTCTTCGTGCAGAAGAGCCACGGTTTCGCGCCGCCGGCCGACGATGCTGCGGCGGCCATCATGATCGGGCCAGGCACCGGCATCGCGCCATTCCGTGCCTTCCTCGAGGAGCGCGAGGCGCGGCAGGCCTCCGGTCGCAATTGGCTCTTCTTCGGCGACCAGCGGCGCACCACCGACTTCCTCTACGAGGACCAGATTCTCGACTGGCAGCGACGCGGCGTGCTGCATCGCCTCGACCTCGCCTTCTCGCGCGATCAGGCCGACAAGATCTACGTGCAGCATCGCATGCGGGAGAACGCCACCGATCTCTGGCAGTGGCTGGAGCAGGGGGCGCACTTCTATGTCTGCGGTGATGCCAAGCGCATGGCGAAGGACGTCGAGGATGCGCTGCTGGAGATCGCGGCCGAGCAGGGCGGGCGAAGCCCCGAGCAGGCCCGGGCATGGCTGGACGGTCTCGTCCGGAGCGGGCGCTATCAGCGCGATGTCTACTGATTCGCCTCGTCGGCCATGATCCGCACGACGTGCCCCTATTGCGGCGTGGGCTGTGGCGTCGTGGCGACTCCCGACGGAAGCGGCGGCGCGGCCATCGTCGGCGACCGCCAGCATCCCGCCAATCACGGACGGCTCTGCTCGAAAGGCGCGGCGCTGGGCGAGACCCTGTCGCTCGAAGATCGCCTGCTGCATCCCGAGGTCGACGGGCGCCGGGTATCGTGGGACGCCGCGCTCGACGCCGTCGCCGGCGGGCTGCGCGAGGTCATCGACAGGGATGGACCCGACGCCGTCGCCTTCTATGTCTCGGGCCAGCTCCTGACCGAGGACTACTATGCCGCCAACAAGCTGATCAAGGGCTTCCTCGGCACGGCGAACATCGACACCAACTCCCGCCTGTGCATGGCTTCGTCCGTCGCCGGCCACAAGCGCGCCTTCGGCAGCGATACGGTGCCCGGCCTGTACGCCGATCTCGAGCAGGCCGACCTCGTGGTCCTGGTGGGCAGCAACCTCGCCTGGTGCCATCCCGTGCTGTTCCAGCGCCTGGAGGCGGCGAGGCGCGTGCGGCCGTCGATGCGCGTCGTCGTCGTCGATCCGCGCCGCACCGAGAGCTGCGACATCGCCGACCTCCATCTGGCGCTGCGGCCGGGCAGCGACGTGGCGCTGTTCAATGCGCTGCTGGCCGAGCTGCAGCAGCGCGGGGCGTTTGCGACAGACTTCGTCGAGCGTCATACGACCGGCCTCGGGGAGGCGCTGGCTGCGGCGCGCGCGAGCGATGTCGCCGAATGCGATCTGCCGCAACGCCAGATCGATCAGTTCTTCGACTGGTTCGCCCGGACCGAGAAGACGGTCACCCTCTATTCGCAGGGCGTGAACCAGTCGAGCGCGGGTGTCGACAAGGTGAACGCGATCATCAACTGCCATCTCGCGACCGGGCGCATCGGACGACCGGGCATGGGGCCGTTCTCCATCACCGGGCAGCCCAATGCCATGGGCGGCCGCGAGGTGGGGGCGCTGTCCAACACGCTTGCCGCCCACATGGAGTTCACGCCGGAGCATGTCGATCGCGTCGGACGCTTCTGGCGGGCGACCCGCATGGCGACGCGGCCGGGCCTGAAGGCCGTCGAGTTGTTCGAAGCGGTGCGGGACGGGCGCATCAAGGCCGTCTGGATCATGGCGACCAACCCCGTCGACAGCCTGCCCGATGCCGACGCCGTGCGCGCCGCGCTGCAAGCCTGCCCGTTGACGATCGTCTCGGAGGCGGTGCGCGCCACCGACACGGTCGATGCCTGCCGCGTCCGGCTCCCGGCGCTGGCCTGGGCGGAGAAGGACGGCACGGTCACGAATTCCGAGCGTGGCATCTCCCGGCAGCGTCCCTTCCTGCCGCCGCCGGGCGAGGCCTGGCAGGACTGGCGCATCGTCGCCGAGGTGGCGCGCCGCCTGGGCCATGGCGATGCCTTTGCCTGGACGGGCCCCGCCGCCATCTTCCGCGAGCATGCGGCGCTGTCCGCCTTCGAGAACGAGGGCCGGCGCGATTTCGACATCGGCGCCCATGCGGCCATCGACGACGAGACCTACGGGAACCTCGCGCCTTTCGTCTGGCCGGCCCGGATCGGGCAGGTGCCGGCAGCCCTGCGATTCTTCGCGGAAGGCGGCTTCTTCCACGCCGACGGGCGCGCCCGCTTCGTGGCCACGACGCCGCGGCCCCCTGCCTACTTACCAGGCAGTAACTGGCCGTTGCGGCTGAACACCGGCCGGGTGCGCGACCAATGGCACACCATGACCCGCACCGGCCGGTCCCCGCGCCTGGCGGGCCATCGGCCCGAACCGACCCTGGAGATCGGCGCTGCGGATGCCCGCTGTCGCTCGTTGCAGGACGGTGACATTGCCGAAGTCGTGAGCGCCTGGGGACGTGCCGTGCTGCGGGTGCAGCTGTCGGACGCCCTGCGTCCGGGCGAGGTCTTCGCGCCCATGCACTGGACGGCACAACTGTCGCGGGCAGGTCGAATCAACACCACCGTGAATCCGGCGGTGGACCCGGTCTCGGGCCAGCCGGAGCTCAAGCATACGCCGGTCGATGTCCGGCGTGCGGACGTGCGATGGCATGGCACGATTCTCGCTCGTAGGCCGCTGATGCTGCCCGAGATGACCTATTGGGCGCGGATCCGCGGCCCCGGCCACGTCGCCTATGTCCTGGCAGGGACTCAACCGCCGGGTGAAGCGCGACGGTCGCTTGCGGCCGCGCTGCGGGCCGCCAACCCCGGCCCGTGGCTGGAAGGCGAGCCGGGGATTGGCGCGGTCGTGAGCGATGGCCGCCTCGAGGGCGCGCTCGTGCTGGGCGAGGCGCGTGACGAGGCGGCGCGGGATCGGCTGGCCGCCTTCATGGCGCTGCCGCGCCTGGACGCCGAGCAGCGCCGCCGCTTGCTGACGGGGAGTGACGCCGCAGAGGGGGAGACGGCGCGCGGCGGCGAGATCTGCGCCTGCTTCGGCGTATCCGTGGCGGCGTTGCAGGCGGCGGCTGCCGACGGCGCCACGACGCTTGCTGCGGTCGGTGCGGTCACCCGTGCCGGCACGAATTGCGGTTCCTGCCGGCCCGAGATCCGCGCCTTGTTGCGCGCCGCACGGCCGCGGCAGGTGGCGTGAGGGCCGCGCCATGCAGGGCTTCCCCATCTTCCTCTCGCTGCAGGACCGGCCGGTGCTGGTCGTCGGCGGCGGCGAGGCGGCAGCCCGCAAGATCGGGCTGCTGCTGGCTGCCGGGGCGCGCATCACCCTGATCGCCGACACGGTGGTCGGCGAGATCGCCCAGCTCATCGCGGACGCCCGCATCACCTGGGCTGGCCGTGGCTTCGACGACGAAGACCTCGCCGGCATGGTGCTGGCGATCGTCGCTTGCGACGACGAGGCGCTGCAGGCCCGCGTGTCGCATGCGGCGCGTCAGCGTGGGCTGCCCGTCAATGTCGTGGACCGTCCGGCCCTGTCGAGCTTCATCATGCCGGCGATCGTCGATCGCTCGCCGGTGACCATCGCCATCTCGACGGGCGGCGCCGCACCAGCCCTGGCCCGCCGGCTGCGTGCCGAGATCGAACGCGCCATGCCGGCCGCCATCGGCAGGCTCGCGCGGTTCGCCGAGATCTTCCGCGGCCAGGTGGGGCGCACCATCGAGCGGCCGCGCGACCGTCGGCACTTCTGGGACCGGGTCTTCGCCGGGCGCGTCGGCGAACTGGCGCTTGCCGGCGACGAGATCGCCGCCCGGCGGGAGCTGATCCGGCTGCTCGATACGGCGCGCAACGAATCGGTATCGATGGGCATGGTGCATCTGGTCGGTGCCGGTCCAGGCGATCCCGACCTGCTGACCATGAAGGCGTACCGCCTGCTGCAGAGCGCCGATGTCATCGTGCACGACCGGCTGGTCTCGCCGGAGATCCTCGGGATGGCGCGGCGCGACGCCGAGCGGGTGTGCGTGGGCAAGCGTCGCGGCGAGCCCGGTCTGTCGCAGGAGGAGATCAACGCGCGTCTGGTCGCCCTGGCGCGCGACGGCAACAGCGTGGTGCGCCTGAAGGGCGGCGATCCGCTGGTGTTCGGCCGTGGCGGCGAGGAGATCGAGGCGCTGATGCGGGCAGGCATTCCCGTGGAGGTCGTACCGGGCATCACCGCGGCGCTGGGCTGCGCGGCGAGCGCCGGCGTTCCGCTCACCCATCGCGATCATGCCCAGTCCTGCGTCTTCGCCACCGGGCAACTGCGCGACGGCACGGTCGCGCTCGACTGGCGGATGCTGGCGCGGCCGCGGCAGACCGTCGTGATCTACATGGGCGTCGGAACGCTGCCCATCATCGCGGTGCGGCTGATGGAACACGGGCTGCCCGCCACGACGCCGGTGGCGCTGATCGAGAATGGCACGACCAGCCGCGAGCGGCGTGTCGTCGCCACGCTCGCCACCGTCGAGCGCCGGGCGATGCAGGCACGCCTGCATGGTCCCACGCTCTGCATGATCGGCGAGGTGATCGGCCTCGCCCTTGCTCGTGACCCCGAGGTTCATGAAGTCGGAACAGCCGGTCTGGGCCACTGACCGCGCCTGACGGCGCGACACGCACGATACCGATTCGCTCCTGCGGCAACACGGCGGGGATACAGACGCGCCGTAGACCATGCCGCGTCGGTGCCTCGCCGCGCCAAGCCTGACGGGCGTGATGAGACCTCGACGCTTTGAGACATCCGGAGGACAAACAATCATGTTCGAGGCAAATCGTCGTAGGACGCTCAAATTCCTGGGGGGCGCCGCAGTGGCGGCAGCCGCCGCGCCGATGTCCGCGCTGGCGGCGGGCGACGATCTGGTCGTCTCGAACGCCTACCAGAACTTCAAGCGGGGCACGATCCACAGCCTTCATCCGGAGCGGCGGATCTTCAACATCATCTGGGAGGACCTGGGCCGGGTGAAGATGCGGGCCGCGGACCTCGTGACCAACTACAACCAGCTCAAGGTGGGCATGATCGTCGATGTCCAGTGGTACGACTACCTGGACTTCCTGATCGCGAAGAAGACGCCGCAGGCGGAGGCGCAGGCCCAGGCGATGCTGGCGAAGGGGGCTCGGCTGGAAGGCATCCCCGGCGCACAGGAGCCGATCAAGCTCTGGCGCATGGACGGCATGTGCACCAAGGTCGAGCCGGCGGGCGCGACGGTGTTCCTGATCAACGCGTCGGGCGGCAAGCCCGAGGAGCCGGCGCCCAACAGCGGCGAGGTCATCCAGATGCCCGTGGTCCGGACGCAAGCCGGGCGCGCGGCGCTCGCCTCGATCAAGCCGGGCGACCCGCTGGTCACCGTCTGGAGCCAGCAGACCGCCATCAAGGCCACAATCATCCGGTAGGACGGGCGCCGATCAGATGGAACCGAACAAGGTTCCATCTGTTCTGGCCGTTGCCTTTCAGCGCCTCTGCAACGCCACAATGCGGCTCAGGTGAATTTCACTTTGAGTTGAGAATCGGTCTCTGATATGGAGACTTGTGGCAAAAATGCAACAAGTGAGGCGAGAGATGCGCAGCATTGTGTTCGGGTGGACCGTCACACTGGCTCTCTTCGTATCTTGTTTCGCTATCGGGAATTCAGCCAGCGCCGGAACCCCCGACGTGCGCGGAACCAGCACCGCGAGTGCAAAGAAATCGACCAAGGTCGTCAAGTCATCGGTCAAGCGCCCCTCCGTGAGCCGGTCGAGTCAGCGCTCCGTCCAGAAGAAATCATCCGTCCGCTCGGTCTCGGCCCAGACGAATACCCGCCGCGCGAATACGTCGGCGAACCAGAAGCGCCGGACGACGCCTCGCGATCTGCGGGCCTCCCGCTATGGCGGTTTCGCCCCGGCGCCGGTGCCGCCGCCGCCGACCCTCGACCTGACCAGCCCGCGGACGCTCAGCCTGGTGAACTTCAACACGAAGGAAGTGCTCAGCGTCACCTACTGGTCGAACGGCGCCTATCATCGGGATGCGCTGAACAAGCTGAACCACTTCCTGCGCGATACCCGCGAGAATGCGGAGACGGAGATGGATCCGCTCCTATTCGACGTGCTCTGGCACACCACACGCATCGTGGGCTTCGGTGGCACGATCGAGGTGCTCTCGGCCTACCGCTCGCCGACCACCAATGCCTGGCTGGCGAGCGTCAGCCGCGGCGTGGCGCGGGACAGCCAGCACATGAACGGCAATGCCATGGACATCCGCTTCCCTGGCGTTCCGGTGTTCAAGATCCGCCAGGCGGCGCGATCGCTGAACATGGGCGGCGTCGGCTTCTATCCGCGCTCGGGCTTCGTCCATCTCGATACAGGCCCCGTCCGCTACTGGTAGTGCCATGGCCCGCATCGAGGTGGTCGAAGGCGACATCACGCGCCTCGACGTCGATGCCATCGTCAATGCCGCCAAGGAGACGCTGCTCGGCGGCGGCGGCGTGGACGGCGCCATCCATCGCGCTGCGGGCCCTGAACTCCTGGCCGAATGTCGAACGCTCGGCGGCTGCCCCACCGGCGAGGCCAGGATCACGAGGGGCTATCGTCTGAAGGCGCGTCACGTGATCCATACGGTGGGACCGGTCTGGCGCGGCGGTGGCGCCGGCGAGCCGGAGCTGCTGGCGCGCTGCTACCGCAACAGCCTGGCGCTCGCCGACGCACATGGCCTGACGAGCATCGCCTTTCCGGCGATCTCGACCGGGATCTACGGCTACCCGAAGGATCAGGCGACCGAGATCGCGGTGCGCGAGGTGAAGGCTGCCGCAGGGAACCGGCACGTGATCTTCTGCTGTTTCGGCGCCGACATGGAAGCCCTCTACCGCGACGCTCTCTGCGCGTAGGTCACAGGGCGAGGATGGCCCGAGCGGTCAGCGCCAGGCCGACGGCGATGACCACGATGCCCACGACGCGTGCCGTGCGATCGCCGCGAGGGTCGACGCGTTCGGCGGCAATGGCGGTCGTGACGAACGCCATCGCGGCGAGGTCCATCATGCCGAGGACGATGAGGACGACCATCAGGTTGCCACAGCAGCGACCGCAATGGGCGGCCAGGTGCACGCCGTGGCGCCACGCGGCGCCGGGCGTCTCCCAGGACGACCCCTGGCTACAGGGTGAGGGCTGCCGGCACCCGGAGAGACAGCGCGCCTTCCAGCCGGTGAACTGGAGGCCGCCGGCGAGAAGGACGACCGCGCCGCCTGCCAGGGGAACGGCCCGGGAGGCTTCCGGGAGCAGCGGGCCCATTTCCGCCAGCGCAACGCCCAGCGGAAAGAGAACGGCGCCGGGCAGGACCCAGGCGAGGAAGTAGGCCAGGCCCGCGAGCGCGGTCAGCAGGCCGACACGCCTCGCGGGAGCGGCGTTGGAGAGGGATCGCCGATAGCGCCACAGCATCGGCGTCAGGACCGGCAGCATCATCGCCGTCATCATGACGGCCCACATGCCGAGGAACGACAGGGCGGCGCCGAGCCATGTCTGGCCGCACATGGGCGTCCAGGCCATCGACATCGTCCAGCCGCCCGGCATCGGAAGACCGGCCATGTGCGACATCGACAGGCCCCAGGCTGCCGTCACGGACGCGCTCGCGACGAACAGGAGCGTCGAGACGACGAGGAAGGCGCGGCAGGATGGCCTTGCCTCCGACGGGGCCGCGCCGATGGCGATTGTATACGTGCTCACCGCTCCCTCCTTCGGCTTGAGTCATCGTACAGTCGCCCCGCCACGACCCGGAGTGACAAGTGTGACGGGATTCGCATGGACTCGCTGATCACGGCGGCGGCGCGCGCACTGGCCGCGGGGGATGCGCTGGGCGCGCTGAACCGCGTCGCCCTGCGCGACGACGCGCCGGCGCTGGCGCTGCGGGGCATTGCGATGGCGCAGCTCGGGGACCTCGTGCGCGCAAGGGAACTCCTGCGCCGGGCTGCTCGAGCCTTCGGGCCGCGGGAGGCCGTGGCGCGCGCCCGGTGCGTTCTGGCCGAGGCCGAGGTGGCCCTGGCCGCGCGCGACCTGGCCTGGCCGGCGCAGGCGCTGGAGACGGCGCGCTCGACGCTCGAACGGCATGACGACCGGGGGAATGCGGCGCATGCCCGGCTGCTCGAGATCCGGCGACTTCTGCTGATCGGCCGCCTCGACGCCGCGGAGCGCGCGCTGGCCGAGCTCGATCCGACACCGCTGCCCCCGGCCCTGCGGGCGGTCCTCGAGCTGGTCGTGGCCGGCATCGCCATGCGCCGGCTGCGGACGGGGCCGGCACATGCCGCGCTGTCCCGTGCCGGGCAGGCAGCGCGCCAGGCCGGCATCTCGGCCCTGGCGGCCGAGATCGAGGGGGCGCTCCGAACCCTTGCCATGCCTGCGGCCCGGCTGATCTCCCGCGGCGAGGAGCGGCTGGTCCGCCTCGACGAGGTCGAAGCGCTGCTGGCGTCGGGCGCGCTGGTCGTCGATGCCTGCCGCCATGCCGTGCGCGACGCGCGCACGGTCGTCTCTCTCGCCCGCCGGCCCATCCTGTTCGCGCTCGCCCGGGCGCTGGCCGAGGCGTGGCCCGATGACATGCCGCGAGCGGCACTTCTGGCGCGCGCCTTCCGCGCACGCTTCACCGACGAATCGCATCGGGCTCGACTGCGCGTCGAGATCGGCCGGCTGCGCGCGGCGCTGCGGCCGCTGGCCGACGTGCAGGCGACGAAGCGGGGATTCTCCCTGTCCCCGCGCGCGGCGCGCGACGTCGTCGTGCTGGGGTTGCCGGTCGACGAGGAGCATGCGGCGGTGCTCGCGCTGCTGGCCGATGGCGAGGCGTGGTCGAGCTCCGCATTGGCGCTTGCGCTGGGCGCCAGCCAGCGCACGGTGCAGCGTGGTCTTGATGCGCTGGCGGCGTCGGGCAAGGTCCAGTCGTTCGGGCGGGGCCGGGCGCGGCGATGGACGACGCCGCCGGTGCCGGGAATCACGACCGCCTTGTTACTCCCGGCCTCCCTGCCCGCGGACTAGGATCGCGGCATGAAAACAGCAGCAGCCGAAATCATCCACGAGTACGGTCCTTTCCCGGGCGTCGACGCCGTGCATGGCGTGAGCTTCGACGGCCATCAGGTCTGGTTCGCCAGCGGCGACCGGATCAACGCCCTCGACCCGGAAAGCGGCCTTATCAGGCGGTCGATCGCGGTCGCTGCGGATGCGGGAACGGCGTTCGACGGCCGCCACCTGTTCCAGATCTCGGAGGATCGGATCCAGAGGATCGATCCGGAGAGCGGCCGCGTCATCGCGACCATCCCGTCACCGACCGGCGGCAAGGATTCGGGCATGGCCTGGGCCGAAGGGACACTCTGGGTCGGCGAGTACCGCGAGCGCAGGATCCATCAGGTCGATCCCGAGACGGGCCGCATCCTGCGCACCATCCAGTCCGATCGCTTCGTGACGGGCGTCACCTGGGTCGACGGCGAGCTCTGGCATGGCGTCTGGGAGGGTGAGGAAAGCCAGCTGCGCCGGATCGACCCGCAGACGGGCGAGGCCCTCGAGGCGCTGGACATGCCGCCGGGCGTCGGGGTGTCGGGGCTCGAATCCGACGGCGGCGACCGCCTCTATTGCGGCGGCGGCACCAGCGGCAGGCTGAGGGCCGTCCGCCGCCCGAGGCGCGCAGCGGGCGCTCCTACTGGCCGAACCGGTTAGCGGTCTTCAGGTAGTCGAGCTCCTCGTCGGTGCAGGCCCTGCCGAGCACGTCGTTGCGATGGGGGAAGCGGC
The DNA here is from genome assembly GCA_049323495.1 of Pseudomonadota bacterium. GTDB lineage: Bacteria > Pseudomonadota > Alphaproteobacteria > Reyranellales > Reyranellaceae > Reyranella. The sequence goes on from JBMONG010000018.1 coordinate 51,824, forward strand.
CGAACCGTTCGATCATGTCGCGGTGCTCGATGGCATATCTCGTCATCTCCTCGTCCTCGAAGACCGCGAAGAGCGCGCAGCACAGCTCCTGGTCGGTGAGCGATTCGCTGTGCTGGAAGGGCATGTAGAAGAACACCCGCATCGTGGGGTTGAAGGCCGCCGGATAGAAGCGCGCCAGCGCGATGCGAGCCGTCTCGAGCGCGATGGGATCGCCGGCGAAGGCACGGGCCGAGCGTCTGTGCATGTTGCGCGGGAACTGGTCGCACAGCAGGGTCAGCGCCAATGCTCCTTCGGGCGAGCGCCGCCAATGGTTCAGCTCGCCGGCGACGGCCTGGTCGAAGACCGCTGCGAAGCGGTCCCGGATCTCGGCATCGAATTCCGCCGGACCGGCCCACCAGATGTCGCGCGGCTTGCCGTGGTCGGGATGCTCCAGCGGCAGGAACCAGAAATCGAGGATGTCGCGAATGAAGGGCGTGGTGCTCACAACGCCTCTCCGGCAGCCAGGCCGGCGAGGAGGCCGGCGAAGAGTCGCGCGCGCGGCACGAGCTCGGGGATCAGCACGTGCTCGCCCAGCGTATGAGGCCCAGCGCCGACGGCACCGAGGCCGTCGAGCGTGGGGATGCCCAGGGCACCCGTGAAGTTGCCGTCGCTGCCGCCGCCGAAGGTCCCATGCTCCAATGCGATCCCGGCCTCCCCAGCCACCGCCGCCGCCCGCTCGAAAAGGCGCATGGTCCCCTCCGACGGCGCGAACAGCGGCCGCTCGGGCCCCCTTTCCACGTCGAGCGTCACGCCTTCCAGGGGCGAGCGCAGTCCGGCCATGAAATCATGCACGTACCGGAGGTTCTCGGGTGACGACGCCACGCACAGGACTTCTGCAGTGCATGTCGTCGGGATCACGTTCACGAACAGGCCGCCCTGAATGACGCCGACGCTGAACGACGCCAGCCGCTCCATGTCGGTCGCGCTTTCGATCGTCTCGATCAGGCGCGCCATGGCCCGGATGGCACTGCGCCCGGCGCGGTTGTCGGCCCCGGCATGCGCGGGCTGTCCCCGCGTGGTGAGCCGATAGCGCGCGAAGGCGTGCCGGCCGGTGATCACCTTGCCCTGGCGTGCCGGCTCGGGGACCAGCACGCAGCGATGCCGCCGCGCCTCGGCTTCGATGAGGGCGCGCGTGGCAGGGCTGCCCAGCTCCTCGTCGGGAATCATCAGGAAGGTCACGGGCAGCATCGTGCCGCCGGTCTCCGCGCGCAGCCGCCTCAAGGCGTAGAGCGCAAGGCAGATGCCGCCCTTCATGTCGAGCACGCCCGGTCCGTAGAGCCGATCACCCTCGATGCGCAGGGCGAGATCGTGCTCGATCGTGCCGACCGGGTGCACGGTGTCGAGGTGGCCCAGCACGAGGATGCCGGGTGCGTCTTCACGGCCCTCGAACCGAGCACGCATCACAGGCGCACCGGACGGCGCGGCCGTGCGCTCGATGTCGGCGCCGGCGGCGCGGAAGTCCGCCTCCGCCAGATCGAACATGCGGGCCACGGCTTCCGGTGTCACCGAGGGGCTCTCGACGGCAGCCCAGCGCATGATGTCCTCGACGATCTCCCGTTCGGAGAAGCTGTTGGCAAGAAGCGGAGGAAGGGTCATCACGGCGCAGTGTAAAGGCTGGGAATGCCGTGTCATCCTGCGCGCGGCACGACAAGACGGGGAGGAAGCGTCCGTGGGCAAAGTCCGCAATGTGCTCTTCATCATGTGCGACCAGCTGCGCGCCGATCACCTGTCGTGCGCCGGCCATCCGCACCTGAAGACGCCGGCCATCGATTCGCTCGCCGCCCGCGGCGTCCTGTTCCCGCGCGCCTATGTGCAGTCGGGGGTCTGCGGGCCGTCGCGCATGAGCTACTACACGGGGCGGTACGTCTTCAGCCACGGGGCGACCTGGAACCGCGTGCCGCTGTCGGTGCGCGAGAAGACGATCGGCGACTACCTGCGGCCTGCCGGTCTGCGGGTCGCGCTGGCCGGCAAGACGCACGTGCTGCCGGATCTCGACGGGTTGGAGCGCTACGGCATCGAGGGCGGCTCGGCACTGGCCGCATTGTTGCGCAACGGAGGCTTCGAGGAGATCGACCGCTATGACGGCCATTCGCCGCCGGGCGAGGAGAGCGGCTACGCCGCCTACCTGCGGGCGCAGGGCTACAATGCGGACGATCCGTGGAGCGAGTATGTGATCGCCGCGGACGGGCCGGGTGGCGAAAAGCTGTCGGGTTGGCACATGCGCAATGTGCACTTGCCGGCCCGCGTCGCCGAAGAGCATTCCGAGACCGCCTACATGACGCGGGAGGCGATGCGCTTCGTGTCGGACATGGGTGACAAGCCGTGGTTCCTGCACCTCAGCTACGTCAAGCCGCACTGGCCCTACATGGCGCCGGCGCCGTACCATGACATGTACGGTGCCGGGGACTGCCTGCCGCTGAATCGTGACGAGAGCGAACTCGCCGACCAGCATCCCGTGCTGGCGGCCTACCGCCGGCATGAGGAATCGCAATCCTTCCAGCGGCCCGACGCGCCGGACATCGTGCGGCCGGCCTACATGGGCCTGATCCGCCAGCTCGACGACTGGCTGGGCCGGCTGTTCGACCATCTGAAGAAGCTCGGCCGTTTCGACGACACGCTGATCTTGTTCACCGCCGACCACGGCGACTTTCTGGGCGATCACTGGCTGGGCGAGAAGGAGATGTTCTTCGAGGAGGCGCAGAGGGTCCCCTTCATCGTGTACGATCCGGATCCCGCGGCCGATGCCACGCGCGGCACGGTCGATGCACGCTTCGTGGAGGCGGTCGACGTTGTGCCGACCTGTCTCGCTGCGCTGGGCCAGCCAGCCCATGAGCACCTCGTGGAAGGGTGCTCCCTGCTGCCGCTGCTGCGCGGCGGGGCGGCCGAGGGCTGGCGCGACGCGGTGTTCTCGGAACTCGACTATTCTTTCCGCGAGGCGCGCAGGATCCTGCAGCGCGGCCCGCGCGACTGCCGTGCCATGATGGTCCGTACGGATCGCTGGAAGTACGTCTGGTGGGACGGCTTCCGGCCCATGCTCTACGATCTCGCCAACGATCCGCGCGAGCTGCGCGACCTCGGCGCGGATCCGGGGCATCGCGCGGTGCGCGGCGAGATGGAGGAGCGCCTCGCCGCCTGGCTGAAGGCCCGCAAGACGCGTGTCACGGTCGACGACGCCTATGTCGAGGCCCGTACAGCGACTCACAAGAAGCACGGCATCTTCTTCGGCCAGTGGTGAGCGGTGACCTTGCTGCTTAGCCAGGAGGCCGCCGGTGAGCGCGCACGCCGGCGGCGGATGTGCTAGGTGGCAGTCCGGCAGGGGGAGAGAGACTCGAGAATGTACAAGTCGATTCTGGCGGTATCGGAAGGTGGTCCGGATGCCGAGATGTCGTTTCGACTGGCCGCGCGTATCGCGGCGCTGTTCGATGGTGCCGTCGATGCGGTGCATTTCGCCGAGCACCTGCCGCACGATGCCGACATCGCCAGCCAGTCGATGCCGTTCCTCAAGCGCCTGTCGGACGAGCGGCTGAAGGCGCGGCTGGAGGAATCGCACCGCCAGTTCCGCACCCTGCTGGAGCCGATCAAGGAAGCGACCTTCACCGGCGACGAGCCGATGACGCGCGAGGCGCTGGTGCATATGGGCCGGTTTGCCAATCTCGTGGTGATCGGGCGGCCCGGTGCCGACGAGGAGAACATTTCTCCCGGGACGGTGAAGGCGGCGATCTACGACTCGGCGCGCCCCGTCGTCATCGCTCCCCCCAATCTGGTGCGCGGCCCGGTTTCCTCCGTGGTCGTCGCCTGGAACGGCAGCGCGCAGGCGGCGCGTGCCGTCGGCGCGGCACTGCCCTTTCTCCGGAAGGCGGGCAAGGTGACCGTTCTCGTCGCCGATACGGCGCCCGAGGAGATCGGCACACCCTTCCTGATGCGCACCCTGGAGCGGCACGGCATCGCGGCGGCCGTCGACGCCGTGAAGTTCGGCGCCCTGACGGGACGCGGCCGCGGACGTGCCCTGCTGGCCTGCACGGCGGACAAGAGGGCCGACCTCCTGGTCATGGGCGCCTATGGCCACGGGGAACTGTCGAATTTCCTTGGGCTGGGCGGCGCCACCGCCAAAGTGATAACCTCCTGCCCTGTCCCGCTGCTGCTGGCGCACTGAAGGAGAAGCCGATGAAGACGGTCCAGTCGATGCTCGAGGAAGCCAACGCGGCCGTGCCGCGGATCACTCCCGACGAGGCCAAGAAGCTGGTCGGCAAGCCCGATGTGCTATTCCTCGACGTGCGCGAGCCGCCCGAAGTGGCCGCCTCGGGCAAGGTGCCAGGCGCCGTGGCGGTGCCGCGCGGCCTCGTCGAGTTCCGTGCCGATGCCGCCTCGCCCATGCACGACAAGGCCTTCGACCGGACCAAGACCGTCGTCGCCTACTGCGCGTCCGGTGGCCGCTCGGCGCTGGTCGGCAAGACGCTGAAGGACATGGGCTACGAGAAGGTGCTCAACCTCGGCGGTTTCCAGGGCTGGGTCGATGCCGGCGGGCAGGTCGAGAAGAGCTGAAGCGCACTTTCCCGTCGGGACCGGTCTGGCCGCCTTCAGGCCGCCGACGTCCGGGCCGCGCCGTCCCGGCGCCAGCGTTCGACCTCGGCCAGCTCGTCGGGCGGCTGCGCGACGATGGTTCGCCTGCCCAGCATGACGGTGCCGGCATGGCCGTCGAGCGACAGCCAGTCGCCTTCCTGCACGGAGGTGCCGGCGATGTCCGCCTTGCCGCGCGCCTCGTCGACGGTGAGCGTCCGGCAGCCGACCAGGCAGACCTTGCCGAGCTGACGCGCCACGACGGCCGCATGTGCGGTCCGGCCGCCGGCTGCCGTGAGGATGCCGGCGGCGACCGCGAAGCCCGCGATGTCCTCCGTCGAGGTGTCGGGGCGCACCAGAACCACCGGCTCGCCGCCATGCGCCAGTCTCTTGGCATTGTCAGAGGTGAAGGCGACACGGCCGCTCGCCACGCCCGGTGCTGCGGCAATGGCGTGGGCGACCGGCGCCGCTGCCGCCGGGCCGTCTTCGATGAAGCGTGAGACGGAGAGCGCCTCGAGGTCGAGCGCGGCGAGCCGCCCCAGGGCCGTTTGCGGGTCGATCAGGCCCTCGTGCACCATGGCGACCGCTATGCGCAGGGCCGCCAGCGGCGTGCGCTTCGCGCTGCGCGTCTGCAGGAAGTAGAGGCGTCCATCCTCGACCGTGAACTCGACGTCCTGGGCGTCGCACCGTGCGCGCTCGATCAACCGCACGCCGTCGATGAGCTTGCGCGCGACCTCCGGCAGGCGTGCCTCCAGGCGCCGGGCATCGATGGGTGTCCGCCGTCCCGACACGACGTCCTCACCCTGGGCGTCGAACAGGAAGTCGAGGTAGGATTCGTTGGCGCCGGTCGCCGGGTCGCGGCTGAAGATCACGCCGGCCCCCGACCGCGGCCCGGCATTGCCGAACACCATCGCCTGCACGGTCACCGCCGTGCCGCCCTCGTCCGACAGATGGTTGAGGCGGCGATACTCCACGGCGCGCGGCGCCAGCCATGACCGATAGACTGCCTGCGTCGCCTGGCCGAGCTGATCATGCGGATCGTCCGGCACCTCGTGACCCAGCCGCCGGGCCAGGTCGCGGTAGGACGCGGCCAACCGCTCCAGCGCCTCGCCGTCCAGGTCGGACTCACCCTCGGCCTGCTCGCTCTTCACCATGTCGGCCAGGGCCTGGTCGAAGCGTGCGGCCGGCAGGCCGCCGACCACCTCGGCATGGGACTGGATCAGACGGCGCCAGGAATCGAAGGCGAGCCGCGGATTGCCGGTCAGCCGGATCAGGCCGTGCACGCTCTCGTCGTTCAGCCCGATATCAAGGACGGTCTGCAGCATGCCCGGCATCGAGATGGCCGCACCGGATCGCACCGAGACCAGCAAGGGCGCCCGGCCGTCACCGAAACGCCGTCCGGTCCGCTCTTCGAGCCAGGCGATCCCGCGGGCGAGGCCGGTCCGCATCGCGTCCAGCGCGGCAGGATCGCCGGCGTTCACGCCGCTGCACAGCGTCGTCGGCAGAACGAAGGCCGGCGGCACGTCGAGGCCGAGCCTGACCATGTGCCAGAGTTCGGTCGCCTTGGACCCGGCGAGCTCTGGCGTGATGTCCGGCGATCCGGTTCCAGCGGCGATCAGGAGAGGGGCGAAGCTCATTGCGACAGCTCCTCGAGGACGCGCTCGCGCAGCGACAGGGCGGCATGCGCCAGATGGTCCGTTGCGCCTTCGAGCGCGCGGACCAGTTCCAGACCGAGGACGAGCGAACGGGCATCGCCGGCGGGCGCGGCCATCAGGGCGCCAAGGGCCGTTCTTTCGGCCGCGTCGGCGCGTCGTTCCGCCAGCGTGACGGCGTCGATCGCCTGCAGCGCCGCGGCCGAATCCAGACGGTTGCCTTGAGGCAGGCAGGCGGCGGCCTCAACGGCACGCACAAGCTGGCTGATGCTGTCCAGCACCACCCCGGCGAGGTCGGCCAGGGCCGGATCGCAGGCTTGCGGGCCATGCGGTGGTGCAAGCGTGCACAGGAACGCCGCCTCGTCGAGAGCGTCGGTCGAATTCTCCACCTCGTCCACGGCGAGCCTCAGCGACCCGCCGCCCTGCATGCGCGTGCACATTTCGCGCGCTTGGAGGGTGAGACGATCGGCCTTCTGCTCCATCTGCTTGGCGCGGCGGGCCAGGCGCGCGCGTTCGCCTGCGGAGGCATCGCCATGGCCGTCGAGGTGCTCCGCGATCGCCGAAGCGAGGGTACGCGTGACGCCGAGGTGGCGTACCAGCAAGGCCAGAACGCCGGATTCCGCCGTGTCGAACAGCGCGGCGAGCTCGGCCTGGATCTCGTCGCGGACCAGGCGCAGCGAACGGCTCGCGCGCAGGCCCTCGCTGCTCAGGCGCAGCACCCGCTGCAGGAATTTCGAACATGCCGGCGACCCCAGCGTCGCGTCGAGCCGTGCGCCGTAGGGGATACGGTCGCCGGCGGTGTGCCGGATCGCCTCATAGACGAGATCGGCGCCGCCCAGCTCCAGGAAGGCGCGGTGTCCATGGTCGTGCGCCGCCGCCCACGCCAGGACGGACACGGCGTCCTGCTTGTCGACGAAGCCCTGTAGCGCCTTGCGCGCCTTGTTCCAGTCGATCAGGAACACCAGGCGCGAGCCGAGGTGCTCCAGGAAGCGGAGCAGCGCCGCTTCGTCACCGGCGGCATGGCGGCCGGTCACCAGATGGAACGTGTCTGCCTTGTCGCCATGCATCCGCTTCTCGCCGAGCGGGCTCCACGCGACGTCGTAGCCCTCGAACATCGACATGAAGAAGCGGGCGCGTCGGCGATGCACGTCGGTATAGGTCACATCGACGGTCCGATCTTCGACATGGACGACGATCACATGGGCGTCGGTCTCCCCGATGTCGTTCTGGATGCTCAGCCGCGCGCCGGACCGCGCGGCCGTCGTGCCCAGCCCCGGATGGCCGAAGGCCAGGACGGCCGTACGCCTGAGACCGGCCATGAACGCCCGAATGCGAGGCCGGTCACAGGGTTCGACATGGTGCACGTGGGCACCATCGATGACCTCGAGCGCCGATGCGGCCGCCAGGGCGTTGATCGCTTTGTGCGCATCCATGACCAGTAGGTGAATGCTGTCGCTTCCATCCCGCCGCGCCGAAGCCATGGCGCTGATGTCGTCCACGGTCAATTCGTCGTGGTCGGCCGCAGGCCGCGTCTGCAGCAGGGCGGCGCGGCGTGCTTCGAGACCGGGGAAGGTGGTCATCCCGGCGGCGCGCAGCGGCGCCAGCATGGCCTCGAGATCTCGGCCCAACACCTCCAGCAGCGTCCGTGCGCCGGGGACGTGCAGGCGGCCGTCACCCAGCGACTGAGCGCCCGTGATCATCGCATCGAGTTCGGGGCCGCCGAGGCCGGCGGCCCGACGTTCGGCGGCCAGAGCGTCGACCGCCCGAGCCGGCTGTGCGGCGTGCGCGGCCGCTTCCTGCAGCAGCGTAAGGCCAAGCTTGAGCCGATCGTTCGCTGCCAAGGCGTCAGCCAGGAGAGAGGGCAGCAACAGGGAACTCTCACCGAGCTCGCGAATGATCTGGGATTTCTCGGGCATCGGACACCTGTCGTTCGCTCAGCAGATAGATCAGTACGCCACATCTGCATTTGATGCAGGTCACGCCGTTCGTGAACATTGCATGACGCCAATCCCTCGCTGCGGGCCGCGCGGGGTGCGGAGGGAGAAGCGGCTAGCCATGCCGCAAAAGTGGGCAACCGCACATCGCGCATGACGCTTCCCTTACGAATGGCGGTATCGGGGGTGACAGTGCACAACGAACGGTTGCGTCAGCGCAAGGCGCAGGGAACGGCGTTGCCATAGCCTCATTGTCGTTCGGACATGGGCGGAGCGCGCAGGATGCAGCATCAACGTGCGTCACGCGAATTCGCGATGGTCCGATGATGCAGGCGACACAAATGTTCCATGGAGATCGACATGTTGCTGAATGCCGCTGATGCTTCGGACGGCTACCTTCGATCCGTACACTCCGGGCGGATCGATCGTAACGGCGAGAGAACAAGCAAAGGTTGTATGCCCCTTCCACCGATGCCCATCGTGAGAGCGATGGCGCTGGCGATCCTGCTGGCGGCAGGCTCCATGGGCACGGTGTCGGCTCAATCGCTGGCTGCGCTGACAGATTCCCGTGGCCAGGTCGCGCCGGCCAAGCCGATGTCCCCAGCTCGGTCGGCCTGGCTGAAGGCCCGATGCGGGCAGCTCGTGGCCTTCTTCGACCGTTATGCCGTCAGCCGCGGCGAGAATTCAGATGGTCCGCGCAACCATACCCGCATCGGCGCGGTCATCGAGTGCGAGCGCACGAACTATCGGACCGGCATCGATACGATGGCGGCACTGCTGGTGCGAAAGGCTTTCGTCGTTCCCAAGCCGGGCGCGCCGGCCGTCGAGCCAGAGGATCTCGAAGCGCCGGACATCACCGATCCGACAAGGCCTTGGTACTGGTTCTAGAAGGAGGCGCGCCCGGGATCCGTGCCCGCCGGCGCGCCAACCGAGAGATGAACTGATGACGCACACCATTCGAAGGGCGCTCGGCCCCTCCCCGCCACGGGAGAAGATCAGCGTGCACAAGCTGAACTTCTACTATGAGGACGGGCACCGGGCGTTGAAGGACGTCAGCGTGCCCATCTACGAGCACAAGGTGACGGCCTTCATCGGGCCGTCGGGGTGCGGCAAGTCAACGTTGCTGCGCGTGCTCAATCGCATGTACGACCTGCATGATGGCCAACGCGTGGACGGGGAGGTCCTGTTCGATGGCGAGGACATCCTGGCCATGCACGACAACGTGGAGAGTCTGAGGCTGCGCATCGGCATGGTGTTCCAGAAGCCGGCGCCGTTCCCGATGTCGATCTACGACAACGTCGCCTTCGGCCTGGCAACGCATTGGCGGCTGGCGAAGGTGGATCTCGACGTTCACGTCGAGCTGGCCTTGCGCCGCGCCGCCTTGTGGGAAGAGGTGAAGGACGCACTCGACAAGCGGAGTTCCGAACTGTCGGGCGGCCAGCAGCAGCGGCTGTGCATCGCCCGCGCCGTCGCGATGAGGCCCGACGTCCTCCTGCTCGACGAGCCGTGCGCCTCGATCGATCCGATCTCGTCGGCCAAGGTCGAGGAAACCATCCTCGAGCTCAAGGACGATCACACGGTGGTCATCGTGACCCATAACCTCCAGCAGGCGGCGCGCATCTCCGACTACGCCGGCTTCATGTACTTGGGCGAGATGGTCGAGTTCGGCACGGCGACGCAGATATTCACCATGCCGCGGGAGCCGCACACGCAGAACTTCGTCACGGGCCGGTTCGGTTGAGCATTGTCGGCCGCGCTGGGTCCCGTCAGGCCGGTGCCGTGCCGACGATCGAACCCTCCACGAACTTCCGGGCGTCGAAGTCCTCGGCGACCTTCATGTCGTTGCCGATCAGCTTCTCGACATCGATCTCGGCGTAGCCCATCACGCCCATGTCGCCCAGCGCCTTCTGCACCTTGGGCCCGAACAGGCCGATCTCCTCGAGGATCGGCACGATGCGGGTGAACAGACGGCTGCGGAATGCCTGCATGGCACCGGACTCGTAGGCGTACTTGACCAGCTCATCGACCGGGAGGCCCGAGCGTTCCCAGACTTCGGCCTGGTTGAAGCGGTCGCGCATGAAGTACAGCGCCTCGACGGCGAATTCCTCGCGCTCGGCCCGCTCAGCATCGGACAGCTGCGGATAGTAGTCGCGCAGCGCCATGCGGCCGAAGGTGACGTGCCGCGCCTCGTCCTGCATGACATAGGCGTTGATCGAGGCGGCGAGGTTGTTCCTGGCGCTGTCGCGGATGCGCTGGAAGGCGGCCAGCGCCAGCCCCTCGATCAGCACCTGCATGCCGAGATACGTGAAGTCCCAGCGCCGGTCGCTCAGCGTCTGCTCCAGCAGGTTGCGCAGCGACGGCGTGATGGGATAGGCGCACTGGAACTTCTCGTGGATCAGGCGCTTGTAGGCCTCGATGTGCCGGGCCTCGTCCATGACCTGGGTGGCGGCATAGAACTTGGCGTTCATGTCCGGAACGGTGCTGACGATCTTGGCGGTCGCGATCAGCGCCCCCTGTTCACCATGCATGAACTGGCAGATCGTATGGCACTGCAGATTGAAGCGCAGCCAGCGCTTCTCCTTCTCGCTCAGCTTCGACCAGATTGGAGAGCCATAGATCGGGATCGACTCGTCGGCCAGGCCCATCGGATTGTCCTCGAACAGGTCCTGAGTCCAATCGATGCGGGTCGAGGAGTCCCACTGCTGCTGCTTGCCCTTCTCGTAGAGCTTCAGCAGGTCCGCCGACCCGTCGTCGTACTCCCAATTGAACAGGACCTCGGTCTGGCCGTCGAAGTGCCATTCCGTGATGTCGACGGGCAGTTGGTAGAGTTCTTGCGTGGTCATTGGCGTTCCCTCTTCGGAAGCCAAATGATGACGCATCGTTCATTTTTCGGTTTGATCTGCATCAAGGACAGCAGCCTGCAGGCTGACTGTGCTTGAACGATGGAAGCTTCCTACGTTTCCCTGATCCGGCGGACCCCCGAAGGCGACCTCGTGGGATGGGTGCCCGACCTGCCCGGACTCATGGCGTCCGGCGCCAGCGAGGCCGAGATCCTCTACCGGCTGGCGCGCGACGGCCGCGCCCTGTTGGACAGGATCGTCGCCAAGGGCCTGCCGCCGCCGGCACGCAGCGCGGCCGATGCACTGCCGCTGGGCGACCGCCATGGACCCTACCGTCGCCTGCCGCTTGTGCTGGACTGACTTGTCTTGGGCTGAGAAGCATCGGACTCTGCGGCGATGAAGCCGCACGTCATCTGCCACATGGTGTCGAGCGTCGACGGCCGCACCTGGCAAAGCCGCCAGCGTCCGGCGCGCGACAAGTCGGGGAACCTGTTCGAGACCCTGCACGAGAAGCTCGACGGCGATGCCTGGCTGGTGGGGCGCGTCACGGGCCGGGAATTCGCCAAGAAGGACGCATATCCGGCCGGAAAGATCCGCCAGAGCCATCCACGCACGCCCTGGCTCCCAAGGCGCGATGCGGCAGCCTACGGCATCGTGCTGGATGCCCAGGGCAAGATCGCCTGGGGGCGCGCCGACATCGGCGGCGATCCCATCGTCGTGGCCCTGACCGAACAGGTTTCGGACGACCACCTCGAAGCATTGCGGGGCGACGGCGTCGGCTACGTCTTCGCCGGCGTGCAGGAACTCGATCTGGCGCTGTTGCTGGAGATCCTGAACCGTGAGCTCGGCATCGAGCGCCTGCTGATCGAGGGCGGCGGCAAGGCCAACGGCTCCTTCCTGCGGGCGGGCCTGATCGACGAGCTCAGCCTGGCGATCGTGCCGGCGGTGGATGGCGCGAAGGGCGCGCCGATGGTGTTCGATTCCGAAGCCGAGATGGCCGGACCGACGGCACCGGTGACCGCCATGACCCTCAAGGACTGCCAGGTGTTGGAGGGCGGCGCGGTCTGGCTGCGCTACGACATCCGCAACGGTTGATCGGGGGCGGCGAGGGGCCGTATCGTTCTCCCAAAGAGAACAATGCTGGAGGAACGCCATGACGATCACGGTCAGGCCGCGACACCCCGCTCTGGGCGCGGAAATCCTCGGTGTGGACATGCGACGGCCGCTCGACGGGGAGACGCGGCAGGCGATCCACGATGCGTGGATGAAGCACCTCGTGGTGGTATTCCCGGATCAGCACATCACCGACGCCGAGCACGTTGCCTTCACGCGCCACTTCGGCGAGCCGGAGATCTTCCATCAGACCTCGCTGCATCTGCGCTCGGATCGCGTGAAGGAGATCTTCCTCGTGTCCAACGTGGATGAGGACGGCAAGCTGCTGACGCCCGCCGAGCCGTCGCAGAAGCAGCTTTCGTCCTCGCGCCAGTGGCATACCGATTCGAGCTACCGGCCGATGCCCAGCATGGGCTCGCTGCTGCACGGCATCGAGATCAGCCGCACCGGCGGCATCACGCAATTCATCAACATGTACATGGTCTATGACGATCTCCCCGAGGCGCTGCGGCGCGAGGTCGAGGGCCGCAGGGCGCGCCACGATTTCGCAATGCTGAGCCGCCTGGTCGGCTCACCGCCGCCCAGCGGGGAGGAGCGTGCGGCGATGCCGCCGGTCTGGCATCCCATGGTGCGCCGCCATCCCGTGACGGGCCGCAAGTCGCTGTTCATCAGCTCGATCTACAACGACGCCGTCGAGGGCATGGAAGAGGCCGCGGCCCGTCGCCTGATCGAGGAGCTCTCGGACTTCGCGGCCCAGCCCAAGTACATGTACCGGCACGTCTGGGAACCGCACGACGTGCTGATGTGGGACAATCGCTGCACCGTGCACGCCGTCACGCCGCACGACCCCGCCGAACGCCGCGTCATGCATCGCACCACGATCGTCGGGCGCGAGCCCGTGATGGCGGCCTGACTATTTCAGGCTGCCCAGCACCTCTTCCGTGTGCTCGCCGAGGTCCGGCGACGGCCGCGCCGAGCGCAGCCGCCTGCGGTCGAAGGTGATCGGCAGGCCCACGACCTTGGGCCCGCCCCCCGGCAGCTCCTGTACGATCTCGGAGGCCGCGAACTGCTCGCTGCTGGCCAGTTCGCCGATGTCGTTGACCGGGGCGCAGGGCACGCCCGCCTCCTCGAAGGCCTCGATCCATTCGGCGCGGCTGCGCGTGCGCATCACGTCGGCGATCATGGGCAGCAGCTCGGCCTTGTTCTGCACCCGCGCCGCGCTCCTGGCGTAGCGCGGATCGGTCGCCCATTCGGGATGGCCCAGCACCTTGGCCGCGCGGGCCCACAACCGGTCGTTCCCAGGGGCGAGGCAGAGCGGACGGTCGGCCGTGTCGAAGGTCTGGTAGGGCACGATCACCGAACCGCCGGTACCGTGCCGCTTCGCGATATCGCCGTTGGCGAGGTAGGTGTTGACCTGCCCCTCGACCCAATGGACGGCGGAGTCGAACAGCGAGGTGTCGACCAGGCAGCCCTTGCCCGTCTTGTCGCGCAGGCGCAGCGCTGCCAGCGCGCCGATGGTGCAGAACATGCCGGTCGCCTTGTCGTTGATCGAGGCGCCGCAGAAGGTCGGCGGATCCTCCGGCCGGCCCGTCACCGACATCATGCCGCCATAGGCCTGCAGCAGCGGATCGAAGCCCGGCTTCATCTTGAGCGGACCCTGGTAGCCGAACGCCCAGATCGAGCAGTAGATCAGCCGCGGATGGCGCTCCAGCATCGCCTCGGGCCCGATGCCGATCTCGTCGACCACGCCCGGCCGCAGGTTCTGGATCAGGATGTCGGCCGTCTCGCAAAGCCTGTGCAGCTTCTCGACGTCCGCCGCCGACTTCAGGTCGAGAGACACCGAGCGCTTGTTGCGGTTCTGGCTGTAGAAGTAGAGGGAGGTCACGCCGTCCGGCCCGTAGGGAGGGCCCCAGATCCGCGCGTCGTCGCCGCCGTCCGGCTTCTCGATCTTGATGACGTCGGCCCCCATGTCGGCCAGCAGGACGCCGGCCAGCGGGCCCGCCAGGGCTTGGCCCACTTCGATCACACGAACGCCTTCCAGTGGCAGGGTCACGATACCTATCTCCGTACTCCGTGGTTGAGAGATCCCGCCATCCGCTCAGCGGAAAATCGGTGTGGCGGGCCCCGTAGGCCCGACCGTACCATGGCGTCGGTCAGTGCAAGCCCAAATCGTCTTCGGTCCCACGGAGCCGCGCCATGCACCACAAGCTGATTTCCGGCGACAATCACATCGACCTCACCTACTGCCCGCCCGACCTGTGGTCGTCGCAGGCGCCGGCCAAGTGGAAGAAGGACGCGCCGCGCGTGGAGATGCGCAACGACGGCCAGCACTGGTTCGTCGACAACAAGGACCGCGGCATGTGGAACGGCGTCGGCCCGGGCTTCCTGCCCTATACCAAGGGCTCTTTCGGCCATGTCGACGAAATGAAGGAAGCAGGCTTCGAGTGGGACAGCCATCCCGGCGCCCGTCCCCGGCCGACGACGCCGGAGCTGCGCATCGCCGACCTCGACCGCGACGGCCTCGACAAGGAGATCATCTACGGCTGCCTGATGATCAACGACCTGATCGACGATCCCGAGCTGCGCGTCTGGGCCAATGCGCGCTACAACGACTGGGCGGCCGACTTCGCCCGCCGCGCCGATCCCAACCGTGTCTTCCCCCTGGCCATCATCCCCAACACCGACCCGACGGCGGCGGCTGACGAGGTGCGGCGCTGCGCGAAGATGGGGCTGAAGGGCGGCGACCTCGCCTTCAAGCGCATGAGCCTGCCGCTTTACCATCACGGCTGGTACGAGCTGTGGGAGGCGTCCGCCGAGTGCCGGTTCCCGATCTCCTTCCACTCGACCGGGTTCAAGGCGGTGCGCGCGCCCGACACGCCGGAGATGGAGAAGGAATACTTCGTGCAGCACCGGCTGGTCCGCTCGGCGCTGTTCCAGCTCGACACGATGGAGGTCCTGGTCTCGCTGCTGGCCTCGGGCGCCTGCGACAAGTATCCCGACTTCAACTTCGTACTGGGCGAATCGGGCGTGACCTGGCTGCCCTACGTGTTCGACCGGCTCGACACCGAGTATCACGACCGCGCCCGGGCGCTCGGCTTCAAGATGAAGCCGTCGGACTATTTCCGTCGCCAGGGCTACGTCACCTACCAGCAGGACAAGTACCTCGAACCGATCGTGCCGCTGATCGGCGAGGACAACATCATCTGGGGCGCCGACTATCCGCATCCCGATTGCATCTGGCCCAACTCGCGCGAGACGCTGCACCAGAACCTCGCGGGCTTCTCGGAGAGCGTGCAGAAGAAGATCGTCCACGACAACGTTGCCCGGCTGTACGGTCTGAACTGATTCGCCGCGCGGGAAGCGCACTTTCGCCGGCCCATCGACTCGACTTTGTCGGCGACAGCGGGCAGAAGGTGGCGCCCCCGCGACCGCGGTCCCTCTCCACAAGCCGAGTTGAAGGAACGATGTCGATTCAGTATTTCGCTGGCGTGAAATCGGCCGAGGACCACGCGGCCTTCCAGCGCATCGTCAGGCACTATCCATCCTGCAGCTACGAGGAGTGGCACTTCCGCGAGGCCAAGAAGATGGCCGACTGGAAGGCGCGGCGCCATGCCGTGAAGATGGTCGACGTCACGCCGGCCGAGTTCACGGCCTATTGCGAGAAGACCAAGGCCAAGCCCGATCTCACGACCTTTCTCAAGTTCCTGAGCGACAAGGCATTCTAGACTGGGCCTGGCCGTCCGGCTGGCGTTCGACCGCCGGCGCTGACTACCACGCCCCGCATTCCCGACCGACCGGCTCGAGCGCCCGCAGGAAGGCGTCCGACCAGGCGATGCCGCTCCGCGCATCGAGATGGACACCGTCGATGGTGGCAAGACCGTCGATCTCCGGCGCGATGAAGGGCACGCCCAGGCGGTCCGCGAGCCGGCGCGCCGCGCGGTCGCCCGCGGCCGAGGGTACGGCGGTGAAGATCACGCAGCGTGCATGCACGGTCTTGAGGAAAGCCGGTGCGATCTCGATCGCCCGCGCGAGCCACCGGTCGATCTCCCCGTCGTCTACGGCCGCCGGCGGCAGCGGCAGGGTCGGCTCGGCACCCTGGCGGAAGGCAGCGACGTTCCACTGCCCGGTGATTCGCGAGCGTGTCATGGCGGGCTTCCCGGCGCACAGGGCGAGCGTCGGGTCGCGCCGGCACAGCCAGGCCCGCGGCCGCTGCATCAGCGACTTGAAGGTCGCATCGATGCGGCCGGCCACCGGATGCTGCAGCGGGAAGGCCGCCGGCTCGGTGATGCCGTCGGTGAAGAAGGGATCGACGTTGATGACCGCCAGCACGGGCCGCGCCGGATGGCGCTCCAGCACCATCTGCGGAAAGCGCGACTGCTCGCCGTGGCCGAAGCCCATGACGAAGAACGGCACGCCTCGTTCGGCGAAGAACGGCGCGACGTTGTCGCGCGAGAAGGCATACTGCAGCTTGGAGTTCCCGAGGAACAGCACCTTCGTTTCCGCCAGTGCCGTCGGAACGCGTTCGAGTCCGAAGAAGAAGGCTTCGTGCTCGAAATCCCCAAAGGCGCGATCCAGGCAGTAGGCGATGTAGGCGTCGGTTGCCGTGGAGCGGCCGTCGCACTTCGCGACCGCCACGAAGTAGCTCAAGGCGCTGGCCGCCAGCCAGAAGAGGGGGAACAGCGCCGCGAGCAGCAGAAGGTAGCGCGGGGCGGGGAGGCGCACGGCTCAGAACTGGAAATAGAGGAATTCGATGCGCGGCCGTGTCGGCATCAGCGCCAGGGCAAGGCAGAGCGCGGCGGCGGCCGCCCAGGCGATCGTCGGACGCCAGGTGAGGCGCCGGCCGACACGGTCGAGCCAGGTCGGTCGCGCGCCTTCCTGGGCGAGATGCCGGCGCGTCGTGTCGTTGGAAAGCAGGAAGGCCCGCCGCATGAGTTGGACGGTGTTCGGCAGGGCCCAGACGGCGGCCAGCAGCAGGGCGATGCGCAGCCAATCCAGCGCCGTGGGCGCCTGCAAGCCGCTGGGAGCGCTTCCGCCGAATCCCAGCATCGCTTCGATCATCAGCCGCGCGGCGGCGAAGCTCTCCGCGCGGAACAGCACCCAGCCGAACAGGACGGCCAGGAAGGTGATGCCCACCGATACGGGCGATGGCAGCCGCCACCGTCCTCCCGTCCAGCATCGCCAGGCATGGTTCAGCAGCAGAAGGCTGCCATGGAAGAGCCCCCACAGCACGAAGGTCCAGCCCGCGCCGTGCCACAGGCCGCCCAGCGTCATGGTGACCAGGAGGTTGGCGTAGCGCCGCGCGGCGCCGCGGCGGTTGCCGCCCAGCGGGATGTAGAGGTAGTCGCGCAGGAAGCGCGAGAGGGTGATGTGCCAGCGTCGCCAGAAGTCGATGATGCTGCCTGCCTTGTACGGTGAGTAGAAGTTTGCGGGCAGGCGGATGCCGAACAGTAGCGCCAGGCCACAGGCCATGTCGGAGTAGCCGGAGAAGTCGAAGTAGAGCTGCAGCGTGTAGGCCAGCGCGCCTGCCCAGGCCGCCGCCAATGCGGGGGCCAGGCCCTGGGCGGCCTCGCCAAATGCGGCGTTGGCGACCGGCGCCACGCCGTCGGCGAGCACGACCTTCTTGAACATGCCGATGGCGAACAGGCTGAGCCCCGTCGCGGCGGCGGCCGCCGTCACGCGCTTCCAGCGGCCGGGTTGGAGCTGCGGCATGATCTCGGCGTGATGCACGATGGGACCGGCGATGAGCTGCGG
This sequence comes from Pseudomonadota bacterium, assembly GCA_049323495.1. Classification (GTDB taxonomy): domain Bacteria; phylum Pseudomonadota; class Alphaproteobacteria; order Reyranellales; family Reyranellaceae; genus Reyranella. The sequence goes on from JBMONG010000018.1 coordinate 69,710, forward strand.
GAAGAAGCTCACGAACAGGGCGAAGCGCACGAAGCTGGGGTCGCGTGCATGGCCGCGATAGGCGTCGACGAGATAGGCGATCTTCTGGAAGGTGATGAAGGAGATGCCGAGCGGCAGGACGATGGTTCCGAGTGCGAGATCCCAGCCCGTCAGCAGGCCGAGGTTGGCAGCGAGGAAGCCCGCGTACTTGAACCAGGCCAGCACCCCAAGGTTGGTCGCGACGCCCGCGGCCAGCAGCAGCTTCTTCGCCCTTCCGGCCGTCTGCCGGTCGAGCGCACGGCCCAGCGCATAGTTGAACAGGATCGACGGCACCAGCAGCCAGAGATAGGCCGCATTCCAGAAGGCATAGAAGAACAGCGATGCCGCGGTGAGCCACAGCGCGCCGGCGATGTCGCCGACGCGCCGAAGCAGCAGGAATCCCAGGAACGTCGCGGGCAGGAAGAGGAAGACGAACTCGAAGGCCGTGAAGAGCATGACGACGGCCGTGGGGCGCCTGTCCGTTCTCCCGGATGTCTATTGCTGCTCGTAGGCCGCGATCAGCCAGGGCTCGTTCTTGGCCGCGTCCACCCATTCCTTCATGGCGGGATAGGCGAGCACCGCCTTGCAGTAGGCGTCCGTGTCGGAGTCGAGCGGCACGGAATAGGTCTTCAGCCGCGTCACGACGGGCGCGAACATGGCATCGGCGGCGCTGATCTGGCCGAACAGGAACCCGTCATCCTTGGGGCTCGCACCGGAAAAGCGCTTGCGGCAGTCGCGCCAGATCGACGTGATGCGCTCGATCTCGGCCCGCACCGTGGAGGTCTGCGCCTTTGCCGGATAGGAGGCACGGATGTTCATCGGCATCTTCTCGCGCAGCTCGGCGAAACCGGCATGCATCTCGGTCGAGATCGAGCGTGCATGCGCGCGTGCCGCCACGGCGGAGGGCCACAGTCCTGCCTCCGGCTTGAGGTCGTTGAGGTACTCGCCGATCGCCAGCGATTCCCACACAGCGAGGCCACGATGCATCAGCACGGGCACGCGCCCGGACGGCGAGTACTTGCGAATCGTGGGCTGCGTCTCCGGCAGGTCGAGAGGCACCACGACCTCCTCGAACTCGATGCCGGCGATCCTGGCCATCAGCCAGCCGCGCAGGGACCACGACGAATAGTTCTTGTTGCCGATCACGAGAGTGAAGTCGGCCATACGCCCTCCTTGCCAGTGCCGCAGTTTCGCCGGCAATGTTAACCGTTGCACTACAGATTTGTGAGCATGTCCATGGCGTTGCCGTTCGTCGACCGGTCATCTTCTTCACTCCCCGTTCATATTGTTGGCCAGGCGTCGTGGCGGAGCTGGCTGAGGGGACAGGCGGCATCGCGGCGCGGATGGCTGGAATCGACCGGTATCGAAGGCAAGCCCGGCGACGTTGCGGTGCTGCCCGGGAGCGACGGCAAGGCTGCTGATGCAGTCCTTGTGATATCCGACAAGCCCACGCTGTGGGACTTCGGAGCGCTGGCCAGCCGGCTTCCCGAAGGCACCTGGCGGCTCGCCGGCAGCACCACGCCGGTGCCGGCGACGGATGCCGCGGTCGCCATCGGACTCGGTGCCTGGAAGTTCGAGCGCTATCGCTCGACGAAGGCCAGGCCGGGCGCCAGGTTCCTGTGGCCGGAAGGCGCCGACAAGGCGCGGGCCAGGGCGATGATCGAGGCGATCTCGATGGCGCGCGATCTGATCACCACCCCGTCGTCCGACATGGGACCGGGCGAACTGGCCGACGCGGCGCGGAAGCTTGCGAAAGCGCATGGCGCCAAGATCAAGGTGATCGTCGGAGACGAGCTGCTGAAGCGCAACTATCCGATGATCCATGCGGTCGGCCGCGCCAGCGCCCGGGCACCGCGGCTGATCGACCTGGTCTGGGGCCGCGGCGGCGATCCGAAGGTCACGCTGGTCGGCAAGGGTGTGTGCTTCGATACCGGCGGCCTCGACCTGAAGCCGGCCAGCGGCATGCTGATGATGAAGAAGGACATGGGCGGGGCGGCCACCATGATGGCCGTGGCCTTGATGGTGATGGCGGCCAGGCTCCGCGTGCGGCTGCGGCTGCTCATCCCCGCCGTAGAGAACAGCGTCTCCGGCAATGCCTTCCGGCCGATGGATGTCGTCCCCACGCGCAAGGGGCTCACGGTCGAGATCGGCAACACGGACGCCGAGGGCCGCCTGATCCTCTGCGATGCGCTTCATGAGGGCGCCTCGGAGAAGCCGGCGATGATGGTCGACTGCGCGACCCTCACCGGGGCGGCGCGCGTGGCGCTGGGCACCGACCTGCCGGCGCTGTTCTGCAACGACGACGGCCTCGCCGACGACCTCATCGCCGCCGGAAAGACCGTCAACGATCCGATGTGGCGCCTGCCGCTGTTCGCCGGCTACCGCCGGCTGCTCGACAGCAAGGTCGCCGACATCAACAATGCGCCCGGCGTGGCGTTCGGCGGTGCCATCACGGCGGCGCTCTACCTCAAGGAGTTCGTGCCCGACGACGTGCCGTGGGCACACTTCGACATGATGGCCTGGAACAACAGCAGCCGCCCGGGTCGCCCGGAAGGCGGCGAGGCGCAGGCCGCCCGCGCCATCTTCGCCGCCATCGAGAAACGCGTCGCCGCCTAGTTAGTACCCCGTCCCGGGGGCCACGGTGTTGATCAGCGGCTGGCCGCCGCGCAGGCGCTTGATGTTCTCGATGACGCCGGGCGAGGCGGTGCGCGGATTGGTGGCGCCGGCGATGTGCGGCGTCACATGCACCTTCGGATGCGTCCAGTAAGGGTGATCCGCCGGCAGCGGCTCCTGGTTGAACACGTCGAGCGCGGCGCCGGCGAGACGGCCGGAGTCGAGCGCCGCCAGCAGCGCCCCGTCGACGACATGGCCGCCGCGCGCCATGTTGATGAAGTAGGCGCCCTTCGGCAGGTGCGCAAAGGCGGTCGCATCGAGCAGGCCCTGCGTGTCGCGCGTCAGCGGCAGCACGTCGACCAGGATGTCGCTGCGCGCCAGGAATTCCGCCAGCCCGTCGCGGCCGTGGAAGGTTTCGATGCCGGGCAGATCCTTCTTCGTCCGGCTCCAGCCGGCGGTGGGGAAGCCCAGCATCGCGAACTTGCGCGCCGTGTCCTGGCCGATGCTGCCCAGCCCCATGACCCCGACGCGGCGGTGCAGGGTGTCGACGAAGTCGAGCGGCTTCCACTGCCGAGCGCGCTGCAGTTCGGCATACTTGTCGATGTCGCGGTGATGGCGCAGCGCCCAGTAGATGGCGTACTCGCTCATCTGGCCGATCAGCCCGTCATCCATGATGCGCACGATGGGCACGCCGGCCGGCAGAGCGTCGTCGGCCAGCAGGTGATCCACGCCCATGCCGAGCGAGACGATCAGCTTGAGATTACGGAACGAGGCGAGCAGGCCGCGCGGCGGCTTCCAGGCGAGCGCGATCTCGATGTCGTCGGTATTCCCGAGATTTTCCTGGGTGCGGAAGTCGATGGGGCCGAGCGCGGCCTCCAGCACCTTCTTCCAATGAAGGCCGTCGGTGTCGCGGCTGATATAGGCAATGGCTTGAGTCACGCGGCGGAGACTACTTCGGCGCCGCCGCCGGGTCGAGCTTGCTGCCGTCCTGCGAGGCGTCAGGTCGCGACGGCATCCCTGTCGGCGCCGATCGCCTCGAGATTGAAGGCCGCCGCGATCAGCGCCTGCGTGTAGGGCGTCTGCGGCTGCTCGAATATCTGCCGCGATGGGCCGCGCTCCACCACCTTGCCGTGGCGCAGCACCAGCACCTCGTCGGCCAGTGCCCGCACCACCTTGAGGTCGTGGCTGATGAACAGATAGGCAATCTTGTGCCGCGCCTGCAGGTCGCGCAGCAGGTCGACGATCTGCGCCTGCACGCTCATGTCGAGCGCCGAGGTCGGCTCGTCGAGCACGATCAGGCGCGGCTTCAGCACCAGGGCCCGGGCGATCGAGATGCGCTGGCGCTGGCCGCCCGAGAATTCATGCGGATAGCGGTCGCGCGCCGCCGGATCCAGGCCGACCTCGACCAGCGCCTGTTCGATCATCCTGGCGCGTTCGGCCTCGCTGCCGATGCGGTGGACCTCGAGCCCTTCGCCCACGATCTCGCCGACCGACATGCGCGGGCTGAGCGAGCTGAAGGGATCCTGGAACACGATCTGCATCTGCCGGCGCAGCGGCCGCAGCTGGCGCTGGCTGAGCGCCTGCAGGTCCTGCCGGTCGAACTGGATGCCGCCCCGGCTGCCCTCCAGCCGCAGCAGCGCCAGGCCAAGGGTCGTCTTGCCCGATCCCGATTCGCCCACCAGCCCGATCGTATGGCCTTCCTTCAGGGAGAGGCTGACGCCGTCGACCGCCTTCACATGGCCCACCGTGCGGCGCAGGACGCCGCGCTTGATGGGGAAGTGCACCTTCAGGTCGTCGAGCCTCAGGATCTCGGGCGCTGAAGCATCGGCGGCGGCCGGCCGGCCCTTGGGCTCGGCCGACAGCAGGTGCTGCGTATAGGAATGCTGCGGGTCGTCGAACACGCGCGCGACCGGGCCTTCCTCGACGATGCGGCCCTGCGTCATGACGCAGACCCGGTCGGCCATCTTGCGCACGATGCCGAGGTCGTGGGTGATGAACAGCAGCGCCATGCCGTAGCGTGCCTGCAGCGTCTTGAGCAGCTTCAGGATCTGCGCCTGGATGGTGACGTCGAGCGCGGTGGTCGGCTCGTCGGCGATCAGCAGGTCGGGCTCGTTGGCCAGCGCCATGGCGATCATGACGCGCTGGCGCTGTCCGCCCGAAAGCTGATGCGGATAGGCGTCCAGCCGGTTGGCCGCGTCGGGGATGCCGACCTGCTCCAGCAGTTCGAGGGTGCGCCTGCGGGCGGCCGCCCGCGTCAGCCCCTTGTGCAGGATCAGCACCTCGTTGACCTGCCGCTCGATCGTGTGCAGCGGGTTCAGCGAGGTCATCGGCTCCTGGAAGATCATCGAGATCCGGTCGCCGCGCACGGCCAGCAGCTCACGCTGCGGTGCGCCGACCAGCTCGCGGCCCTGGAAGCGGATGCTGCCGGAGGGGTGGCTGGCCATCGGATAGGCCAGCAGCTGCAGCACCGACAGCGCCGTCACCGATTTGCCCGATCCCGATTCGCCGACCAGGGCCAGCGTCTCGCCGCGGCTGATGTCGAAGCTGACGTTGCGCACCGCGTGCACGGCCTTGTCGCCGGCGCCGAAATCGACCGAGAGGTCGCGCACCTCCAGCAGGGGGCCCGCGTGCGGCTGCCGTGTGTCGTTCATGCCATCACCTTGCGCGGGTTGAAGGCGTCCCGCACGGCCTCGCCGACGAAGACCAGCAGCGACATCAGGATCGCCAGCACGGCGAAGCCGGTGAAGGCCAGCCACGGGGCGTTGAGGTTGTTCTTGCCCTGCAGCAGCAGCTCGCCGAGCGAGGGCGAGCCCGGCGGCAGCCCGAACCCCAGGAAGTCGAGCGACGTCAGGGTCACGACCGAGCCGGCGAGGATGAAGGGCAGGAAGGTCAGGGCTCCCGTCATGGCGTTGGGAAGGATGTGCCGGAACATGATGCGCACGTCCATCATGCCGAGCGCCCGCGCCGCCCGGACGTAATCGAAGTTGCGGCCGCGCAGGAACTCGGCCCGCACCAGCCCGACCAGCGCCATCCAGCTGAACAGCAGCATGATGCCCAGCAGAACCCAGAAGCCCGGCTGGATGAAGCTCGCCAGGATGATCAGGATGTAGAGGGTGGGCATGCTCGACCAGATCTCCAGGAAGCGCTGGAAGACGAGATCGACCATGCCGCCGAAATAGCCCTGCAGGGCGCCCGCCGCCACGCCGATCACCGAGCTCGCCAGGGTCAGCACCAGGCCGAACAGCACGGAGATGCGGAAGCCGTAGATCAGGCGGGCCAGCACGTCGCGCGCCTGGTCGTCGGTGCCGAGGAGGTGCTGCCAAGACGGCGGCTGCAGGGCCTGCCGGCCCTCGCCGCGCGCCACCGTGTCGTAGCGGTAGGGGATGGGCGGCCACAGCATCCAGCCCTTGGCGTCGATCAGCTTCTGGACTTCCGGGTCGGTATAGACGGCGTTGGTCGGGAAGTCGCCGCCGAAGGTCGTCTCCGGATAGTCCCGCACCAGCGGCGAGTAGAACGAGCCGTCGTAGTAGATCAGGACCGGCCGGTCGTTGGCCAGGAACTCCGCGAACAGCGAGACGAAGAACAGCACGGTGAAGAGCGCGAGCGACCAGGTCCCCCGCTTGCTGGCGCGGAAGGCCGCCAGGCGCCGCCGGTTCAGGGGGGTCATCAGCCGCGCGCCTCGAAGTCGATGCGCGGATCGACGAAGGTGTACATCAGGTCGCCCAGGATGCCCATCAGCAGCCCGATCAGCCCGAAGAAATAGAGCGTGCCGAACATCACCGGATAGTCGCGGTTCAGGGCGGCCTCGAAGCCCAGCAGCCCGAGCCCGTCGAGGGAGAAGATCACCTCGATCAGCATCGAGCCGGTGAACAGAACGCCGATGAAGGCCGCCGGGAAGCCCGCGATGACGATCAGCATGGCATTGCGGAAGACGTGGCCGTACAGCACGCGGCGTTCGACCAGGCCCTTGGCGCGGGCGGTCAGCACGTACTGCTTGTGGATCTCCTCGACGAAGGAGTTCTTGGTGAGGAAGGTGAGCGTCGCGAAGCCGCCGATCACCATGGCGCCGACCGGCAGCACGATATGCCAGAGGTAGTCGAGGACCTTGTCCAGCAGGCCGAGCTCGCTCCAGTCGTCCGATACCAGGCCGCGCAGCGGGAACCACTTGAAGTAGCTGCCGCCGGCGAACAGCACGACGAGGAGCAGGGCGAACAGGAAGCCGGGAATGGCGTTCAGCACCACCAGCACGGTCGAGGTCGAGACGTCGAAGCGCGAGCCGTCGCGCACCGCCTTCGCGATGCCGAGCGGAATCGAGATCAGGTAGACCAGCAGCGTCGTCCACAGGCCGAGCGAGATCGACACCGGCATCTTGTCCAGCACGAGGTCGACGACCCGCCGGTTGCGGAAGAAGCTCTCGCCGAAGTCGAAGACGAGATAGTTCTTCATCATCAGGAAGAAGCGTTCGACGGGCGGCTTGTCGAAGCCGTACATCTTCTCGATGCGCTGGATGAGCTCCTTCGGCAGGCCGCGCGCGCCGCGATAGGTGCTCTCGCCGCCGCCCGAGCTGTCGCCGCGGCTCACCGTCTCGCCGCCGCTCGAGCTGCCGGCGAAGCGCTCGGTGGCGCTGACCGCCGTCCCCTGGATCTGGGCCAGCATCTGCTCGACGGGCCCGCCCGGGGCGGCCTGGATGATGAAGAAGTTGATGACCATGATGCCGAGCAGGGTCGGCACCACCAGCATCAGGCGTCGCAGGATGTAGGCGAGCACAGCTAGTCCGTCGTCCCGACCGAGGGCCGAAGGCCCGAGTGGAGGGATCTTGCGTCAACCAGCCCGGTGGTCGTCGCGGAGGGAAGGCCCCTCGGCTTCGCTCGGGGCGACGGAGAGGTCACTTCTTCTCCTCGCGCTGCAAGGTGCGGTCCTTCGATTCGTCGATCCACCAGGTGTCGAAGGCCACCGGCGCATAGCGGGCGCTCTTGGCGGGGCGGGCGAAGCGGTTCCAATAGGCGACGTAGGCCGTGTTGCTGTGCCAGTTGGGCACGACGAAATGGCTCCACAGCAGCACGCGGTCGAGCGCGCGGGTCACGTTGATCAGGCTCTCGCGGTCCGGGGCGGCGATCAGCGTCTCGATCAGCCGGTCGATCGCCTCGTTGCGGATGCCGATCGTGTTGCGGCTGCCCGGCGTCTCGGCGGCCTTGCTGCCCCAGAAGTCGCGCTGCTCGTTGCCGGGCGACAGCGACTGCCCGAACCCTTCGACGATCATGTCGAAGTCGAACTCGTCGACGCGACGCTTGAACTGGGCGGTGTCGACCGTGCGCACGCTCATGTCGACGCCGATGCGCTCGAGGTTCTGCTTGTAGGGCAGCACGACGCGCTCGAAGCTGGAATCGCTCAGCAGCATCTCGAAGGCGAGCCTCCGGCCCGTCTTCGCGTCCGTCATCTTGCCGTCCCTGACCTCCCAGCCTGCGTCCTTGAGCAGGCCGAGCGCGTGGCGCGCCAGCGGCCGCACGTTGCCCGTGCCGTCGGTCTCCGGAAGCTTGAACTCCTTGCTGAAGACCTCGTCCGGGATCTTGCCGCGCAGCGGCTCGAGATACTTCAGCTCGGCCGGCGTCGGCAGCCCGGAGGAGGCGAGCTCGGAATTGCCGAAGAACGAGATGTTGCGCTTGTACATCCCGTAGAACAGGTTCTTGTTGGTCCAGGCGAAGTCGAACATCGTGCCGATCGCCTCGCGCACGCGCCGGTCCCGGAAGATGTCGCGGCGCGTGTTGAAGGCGAAGCACTGCATGCCGGTGGGCAGCTCGTGCTTGATCTCGTCGCGCTTGATGCGGCCGTCGCGTACGGCGGGAATGTCGTAGGCGGTCGCCCAGTTGCGGGCGACGTATTCCTGGCGCAGGTCGATATCACCCGCCTTGAAGGCCTCGAACTGCACCGTCGCGTCGCGATAGTACTCGTAGCGGATGGTCTCGAAGTTGTTGCGGCCGCGATTCATCCAGAGGTCCTTGGCCCACCAGTCGTCGACGCGGCGATAGCTGATGGAACGCCCGACGTCGAACGAATCGACCTTGTACGGGCCGCTGCCCAGCGGAACCTCGAGCGACACCTTCTCGAAGTCGCGCGTGGCCCACCACTTGGAAGGCAGGACCGGGAGCTGGCCCACGATCAGCGGCAGCTCCTTGTTGGTATTGTCGCGGAAGGTGAACAGCACCTTGCGCTCGCCCACTTTCTCCGCCTTCAGCACGTCGTGATAGTAGAAGGCGTAGTTGGGGGCCCCCTTGGTCTTGAGGGTGTCGAAGGTGAAGATCACGTCCTCGACCGTGATCGGCGTGCCGTCGTGGAACCGCGCCTGCGGCCGCAGGGTGAAGGCAACCCAGGACCGGTCCTCCGGCCATTCCACCGTCTCGGCGACCAGGCCGTACTCGGTCGAGGCCTCGTCGCGGGAGCTCCAGCACAGCGTGTCCCAGACCGACGTGATGCCGGCGGCCGGCACGCTCTTGACGATGAACGGATGCAGTGAATCGAAGGTGCCGCGCGCGCCCAGCCGCACCGTCCCGCCCTTGGGAGCGGCCGGATTGACGTACTCGGGCGGACCCGCATCAGCGGGATATTTCGGCGCGCCATGCATGGCGAAGCCATGGCTGACCGTGACCTTCTGCGATCCGGCGGCGGCCGGCGCCGCCGTCTGGGCCCACGCGATCGGGGCCCGCAGGATCGCCGGCGCGGCCAGACACAGGCTCGCGCCGCCCAACAGTACGCTGCGTCGTCTGATCGCCATGCGTTGCGCTCCCGGGCCAGCCTCTTGGTTGCCTATATAGCGCGGCCGAGTTGGGCCGCACTATGGCCGCGGGGTTACTTCGCTGTCAGCTTCAGCCGGAGATGCCGGCTTCCTTCACGAGCTTGCCGTAGCGCTCGTAGTCGGCCTTCCACATCGCCGCCAGCTCGGCAGGCGATTTCGGCGGCGGCACCTCGCAGCCGGCCTTGATCAGCCGGTCCCGGGTCTCCGGCAGCGCCAGGGCCTTCATGGCCGCCCCGTGCAGCCGCTCGACGATGGCGGCGGGCGTGCCGCCGCGGACCGTGAGCACGTACCAGCTCATCACCTGCGCGTCCGCGAAGCCGGCCTGCGCGAAGGTCGGGACATCGGGCAGGGCCGGCAGGCGCGTCTCGGCGATCACGGCGAGCGCGCGGAGTTTCCCGCTCTTCACGTGTTGAACGGCCAGCGGCGTCGGCAGGAAGCCGACCTGCAGGCGGCCCTCGATGAGATCGGGGATTCCCGGCGGCACGCCGCGATAGGGCACGGAGGTCATGTCGAACTTGTACTGGCTCTTCAGCAGCTCGCACGACAGGTGGAGCGAGGAGCCGTTGCCGGGGTTCAGGTAGTTCAGCTTGCCCGGGTTGGCCTTGCCATAGGCGACCAGCTCCTGGAGGGTTTTCACGGGCACTTCGGGATTGACCACCGCCACCGCCGTCGCCACCGCGACCATTGCCACCGGTTGGAAATCCGTCAGGGCGTTGTACGGCACGGGCTGCAGATGCGGGACCACGACATGGCTGAGAGTGGCCATCAGCCAGGTGTAGCCGTCGGCGGGCGCTTGCGGGATCATCGCCGTCGCCAGCGTCGAGTTGCCGCCCGGCTTGGGCTCGACCACCACCGGCTGGCCGAGCTCGGCCTGCATGGGATCGGCCACCGCGCGGGTCACGATGTCGACGATGCCGCCCACCGGATACGGCACCAGGAAGCGGATGGGCTTGCTCGGATAGCTTTCCGCCGACGCGCGCGAGGCGACGACGAGGGCGGCGCCCGCGCCGAGGGTGGCGCGGCGTGTCAGATGTCTCACGTTTCTTGTCCTCCCAGACTCGATCGAGATCCGGTCAGTCGGCCTTGAATCCGGAGGCACGAATGACCGGTCCCCATTTGTCATAGTCGGCCTTCATGACCTTCGCCAGTTCCGACGGGCCGAGACCGGTGGCTTCGAGTCCCAGCGGCTCGATGCGCTGGCGCACATCAGGCTGCCTGATGGCCTCAACGGCGGCCTTCGACAGGCGGTCCACGACGTCCTGGGGCGTGCCTGCGGGCGCGAACAGGGCGTACCAGGCGGCGCCCTCGATGTCGTATCCGCTCTCCTTGAAGGTGGGCACGTCCGGGTACTGCGGCGAGCGGATGGCGCCCGACGTCGCCAGGATTCGCGCCTTGCCGGATTGGGCGAGGCCTCCGATGTCGCTGATCGGCACCACCGCGGCGGGAACCTCGCCCGACAGCAGCGCCTGCAGCACGTTTGCGGTTCCCTTGTAGGGAACGTGCGTGAGCTCCACGCCGGCCGTGCTGGCGAACAGGATGCCAAAGAAGTGCGGCAGGCTGCCGACGGCGGCGGAGGCGAAGTTGGCGTAGTCGCCACCCTTCTTCACGAGGGCGACATAGTCGGCCAGCGTCTTGGCCGGCACCTTCGGTCCGACCCCGAGCGCCAGCTGGAACGCCGCGACGTGCGCCACCGGCACGTAGTCCTTGAACGGATCGTAGCCCAGCTTCGAGTAGGAGAAGGGGTAGGCCACCATCGTGGCGAGCGGCGTCATGAGCAGCGTGTTGCCGTCGGGCGCTGCCGCCTTGACCGCGAGATTGGCCACGATGCCGGCGGCGCCCGGCTTGTTCTCGACGACGACCGGGCGCCCCAGCGAGTCCCGCATCTTGTCGGCGATCAGGCGGGTGACGGTGTCGCTGCTCGCGCCGGCGGGGAAGCCGAGCACGATGCGCAGCGGCGGATCCTCTGCGTGAGCCTGCACCGCGAAAGTGCAGCCGAACGCGAGCAGCAACGCGGCTGCCGATTTCCTCAGCATGCCTTTTCCTCCCTGCATTTCCAGACGCGAAACCCTAGCGGACGCGTGGCCGGCCTGTCATTGACTTCGTTCGGCGGCCGTCCCACGCTTATTTGATGTCCGACACCATGAACTTCGCGCCCGACTACGACGCGCCGATCGAGTACATGCGCCGTACCCGCGAGTACTATCTCGCGCTGGGCTACGACAATCCCTACCGCTGGGCGCACTATGTCGACGCTCCCTTCCAGCCGCTGAAGAAGCCGCTGGCCGACAGCACCCTGGCGCTGATCACGACGGCCGCGCCCTACCAGTCGGACAAGGGCGACCAGGGGCCGGGGGCGGCCTACAACGCCGCGGCCAAGTTCTACAGCGTGTATTCGGGTGACACGGCCGTCGACCACGACACGCGCATCAGCCATATCGGCTACGACCGCAAGCACACCACGGCGACCGACAGCAACACGTGGTTCCCGCTGCCGCTGATGCGGCAATTCTCGGGGCAGGGCCGCTTCAAGCTGGCGAAGCGCTTTCATGGCGCGCCGACCAACCGCAGCCAGCGGGTGACGATCGAGACCGATGCGCCGGAGATCCTGGCGCGCTGCCGCCAGGATCAGGTCGACGCGGCGCTGCTGGTCCCGACTTGACCCGTCTGCCACCAGACCGTGAGTCTGGTTGCCCGATATCTGGAAAGGAACGGCATCCCCACGATCGTCATGGGGGCCGCCAAGGACATCGTCGAGCACGCCGGCGTGCCGCGCTTCCTGTTCAGCGACTTCCCGCTGGGCAACTCCTGCGGCAAGCCGCACGAGCCCGATACGCAGGCCTTCACGCTCGACCTGGCGCTGAAGGTGCTCGAAAGCGCGGTAGGCCCGCGCACCACGGTCCAGTCGCCCCTGCGCTGGAACGAGGACGGCGACTGGAAGCGCGACTACAACAACATCGAGCGCATGAGCCCCGAGGAGGTGGCGAAGCGCCGGGCCGACTTCGACAAGGTGAAGCAGGTCGCGCTGCAGCAGCGACAGAAATCGGGCGTCGCCTAGGAGTACGATGAGCAAGCCGTTCGCCGGGGTAAAGGTCCTCGATTTCACCCGCGTGCTGGCGGGACCCTACGGCTCCTACCAGCTCGCGCTGCTGGGGGCCGACGTCATCAAGGTCGAAAGCCGCGACGGCGACGACATGCGTTACGGCTCGCGCGCCAACGACTGGGAGAAGCGCGGGCTGGCCGCGCCCTGGGTGGCCGTCAATGCCGGCAAGCGCTCGATCACCCTCGACCTCAAGAAGCCGAAGGCCATCGAGGTCGTGAAGCGGCTGGCCGCCAAGGCCGACGTCGTGATGGAGAACTTCCGGCCGGGCGTCATGGACAAGCTCGGCATCGGCTACGAGACGCTGAAGGCGATCAATCCGCGGCTGATCTACTGCGCCATCTCCGGCTTCGGCCAGGTCGGTCCCGACCGCGCCACCGCGGCGTTCGACGGCATGATCCAGGCCATGTCCGGCCTGATGTCGATCACGGGCTTCCCGGCCAACGGGCCGACGCGCGTGGGCTTCGCCGGCGCCGACGTGATGTCGGGCGCCACCGCGGCGCTGGGCGTGGCCTCGGCGCTCTACCAGCGCACCCATACCGGCAAGGGCCAGCTCGTCGACGTGGCCATGATCGATGCGGTGATGGGCTATCTCGCCCAGCAGTTCACCGAGCACCTCATGACCGGCCGCGTGCACGAGCAGGCGGCCAATCTCTCCGTGACCCGCAAGCCGACGGGCAACCTCTTCAAGACGAAGGACGGCTGGATGGTGCTGGCCGTCATGACCGACCCGCAATTCAAGCGCCTGATGAAGGTGCTGGGCTGCGAGGAGGCGCTGGCCGACCCGCGCTTCGTCGATTGGCCGACCCGCATCGCCAACAACCAGGCCCTGCACGAGATCGTCGAGGCGGCCATGAAGCGGGAGACCTCGGCCACCTGGGCCGAGCGCTTCGCCGCGAACGACGTCCCTGCAGGCCGCGTGCTCAGCATCCCCGAGACGGTGAAGCTCGACCACTTCAACCACCGCACGATCCTGCAGACCGTCGAGACCGAGCACGGTCCCATCCAGGTCGTGGGTTCCGGCTTCCGCCTGGAGCATGGCGGCGGGTCGGTCGAGCGGCCGCCGGCCGCGCTCGGCGAGCACACCGACGAGGTGCTGCGCGAGGCGGGCTACGGTGACGCCGACATCGACGGCATGCGCGCGGACAAGGTCGTCTAAAGCATGTTCCGTTCGGCTGGAATCAGCCGAACGGAACATGCCTTGTGAAACTTCGATCACCCGTGCGCGCGTTTCCACTATGACGGAACCGCTTGCGGTTCCATCATAGCGGAAACCGCTCTAGCAGGCTGTTGAAAAACTCATCGTAGTTCATTGAAGAGGATGATTCACTGGTTCCGGTTGCTACGGAGTCGGTGATGCGTGGATCGGATGAGCGATCTGGGTCGTTGTTCAGCT
>JBMONG010000019.1:0-81736 GCA_049323495.1 Pseudomonadota bacterium
GGGAGGCGACCCAAGGTGCTCACCCAGCAGCACGACCTTGGAATGTTTCTACCCACGCCTCCGCGCGGGAGGCGACTAGTGCTGGACTTCACGCCAGTTCTTCGCGCGCAGTTTCTACCCACGCCTCCGCGCGGGAGGCGACGAGGGCGCTGGCGCCGAAAGCATGGGCCACCAAAGGTTTCTACCCACGCCTCCGCGCGGGAGGCGACTGAGATCACATTCCGGCTACGCATGACGGAGCAGTTTCTACCCACGCCTCCGCGCGGGAGGCGACCTCATCGCGCGTTGACTTTCCGCCGATCCACCCGTTTCTACCCACGCCTCCGCGCGGGAGGCGACGCGAGCAGGTGATGGGCGCGATGAAGGTGCGCGAGTTTCTACCCACGCCTCCGCGCGGGAGGCGACAGCACAATCCCGCCAAGGACTACGACCGATCGCTGTTTCTACCCACGCCTCCGCGCGGGAGGCGACTTTGTATGCTACAATCACGCCCTCACACAGAGCGAGTTTCTACCCACGCCTCCGCGCGGGAGGCGACCGGGAGCGTTCGGATGGCATGCACGCAGGTGTCGTTTCTACCCACGCCTCCGCGCGGGAGGCGACGTGGTCGTGGCCTGCAGTGGCCTCGGGCACGGGAAGTTTCTACCCACGCCTCCGCGCGGGAGGCGACTTTGTTTTTTAGTGACGTAGCGAGCTACGTAAGTTTCTACCCACGCCTCCGCGCGGGAGGCGACCGGGTTCGGCGCCGGGGGCGTCGGTCTATCCGTCGTTTCTACCCACGCCTCCGCGCGGGAGGCGACAGCGGGCCTACCGGCCCTTGTAGTTACCAAAAGGTTTCTACCCACGCCTCCGCGCGGGAGGCGACGTCTGCTCACCGATCATGCTGAGCGCTGGCCAATAGTTTCTACCCACGCCTCCGCGCGGGAGGCGACACCATGTTGGCCGCCGCTTCCGCGCGCTGGGTGGCGTTTCTACCCACGCCTCCGCGCGGGAGGCGACGCCGATTGCACCCCCATTGTTGATTTGAGAGCGCATGTTTCTACCCACGCCTCCGCGCGGGAGGCGACCCTTGCGGCCCTTTACCTGCTCAGCAGTCGCGACGTTTCTACCCACGCCTCCGCGCGGGAGGCGACAGCGCTGGTAGTCCTCCGGCAAAAGGTACGTGCTGTTTCTACCCACGCCTCCGCGCGGGAGGCGACCTGTCGCAAGGCGTTCCGCATCTTCGGCCTCATGGTTTCTACCCACGCCTCCGCGCGGGAGGCGACTTTCCCTTGCTGTTCTCGCCCCGTTCCGGTACAACCGTTTCTACCCACGCCTCCGCGCGGGAGGCGACCGAATCGGCCGCCTGCTGCCTCTTGCACGACGTTGTTTCTACCCACGCCTCCGCGCGGGAGGCGACACCTGCTGGCATGCCGCCCGCGCCGCCTGAGATGTTTCTACCCACGCCTCCGCGCGGGAGGCGACTTGCCGCCGGTGCCGATCGTCGACACGTCGAGCAGTTTCTACCCACGCCTCCGCGCGGGAGGCGACGTCGGCATGACCGAGCCGATGGCCTGCGTGTCCAGTTTCTACCCACGCCTCCGCGCGGGAGGCGACGGTCAACCGCGTATCGCGTCGTCGAACTCACCGGCGTTTCTACCCACGCCTCCGCGCGGGAGGCGACGCCACCAACTCGACCTGCGCACCGCCATGCGCCGAGTTTCTACCCACGCCTCCGCGCGGGAGGCGACTGGAGGGCATTGCCGTCATCGTCGGCATGACACCCGTTTCTACCCACGCCTCCGCGCGGGAGGCGACCAAATGGATGCCATGTGGGACCGCATCATCAGAGCCCGTTTCTACCCACGCCTCCGCGCGGGAGGCGACGGACAGCCGGAAGCAGCGAAGATGGTGCTGATCGTTTCTACCCACGCCTCCGCGCGGGAGGCGACCCTCTGCCGCTAACAGATTGAAGACAATTCCGAAAGATGGCTGGCATCGCGAACGTCCAGTCATGTCGCCATATGCTGCGTTCCGCCCCGCGGCTGGCGTCGATTCTCGTTGAGAATCAATGAAGATGAGCTGGTGCGAACGGTGCCCGCTTGTCCGGCACGCTTGGGGTTCGCGCCGATGTCTAGACGATCAGAGGGCCGCCCAGGTCGGTCGCAGGCTTGGCGCCCACATGTTCCACGCGTCGACGCCAGTTTGCTCCGAGGAAGTAATAGCGCAGGCTGTCCTGCTCGGGCGAGATGATGCCTTCCAGCCGCGCCTTC
The DNA here is from genome assembly GCA_049323495.1 of Pseudomonadota bacterium. Taxonomy (GTDB): domain Bacteria; phylum Pseudomonadota; class Alphaproteobacteria; order Reyranellales; family Reyranellaceae; genus Reyranella. The sequence goes on from JBMONG010000019.1 coordinate 2,253, forward strand.
AGCAGGGTCCACTGTGCCGGATCCACCTCGATCTCGAATACCGAATACTGGACTCGTTGACCGAAATCCCGGCAGGCCTTGGCAACGCGCCGCAGGCGCCGGGCGCCACCGCTTTCCGTGGTGTTCACGTCGTAGGTCACCAGCACCATCATGAGGTGCCACCTACTTCCAGAACCACGGTGGATAGGCGTCGAGATCGCCGCGCAGGTGTCGGGCCAGGAGCTGCGCCTGGAGATGGGGGACCAGGCCGAGCGGCGCGTTCTCCTCGATGAACGGATGTCGGCGCTCCTGCTTCTTGCGTTCCTGCCACGTCGTCAGCACCGTGCGCCGGCCATCCTCGGTCAGCCAGACGGCACCGCCGTCCCGCCTCTCGAAGTCCTTGGCCCTCAACTGCCGCCGGTTGACCAGCGAGAGCGCGAGCCGGTCGGCGAGGATGGGGCGAAGCTCTTCCATGAGGTCCAGCGCGAGGCTCGGTCTTCCCGGCCTGTCCCGGTGCAGGAAGCCGACCGCGGAATCGAGGCCGACGCCTTCCGCGGCGCTGCGGCAGTCGTGTGTCAGCAGGGTATAGAGGAACGACAGCAGCGCATTGATCGGGTCGAGCGGTGGGCGGCGGGACCGGCCGTCGAAGCGCAGCTCCTCGTCCGGCGAACGGATGAGCAGGTCGAAGACGCTGAAATAGAGATTGGCGGCTTCGCCTTCGGCACCTCTCAGTTCTGCCGATCCCAGGCCGGCATGACCGACCCGCCTCAGGATCTGGCCGAGGCGCTCGGCGACGGTGTCGACCCGTTGCCGCTCGCTCGGCGCCAGCTCATCGCCGTAGTCGCGCAAGCCGCGCATGAGCACGGCGCGCTGATTGCTGACCTTGCCCAGGACGAAGCTGCGGACGATATCGTCCGGCGTATCGGATGCCCGGTATTGCGCCCGCCTCAGGAGGACGTTGCCCGCGACAGGTCCCTCGACCCGGGCCAGGAAGCGGCCGTTGCGGTCCATCAGGGCGAGCGTGATGCCGGCGGCCGCGCAGGCACCCATCAGGGCCGGTGAGAGGTAGATCGCGCCGAAGGTGACGACGGAGCCCAGCATGTGGAGCGGCACGCGCGCCCGTTCGGCATTGTCGATGTCGACGACGACGTTCTCGCCGTCCTTCCTGAGGCCGGCACCTTCCGTCGTGACGTAGAGCGTGTTGAGCAGTTTCTTCATGGGACATTCCCGCCCGCGAGGACGGCTGCCGTCATCCGGCTTCGCCAGTCCTTCGCGGATCGCGATATCGCCTTCGGACGGCAAAGCTCGATCAGCGAGCAGGCCCGGCAGCGATTTGCCTTGTAGGTCGCCTTGGGCGTGATCTGGGTCGCGAAGACATCGCGGAGCTGTGCGATGGTCTCTTCTGTTTGCCGGCGCAGCTCGGCGTCGAACGGGACGACGACACGGCGCTTCGTTTCGCCGTAGAACAGGGCACCTTCCGCGATCGGCTGCCCCGTCATCTCTTCGAGGCAAAGTGCCTGCGCGCAGAGCTGGACCTCGTCGGCACGGTGCAGCTTCGGCTTTCCCCGCTTGAACTCGACGGGGTAGGGGCGTTCGCCGCCGTCGGCCGGATGGAACTCCACCAGGTCCGCCACGCCGGCGATGCCGAGTCTGCGGGATGCGATGGAGAGCGACGTCTCCCGGCGCACGCCGCGTGCCTTGCGTGTCGACGGCACGCCGGACGCGGCATGCAGCACCTGGCCTTCGGCCGTGAACCGGTTCTCCGCCCACAGGCGCTCCAGGTGGATGAGCGCCGCCTGGCGAAGGCAATAGACGGCATGCTGCAATGCCGAGATGGGGATGGGCTCGGCATCGCGCTCGTCGGGCTGCGGAGCAGACCGCATCGCGGACGCTACAGCTCCTCGATGATCTCCACGCCGTCTGGCAAGGCGCTCCGGTCGATCTCCACCACGTAGTCGGCGTATTCCCGTGCCGGCGGATAGTTGTCGAGGCGTCGATCCAGCTTCCGGAACCCGCCATCGATGTTCCGTCCGACCGATACCCGCTCGAACAGGGAGTGGGCGGCAGCATTGCCGAGCGCGCTGGCATGCTTGAAGACCACGAGCTTTCGTGAGGCCATTTCGCCGCGTGCCGCGGACCGGTCGTGCTCGAACATCGCGGAGAGCGCTTCGAAGAGCAGGCCGAGATCGGAGTCGGAGAAGCCGGTGCGCTCCGCCAGCTTGGCCGAGATGAAGCCATGAGCCCGGTACAGGCCATAAGGCACGATGTACTTGCGGCCCATGGTGCGGTTCTCGGTGCGCTCGTCGCCGCCGTCGCTGCCTTCCTGCCGCTCCTTCTTCTCCTTTTCGCTCGTCGCCGCCATGCGCGTGATGGAGATTTCCTGCGGCACGATCGGCTCGACGGAGTGGGCGAAGGTCATCTGTACCGGCCCGCGCACCTGTCCGCAGTTGATGCCAGTCGACATCACCGCACCGAACGTGCGCACGTCGAAGAAGGTATCGCACATGAACTGGCGAAGCCGTCCGGCCTCCGCATCGTCCTTGGGATTGAGCTTGGCTTCCTTCTCGATCTTCGCGTCGTTCGGCCTTTCCTTTCGATAGGCCTGCCGGTGCTTCTCGTTCAGGATCGCACCTTCCTGGACATAGATGTCGAAGCCGGCCTGGCCGCCTTTCGCCAGATCGACGTAGTTCCGCACCTTGCGCTTGAGGCTGACGTCGGAAACGAGGCCGTGATTCGTCTCTGGATCGAGCCGCGGCAGGTTGCCTGCGTCGGGATCGCCGTTGGGATTGCCCTTCGAGACGTCGAACAGCAGGACGAAATCGTAGCGGTTGGCCAGTGTCGTCATTGGTCGGTTGCTCCCTGGTCCGAGCCTTCGCGCTTGCGGAAGAAATCATTGCGCTGGTGGTAGTATCCCAGGCTGAACAGCGCCTGCTCCTGGGCGTTCAGCGAGGCCGGGAACGGATCGGCCTCGGGGCTCATGGCCTCCAGGATGCCGCCGATCGTCTTCTCGAGGTTGACGCGCTGCCCCGGCCGCTGCTTGCCCACCTTCGAAAGATGATTCACCGAGCCCTTGTCGAGCAGGGAAAAGACCTTGCGCGGCTGCGCCGATGCGGCGCCATAGAACTTGTCCTTGATCGTCGCATTGACGTTGCGGCCAAGCGCGGCGGTCTGGGCCTGCTCGTAGGCGGCAAACAGGCGCCCCAGCAGATAGCCCTTGTTCGAATTGTCCGGGTCGAGCGACACGGGAGCCTCCTTGCTCTTGTCGATGGCCTTGGCGGGATCCATGCCGAAGTTGCGGACCAGGACGGCGCGCAGGATGGCGACCCGCAGCGGATTCACGTTCTTGTCGGCGCGGATGCGCATCAGGACGGTCGAAAGCAGGGTAAGCGGATAGGCCGTGCCGCTCAGGATCGCGCGGAACCAGTCGCCGGCGAGATTGGGCGGCACGTTCTCCCGCTTTCCCAGCACGGCGGTTTCCACGAGGTAGCGCCACAGCGCCGGGTACCCGTCACGCGGCGGCGGCTCGATCCTCATGTCGGCAACGAAACGCTGGTAGTTCTCGGCCAGCACGCCGAACCGGTCGTCCAGCCAGAAGCGGACGGAAAGGCGTGCGGCGTTGGGGGCGAGCCCCAGCACATGAAACCGCACGTCTTCGGCGAGGCCCGGGTCGATATCCCGAAGGGGCTCGCCGCGGCGGATGTGTTCGAGGAGATGGCCGACCTTGGCCGTCTCGGTGACGAGGTCGGGCTGGATGAAGGCCGCGAAGAGATCCTCGGCGGCATCGGTGGCGTCCGATTGCGGTCCTGTTGCCCAGAACACGGTGGACGTATCGGCGATCTGTGCCCGATTCCTTTTGCCGGTCAGGAAGGCGTTGAGGGTGGTCGTGTACTTGAAGGCCGCGCTCTCGGAGACCGGTGCATTGTCTCCCTGCCCGTGTCCGTAGGACTCGAAGGCGTCGAGATTGAAGGAGACGATGGAAGCACCGGAGGACTGTGCGCCCCAGACGCCCTTGATGGCGGGATGCAGGCGTGCGATCGGCCCCTTCTCGCCGGTGACGAGGCAGATCGACCCGTTGGCGCTCTCATCCGGGTGGTTCATCGCCTCCCAGAGCCGGCGCGCAGCGGGACGGTCATGGAGGTAGATGCCCTTTCGTCGGTCGCTTTCGAGGGCGAAGACGACGTTCTGGTCTTTCATCTCGTCTGGCCATGCGGGCGCGGCGAACTGCTCTGGATGCCAGTTCTGGAGAAAGAGCAGAAGAGCGTGAAGACCGGGATCGCTCGATCCTGCGAGAGCCTTGTTGTGCCGGTCGATGAAGGCCTTGTGTTCGTCGGCGAGACGCTTGCCTTCTCGCGCCGTTACACCAAGGACATAGGACGTCTTGTCCCACAGGAAATTCGGAGCGATGCCGGCCGTGCGTTTCGTCGGCTGTGGAACCTTCAGTTGCCGGAGCACCTTCTTCTTGCCGTCAGCCATCCTAAGGTCGACGACGTTGGCGACGGTGCCGTCCTCGTTGAGCGAGATCACGAAGCCGATCTTCTCCGACGAGAAGCCGGGTTGCGGCGCGTCGGGAAGGCGGTCGTAGGCCTCCGCCAGGGAAGCCAGGATGCTCATTGCCTGATCTCCGGGGAGCCCGGCGGCGGAACCTTCATGACGCCCTTCTCGAGCATCGCGCGAAAGAAGAGCGAAGGCCGCCCCCTGGTTTCATGGTCGATGTCCCACAGCATGAAGCCGAGGTCCCGGGAATCGTCGATCGCCGCTCGCAGCGGACCGTCCTGCGACAGCAATTCGAACCGGGCGTCGAACTCTCTCGTTCCGAGGCACGGCTGGTGAAAACACTGCCCGCGCGCCGCCCGGCGATTGAACATGTCGAGATGCTTGCCCTCGCTGTCCGCCGCCGTGGCCTTGCCCGTCAGGACGAAATGCGCGTCGATGGCGTAGGCGACGTCGACCAGTACCAGCGATGCCCGCTGCTGCCGGTTCTCCTCGACGATCAGATGGAGGTCGTCGTGCCGGCCGCTGTTCATTGCCGTCCTGATCGCCCGCGTCGGCGCCTTGCTGCCGACCTCGTTGCGGCGGATCGACTGGAAGCGGATCGGCTTCAGCACATGGATGGCGTCGATGATCCACCGGATCGCGGGCTTCCAGTGGATCGCCTCCAGGATGCCGCGCGCGGCCGACGGGGTCATGACGTCGTAGGAGACGCGCTCGACCTTCATCTCCGGCCGGCTGAAGCAGGCATAGTCTCCGGAAACCAGCAGGCGGACACCGTAGGTCATTCCATCTTCTCGCGTGCTTGCGCGCGACGACTCTGTGGTCGAAGCCGTCGCGCGTTACCCTTGTCGTCGGGCAGTGTGACCAACCAGTTTCGATCCGCACCGAATGCGATGGATGTCCACCGACGCTGGATGCAACTCATCGAAGGCGACGGCCGAACAATGCACGTAATGAGATTATGAGTCAACTAGTACACTGCCCTTTAAACGGGCAGTGTACTTAACCAGAAGCCAACCTAAACGATGGAGTCTTCCAGCTTGAGATACTCGGCATCTTCCCAGATCAGGCCGACGTCATTGTCGTAGAGATTTTCGTTTTGAAGCAGCGCGAACTGGTCGCCGCGGAGGCGCTGCTCCGCGAATATCAGATGGCCGCATGCCAGCAGCCGTGACCGCGCCCTGGCCGGCACCTGCACCGTGAAGCGCTGGAGCTCCCTCGCGATTGCGCCGCTCGGTATCTGCTCCACAGCCAGCTTGGCGACGGCGCGTTTCGCTTCTGCCGTCGATGGGACGATGACCGGCAGCATGTTGCTCTCGATCATCTGGAACTTCTCGGCCACGGTACGATACGCGAAGTCCGTGATGCCGGCGCTGATGTGGAAGTCGTCCAGGATGTGCTTTTTGTCGACGCCCTCCTTGTCGATGCGCCAGTAGACCTCGCCGAAGAAATCCTCGACTGCGCCTGGAGACAGCAGGTCCGTGTGCTTCGGCAGGATCCGGCTGAAGTCGCTGGCAAGGTTTCGGATCTCAGGCGGGGGCCGATGGTCCGGAGCCGAGAAGACCGTGACCACGCTCGTCTCGACGGGACGCTTGCCCTCCCTGTTGCACCGTCCCGCTGCTTGCATGATGCCGTCGAGTCCCGTCTCGGCCCGCCACACACGCGGGAAGTCGATGTCGACGCCTGCCTCCACCAGCGAGGTCGCGATCACGCGACAGGGCTGTCCAGTCGTCAGCCGGTATCTCACATCTTTCAGAATCTCGCGCCGATGGGTGGCATGCTGCCTGGTCGTGAGGTGCACGAGGCCATCGAGGCCTGCATCCTGCGCCGTCCTGTAGAGGGCCAGGGCATGTTTGCGTGAATTGACGATGATGAGCCCCTGATCGGTGTCGGCAAGGCCTGCGACGAGAGCCGCATCGCTGAGGGGACCGGCATGCTGGAGCCTGACTCTCCTGAGATCGCGGGCGAGCTTCATGGGATCGGGCGCAAGTTCTCGCCCTTCGAGCGGCAGGCCGAGCACATGGCCGGGCGCGAAGTTCCGCTCATCCAGGGCGGGCTGCGTCGCGGTGCAGAGGATGATGGTGCAGCCGTAATTCTCGGCCAGCTCGCGCAAGGCGAAGACGGCAGGTGCGAGCAAGGGCCGTGGCAGGGTCTGGACTTCGTCCAGGACGATGACGCTGTTGGCGATGTTGTGCAGCTTGCGACAGCGCGAGGGCCGGGCGGCGAACAGACTTTCGAAGAGCTGCACGCTGGTCGTGACGACAATCGGTGCCGCCCAGTCCTCCATGGCGAGCTTCAGCTTGTCCCTGCTTTCGCGTCCTTCGCCGGGGGCGTCCTCTTCCTCGATCGCGGAATGATGTTCGAGCACGGCGTCGTCACCCAGGACCTTCCTGAAGATGTCGGCGGTCTGGTCGATGATCGTGGTGAAGGGGATTGCATAGATGATCCGTGCATGCCCGTGCGCCCTGGCATGATCGAGCGCAAAACCCAGCGATGCCAGTGTCTTGCCGCCTCCGGTCGGCACGGTCAGCGTGAAGAAGCCGGGCTTGTCCTCGGCACGGGAACGGACATGTTCCAGAATCCGCGCTCTCAGGTCATTCACCGGCGACGCCGTCTTGGGCAATTCCTCCATGTGCCGCTCGAAGCGCGTCCGGTAGCCATCGATGGCCGTTCCGAGGGCCGGCCATGTGCGATCCACCTGCCGCTGCTCCAGGCGGGCGAAGAAGGCTTCCGTGTCGCGGTAGTCGGCGTCGACCAGGCAGGAGAAGATCATGCGTCCCAGGAACCCGAGCCTGAAGCGGAGCCGCAGCTTGTCGCCGCTCCGGCGGAGGAGGTCCGGGACGAGGGATGTCGCGTCGGGCGTGATCTCGCTCTGCCAGGCTGCGTCGAGCGACTCGAGGGAGAAGTCCTCCAGCCGTCCGGTCAGCGTGGAGCGGGATGCGCCGTTCCTGTCGGGCAATCCGGCATGGTGGCCGGCGATCGCGTAGGCCACGAGCTCCGTGATCAACCGGTCGTTGCCCTTCGCGAGGTCGAGAGCGAGCCGCGCGCCCGCGGTCGAATGATCGACCCGGATATCTGCGCCCTCCAGGCGCTTTTGGAAACGCGGATTGTACTTCCCGAGATCGTGCAGCAGCCCGGCGAGGAACGCCGCCCGGCCGGCGCCGAAGGGCGCGGCGAAAGCCTGTGCGAGGGCGGCCGTGCTCTCGAGATGGTCGAGCAGACCGTGCCAGTTGGAGCGGTCACCGCTCCCGGTAGAATGCGCGTAGAAGGGCATGCAACGAGAAGTTGTCTACCGGGAGACTACCGACGCCTGCTGTGGATGACAACCTGTAACGGGCGTTGGGCGCAGATCGCGCCCGCTATCCGTCCGTCAGTGCCCGTTCGAACACGATCTCGCCCTTCTCGCGCCGGCCGGTGTCGGTCCAGCCGTTGCGCAGATAGAAGCGTTCGGCGCGGCTGCCCGGCTCTGTCGTGAGCGTCGCCGTCGTATGGCCCGCCAGCCTCAGGTCCTCGCAGGCGAGCGGTAGCAGGGCCTGGCCGATGCCGCGGCCCTCGTAGTCGGGATGCACGAACAGGCCGAAGATCGTGCCGTCGCGCACGTCGGCCACGGCGAAGCCCTGCACCGCGCCGTCCTCCTCCCATACCCAGAAGGTGCCGTTCTCGTAGATCCAGCGCGCCGTCTCGGCCACGCGCACCACGCCGGCCGGCGACAGCCGGTTCTCACGTACGGCGGCACGCACCTCGGTGATGCGGGCCTGGTCGGCAGGCGTTGCCTTGCGGATCATGCGGAGTCACTTTCGTCGTCTCGACCGGAGCCTCGCGTAGCGAGGCGAAGGGGAGAGACCTACTCTCTACGACAGGCCGCCGGATCGTTGAAGCAAGGCCCCTCGACTGCGCTTCGCTCCGCTCGGGGCGACGGTGCTCCTAATTCGTCGTTCCGACTGGAGCGCAGCGGAGCGGAGGAACCTTGCTTCCACGACCCGCCGCTTCGCTCAGGGCGACGATGTTCCCGACTCCGTCGTCGCGATTCCCCTTGCTTCCGTGACCGGAACTTGTGCCCTGTCCCTGTCGACCGTTCATCACGGCGAGGTCGAAAAGATGCTGTTTTCCGGGCCCCTCTACGGAGCGCAAAAAGTCCCCGCGGCGGCCGCTGCAGGCACTGCCTGCGCGTCAGGCCGCCGAGGCGTAGAGCCGGTCGAGGTCGCCGTCGTCGTAGGCGTATTCGGTCGAGCAGAACTCGCACTTCACCGCGACGCGGCCGCTCTGGTCGCGCAGGTCGTCGAGCTCCTCGCGGCGGATAGCCCGCAGCACGCGGTCGATGCGCTCCCGGCTGCAGCGGCAGCGCGCCGCGAAGGGGCGGTCGGCGAAGCGGCGCGGCCGCTCGTCATGGAACAGCCGGTGCAGCAGCCGCTCGCCCGCCAGGTTCGGATCCAGCATCTCGGCCTCCGTCGCCGAGGCCATGAGGATCACCGCCTTGCGCCAGTCGTCCTCGCGCTGCTCCTGGTCGATGTCGACCCGGCCGGCATCGAACTCCGGCATCTGCTGCACCATCAGCGCCGCCGCCCGCCAGTGTCCCTTGCCGGCGCCCTCGGGGCCGTCGCCGCCGCTCTCGCGGCGCGCGGCGATCTTGATGCCGGTCGGCAGCTGCTCGGACTGCCGGAAATAGGTGTGGGCGCAGTCGGCCAGCGTCGCGCCCTCCAGCGGCACCACGCCCTGGTAGCGCTCGGTATGCTGGCCCTGGTCGACCGTGAAGGCGAGCCGGCCGCGGCCGAACAGCTTGGGCACGTAGCCTTCCGGGGCCTCGCCGCTGATCAGCGTCCCGTCGCTGCCCGCGCCCAGCGCCACGGCGAGCTTCCAGGAATCGAACTGCGCGTAGCCGCGCAGCGCGCCGTCGGAGGTGAGGTCGGTGACCAGCAGCCGGATCGGCCCGTCGCCCGAGATCTGCAGCGTGAAGATGCCGTCGTATTTCAGCGAGGTCGCCAGCGTCGCGCACAGCACCATCGCCTCGGCCAGCGGCCGCGCCACGGCCAGCGGGTAGCCGTGGCGCTCGATCACCGCGTCCAATGACGCCGACAGCCGCACCAGGCGGCCGCGCACGCCCAGCGCATCGAGCTGGAAGGGCAGGGCGGCGTCCCAGCCGCCGCTTCGCCCATTCCCGTGCCCATCGGTGCTCTTCGGATCGGAAGCGTGGAAGCCTTCCGACCGGCCCATCAGGACAGGCACCAGGCGAGGATGGACTTCTGCGCGTGCAGGCGGTTCTCGGCCTCGTCGAACACCACCGACTGCGGCCCGTCGATCACCTCGGCGGTGACCTCCTCGCCGCGATGGGCGGGCAGGCAGTGCATGAAGATGGCGTCGGGCTTGGCCTGCTTCATCAGCCGCGCGTCGACCTGGTAGCCGCGCAGCAGGTTGTGGCGGCGCGCCGCGCTGGGGCTGTGCGGATCCTCGTCGCCCATCGACACCCAGGTGTCGGTGACGACGCAGTCGGCGCCCTTCACCATCGCCTCAGGGTCGTGGCCGATCGAGATGCGGCCCTTCGACTGCTCGGCCCACGCCACCACGTCGGCCGGCGGCTTCAGCTCGGGCGGGCAGGCCACGCGCAGCTCGAAGTCGAACTGCACGGCGGCATGGATCCAGCTCGTCGCCATGTTGTTGCCGTCGCCCGACCAGGCGATCGCCTTGCCCTGGATGGGGCCGCGATGCTCCTCGTAGGTCATCACGTCGGCCATCAGCTGGCAGGGATGCGTCTTGTCGGTCAGGCCGTTGATCACCGGCACCGTGGCGTACTTCGCCATCTCGAGGAGCTTCTCCTCGACGGTGGTGCGCATCATGATGATGTCGACGTAGCGGCTGAGCACGCGCGCGGTGTCGGCGATGGTCTCGCCGCGCCCCAGCTGCGTGTCGGTGCGGCCCAGCATGATCGTCTGGCCGCCCAGCTCGCGCATGCCGACCTCGAACGACACGCGCGTGCGCGTCGAGGGCTTCTCGAAGATCATGGCGAGCGTCTTGCCGGCCAGCGGCCTGTCGTGGCCGCCGCCGTTCGCGCCGTTGGCGCGCGCCTTCTTCATGGCCTTGCCGTGATCGAGGATCTGGCGAAGCGCCTTGGGATCGACCTGGTCGAGGTCGAGGAAATGTTTGGGGGTCGCCATGGCCTACTCGGCGGCCTTGGGCGCACCCAGCTCGGCCTCGAACGACACCGCCGCCTTCTCCAGCAGGCCGATGCCCTCGTCGAGCGCCGCCTTGTCGGCGATCAGCGCCGGGAAGACGCGGATCACGTTCTCGCCGGCAGGCGGCACCAGCAGCCCGAGCGACTGCAGGCGGTTCACCATGTCGCCGGCCGGCACCTCCTGGGTACACTGCAGGCCCTGCAGGAAGCCCATGCCGCGCTGCCCGGCGAAGACCTTCGGATGCTTCTCGACCAGCCCTTCGAGCCGGCCCTTCAGGTACTCGCCCTTCTCGCGCACGGAATCGATGAAGCCGGGCTTCAGCAGCTCGTCGAGCACGGCGTTGGCCACGCCGGTCGCCAGCGGGTTGCCGCCGTAGGTCGAGCCGTGCGTGCCGGGCACCATGCCGGCCGCGGCCTTCTCGGTCGCCATGAAGGCGCCGATCGGGAAGCCGCCGCCCATGCCCTTGGCGATGGCCGCGACGTCGGGCTTCACGCCCGACCATTCGTAGCCCCACATCTTGCCAGTGCGGCCGAAGCCGGTATGGATCTCGTCGTAGAACAGCAGCAGGCCGAACTCGTCGCAGATCGCGCGCAGGTCCTTGAGGAACTGCGGGGTCGTGGCGCGGATGCCGCCCTCGCCCTGGATCGGCTCGACCAGGATGCCGGCCGTCTCGTCGTCGATCATGTCGCGCACGACGTTGGTGTTGTTCAGCGGCGCGTGCTTGTAGCCGGGGGCCGGCGGGCCGAAGCCCTCCAGGTACTTCTCGTTGCCTGTGGCGGCCAGCGCGTTCAGCAGGCGGCCGTGGAACGCCGCCTGGAAGCAGACGATCTTGTACCGCTTCGGCCGGCCGTTGATGTACTGGTACTTGCGGATCAGCTTGATGCCGCCCTCGATCGCCTCGGCGCCGGAGTTGCAGAAGAACATCGTGTCGGCGAACGACACCTCGGCGAGCCGCTTCGCCAGCTTCTCGCCGTTGCCGATGCGGAACAGGTTCGAGGTGTGCCAGAGCTTCTGGCCCTGCTCGGTCAGCGCCTTGACCAGGGTCGGATGGCAGTGGCCCAGCGCGTTGACGGCGATGCCCGAGGTGAAGTCCAGGTAACGTCGGCCGTCCGTCGCGTAGAGATAGTTGCCCTCTCCGCGTTCGAACACGACGTCCTTGCGACCGTACGTCGGCATCACAGCCGTAACCACGAGGCACCTCCTGGAAGAAATAACCCGCTCCTGGCCGGAGCGGGTCCGGGCACTATCTTATCCGACCCCGGGTGTGTCAACGTGGCCCACCATGCCGGCCGCCCGAGCTTCGCTCGGGAGGGGATGAGGCGTTGTATTGGCTGCCGCGCGTCTGCTAGGAGACCCGCTCTCCCATGACTTCCCCATTGCCAACCCGTAACGACCGGCTCGCGCTGCGCCGCGCGAATTTCCGCACGGTCCCCGACATGCTGGACTATGCGGCCGAGGGCCAGACCGGCGTCACCTTCTATACCGTGCGCGGCGAGGTGCAGGCGGCGCTGGCCTGGACCGAGATCCGCCGGCGCGCGCAGGCGACGGCCCGCCGGCTGATCGGGGCGGGGTTCGCCCCGGGCGACCGGCTGCTGCTGACCGCCGACACCTGGCCCGGCTTCTTCGACCTCTTCTTCGGCTGCCAGTATGCCGGGCTGCTGCCGGTCCCGGTCTCGATCCCCGTCGGCATCGGCGGCAAGGACGCCTATGTCGACCAGCTCCGCCGCCAGCTCGCCGCGTCCGGCGCCGTCGCGGCGATCGGCATCGACGAGCTGGTCGGCTATCTCGCCGAGGCGGCGCGGGATTTCCCGGCGGTGCGGCTGGTCGGCGGCATGGATGCCGTCGAGGCGCTGGAGGACCGTCCCGGGGGAGCGGAGCCCGCGCTGCGGCCGCTCGGGCCGGCCGATCAGTGCTACATCCAGTTCTCGTCGGGCAGCACCCGCCATCCGCACGGCGTGCAGATCACCCAGGCGGCCCTGATGGCCAACCTGGCCGGCATCACGGGGCCCGCCGGGCTCGAGGTGGTCCCGGGCGATCGGGCCGCGAGCTGGCTGCCGCTCTATCACGACATGGGGCTGATCGGCTTCCTGATGTCGCCGCTCTCCTGCCAGCTCTCGATCGACTACCTGACGCCGCGCGACTTCGCGCGCCGGCCGCTGCAGTGGCTGAACGTGATCTCGCGCAACCGCGGCACCATCGCCTACAGCCCGAGCTTCGGCTACGACCTCGCCACCCGCCGCGCCGCCACGCAGGTGCCGGCCGACCTCGACCTGTCGTGCTGGCGCCATGCCGGCATCGGCGGCGACATGATCCGGCCCGACGTGCTCGAGCGCTTCGCGCGCGCCTTCGCCGGCGTGGGCTTCGATGCCCGCGCCTTCATCCCGAGCTACGGCATGGCCGAGGTGTGCCTCGCCATCACCTTCAGCCCCCACGGCACGGGAGTGGCGACCGACACGGTCGACCGCGTGGCCCTGGCCGAGCGCCAGCGCGCCGAGCCGGCGGCCAATCTGGACGGCACCCCGGGCGACGACCGCCGCGCGCGGCGCTTCGTGCTGTGCGGCCGCGTGCTGCCCGGCCACCGCCTGGAGGTGCGCGGCGAGGACGGCGCCGTGCTGGGCGACCGCGCGGTGGGCCGCATCTTCGTGTCCGGCCCCAGCGTCATGCCGGGCTACTATGCCGAGCCCGAGGCCTCGGCCGCGGTGCTGGCCGACGGCTGGCTCGATACCGGCGACCTGGGCTACATGCTGGCCGGCCAGGTGGTCGTCACCGGCCGCGCCAAGGACCTGATCATCGTCAACGGCCGCAACGTGTGGCCGCAGGACATCGAATGGGCGATCGAGGCGCGGCGGGTCGTGAAGACCGGCGATGCGGCGGCCTTCTCCGTCGATTCCGGCGAGGGCGAGCGCGTCATCGTGGCCGTGCTGGCGCGCGTCTCGGGCGAGGAGGCGCGCGCGGCGCTGGCGCGCGACGTGGCCGGCGCGGTGCGCGAATCGGTGGCGGTCGACTGCGAGGTCGTGCTGGTGCCGCCTTCCCTGGGCCTGCCCACGACCTCGTCGGGCAAGCTCTCTCGCGCGCGCGTCAAGGCCAACTACCTCGCGGGCCTCTACGCGCCGAAGCATGCCGCCGCCTGACGGCGGCGGGAACGGGCGGGCCCTGGTCGCCGTCACCGGCGCCACCGGCTTCGTCGGGCCGCATCTGGTGGCCGCCCTGGCGCGCCGCGGCTTTCGCCTGCGGCTTTTGGTACGGCGGTGGTCGCCGCTGCCCTCGCTGGCCGGGGTCGAGGCCGAGCTGGTGCTGGGCGACCTGTCCGACGCGGCCGCCTGCCGCCGGCTGGTCGCGGGTGCCGACGCCGTGGTGCACGCCGCCGGGCTGATCAAGGCGCGGCGGCCGGAGGCCTTCTTCGCGGTCAACCGCGACGCTACGGCCCGGCTGTCGGAGGTGGCCGACGCGCTGGCGCCGCAGGCGACCTTCCTGCTGCTGTCGTCGCTGGCGGCGCGCGAGCCCGGCCTGTCGCCCTACGGCGCCAGCAAGCGGGCGGCGGAGGAGGCGGTGGCCGGCCGGGCCGGCCCCCGGCTGACGGTGCGGGCGCCGGCAGTGTACGGACCGGGCGATCGCGAGACCCTGGCCTATTTCCGCGCCGTGGCGCGGGGAATAGCGCCGCAGCCCCGGGTCGCCGGCGCGCGGCTGTCCCTGATCCATGTCGCCGACCTGGCGGAGGCCTTGGCGCTCACCATCGAGCGATCGCCGGAAAATTCGCTATACGAAATAGATGATGGCCGGGAGGGTGGCTACACTTATGGTGAAATGGCGGTGGCGGCGGCACGGGCGCTGGGGCGGCCGTCCGCCCGGATGCTGCGGGTGCCGCGCTTCGTCATGGCCGGGCTGGGGCGGCTGAACGCGCTGGGGCACGCGATGGGCGGGCCGGTGCAGATCCTGACACCGGCCAAGGTCCGCGAGATCTTCCACCCGGACTGGACGGTCCATGACCGCCGGCTGGCGGCAGCGCTGGCCTTCACCCCGCGTTACGACCTGGCCACTGGCTTCGCCCATACCATCTCGTGGTACCGGGCCCGCGAGTGGCTCTAGTGGTTGTGAAACACTGCGTAACAAATTGTCATTTCACAAGGAATCGCCCTTTCTGGCACATGGGCGTTGTCTTTACCCCGGGACCGAGAAGAGGCCGCTTTGAGCACTGCCCACGAACTGACCGTCGAAAACGGCGGCATGTTGGACACGATGACCCTGACGCGCGATTTCTCGCGGGGGGAAGTCATCCGTGAGATCTGCCGTCATCTGGAGCCCTATCAGGCCGGCGAGCGGCCGATCACGGGCGCGACGGTGATCGCCAAGGACCTGACCATCGATTCGCTGGCCATCATGGACATGGTCATGGAGCTCGAGGACCGTTTCGACGTCTCGATTCCGATGAATGTCATCGCGGAGATCCATACGGTCGACCAGCTCGCCGACACGATCCGGGATCTCGGCGCCCGCCGCTGACGGTCCCGACCGGATCCGTCCGCGTCGCCGTTTCGTTTATCGGGGAGCCTTTCCCATGGGCCTGTTCGACCGCCACGCCGGCCTGCTCGAAGCCTATCGTGACGTGCGCACGACGGGCTTCGACCCGTTCCAGATCCGCATGGAGCGGGTGCTGTCGCCGACCGAGGCCATCATCAACGGCCGCCGGACGCTGCTGGTCGGCACCAACAACTATTTCGGCCTGACCTTCGATCCGGCCTGCATGGAGGCGGCGATCGAGGCGATCCGCAACGAGGGCACGGGCACGACCGGCTCGCGCATCGCCAACGGCTCCTATTCCGAGCACGTGGCGCTCGAGCAGGAGATCGCCGCCTTCTACGGCAAGAAGCATTGCATGGTGTTCACCACCGGCTACCAGGCCAACCTGGGGGTGATCTCCACCCTGGTCGGCGAGGGCGACTTCCTGCTGATCGACGCCGACAGCCATGCCTCGATCTACGACGCCTGCAAGATGACCCGGGCCGAGGTCGTGCGCTTCAAGCACAACGACCCGGCGAGCCTGGAGGCGCGGCTGCGTCGGCTGGGCGACAAGCCGGGCAACCGGCTGGTGGTGCTGGAAGGCATCTACTCGATGCTGGGCGACAGCGCGCCGCTCGGCGCCTTCGTCGAGGTCTGCAGGAAGCACGGCGCCTACGTGCTGGTCGACGAGGCGCACTCGCTGGGGGCGCTGGGCGAGCACGGCCGCGGCCTGTGCGAGGCGACGGGCGTGCTGGACGACTGCCATTTCATCGTCGGGACCTTCTCCAAGACGCTGGGGGCGATCGGCGGCTTCTGCGTGTCGGACGATCCGGACTTCGACATCCTGCGCGTGACGGTGCGGTCCTACATGTTCACGGCCTCGCTGCCGCCGTCGATCGTGGCGTCGGTGCGCCAGGCGCTGAAGCTGGTGACGGCGCGGCCGGAGCTGCGCCGGCAGCTGTGGGACAACGTGGCGACGCTCTATGACGGGCTGAAGGCGCGCGGCTTCACGCTGGGGCCCGAGCACGGTCCCGTCGTCGGCGTCCACTTGCCAGACCGCGCCATCGCGATCGGCTTCTGGCGCGCGCTGCTCGATGCCGGCATCTACGTCAACGTCGCCGTGCCGCCGGCCACGCCCAACGGGGTGTCGCTGCTGCGCTGCTCGCTGTGCGCCGTGCACACGCCGGCGCAGCTCGAGCACATGATCGAGGTCATGACCGGCATCGGCCGCCAGCTCGGCGTCCTCCCCGACGAGCCCAAGCTGCGCGCCGCCGGCGCGCGCTAGGCGCGCCATGTTCACGCTGGCGCATCTGTCCGATCCGCACCTGCCCATGCCGCAGGCGACCGTTCCGGAGCTCGTGGGCAAGCGGGCGACGGGCTACGTCAACTGGTGGCGCAAGCGCGCCGCCCTGCATCGCCCGGAGGCGCTGGCGGGTGTCGTGGCCGACATCGAGGCCCGGCGGCCCGATCATGTGGCGCTGACGGGCGACCTCGTGAACATCTCGCTGCCGCAGGAATTCACGCGGGCTGCAAGCTGGCTCCCGCGCCTCGGCGGGCCAGCCGACGTGACCGTGGTGCCGGGCAACCACGACGTCTATGTCGCGACGCGATGGCAGGAGAGCCTCGGCCTGTGGGCCGCCTACATGGCCGGCGACGGCCAGCCGCCGGCCGGCGGCTTCGACGTCTTCCCCCTCGTGCGCCGGCGCGACCCGGTGGCGCTGGTCGGCCTGTCGAGCGGCGTGCCCAAGCCACCCTTCTTCGCCACCGGCACGCTGGGCGAGGCCCAGCTCGCACGGGCCGAGCGCCTGCTGGCCGATCTCGGCCGCGAGGGCCTGTGCCGCATCGTCCTGATCCATCATCCGCCGCTCACCACCGAGAGCCGCTTCAAGCGGCTGACCGATGCCGCTGCCTTCCAAGCGATGGTGCGCCGGGTCGGCTGCGAGCTCGTGCTGCATGGCCACAACCACCGCAGCGAGGTGGCGCGCATCGCCGGCCCGCAGGGCCCGGTGCCGGTCATCGGCGTCACCTCGGCCTCGGCGGCGCCGGGCGGCAAGTACGGCCGCGCCCGCTATCACCTCATCCGCATCGACCGCGCGGGCGAGGGCTGGCGCTTCGACATCGAGCTGCGCGCCCTGCGCGCCGATGGCAACGGTTGCGAGTCCGACGGCCGCCTGCTGCTGCTGACTGACGCGACGGAGGCCAAAGCGGCCTGAGCCATGACGTCATCCGACATCGTCGTTTCGCCCGTCGCCGGCAAGGCCGACCTCAAGGCCTTCATCGAGCTGCCCAAGCGGCTCTATGCCGGGCACAAGGGTTACACGCCGCATCTCGACATGGAGCGCCGGGACGCCTTCTCCCCGAAGAAGAACCCTCTGTTCGGCCATGTCGAGGTGGGCTTCTTCCTGGCACGCCGCGGCGGGCAGGTGGTCGGCCGCATCACCGCCCAGATCGACCGCGAAGCCCTGCGGCGCTACGGCGACGACACCGGCCATTTCGGCTGCCTGGCGGCCGAGGACGACCCGGCGATCTTCGCCGCGCTGTTCACGGCCGCCGAGGACTGGCTGCGCGCCCGCGGCATGAAGCGCGTCACCGGCCCGTTCAACCTGTCGATCAACGAGGAGGTCGGCCTGCTCGTCTGGGGCTTCGACAGCCGGCCGATGCTGCTGGTGCCCTACGACCCGCCCTGGTCGGGCGGCCGCGTCGAGGGTTGCGGCTACGTCAAGCTGAAGGACGTCTTCTCCTACGACTACGACGTCCAGAACGCGCCCGAGACGATCGGCGCCAAGCTGCTGGCGCGCGCGGGCCTCGCCGGCCGGGTCAAGGTCCGCACCGCCGACATGAAGAAGTTCGATTCGGAGGTCCGCACCCTGGTCGACATCTTCAACGACGCCTGGAGCGACAACTGGGGCTTCGTGCCCTTCACCCAGGCCGAGATCGACCATGCCTCCAAGGCGTTCGGGCCGGTGGTGGTGCCCGAGCTCGCCGTGTTCGTCGAGGTCGACGACGAGCCCGTTGCCTTCATCGTCGCCCTGAACAACCTCAACGAGGCCGCCGTCGACTTCGACGGCCGGCTGACGCCGCTCAACCTCGCGAAGCTGGTCTGGCGCATGAAGGTCAGGGGCATCCGCAGCACGCGCGTGCCGCTGATGGGCGTGCGCAAGAAGTTCCGCAACCATCCGCTGATGGGGGCGGGACTTGCCATGATGGCGATCGACCATCTGCGGGCCAACGGCAAGCGGCTGGGCAAGGCCACTGCCGAGCTGGGCTGGATCCTCGAGGACAACAAGGCGACCAACAACATCATCCGCTCGGTGGGCGGGGTGCACTACAAGACCCATCGGATCTACGAGAAGGCTCTGTGACCTCGCCGAGCGGCTTGCCGGCCGGGCGGTCGGCCTCGGCTTTCGCACCGTTCGCCAACCGCTCGTTCCTTGCTCTGTGGACCGCCAACCTGCTGTCCAACACCGGCGGCTGGATGGCGACGACGGGCGCGGCCTGGGAAATGACCAGCCTGACGTCCGAACCGATCTTCGTGGCGCTGCTGGCAGCGTCCAGCACGCTGCCGATGTTCCTGTTCTGCTTCTTCGCCGGCATCCTCGCCGACCGCTTCGACCGGCGCCTCTACATCATCGCCTGCCAGATCTGGATGATGGGCGTGGCGGCGGCGCTTGCCGTGCTGGCCTTCTTCGGCTGGCTGAACCACTGGAACCTGCTGGCGCTCAGCTTCTGCATGGGGCTGGGCAACGCCATGAACGCGCCGGCTTGGCACGCCGTGGTGCCGGAGGTCGTCTCGGGACCGCTGCTGCGGCAGGCCATCTCGCTCAACAGCGCCGGTTTCAACCTCGCCCGCACGGTGGGTCCGGTGATCGGGCAGATCCTGCTGGGGCTGGTCGGCGTGTTCCTGCTGTTCGCCATCAACGCCTTCACCTATGTCGGCGTCATCCTCGCGATGGTGAGTTGGAAGCGGTCGGCGGAAGCGAAGGAAAGCCAGCGGCGGGAGAGCCTTCTCGAGGCCGCACGCTCGGGCATCGCCTTCGTGCGCAACTCGGGGGAGCTCAAGGCGATTTTTGCGCGCGGTCTCTGCTTCTTCCTGCCGGGCATCGCCATCGCCACGCTGCTCCCCGTGATCGGCCGCTTCGAGCTCGGGCTCGACGAGTTCTCCTTCGGGATCCTCTATGCGGTGTTCGGCGCCGGCGCGGTCGGTGGCGCCATCCTGATGTCGACGGTGAACCGCCTGCTGGGGCCGGATCGCGCCAACATCTGGGCGATGGGCGTCCACGCGGTGGCCACCCTGGTCGCGGCCCTCGTCATGACACCCTATGTGGTCGGCGCCTGCGTCGCCCTGACGGGCGCCTGCTGGATCACCGTGATCGCCAACAACGGCGCCGCCGTGCAGATGATCCTTCCCAACTTCATGCGCGCGCGTGGCATGGCGGTGCACCAGATGGTGTTCTTCGGGGCCATGGTCGTGGGCGCCCTGCTGTGGGGCAAGATCGCCACGCTGCTCGGTACGCAGACGGCGCTGATCATCTCCGCCGGCTCGCTCGTGCCCTTCACCATGCTCGCCGCGTCGATCCGGCTGCCCGGCTCGTCGCAGCTGCGCGGCTGACCATTGTGGTGACGGCACCACAAGCGGCGTAAAAATTTCCCAGCCGGGACAGAATCTCCTTGAAGCGGCGTCGATTAGTTGTAGATAGCGAGTGAAGACGCCCACGCACGTGCCGCTGGCCCATTAGGGTTTATGCAACGACGGAAAGCGTCCTTTTTGGCAGTGCCGGCGGAAAGCCGGGTCCGGGAAGGAGCTTCTGAGATGGTTGCTTACCGTGCGGGGCGCGTACCCCGCTATTATGTCGATTGCCCGGTGATCATGGACCGGGCCTTTCCGACAAGATCCACGCTCCAGTCGACCGAGACTCCGTCGAGTATCGGCTGACGAACGCCGCCGTTTCGGGCGCCGTTCGTCACTGCGACGTTTCCATCGATCCAGTCTGATTCGAATGACGGGGGATTCCCCAGCCATGACCGAGCGTATTTTCCGTTATCTCCGCGAGCAGCAGCCCGAGACGCCGTGCCTGGTGATCGATCTCGACGTGGTCGAGCACAACTTCCGGCGCATGCATGAATTGCTGCCCGCTGCCCACATCTTCTACGCCGTGAAGGCCAATCCCGCGGCGCAGATCCTGTCGCGGCTGGCCGGACTGGGCTCGAAGTTCGACACCGCGAGCCGCGGCGAGATCGAGCTCGTCCAGGCGACGGGCGTGGGCATGGACCGTGTCTCCTTCGGCAATACCATCAAGAAGGAGAAGGACATCGCCTGGGCCTATCAGCAGGGCGTGCGGCTGTTTGCCTTCGACAGCGAGTCGGAGCTGCAGAAGATCGCGCGGGCCGCCCCCGGCGCGCGCGTGTTCTGCCGCGTGCTGGTCGATTGCGGCGGCGCCGAGTGGCCGCTGAGCCGCAAGTTCGGCTGCGCACCGGAGATGGCCAAGGACCTGCTGTGCAAGGCCAAGGCCTGGGGACTGGACGCCTACGGCATCTCCTTCCACGTCGGCAGCCAGCAGACCGATCTCGATCAGTGGGACCGTGCGCTGGGCCAGGTTTCGCAGATGTTTTTCGCCCTCGCCGAGGCCGGCGTCGATCTGCGCATGGTCAACCTGGGCGGCGGCTTTCCGGCACGCTATCGCGCCGAGGTGCGCGGCATCGATGCCTATTGCGAGGCGGTGACACGCGCGCTGGTGCGCCATTTCGGAAACCGCATGCCCGAGGTCATCATCGAGCCGGGCCGCTCCATGGTGGGCGACGCGGGCGTGATCCAGAGCGAGGTCGTGCTGGTCTCGCGCAAGGCGGTCAACGACCGCAAGCGCTGGGTCTACCTCGACATCGGCAAGTTCTCCGGGCTCGCCGAAACCATGGACGAGAGCATCAAGTACCGGCTGCGCACGGCGCGCGACGGCACGCGTGCAGGCCCGGTGGTGCTTGCCGGCCCGACCTGCGATTCGGCCGACATCCTCTATGAGAAGACCGAGTACAAGCTGCCGCTGTCGTTGAAGGCGGGCGACAAGGTGGAGATCCTGTCGACCGGCGCCTACACGACGACCTACTCGTCGGTCGCCTTCAACGGCTTCTCGCCCCTGAGGTCCATCTGCATCTAGGCCTTCGTTCTGTAACGGAACGACTTTAACGGGGCCTTGAGAAAGGCCCCGTTGCTGTTTATCGACCACTCTCAAGCAAAGGCAGGGACGCTGACATGGCGAAGAAAGTCGCGCGCAAGACCCGGACCGACACCACGAGGGCCGGCACCAAGGCGAAGGCCAAGGGCTACAAGAAGCATGCGTCGTTCTCCGGCCGCATGGTGATGATCGGCTTCGGCTCGATCGGCCAGGGCGTGCTGCCGCTGATCTTCCGGCACATCGACATCAAGCCGGCGCAGATCACCGTCATCTCGGCCGAGGATCGCGGCGGGCTGAAGGAGCTCGAGCGCTTCGGCGTCACCTTCGTGCGCAAGCGGCTGACGCGGGACAACTACCGGCAGGTGCTCGACCGGCGCATCGGCAAGGGCGACTTCGTGGTCAACCTGTCGGTCGAGGTCGCCTCGACCGCGCTGGTCGAGCTCTGCCAGGAGAAGGGCGCGCTCTACATCGACACCTGCATCGAGCCCTGGCCGGGCGGCTACACCGATCCCACGCTGTCGGTGTCGCTGCGCTCGAACTATGCGCTGCGCGAGAGCATGCTGAAGCTCGTGCCGAAGTACCGCGGCGGGCCGACGGCGGTGATCGCCCACGGCGCCAATCCGGGGCTGGTGTCGCATTTCGTCAAGAAGGCGCTGGTCAATCTCGCCAAGGATACCGGCATGGGCAAGGTGCGGCCGACGACGCGCGAGGGCTGGGGCGAGCTGGCGCGGGATCTCGGCGTCAAGGTGATCCATATCGCCGAGCGCGACACCCAGGTCTCGCCGCGGCCGAAGGAGGTCGGCGAGTTCGTCAACACCTGGTCGATCGACGGCTTCGTGTCGGAGGGCAGCCAGCCCGCCGAGATGGGCTGGGGCACGCACGAGAAGGGCCTGCCGCCCGACGGTGCGCGCCATGCGTTCGGCTGCGACGCGGCGATCTATCTGAACCGGCCGGGGCTGCTCACCCGGGTGCGCACCTGGACGCCGCTCGAGGGGCCGTTCCACGGCTTCATCATCACGCACAACGAATCGATCTCGATCGCCGACTACTTCTCGCTGCGCAAGCGCGACAAGGTCGTCTATCGGCCGACCGTTCACTATGCCTACCATCCGTGCGACCAGGCGATCATGTCCATGCACGAGATCTCGGGCAAGAACCTGCACCAGCAGAAGCGTCAGCGCCTGATCGTGGACGAGATCACGGAAGGCCGCGACGAGCTGGGCGTGCTGCTGATGGGCCATGCGAAGGGCGCGTACTGGTACGGCTCGCAGCTCGACATCCACGAGGCGCGCGAGCTCGCGCCCTACAACAACGCGACCTCGATCCAGGTCTGCGCGCCGGTGCTGTCGGGCATCATCTGGGCGCTCGAGAACCCGGACCGCGGCATCGTCGAGGCCGACGAGATGGATTTCGAGCGCAACCTCGAGATCTGCCTGCCCTATCTCGGCCCGGTGGTCGGCAAGTACGGGGACTGGACGCCGCTGCAGGACCGCGGCGGTCTCTTCCCCGAGGACATCGACGCTTCCGATCCGTGGCAGTTCAAGAACTTCCGCGTGACCTGACCCGTCCTTGGGGGAGACGGACAGACTGCCGAGCGTCGGTGCGCCGGATTGTGCGGCGCACCGCGGGCGGGAATGCTTGACAGCGGCTCTCGCGGGGAGTTTTCTGACTGACATGGGGATTGCGATCTCCCCACGAGGCGACATGCCCAAGCATCGCGTCCAAACCTTCGAAGGACGCCAGCATGCCCGCTCCAAACGTCATCTCCGTGGAAAAATTGAGCCGCCTGATCGGCCGACCCGATGCACCGGCCATCGTGGATGTCCGCACCGACGAGGATTTCGCGCTCGACCCGCGCCTGATCCCTGGCGCAGGGCGCCGGCCCTGGTCCGACGTGCCGTCATGGGCATCGGATCATGACGCGGCAGACCGCCCGATCGTCGTGGCGTGCCAGAAAGGCTTGAAGCTCAGCCAGGGCGTGGCGGCCTGGCTGCGTCACGCCGGTCTCGTGGCCGACGTCCTGGAGGGAGGTGTGCAGGCCTGGGCCGCCGCCGGCCTGCCCATGGTGGCGGCGGAGAAGCTGCCGCCCAGGGACGCGAAGGGGCGGACGGTCTGGGTGACCCGGCAACGGCCCAAGGTCGATCGCATCGCCTGCCCCTGGCTGATCCGCCGGTTCGTCGATCCGCATGCCGTGTTTCTCTTCGTCGCGCCGTCGGAAGTGCGCGCCGTGGCGGAGCGCTTCCAGGCGACCCCGTTCGACATCGAGGGCGACGATGTCCTCTGGGGGCACCGAGGTGAGCGCTGCACTTTCGACACGATGATGGAGGAGTTCGGACTGGGCAGCGAAGCGCTGGATCATCTGGCCGACATCGTTCGCGGAGCCGACACGGGGCGCCTCGACCTGACGCCCGAATCGGCTGGCCTGCTGGCCGCCTCACTGGGCTTGTCACGCATGTACGCGAACGATCTCGAGCAACTCGAAGCGGGGCTTGCGCTCTACGATGCGTTCTATCGCTGGTGCCGGGATGCCCGGGACGAGACCCACGACTGGCCGCCCCTGCGGAGTGGCAAGGCGACGAGAAAAATCAGACCGGCACCGGCGATCTAGCAATGGATTCAAACGCACATGCCGCCGACGGGAGTGCGGTTCGTGGAGAGAGCGCCGGTACTGCGCACGGCGTCTCCCTGGCCGAAGCCACAAGGGTCTGGGTACGGGTGGCGGCACTTTCGTTCGGAGGACCGGCCGGCCAGATCGCGGTGATGCACCGCATCATCGTCGAGGAGAAGAAGTGGATCGGCGAGCAGCGCTTCCTGCAGGCACTGAACTACTGCACGCTTCTGCCCGGTCCGGAGGCGCAGCAGCTCGCCACGTATATCGGATGGTTGATGCACCGGACCGCGGGCGGTCTCATCGCCGGCACCCTGTTCGTGCTGCCCGGCATGGCCGCCATCATGGCCCTGTCGTGGGTCTACGTGTTGCTGGGCAGGGTCACGGTCGTCCAAGGGCTGTTCTTCGGTCTCAAGGCGGCCGTGCTGGTGATCGTGGTGGAGGCCGTCCTGCGCGTCGGGCGTCGCGCCCTTCACGGCGGAGCGATGCGCGCCATCGCGGTGGCGGCGTTCGTCGCCATCTTCTTCTACGGCGTGCCGTTTCCCGCCATCATCGTGGCCGCAGGTCTTGTCGGCTATGCGGGGGCCCGCTTCGGGTGGGGCCCGTTCCTCCGCACCGCTGCGCACGGCAGCCGCGGCCCATCGCTGAGCGACGCGGAATCGTTGCTGGGCGAGGCAACGCCGCTGCATGCCCAGCCGAATCCTCGCTGGTCACTCCTGATCGGGGGAATCTTCCTCGCCCTGTGGCTTGTTCCCGTGGTCGGTATCCGGCTCATGCTGGGGCCAGACGATACCTTCACCCAAATCGCCGTCTTCTTCAGCAAGATGGCGGTTGTCACGTTCGGCGGTGCCTATGCCGTGCTCGCCTACGTCGCGCAGCAGGCGGTCGAGACCCATGGCTGGGTCACGGCGGGGGAGATGCTGGATGGGCTGGGCATGGCGGAGTCGACCCCGGGCCCGTTGATCATGGTCACCCAGTTCGTTGGCTTTCTGGGCGCATATCGCGATGCCGGGGCGATGCACCCGCTGCTGGCCGGAACCCTGGGCGGCCTGCTCACGACCTGGGTGACCTTCGCTCCCTGCTTCCTCTGGATCTTCGTGGGCGCTCCCCATGTCGAGATGCTGCGGTCCAACAAGGCCCTGTCGGGAGCGCTCGCCGCCATCACGGCCGCGGTGGTCGGCGTCATCCTGAACCTCGCAGCATGGTTCGGCTTGCAGGTGCTGTTCGGCGAACTGCGACCGGTGCATCTGCTCGGGGCGGTCGTCGACATGCCCGTGCCGGCCTCGGCCAATCTCGCCGCCGTGGCGCTCGCCGGCGCCTGCGCAGTTGCCGTGTTTCGCTTCCGCTTCGGGATGGTGACTGTTCTGCTGGCAAGCTCGTTCGCGGGCATCGTCTATGCGCTGGCCCAGGGAACGCCCTGATCGACGGCGCTCGACATCCGAAGCACCGGAAATGCGCGCCTTCTTTCACTTGACCAGGGGTAGCCCCGCCCGCGTTACGACGGCGGCGGCTTGCCCGGCCCGGCGACCTGCGCGGGATAGTGTTGCCGGGCAAACGACTCGGTGATCACGCCGTTCTCGAGGTCTTCGGCGACGCGGGCGGCGGACCGCTCCCGCGGATCGCCGTAGCCGCCGCCGCCGGCATCCCGCACCTCGATCACGCCGCCGGCCGGCACGACGGTCCGCGCCTTGGGGTCGATGGCGACATCGTCGATGAGGATGCGGCGCGGCGCACCGGGCAGCCCGCCGGCGAAGCCGCGTGCCGCCAGCCGTGTCCGTGATGCCATGAAGAACGCTTCCAGCGGGGCGCCCGTGTCGTTGCGCAGACGGAATACCTGGCCGTTGCCGCCCTGGAATTCGCCTGCGCCGCCGGTGTCCGGCAGGACCTCCTTCTGGAGAAGCATGCAGCCGGTCTGGTCCTCCCAGGCCTCCACCGAACCGCTGATCATGTTGGACGGCGCCGGCAGGGCAGCCCGCCCGTCGTAGCCCGACAGGGCGCCGTATCCGCCGGGCGAGAAATAGAGCGACGCGTAGCGGCGGCCGCGGCGATTGCGGCCGCGGAGATTGACCTGGAACACCATGCCGGAATCGGCCTGGACGTCCTCCGGAAGGGCCTCGGCCAGCGCGGAGAAGATCAGCGGCCCGACATAGTGGCCGAAGATGTGCCGCGCTGCCGTCGGGTGCGGACGCAGGGCGTTGAGGATGCAGTTGTCCGGCGCGACGACGGTCACGACGTCGAGCAGTGCCTGGTTGTTGGGAATGTTGGGGGCCAGCACCACCTTGGCGCCGAAGTAGCAGAAGGCGCGCGTATAGCAGATCGGGACGTTCACGCCGGCCGGCACCACGCCTGCCGTGCCCGCGAAGTCGAAGGAGAAGCCGGCCTCCTCGATCGACACCGTCACGCGAAGGTCGAGATCGGGAAAGGCCTGGCCACCCTCCACGGGAAGCACGGCGGCGTGGCGTCCCCGGGGCAGGCGTCGGAGCTTGGCATCGACGGCCTGGCGGGTGAGGGCGAATATCGCGTCGGCAACGCCGAGAATGTCGGCGAGATCGTACTCGTCGAGAATCTCGACCAGACCGCTCGCACCCGCATTGCAGGCGGAAATGTTCGCGTAGATGTCGCCGATGACGAAATCGGGCATCCGCACGTTGTTGCGCAGGAACTCGAAAAGAAACCGGTTCTCCACGCCGGCTTCGACGAGCTTGACCGGCGGCAGGGCGAAACCTTCCTCGTAGACGTCGGTCGCGGTCGAGGCCATGCCGGCGCCGCCGACGTCGGACAGATGGGAGACGGTGAGGCAGAAGCCCACGAGCGCATCCTTGCGGAAGACGGGCTTCACCACGTTGATGTCGTAGACGTGGCCTGTGCCCATCCAGGGATCGTTCGTCACGATGATGTCGCCGTCGCGCATGTCGGCGGGCCTGATCCGCTCGAGCACGTGGCCCAGCGTATGCGGACCGGTACCCGTGAAGGAGGGAACGCTGGTCGCTCCCTGCGCGATCAGCCGGCCGCGCGAGTCGAACATCATGCAGGAATAGTCGCCGCTCTGCCGGATCATGGTCGAGAAGGCCGTGCGGACGAGGGTCGAGACCATCTCGTCCGCCGACGAAACGAGCCGCGACCAGATGATGCCGACATCCACCGAATCGATCATCCTTGACGACATGTCAGGCGCTCCAATGCGCGATGAGATCGAGGCTGGGGGCGACCTCGACGACGGCTCCCGCCGGAATGAAGATGGTGGTGTCGCTCTCCTCGATGAGCGCGGCGCCCTCCACTTTCCACCCGGGAGCGAGGGCGTAGCGATCGAAGACGGGCACCGCCGTCTGCCGCTCGCCCCGATCGCGTTCGAGATGGCAGCGGCGATGGCCCTTGTCCGGCCGGACGGCACCTTTCAGCGCGTCATAGGTGAATGCCCGCATGCTCCTCATGCGATCGAGCCGGGTGATCTCGACGATCCAGGTGCCGATCTCGATGTCATAGGAGGGGAAATTGAGCCCGAAGATGGATTTGTAGGTTTCGAGGAACCTGCTGCGGATGCCATCCCGGTCGGCATACCGGCCGTTCCGGCCGATCTCGACGGTGATCTCCGAATCCTGGCCTTCGTACCTCATGCCGGCCTTGACGACCGTGGCGGCTCCTTCAGCGAGGAGGCGACGCGCATAGGCATCGGCGGCGACGAGTGAAGAGACTTCCTCCGCGATGTCCTGGACTGCGATCTCTGCGACCCGCGCGAGCTTCGATCGCCGCAGGACCGTCCCTTCGTGGCCGACGAAGAGTCCCGACGCCGAGGCGACGCCGGCGGCGAAGGGGAAGATCACGCGCCCGATGTCGAGCAGCCGCGCGATGGGCAACGCGTGCACCGGCGCCGACCCACCCGTGCAGACCAGCGTCGCGCGGCGGTAGTCGATGCCGAGCTCAGCGGCGTGGACGCGGAAGGCGCGCGCGACGTTCTCGTTGATGGTCTGGTGGATGCCCAGCGCCGCGCGCTCGATCGCGATTCCGAGCGGCTCGGCGATCGCCGTACGAACGGCCGCCTCGGCCGCCGCCTTGCTGGCCGCGATGCCGCTGCCCTGGAAGTTGCTTTCGCCGAGGAAGCCCAGGATCAGGTTTGCGTCGGTGACCGTGGGCTGCGTGCCGCCGCGGCCGTAGCACGCCGGCCCCGGCTCGGCGCCGGCGCTGCGCGGTCCGACGCCGATGACGCCCCTGTCGTCGATCTCCGCGATGCTGCCGCCGCCAGCGCCGATCTCGATGAGGTCGATCGCCGGGATGCTGAGGGGCAGGCCGCTGCCGGCCTCGAACGCGCCCTCGCGGGCGACTTCGAGGCCGGGCCGGACATCGACCTCACCCTTGACGATGAAGGCACCCTTGGCCGTCGTGCCGCCCATGTCATAGGCCAGAACGGTGTCGAGGCGACCGTCGTCGTCTGCGAGAAAGGCGCGATTGCGCTCGGCGATCTCCCGTGCCGCGAGAACGCCGGCGGCCGGGCCGGACTCGATGAGGCGGACCGGCGTGCGGATGCAGTGCTCCGCCGCCATCGGCAGGCCGGACGAGGTCATCAGGAACAGACGTCCGCGGAAAGCCTGCGCGCGCGCCGCCTCCTCGAGACGCCGGACATAGGCCGCGAGCAGCGGCTTGGTGTAGGCGTTCACCGCGCAGGTCGTCCATCGCTCGTATTCGCCCTGCTGCGGCGCGACATCGCTCGAGGTGGACACGATCCCGTCAGGGAAGTCCTGCGCCAGCCAGTCGGCGACGAGCTGCTCGTTGGCGGCATTCCGGAAGGAATGGAGAAAGCAGACGGCGAAGTTCCTGACGCCCGTGGCGGCTGCGACCCGATGGACGTCCGCCATCAGCCGGTCCCGGTCGGGACGAAGAACGACCTCGCCCTCGGCCGATGTGCGCTCATCGACCGCCACCTTCATGGCGCGCCAGGAAAGGGGCCTGGGAAAGGGCAGGCGCAGGTTCGTCAGATTGTACCGATGCTCCCGGCCGGTCTCGAGCGTCGTGCCGAAGCCCTTCGTATGGAGCAGGATGAAGTCGTGGCCACGGCGCTCGATCACGGCATTCGTGATCAGCGTCGTTGCATGAAGGAAGACGTCGCAGTCGGCCAGGTCGAAGCCGATACGCTGCTGCAGCTGGGCGATTCCGTCGAGCATGCCGCGGTCCGGCTGCAGAGGCGTGGTCAGGACCTTCGCGGTGACGATGGCCTTCCTGTCCCCGTCGAGCACCACGAAATCGGTGAAGGTGCCGCCGACATCGACGGAAACGGCAAAACGCGCCATGGGATCGACCGGCTGCTCACAGGACCGCGGCGATGGCGCGGTCGAGAAGGTCGAGGCCTTCGTCGATCTCCTCGTCCTTGACCGTGAGCGGCGGGGCGATCCTCATCACCCCGCCCGACGTGCCGCTGCGGACGATGTTGGCGGCGAGCCCAAGCTCCAGCGCGGCGTTCGTGACGGCGTTCGAGATCGCCGTGGCGTCCCTGTCGCCAAAATCGGCGAACTCCAGGCCGCGCATCAGGCCGCGGCCGCGCACATCGCCGACCGCCGGATGGCGCTGCTTTATCCTGAGCAGGCCGGCACCCAGGCGGTCGCCGGCGGTCCTGGCGCGCTCGACGAGCCGGTCGCGCACGATGATCTCGATCACCTTGAGGCCCACGGCTGCCGGCAGGGGGTCGTTGAGATGCGTCGTGTAGAAGAAGTACTGCCGTTCCGCGGCGGCCTTCGCGACCTTCTCCGTCGCCATGACGGCGGCAAGAGGCAGTCCGGCGCCCAGCGTCTTCGACAGCGTCATGATGTCGGGAGAGACCCCGTCGCGCTGGAAGGCGAACATCGTGCCGGTCCGGCCGAGTCCGGTCTGCGCCTCGTCCAGGATGAGCAGCATGCCGCGCCGGTCGCAATGCCGGCGAAGCTCGGCGAGATAGCCGGGCGGAAGATCGATCACCCCGCCGGAGCTCAGGATCGGCTCGGCGATGAAGGCGGCAAGGCTGCCCATCGAGGTCTTGTCGATGTGGTCGAAGGCATCGTCGAGCTCCTGGCGCCAGTCGACGCCGGGGAAGCGCGGCCGGTAGGCGTTCGGCGCCGGGATGGCGTGGTAGCCTTGCGGCAGCGGTCCGAGGCCGGCGCGTCCGATCTTGAAGGTGGCGGCGCCGGCGCCCGCCGTGACGCCGTGATAGCCGCGGGTGAACGACACGATCTCCCACTTGCCGGTCACGGTCTTCGCCAGCTTGATGGCGGCTTCGTTGGACTCGCTGCCGGTGGACAGCAGGAAGCCGTAGGGCAGCTCGGGCGCGTGCCCGGCGAGCTGCTCGACGAGCCCCACCACCGGCTCCGAGACCATTCCGGAAAAGAGATGATCCAGCGTGCCCGCAGCTTCGCGGATCGTGGCCACCACTTCGGGATGGGAATGTCCGAGGATGGCGCTCATCTGCCCGGACGTGAAGTCCAGCATGCGCTTGCCCCGTGCATCGTAGAGCCAGCAGCCCTCGGCGCGCGTTGGAATGAACCTTGCAAGTTCACATCCGAAGTACAGGATATGGCTGTTCGCCCGTTGCCAGAACCGCTCCGTGTCGTTGTCTGCCGACGTCATTGCGCGCCTCACATGAACCATCGGACGGGAATTATGTTCAGGCGCCCTACGCCGGCAACGATGCAAAATACCGACGATTTGCCGGCGAAGTTTCTCCCGTGCACCGGATGGAAGCGGGAACGTCGGTCGGCTGCCGGGAGGGTCGCGTGACGAACGAGCATGCCAAGGCCGCGGACGCCACGCTGTCGCAAGAGGCGCAGCGTCTCAGCGAGTTCGAGTATCACCTGGCGATGGTGATGTTCGGGTTCTCCCGCTGGATCGAGACCTGCATGAACGCAGCGGACGTGGTGGGCCTTAACGCGCTCGACATCCTGGTGCTCCACGCCCTGAACCGGCGTCCCAAGGGCCAGCGCCTGTCGGAGATCGGGCTGGTCATGAACATCGACGACACCCACCTCGTGGCCTACTCGCTGAAGAAGCTGATGAACGCCAAGCTCGTCGAGGCAAAGCGGATCGGCCGCGAGCGGATCTTCGTCACGACGGTCGCCGGTGACGCGACCTGCATGAGCTATCACAAGGTGCGCGAGAAGTTCCTCATCGGCGAGGTCGTCAAGCGGCCGGCCGGACTTGCGGAGATCGAGCGCGTTTCCCAGACGCTGGCGGACCTCGTCTCCGCCTACGATCGTGCCGGCCGCACCGCTCTCCTTGCCACTGCCACTTGGCCCAAGGCGCCGCCGCTGCGGACCAAACGCTGAGCCAGCTCAGTCTGTCGCTGCTTCCGCGGGCGGTGGCGATCGCACCGTAGCCGACAGCAGGACGAGGATGTGCCTCGCCTGGATCAGAGATGCGATGGCGATGAGGGTCAGTGAGACGGTGAGAAGTGCGTGCTCGAGCCCCTTGGTGTTAATGATGCGGTCTGGGAGGGAGATCATCGCCACCGCGATCTCGGCGAACAGGCCCAGCACCAGCTGGGCGACGCCGTAGGTATGGCATTGGTGGTCGATCTCTTCCTGGCGTGACTCGTCGGGGCGGCCCCAGACCCCAAACAGCTTGCGGATGACGGCTCGTTCCTCGAGGGCCACGCCCCAGCCGATCATCATCAGGGCCACGGTCGAGACGATCGCGACCGGCTCGTGGGTGTCGGCGCGGACGATCGCGCTCCTGGCGACGTCGACGACCGACAGCACCATCGGGAACAGCAGCAGCAGGTTCACCGCCGCGATGGTGATGGGCGAGATCAGGAACCCGAGCGGAGCGAGGAGCAGCTTCACGGACGATCCTTCCGTTTTCAGTGGTTCTTCACGCCCGGCATTCCAGCATGCCGCGCCTCGTGGCGCGACCGGCCGGCGACACCGTCGCCTGCGAAAGGCCTCCTGTGCGCGGTGCGTGCAATCGAAGGCACGCTTGCTGGCGGGTCGCCGCGCCCGTTCGCTTTGCGGCATTCGCTCGGCTTTAGGATTTGAAATAGTTTTCCAAATACGGAAAGAAGTCGCCATAAGCAGAAGACAAGCGCTCGGCGAACCGTGGAGGAGGACGGCTTGGGCAAAGTGATCCGCGCCTGCGAGGAGGTGGGCCGATATCTCGGCGTCATCGCGACGGTCGTCATCATGACGATCATCGCCTGCGACGTCCTCCTGCGGTACCTGTTCAACGCGCCGCTCGCCTGGGCCTATGAATTCATCGGCCTGTACGTCATGGCCGCGCTGTTCTTTCTTCCCCTCGGCTACGTCCAGCGCTGCCATGGCAACATCGCGGTGGACCTGTTCGTGAAGCTTGCGCCGGCGCGGCTGCGGTCGATTTTGTCCCGCGTCGGCAATCTCCTTGCCGCGGCCGTGTTCGCGATCGCCTGCGGCGCCTTCGCCCTGAAGGCCCTCGACGCCTTCGTCAGCGGCGACGAGATCGTCGGACCCTACATCTGGGTCACATGGCCCATCTACACGATGGTGGCGGCGGGCCTGGGGTTGCTGGTGCTGCGTCTCCTCTACCAGTCCGTCCAGTCGGAAGCCGGCCTCGCGCGCGACGCGGCGGAGGGAAGCCACAGCGCATGAGCCCCGTCCTCGTCGCAACGCTGCTGATGGCCGGCCTGCTGGTCGCAGGCGTGCCTGTCGCCTTCTCGCTGGCCGTCGCGGGCTCGGTTGGGCTGTACATGGTGGGCGGCTGGGACAGCCTGGTCGGAATCCTCGAGACGACGACGCTGTCGAGCGTCAGCGCCTACGAGCTGGTGACGGTCCCGATGTTCATCCTGATGGCGGAGTTCGTCATCCTGAGCGGCATCGCGAACGGCCTGTTCGAAGCGGCCGCCCTGTGGGTGGGAAGGCTGCGCGGCGGCCTTGCGATGGCGACGGCGCTTGCCGGCGCGGGCTTCGGGGCGATCTCGGGGTCGAGCACGGCCTCCGCGGCCACACTGGCCTCGACAAGCCTCCCGGCGATGCTCAAGCAGGGCTATGACCCGCGCCTCGCCAGCGGCGTGGTCGCGATCTCCGGCACGCTGGCGATGCTGATCCCGCCGAGCGTCGCCCTCGTCCTCTACGGCATCATCGCCGACATCAGCGTCGGAAGGCTTCTCATCGCCGGTGTGATCCCCGGCCTCATCGTCACACTGGCCATCATGGCGACCGTCTATGCAATCGTCCTGGCCGATCCAAAGTCGGCGCCCCCGGCCGTCGCCGTCCCATGGCGCGCCAAGCTCGCCTCGCTGAAGGAGCTGGGGCCGATGCTGGCCCTGTTCGGCCTGATCACCGTGTGCATCTATACCGGCCTCGCGACGCCAACCGAAGCGTCCGCCATCGGCGCCCTCGGCGCCCTGATCCTGGCCATTCGCAGCGGCAATTTCAGCGGCAGGGCCTTCGTGGCGGCGTGCTCGCGCGCCGCGCGGACGACCTGCATGATCCTGCTGATCATCGTTGGCGCCCACATCTTCGGATACTTCTTCACGCTCACCCGGACGACATACGAGATCGTGAACTGGGTCTCGGCGCTGCCCTTCGACCCGTTCGTGATCCTGGCGATCATCCTGCTCGGCTACATCCTGCTGGGCTGCGTCATGGACCAGGCGGCCATCCTGATCCTGACCGTGCCCGTGGTGCTGCCTGTCATCAAGGCACTCGGCTTCGATCCGATCTGGTTCGGCGTGATCGTGGTCGTCACGGCCGAGCTCGGCATGGTCACGCCGCCCGTGGGGCTGAACGTCTTCGTCGTGTCGAAGACCACGGGAATGCCGCTCGGCACCGTATTCCACGGAGTCTGGCCGCACGTCGTCGCCCACATCCTCGTCCTCGTGCTCCTGACGGCCGTGCCGGGCCTGGTGATGTGGCTCCCATCGAACATGCAGTGAAGGAAAGAGGAGGACAGAAATGAGGCTTGCCCGGTTTGCGATGCCATTGCTCGCGTCGCTTGTCGCGACGGCCGGTGCCGCGGAGACCGCCTCGGCGCAGATCGTCATCAAGATCGCCGATTCGTTTCCCGTCGGACACTATGTCGTGGCCAACATGACCAAGCCCTGGATGGATGCGGTCACGAAGGAGACCGGCGGCAAGGTCAAGTTCGAGTACTTCCCCGCCGAGCAGCTCGGCAAGGCCAAGGATCTCCTGGCGCTGACGCAGAGCGGCGTCACGGACATGGCCTATGTCGTGCCGTCCTTCGTGCCGGACAAGATGCCGATGTCGCCCGTGGCCGAGCTGCCGCTGGCCGAGGCGGTCGGCTGCAACGGCGCGATGGCCTACTACAACCTCGTCAACCGGGACAGCGAGCTTCGCAAGGTCGACTTCGACGCCAACCGCGTGAAGCCCATCCTCGTGCAGAACCTGCCGCCCTACCAGGTCTTCACCGCCAAGAAGATCTCGTCGCTCAAGGAGCTGCAGGGCATGAAGATCCGCGTCACCGGTTCGGCCAAGGCCGCGGTGATCCAGCGCGTCGGCGCCGTGCCGGTGCAGATCCCGACGCCGGAGGTGCGCGAGGCGCTGTCGCGCGGCACCGTCGACGGCATCAACTTCGTCTATACGAGCCTGTTTCCCTACGATCTCAATCCGCTGGTGAAGACCGGCACGACCGACGTCAACTTCGGCGGCTGGATCTCGAGCTACATCATCAGCGAACGCAAGTGGAAGTCGCTGCCGGCCGACGTGCAGAAGGTGATGATGACGCTGGCGGAGAAGTACTCCCGCCAGAACTGCGCCAAGGTCATGGAGGACGACGCGCGCGACCGCGATCGCCTGGTGCAGGGCGGCATGTCGCTGCTGCGGCTCACCGATGCGGAGAAGGCGGAGTTCCAGGAGAAGACCCGTGGCGTCGCCGACCAGTGGGCGGCCGATCTCGACAAGCGCGGCCGGCCCGGCAGCGTTGTCCTGAAAGAGTATCGCGACCAGCTGGCCAAGAAGAATTGACCGTGTGGGGTGTCCCCGTCCCGCCGTTGCGGGGCCGGGAAGGCGCTTGCGTTCGTGGAGTTCGAAGATGCCGCTTTCGGGCGTTAGGGTTCTCGATCTGACAACCGTGCTGATGGGGCCGTACGCCACCCAGCTGCTGGGCGATTTCGGCGCCGACGTCATCAAGATCGAAGCGGCGGGCGGGGATACGGTACGCGGCATCGGGCCCTTCCGCAATCGCGGCATGGGGGCGGCCTTCCTGTCGGTCAACCGCAACAAGCGCAGCATCTCGATCGATCTCAAGCAGCCCGACGGCCGGCAGCTCCTGCTGGACATGGCGCGCCAGGCCGACGTGCTGATCTACAATCTGCGGCCGCACGTGATGGAGAAGCTCGGCCTCACCTACGAGGCGCTGGAGGCCGTGAACCCGAAGCTGCTCTATGTCGGCGTCTACGGCTACGGACGCAACGGCCGCTACGCGAAGCGGCCGGCCTACGACGATCTCATCCAGGCGATGACGGCCATCCCGTCGCTCTACGGGCAGTCCACCGGCACGGATCCGCGCTACGTGCCTTTCCCGCTGGTCGACCGCTTCGTCGGCCTCTACGCGGCGATGACGGTGGTTTCCGCCCTGCATGAGCGTACCCGGTCCGGCCGCGGGCAGCGGATCGACGTGCCCATGTTCGAGACCATGGCGAGCGTCGTGCTCGGCGATCATATTGGCGGGCACGCCTTCGTGCCGCCGGAGGGCCCCCCGGGCTATGCCCGCCAGCTTTCGCGCAGCCGCCGGCCGTATCCGACCAAGGACGGATACCTGGCGATCCTGCCCTACAACGACGAGCAATGGCGCCGCTTCTTCCGGTCGGTGGGCAAGCTCGACCTGTTCGAGAACGACCCGCGCTTCGCCGATATCGGCGCCCGCACGCGCAACGTCGATGCGCTGTACGACATCGTCGCCGACATCCTGACCTCGCGCACCACCGCAGCGTGGCTGGAGGTCATGGCCGAAGCCGACATCCCCGCGACGCCGCTCTACGACCTCGCCGACGTGCTGGACGATCCGCACCTGCAGGAAGTCGGCTTCTTCCGCGAGCGGGAACATCCCACCGAAGGCCGTGTCCTTTCCATGCGGGTGCCGTCGGAGTGGTCGCGCACACATCCGGACCGCGATCGTCCGGCTCCACGCCTGGGCGCCGATTACCAGGAAATCCTGGCCGAGCTCGGCGTCACGCCCGAGCGCATCCGGTCGCTGACCCAGGCGGGCGTGGTGAAGGTCCCGGCGGAGGCCGTCAAATGAGCGCAAAGGGCGTCCTCTCCGGCGTGCGCATCGTCGAGTTCGCCGGCATCGGCCCCTCGCCGATGGCCGCGATGCTCCTGGCCGAGCTCGGCGCCGACGTGCTGCGCGTCGACCGCATCGCCAAGGTGCAGCTCGGCACCCACAAGCCCGAACGCTTCAATCTGCTGTACCGCAGCCGGACGACCATCGACGTCGATCTCAAGGCCGCCGAAGGCAAGGAGCTCGCGCTCGATCTGGTGGAGAAGTCCGACATCGTGCTGGAGGGCTTCCGGCCGGGCGTGATGGAACGGCTGGGGCTCGGGCCGGACGACTGCTTCAAGCGCCGACCCAGCCTCGTCTACGGACGCGTCACCGGGTGGGGGCAGGACGGGCCGCTCAGCGCCTATGCCGGCCATGACCTGAACTACATCGCCCTGTCCGGTGCCCTGCATGCCATCGGCGCGCGGAACGGCCCGCCCGTACCGCCACTCAACCTCGTCGGGGACTTCGGCGGCGGCGCCCTCTACATCGCGATGGGCGTGCTGGCAGCACTGGTATCGGCCCGCGCCACCGGCAAGGGCCAGGTCGTCGATGCCGCCATGGTCGACGGCGCACTTTCGCTGATGACCGTCTTCTTCGGCATCCATGCCGCCGGCATCTTCTCGACCGAGCGCGGCACGAATGCCCTCGACGGCAGCGACCCGTACTATGCTGTCTATGCATGCGCCGACGGCAAGTATCTGTCGGTGGCGCCCATCGAGACGCGCTTTCGCGAGGTCTTCTCCGACATCGCCGGTCTCGGCCTGCGCGGCCATCCGGACCTCACGCCCGCGACGGCGGAGGACAAGCAGCGGGTCCGTGGCCTGATCGCGGCCAGGCTGGCGACGAAGACACGCGACGAATGGGCGGCCCTGTTCGCCGAGAGCGACGCCTGCGTCGCACCGGTTCTCTCGGTGGCGGAGGTGCCGTCGCATCCGCATCTCGCGCAGAGGCGGGCGTTCACCACGCTGGACGGCATCGTGCAGCCGGTGCCGGCGCCGCGCATGCCGGGCAACGACCGGCCGGCGGAGCCCGCGCGGCGCGGCGATCCGGTCGCGGCCCTGACGGCGTGGGGGCTCGACGGCGACCACGCCCGAGCGTTGCACGCAGCCGGCATCGTCGCCTAGGACGTCATGCACCAGATCTCCTTTCCCTATCGCAACGCCGAGCTCGACCGGTTCGCCGACTTCCGTCGGCGGGTACGTCGCTTCCTCGAAGCCGATCCGGCGGCTCAGGAGCCGCGCGCCGATTGCTGGTCGCAGTTCGACGCCGCGTTCAGCCGGCGGCTGGCGGCAGAGGGCTTCCTCGGCCTGACCTGGCCCAGGCAGCATGGCGGCGCCGAGCGCTCGTCGCTCGAGCGGTTCATCCTGCTGGAGGAGCTGCTTGCCGCGGGCGTCCCGGTCGGTGCGCATTGGATTTCCGAGCGCCAGGTCGGTCCTCTCCTGCTGCGCTACGGCACGCCGGCCCAGAAGGAAGAGTTCCTGCCGCGCATCGCGAGAGCCGAGCTGTTCTTCTGCATCGGATTGAGCGAGCCCGACAGCGGGTCCGACCTGGCCAGCCTGCGGACGGCCGCCGTCTCCACGCCGGAGGGCTGGCGCGTGCGCGGCCGCAAGATCTGGACGTCCAACGCGCATCGCAATCACTACATGATCCTGCTGTGCCGCACCGAGCCCGGTTCGCGGCGCCATGCGGGCCTGTCGCAGCTGATCGTCGACATGCAATCGCCCGGCCTGTCGCTGCGGCCCATCCCGAACATGTCGGGCGAGCACGAGTTCAACGAGGTGACGTTCGACGACGTGCTGGTGCCGCACGATCGGCTGGTCGGCACGGAAGGCAATGGGTGGGAGCAGGTGACGAGCGAGCTCGCCTTCGAGCGCAGCGGTCCGGAACGATTCATGTCTTCGTTCGTCCTGCTGCGGCAGATGGCCCGGCTGGATCGGGCATTTCCCGCCGAGAAGCTTGGCCTGCTGACGGCGCGGCTGATGGGCTTGCGTGCGCTGTCGGTATCGGTCGCCGCGATGCTGAACGACGGCAAGCTGCCGAACCTCGAGGCGGCGCTGGTGAAGGAGCTGGGATCGCGGCTCGAGCAGGATATCGGCGAGGTCCTGCTCGACGGCCTGGCCTGCGCCCCCGACCCGGCGGCAGGCGATGCGATCGATCGGCTGATGGCGCAGACGCTGCTTCACGCGCCTTCCTACTCGATCCGCGGCGGGGCGCGGGAGATCCTGCGCGGCATCATCGCGCGCGGGCTGGAGCTTCGATGATGATCGACGACAATCCTGTCCATGCCTCGGCGCTGCGTGCCCTGGCGGCGATCTCCTCCCTCGGCCGTCGCGGGGGCGCCGTGCCGGCCGAAGCCGGTGCCGGACTCTGGCCGGTCCTCGAAAGCGACGGCTTCACGCTGCCTGCGGTGCCGGCCGAACTGGGCGGTGCGGGCGGGGAGGCGCATGACGAGCTTGCCGTCATCCACGCCGCCGCGATCGCGGCCGCCCGCTGCCCGCTGGCGGAGACGGCCGTGGGGGGCGCGCTGCTGGCACGGGCAGGCCATGCCGTGCCAGCAGGGCCACTGACCTTCAC
This sequence comes from Pseudomonadota bacterium, assembly GCA_049323495.1. Taxonomy (GTDB): domain Bacteria; phylum Pseudomonadota; class Alphaproteobacteria; order Reyranellales; family Reyranellaceae; genus Reyranella. The sequence goes on from JBMONG010000019.1 coordinate 40,943, forward strand.
GGCAGAGGCCGAGTGCAGCGCGCTTGTCCTGGGCGACGGGGCGCTCGACGGCCGCGTGACGGGCCTGCCCTGGGGGCGCCTGGCTGCGCATGCGCTGCTGCCCTTGCGCGAGGGGGTGGCGTTCGTGGCGCTGGCCGGCTGCACCGTCGAGCCCGGCGGCAACCTCGCCGGCGAGGCGCGCGATACCGTGCATTTCCGCGCGCAGCGACCGCTCGCCCTGCTCTCTCGTTTGTCGGCGGACGATCTGCTTCTACGGGGTGCGCTGATGCGATCGGTGCAGATCTGCGCCGCCGCGCAGCAGGCGCTGTCGCTGGCCGTCGGCCATGCCAGGACGCGGACGCAGTTCGGCAAGCCGCTGGCGTCGTTCCAAGCGATCCAGCACCAGATCGCGGGCGCGGCCAGCAAGCTCGCGGCCGCCCGGATTTCCGTCGATGCCGCCTACCACGCCGTGGCGCGGGGCAAAGGCTTGGAACGGGATGTCGCGTCGGCCCGGATCAACGCCTGCCTCGCGGGCGCCGACTGCGCGGCCGTCGCGCATCAGGTGCACGGCGCCATGGGCTACGCCCAGGAATACGACCTGCACCGCCACAGCTCGGCGATTCAGGCCTGGCGGGCGGAATTCGGAACGCTCGCCTTCTGGGCGGAGCGGCTGGGCCGGCAGGCGGCCAGCCACCCCGCGCACGATCTCTGGCAGTTCGTCACGTCATGAAAGGGGCCCCCATGGAGGAAGCGGCAGTTCTGGTCGAGCGGCAGGACGGCATCGCCGTCATCCGGCTCAACCGGCCGCAGCGCCGCAACGCCTTCACCGACATCTCGATGATCGACGGCCTGGCCGCCACGGTGCGCCTGCTCGACCGGGACCGGGACGTGAGGTGCATCATCCTGACGGGCAACGGTTCGGCCTTCTCGGCGGGCGGCGACCTGAAGTCGATGCTCGACGGCTCGTCGCTGGTCGATCGCGAGCGCCCGGAGGCGACCCGCATGGCCTACCGGCGCGGCATCCAGCAGCTGCCCGAGCTGTTCGAGGCGCTGGAGGTGCCGGTGATCGCCGCCGTCAACGGCCCGGCCATGGGGGCCGGCTGCGACCTCGCCATGATGTGCGACATCCGCATCGCCTCCGAGGCGGCGCGCTTCGCCCAGACCTTCGTGACGCTGGGCCTGGTCTCGGGCGACGGCGGCGCCTGGCTGCTGTCGCGCACGATGCGCTTCGCGGATGCCTGCGAGATGGCCTTCACCGGCGAGACCGTCGACGCGGCACGCGCGCTGGAGATCGGCCTGGTCAGCCGGGTCGTGCCGGCGGACCGGCTCATGGACGAGGCGATGTCCCTCGCGGCGCGCATCGCGCGGCACCCGGCCGACGGGCTGCGCATGACCAAGCGGCTGCTGCGCATGGGACGCAACATGCAGATGAACCATCTCCTGGAAGTCTCGGCGGCGATGCAGGCGCTGGTCCACAATACAGAGGAGCACCGCACCGCGCTGGCGGCGGCCTACGAGAGGATCTCGCGCAAGCCGGCGCGGTGAGCGGCCGTCAGGTGCTGCTGATCGCCGCCGCGGCAGCCTGCAGGCGCTCGAGATTGTCCTTGAAATTGGTCTTGATGCGCACGGTCGGGCCGGAGACCGCGAGCGCATAGTGCTCGCCGCGCATCTGCAGCGGCACGCAGAGCGACGTCATCTCGGGAATGGTCTCCTCGGCGTTCGTGTACCAGCCCCGGCGGCGGCTCGCGGCCAGTTCCTTCCTGAGCTGGCCCGCATCCGTGATCGTCGTCCGGGTGAGCTTCTCGAGCGGCAGCTGGGGCAGGAGCCTGTCGAGCTCCTCGTCGGGAAGGGAACCCAGCAGGGCCTTGCCGATCGCGGTGGCATGCGCCGGCCGGAGATCGCCCACGCGGGGCATGTAGCGTGCCGGGCCCGAAGGGACCTCGACGGCGAGAAGGATGACCCTGTTGCGGCAGAGCTTGCCGAACATGGCGGTCTCGCGCGATTCGTCCCGGAGCTGGCGGACGGCGCTGCCGGCGACCGTCAGCACCGGATCCGCCTTCGTGATGTCCTCGGCAACGTTGCGCAGGCGGCTGGTCGGATAGAAGCTGTTGCCCGGCGGCATGCTGAACAGATAGCCGCGCCCTTCGAGGGTACGGATCAGCGAGAAGCAGCTCGACACGGGCATCTTCAGCGCGCGCGACAGCTCCGACACCGTCATGGGGCGGCGGATGGTCGCGAAGGCCTCGAACAGGTCGATGGTGCGGGAGGCGGCCCGGACGTTGATGCCCGGCGACTTCCCATCCTTGTCCTTCTTCGGTTCCCGCAAGCGCACCTCGTCGTCACGGATCGTAGTGGCGGCGTATCGGGCAGGCAAGCCGAGCGGCCGGTGCGGCGGTGCGCGTCAGGCGGACGTGCGCAGGTGGTTCCGTGCCGCTCGGCCCAGCCGGATCGATGCGGCGACGAGCGCCGGAACCTCGTGACCGGAAAAGCCCAGGACGAAGCCGTCCGGCCCCCGCTGCGACACGCGCGTCTCCGAGACCAGCCACGCCTCGATCCCGGCCGCGCGTCGGATGCGGTCTGCCGCGTCGCCGGACAGGCCGGGCGGCAGATAGGCCACGAGGTGAAGGCCCTGCTGCGGCACGACGAGGCGGAGGGCGTCGCCTGCCGCCTTCGCCAGCGTTTCGGCCACGACTTCTCGCGCCGCGCGGTAGTGGTTGCGCATGCGCCGCGTGTGGGCGGCCAGCGCCCCCTCGGCCATGAGCTCCGCCAGCGCCCCCTCCAGCAGGACCGGCGGGCAGCGATCGTAGGTCGCGCGGGCCGTCACGACGGGCGCGACCGCTGCCGGCGGCAGCGCGAGATAGGCGATGCGCAGCCCGGGGAAGAGGGTCTTGGAGAAGGTGCCGCAATAGATGACGCGGTCGCTGCCGTCGATGCCCGCCAGCGCCGTCAGCGGCGGGCCGTCGTAGCGGAACTCGCTGTCGTAGTCGTCCTCGAAGATCCAGGCATTCCGGTTGCGCGCCCAGTCGAGCAGCATGACGCGCCGCTGCATGCTCATGGTGACGCCGGTCGGGAACTGATGCGAGGGTGTCACGTAGGCCGCGCTCGCCGCCGCGTGCCGGCGCCGCCCGGCCGCGACGTCGAGCCCGTCCCTGTCGACCGGCACGGGCACGACGCGCAGGCCCATGGCGGCGAGGGTACGGCGCGAGACAGGGTAGCCGGGATCCTCCATCCAGACCGAGGCGGCTGGCGGCAGCAGCGCGTCGGCGCACAGCCGCAGCCCGCTCTGCGTGCCGCTCACGATCAGGATGCAGCTGGGATCGCGCCGCACGCCGCGGCTTGCGGCAAGGTGGAGGGCGACCTGCTCGCGCAGCGCCTGGCTGCCGCGCGGATCGCCGTAGGCGAGATCGGCCTCCGTAGCCATCGCGATGCGTCGCCGCGTGATCGCCGCGAGCCGCCGCAGCAGCACCGGATCGGAGCGCGTGCGGCCGACGGCGAAAGGCTGGCGCGGCGGCGGTTCAGCCTCGAAGGTCGAGGCCTCTGCTTCGGCGCGCGGGGCGGGCAGCCGGGACGCCACATAGGTTCCGGCGCCGCGGCGGCTGTCGATCAGGCCGTCGCCCGCCAGCTGCTCATAGGCGGCCACGACCAGGTTGCGGCTGATGCCGAGCTGGTCCGCCAGGGCCCGGCTCGAGGGCAGGCGCAGGCCGGCGGCGAGCCGGCCATCGAGGATCGCCGAGCGCAGGCCGTCATGGACCTTCCGCGCCTGGTTGCCGGCGGTGCCGTCGAGCGGCAGGGGAACGTCGAGGACCGCTTGCCGGCGGCGCGAAGTGGTTGATGAAATAGCCATGAAAGTGGACCTAGAGATAACCACTTCTCATGTGCGACATCGGCGGTCAACGAAGAGGACTGCCATGACCACGACCACCGACGCGACGACCTATCCCGTCGACGGGATCAACCGCGTGAAGCGGCTGCACGAGCGCGGCTCCTACGACCGGGAGACGATCCATGCGCTGCTCGACGGCGCGTCCCTGTGCCATGTGTCCTACGTGATCGACGGGCAGCCCTTCTGCACGCCGACCCTGTTCTGGCGCGAGGGCACGCGCCTCTACTGGCACGGCAGCAGCGCGAGCCGCATGCTGCGCAATCTCTCGAAAGGGGAGCCGGCCTGCCTGACCGTCACCTACTTCGACAGTCTCGTGCTGGCGCGTTGCGGCTTCAACCATTCCGCCGACTACCGCTCGGTGATGGCGTTCGGCCATGCCAGGCTGCTGACCGATCCCGAGGAGAAGAAGCAGGCGCTGGTGATGATGGTGGACCGGCTGTTCCCCGGCCGGACGGCGCAGCTGCGCGAGAGCTCGACGCAGGAGATCAGGGCGACGGGCGTGATCGCCATGGAGATCGAGCGTGCCTCGGCGAAGATCCGCACCAAGGGCGTGGCCGACGACGAGGAGGACTACGCCCTGCCGATCTATGCCGAGCGCATCCCGGTGCAGACGGTCCTCGGTGCGCCGCAGCCCTGCACGCGCCTGCTGCCCGGCGTCGAGCGCCCGGCCAACCTCGATCCCTACCGCGAGGGACGCAAGCTGGAGGACGCCCTGCGCGAGGCGTATGTGGCCGCCTACGGCGGCTGAGACCGAAGCTACAGACGCTTGTCGATCCAGGCCACGATCTCGGCCAGGACGCCTTCCTTGCCGACGTCGTTCAGCAGGTCGTGGTAGTGGCCCTCGTAGAGCTTCAGGGTCTTGTCGGTCGAGCCGACGGTGTCGAAGAAGAACTGGCTGCCCGCCGGCACCGTGACCTTGTCGGCAGTGCCGTGCAGGATGAAGACCGGGATCTTGATTCTGGGGAACTCCTCGCGCAGGCGCTCGTCGGCGCGCACCAGCGCCGCGACCGTGGCCGCGGGCTGGGCCTCGCGCAGCGTCAGGGTATCGGCCTCGAGGGCGGCAAGCGCCGACGGATCGCGCGTGAAGTCGACCATCTTGAGCGTCAGCACCGGCAGGCGCGGCGCGATGTGGCTCAGGCCCTTGATGGCGGCCAGGGCGAAGCCCGGCGCCGGCACCTGGAAGGCGAAGCTCTCGCAGATGAAGCCCGCGAGCTCGGCCTGGTGGTCGAGCGCATAGACCGCCGAGGTGACGCCGCCGGCGCTGTGGCCCAGCAGGAAGACCCCGAGGCCAGGATGGCGCTGCTTGGCCAGGCTCACCATGACGGCCACGTCGGCGACGTAATCGGCCACATCCTCGACGTAGAAGCGCTCGCCTTCGGACCGGCCGCGGCCGCGCAGGTCCAGCGCGTAGACGGCGAAGCCTGCCTGGCTCAGCGTCTCGCCGGCCCAGAGATACTGGCCGCTGTGGGCATTGAGGCCGTGACAGACCACGATGACGGCCTTCGGCGCCGCGGGCGGCAGCCACCCCCGGAAGAAGATGCCCGTGCCGTCCTTGCTTGCGAATGTCTCTTCCGTCGCTGCCATCCCGTACTCCCCCTCGACGAACCATCGTCGCGGCAGGGAGGGTGCGCGATCGGGGCCGTCGCGGAAACTATACGAAAGGAGGGCTTGGCCTGCCGCGTCCGTCAGCGGCGGCGGGCTTCCAGCACCTCCAGCAGCTCGTCTATCTTGGTCTGGCGGTCGCGATCGCTCCCGGCGTGGAACGCGTCGGCGACGCAGTGCTTCAGGTGATTGCCCAGCGTCTCCTGCTCGACCTTGTCCAGGGCGGCGCGCACGGCGCGGATCTGGGTCAGCACGTCGATGCAGTAGCGGTCCTCCTCGATCATGCGGGCGACGCCGCGCACCTGACCCTCGATGCGGCCGAGCCGCGCGAGCTGCGATTTCTTGAGCCTGTCGTCCATGGCTTGAACTATACCCCCGTAGGGTATAAGTAGCAAGCATGTCGAAGGACTGCTGCGGCGGCGGCCACGCCCATCATCATGGCCACGATCACGATATGCGGCACGAACATCCGGCGGCCGAAGAGGTTGCCGTCGATCCCGTCTGCGGCATGAAGGTGAAGGTGGCTACCGCCCGGCACTCCACGGTGCACGAGGGCCGGACCTACTACTTCTGCAATCCCAAGTGCCTGGAGAAGTTCAGCGCCGATCCCGTGCGCTACCTGGCGCCCGCCGAGGCGGCACCGGCGCCCGCCGCCCCGCCGGGCGCGATCTACACCTGCCCGATGCATCCGGAGATCCGCCAGGTCGGTCCGGGCAGCTGCCCGATCTGCGGCATGGCGCTCGAGCCGGCGGAGGTCTCGCTGGAGGAGGAGCCGAACGAAGAGCTCATCGACATGTCCCGGCGGTTCTGGATCGGCCTGGTGCTCAGCCTGCCCGTCGTGGCGCTGGAGATGGGCGGCCATGTCTTCCCGGCGCTGCATGCCCTGGTCGATCCGAGGACGTCGAGCTGGCTGCAGTGCCTGTTCGCCACGCCGGTCGTCCTTTGGGGCGGCTGGCCCTTCTTCGTGCGCGGCTGGCAGTCGCTGCGCACGGGCAATCTCAACATGTTCACCCTGGTCGCCATGGGGACCGGCGTCGCCTGGGCGTATAGCATGGTCGCCCTGCTGATGCCGGGACTCTTCCCGCCCGCCTTCCGCGGTCATGAGGGCACGGTGGCGGTCTACTTCGAGGCGGCGGCGGTGATCACCGTGCTCGTGCTGCTGGGGCAGGTGCTCGAGCTGCGCGCGCGCGCCCAGACGTCGGGCGCCATCCGCGCCCTGCTCGATCTCGCGCCCAAGACCGCGCGGCGCCTGAAGGACGACGGTGGTGAGGAGGAGGTGTCGCTCGACGCCGTGGCCGTGGGCGACCGCCTGCGCGTGCGGCCCGGCGAGAAGGTGCCGGTCGACGGCGAGGTGCTGAGCGGCCGTTCGTCGCTCGACGAATCGTTGGTGACCGGAGAATCCATGCCCGTGAGCAAGGAGGCGGGCGCGCGACTGATCGCCGGCACGCTGAACACGACGGGTGCGTTGGTGATGCGGGCCGACAAGGTCGGGCGCGACACCATGCTGTCGCGCATCGTCCAGATGGTGGCCGAGGCCCAGCGCAGCCGCGCGCCCATCCAACGGCTGGCCGACCAGGTGTCGGGCTATTTCGTGCCGGCCGTCCTGGCGGTGGCGGTCCTGGCGTTTGCGGCCTGGGCTGTGTTCGGGCCGGAGCCGAGACTGGGCTTTGGCCTCGTCGCGGCAGTCACCGTGCTGATCATCGCCTGTCCCTGCGCCCTGGGGCTCGCCACGCCGATGTCGATCATGGTCGGCGTGGGGCGCGGCGCACAGGCCGGCGTGCTGATCAAGAACGCCGAGGCGCTGGAGCGCATGGAGCGCATCGACACGGTGGTGGTGGACAAGACCGGCACGCTGACCGAGGGACGCCCCAGGCTGGTCGCGGTCGTGCCGGCTCCGGGCTTCACGGAGGAGAGGGCGATCGAATTGGCGGCGGCTGTCGAGCGGGCCAGCGAACATCCGCTGGCGCGCGCGATCGTCGAAGCCGCGACCGAGCGCAAGCTCGCAATCGAGGAGGTGGCGGAGTTCGATTCGCCGACCGGCAAAGGCGTGCAGGGCCGTGTCGGCGGCCGGCAGGTCGTGCTGGGCAATGGCGCCTTCCTGCGGGCGAGCGGCGTTGATCCGGGCGCGCTGGAGGACGAGGCGGAGGGGCAGCGTCGCGAGGGAGCGACGGCGATCTTCCTGGGCGTCGACGGGCAGCCAGCGGCTGTCCTGGCGATCGCCGATCCGGTGAAGGCGACGACGCCGGCGGCGCTGAAGGCGCTCGCGGCCGAGAACGTCCGCGTCGTGATGCTGACCGGCGACAATCGCACCACGGCCGAGGCCGTGGCACGGCGGCTCGGCATATCCGAGATCGAAGCGGAGGTGTTGCCCGAGCAGAAGAGCGCCGTGATCGAGCGGCTGCGCCGCGAGGGCCGGGTGGTCGCCATGGCGGGCGACGGGGTGAACGACGCACCGGCGCTGGCGGCGGCCGACGTCGGGATCGCGATGGGAACCGGCACCGACGTGGCGATCGAGAGCGCCGGCGTCACCCTGCTCAAGGGCGACCTGATGGGCATCGTCCGCGCTCGCCGCCTGTCCGCGGCGACGATGCGCAACATCCGACAGAACCTCTTCTTCGCGTTCATCTACAACGCCGCCGGCGTGCCGATCGCCGCGGGCGTCCTCTACCCCTTCTTCGGCATCCTGCTGTCGCCGATCATCGGTGCCGCCGCCATGTCGCTGTCCTCGGTCAGCGTCATCGCCAACGCCCTGCGCCTGCGCCGCACTTCGGTGTAGAAAGGGGGCATGGCTGGGCTGATCGAGAGCGCCTATCCGGGCCGTCGGGGCGTGCTGCTGGGTTCCGCGGCGAGCCTGCTGGCAGGCTGCGCGACGGTGCCTGGGTCGTCGTCGGGCGACGGACCTACGCTGGTGCCGATCCGGGCGCGCACCGACCGCATCATCGATGTCGCCGTCTGCCTGCGCCCGTTCCGGCCGGCCGGGCCGCGCGTGGAGACCGAGCGGCTGGGCGACGTGCTGGTCGTCCACAATTACGGCCATGGCGGCAGCGGCTGGTCGCTGTCCTGGGGGTCGAGCGCGGAGGCGGTGCGGCTCGCCATGCAGGCCAGCCCGCGGGAGGTGGCCGTGATCGGCTGCGGCGTCCTGGGGCTCACCTCGGCGATCCTGGCGCAGCGCGCCGGCGCGAAGGTGACGATCCATGCCCGCGAGCAGCTGCCGTTCACGACCTCGGCACGGGCCACCGGCGAATGGACACCCGATTCGCGGGTCGCCCAGGTCGGCGTGGCGGCGCCTGCCTTCGCCCTGGCCTGGGAGAAGATGGCGCGCACCGCCTTCGGCATGCATCGCGGCTACCTCGGCCTGCCGGGCACGCCGGTGGAGTGGATTGATCAATACTCGGTCACCGATGCCTCGGCGACGCCGAGCACGCCGGGGAACGCCGCGGTGCCGCCTGCAGTCGAGTTCGTCCGCTACGGGCAGCTTATCCGCGATCTGACGCCACGGTGGCGGCACGTGCCGATCGAGACCACGCCCTTCAGAGGCACGTCGGCGGCGCGGAGCGAGATCATGATGTTCAACATCGCGGACTACGGCCGCACGCTCCTGAACGACTTCTTCATCGCCGGCGGCCAGTACCGCCGTGCCGACTTCAACACGCCGTCGCAGGTCGCGGCGCTGGGCACGAAGGTGGTCATCAACTGCACGGGCTACGGGGCACGGGCGCTGTGGCGCGACGAGACGCTGGTGCCGGTACGCGGGCAGATCGCCCGGCTGATCCCGCAGCCCCAGGTGCGCTACGGCGTCGTCTACCGGCATGTCCTGGCCGTGCCGCGGCGCGACGGACTCGTCGTCCAGTCGTTCGCCGGCGGCGAGATGAAGGGCTACGGCGAAACCGACGAGGCTCCTGACCGCGCCGAGGCGGACGAGGCCGTCAGGACTTTGGCGGAACTGTTCCGTCCCTCTATGGCCTGACGAGGCGGCGCGGCATCACAGGAAGAAGATCACGGTGATCAGGACGAACAGCGGCACGAGGATGGCACAGGACCACGCCATGTAGCCGAAGAAGGACGGCATGCGGATGCCGGAATCCTCGACCACGGCCTTGACCATGAAGTTCGGCGCATTGCCGATGTAGGTGTTGGCGCCCATGAACACCGCGCCGCAGGAGATGGCGGCGAGGGTGCTGGCCAAGGCACCCATCAGAGTGGAGGCATCGCCGCCCGCCAGGTTGAAGAACACCAGGTAAGTCGGCGCGTTGTCCAGGAAGCTGGACAGGATGCCGGTCAGCCAGAAGTACCAGATGTCGTCCGGCTTGCCGCTGGGATCGGAAACGAGGGCGACGAGCGGCGCCAGCGCGCCGTCGCTGCCGGCCTTGAGGATGGCGATCGCCGGGGCGATGGTGATGAAGATGCCGGCGAACAGCTTGGCGACCTCCGCCATGGGCCCCCAGCCGAAGCCGTTCTCCTCGCGCAGCTTGCGTGACGTGAGCCTGAGCGACAGACCGCAGATCGCCACGAGGGCTAGGTCGCGCAGCACGTTCTGCAGTTCCAGCGTCACGTGGAAGACGGTGAAGTGCACGCCCGGCTTCCAGGTGCCGCTGGCCAGCACCACCCCGACCACGGCCATCAGCAGGATGATGTTCACGCCGCCTTCGATCCGCACGGGCGTTTCCGGGGTGGGATCGCGCTTGAGGTGTCCCTCCTTGCGATACCAGTAGCGGTCGAGCGCATAGAACAGCGCCAGCAGGATGATCGTGCAGACCAGCATTTCGGCGAAGAGATGCGTCGTGGTCCAGAAGAAGCTGACTCCCTTCAGGAAGCCCAGGAACAGCGGCGGATCGCCGAGCGGCGTGAGGGCGCCGCCGATGTTCGAGACCAAGAAGATGAAGAACACGAAGACATGGATCTTGTGGCGGCGATCATCGTTGGCGCGGATGATCGGGCGGATCAGGAGCATGGAGGCGCCGGTCGTTCCCATCCAGCCTGCCAGAACCGTGCCGATCGCCAGCAGTGCCGTGTTCATCGACGGCGAGCCGTGCAGATTGCCCCGGATGTGGATGCCGCCCGTCACCGTGAACAGCGCCAGCAGCAGCACGATGAAGGGTATGTAGTCGAGCAGCATCAGGTGGATGATCTCGTAGCTTGCGGAGGCGACGCCGTGCAGCAGCACGTAGGGCACGATGACCATGAACGCCCAGGCCGCCGAGACCTTGCCGAAGTGGTGATGCCAGAAGCTCGGAATGGCCAGAGGCATTACCGCGATCGACAGCAGGATGCCGGCGAAAGGCAGCATCCAGACGAGACCGAGATCGCGGCCGTCGATGGCCGGAGCACCTGGCGAAGCGGCAAGGACGGGAGCGGCGGCGAAGAGCAGGAAGAGGCTGCTGAGAAGGAGGCGTCGTTTCATCATCAGGCAAGGTACGTGGCCGAGACGCCCCCGTCGACCGTGAGCGTATGCCCGTTGACGAAGGACGCGGCGGGCGAGGCGAGGAAGAGCGCCGCGCCGGCGATCTCGTGCGGTTCGGCCCAGCGCTTGGCAGGACAACGCTCGCGCAGCCGCTCACCGGCCGCCGACCCGGAGAGCTTGGCGTTGGTCTCGGTGGCGAAGAAGCCGGGAGCCAGTGCGTTCGACGTGATGCCGGTGCTGCCCAGCTCGCAGGCCAGGGCTCGCGACAATGCGGCGAGGCCGGCCTTGGCGCTGATGTAGGAGGACGAGCCGGGTGAGGCGAGACTGGCCACGATGGAGCTGACCAGGATCAAGCGGCCCCATCGCCGTTCCTGCATGCCGGGTACGACAAGCTTCACCAGGGCGTGGGCGGCGACGAGGTCGATGTCGACCAGCCGCGCAAATGCCTCGGGTTCGATGTCGGCGAAGGGCCGGCGATCCCTTTCTCCGACGTTGTGGACGAGAATGTCGATCTGGCCGGCCCGCGCGACTTCCCCGGCCATGGCGGCGCGGTCGGCCATGTCGAAGACGAGGCCATCGGCCTGATGCCCGGCCTGACGCAGCGCGGCCAGCCTGGGCGCCAAGCGATCGGCTGACCGGCCATGCAGCCAGATCCTCGCGCCGGCCTGCGCCATGGCCCGGGCGATCTCCCAACCCAGGCCGCGGGCCGAGCCGGTGACGAGCGCCGTACGGCCGTCAAGCCGGAAGCCGTCGGGGAAGATCGGCGCAGGAGGGGCTGACAGGGATGAAATCGACACCGGGCGGGACATTCGTCTATTGAGGTTTCCTTGGATTAGCTTTGTATCGGCGAATGCTGCAACTGCCCAAAATCGTCGGCCATCGCGGCGCGGCGGCCTACGCTCCCGAGAACACGCTGGACTCCTTTCGCGAAGCACACCGGCGCGGCGCGACCTGGGTCGAGACCGACGTGAAGCTCACGTCGGACGGGGTGCCGATCCTGATGCACGACGAGTCGCTCAAGAGGACGACCGGCGTCGATCGCCTCGTGGCCGAGACGCCGCGCAGCGAACTGCCGGCCATGGTGCCGACCTTCGAGGAGGCGATCGCCCTGTTCGGAGAACTCGGCCTGGGCTGCAACGTCGAGATCAAGCCCTGCCCACATCGGGAGGCAGAAACGGCGCTGGCGGCCATCGAGGTCATGCGGCGGTGCTGGCCGGCTCGGCTGCCCCCGCCATGGCTGTCGAGCTTCAAGGATGCATCGCTGGCTGCGGCGTATGCCGAGGCGCCGCAGTTCGCCCGATCCCTGCTGATCGACGCTTTCGTTGAGGACTGGCAGGAGCGGGCCGCCAAGGTCGGAGCGGCAGGAATCAACACCAACGGGAAGAAGCTGACGGCCCCGTGGGCCGTCGCCCTCCGGCTCGCCGGCTACGCGCTGGCGGTCTACACGATCAACGATGCTGCGGTCGCCCGCGCCCTGGCCGGCATGGGGGCCGACTGCATCATCACCGACGCACCGGACATCATTCGCGCGGCCCTCGGCTGAGGGTCGGTTCGGTATTGCCTTCTTTACACAGCTCTGTTGGACTGTCATCAAACCGCAATAAAAACGTCACGTTGCAGACTTGTGCACCGCCGATACATCCGGCGGGTTCATCGGGAGGCTTCTCATGACACGGAAATTTCTGTCGTCCGTCGCCGCGGCGGCGGTCCTCGTCGGCGGCCACGCCGCCTCGGCTCAGACCGAGATTCAGTTCTGGCACGCCATGGGCGGCAACCTGGGCGAGACGGTCAATGCCCTGGCCGAGGGATTCAACAAGTCGCAGAGCGAATACAAGGTGACGCCCGTCTACAAGGGCTCCTACACCGAGACGCTGACAGCGGCGATCGCGGCCTTCCGCGCGAAGCAGGCGCCGCACCTCGTGCAGGTCTTCGAGGTCGGCACGGCCAACATGATGGCGGCCAAGGGGGCGGTCTACCCGGTCTACCAGCTCATGGCCGACGCCAAGGAGCCGTTCGATCCCAAGGCCTATATCGCCCCGGTCTACGGCTACTACTCGACGCCTGACGGCAAGCTGCTGTCGATGCCGTTCAACTCCTCCACGCCGGTGCTCTACTGGAACAAGGAGCTGATGTCGAAGGCGGGCCTCGATCCCAACAAGCCGCCGACGACCTGGCCGGAGCTGGGCGAGATGGCCAAGAAGGCGATCGCGGCGGGCGCCAAGTGCGGCTTCACCCCGCAGTGGCAGACCTGGACGTTGATCGAGAATTACGGCGCCTGGCACAACCTGCCATATTCGACGCTGGAGAACGGCTTCGCCGGCATCGACGTCGAGCTGAAGTTCAACGACCCGGCGCGCGTGAAGTTCATCCAGACGATGGCCGACTGGAGCAAGGACAAGATCTTCGTCTACGGCGGACGCGAGGGGAAGTCGACGGCGCTGTTCAACGCCGGCGACTGCGTCTTCCACATCGCTTCATCCGGCAGCGCGGCCGGCATCGAGAAGGCGCTCGGTGCCGACAAGGTCGGCATCGGCATGATGCCCTATTCGCCCGACGTCATCGCCAAGCCGCAGAACTCGATCATCGGGGGCGCGACTTTGTGGGTGCTGCAGGGCAGGCCGGCTGCGGAATACAAGGGCGTCGCCAAGTTCCTGAGCTATCTGTCGACAGCACCCGTTCAGGCGAAGTGGCATCAGGAGACGGGCTACGTGCCGATCACGATCGCGGCCGCCGAGCTGAGCGAGAAGGAGGGCTTCTACAAGAAGCATCCGGGTCGTGACGTCGCCGTCAAGGAGCTGACGCTCAACCCGCCGACGGTGAACTCCAAGGGCCTGCGCATCGGCAACTTCGTGCAGATCCGCGACGCCGTCGACGAGGAGCTCGAGGCGGTGTGGTCCGGCAAGAAGGACGCCAAGGCCGCCCTCGACGAGGCCGTGAAGCGCGGCAACGAGCTGGTCAAGCGCTTCGTAGCGGCCAACAAGTAAGCCGTACCCGCTCTCCGCCTCTCCCCGTCCGGGGAGAGGCGCCTTGAGGGCAAGGGGGAAGTCGATCGGGGATGGAAAAGCGGGTCACCTTCAACGAGCGCTGGCTGCCCTACCTGCTGGTGGCGCCTCAGATCGTCATCACGCTGGTTTTCTTCTTCTGGCCTTCCGGGCAGGCGATCTGGCAGTCGGTACTGCTCGAGGACGCCTTCGGCGGCAACACGAGGTTCGTCTGGTTCGACAACTTCGCGCACCTCTTCAACGATCCCAACTACTACGCCTCGGCGCGCCTGACGCTGGTCTTCAGCTTCCTTGTCGCCTCGCTGGGGCTGGCCGTGTCGCTGCTGCTGGCCGTGATGGCCGACCGGATCATCCGCGGCGCGTCGCTCTACAAGACGGTGCTGGTCTGGCCTTATGCCGTGGCCCCGGCGGTGGCGGGCGTGCTGTTCGGCTTCCTGTTCAATCCCTCGGTCGGTGTCGTCGCCTGGGGCCTGACGGCGATCGGCATCGAATTCAACTACGTCATCAACGGCAACCAGGCGCTGCTGCTGGTGGTGTTTGCCGCGGTGTGGAGCCAGATCAGCTACAACTTCCTGTTCTTTCTCGCCGGCCTGCAGTCGATCCCCAAGTCGCTAATCGAGGCCGCCGCGATCGACGGCGCGGGGCCGGGCAAGCGCTTCTGGGACATCGTCTTTCCGTTGCTTTCGCCGACCGGCTTCTTCCTGCTGGTCATCAACATCATCTACGCCTTCTTCGGCACCTTCGGCATCGTCGGTTCGCTGACTCATGGCGGGCCGGGCCAGGCCACCAACATCCTGATATGGAAGGTCTACAATGACGGCTTTCGCGGCCAGGACCTCGGCGGCTCGTCGGCCCAATCGGTGATCCTGATGATCGTCGTGATCGCACTCACCTTCGTGCAGTTCCGGTTCATCGAACGACGCGTGCACTACTGATGGTCGAGAATCGCCCCTTCCTCACGCTGCTGAGCCATTTCGTCGTCATCGTCGGACTGATCATCATCGCCTTTCCCGTATGGATGGCCTTTGTCGCCTCGACGCACGACCAGGAGACGATGCTGCGGCCGCCCGTTCCGATCTGGCCGGGAACACACCTGCTGGAGAACTACTGGACCGTTCTCACGCAAGGCTACGAGAACCGTCCCGGCACGGTTCCGCTCTACATCACGCTGACCAACAGCATGGTCATGGCGCTGGGCATCGCGATCGGGAAGATCCTGATCTCCATCATCGCCGCCTTCGCCATCGTCTATTTCCGTTTCCCTCTGCGCATGACCTTCTTCTGGGCGATCTTCGTCACGCTGATGTTGCCCGTCGAGGTCCGCATCGTTCCGACCTATGGCGTCGTGGCGGGGCTCGGCATGCTGGATTCCTATTCCGGCCTGATCATCCCGTTGATCGCTTCGGCCACGGCGACGTTCCTGTTCCGGCAGTTTTTCCTCAGCGTGCCCGACGAGCTCACCGAGGCGGCCCGCGTCGACGGCGCGTCGCCCATGCGGTTCTTCCGGGACATCCTGCTGCCCATGAGCCGCACCTCGATCGCCGCGCTGTTCGTGATCCAGTTCATCTATGGCTGGAACCAGTATCTCTGGCCGCTGCTGATCACGACCAAGGAGAGCTTCTACACGGTCGTCATGGGCGTGTCGCGGCAGGCCAATGTCGTCGATGCGGTGCCGAGCTGGAACCTGCTGATGGCCATGGCGATGCTGGCCATGCTGCCGCCGGTGCTGGTTGTGATCTTCATGCAGCGCCAGTTCGTGCGCGGCCTGGTCGAGACGGAGAAGTAGGGCATGGCGCAAGTCCATCTGCGCGGCGTGAAGAAGAGCTACGACAAGCTCGAGGTGATCCACGGCATCGACATGGAGATCGCCGACGGCGAGTTCATCGTCATCGTGGGACCGTCGGGCTGCGGCAAGTCCACGCTGCTGCGCATGGTGGCGGGGCTCGAGCGTATCACGGGCGGCGAGATCGCCATCGGCGACCGCGTGGTGAACGAGCTCGAGCCCAAGGATCGCGACATCGCGATGGTATTCCAGAACTACGCGCTCTACCCGCACATGAGCGTGTACGAGAACATGGCCTATGGGCTGAAGATCCGCGGCATGAGCAAGGCCGAGATCGACCAGCGGGTGCAGAAGGCGGCGAAGACGCTGGAGCTGTCCAGCCTGCTGCAGCGGCGCCCGCGCCAGCTTTCGGGCGGCCAGCGGCAGCGCGTTGCGATGGGACGCGCCATCGTGCGCGAGCCCGCCGTCTTCCTGTTCGACGAACCGCTCAGCAATCTCGACGCCAAGCTGCGCGTGCAGATGCGGCTCGAGATCAAGCGGCTCCAGCGTGAGCTGGGCGTGACGTCGATCTACGTCACGCACGACCAGGTCGAAGCCATGACGCTGGCCGACCGGCTGATCGTGATGAACGCGGGCGTCGCCGATCAGATCGGCACGCCGATGGACGTCTACGATCGCCCGGCGTCGGTCTTCGTTGCCGGCTTCATCGGCTCGCCGGCCATGAACTTCCTCGCCGCCAAGGTGGGCGCCGACCGGCGGTCGGTCGAACTCGCGGGCACCGGCGCGGCGGGTCCCCTCGTCCTGCCGCTTTCCGAGAGCACGACAGCCAGTGTCGGCACGGCCGTCTCGCTCGGCGTGCGCCCGGAACACCTTCATCCCGCGGATGACGGACCTCTGCAATTCGAGGTCGAGCTTGCGGAGCCTCTCGGTGCCGACACGCTGCTGCACGGCCGCTTCGGCGCCGATCGGGAAGTGGTGACGGTACGCCAGAACGGCCACGTGATCGCACATCCCGGCGAGAAGCTGCATTTCAAGGCCGATCCCGCGCATCTGCATCTGTTCGATGCGCAGACCGGCAAGCGGCTGGCGGGCCCCGTCTGAGAGCTCCGTTCGTGCGCCGCGATCAGCGGTGAGGGTCGCGCCGGTAGTGCTCAGCCAACGCGTCGAGCCCGAAATCGGCCCCAAGGTCGCGCCACACCGAATGGACGTGGTTGGCATCGTTCTGGGAATTGTCGTGCTCGATCAGCGTGGCCGGGCCGTGAACCCTGAAGTAGTACGCGTCGCCAGGCTGCAGCGATCCCCCCCAAGCGAAGCGGAAACGGTCCAGCCCCTGCTCCATAACGCGCCGCTTCTGCGTCGCCACGAGTTCGGGCGACAGCGTGCCCAGGAAGCTGTCCATCAACGCCTCGACGAGCCGACGCGTCGGCCCGTCCATCGCCGCCAGCGCCAGCCCGCGCGGCTCGCCGAGATCGCGCTCCCGCTGCGGGCTGGCGACGATGTCGCCCAGCGAGCGGCTCGCGATGAGGGCGGCCCGTCGCTGCTGGTCGTCAAGCGAGGCCATCACCTGCCGGGCGAGGTCCTCCGACGTACCGAGCAAACGGAAGCCTCGGTGAGGCCCGCTGCGGACGGCAGCCGGATGCGCGCCGACGAAGAACGGTGTGACGGAAACCACGCCCGGCCCAGGCAGGGCGACGTTCAGCGACAGATGGTGGCCCTCGAAGCGCCAGCCCCATGGCAGCCGGCCCGGCGTGCCGAAGATCGACACGAAGTAACGCCCGGGATCGCGCCAGCTTCCCTGCTGCTCGCGCAGTATGCCCTCCAGCAGGCGTACGCCGTCGAGCAGGCGTAGACCCTCGTCGTTCAGCACCGAGGCGAACAGCCGGCGGGCGGCATCGGCCTGCGCCGGCCGCATCTCGCCCAGGCCGAGGCCGGCGCGGCCGCGCGGAACGTAGTGCCAGTCCAGCCGGTTCGCGGCGTCATAGGCGATGAGCACCTTGCGGCGTTGGCCGTCGTCCAGCGTCGACAGGAACTGGATGGCGCCTTCGGCGATGCGCTGTGCCGCATCCACTCCCTGGGCGCTGACCCCGCCGGACGACGCGCCGCCGAACGGCAGGAAGCTCGCCGCCGCGAGCACGAATCGCCGCGTCGGCGATTCGTGCCGGTGGCGATGCCCGGCGCCGTGATCGAGCCCTTCGGCGTGATCGTGCGGATGCCAGCCGTCGTGCGGCATGGCGTGCTCCGACCGAAAAGGTCAGCTCGAGGTCTTGGGGTACTTCAGGCTGCAGCCGTACGGCCGCGTCGAGGAATCGCTGATCGGCTTGCCGGCCGCCAGTTCGTCCAGCGCCACGCGGACATACTGCTTGGCCTTTGGAATGTCGCTGACGTCGGCGGACGGGATGGAATCGATGCCGCCCTTGTACACCAGCACGCCATTGGCATCGATGATGTACATGTGCGGCGTCACGGTGGCGCCATAGGCCTTCGCGATCTTGCTTTGCGGGTCGAGCAGCACCGCGGCCGGCGCGGCGCCGCGGCTCTTGGTGAGGTCGTTGGCCTGCTGCGCCGTAACGTAGCCTTGCTCGCCCGTGGCCGACGAGGCGGAGGTCAGCCAGACGATGCCCTTGGCGGCAGCTTCCTGCTGCTGCGTTTGCATGTTCTTGGCGTTGTAGTGCTTGCGCACGTACGGGCAGTCATGGTTCGTCGTCTCGATCACGACGATCTTGCCTTTGAGGTCGGCCAGCGACCAGGTCTTCCCGTTGCTGTCGACGGCGGTAAAGAGCGGTGCCGGCTTCCCGATGTCGGGGCTGGCGGCGAAAGCGGCGGCGGGCATCAGAGCGGCGGCGGCACTGCCCAACATCAGGCTACGACGGGGAACGAGGAAGTTCATGATGTTGCCTCCTAACGCTTGGCCTGCGGGAGCGAGGCCAGTTCCGAGAGAATCATCGCTTCGGTGAGCACTTGCGGCAGGATCTTCGGCCGATCGGCACCGGGTGCCCAGAGAAGATAAAGCGGAACGCCGGCCCGTCCCAGTTCCCTCAACGAAGATGTGATCTCGGGATCGCGGTTGGTCCAGTCGCCCTTCAACTTCACGACGCCAGCCTGCTCGAAGGCCTGGCGGCTTGCCGACGTATCCAGCGCGACGCGCTCGTTGACGAGGCAGGTGATACACCAGGCGGCTGTGAAATCGACGAATACCGGCTTGCCTTCGGCAACCGCCCGATCCATGCGCTCACGGGAATAGCGTTCCCAGCCCTCGAAGCTCACGCCACCCGAGGCACCGTTCGACGGGCCGCCCGTCGCGGACGCGGCGGTGGCCGGCCCGTCCTCAAGCTTCAGGGCCGCGGCGAAGGCCAGCAGCACGGACACAGCGGCGACGCCGCGACGCACCCAGGTTCCCGCGGATGCGCCCCGGCCCAGCTTCAGCAGCCAGATCGCGAAGGCGATCAGGATCATGCCGCCCAATGCGTAGACAACGCCGTCGGCACCTGTCTGCTGCGTCAGCACCCAGATCATCCAGACCGCCGACGCGTACATCGGGAAGGCGAGGAACTGGCGGAAGCGCTCCATCCAGGGGCCTGGACGCGGCAGCAGGCGCTGCAGCGCCGGCGTCAGCGCGAGCAGCAGGTACGGCAGGGCCAGTCCCAAGCCCATGGCGAGCAGGACGGCCACTGTCTGCGGCGCCGGCTGTGTCAGCGCGAAGGCGACCGCCGCGGCCATGAACGGGACGGTGCAGGGCGTCGCCACGATGACCGCCAAGACTCCGGTGAAAAACGCGCCGGTTGTGCCGCCGCGCATGACCAGGCCTTGGCCGACACCCGCGAAGCGGCCGCCGACCTCGAAAACGCCGGATAGGTTGAGGCCGATGACGAAGAACAGGTAGGCGACGAGAAGCGAGAAGACCGGTGACTGGAACTGGAAGCCCCACGTCACCTCGCCGACGCTGGCGCGCACCGCCAGGACGATCCCGGCCATCGCCGCGAAGGCGACGAGCACGCCCGCCGTGTAGGCGACACCATCGCGGCGCATCTCGCTGCGCGCATGTCCGGCGAGCCGTGCGAAGGCCGCGGCCTTCATCGCCAGCACCGGAAACACGCAGGGCATCAGGTTCAGGATCAGGCCGCCCAGCAGCGCGAAGGCCAATGCCTCCAGCAGGGAGAACTGCTCGCCCGCGGCCGCGAGGGGCGAGATGCCGAGGGGCGAGGCGGCCAGGGCTGCGTTGTCCAGCTTGGCCGACAGGTCGAAGGCCTGGTGGATGTCGCCATCCGCGGTCTTCTCCGTCAGCACGAGCGTGCCGGTCAGCTGTTCGGGCAGGGTCTTGCTCTCGCCGCGCTTCAGCGGAATGACGATGCCGCCAGCACCGACCTCCGCCTTCTGCCGCGCCATGCTGGCGATCGGCCCCCATTCGCCGGGAAAGAAGTAGATGTCACGCAGGGCGTCGGCCTTCAGGCCTTTGGCCTCGACCACCAGCGTCGGCTCGCCCGACTTCGCGATGCCGTAGTGGGCAGGCCACGGGCTGGGTGTCGGCACCGCGCGGCGCGCCTGTTCGAAGATGGCGAGCGTCGCCGGCGCGGCGGGAGTCGCTGCCGGCCCGACGGGCAGCACAAGCGCGAACCGACCTTCCTCGGGAATGCAGACGTCCTCGCAGACCAGCCAGTTTGCCGCAGCCTCGAGCTTCAGGGGTCCGGCGAGGTCGGCTGGAGTCGTGAGCCGGACCAGCAGCACGGCCTCGTCCTTGAAACCGTAGTTGATGACGCCGCCGATGTCGAAGACATGTGGACGCGGCCAGACGATGGGGTCGGCCTTGACGCCGGGCGGCAGCGTCCAGGTGATCTCCGTGGGCAATCCCGATTCGCCCGGATTCTTCCAGTAGGTGTGCCACTTCGGCCGGATCGTCTGGCGCAAGCCGACCCAGAACGGCTCGCCGGCCTTCACGGTAGCGACGTCGGACAGCAGCTCGGCGCGCACATTGTCGGTCTGGACGACCGCCGTCGGGACGTCTGCCGTCTGCGTAACGGGCGACTGGGCAACCGCCGTCTGGGCAACCGCAGGCCCGGCCACGAGCAAGGCCAACAGCAGGGTGAGCAGACGCTTCATGAGGTCCAGTAAGTGACGCCGCTTCCGGGCCGTTGCAAGGCAATCCCGATCACTGCGCCGTGATCTTTTGCCCAGTGGGGTGATGGGAGCTAAAGTCCCGGCCGGATTGGAGAATTCATGCTTCAGCTCGACGAGGCCCGCCTCCTGGACAGCCTGGCCCGCCTGGCCGAGATCGGGGCCATCGATGGCGGCGGCTGCGCCCGGCTCGCCCTGACCGACGAGGACAGGGCCGGCCGCGACCTCGTCGTGGACTGGATGAAGGCGCTGGGACTCGACGTTCGCGTCGACGCCATCGGCAATGTCGTCGGCATCCGCGCCGGCCGCGAGATGCTGCCGCCGGTCATGACCGGCAGCCACATCGACACGGTACGCACCGGCGGCCGCTACGACGGCAACTACGGCGTGCTCGCCGGCCTCGAGGTGGTGCGCACCCTCAATGATGCAGGCGTCGTCACCCGCCGCCCCATCGCGGTCGCCTTCTTCACCAACGAGGAAGGCGCACGCTTCCAGCCGGACATGATGGGCAGCCTGGTCTATGCCGGCGGCATGGGGCTGATCGAGGCCTATGCCGCGACCGACGGCAACGGAGCCTCCGTCGGCGAGGAGCTGCGGCGCATCGGCTACCTGGGGCCGGCAAGTCCGGGCGCGCTCCGGCCGCACGCCTTCGTCGAATTGCACATCGAACAGGGTCCCATCCTGGACGAGGAGAAAGTGCGGATCGGTGTCGTGGAGAGCGTGCAGGGCATCTCCTGGACCGAGTACACGGTCACCGGCGTCTCCAATCACGCTGGCACCACCCCCATGCGGCTCCGCCGCGACGCGGGCTACCTGGCGGCATCGGTGAATGTCTTCGCGCGCCGCCTCGCCCGCGACATGGGCGGCCATCAGGTGGCCACCGTCGGAGCCGTATCGCTCCGGCCCAACCTGATCAATGTCGTCCCCAACCGTGCCGTGTTCACGCTCGACCTGCGCAACACCGATGAGGGCAGGCTGAAGGAAGCCGAGGCGCGGGTCGCGGCCCATATCGCCGAGGTGGCGCGCGAGGAGCGCGTCGATGTCGAGGCGAAGGCCCTGGCGCGCTTCGAGCCCGTGATCTTCGATGCGCGGCTGGTCGACCGCGTGGCCCATCACGCCCAGGCGCTCGGGCTCAGCACGCGCCGCATGCCCTCGGGAGCAGGCCACGACGCCCAGATGATGCAGCGCCTCTGCCCCACCGCGATGATCTTCGTGCCCTCGGTAGCGGGCCTCAGCCACAATGTCAGGGAGCATACCGAACCGGCAGATCTTGGGGCAGGCGCGCAGGTGCTGCTCAATCTGCTGCTCGAGCTGGCGGAGGCCTGACGGTCAGCGCGTCAGGGATGGCAGCCACAGCGACAGGGCCGGGACGTAGGTGACCAGTCCCAGCACGATCAGCATGGGCACATAGAAGACCCAGAAGGTGCGCGTGACGGCTTCCATGGTTACCCTCCCGATAGCGCATCCGACGAACAGGGTGGGGCCGACCGGCGGGGTTACCAGCCCGATGCCGAGATTCAGGATCATGATCATGCCGAAATGCACCGGATCGACGCCCAGGGTCTTCACGACCGGTAGGAGGATCGGCGTGCAGATCAGCAGCATGGGCGCGAGGTCCATGAAGGTGCCGAGCACCAGCAACAGGATGTTGACCAGGAGCAGGAAGACGAGCTTCTCGTCGCTTAGCGCCAGAAAGAGCTCCGTCGTCCTGGCGGGGATCTGCATCAGGGCCATGAGGTAGCCGAAGGCGCCCGCGAATCCGATCATGATCATCACCATGCCGATGGTCCTCACCACGCGGGCCATCAGCAGCGGCAGTTCGCGCCATTTGTAGTCGCGATAGATGAACATGGTGACCAGGAACGCGTAGATCGACGCGATGGAGGCGGCCTCGGTCGGCGTGAACACACCGTTCAGGATGCCGCCCAGGATGATCACCATGGTGATCAGGCCCCAGAAGGCGTCGAGGAAGATTTTCGGCACAGCCTTGAGCGCCACCGGTTCTCCCTTGGGGTACCCGTCCCGGTAGGCGATGACGATGCACAGCGCCATGATGGCGAGGCCGAGGATGACGCCGGGAATGATGCCGGCAAGGAACAGATCGGCGATCGACACCGTGCCGCCGGCCGCCAGCGAATAGATGACCGCGTTGTGGGACGGCGGGATCATCAGCGACTGCAGCGAGCCACTGATCGTGACGTTGACCGAGAAGAGGCGCGGATAGCCGTTCCGTACCATCTGCGGGATCATCACCGAGCCGATGGAGGCGGTATCGGCCACCGACGAGCCCGAGATCCCGGCGAAGAAGGTCGAGGCGAGAATATTGACCAGCGCCAGTCCGCCGCGGATGAAGCCGACGAACACCTTGGCGAGATTCACCAGCCGCAGCGCCATGCCGCCCTCGGCCATGATTGCGCCGGCCAGGACGAAGAAGGGTACGGCGAGCAGAGGGAAGTCGTCCACGCTGTCGGAGACCTTGAGCATCACGGCTTCGAGGGGAATGTCGATCCATAGCGCCGCAGCGATGGCCGACAGGCCCAGCGCGTAGGCGACCGGCATGCCGATGGCGCAGAAGAGGCAGAAGCTGCCGATCAGAACCAGTGCGTCCACAGGGACTCCGTCATAGCGGGCGTTTCATTCCACCGGCGCTGCCGTGATGGTCTCTTCATCGGCCTTCTCGAAGAAGCGTCCGGCCCACAGCCGTTCGACCAGGAACAGGATGGTTATCGCGCCGCCCACCGGAATAGGGAGATAGGACAGCCCGACCGAAACGATCGGGAATTCCGAGATCGTCTGGTTCCAGGTCGTCTCCACCAGGGCGAGACCCCACACCAGCATGAACAGGTTGGCGGCGAGCATGCAGAGCTCGACCAGCCAACCCAGTGCCGTTCGCGCATGCCCCTGCAGGCTGTTGGGAAGGACCATCACCCCGATGTGCAGGTTGTCGCGATAGCAGAGCGCCGCCGACAGGAACGACAGCACGATCATCAGCAGGATCGACAGGGGCTCCGGCCAGTGCGAACCCCTGCCCATGACATAGCGGGCGTAGACGCCCCATGGGATGACCAGCGAGATCACGAGCAGGCTCAGCCCGCAGATCACCAGGCAGAGGCGATGGAGCCAGTCCATCGCCCGCGAGTAGGCGGCGAACATGACGGCGCGCCGTCAGGACACGGCGTCGATCCGCTTGATCAGCGTGCCGTACTTCTCGCCGTATTTGTCGTAGACCGGCTTCACGGAATCCCGGAACGCCTTCTTGTCGACGTCGGTGACCAGGGTGACGCCGAGAGACTTGAGCTTCTCGAGCGATTCCTTGACCTTGGCGTCCCAGAGCTGGCGCTGCTCCTGCTGCGCTTCGGCGGCGACCTTCCGGATCAGCGTCTGATCGGCTGGCGAGAGCTTTTCCCAGGAACGTCTCGAGAAGACGAGGATCTCCGGAATGATGAGGTGTTCGGTGAAGGAGAAGTACTTCGAGAGCTGGTAGTGGTTCTGCACCTCATAGGTCGGCGGGTTGTTCTCCGCCCCGTCGACCACGCCGGTCTGCAGGGCGTTGTAGAGCTCTCCGAATCCCATCGAGATGCCGTTGCCGCCCATGGCATTCATGGTGTCGACGAACAGCGGGTTCCCCATCATGCGGATCTTGAGGCCCTTGAGGTCCTCGGGCGTGCGGATGGGTTTCTTCGTGTAGACATTGCGCGAACCCGCATCCATCCAGCACAAGCCGATCAGGTTCGTGCGTGGATTGGCGCTGACCTTGTCGAGGAGCTCGCGGCCGATCTCGCCGTCGATCACCTTGCGCATATGCGCCTCGTCGCGGAAGACGAAGGGCAGGTTGAAGACGTTGAGCTCGTCGACCACGGGTCCGACAGGCCCGGTGCTGATGCGCGCCATCTGCAGCGCACCGACCTGGGCCTGCTCGATCATCTCCTTCTCGCCGCCGAGCTGGCCCGATGGGAACATCTGGACCGTGATCCGGCCGTTCGTCGCGCCTTCGAGCTTCTTGCCCATGCGCACCACCGCCTCGACGGTGGGGTAGCCGAGCGGATGCACATCCGTGGATTTCAGCACCATCTTGTCCTGCGCGAAGGCTGGCGCGTGGACGACTGCCATCGCACCTGTCATGCCCGTTCCAAGCACGAGGAGAGTACGCCGTTTCATGTGGTTTCCTCCGATTGTCATCTTGGTCAGAGTTGTCTGACAACTTGCAAAACGCTAGCATCGGCCCCCGTGTCCGACAAGCTCTCCGTCCTCGTTCCCCTCGATCCCTCCGGCAATCTCGCCGAGCAGATCGCCACCCGGCTGGGTGCCGACATCCGCGGCGGCCGCCTGCCTCCCGGCGCGCGCCTGCCGACCGAGCAGATGCTGACGGACGCATTGGGCGTCAGCCGGCCGGTGGTGCGCGAGGCGGTGGCGGCGCTGCGGGCCGATGGGCTGGTCGTCACGCGCCAGGGATCTGGTGCCTATGTCGCGGATCCCCTGGCCGGTCCGTTCCGGATCGCGGCGCTGCGGGCGAACGCCCTGACGGATGTACTGGACGTGATGGAGCTGAGGCTCGCGATGGAAGTCGAGGCGGCGGCGCTGGCCGCCGAACGCGGCACACGGCGCCAGATTGCGGCGATCCGCGCCGCCTGGCGGGCGATCGACCGGGCTCTGCGCCACGGCGAGGGGGCGGTCGAAGAGGATTTCGCCTTTCACCGAGCCATCGCCGAGGCGACCGGCAACCGGCAGTTCCCGCGCTTCCTGAGTTTCCTGGGCAGCCACGTCATCCCACGCCAGAGCGTGCGGCTGACGATGGACACGCCGGCCGAGCGGCGGGCCTATCTCGAACGCATCCAGCACGAGCATGCCCGGATCGTCTCCGGCATTTCCGAACACGATGCCGGCGAGGCGCGGCGGGCCATGCGGGACCACCTCACGCGGTCCCTGGAGCGCTATCGCAGACTCGCCAAGGGGGAGAAACATGCCCGACGCTAGCGCACGCTGCATCGTCCTGACGGGCGCCGCCGGCGGCATCGGCACGATGATCCGGCCGCTGCTCGCGCCGCTCTATCCTGGTCTTGTCCTCAGCGACCGCGTCGCGCCGGCGAACCTGCAGCCGACGGAGCGCTTCGTTGCGGCCGAACTCACGCGGCCTGGCGAGGTCGCCGCTCTGCTGGCCGGCGCCGACGGCGTCATCCATCTCGGCGGCCATTCCGTCGAGGGACCCTGGGACGATATCCTGCAGGCCAATATCATCGGCTGCTACAATCTCTTCGAGGCGGCCCGGGAAGCCGGCGTCCGGCGCGCGGTCTTCGCCTCGTCGAACCACGCGGTGGGCTTCTATCCGCGATCGCGCCGGATCGGGCCCGACGTCACCGTGCGGCCCGACAGCCGCTATGGAGTCAGCAAGGCCTTCGGCGAAGCCCTGGCGGCGCTCTACGCCGACAAGCATGGCATGGGCGTCACCTGCCTCAGGATCGGCAACGTGGGCCCCCGCCCGATCGATGTGCGAAGGTTGTCGATCTGGATCGCGCCCGCGGACCTCGTGCAGCTCATCCGCATCGGCCTGGAGCATCCCGAGATCCGCTTCGAGATCCTCTATGGCGCTTCGGACAATGCCGCGTCCTGGTGGGACAATACGCGCGCCTATGCGCTCGGTTACCGGCCGGTCGGCCGGGCCGAGGATCATCGCGCCCACGCCGAGGCGCAGCAGGCAAGGATCGGGCCAGACCCGATCGGAGACCGGTTCCAGGGCGGCAGCTTCTGCTCGGCCGAGTTCAGCAACGACCCGACACGCGCGGGTGCATGACGCTTTGAAGGCGGGCCTTCGGCGGCGATAATCGTCGCGGAGGTGGTGACGATGACGCGTTTTCTGACAGTCGGGGCAGCCCAGATGGGCCCTATCCAGCGCAGCCACACGCGCGGCGACGTGGTCGAGCGGCTGATCGCGCAGCTGCGCGAAGCGGGCCGCATGGGCTGCGAGGTGGTGGTCTTCCCGGAACTCACGCTGACGACGTTCTTCCCGCGCTGGTGGATGACCGACCAGGCCGAGATCGACTCCTTCTTCGAGCAGGAAATGCCGTCCAACGAGACGGCGCCGCTGTTCAACGAGGCCAAGCGGCTTTCGATCGGCTTCTGCCTCGGCTACGCCGAGCTCGCCAATGAGAACGGCCGGGTCCGCCGCTTCAACACGTCCATTCTCGTCGAGCGCGACGGCCGCATCGTCGGCAAATACCGCAAGGTCCACCTGCCGGGCCATGCCGAACACGAGCCGGAGCGGCCCTTCCAGCACCTCGAGAAGCGCTACTTCGAGGTCGGCAACCTGGGCTTCCCGGTCTTCAAGGCCTTCGGCGGCAACATGGGCATGTGCATCTGCAACGATCGCCGCTGGCCCGAGACCTATCGCGTGATGGGCCTGCAGAACGTCGAGATGGTGATGCTGGGCTACAACACGCCCCTGCACAACGCGCCGTCGCCGGACCATGACGAGCATTCATGGTTCCACAACCAGCTTTCCATGCAGGCGGGCGCCTACCAGAACGGCACCTGGGTCGTGGGCGTCGCCAAGGGCGGCAACGAGGAAGGCGTCCCGTCGCTGGCCGACAGCATGATCGTCGCGCCGTCGGGGAAGGTCGTGGCGCGGGCCGGCTCGGATGGCGACGAGCTGATCGTGCATCGCTGCAATCTCGATGCCGGCCAGAGCTACAAGCGCACGACCTTCAATTTCGCTGTCCACCGTCAGCCGGAGCAATACCGCCTGATCGTCGATCGCAAGGGCGCAATCGATCCGTGAACAGTGACCCTGGTCGCGGCGGGGCGGTGGCAAGTTCAGCCGAACTTGCCGAAGCTCTGGTCCGGCGTGCCGCGGAACAGCGACATATGGGTGTGCGTGGCGATGAACGGGTCGCCGACTGCCTTGCGGCCCAGCGTCACGGTCGTCCGGCCGGGCCGGTCGAACCGGGTGCCGTCGGCATGGAAGCCATCCGACTGCCAGACTCCCATGCCGACCGCGGTCAGGCGGTCGGCCGACACGATGGCTTCGATCTTGTCGAGATCGTAGCGGAAGTTCCGGATGGTGCCCCACACGTTCCGCCACTGCTTCTGCTCGGCAAGCTCGCGCCCGGTCATGAAGTCGGTGAAGGTGCCGAAGGCGATCATGTCCTCCGCGAAGATCTTGCGTGCGCCCTCATAGTCGACGTTGCGGCAGTAGTCGGACAGCTCCTCGAACCAGGTCCGCACGGCCTGCATGTCGTCGGGGTGCACGGGGCTGAGCAGCTTCATCGCCAGGGTTCCTACAATCCGAAGCGTTGCCAATGGAGACGTTCTTCGATGGCGGCCAGAGTCGACGGGCCAATGCCATCGACCGCAGCACCGAGGCGCAGCCGCGAGAGCAGCCCGCGGCGTGGCGCCATGACCGGCAGATGCACCTTGGCACCATACCGTGCCTGCAGGGTCGTCCGCAGTTCGCCCAAGGCGTCGACGAGACCGAGATCGCGCCCGCGCCGGCCGGTCCAGAACTCACCGCTGAACAGGGCGCCTTCGTCACCGGCGAGCTTGCCGGCGCGGCGTTCGCGCACCCAGGCCTTGAAGCCGTCATGGATCTCCGCCTGCAGGCGATGCAGACGCTCGACGTCCTCCGGCTTCTCGGGCCGGAAGGGATCGAGCATGGACTTGTTCTCGCCGGACGTATGGACGCGGCGTTCGACCCCGATCCGTGCGAGCAGGTCCTGGAAGCCGAAGCCCGCGCTGATGACGCCGATCGAGCCGACGATGGAGCTGGGATCGGCGATGATCTCGTCGGCGGCGCAGGCCAGCCAGTAGCCGCCAGATGCCGCGACATCCTCCACGAAGGCGATCACCTTGAGGTTCTTCTCGGCGGCCATCAGGCGGATGCGCTGGGCGATCAGGGCCGACTGGACGGGGGACCCGCCGGGCGAATTGATCGACAGCGCTACTGCGCTCGCACCGCGCGTCTCGAAGGCGCGCTTGATCAGGGGACCGGCCGATTCGATCGACAGGCCGCGATTCCCCAGGAAACTGCCCGATGCGATGACCCCTGTCAGGCGTACGACCGGAACGACTGGCCCGCGACGCAGGCGATCCTTCACCCATTCGAACATGACGGCACTGTCGCGGCGCGGCCTTCAGAAGGCAAGCGGGGCGGCGTGGCGCAGGACAGCCTCCGCCTCGTCGGTGTAGCTGCCGTCGGGCCGGTGCAAGACGAGCGGTGGTGAATGCCGCTGCGTCGGGGTGAAGGAACGGCGGGCCTGGATCAGCACGCGAGACGCCGGCGGCAGGGCCTTCAGCGTGATGTCGCCCCAGCCTAGCCGGCCGAGCAGGTGCACGATCTCGTCCGCCCGATCGCTCCGATGGATGATGAGCACGCGGCCTGCAGGTTTCGCCGCGCCGGTCGCCGCGGCGAGCCAGCGTGCGAGGTCGGCGCTCGATTCCACCGTCGCCAGGGCCTTGATGGGGTCGGGTGACGGATCGGCCACGGCCGCGCGCAGGTAGGGCGGGTTGGTGACGACGTGATCGAACGTGCCGAGTTCGGCGGGCAGCGGCCGGGCGATGTCGTGCAGCAGCGTCGTCACGCGATCGGCCATGCTGTTCAGGTGCGCGTTGCGCTCCGCAAGAGTCACCAGGGCGGGCTGGAATTCGATGCCGACCACTTGGCAGGCCGGCAGGCGCGCGGCGAGGCAGAGACCGACCGCGCCGACGCCGGCACCGAGGTCGAGGACGCGATCGCCCGGCGCCGCATCGACGGCCGCGGCCAGCAGGATGGCGTCGATGGCGATGCGATAGCCGCGTGCCGGTTGCAACAATCGGACGCGGCCACCGAGCAGGGTGTTTTCGGTGACGGCAGGTTCCATGCTAGAGATCATCGCACGGCGTCTGGCCGCGACAATCGGGCTTTCGGGATTGGTCTTGATCATGGCAACCGTTGTTACCCTCGAAGGCAAGCGCAAGGGACCGAGCCTCGATCCCCTGCTGTCGCTCTGCACCTCGGACATGGCGCTGGTGGATCGCGAGATTGCGGCGCGCATGCGCTCGCCCGTATCGCTGATCCCCGAACTCGCCAACCACCTGGTCGGCGCGGGCGGCAAGCGGTTACGGCCACTGCTGACGGTTGCCGCCGCGCGCCTCTGCGGCGTGTCTGATGGCGACCGGCACATCAAGCTCGCGACATGCGTAGAGTTCATCCATTCGGCGACCCTGCTGCACGACGACGTCGTCGACGTCAGCGCGCTGCGTCGGGGGAAGCCCTCGGCCAACGCCGTCTGGGGCGACAAGGCATCGGTGCTGGTCGGAGATTTCCTGTTCACCAGGTCCTTCGAGCTGATGGTGGAGGTTGGGGCCCTCGACATACTGGGCGTGTTGTCGCGCGCCTCGTCCACGATCGCCGAAGGCGAGGTGCTGCAGCTCGTCAGCCAGCGTGACACCAGCACGCCGGAGGCAACGTACCTCGAGGTCATCAAGGCGAAGACGGCCAAGCTGTTCGCTGCCGCCGCGGAGGTCGGCGCCATGGTCGCGGGCCGCCATGGTCCGGAGCGGGTGGCGCTCGAGAGCTTCGGCATGAACCTGGGCATCGCTTTCCAGCTCGTCGACGACGCCCTGGACTATTCCGGACGCGAGGCGCAGCTCGGCAAGACGATCGGCGACGATTTCCGCGAGGGCAAGATCACGCTGCCCGTGATCCTGGCCTTCCTGCGCGGCCGCGCCGCCGAACGCGAATTCTGGAAGCGGACCATCGAGGCTCTTGATCAGAGGGACGGTGATCTCGAGCGGGCAACGGAATTGATCGAACGCCACGGCGCTCTTGCCGACACGCTGGAGCGCGCCCGTCACTACGGCGCCATGGCGCGGGACGCGCTGGGCCTTTTTGCCGATTCGCCGCTCAAGTCCGCCATGCTCGAGGCGGTCGATTTCGCCATCGTCCGCGCGAACTGACGCCGACCAGGATGGCTGCCGCTCGACACATCCTCGCGATCGACCAGGGCACCACGAGCACGCGTGCCATCGTCTTCGATGATGCAGGCCGTCCCGTTGCGTCGGCTCAGAAGGAGCTGCCGCAGATCTTCCCGCAGCCGAGCTGGGTCGAGCACGACGCCGAGGAGATCTGGTCGGCGACCGTCGACGTCTGCCGCGGTGCGCTCGGGAAATCGGGCCTCGACGCGCGCGCGATCGCCGGGATCGGCATCACCAACCAGCGCGAGACCGCCGTCGTTTGGGACCGCAACACGGGCAAGCCGATCCACAATGCCATCGTGTGGCAGGATCGCCGCACGGCCGACCGCTGCGAAGCGTTGCGCAAGGCGGGCCACGAGGACGAGGTGTCGGCGCGTACCGGCCTGCTGCTCGATCCCTACTTCGCCGGAACCAAGATCGCCTGGATCCTGGAGCATGTGGCGGGCAGCCGCGCGGCGGCGGACAAGGGCGCGCTGGCGGCGGGCACCATCGAGTGCTTCCTGCTATGGCGGCTGACCGGCGGCAAGGTCCATGCCAGCGACGCAACCAATGCCAGCCGCAGCCTGCTGCTCGACATCCGCAAGGGCGAGTGGGATGGCGAGCTGCAGAAGCTGATCGGCGTGCCGGGCAGCCTGTTGCCCAGGGTCGTGGATTGCTCGGGCGAGCTTGGCGTGGCCACGGCCGATATCCTGGGCGCACCCGTGCCGGTCCTGGGCATGGCCGGGGACCAGCAGGCCGCGACGGTGGGTCAGGCCTGCATCCAGCCCGGCATGGTCAAGGCGACCTACGGCACGGGCTGCTTCGCGCTGCTGAACACCGGCAGCATCGCCATGCGCTCGCGCAACCGGCTGCTGACGACGATCGCCTATCAGATCGGCGGCCGGCGGACCTACGCTCTCGAGGGCAGCATCTTCATTGCCGGTGCGGCCGTGCAGTGGCTGCGCGATGGCCTTCGCCTGATCGAGAAGTCCGCCGACGTGGAGGCGGTGGCCGGCCGCGCCCGGGACGGGCATGGCGTCTACATGGTGCCGGCCTTTGTCGGGCTGGGTGCTCCCTACTGGGACGCTGGCGCGCGCGGGGCGCTGCTCGGCCTGACCCGCGACACCGGGCCGGCCGAGATCGCCGCGGCTACGCTCGACTCGGTCTGCTATCAGACCCGCGACCTCATCGAGGCGATGCGCGGGGATGGTGCGCAGATCGACGAGCTGCGGGTGGACGGCGGCATGGTGGTGAACGACCCGCTGATGCAGCGGCTGGCCGACACGGTTGCGGTGCCGGTCGAACGGCCGGTCATCACCGAGACCACGGCGCTCGGTGCGGCATTCCTGGCCGGCCTGCAGGCGGGCCTCTGGCCTTCGCTCGAGGCCCTCGGACGGACCTGGTCCCTCGATCGCGCCTTCCGTCCAGCCGAGGACGCCGCCTCGCGCGATCGGCGCTATGCCGGCTGGCAGGACGCCGTGCGCCGCGTCCGCAGCTGAGCGGCGGGCGCCCGCAGTTCCCGATTGCCGCCCGCAAGACGCCCCCTTAGGGTGCGCGCGCCATGACCAGCCGTTCCAACCCCGTCTATTGCGCCGTCGATACCGTCGATCTTCCGCTGGCGGCGAAGCTGATCCGGTCGGTCGCGGGCGGGGCTCGACCGTCGGTGGGAGGCATCAAGCTGGGGCTGGAGTTTTTCCTGGCGCATGGCGCGCCGGGCGTGCGCTATGCCTTTCCCGCGCCGGTGCGCGCAACGGGCATCGGCTTCTTTCTCGATCTGAAGTTGCACGACATCCCGAACACCGTCGCGGGCGGCATTCGGGCGGTCGTCGAGCTCGAACCGACCTTCATCACGATCCATACGGCCGGTGGACCGGCGATGATGCGCGTTGCGGCGGAAACGGCGGCCGAGGAAGCGCGCCGGCTCGGCGTGCCGCGACCGCGCCTGCTGGGCGTCACCGTGCTGACCTCGCTCGACCGGGCAGACCTCGAGGCGACCGGCGTGGCGGCGGATCCTTCCGAGCAGGTGCTGCGGCTCGCCAGGCTGGCGCGCGCCAGCGGATTGGACGGCGTGATCTGTTCGCCGCTGGAGATCGCTGCCCTGCGCGAGCATTGCGGGTCCGATTTCGTGCTGATGGTGCCGGGCATCCGGCCGGCCGGTTCGGCGACCGCCGACCAGAAGCGCGTCTTGACCCCGCGCGAGGCCGTGCAGCGCGGCGCCAATCACCTCGTGATCGGCCGGCCGATCACGGAGGCGGCCGATCCGGCCGCTGCGGCCGAGGCGATCGCACGCGATCTCGGGGTCCAGTGAGCATGGTCGACGCCAAGATCTGCGGACTGTCCACGGCCGAGACGATCGAGGCCGCAGTCGGCGGCGGTGCCCGGTTCGTGGGCTTCGTGACCTATCCCCGCTCGCCGCGGCATGTATCGACCGATTTGCTGAGGGCGTTGGGCCAGCGGGTACCGCAAGGGGTCGTGCGCGTCGGCCTGTTCGTCGATGCCGACGACGCGCTGCTCGATGAGAGGCTGGCGACGGGGGCGATCGACCTGCTGCAATTGCACGGTGCCGAGACGCCGGCGCGAGTGGCCGAGATCAGGGCGCGCACAGGCAAGCCAGTGATGAAGGTCATCAAGGTCGCGCAGCCGAGCGACGTCGAGACCGGCGTTACGGCCTACGCGCATGTCGCCGACCGGTTGATGTTCGATGCCGCCGAGGGGACCTTGCCCGGGGGCAATGCACGCACCTTCGACTGGACCATCCTGTCGGACCGTCATGTACCGGTGCCCTGGCTCCTCGCGGGCGGTCTTACGCCGGACAATGTCGCCGAAGCGGTGCGCGTAACCGGTGCGCCGGTCGTCGACGTTTCTTCTGGCGTCGAATCGACTCGCGGCGTGAAATCCGCCGCGCTGATCCGCGCCTTCCTCGATCGGGTTAAGGCGCTCTGAAGGAGACTTGGTCATGAAGACGGAACGCAGGCTGAAGGAGCTCGGCATCGAGCTCACCAAGCCGACCTCGCCCATGGCGAACTACGTAAACGGGGTGCGCACCGGCAATCTGCTGTTCCTCGCCGGCAAGGGGCCCGGCCTGCCGGGTCACCCGCTGCCCGTGGGCAAGGTCGGTCGCGAGTTCACCAAGGAGCAGGGCTATGAATATGCGCGCCAGACCGGCCTCAGCATCATCGCAGCTCTCAAGGCCGAGCTGGGCGACCTGGACCGCGTGAAGCGCATCGTCAAGGTCCTGGGCATGGTCAATGCCGTCCCCGACTTCGGCGATCATCCCGAGGTCATCAACGGCTGCTCCGATCTGTTCGTCACCGTGTTCGGTGACCGCGGCCGCCATGCGCGCTCGGCGGTCGGCGTCGGCTCGCTGCCGCGCGGCATTCCCGTCGAGATCGAGATCGTCGTCGAGGTCAACTCGGCGCCGGCGCGCGGCAGCGCCGCTGCCCGGACGCGCAAGGTGGTGCAGAAGGCCAAGAGAAAATCGGCCGGCCGCAAGCGCAGCTAGGGCTTTTGACCGACCCCTGCCGGGGCTGCTAAGTCCGCGCGTCCCGACAGGAATCGCCATGGCAACTGCACTAAACAGCTACCGTACCGGCCCCGACGAGCGCGGCCATTTCGGCATCTTCGGCGGCCGTTTCGTCGCCGAGACGCTGATGCCCCTGATCCTCGAGCTGGAGAAGGCGTACGGGGAGGCCAAGGCCGATCCGAAGTTCCAGGACGAGCTCAGCTATCTGCTGGAGCACTATGCCGGCCGGCCGAGCCCGCTCTACTACGCCGAGCGCCTGACCCGGCATCTCGGCGGCGCGAAGGTCTACTTCAAGCGCGACGAGCTGAACCATACCGGCAGCCACAAGATCAACAACGTGCTGGGCCAGGTGCTGCTGGCCAAGCGCATGGGCAAGACACGGGTGATCGCCGAGACCGGCGCCGGCCAGCACGGCGTGGCGACGGCGACGGCTTGCGCGCTGTTCGACATCCCCTGCGTGGTATTCATGGGCGCCGTCGACGTCGACCGCCAAGCGCCCAACGTGTTCCGCATGAAGATGCTGGGCGCCGAAGTGCGACCGGTGACGGCGGGCTCAGCGACGCTCAAGGACGCCATGAACGAGGCGCTGCGCGACTGGGTGGCGACCTGCGAGACGACTTTCTACTGCATCGGCACGGTAGCGGGTCCGCACCCCTATCCGGCGATGGTGCGCGACTTCCAGTGCGTGATCGGCAACGAGGTGCGCAGGCAGATCATGGAGGCGGAAGGGCGGCTGCCCGATACGCTGGTCGCCTGCATCGGCGGCGGATCCAACGCCATGGGCCTGTTCCATCCCTTCCTCGACGACAAGGGCGTGCGCATCGTCGGCGTCGAGGCGGGCGGTAAGGGCGTGGAGACCGGCGAGCATGCCGCCTCGCTGACTGGCGGCCGGCCCGGCGTGCTGCACGGCAACCGCACGTACCTGCTGCAGGACAAGGAAGGCCAGATCACGGAGGCGCATTCGATCTCGGCCGGTCTCGACTACCCCGGCATCGGGCCGGAGCATTCCTGGCTCAAGGAGCAGGGACGGGTCGAGTACGTGTCGGCGACCGACGACGAGGCGCTGGCCGCGTTCCAGCTCCTGTGCAAGCTGGAAGGCATCATCCCGGCGCTGGAGCCCGCCCATGCGTTGGCGCATGTCCTCAAGCTCGCGCCGACCCTGCCCGAGGACAACCTGCTGGTGATGAATCTCTGCGGCCGCGGCGACAAGGATGTGTTCGCCGTCGCCGAACGGCTGGGCATGAAGGTCTGACTGGACATGAGCCGCATCACGCAGCGCTTTGCGCACTTCAAGGCCGACAAGCGCGCCGGCCTGGTCACCTACATCACGGCCGGCGATCCGGACATCGATGTCAGCTACCAGATCCTGAAGGGCCTGCCCGCGGCTGGCGCCGACCTGATCGAACTCGGCATGCCGTTCACCGATCCAATGGCCGACGGGCCGTCGATCCAGGCCGCCGGGCAGCGCGCGCTGAAGGCCGGCATCACGGTCGATGCGACGTTCGACCTGGTGCGACGCTTCCGCAAGGACACAGGTGACGATGCGACACCCATCCTGCTGATGGGGTACTACAACCTCGTCTACCAGCGCGGCCCGGAGCGCTTCTGCAAGGAGGCCGCGGCCGCGGGGGTAGACGGCTTCATCTTGGTCGATCTGCCCCCGGAAGAGGCTGACGAGCTCAAGCCGCATGCCGTCGCGAGCCACCTCGACACGGTGCTGCTGACGGCGCCGACGACCGACGACAAGCGCCTGCCTGCGGTCCTGAAGTATTCATCGGGCTTCGTCTACTTCGTATCCGTGCTCGGCATCACCGGCACGAAGTCCGCCACCGAGGATGCGGTGCGCACGCATGTCGCGCGCATCAAGCGTCATACGCCGCTGCCGGTCGGCGTCGGATTCGGCATCAAGACCCCGGACCAGGCCGCTGCCATCGCGCGCCATGCGGACGCCGCGGTGGTCGGCTCGGCCATTGTCGATCGCGTCAAGGCAGGCCTCGACGGGGCAGGCAAGCCCAAGGCCGACCTGGTGCCGGGCGTGCTCGCCTATGTCCGCGCCCTCGCCGACGGGGTGCGCAGCGTTCGCAGGGCCTGATCCGGTCTGATATTTTCGTGACGGCGACACTTGTTGCCGCTTGGCACGTTGCTGCTGTGACCAATCGTGGATTTGGCCGGCTGGCGTCATTGCGGGGTAACCGTCCCGCGCCCATATGCGCCTCGGCTAACGAGGAGACAGCATGCGGCGCGCGTTCATCGGACGGAAGGAAAGGCTTCACGAGAGCTTCATCGCCGCCCTCGACCGGCTCGATGCCGAAGGCCGCGAGCCGGATCGGTGGGAGGAGGAGTGCCTCTCCTACGCCCTGGGCGCTCTGGCCTGTGGCATGTACCTGGTGGCGGAAGTCGAGCTCGACGCGTTCTACCGGCCGCCCTCGGAGCGCTCGCCGGACGCCGTCGCGGCTCTCGCCGCCAAGCCGCGCCGCTTCACCAAGGAAATGCTGCGCACCGGGCTGGAATACGCGAAGGCGCGGGCGAGTGAGACAAGCAGTGTCAAACTGGAGATGCCGGCCGTCCTTGCAGCTGCTTCCGTCGATCTGCAATCCTCGCTCGGTCCATCGGCTTGATTCGCGCCGTCGCCGCACGTCCCGACACCGCGCACTCTGCCGCTACAGCCCTCGCAACGCCGAGCGCATAAGGCGCACGATGCGCTTCTCGTTGCGTGCGATCCGGACGATCCATCCCGAGACGCCGAGGGCGTAGATCGTCTGCTGAGCCTTTTCGGCAACTGGTGGCAAGCGCATCGAGATGTGTCCGCCGCCGGGCGTCACGAGCCCCCGCGAGAAGAAATAGCCCTGCCGGCGAAAGCGCTCGATGTTCTCAAGCACGCGCCGCAGCTCGATCCGGTCGCGCGCTGAACGATGCTCCGCATTGGTGCGCCGCACCAGAGCTGCCACCTCCCGTTCGTCCGCCTCGCTCAGCAGGGCGACACCGGCCGCCGACCAGACGAGAAGACGTCGCGTGCCCGTGGGCACATGGATCCGCAGGGCGTTCGTGGCCTGCACCACGCGGATGTATTGCGCATAGATGCCGTTTCGCGCGGCGAGAGAGATTGTCTCGCCCGTTCCCTCGCTGAGCTCCTGCAGCACGCGCGCGAGCCAGCCGTCGTCGGCCATGGTCCCCGTCGTCCAGGACCCCAGCATGCCTACCCGCAAGGTCGGCCTGAACGTGCGCAGGATCCGGTCGTGCGAAAGGTATCCAAGCTGGACCAGGCTGTGCAGCAGCACGGACGCCGACGACGCGGGAAGGTCCAGCCGATGGCTGATCTCGCCCAGCCGCGCCGGACGTTGCACGTCGTCGAAGAACTCCAGAATGCGCAACGCCCGCGCGGCCGACTTCACGACCGCGTCGTCGCGCGACGCGGCATCGACGATCGTCGGTAGGGGCGCCCGGGACTTTCGCGACTTCACCGGCATGCCAGCAGGCTACCAGATGAGCATGGCGCGGGCTTCACATACGTGAATTGTTCGCTCGCCGTATGGAATCCGCTCGGGCGGGCTCTACCATTGCCCTTCCAAGAAGGAGAGGCCATCGACCTGTCCCTCGTGCTGAAGGAGGAAACACGATGAAGATGATCGGCTCGCCGACACGGCTCGGGACCAAGGCACTCTCGGCGATTCTGCTGGGCGTGATGCTGGCGGCGGCGCCGGCCGGCGCGACCAACTGGAAGACCTACAGCTACAATCCGACGGCCACCCATCCCGCCATCGTCGGCCTCGAAAAGATGGGCGCCCAGATCGACAAGGCGACCAACGGCAAGATCAAGATGAAGGTGAATGTCGGCGGTTCGCTGCCGATCAGCGCCACGGACATAACGCAGGCCGTCGCCGACAACGTCGTCCAGGTCGGTGCCGATGGATTCTTCCTCGGCAACATCCGGATCGGTGGCGTGCTGCGCCTGCCGTTGCTGCTCACCACGCGCGAGCAGTATCACAAGGCGGCGGCCATCATGGAACCCTACCTGGAGAAGGCTCTGGCCAAGCAGGGCGTGACGCTGCTCGCACAGTACCTCTATCCCCTGCAGGTCGCCTGGTCGTCGCGCGAGCTGAAGTCCCTCGAGGACATCAACGGGCAGAAGCTGCGTGTCACGTCCCCGGAACAGGCGGAGTTCGTCAAGCGCTTCGGCGGCGTCCCGGTGACCATCGGCGCGCCGGAAGTCGCCTCGTCGTTGCAGCGCGGCGTGGTCAACGGCGTGTTCACCGCCAGCGCCGGCGGCGGCCGCATCTGGAAGGAGATGCTGAAGTACAACTACCGGCTCGGCCCGAACTGGTTCAACAGCCTGATCATCGTCAACACCAAGGTATTCGATCGGCTGAGCGACCAGGAGAAGCAGGCGGTGCGCAAGGCGGCCCAGGAGGCCGCGACATGGATCACCGAGACGATGAAGGGCGAGGAGGACGAGATCACCAAGCAGCTCGCCGCCGGGGGCATGGTCGTGACCGAGCCGACCCAGGCGCAGATCGATGCCGGTGTCGCGAAGATGCGGGACTACTGGCCGCAATGGGCCAAGGAGGTCGGGCCCGAAGCGGAGGAGGCGCTGGCGAAGGTCCGCAAGGCCATTGGGCAGTAGCGCGATCGGGCATTCCGAAGCGGAGAGGCGGCGATGAACCGTACCGTCCTGTCCCGGATCATCGAGGCGAGCACACGGCTCGCCGAGCTGCTGATGCTCTCCATGATGGCGCTGATCACCGTCGAGATTGTCTGCCGCAGCTTTCTCGGCTTCTCGCTGCTGCTGGTTGACGAGGTTGCCGGCTACATGCTCGTCGCGGTCCTCTTCCTGGGGATCACCACGAGCTTCCGCAGCGGCAGCCTGTTGCGGGTGGAATTCGTCATCAACCGCCTGCCGCCCCGGGCGCAGCTCTGGCTCGACGCGGTCTTCGACCTGATCGGCTTCGGCTTCGTGGCGATCCTCGACCATGCCCTGATCAACTTCGTCCTGTCGACCTTCGAGCGCGGCATGCGTGCGCCCACTCTTCTGGGCACACCTCTGTATATTCCACAGTCGGTGATGCCGGTGGGCGCCACGCTGCTTGCGGTCGCGCTGCTGGCGTCCACGATCGACAAGACCTGGCGGGCCTGCACCGGGCACATTCCTGCCGAGACTGGTGCACGCTGATGGAGTGGCTGCTCGGATCGTCCTGGGTCGTCATCCTGTTCGTCGGCCTGCTGCTCGGTGGCCTCTGGATACCCTTCGCGATGGGGGCGGCCGCCAGCCTCCTGCTCTTCACGACGAACGGCTGGAGTGGCTTCACTGCCTATGGGCTGATCACCTGGGGCAGCGTGAACAGCTTCACCCTGACGGCAATTCCGATGTTCATCCTCATGGCCGAGGTGCTGGTGCAGAGCGGCGTCGGTGCCCGCGTCTATCGCGGTCTCGCGGCGTCGGTGCGCTACCTGCCGGGAGGGCTGTTGCAGACCAACATCCTGGGCTGCGCGCTCTTCTCCGCCATCAGCGGTTCGAGCGTCGCGACGGCGGCGGCGATCGGCACGGTCGCGCTGCCCGAGCTGGAGGAGCGGAACTATGATCCGAAGCTCTCGGCAGGCACGCTGGCTGCCGGTGGCACGCTCGGCATCCTGATCCCGCCCAGCATCGCGATGATCCTGTACGGATCCTTCACCGAGGTCTCGATCGCCAAGCTCTTCATGGCGGGCGTGCTGCCTGGCCTGCTGCTTGCCGGGCTCTTCATGGTCTACGTGGCCATCCGTGCGCTGCTGCGGCCCGAGCTGGCGCCGCGCAAGGCGATGGCGGCGCAGTCCGTGCTGGTGACCGCAAGCCAGCTCCTGCCGTTCGTGACGCTGATCGGGCTCGTCCTTGGCGGCATCTACTTTGGGGTGGTGACGCCGACCGAGGCGGGCGCCGTCGGCAGCGCGCTGTCGCTGCTGATCGCGGTGATCTGGGGCCGCTTCGGCTGGCGCGAGTTCCAAGTCGCAGTGCGCAACAGTACCCGGGTCAGCGCCGGCCTGCTGTTCATCGTGCTGGCCGCCTACCTGTTCGCCTATGCCATCGAAGATGCCGGTATCGCCTCCTCGCTGACGGAATGGTTCGTCGGCCTGAAGCTCGGTCGCATCGAGTTCATCGTCGTCATCTTCGCGATGTATCTCGTGCTCGGCTGCGTCATCGACAGCATCGGCATGATGGTGCTCACCGTGCCGCTGCTCTATCCCGTGCTGCTCGAGTACGGGATCGACCCGATATGGTTCGGCGTGGTGCTGGTGGTCATGATCGAGCTCGGCCAGGTCACGCCGCCCGTCGGCATCAATCTGTTCGTGATCCAG
Source organism: Pseudomonadota bacterium (assembly GCA_049323495.1). GTDB lineage: Bacteria > Pseudomonadota > Alphaproteobacteria > Reyranellales > Reyranellaceae > Reyranella. Next base: position 81,476 of record JBMONG010000019.1, read on the forward strand.
AGCATCTGGAACGGCCGCATCGGCCAGGTGATCGCCGGCACCGCGCCGTTCGTGCTGATCATGATCGCCTTCGTCGCGCTGCTGACGGTCTGGCCCGAACTGGCGCTGTATCTGCCGTCCCAGATGCGGTCGGGCTAGCAGGCTGTTGAAAAACTCATCGTAGTTCATTGAAGAGGATGATTCACTGGTTCCGGTTGCTACGGAGTCGGTGATGCGTGGATCGGATGAGCGATCTGGGTCGTTGTTCAGCTACGTTGACCT
>JBMONG010000020.1:0-78554 GCA_049323495.1 Pseudomonadota bacterium
AGCTTCGGTCCCTCGCCCTCCGCGAACCAGACCTTCTGCCCGAGCGCGTCGGGCACGACCAGAATGTCCGAAAAGATGATCGCGGCATCGAGGTCGAAGCGCCGGATGGGCTGCAGCGTCACCTCGATGGCCTTGTCGGGCGTGTAGCAGAACTCGAGAAACGAACGCGTCGTCGCGCGCACTGCCCGATACTCCGGCAGATAGCGTCCCGCCTGGCGCATCAGCCAGATCGGCGGCGTCGGAAAGCGGGTTCCGGCCAGGGTTTGCATGAACTTGCTGGCGCTCAAGGGTGTTCCCTCATGCCTTCCTCTTACCCTTTCATAGAAGGTAGTAGGAGTCGTTGAGGGTGTGGCACATGGGGATGCGCCCTATTGGCAAGGCATCCCCAAGACGTTGTGGATCGGAGGATGCCGATTCCATCGTGCGTTTGGCCCCGGATTCCCGATTCCCAGATCATTCCACCCGGATTGTCCGCAGGGGATCCGCCGGCGAACCGATCGGGCGAGTCCGGTCCTGATTCGGCGCGGGCCGCCCCCGTCCGCGGCCTGTCCCCGCAATGCCCCGGACAATCCCGCGTTTCTCCCGTCCCCGCTGTGGGGTAAATTGCCGAGGTGGCGAACCGCAATTTCCATCTCCATCTTGTATCCGATTCGACCGGCGAGACGGTCTCGAGCGTGGCCCGCGCCTGCCTGGTGCAGTACGAGGGCGTGTTCGTGCAGGAACACGTCTGGTCCCTGGTCCGCACGCAGGGCCAGATGGAAAAGGTGATGCAGGCCGTGGAGCGCAATCGCGGGCCCGTCCTCTATACGCTCGTGGACCCCGACCTGCGCGACCTGGTGCGCGACCACTGCCGACGGCTGCAGCTCCCCTGTGTCGGCGTGCTCGATCAGGCGATGAGCGTGCTGGCCGTCCACTTCCACTCGAAGAGCGAGCAGTGGCCCGGCCGCCAGCACCAGCTCGACGAGGGCTACTTCGACCGCATCGATGCCATGCACTACACGCTCGCGCACGATGACGGCCAGTCGACGCACGACCTGGAGGATGCCGACGTGATCCTGGTCGGGCCGTCGCGGACCTCCAAGACGCCGACCTGCGTCTACCTCGCGAATCGCGGGGTGCGCGCCGCCAACGTGCCGCTGGTGCCGTCGGTCGAGCCGCCGCCGGAACTGGAGCAGGCCAAGCGGCCGCTGATCGTGGGCCTCATCACCGACCCTGAGCGGCTGGTGCAGATCCGCGTCAATCGGCTGCGGCTGCTGCAGCAGGATACCGAGACGGACTACACCGACATGGACCGCGTGCAGCGCGAGATCCAGGAGGCCCGCCGGCTCTACGCCCGGCGCAAATGGGCAACCATCGACGTCACCCGCCGCTCCATCGAGGAGACGGCAGCAGCCATCCTGCAGATGCTGGCCACGCGCCGGGAGCAACGCCTGCAGACCCAGTAGTTCCTCTTTCGGCAACCCTGGAGGTGAACATGTTGGGCAATGTTTTCCATGCCGGACGACCGGCCGTGGCTCTCGCCCTGGTTTTGGCGACCTCGCCCGTGCTTGCCGCAAACGGCATCGATGTCACCCGCGGCATCGATTCGACGGTCTACGGCAGCTGCGTGCCGAGCCTGGTCGTCGAGAACAAGTCGACGGGCACCATCGACTACCTGCAGGTCGACATCGTCGTCGCGACGGCCGACGGGCGGGAGCAGACCGTCGAGCTCAAGTCGGCATACCGCGAGGGCGTGCTCCATCCGATCGGTCCCGGAGACAAGGCGACCCTGAAGCAGCATCTCGACACGTCGAGAGCCCTGGGCGTCGCTTGCGGCGAGCTCAAGGCGCGCCGTGTCGTGCGGACGATCTGCGAAGCGGCCGACGGCAGGTCCTGTGCATCCTCGGTTTCGGTGCAGCCATGATCGGCGGTTCATGAAACAAACGGTACGGCGCCGTACGGCTTGGTCGAGAGGTTTGAACCATGACCAGAATACAGCGTAGGGGCGCAGAAGAAGCCCGCAACCAGCTGCTGGCGGCAGGTGATGACTTGCCGGCCCGCACATTGTCGTCTGAAGTTGCCCGACGCGATTCAAGCGGCCAGCGCCATCACCCTCAACGCCGCTGCCATCGTCACACACGACAGGGATTTTTCTCGAGTCGGGTCGCTCAGGGTCCTCTCCTGAAGGGTCACGTCACTCCGCCGCCTTCGGCAGCGGCTCGAAGCGGGCGTCGAAGGAGCGGATGGCGGCTTCGACGGACTCGGCGATCTGCTTGAGCTTGTCCTGGTTGACGACCTTCAGGCCGAACAGGTCCTTCACGTAGAAAACGTCCACCGCGCGCTCGCCGTAGGTGGTGATGTGCGCCGAGGTGATCTGCAGGTTGAGCCGCGTCAGCGCCCGGGTGACGATGTGCAGGAAGCCCGGCCGGTCGCGCCCGTTGACCTCGATCACCGTGAAGGTGTCGGACGCATTGTTGTCGATCAGAACACGCGGCTCGACCGTGAAGACCTGATCGCGCTTCGGCCAGGACGCGCGCTGGCTGTCGAGCTCCTTCTGGATGTCGAGCCGGTTGGAAAGCGACAGCTCGACGCGCGCGGCCAGTCGCGCCAGGCGCTGCGGGCCGTCGAACGGCTTGCCCTCGAGATCCTGGATCCAGAAGGTGTCGAGCGCCATGCCATTGGCGAGGGTGAAGATCTTGGCGTCGACGATGTTGGCGCCGCTGATCGCCATGGCGCCGGCGAGGCGCGCGAACAGACCATGCGTGTCGAGCGTATAGATCGTCACCTCGGTCACCGAGCGTTCGGCGTCGATCCGGTGCTCGATGGCGAGCGGCTGGTGGTCGCGTTCGGCGCGGCGCACAAGCTCGGCCTGGCGCGCCAGCGTATCGGGATTGAACGACAGCCAGTAGGGTGCATAGCCACGCGCGAAGTGAGCTTCCCTGTCGGCATCGCTCCAGCCCACCAGACGGCTGGCGACCTCCCCCTGGATCTGCTTGATGCGCTCGGCGCGGCCGCCCGACAGCGTGCCGCCGGACAGGACCTGCTCGGTGGCGTAGAAAAGCTGGCGCAGCAGTGCGGCCTTCCAGCCGTTCCAGACATTCGGGCCGACCGCCCGGATGTCGCAAACGGTCAGCACCAGCAGCAGCCGCAGCCGCTCCGGCGACTGCACCAGCGCGGCGAAGGTGTCGATGGTCTTGGGATCCATCAGGTCGCGCTGGAAGGCCGTGGCCGACATCGACAGGTGGTAGCGCACCAGCCACGAGACGGTCTCGGTCTCCGCGGCGCTGAGGCCCAGCCGCGGCCCGAGCTGGAGCGCCACGTCGGCGCCGAGGATGGAGTGGTCGCCGCCGCGGCCCTTGGCGATATCGTGCAGCAGCACGGCGAGGTAGAGGACGGGCCGCGACAGGATGTTGTGCACGACGTCGCAGGCCAGCGGATGGTCTTCCTTGAGGCTGCCGTTCTCGATGCGGGCCAGGATGCCGATGGCCCGGATCGTGTGCTCGTCGACCGTGTAGGTGTGGTACATGTCGTGCTGCGTCTGGGCCACGACACGGCCGAAATCCGGGATGAAGCGGCCGAACACGCCGGCCTCGTTCAGGCGCCGCAGCGTCGTCTCCGGATCGTGGCGGGACGTCATCATCTGCATGAACAGGCGATTGGCCTCGGGATCGGTACGCAGCCGGTCGACCAGGCGGATGTTCTGGGTCACCAGGCGCAGCGTCGCCGGGTGGATGTCGAGATCGTTCTCCTGCGCGACGTGAAACAGCCGCAGCATGGCCACGGGATCGTCGGCGAACTGGTTCGGCGTGGCGACGCCCAGCCGTTCGCCGTCGAGCCGGAAACCTTCCAGCTCGCGGGGGCGCAGGCTCTGCCAGAGTGCAGCCAGACGCGGCTTGCGGCGCCGGCTGTCCTCGAGGGCGGCGACGAAGATGCGGGTTAGGTCGCCGACGGTCTTGGCGTGCAGGTAGTAGTGCTTGGTGAAGCGCTCGACGCCGCGGCTGCCCGGGCGGTCCTGGTAGCCCAGGCGGGCGGCGATCTCGCGCTGCAGCTCGAAGGACAGGCGATCGTCGGCACGGCCGGTAAGATAGTGGATGTGGCAGCGCACGGTGCTGAAGAAGCGCTCGGCCCGCTCGAAGTGGCGCGCCTCCTCGCGCGTGAGCACGCCCTTGGCGACCAGCTCGCCAGGTTCATGGACACGGTAGAGATACTCGGCGATCCAGAACAGCAGGTGCAGGTCGCGCAGCCCGCCCTTGCCTTCCTTGACGTTCGGCTCGACGACATAACGCGAATCGCCCATGCGCTGATGGCGCTGGTCGCGTTCGGCGAGCTTGGCCTCCACGAAGTCGCGGCCGTCGCCCGTCAGGAACTTCTGCGCAAAGCCCCGGGTCAGCTCGTCGAACAGCTCGCGATCGCCCCACACGTAGCGCGCTTCCAGGAGTGCCGTGCGGATGGTCTGGTCGCGTTCGGCATAGCGCAGGCTCTCCTCGACCGTGCGCGTGGCGTGCCCGACCTTCAGGCCGAGGTCCCACAGCAGATAGAGCATGAACTCGACGATCTGCTCGCCGCGCGGCGTCTGCTTGTAGGGGCGCAGGAACAGCAGGTCGATATCGGACAGCGGCGCCAGTTCGCCACGGCCGTAGCCGCCGGTCGCCACCACCCCGAGGCGTTCGGCCGTGCTCGGATTGGCGGCGGGATAGAGGCGCTGATCGGCAAAGTCGAAGATCACGCGGATCAGCTGGTCCATCAGGAAGGACGTGGAGGCCAGCACGAGGGGACCGTCGTTGCGCAGGGGCCCCGACTCCTCGAATCGGCGCCGGATCTCGGCGCGGCCCTTCGCCAGGGCGTCACGCAGCAAGGCCAGGATCGCGGTGCGCGGCGGCTCGCCGCCGGTCGGCAGATCCTCGACCAGTGTGGCCAGGGCCTCCTCCAGCGTCCGGCGACGCACGATCGCGCGGCGGTCGGGGATGTGATCGTAGGGCTTGGCCATGAGGGGCGCGATACTACAAGGGCCTGCCGCTGTAAAACAGGGCGCGGCGATCGCCCTGCCGCCCCCGGCCTGGCCGGTGTAGAGTTGCCCCATGCGCCTTGCCCTGCTCCTGTCGTTGTCCGTCCTGGTGGCCATGGCATTGCCCGCGGCCGCGCAGACGCGCCAGCCGGCGCCTGCCGCAACGGCCGGGCTGATCGACCTCAACAGCGCCAGCCGAGCCGACCTCATGACGCTCGACGGCATCGGCGAGGTGCGGGCGGACGCCATCATCCGGGCACGCCCCTTCCGGTCGAAGACCGAGCTGGTCGAACGCCATCTCATTCCCGAGGCGCTGTACGACAGGATCGCCGACAAGGTGATGGCGCGTCCGCCACCCGCCGCCCCGCCACCCGCGCGTCCGGCGGCGCCGAAGCGCACCTGACCCTTGGAGAACGCGACCATCTATGCGCTGGCGACGCCGACACCGTCACGCGCCCATCCCGGCGCCATTTCGGTGATCCGCCTCAGCGGGCCGCGAGCGGCCGAAGCCCTGATCTTCCTGACCGAGCGGGGAGCCTACGCACGCGGCCGCTCGGCCCGCGACCCCGCTCTGCCGGCGCCTCGCCGCATGGCGCTGCGGACGCTCCTAGACCCCGTGAGCGGCGAGGCGATCGATCGCGGACTCGTGGTCTGGTTCCAGGCGCCTCAGACCGAGACCGGCGAAACGATGGCGGAACTGCATCTCCATGGCGGCCGGGCTGTGGTCGCGGCCGCCCTCGAGGCCGTCCGTCACCTGGGCTTCTGCCGTCTGGCCGAGCCCGGCGAGTTCACGCGCCGCGCCTTCGAGAACGGCAAGCTCGATCTGACGGCGGCGGAGGCGATCGCCGATCTGGTTGCGGCGGAAACCGACCAGCAGCGCCGCCAGGCCCTGCAGCAGATGGAAGGTTCCTTGCACCGCCTCTACGAGGACTGGCGTACGCTGGGACTTCGTACGCTGGCGCATCTCGAGGCGGCGATCGACTTTCCCGACGAGGATCTGCCCTCTGGCCTCGTCGACGAGGTGCGGACGGCCATCGAGCGCTTGCGGGCAGCGATTGCCGTCCATCTGGGCGACAGACGGGGCGAGCGCCTGCGTGAGGGCCTGCACATCGCCATCGTCGGGCCGCCCAATGCCGGGAAGTCATCCCTGCTGAACCTGCTCGCGCGGCGGGAGGCCGCCATCGTCTCGGCGACGGCCGGCACGACACGCGACGTGATCGAGGTTCATCTCGATCTGGGCGGCTGGCCAGTGATTCTCGCCGACACGGCGGGGTTGCGCGAATCCGGCGATGCGATCGAACAGGAGGGGGTGCGGCGTGCCCGGGCACGGGCGGCGGCGGCCGACCTGCGCCTGCTGGTGCTCGATGCGACGGCGGATTGGCGGCAGGAGAAGGCCGTCCTCGCCGCCGGCATCGAAGGATGGCAGGACGGTCGCGACATTGTCGTCGTGAACAAGACCGATCTTGCCACCGTCGTCGATCCGTCCATCGCGGCGCTATCGACGGTGACCGGCGCCGGCCTGCCGGAGCTGTTGTCCGTCCTCGAGCGGCGCGCCGCGGCGCTCATGGAGGAAAGCGGTCCGCCGCCGTTGACGCGCGCGCGGCATCGCGAGGCGCTGATCGACTGCCACGAATCCCTCGGACGGGCACTCCTGGCGCCGGAGGTCGCGCTGGCCGCGGAGGATCTTCGGCTCGCCCTGCGCGCCCTGGGACGCATCACGGGTACCGTGCGCATCGACGAACTGCTGGACGTGATCTTCCGCGACTTCTGTATCGGGAAGTGAGGGGCGTCGGACGCTCGCCTATCCCGCCTGCCGCATCAGCTCGGGCAGGACCTTGTCTAGGGTGATGGGGTAGTCGCGCACGCGCGCGCCGCAGGCGTTGTAGACGGCGTTCGCCACGGCGGCGCCGGCACCGCAGATGCCGAGCTCCCCGATCCCTTTCGACCCCAGCACGTTGGCGTGGGGATCGAACTCGTCGAGCAGGACCGCCTCGATCTCGGGCACGTCCGCATGCACCGGCACGTGGTAATGGACGAGATCCTGCGTGACGAACGCGCCGTGGCGCTCGTCGAGAAAGGCCTCTTCCTGCAAGGCGGCGCCGACGCCCCAGATCATGCCGCCGATGACCTGCGAATGGGCGGTCTTGGCGTTCAGGATGCGGCCGGCGGCGAACACGCCGAGCATGCGGCGCAGGCGGATCTCGCCGGTGACCGAACTCACGCCGACTTCGGCGAAGTGGGCGCCGTAGGCGTACTGGGAGTACTTCTTGTAGGCGTCGCCGGGCTTCACCCTTCCCGTCTCGGACAGGCCCTGTGCGCCCTCGCCGGCATCCAGCCTGGCCCGCAGCCTGGTACAGGCTTCATGGAGGGCAGCCCCGCAGCTCGAGGCGCCGAAGGAGCCGCCGGAACCCGGCGTGTCGGGATACCCGCTGTGGCCGAGCTTCACCTCGATGTTCTCGACGGGCAGGCCAAGCAGCTCCGCCGCAATCTGAGCGAAGACCGTGTAGGAGCCCGTGCCGATATCGGTCATGTCCATCTCGACGACGGCCTGCCGTTCACTCCGCATGGTGACGCGGGCCTCCGCCTCGCGCAGGAAGTTGCCGCGGATGGCGGCGGCGACGCCCATGCCGACCAGCCAGGAGCCGTCGCGGCGGCGGCCGGGTCGCGCGTCGCGCTTGTCCCAGCCGAAGCGGCGGGCTCCCTCCTTGAGGCACGGCACGAGCGCCCGCGTCGAGAACGGAATGTTCTTTTCCGGATCCTCCGCCGGCTCGTTCTTCAGCCGGAGTTCGATCGGATCCATGTCCAGGCGCACGGCCAGCTCGTCCACCGCCTGCTCCAGCGCGAGCAGGCCGATGGCCTCGCCCGGCGCTCGCATCGAGTCCGCGACCGGCAGGTCGAGGGCGGCGAGCCGTTGCCCTGTCAGACGGTTGGGCGCCGCGTAAAGCGATCGCGTCGACGAGACGATGGGTTCGACGAACTCGTCGACGCGGGCGCTCTGGCTGAGCGACTGGTGGGCAATGGCATTCAACGTTCCGTCCCGTTCCGCGCCAAGCCGGACGCGCTGGATCGAGGCGGGCCGGTGCGTCGTGACGTGGAACATCTGCTGGCGCGTCAGGGCCACACGCACCGGGCGCTCGAGTTCGCGTGCGGCGAGGGCGGCCAGGATGGCGTCCGCATTGACGGGCAGCTTGCCTCCGAATCCGCCGCCGACATACTCGGAGATGACCTCGACGTCCTCTTGTCCAAGCATCAGCGTATCGGCGACGGACTTGTGTGCGCTCGCCACGAGCTGGAGAGCGCTGTACACGGTCAGCTTGCCGTCGTTCCAGAAGGCCACGCTGGCATGCGGCTCCATCATGGCGTGCGACTGGTAAGGCGTCTTGTAGACGGCGTCGATCTTGACCGGAGAGGCCGCGAAGGCGGTTCCGAATGTGCCGACCTTGCTGTCGGATGAGCCGCCATCCTCACCCGCGCCGGGGTCGTACGCCTCGCCGCTCGCCGATTCGAGCGCGAAGGCGCCGTCGGCCGGCTCGTAGCGAACGACGATGGTGGAAGCCGCGGCGCGCGCCTCTTCCGCGGTCTCGGCAACCACCAGCGCGATCGGCTGTCCCCAGTACTGGACCTCGGCGCTCGCGAGCTGGGGCTTGGGACGGGCGTGCCGGTCGTCGGCCTTCGGCTGGAAAGGCGCCTGCCGAGGAGCGTTTTCGTGAGTCATCACGAGAAGGACGCCAGGCATGGCCCGTGCCGTCGCGCCATCGATGGCGGCGATGCGGCCACGCCCGATGGACGCGGTGACGAGCCAGCCCTGCGCCATGCGGTGGGGATTCCTGTCCGCCGCATAGGGTGCGGCTCCGGCGACCTTCGCCCGACCGTCGATGCGATCGAGGGCCTGTCCGATGACTTCCACCATGGTCAACCTCCCGCGAGCTCGGCAAGGGTCTGCGTCACCAGCCGCTGCGTCAGGGGAACCTTGAAGTCGTTGTGACCGAAGGTCTGCGCGTCGCGCACGACCGCCCGGCCTGCAGCGTCGAATGCCGAAGAGCCGGCGACGGCGCCGGCGAGATCCCCCTCCACTTCCTCGGGCACCCAGGGCTTGTGCGCCACACCGCCAACGGCCAGTCGCGCATCCCGTACCTGGCCGTTCGGCGCGTCGACCAGCGCGGCGACCGACACCACCGCAAAGGCGAAGGACGCACGGTCACGAACCTTGCGGTAGGTCTGTCGGCCGGCCGGCGGAGGCGGCAGGATCATGGCCGTGATGAGGTCGCCCGGCCCCAGCGTCGTGTCGCGCTCGGGCTGCTCGCCGGGCAGCCGATGCAGGTTGGCGACAGGCAGGGTCCGGCTCTGGCCGGACCGGTCCTGGACTTCGACGCTGGCCCGCAGCGCCGCGGCGGCCACGGCCATGTCCGAGGGATGGACAGCGATGCAGGCGGGGCTGGCGCCCAGGATCGCATGCATGCGATTGAAGCCCTGGATGGCGGAGCAGCCGCTGCCCGGCTGGCGTTTGTTGCAGGGCATGGCGACGTCATAGAAGTAGGGACAGCGCGTGCGTTGCAGCAGGTTGCCGGCCGTGGTGGCCTGGTTGCGCAACTGCCCGGAGGCGCCATTGAGCAGCGCCATCGACATCATCGGATAACGCCGGCGAACGCGGCCGTCGGCGGCCAGCTCGGTATTCGTCACCAGCGCGCCGATGCGCAATCCTCCTTCGGGCGTATCCTCGATGCCGCGCAGCGGCAGATGCGAGATGTCGACGAGATGGGAGGGCTGCTCGATGTCGAGCCGCATGAGGTCGACGAGGTTCGTCCCGCCGGCCAGGAACGCGGCGTCCGGCCGGTCGATGGCCTCGAGGGCGCCGGCGACGCTGCGCGGCCGCTCATAGGTGAAGGCCTTCATCGGCTTGCCTCCTGCACGTCCATGATGGCGGCGACGATGTTGGGGTAGGCGGAGCAGCGACAGATGTTGCCGCTCATGCGTTCGCGCACTTCCGCGCCGGTTACCTGCGGCACGGCGGCCACGTCGGCCATGGCGGCCGAGGGCACCCCGTGCGCGATCTCGGTCAGCATGCCGACGGCGGAGCAGATCTGGCCGGGCGTGCAGTACCCGCACTGAAAGGCGTCGTGCCGGACAAAGGCTTCCTGCAGCGGGTGCAGCGCGCCATCCCCGCCCAGCCCCTCGATGGTCACGATCTCGTCGCCGTCACGCGCGACGGCGAGCGAGAGGCAGGCGTTGATGCGCACGCCGTTGACCAGCACGGTGCACGCACCACACTGGCCGTGGTCGCAGCCCTTCTTGGTGCCCGCAAGACCAAGATGATCCCGCAGCGCGTCGAGCAGGCTCGTGCGCGTGTCGAGGGTGAGCGCATGGGCCTGCCCATTGACGGTGAGGCTCACCGTCATGGAAGCGGAAGTATTGGCGGTGCCGGGCGAAGACGAAGGAGACATGACGGGGCGGGCCTGCAGTTGGCGACCGAGCATTGCCGTGATCACGGAAGCGATTCCGAGCACGCGGCGGCTCAGCGTGGGTCCGGGGGAATCCATGCGCCACCAACGACGGCCCGTCGGGAGCGTTGCCGCCCACGAGGCTTCTCACGACAATGGGAATGGCGCCGACCGGGACGTGCCGGTCGGGACGGCGCGGCCATGGGGAGATGTCATGAAAGCGTCGAAGCGGGAACGAGTCGGGCAGCACCCCGTTCCCTTCCGTCGTGCCCAGCGATCCCAACCCCGGCGGCCCAACGCTATGCGCAAGGACAACCTCGCTTCGTATCGCGCCAAGCGCGACTTCTCGCTGACCGAGGAGCCCTCGGGCGCGTCGGCCGTCAGTCCGGCACGGGCACTCCGGTTCGTTGTGCAGCGCCACGACGCGACACGGCTCCACTATGACTTCCGGCTCGAGCTCGATGGCGTGTTCAAGTCGTGGGCGGTCACCAAGGGGCCATCACTCGATCCGGCGGTGAAGCGCCTCGCGGTCGAGGTGGAGGACCATCCGCTGGACTATGGCGATTTCGAAGGAACGATCCCGCAAGGCCAGTACGGTGGCGGTACGGTGCAGCTCTGGGATCGCGGGTACTGGCGGCCCGACGGCGATCCCCGGGAAGGGTTGAAGAAAGGCGACCTAAAGTTCACGCTGGAGGGAGAGCGGCTGCAGGGCAGCTGGGTGCTCGTCCGCATGCGCCGGGATCGCCGCGGCGGAGGCGCAAAGCGCAACAACTGGCTGCTGATCAAGCATCGCGACGAGGCGGCGCGCGAAGCCGATGCGGACGACCTTCTCGATGAAGCGACATCCATCGCCTCGGGACGCACGCTCGATGAGATCGCCCTGGGCACGGGGCGCGCGCCCAAGCCCTTCATGACGGATCGAAAGCGGCCTGCGGGCGCGGTGTGGGACAGTGCGAAGAAGGGCGGAGGCGACCGGGCGGTGGCACCGCGCTCCACGGCCAGGCCCCGCAAGGTCTCCTCGCTGCCGCGTTTCGTCGAGCCGCAGCTCTGCCGGCTCGTCGACCGGGCGCCCTCGGCCCCCGGCTGGGGACACGAGGTGAAGTTCGACGGGTATCGCCTGCAACTCAGGGTCGAGGACGGCGGGGGAGAATTGCGGACGCGCAAGGGCCTGGACTGGACGTCGAAGTTCCGCGCGATCGCCGACAAGGCGGCTAAGCTGCCGGATTGTGTGATCGACGGCGAGGCCGTCGCCCTCGACGCCGACGGTGCGCCCGACTTCGCCGCGCTGCAGGCCGCGCTGTCGGAAGGCAAGTCGGACCGGCTGGTCTTCTTCGCTTTCGATCTTCTTTTCGCGGGCGGCGAAGACCTTCGCCCCCTTGCCCTTCGAGAACGCAAGGCACGGTTGAGGGAGTTGCTGGACGCGCTGCCGGGCCGGCATTCAATGATCCGCTACGTCGACCACTTCGAGACGGCGGGCGATGCCGTCCTCGATTCGGCATGCCGGATGCATCTGGAAGGCATCGTTTCCAAGGAACTGGACGCCCCCTATCGCGGCGGACGGAGCGGGAGCTGGGTCAAGGCAAAATGCCGGGCAGGGCACGAGGTCGTGATCGGCGGCTGGACCAGCGAAGGCCGGCGGTTGCGCTCGTTGCTGGTCGGCGTCCACCGCGGCGAAGGCAAGGCTCGGAAGCTCGTCTATGTCGGCCGGGTCGGGACGGGCTTCGGCGAGGCCGTCGTGCGCGGGCTCATGCCGCGGCTCCGAGAGGTCGCCAGCAAGACAAGCCCGTTCGCGACGGGCGCCAGCCCGCGCAAGGAAGCCAACATGCATTGGACCCGACCGGATCTGGTCGCCGAGATCGAGTTCGCCGGCTGGACGGGTGCCGGCAATGTCCGCCAGGCGGCCTTCAAGGGGCTTCGCACCGACAAGCCCGCCGAGGAGGTGGAGGCGGAGAAGCCTGTCGCGCCGGCAAAGGCGAAGATCGCTCGGCCGCGTCCGCGCCGTGGCGGCGGCAAGACTGCGGACCGGCCGTCCGGCGCGGCGAAGAAGTCCAAGGCCGGGCCTGCCGATGGTCGGAGCGTCGTCATGGGCGTGTCGATCTCGAACCCCGACAAGCCGCTGTGGCCCGACGAGGACCCTCCAGTCACCAAGCTGGAGCTCGCTCGGTATTTCGAGGAGGTCGGCGACTGGATGATGGCCCATCTCGCCGGACGGCCCTGCTCGCTCGTGCGTACGCCCGACGGCATATCCGGCGACCAGCGCTTCTTCCAGCGCCATGCGGCGCCCGGCATGTCGCACCTGGTCGAGCGGGTCAAGGTCGCGGGGGACAGGAAGCCCTATCTGCAGATCGACCGCGTGGAAGGCCTGATCGCGGTGGCGCAGCTTGGCGCCACCGAACTCCACCCCTGGAACTGCCAGCCCGGCCATCCCGACCTGCCAGGGCGGCTGGTGTTCGACCTCGATCCCGCGCCCGACGTGGCGTTCAGGGAAGTGATCCGGGCGGCGCTTGAGCTGCGCAAGAGGCTGGAGGCGCTGGACCTCGTGCCTTTCTGCAAGACGACGGGTGGCAAGGGGCTGCATGTCGTGGTCCCGCTCACGTCGGATGCGCGCAGCCCGGACTGGGATGCGGCGAAGACGTTCGCACGGGAGATCTGCCGGCGGCTGGCGGAAGAAGCGCCGGATCGGTTCCTCATCAACATGGCCAAGAAGGAACGCACGGGCCGCATCTTCCTCGACTACTTGCGGAACGATCGGACGGCCACTGCGGTCGCACCGCTGTCGCCGCGCGCGCGGCCCGGGGCGACCGTGTCCATGCCGCTCGACTGGCCGCAGGTGAAGGCGGGTCTCGATCCGGCGAAGTACACGGTGCGCACCGCGCCGGGGCTGCTGCGGCGGAGAAAGCCGTGGGCAACCTATGAGGCCTCTGCGGCGTCGTTGCGACGGGCGATCGAACGGCTGATCAAGTCGAGCGGATGAAGGCGATGGCGAAGGGAAAGAAGAAGTCGGCGAGCAAGAGGAAGTCGGCCCGGCGCAAGGCCTTTCGCCCGACCTGGGAGGGACATCTGCGGCTGTCGCTGGTGACCTGCCCCGTGGCGCTCTACACGGCGACCGAGCATTCGGCGGACGTGCATTTCAACCTCATCAATCCCAAGACCCACAACCGCATCCGGATGCAAACGGTCGATGCCGGCACCGGAGAGGTCGTCGACCGCGGGGACCTGGTGAAGGGCTACCCCGTCTCGCGCAACAAGTACGTGCTCTTCGACAAGGAGGAACTCGATTCGGTGAAGCTCGAATCGACGCGCATCATCGAGATCGAGGAGTTCGTCGACGCCGCCGCCATCGATCGCATCTACTGGGACGAGCCCTACTATCTCGCGCCCGCCGGCAGGACAGGAATCGACGCGTTCGCGGTGATACGGGCGGCGATGGAGAAGCGGCAGAAGGTGGCGCTGGGAAGGCTCGTCATGCATCAGCGCGAGCATGTATGTGCGCTCGAGCCGCGCGACGGTGGGATCCTGCTCACGACGCTGCGGGCGCACGACGAGATCCGGGCGGCGGACGAGATATTCGAGGAGAACATTCCGAAGCCGGACCCGCGCATGCTGGAGATCGCCGAGAAGATCATCGAGCAGCAGGAGGCCCGCTTCGATCCGAGCGAGTTCAGGGACCGCTACGACGACGCGATGCGGGAGCTGATCGCGCGCAAGACGAAGGGCGAGAAGCTGGTGAGTGCCGAGCCGCCGGAGCAGGAGGAGAAGGTCGTCGACCTCATGGACGCGCTGCGCAGGAGCCTGGACGGCGGCGGTGGACCGTCGCGCGAGAAGGCGGGTCGCTTCCTGGAGGCGCACGCGCGCAAGGCGACGTCGAAGACCAAACGCAAGAGCCGGCGCAAGCGGGCCGCGTGAGGCGAAGGCCGTCATGGCTCTGCCGAAGCTCGATCGCACCGCCGTGCATTTGGCCGTCGACATGCAGCGGCTGTTCGCTGAGCCAACGGATTGGTTCGTTCCATGGCTGCCTCGGGTCTTGCCGAATGTCTTGAAGGTGGCGGAGCGGCATCCCGACCGCACCATCTTCACGCGCTTCGTGCCGCCGCAGGTTCCGGAGCAGGCTGTCGGAGCATGGCGTGACTACTTCCGCCGGTGGCGCGAGATGGCCCGGGACAGGATCGACCCGGCGCTCCTGGAGATCGTCGAGCCCCTGCGTCGTCTGGCCCCGCCAGCGAAGATCCTGGACAAGCCCGTCTACTCGGCCTTCTCGCATCCTCGACTCGCGCCGTCGTTGCGACGGCGGGGCGTCGAGACGCTGATCGTGACCGGCGGCGAGACGGATGTGTGCGTGATGGCGACGGTCGCGGCCGCGGTCGACCTGGGGTTCCGGGTGGTGCTGCCGGCGGACGCCTTGTGCAGCAGCCACGATCCGACTCATGACGCGTTGATGCGGTTGTACAGCGAGCGGTTTACACAACAGATCCACACCGTATCGACGGAGCAGGTGGTCGAGGACTGGATCTGAGCCTCGCGGGTCCGACCGGGCTGGACCGGGGCCGAGGCGCGAGCGTACAAGGCGGCCATGGCGACGTTCCGGTATGACGTGATCGTGGTGGGGGGCGGCCACGCCGGCTGCGAGGCGGCGGCGGCTGCGGCGCGGCTGGGTGCGCGGACGCTGCTGCTGACGCACCGGGTCGAGACGATCGGGGAAATGTCCTGCAACCCGGCCATCGGTGGATTGGGCAAAGGACATCTCGTGCGCGAGATCGATGCTCTGGATGGGCTGATGGGGCGCGCGATCGATCGCGCGGGCATTCAGTTCCGGATGCTCAATCTCTCAAAAGGACCCGCTGTGCGCGGGCCCCGTGCGCAGGCGGACAGGAAGCTGTACCGGAACGCCATCCAGTCATTTTTGCAGGAGCAGCCGCATCTGGATATCCGCGCGGCGTCGGCAGCGGATATTCTGCTTAGCGAAACTGGCTATTGTATCGGTGTCGCAACGGAGGATGGTGAGCAGATTGGTGCAGGCCGCGTGATCCTGACCACGGGAACCTTCCTCAAGGGATTGATTCATGTCGGGGAGGTCAGGATCCCTGCCGGACGCGCGAGGGGGGACGGCGTCGACACCCCTTCCCTTGCCTTGGCTGACACATTGCAACGGCTGGGCTTCGCGCTCGGGCGGCTCAAGACGGGCACCCCAGCGAGGCTTGACGGGCGGACGATCGACTACGCCGTTCTGGAGCGCCAAGACGGGGACGAGCCGCCTCAGCCCTTCTCGTTCCTGACCCGGGAAATCTCGACTCCTCAGGTGCCCTGCCATGTGACGTCGACGACGGCGGCCACGCACGAGATCATCCGCGCCAATCTCCACCGCGCCCCGATGTACTCGGGAGCGATCGAGAGCGTTGGACCGCGCTATTGTCCCTCCATCGAAGACAAGGTGGTCCGCTTCGGGCAGCGGGATCGGCATCAGATCTTCCTCGAACCCGAGGGGCTCGACGACCATACCGTCTATCCGAACGGCATCTCGACGTCCCTTCCGCAGGAAGTGCAACTTGAGATGTTGCGGACCATCCCCGGGCTTGAGCGGGCTACGATGCTGCGGCCCGGCTATGCGATCGAATACGATCATATCGATCCGCGGGAACTCAAGCCGACGCTGGAAACGCATCGCGTTCCGGGCCTCTATATGGCAGGGCAGATCAACGGGACGACGGGCTACGAGGAAGCGGCGGCCCAGGGACTGATTGCGGGGTTGAATGCTGCCCTGGACAAGCCGTTCACCGTCGACCGAGCGGAGGGGTATCTGGGGGTTCTCATCGATGACCTCGTGACGCTGGGGGTCACCGAACCCTATCGCATGTTCACGTCGCGCGCTGAGTACCGTCTGCATCTGCGGGCGGACAATGCTGACCGGCGGCTGACGCCACGCGGCCAGGAGATCGGGTGTGTCAGCGCCGAGAGGGCGCGGATGTTTCACGTGAAACAACAGGAGCTGGAGAGCGCGCGCGCCCTTGCCTCCGGTCTGAAGCTCAGCCCCTCCGCGCTCGCCAAGCATGCCCTCCCCGTTAATCAGGATGGCGTGCTGCGGTCGGCGCTGGAGTTGCTGGCGTACCCCCAAATCACTTGGGCACACCTGGTAAGCGTATGGCCAGATCTGGCCGGCATTTCGGGGCAGGTCGCCGAGCAGCTCGCCATTGATGCGCGCTATGGCGGGTACCTGGCGCGCCAAGCGCAGGATATCGCATCCTACCGCCGGGACGAGAACTTGGAGCTGCCGGCCGACCTCGACTATGGGCGCGTGGGCGGTCTTTCGAACGAGGTGCGGCAGAAGCTCGCCAGCCAGCGCCCAGCGACGCTGGGTCAGGCCGCCCGGATTTCCGGCGTTACGCCCGCTGCCCTCGTCTGGCTCCTGAAGTATGTCCGGCGCCGAGCTGCCTGACATGCCCTCGGGTGGGCGAGACCGCTTCCTTCGGGAGATGGAAAAGGCGGGCGTTCCTGTTTCACGTGAAACACTGAGTCGCCTCGACGTCTTCGTGGACAACCTCGTGCGGTGGCAAAAGGCGATCAACTTGGTGGGCCGCAATACCCTGCAGGATGTGTGGGAGCGCCATGTCCTCGACTCCGCGCAGATCAAGCCCCTGGTGCCTGCCGAGGCAACCACAATCGCGGATCTCGGCTCCGGTGGCGGCTTTCCGGGCCTCGTCCTCGCCGCGCTCTGCCCTGAGATCCACGTCACCCTGATCGAGGCGGATGCGCGAAAGGCCGCCTTCTTGGGAGATACCGCCCGGCGGATGGCGCTCCCCAGGAGCCCTCGGCTCCGCATTGGACGAATCGAGGCGGCAGAACCGGCGGGGGCCGACATCGTCACCGCGCGAGCCCTGGCGCCATTGGGACAACTGCTTGCCTGGGCGTCGCGCCACGGGAAGACGGGCGCTATTTGCCTTTTCCACAAGGGCAAAGGCTGGCAGGGTGAGTTGACCGAAGCCACAAAGGCTTGGGACATTACCTGCCAGCCTATCATCAGTGTGACCGACCGTGACGCCGTCATCCTCCGAATCGGCTCCCTCTCCCCCACCCCAGATCTATGCCATCGCGAACCAGAAAGGCGGCGTCGGGAAGACAACGACGGCCATTAACCTCGCCACAGCTCTCGCCGCGGTCGGCGAGACGGTGCTCCTCATCGACCTCGACCCCCAAGGCAACGCATCGACAGGCCTGGGGATCGTGAGGAGTGAGCGGTCACCCGGATCGTATGAATTCCTGGTCGGGCTGAGATCCCTGGAGGAGTGCATCCGGACGACAAAGATTCCCGGACTGTCCGTGATGCCGGCGTCGGTTCAGCTCGCCGGGGCCGAGATCGAGCTGATCGACCTGGAACGGCGCGAGCACCGCCTTGGCGACGCGCTCAATGCGACGAATTCCGTTGCCCGTCAGCGCTGGTCGACAATCCTCATCGATTGCCCCCCTTCTCTTGGCCTTGTCACCCTGAATGCGCTCGTCGCTGTCGATGCCGTGCTGGTGCCGCTGCAGGCGGAGTTCCTCGCCCTCGAGGGCATCGGCGCCCTGTCGAACACCGTCGCCAGGATCAAGCGAAGCCTCAACCCCCGGTTGCACATCGCCGGCGTCGTGCTGACCATGGTGGACCGACGCATGACGCTCAGCCAGCAGGTGGAGGCCGACGTGCGGGGACACTTCGGCGATCTCGTCTTCGGTACCACGATCCCGCGCAACGTGCGCATTGCGGAGGCGCCGTCGCACGGCCTGCCCGTGCTCATCTACGATAACGCCTGCGCGGGTTCGCAGGCCTACATCCTGCTCGCGAGCGAGTTCATCCGTCGTCGCCGCACCGCTGCGGTGGACGCGCCTGCCGTTGAACCGATGCCACAAGAACCAACGCCACAAGAGCCTGCGTCATGAGCCAGCCTCCCAAGCCGCGCGGCCTCGGCCGCGGACTGTCCGCCCTCCTGGGCGACGATGATGTAGCCGCCGCCATTGCGCCGACGACTCCCGAGCCCGAGCCGCCGGCGCCTCTGCCGTCCGTCTCGTCGCCCTCGGCCTCGTCTTCCTCGTCCTCGGGCCGGCCGGCGTCACCGCGCGTTCCGCAGACCCTGCCGATCGGCCAGCTCAAGCCTGGCCGCATGCAGCCGCGAACGACGTTCGACGAAATGACGCCCCTCGTGGAGTCGGTAAGGGAATTCGGCCTTCTGCAACCTATACTTGTGCGTCCGATCCCCGGCCGCGAAGACAGTTTCGAGATCGTCGCCGGCGAAAGGCGCTGGCGCGCCGCCCAGAAGGCGCAGCTGCACGAAGTTCCCGTCGTCGTCCGAAACATGGGTGACCAGGACGCTCTGCAGCTGGGCCTGATCGAAAACCTGCAGCGCGCGGACCTCACGGCGATCGACGAGGCCCTGGGCTACCGGCGCCTGGCGGAGGAGTTCAGCCAGACGCAGGAGGACATCGCCCGCACCGTCGGGCGCAGCCGACCGCACGTCGCCAATACGCTGCGTCTGCTCGAGCTGCCTGCCGCCGTCCAAGACATGGTCAAGCGAGGGGACCTCTCCGCGGGCCAGGCGCGTGCCGTAATCGGCACTCCCGATCCCCTGGCGCTGGCGCAACGCGCCGTGCAGGAGAAGCTCTCGGTGCGCGAACTCGAGCGGCTGGGCGGCGAGTTGCGACCCGCCGGCAAGGGTGGCAAGGGAAAAGGGCCCTCGGGACGAGCTACCGAGGTAAAGAGCGCCGATACCCGCGCCCTCGAGAAGCGCATCGAAGAGGCCCTCGGCCTGAAGGCCGACCTCAAATTGCGCGGCCTCGGCGAGCAGTCCCAGCTGACCCTCGAGATTCGCGACTTCGACCAGCTCGACACAGTGGTCGAACGGCTGACCCGCCGCTGAACGGCCCGTCAGAGCGGCTGCGGTCGGAGGGCCGCCGACACCCGCAGCCACTCCTCGGCAATGGGCGAGACGTCCTCCCCGTCGCCTGATCGTTCCAGCGCTGCGGCGAGGTCGCCCAGCCGTTGAGCGCCCGCCGCGCGGGCGGCGCCCTTGAGCTTGTGGGCGAGCTCGACGAGACGCTCACCGTCATCGCCCGCTTCGACGATCTCGACCATCAATCTGCCGCCCGCCTCGGCGAAGCGGTCGAGGACGCGACCGATCAGCGCGTCATTGTCGCCGAACATCTGCGCCAGGATATCGCGATCGATGGCGGCATGATCGGCGTCGACGGCTGTCGCTCCTGGAGCGCCGCCGGGGCCCGCCATCCACTTCTCGATGGTCTCGCGCAAGCGCTCCAGCGTGAGCGGCTTGGTGAGATAGCCGTCCATGCCGGCCGCCAGGCATCGATCGGCCTCGCCCTTCAACGCGTTGGCGGTCAGCGCGACCACGGGTGTGCGGCCGGCCGGGCGGCCGAGCGCCTCCTCGGCGCGGATCTGGCGCGTCAGCTCGAAGCCATCCATGTCGGGCATGTGGATGTCCGTCAGCACGAGGTCATACGCTCCCTCGCGCCACATCGTCAGGGCCTGGAGTCCGTTCGTGGCCGTATCCACAGGCAGGCCCAGGATCTCCAGCTGGCCCGTGAGCACCTCGAGGTTGATGGGGTAGTCGTCGACAGCGAGGACCTTTCCCGTGATCGTGCCGCGCCGGCTTCCCGCGAGCCTCGTCGCTGCCGGTGGCCGGGCGGTGGCCATGCCCAGCACCATGGTAACCGTAAACGTCGAGCCCCTGCCGCGTGTGCTGGTGACCGTGGCCTCACCACCCATCAGTTCGGCAAGGCGTCGCACGATCGACAGGCCAAGCCCGGTGCCTCCATAGCGCCGTGTCGTCGAATGGTCGGCCTGCGCGAAAGGCTGGAACACGCGCTCCGCCTGCTCCCCCGACATGCCGATGCCGGTGTCGGCAACGGAAAGCTCGAGTTCGACCCGTCCCTCGGGGACGGGTCTCGCCCGCGCCGTCACACGGATCTCGCCGACCTCGGTGAACTTTATGGCGTTCCCGATCAGGTTGAACAGGATCTGCCGCACGCGCGTCGAATCACCGTTCAGCAGATCCGGCGTGCCTGGCTCGACATAGGTCCGGATGGTGATCCCCTTGCGTTCGGCCTGGACCGAAAGGGTTTCAGAGGTGCCTTCGACCAGTGCTCGCAGCTGAAACGGCGCCTCCTCCAGTTCCATGCGCCCAGCCTCGATCTTCGAGAAGTCGAGCACGTCGTCGATGATGCGCAGCAGAGCTGCGGCCGACGTCCGAATGGTACGCACGAGGCGCTTCTGCCTTTCCGACAGATGCTCGCGCTCCAGCAGCTCGGCCGTGCCGATGACGCCGTTCATCGGGGTGCGGATCTCGTGGCTGATGGTGGCGAGGAACGTGGACTTCGCCTGGTTGGCGGCCTCGGCAGCGTCGCGTGCGCGTTCCAGCTCGGCCTCGCGCTGCTTCACGTCGGTGATGTCGCGCACCATGCCAAGCGTGTTGCCGTCGTCCAGCGGCCGGAAGATGAACTCGACATGCCGTCCCGAAGGGAGGCGACGGTCGGATCGGCTGCCCTTCGGGTCGAACACGCGGGCAATGCGCGCCTCGAAGGAAAGTGGCTGCCCGTTCGCGTCATAGTGGTAGTCGCCGGCCTGCATCTGGGTGCGGACGAGATCCTCCAGCGTCACCGGCTCGCCTGCCGTGGCACCCGGCAGCGAGGCCACCGGGGCCCACATCCGGCGGTTGGCGTAGATGACGCGATGGTCGGGGTCGAACAGGCTGATGCCGAGCGGAAGAGCCGTCAGCACGGACGCCATCAGCTTGTGCGTGGCGGAGACCGCGTCCCTCGCCTCCTCCAGCTCGATCTGCCGGCGCTTGAGTTCCGTGATGTCGCGATAGAGGCCCAGCGTGCGGCCGCCGCCAACCGGCCGGAAGTTGAACTCGATGTGCCGGCCCGACGGCAACTGCCGTTCGTAGCGGCTTCCGGCGGGATCGAAGATGCGTGCCAACTCCCGCGCCGTTACCGCGACGACCTTGTCCCCGGTCACGTGCGGATCCGCGCCCACGACCGCGCGCACCACTTCCGCGAAATCCGCCCCAAGCTGCAACTCGTCCGTGCCGATATCCGCCATCTGCTGCTGAACCGCGCTGTTGGCGTAGGCGATGCGTCGATCGGCATCGATGAGGGTGGCGCCGTCAGGCATCCCCTCCAGGATCGTGTTCAGCAGGCGATGCGCCGCGTCGAGCTGATCGCGGGCCTGCTCGAGTTCGGCCTCGCGCTTCTTGTGCTCGGTGACGTCGCGATAGATGCCGATGGTGCGCCCGTCGCCCAGCGGGCGGAAGGTGAACTCGATGTGCTTGCCCGACGGCAAGGCGCGAACGAACTGGACGCCCTCCGGCGCCCGCATGCGGGCCACCCGTTCCTCGACCGTGAGCGGGCGGCCGTCGACGACCACCAGATCGCCGGCCTCCTGCTGCTTGCGCACGAGATCGTGGATGGACGGCCGCTGCTCGCCGCCCCGGTCCAGTCCGAACATCGTCCGGACGGCCTCGTTCATGTACGCGACGGTGCCGTCGGGATCGAGCACACCGATGCCATCCGTCATGCTTTCCAGCAGCGTTGCCGTGAGCGCGTGGGCTTCGGCGGGTCTATCGGCCAGGACGTCGTTCAGCAGCCGCTTCGTCCTGGCCATCTCGGCGCGCAAAAGGTCGCCTTCGCGTCGTGCATCGCGCGTTGCCTCGATCTGCTGAGCCAGCGCGGTGCGGTAGCGTTCGACCGCCTCTCGTGCTTCTTTCAATTGGCGGGCGAGGTCCGATCGCGGCATCGGCGAGTCTTACAGGGCTGCGGGACACACTGCGTTTCACGTCGGTTACGGCCGAACGGGAAAAGTGTTTCGTACGTTACGGGACCACGGCCAGCATGCTGCCGATACTCTCTCGTTGCGTGCCGCTTTCCTAAATTAATCGCAACGAAAGTGCAATTTCATCTCTCTGTCACCATTACTCATCAAGAAGAATTGCACTTCTTGCTGAAGGCATCGTGGGTTTCCGTAGCTCCGGGGGTGAGATAACTTTCAGCAGTGATCAGGCAGAGAGATATCCGGCCCCATGTCATCGTGGTCGAGGACGAGCCGTTCCAGCGCGAGACCTTGATCGATTTCCTGGGCGGCAATGGCTACCGCGTATCGGGCGTCGAGTCCGGCGCGGCGCTGCGGAAGCTCGTGGAAAGGGATCCTCCCGCCCTCGTCCTGCTGGATCTCCGTCTTCCCGGCGGCGAGGACGGGTTCGTCCTCGCGCGATTCCTGCGCGAGCGCAGCCGCAAGGTCGGCATCATCATGGTCACGGCCAGCACCGATACGGTCGATCAGGTGGTGGGCCTGGAGACAGGAGCCGACGATTACATCGCCAAGCCGTACGAGCCGCGGGCGCTCCTGGCGCGCATCAAGGCCCTGCTGCGGCGGGCCGGCGGGGCCGACGCGGCCACGCCCGGGACGCGCGTGCGAATCGGGAAGTGCCTCCTCGATCTGCAGTCCCGGCGCCTGACTGCCCTCACCGGCGAGGAGATCTCGCTGCGCGCCGGGGAGTTCGAGCTGCTGAAGCTGTTTGCCGAGAACCCCAACCGGCCGCTCAGCCGCGACTGGCTGCTGGAGACGACCAGCCATCGCGAAATGGAGGCGTTCGACCGCGCCATCGACATCCGCGTCCTGCGCATTCGCCGCAAGGTGGAAAGCGACCCCTCCCGTCCCACGTCCATCCGCACCGTCCGAAGTGCGGGATACATGTTTGTTCCGCCGGACGATTAGCTCGACGTGGAACTTCGGACGATTCGCGCCGTTTACCGCCTCGGCCGGTCGGACTAGTGTTCGCCCCCATCAAGCCCGCACATCGGAGGTGAACGCATGTCGAGCGAGACCCTACACGAAGAAGCCAGCACGCTCGGGCCGGAAATCGTCGACCAGCACCGTGCCATCGTCTCGCTCATGGAGGAGCTCGAGGCGGTCGACTGGTACAATCAGCGGGCCAAGGCGACCCGCAATCCCGAGTTGCGGGCTATCCTCGAACACAATCGGGACGAGGAGAAGGAACACGCGGCGATGACGCTCGAGTGGCTGCGGCGCAGCGACCCGATGATGTCGCAGCATCTCAAGACCTTCCTGTTCAAGGAAGGCCCGGTGACCGCCATCGAGGAGACGATGATGGCCGGGAAGGGCAACGAGGGAAACGGCCACCCGGGTGGTGGCGATGGCAGCCTGGGCATCGGCAGCCTGCGCAAGGCGAAGATGGAGAACGGCCAATGAAGAATCACCTTTTTCGCGACCGCGCACCGATCACCGAAGCCGGCTGGGAGGAGATCGAGAAGGAGGCCAAACGCACGCTGCGCGCCATCCTGGCGGCCCGTCGCGTGGTCGATTTCCGGGGACCGCTGGGCTGGGGGGCCTCGGACGTCGAGCTTGGCCGCGCCGACCCGATCGGCTCGCCTGCGGAAGGTCCCCACGTGCAGGCACGCCTGCGCCGCATCCAGCCACTGGTCGAGTTGCGCATCCCCTTCGAGGTGTCGCGTGCCGAGCTCGACGCGATCGATCGCGGCGCCCGCGATCCAGACCTCGATTCCGTAATCGCCGCGGCGCGCGAAATCGCCATCGCCGAGGACCGTGCGATCTTCCACGGATACCCGGCGGCGCAGATCACCGGCATCTGCGAGGCTGCGTCGGCGACCGCGGTGCCGCTGGGCACCAGCCACGCCGATTACCCAGGCGCCGTATCGGCGGCGCTCACCAAGCTGCGCGACGAAGGCGTCGAAGGCCCGTTCGCCGTGGTGCTGAACGAGCAACTCTACAAGGACCTGGCCGCGCGGACGGACGAAGGCTATCCCATCCTCAACCACGTGCAGCGCCTGGTCGATGGCGACATCATCTGGGCGGCCGGCCTGGAAGGCGGCGTGGTGCTGTCCACGCGCGGCGGCGACTTCGAACTCACGGTCGGGCAGGACTTCTCCATCGGCTACCTCGAGCATGACCTGGAACGGGTCCGCCTCTACATCGAGGAGAGCTTCACGTTCCTGGTGCTGACCGATCAGGCGGCCATTCCGCTGACGGCCGGCGGCAGGCCCGCCTAGCGACGGCTGCGGGCACCCCGCGCGGATGACGCGAGGGCAAGGCAGAGGCGGCGGGCGATCGCCTGGTCCGGAAGGCCCGTCGATTTGCAGTCGATCTCTGCCTTGAGGATAGCCTGCAGGGCATCGCCGAGGCGTTTCACCGGCCAGGTCCGCAGATGGCGTTCGAAGCGCTGCCGAACGGGCCCGCCGCGTGGCAGGCCGCGCGCCTTGAACAGCGCCGATTCGAAGCTTCCGCCGCCGGCATGCGCCGAGACCAGATGGAGCTGATCGGCATGACGTTGCAGCGCCCGCACGAGCTGCACGGCGTTGCCGCCCTCGGCGAAGACACGGTCGAGCGCGCGGTCGAGCGCAACCAGCTCGCCGTCGAAGGTTGCCGCGACGACATCGTCGATGCCGATGGCAGCCGTGTCGCCAAGAACGGCCAGCGCGTCGGCGAGGGTTACGGTCTTGCCGTCGTCCCCGGCCTTGTAGAGCAGGAGCTTCTCGACCTCGCTGCGGCTCTGCCCGCGGTCCCCGCCGAGCCGCTCGACGATCCAGTCCAGCGCGTCCGGCTCGACCGAAAGTCCCTGGGCGCGCGCCGCGCCCTCCACGAGGCCCTGCAGGGCCGCCTCGCTGTCCATGTAGCAGGGCAGCGCCGCCAGGGCCGGCTCGGTCTCGGCAAGGGCGCGCAGCCCGGAGCGCGGCGACAGGTTGCCGCCTTCGACAACGACCAGCGCATCGCCGGCCGGCGCCGCCACGAGGTTCTCCAGCGCCGTCGTCGTCTCCTCGCCCGCCGGCCGCACGCGGATGACGCGCCGGCCGCCCATCAGCGACATCGCGCCGAACTCGTCGGCCAGACGCGCCGGATCGTTCCTCAGCGCGTCGCCGGCGATGTCGACGACCCGGAAAGGGTCCTTCAGGTCGTCGCAGACCGTCCTGGCCAGCGCCAGCGCGCGCTCGGCGATCAGGCCTTCGTCGTTGCCGTAGATGACGACCCCGCGGATCCCGGGATCGGGCTTCTTCAGGAAGGTTTCGATCTGGCGCGGCTCGATCTTCACGCCGCCGTCATACCACAACGTTGACCAGGCGATTGGGCACGACGATCACGCGCTTCTGCGGCTTGCCGCCCATGGCCTTCTGAACATCGCCGTTGGCCAGGGCCGCGGCGGCATTGGCTTCCTGCGAGGCGTCCTTCGGCATCTGGATCGTACCGCGCAGCTTGCCGTTGACCTGCAGCGCAATCGTGACGGTGTCGTCGACCAGCAGGGCCTCCTCGGCCAGCGGCCAGGGCGAATCCGCCAGCAGCGAGCGATGGCCGAGCGCCTGCCAGAGTTCCTCGGCCAGGTGCGGCGTCATCGGTCCGATCAGCCGCACGAAGATCTCGAGCGCCTCGCGCAACGCCCATCCACCATCCTCGCCCTGCGGCTCGAACGAGTCGATGGTGCTGGCCAGCTCGTAGAGTCGGGCGACCGCCTTGTTGAAGTGGAACGCCTCGACGTCGGTCGACACGCCGGCGATCGCCTTGTGCGCGGCACGGCGCAGCGCCTTCGCGCCCTCGGAGAAGGCGCCGGGCTTGGGCGCGCCGACCGCCGGTATCGACGCCAGCGCTTCCGTGGCAATCCGATACAGCCTCTGCTGGAAGCGCCACGCGCCGGTGACGCCGGCTTCGGTCCATTCCAGGTCGCGCTCGGGCGGACTGTCGGACAGCATGAACCAGCGTGCCGTGTCGGCGCCGTAGTCGCGGATGATCTGGTCAGGATCGACGACGTTCTTCTTCGACTTGGACATCTTCTCCGACCGGCCGACCTCGACCGGGCTCCTGTCGGAGAGGCGCACGACGGCGCCGCCCGCCGTGCGGTCGATCTCCTCGGGGGTCAGCCAGGTGCCGTCGCCGGCGCGATAGGTCTCGTGGCAGACCATGCCCTGGGTGAACAGCCCGTCGAACGGCTCGTCGCGATCGGTCATTCCGACGGCACGCATCGCCCGCGTCCAGAAACGCGAATAGAGCAGGTGCAGGATCGCATGCTCGACGCCGCCGATATACTGGTCGACGGGCATCCAATAGCCGTTCTCCTCCCGGTCGAACGGGGCGGTCTCGAGGCTCGGCGACGTGAAGCGGTCGAAATACCAGCTCGAATCGATGAACGTGTCGAAGGTGTCGGTCTCCCGCCGCGCCGCGCCGCCGCATGACGGGCAGGCGACGTGCTTCCAGGTCGGATGGCGGTCCAGCGGATTGCCCGGCCGGTCGAAGTCGACGTCCTCCGGCAGCTCGACCGGCAGGTCCTTCTCCGGCACTGGCACGACGCCGCAGGTGTCGCAGTGGATGGCGGGGATCGGGCAGCCCCAGTAGCGCTGGCGCGATACCAGCCAGTCGCGCAGCCGGTACTGTGTCGTGCCCTCGCCGACGCCCATTTCCTCGAGGCGCGCGATGACCCTGGCCTTCGCCTCATCCACCGTGAGGCCGTCGAGGAAGTCCGAGTTGATGATCACGCCATCGTCGACGAACGGTGCTTCCTGCACGCTGAAGGCCCGGGGGTCGGCATCCTTCGGCATCACGACGGGCAGGATCGGCAGCCCGTACTTGGTCGCGAACTCGTGGTCGCGCTCGTCATGACCCGGGCAGCCGAAGATCGCGCCCGTGCCGTATTCCATCAGCACGAAGTTGGCGGCATAGACGGGCATCGTCCTGCCGGGCATCAGCGGGTGCCGGGCGAGCAAGGGCAGCCTGTAGCCAATCTTCTCGGCGGTCTCCAGCTCGGCTGCCGCGGTGCCGGTCTTCCGGCAATCGGCGACGAAGCGCTGCAGGCCCGGATCCTGCTCCGCCAGCTCGGTGACCAGCGGGTGCTCGGGCGACAGCGCGGCGAAGGAGGCCCCGTAAAGCGTGTCGGGCCGGGTGGTGAAGATCTCGAGCGTGCCGCGGTCGGTGCCGGACGTGTCCGTCAACTGCCAGAACACACGCGCCCCGCGGCTCTTGCCGATCCAGTTGGCCTGCATCAGGCGCACCTTCTCCGGCCAGCGGTGCAACGTATCCAGCCGCTGCAGCAACTCGTCGGCGAAGTGCGTGATCTTGAGGTTCCATTGCGTCAGCTTGCGGCGCTCGACCGGGGCGCCGGTGCGCCAGCCGCGGCCCTCGATCACCTGTTCGTTTGCCAGGACGGTGTTGTCGACGGGATCCCAGTTGACCCAAGCCTCCTTGCGGTAGGCCAGCCCCGCCTGCCAGAAGTCGAGGAACATCTTCTGCTGGTGGCGATAGTAGCTGGGATCACAGGTCGCGAGTTCGCGGCTCCAGTCGAGCGACAGGCCCATCGACTTCAGCTGGGCCTTCATGGTGGCGATGTTCTCGTAGGTCCACTTCTTGGGGTGGACCTTCTTCTCCATGGCGGCGTTCTCGGCCGGCAGGCCGAAGGCATCCCATCCCATCGGATGAAGCACGTTGAAGCCGCGCGCGCGCTTGTACCGGGCGATGACGTCGCCCTGGGTGTAGTTGCGCACGTGACCCATATGGATGCGCCCCGACGGATAGGGGAACATTTCAAGCACATAGTACTTTGGCCGCGCCCGATCCATCGTGGCCCGGAAGGTCTGGCGCTCGTCCCAGGCCTTCTGCCACTTGGCCTCGGTTTCACGAAAGTTGTAGCGCACGGGAGTCGAGGACACGGGCGGGATCCCAAAATGGATGAGGCCGCAGCGGATGCCCCGTGCGGCCCCAGTCGTCAAGCACCACGACGAAGGGTGGAACGCGGCTCTCAGGAGCCGCCGGCAATCCGCAGCTGACGTGCCCGCGTGAGAATGGCGTTCTCGATGTCGATGTTGGTGCGTGGGTCCACCTGGGCGTCGACCCAGTTGCCGCCGCGGGGGGCCATGGTCTGCTTGAACACCGAGACCCGCACGCCATCGGCGCGCAGTTCGCGGTCGAGGATGGTGACCTGCACCTTCATGCGCTCGTTGGGCGTCTCGGCCGGCGTGTACCAGTCCGTGATGATGACCCCGCCGAAGGGATCGGCCGAGACCAGCGGGATGAAGTTTATGGTGTCGAGTGATGCCCGCCAGAGGTAGGCGTTCACCGCGACGCCGACGCCACCATCCTCCTTCTGGGTCGGCTTCGACCCGAACAGGCCGCCCGGGCCGAACAGGCTGCCTTCCTCGCGGTTCGCACCGCCGATACCCTGGATCATGTCGCGGGAATTTCGGTCCCCGGAAGCGCCGCTGCGCCGCTCCTGGACCGAGTTCGGGTCGCCTCCGCACGCCGCGAGCGCCAGGCTCAGCAAGCCGGCCGAGAGCGCGGACGAGACGACGGATCTGGCCAAGAGGGGCATTCTGGGGTCCTGGTTCTTGTTGACTTGCAGAATAACACGATGCTGTGGCCGACCTAAAGGGTGCACGCGCGGAACTCAAGCGGCGGCTTGGCGCACGCGTCCGTCTCCTCACGCAACTAAAGAGGAGCTGGGCGCCGGGCCAAGCAACCGACGGCGCGACCGACCGCGCGCGGGAACGTCGGAGCGTACCTCCCAACCGCGCGGAAACGCCATGTGAATTGTGACAAAGACGCCACAGGTTCGGGGAGAATCGTACGCCCGCGCGTCGATTTCTTGACCCCCGTTTGAGCGGAGTGTTCTATTAGCGCGGCCGTATTGGCGGGGTTCGTGGTCGCTCACTCCAAGTGTCCGCCTTCCGCCGGTCGGACAGGCCTTTTGGTACGTACCGGTCTCTGATCAATGAGAGAGGGAGGATGATTCGCCCCCGCTTTTTGCTCCGATCAGAGCCGTAACTTACTGAAAAACAAGGAAATTAGGAACGGCCGGGGCGGACTTCCTGCGTCGAGTTGACGGCATGCCGGTCGGTATTTTTTTGGTTGCCTTCGCCGGACACGGTGGATAATTTTGATCCAGGCGCAATTGAGTTGCTAAAAGCAACCTATAGTGATGAAAAAGACGCCAGATCCAACTGACCTCCTCTTTGAGTGCCGCAATCCAGGTGTAAAGCGGAGGCCATGTATGCTCACTATTACTGCACTTAAAGGCCTGAAGCCCAAGGATCGGGATTACAAAGTCTCCGATCGCGACAGCATGTACGCCGTCGTAAAGCCGTCCGGCGTAATTATATTTCGCTACGACTATCGCCTGAATGGCCGCCGAGAGACACTCACGATTGGGCGCTTCGGGGCAGACGGGACGACCCTGGCTGGAGCTCGAGAGCAGTGTCTTGAGGCGCGCCGCGCAGTAGCCCAGGGCAAGTCACCAGCGCAGGAGAAGCAGCGCAAAAAACGCCGTCTTAGAGAAGCGAAGAACTTCGGAGACTTTGGCACTCGCTGGATCACGAACGCACCAATGGCGGAAAGCACCCGCAATATGCGTCGCATCATCTACGAGAGGGACGTATCCCCACTTTGGAGGAATCGCCTACTCACAGAGATTACATCCGATGATTTGCGAGCGCTATGTGGAAAGGTGAGAGATCGCGGCGCGCCGGCAACTGCCATCCACATCCGTGACATCGTCAAACAGATCTTTGGATTCGCGATCCTCCACGGCGAGAAGGTCGCAAATCCCGCCGATGAAGTCGGCAAGGCGTCGATCGCGACCTTCGTGCCGAAGGACCGCGCGTTGTCGCGCCAGGAGATCCGGTTCCTGTTCCAGCTTCTCGAACAGGTGTCGACGCAACCGGCGATCCGCATCGGCTTCCGGCTGATCCTTCTCACCATGGTGCGCAAGGGTGAACTGCAGGATGCGACCTGGGACGAGATCGATTTCGACAATGCGGTCTGGACCATTCCCAAGGAACGCATGAAGCGCGGCCGGGCCCACAACGTGTACCTGGCCCGCCAATCGCTCGAACTCATGCGCGCGCTCAGGGACATGGCGGGCAGTTCGAGATACCTTTTGCCGTCGCCCCACAATGGGGACGTGCCCATGTCGCGCGCGACCCTCAATCGTGTGACTGCGGCGCTAGCCGCCAGGGCAAAGAAGGAGGGCGTGCCACTCGAGCCCTTCACCGTGCACGATCTCCGTCGTACCGGCTCGACCTTGCTGAACGAGCTCGGGTTCAATCGCGACTGGATCGAGAAGTGCCTCGCCCATGAGGAAGGCCGGTCGTCGCGAGGCGTCTACAACAAGGCGGAGTACGAAAATCAGCGCCGCCACATGCTTCAGGAGTGGGCGGACATGATCGATTGCTGGGGCGAGGGACGGCAGAAGACGCCAGCGCTCTATCCGCCGAGGCAGCAGCCGGCCAGCGATGGTACCGCCTCTACACCGATGCTGCGGCAGAATCTGCAGTCCGCGGCGGGCAATGCGTCTCCGGACTCCGAAGCGACGCTGATCGGAGAGTAGAGAGAGGGGGGGGTGGGGGCCCCCTCATGGCGGCCCAGCACGACTCGCCCCCCCCCCACTCCCCCCACTACTTTTCGCTCTTCTCGAGAATGAGCCATCTCGAACGCGATGAGCCGACTCATCACATATGCAGCACGATCGATTGGGGAGTGGGGTCGTGGCGTTGGCAGCTGTGCGCGCTACGCCCCAACGATCGACGAGTACCACTGACGGTACACATGACGGTATCGCGCGCGCGCGTTCACCGAGAGTCGCCAATGAATCCTGCATGATTCTCCCTCTGTTGATAATCGAGGGAGAATGATGAAAAAGCTTCTACTCGGCTCGACCGCCTTGGTCGTCGGCGGCGCGCTGGCCGCCCCGGCCATGGCAGCCGATCCGATCAAGATCGGCGTGGGTGGTTACTACACCTTCTACGCCCTGGCGGGTAACATCGACTCGACCTACGCCTTCAACGGCTCGTTCACCAACTACAAGGGTTTGGCCTTCACGCAGGAAGGCGAAATCCACTTCATCGGTCAGACGAAGCTGGACAACGGCACCTCGGTCGGCCTGAACGTCGAGCTTGAAGCCTGGAACCCGGGTTCGGGCACGCCGAACGCCCAGATCGACGAAGCCTTCCTGTTCGCCTTCGGCGACTGGGGCCGCGTCGAGATGGGCTCCCGCGACGCCGCCTCCTACCGTATGTACTACGGTACGCCGTCGGCGCTGATCGGGTGGGGTGCCATCCAGCACAACCACAACTGGGCCAACAACTCGGTCATTGCCAACAACAAGGCCTATGGCCGTACGATGGCGACCACGAACACGCCGCAGTGGCAGGACGTGAACCGCATCAACTACTTCACGCCCCGCTTCCAGGGCCTGCAGATCGGCGTCGGCTACGCTCCGAAGCTGAACGCTGCAGCGGGTGCCTTCGGCACTTCAGGCCCGGGTAACCCGTCGGGCGTCTGCGGCTACAACAACGCCACGAACATCAACAACTGCCCGAGCGCCGACTACGCCTGGCAGGACCTGTTCGACATCGGCGCCAACTACCTGAACAAGTTCGGCGGCTTCACCGTCGCGCTGTACGGTGCGTTCGCCTACGCCTCGTTCGTGCCCGGCTACTCGCCGTATGCCCCGGCGGCCAACATGGCGACGGGCGCCAACCTCGCCTCCTGGAAGCAGTGGGTGGTCGGTGCTCAGTTCGGCTACGCTGGCTTCACCGTCGGTGGCGCGGTCGGCTACGACAACAACGGTGCCGGTGCGAACTACTACACCGGTGTCGACAACGACACCCGCTTCTACACTGCCGGTATCATGTACGAGACCGGTCCGTGGCAGATGTCGTTCATGTGGGCCGGCTTCTACAACACGAACGGCAACGGCAACGCGAACGTCGCGTCGATCGCAACGGGAACCCAGACCCAGACCCTCACGGCCTGCACGGGCGTCCCGGGTGCCAACAGCACCTGCTTCAACGGCAATCCTGCGACGGCGCTGGCGTTCGGCATGAACACCGTCAACAAGTGGGAAGTCGGTGCCAACTACGCGCTCGGACCGGGCGTGAAGCTCACCGGCGGCGCGATGATGTACACCGCGTCGGGCCCGACGAATGCCGTCAGCGGCAACTCGTGGGCGTTCCTGCTCGGTATGGACCTGCGCTTCTAGTCGCGGGCCATCAGGCAAAGGAAAGAGCGGGCCAGCGGCCCGCTCTTTTCATTTCTCGGCACCGTTCTCCAGACAACCGACGAGATTGACGAAGAGCGTCGGCAGGTAGGTCCGGGAGACGGGAAGCCGCGCGGTGGCCTGGCGGGCGAGAACCGCCCGGTTGTCCTCATGATCCAGCACGAGCTGGAACAGGCCCTGCTCGACGGCGCCCGCGGCCGGTCCGAGCTCCGGCCCGTCGTCGCGCACAACGCGATACGCCACATCCAGGCCGACATCGCCGCCACTGTAGAACGACGACACGACGCGCAGGCGGGCGAACAACTGCAGGAGCCCCCGGACGGAGAACCGCCAGTAGTCATCGGGGGAAGCATGGAAGGCCTGCGACCAGGCGGCCGAAACGAAGGCGACCCCGCCGGGCCGCAGCAACCCCTCGATGTTGCGCGCAGCACGCCATGGATCCCGGGTGTGTTCGAGGACGTGGCAGCAGATCGCGAGGTCGAAGCTGCCCGCGCCGAGCGCCGACCGCAGGGCCCGTGGCGCGCCGCAGATGTCTCCGACGCGATCGACATTGGTCCCGGCTTCGAGATCGAGCCCCACGAACTGCGCCCGCCCGGCGAAGCGCTTGTCCACGCGGCTTCGCCAGTTCAGCACGTTCCGGTCGGATAGCTGGCTGCGCGACCCGACTTGCAGCACGCGTGGCGCGCGCCGTGTGCAAAGTCCGGCGACGCGATCGAAGACAGCGTCGACCTCATGCCCGACCCTTGTGCCGACGACCCGCAGCTCGGATCGCGCCTGCGCGACCGATGAGCCGCCGGCCGACCTCATCCGCGTACCACCAATATGTGCATGCGGCGAGGACCGTGCGCACCCAACTCGATCGCCTGCTCGATATCGCCCGTGCGCGAGGGGCCGGTGATCGTGTTCACGGTCCGCGGCATGCCGTCCTTGCCGTAGCGCTCGCGCAGTCTCTGCCAGACTGCCTCGTAGCCTGGGACGATGTCGGCCTCGCGCAGAATCACGATATGCGTATCGGGAAGGAGATTCAGGCTGACGGGGTGGTCGGGTCCCGACGCCATCACCACCGTGCCTGTTTCGGCAATGCCTGCGAAGGCGCCGGTAATGGCGACGGCGTCCTGCGCCTCCGCGCGGCCCCGGCGCAAGGACAGCATCGTCTGGCTGGCCCAGTCGAAGCGGTCCAGAGCGGCCGCCGGCGCCATCACGGCGGCCGGCGCGAGATTGTTGCGGGCAAGGTAGGCGGTGACCTCCGACGGCACGTCATCGCTTCCGACACGCACGACGGTCGCATTGTTGAAGGCGGCCCATTCGCAGAACAAGGCCACCCGCTGCTCCTGCGGCAGCTCGGCCCGGGCGACAGCAGGTCCGCGCGGGGGGCGGGCGAGGCGCTCCGCCGCCGCATCGCGCGCGGCGCCCGCCAGCTCACCGCGCCGGAGCGAGCGCCGGATCCCCTCGAGGATCGTCGTGCGCGCGTCGCTCATCGCCCGCGCCGCTTCCACTGTTCATGGAACGTGCCGCCACCCGGCGGCGCCGGAAAGTCCCGGAAGCGCGTCCATCCGCCGGCGAGCGGCAGCGTTCGATAGCGTCCATCCGCCCGGCCGAACAGGGCCATGAGTCGATTGGCCATCGACGTCACGTTTCGATAAAGCGCCGGGCGCCGGGCGAGAAAGCCCCACAGCGCGAGGCCCCGCCGCACCGCCTTCGGGGTGAGATGGCGTTCGAACTCGCGCTCCCGCCAATGCCGCATCAGCCCCGGCAGCGGGATGCGGACGGGGCACACGCTCTCGCAGCGGCCGCAGAACGTCGACGCGTTGGGCAGGTCGCCCGCCTCCTCGACGCCGACGAGCTGCGGCGTCAGCACCGCGCCGATCGGGCCGGGATAGACCCAGCCATAGGCATGTCCGCCGATCGCGCCGTAGACGGGGCAATGGTTCATGCATGCGCCGCACCGGATGCAGCGCAGCATGTCCTGCATCGCGGTGCCGAGCACGGCCGAGCGGCCGTTGTCGAGAAGGACGACATGATACTGCTCCGGTCCGTCGAGGTCGCCCGGCCGCTTCGGCCCGGTATTGAGCGTCGTGTATGCGGACGATTCCTGCCCGGTCGCCGAGCGCGCGAGCACCCGCAGGAGGACGGCGGCATCCTCGAGCGTCGGGATGACCTTCTCGATGCTGGCCAGCACGATGTGCATCCGGGGCAGAGTGTTCGAGAGGTCCGCGTTGCCTTCGTTCGTCACCAGCATGGACGAACCGGTCTCGGCGACCAGGAAATTGGCGCCGGTCAGCCCCACGTCGGCATCGAGGAACTTCTGGCGCAGGACCTGCCGCGCCTCCGCCACCAGATCGTTGCGCTCGGTCAGGCGCCTGGTGAAGCCAAGCTTCGAATGATGCTCGAAGAACGTGTCGGCTACCTGGTCCTTGGTAAGATGGACAGCCGGCGCGATGATGTGACTGGGCGGCTCGTGCCGCAGCTGGATGATGTACTCGCCGAGATCCGTTTCGATCGGCGCGATGCCCAGCGCCTCGAGATGATCGTTGAGGGCGATCTCCTCCGCGACCATCGACTTCGACTTCGCCACGGTCCGCGCTCCGACGCTGCGGCAGAGGTCGCCGATGATGCGTCGGGCATCCTCTGCCGTCGGCGCCCAGTGGACGTGCCCACCCAGGGCGAGGACCTTGCGCTCGAACGACTCGAGGTAGAAGTCGAGGTTGGCCAGGGTGTGGTTCTTGATATCGCGCGCCCGGTCGCGCAACGCCTCGAACTCGGGCAATCGTTCGGCCGCCTGCCGCCGGCGCTCCGAGAAGCCTACCTTGAGCTTGGCGAGCGAATCCTGAAGGTTGGGATCAGCGAGAGCGACGCCGACATTCTCCTTGAAGGCGTGGGCGGTGGACAGCATCAGCGGCCTCCCTCGGGCTCCCCGATCGCGGCGATCCGGCCCATGTCGGCCAACACTTCGGCGACATGGCGCACCTGCACTTGCCGCCCTTCGCGTTGCAGCTTGCCGGCCATGTTCATCAGGCAGCCGAGATCACCAGCCAGCAGCGTGTCGGCGCCCGTCCCGGCAACATCGTCCGCCTTGTCCCCGACCATGGCGTTCGAGATCTCCGGATACTTCACGCAGAACGTGCCGCCGAAGCCGCAGCACACCTCGGGCGCCGTCATCTCGCGCAGATGCAATCCTTTGACGGAGCCCAGCAGCCGGCGCGGCTGCTCTTTCACGCCAAGCTCGCGCAGCCCCGAGCAGGAGTCGTGATAGGTGGCCGTCCCAGTGTAGTGCGCCGCGACCCTGTCGACGCCCAGCACATCGACCAGAAACGCCGTCAGCTCGTAGCTGCGCGCCGCGAGCTTCTCGGCGCGGGCGCGCAGCGCCGGATCATCGTCGAAGAGGCCCGGATAGTGGTGCGCCAGCATGCCGCCGCATGATCCCGAGGGCGCCACCACGGCGTCGAAGCCCTCGAACGCATCGATCACCTGCGCGGCGATGGCCCGCGTCGTGGCGCGGTCTCCGGAATTGTAGGCGGGCTGGCCGCAGCAGACCTGCAGTGCGGGCACCTCGACGGTGCACCCCGCGTCCTCGAGGAGCTTGGCGGCCGCAAAGCCGACCGACGGCCGGAAGAGGTCGACCAGGCAGGTGACGAACAGCCCGATCCGGCGGGGCCGGTCTGCGGGATGGGAGGCGGATGGCTTGGACACGTCGACCACATTGGCAGCCGTGAAATTGGCGCGCAACGGGGCCGTGCCCGGAATATCCCAAGCGTCGGTCAGCGCGGAGACCTCGTCGCCGGACAGCTATCCGCTAAGAAGAGCCCTTCAGCTCCTGTTCGGCACCAGCACGATGGCGCGGCCATTGCTGTTCATGCGACCGGCCCAGTCCGCCGCCTGCGGGCCGGTGCCGAAGAAGACGTCGCCGCGCGCGGGCCCGCGAATCGCGGCCCCGGTGTCCTGCGCGATGGTCAGCCGGCGATAGCGTTCCGTGGCGCCCGGCCGCCGCGCGACCGGCCGGACCGTATCGATCCAGATCGGCGTGCCGTAGGGCGTTATCTCGACGTCTACGGCCATGCTGCGCTGCGGAGTCAAGCTGACGCCCTCCGATCCGACCGCCCCGCGGGTGCGGGTGTCGCGGAAGAAGATGTATCGTTCGTTCTTGCGCATCAGGTCGCGCGCCTGCTGCGGATGACGCTTGAGCCAGTCGCGTATGGCGGGCCACGTGGCCTCTTCCTTCGTCATTTCCCCCATCTCGACCAGGACCGCTCCGATCGCCGTATAGGGCCGGTTGTTCGATCCGTCGAAGCCGAGATTCATCGTCCCGCCTTCGGCCAGATTGATGCGGCCGCTGCCCTGGACCTGCACCTCGAACAGCGCCACGGGATCCTGCACCCAGGCGATCTCGAGTCCCTTGCCCTTGAGCGCCCCCTGCTCGATTTCGGCGCGCGTGAGATAGGGCTGGCTGCCCAGATCCGGGGGCCGGCGATAGACCGGCACCGTGAACAGCCGCGATGGGGCCTTACTGCCCCGCATGTTGGGCTCGAAGTAGCCGGTGAACTTGCCGGGCGCCTGGACGATGAGAGGCCGGAAATTGTCCTCGAAGAAGGCGCGTGCCGCGCGATTGTCGCCCGCCTTGACCGCGGCCGCGGCTGCGCAGATGCGCTGCCACTCGGCCACGGTGACGGTCTTCGCGCCTCCATCGGTCGCGATCTTGGCGTCCGATCCTGTGGTCAGCTTGGGGCAAGACCGGCGAAAGGCCGCGAGAGGTTCGCTGTGGCGTTCCTCGGCCCAGCCGGGAATCTCGTTATACGAGGTCGGCGCCATCGATACCTGCGGCTCGGCGGGCCTGCCGCTGTTCTCGGCGCAGCCGGCGACGAAGCCGGCAAGTGCGAGCCAAGCCGCGCCGCTCAGGACGGTCCAGCGCATCGTTCGGAGAGCCCCCCTCAACCTTCGCTTTCGGTCTTGACCAGCAGCCAGTTCGGATCGCTCGACTTGACGTCGCGCCGGAACGTCCAGAGGTCGACCACTTTCTGCACCTCGTTGGGATTGCCGTCGACGATCTGGCTTTCGACGTTGCGCACCACATTGATCTGCTCGCTTACGAAGCGGACGGTCACCGACGCGAAGGTGCCGTCGAGCTCGGCCCCCGAGATGTCGGACGCCTCGAAGCCGATGAGGGTCGTCTCCGCTTTCTCCTTGCGCTCCATGCGGCCACGAATCGCGGCATCGAAGCTCGCGAAGGTCGGCCCGTCGAGCAACGGCCGCAGGGCACTCGTGTCGCCCTTCGCGAATGCCTCGACGATCGTCGTGAAGGCCGCGCGTGCGCCGGCGGTGAAGCTCAACGGATCGAAGCTTGGATCGGCCGCCCGAATGGCCGTCACGCCGCTGACAGCGGGCGGCAGCACCGTCGCGCGAATGCCCCCGGGTCCGGTGCTGCTGAGCGACGGACGCGCAGCCGTGTTGTTGGCCGACGGCAGGGCGACGACGTTGTCATTGCCGGATTGGCCCGAGGCAGGCTGATCCCCGACGCGCGGCGGTGGCGATGCGAACGGGTCGCGCGCTGGCGGCCGCTCGTTACCGGTACGTTTGCCCAGAACGGACCGCAGTCGCAGGATCAGAAAGACCGCGACCAGCCCGATCAGGATGATGTCGTAGTTGTTGCCCACGATGGCGCTCCGAACAGCCCTCCGACCACGAAATTACATAGGCCCCGAATGGGGAAAGGGCAAGGCAACCCGCCATCCGGCTCCAAAGGCTCGTCAGGCGAGGACCACGATATCCACCGGATGGCCCACGCCGGCGACGGGGCGCCCCGGGCGGCACTCGCGCGCCGTCGGGGCGACATAGCCCTGACGCTCTGCCAAGGCATAGGTTGCGGCGTCGACGAGGGCGCGGGTTTTCTCTTCCTTGTTGTGCTTTTCGAGCTTCGCCGCGAAATTCACAGCGTCGCCGATCACCGTGAACTCCAGCCGCTCGCCATCGCCCACCGCACCGAACACAACGCGGCCCGATGCAACGGCCAGTCCCACGGCCAGGGGAGGTTGGCCGGCCGCGCGCCGCTCCTCCGCCCATCGGTCGGCCGCCTGGATCACCGCATCGGCGGCTCGCAGCGCATCCGCGGCGGCCGTGGACGAAGGCGTGACGGCGCCGAAGGAGGCCAGGATGCCATCGCCCAGGAACTTGTCGATGCTGCCACCGTTCGCCGTCACCAGGGGACAGACCCGACCCTGATAGTCCTGCAGATGCTTCATGACGTCGTCCGGAGACAGCTCGACGGAGAGTCGCGTGAAGCCTCTGAGATCTATGGTGAGGATCGCGACATCCCGCAGTTCGCCCTCGCCGGCCTTGATGGACATCGCAGCGGTTCGGATCCGGCTGGCGACGCCCGGATCGAAGAAGCGCGACAGGTCCCGTGCGGCTGCGCCCTCGGTGACGGAGCGGATGAGGAGGTTGCGCGCGCGGGAGATCGCGATCGCCAGGATCGCCGTCGTCAGCAGGATGGCAATGATCTTGTCCGCCTCGGCCTGGATCAGGAAGGCGTTCGAGGTCATGTACTCCACGAAGTCCGTCGTCGGGTTGGCCGGGCCTCCGCGGCCGCCCAGTGCATAGACGATCAGGGCCATCCAGCCGAGCGCTGCCGTAACGCCGGCGAAGATGACGAAACGCGCCTCGAAGCGCAGCGCACGCAGGGCAATGAAGAGGAAGACATAGAAGAGCGTCGGCGCCTTGAGATAGAAGACGGCGGGCTGGGCGTACTTGTAGTGGAACGAGTAGATCAGCCCCATCAGCAGGGCCATATCGGCCACCACCGAGACATACAGGAGCCATTCGGGCAGGGCGCGGCGATAGGCCAGGGCCAGGCGGGCTACCGAGAACAGTGCATACGCGGCGAAGACCTCGGTCTCGAACGAATAGTCTTCCTGGATCACCCCGGTTGCCATGCTGGTCGTCTCGTAGGCGACCGCGAGCAGGCCGACCAGGATCAGCTCGGCCCATCCGATCAGGATTTCGCTGCGTTCCTGCTGCAGGCGAATGGTGTGCCGCACGCGTTCCGGCAGCCTGGCCGTCCCGCCGCCTTCGAAGAGCCAGTCCCGTATGCGGGAAAGCATCAGACCTTCTCGAGCCACAGGCTCGCAGGAAGGGCATCCGCCGGGCGGGGAAGGCGGGCGATCACTGAATGCGCCAGCCGATCGGCGAGGCGCCGTTCGGCCCAGACGCTGGCGAACAGCGGCTTGTAGGCGCCGGTGGCAAGCAGGGAAACCACGCCCTGCTGCTCGTTGTAGGCCCGCCAGCCCCATTGCGGCGGGTAGTCGAAGGGCAGGAAGATGTCGTGGATATGCACCAGCACGCCGGACGGCGCGGCGGGCAGGACGCGGTTCAGGAGAATATCGACATCGCTGCCGGGCATCAGGATATGACTGGAATCGATGAAGAGGGCGTCGCCGGCCTTCAGCCCGTCGAACGCATCCGACGGGGCGGTCTGCAGGGTGGACGAGATGACGCGCACACCCGGCAGGTCGACGATATCGGCGCGCGGCGCCGGATCGATGGCGATGATCTCGCCGACGCCGCCGAGCGCCCGGGACAGCACGCGCGTCGAATGCCCGGAGCCCACTTCCACGACATGCTGCGGCTTGCGCTCGCGCACCAGCGCATACGCGACCGCGGCGTCCAGGGTCGGGAACCACGACTGCTGGAACAGGCCCTTCATGCCTTCGAGGGCGGCCGCATGGGAATCCACGGCGTCGAGCACCGCGCCGAACGCATCGGTCGCCTCCTCGAACAGGTGCTCGATGACGGGATAGGGCGGCTGCGCCCCGGGCGGCGGCAGCAACGGCGCATAGCGATGGGGAATGAACCATCCCCGCGGCGTCATGCCGAGAACGGTGGGCAATCCGAGCGCTAGCCGCCGCCAGCGGCCACGCAGGCCTGGAGTCGCGTTCATCGCGGTGCACTCATGTCATCTCGTTCGTCGCCGCGTCATGGACTGAGGATCAGCCCCTCGTGTGCGACCAGCGCACGCGGGAGGCCGTTTGCCGCCGTGCCGGGCCGCGCCGCCGCAGCCTCCC
Organism: Pseudomonadota bacterium; assembly: GCA_049323495.1. Classification (GTDB taxonomy): domain Bacteria; phylum Pseudomonadota; class Alphaproteobacteria; order Reyranellales; family Reyranellaceae; genus Reyranella. Next base: position 40,517 of record JBMONG010000020.1, read on the forward strand.
GCGCCACGCCGTCCATGAAGGCGTCGTCGTGACTGGGATCATGGTGGAAGATCGCGAGCGTGCCGACCTCCGCGGCGTCGGCCACTCTCACGCCCTCTTGCCACGTCGAGTGGCCCCAGCCCTTGTATCGAGGGTACTCAGCATCGCTATAGCTTGAATCGTAGATCATGACATCGGCGTGCCGGCACAACGCCACGATCTCCGCATCCGGGCCATCGCCGCTGTGCTCGGTATCGGTGATGTAGCAGATCGACTTGCCGCCATAGTCGACGCGGTAGCCGGTCGCGCCGTTGGGATGGCGGAGAGGCGCGGTACGCATGCCGATGTCGCCGCATGACAACATCTCGCCACTGCGGAACTCCTTGAATGCGACCCGCGCCTGGAACACGTCGAGTGAGACAGGATACAGGGGCGCCTGCATGAGATTGCTCACCACCTGCTTGAGCGTGTCCGGAGGTTTGAGATGGCCTGCCCAGAGCCGCACCGAGTTGCGCTGATCGAACAGCGGGGCGAAGAAGGTGAGGCCGGTGATGTGGTCGAGGTGGGTGTGCGTGAAGTAGATGTCGAGATCAACCGGCGCCTGGCGGGCGAGTTCCAGGCCGAGCGGCCGAATTCCCGTGCCCGCGTCGAAAATCAGCCGGCGACCGCCGGCTGTGACCTCCAGGCACGAAGTGTTGCCGCCATAGCGGGCATATGCCGCTCCGGAGCATGAAATAGAGCCCCGGACGCCCCAGAACCGCACTTTCAGGCCATTTGACAAGGTCACCACCCTCTCGGGAGCGCAGAGTCCATAGCTGCAGCGTCCGCGTCAACCAAGGCCGCTCTGCTATCGGGGCGCACTGCGCCTGCAGGCTCGAGCGGCCGAGGCGGTGGATACGTTGCCTCGGGGTCGGTTCGGAGTAATACTTTCGCCATGAATATCGAAAACCAAGCTGCCCGGTCCGCGATCGTCCAGCCACCCGTGCGCAAGGCGAAGTTCGCCATAGGTCAGGTGGTGAAGCATCGCATCTATCCGTTTCGCGGCGTCATCTTCGATGTCGATCCTGTCTTCGCCAATACGGAAGAGTGGCTCGCCTCCATTCCCGAGGAAGTGCGGCCGCGCCGCGACCAGCCCTTCTATCATCTGCTGGCGGAGAACTCGCAGACCACCTACGTGGCGTACGTCTCGGAGCAAAACCTGCTGCCCGACGAGACGGGCAAGCCGGTGTCACATCCGCAGGTTCCGCAGTTCTTCAAGGAACTGAAGCGCGGCCAGTACGTGTCGCGAGACCGCGCCCTGCACTGACCGCCGGTCACCTCGGGCATCGTGGGGAAGGCGATCAGTTCACCGGGAACGGGAAGTACTTGTCGCTGATCTTCCTGTAGGTCCCGTCGGCCATCATCTCGCCGAAAGCCTTGTTGAATGCATCGCGCAGCTTGGCGTCCTCCCGACGCAGGCCGGCGGCGACTCCGACGCCCAGCGTCTGGCTGTCCTTGATGTCCTGGCCGATGACGTCGCAGCACTGGCCTTCGGGCTTGCGGCTCCAAAGCCAGAGCTGGACCTTGTCGCCGAACACAGCATCCACCTCGCCTGCAGAGAGGGCTGCCAGCGCCTCCGCGACGGTGGCGTAGCGCTTGAGCTGCGCCGAACGGCGGAAGCTCTTGTCCGCCCAGTCCGCGTGCATCGAATCGCGTTGGACGCCGATGCGCTTGTTGCGCAGCAGGGACGGTGGTCCGTCGAATGGGGCGCCCTTGGCCGCGATGAAGGCGCCGGGTGACAGATAGTAGCGCCGGGTCAGCCCCATCCGCTTGCGCCGCTCGCTGGTCACCTCCATCGACGCCATGATGACGTCGAACTTCTTCTCGAGCAGGCCCGGGACCAGCTCGTCCCACTTGAAGGCGGCGAACTCGCACTCCGCCTTGATGCGCTGGCAGGCTTCCTGCGCCAGCTCCATCTCGAAGCCTGCGGGCAATCCCTTGCTGTCCAGGTAGTTGAAGGGCGGATAGGCACCTTCGGTCGCCACCGTGATCTTGAACGCCGGCGGTGGAAACTTGGACGTAGGCTTGTTCGGCGTGGCGGCAGCCTTGCCCTGCGGTTGTCTCGGGGACGGCTGTTGCGCCAGCGCGGTGCCGGTGGCCAGCAGGGCGGCCAGAAGGACGGTCACTCCCTTCATGCGACGAGACGCTCGAGCACGGCATTCAATCGCTGCCGCCCCGCCGCCGTGGCGACCAGCCGCGCGGCATCGACCTCTAGGTAGCCGGCGGCCACCAGGGGGGCCAGCCGGCGCTCTCCCACGGCCATTACGGGATCGACGCCCGTCACCGCGGCGAAAGCGGCCCGCTCGATACCCTCGACCAGCCGCAGCCCCATCATCAGCGCCTCCTCCACCAGATCGCGGCCGGACACGACCGTCTCTTCCGCCGTGCCATGGCCGCGCCGCTCCACCGCCTCCAGCCAGGCTTCCGGCCCGCTGGCCCGGCGGGTCGCACGTTTGCCGCCCGCGACCGTGAACCGGCCATGGGCGCCAGGCCCGACACCGACGTAATCCTGATACCGCCAGTAGATCAAATTATGGCGGCATGCCGAGCCCGGCCGTGCATGGTTGGAGATCTCGTAGGCGGGCAGGCCGGCCGCAGCGAGACGCGCCTGGGTCAGCTCGAACAGGGCTGCCGCCGTCTCCTCCTCGGGGAGCGTGAAGCGGCCGCGGGCGTGCTCGGTGAAGAAGCGCGTGCCCCGTTCGATGGTCAGCTGATAGACCGACAGGTGGTCGTCCGCGAGCGCCAGCGCCTGCTCCAGCGCCGCCGCCCATGCCTCTTCCGTCTGCCCGGGCAGGGCATAGATCAGGTCGATCGAGTGGCGGGCGAAATGGCGCCGGGCGATGGCGATCGCCTCTCTCGCTTCGGCGACCGAATGTTGCCGGCCGAGGAAATGCAGCGAAGCGGCGTCGAGCGCCTGGATGCCCAGCGACACCCGGTTCACGCCGGCGCTCGCCAGGTCGGCGAAGCGGCCGGACTCGACCGACGTCGGATTGGCTTCGAGGGTGATCTCGATCTCGTGGGCGTGATCCCACAGCTGCCCGACCCGCTCGATGAGGGTGCTGGCGGTCTCGGGTGCCATCAGCGAGGGTGTGCCGCCGCCGAAGAAGATCGTCTCGACCCGCCCGGCGGGCGCCTCGCGCGCGGCGTGCTCCAGCTCGCGAACCAGCGCACGCTGCCACCGCTCCTGATCCACCGCGTCGCGCACGTGGCTGTTGAAGTCGCAGTATGGGCACTTCGACTTGCAGAAGGGCCAATGGATATAGACGCCCAAGGGAGCGGGCGCCCGGCTCATCGAAAGCAGGCCTCGACCAGCCTCCGGAAGGCGCGGCCGCGATGGCTGATGGCGTTCTTTTCGGCGTCGCTCATCTCGGCGGTCGTGCGCTTATCGCCTGCCGGCTGGAAACAGGGATCGTAGCCGTGCCCGCCGCTGCCGCGCGGCGGCCAGACGATGCGGCCGTCGAGGGTTCCGTGGACGGTTTCGACATGACCGTCCGGCCAGGCCAGGGCCAGCACGCAGTGGAAGGTAGCGGCGCGGGAGGCGTCGGTGTCTGCCGCACCGCGTGCGGCCAGCTCGTCCTGGATGCGGCGCATGCCGACCATCGCGTCGCGCTGGGGCCCCTCCCAATCGGCGGTATGCACTCCCGGCCGGCCGTCGAGGGCGTGGACGCTCAGTCCGGAATCGTCGGCCAGGGCGGGCAGTCCGCTGGCGCTGGCGGCAGCCTGCGCCTTCAGCGTCGCGTTCTCCTCGAACGTCGTCCCGGTCTCCTCCGGCGCCGGCAGACCGAGATCCGCCGCCGAGACGATCTCGATTCCGAACGGCGCGAGCATCGTGCGGATTTCGCCGGCCTTGCCGCGATTATGCGTGGCCACCACCAGCTTGGCGCCGGTGAAGCGCCGCGCCATCAGGCTGGCCTGTTCGCGGGGGCCCCGCCGGCGACGGGTCCGCCCGTGGCCGGGCTGGTGGCGAGGCGCTGCAGGACGGTGAGCTCGCCGATGCCCTTCTTGGCCAGCGCGAGGAGCGCCAGGAACTCGCTTTCCGCAAAGGGCTTGTCTTCGGCGGTGCCCTGTACCTCGACGATTCCCCCGGTTCCGGTCAGCACGAAGTTGGCGTCCGCCTGCGCCCTCGAATCCTCGGGATAGTCGAGATCGAGCACCGGCGTCCCCTCCCACAGGCCGCACGACACCGCGGCCACCTGGCCGGTGATGGGGTTGGCGGCGAGCTTGCCTTCCCTGACCAGCCGTTCGAAGGCGTAGTGCAGCGCCACCCAGGCGCCCGTGATGCTGGCCGTGCGCGTGCCCCCGTCGGCCTGCAGCACGTCGCAGTCGATATTGATCTGGCGCTCGCCCATGGCCGCCAAATTCACGACCGCCCGGAGCGAGCGACCGATCAGCCGCTGTATCTCCTGCGTGCGGCCCGACTGCTTGCCGCGCGCTGCCTCGCGCTCGGTCCGGGTATGGGTCGACCGCGGGAGCATGCCGTACTCCGCCGTCACCCACCCCCGGCCCGAGTTGCGCATCCAGGGCGGCACCCGCTCGTCGACCGAGGCGGTGCACAGCACATGGGTATCGCCGAACTTCACCAGGCACGACCCTTCGGCATGGCGCGAAAAGCCCGGTTCGAGGATGACCGGGCGGAGCTGATCGGGGGCGCGGCCGGAGGGGCGCATCATGTCTCCTGACGGAAAATGGGCGGCCGGTTTAGCGCCCCGCATCGGGCGAATCCAGCGCGGCACCGGCTGCATTGACCGTTTCCATTGTAATACCTACATTTTTTCCATGCCTATCCATCGCTTGGGAGCTGGCTCGAGCGCGCTGGCCGACCTTTCCGCCAACCAGCGGGCGGCCGCCACCATCGCCGAGCTCAACGAGCGCGCCCGCGAGGTGCTGCGCTTGGTCGTCGAAGGCTATGTCGAGACCGGGGAGCCGGTGGGCTCGCGTGCGCTGACGCGCCGCCTCACCGAAACGCTGTCGCCCGCCACCATCCGCAACATCATGGCGGACCTGCAGGATCTCGGGCTGCTCTACGCGCCGCACACTTCTGCCGGACGGCTGCCGACCGATGCCGGCCTGCGCCTCTTCGTCAACGGCCTGCTCGAGGTGGGCAACATCTCGGAGGAGGAGCGCGAGAGCATCGAGGCGCGCTGCGCCACCGTCGGCCGCAGCGTCACCGAGGCTCTGGAGCAGGCCACGGCGCTGCTCTCCGGACTTTCGCGCTGCGCCGGTCTCGTGATGGCCCCGAAAACCGAGCAGCCGCTGAAGCATATCGAATTCGTCCATCTGGGACCCGGACGGGCGCTGGTCGTCACCGTCACGCAATCGGGACACGTCGAGAACCGCGTCATCGACACGCCGCTCGGCATGCCGGCCTCCGCGCTGGTGGAGGCGAGCAACTACCTGAATGCGCGCCTGATCGGCCGCACGCTGGAGGAAGCGCGCCGGCTGATCCTGGACGACCTCAAGCTCCAGCGCGCCGAGCTGAACGACCTCACGGCCCGCGTGATCGAATCGGGCATCGCGACCTGGGCCGGAGAGCCCGGCAGTGCCCTGATCGTGCGCGGCCAGGCGCGCCTGCTCGAGGACATCACGGCCATCGAGGATCTGGAACGCGTCCGCGCGCTGTTCGATGCCCTGGAGCGCGGCGAGAGCTTCGTGCGCCTCCTCGAGCTCGCCAACAACGCGTCGGGCGTGCAGATTTTCATCGGCTCGGACAATCCGCTGTTCTCCAATACCGGCTGCTCGATGGTCGTGGCGCCGTTCCGCGATTCGCAGGAGCGCATCCTCGGCGCCATCGGCGTCATCGGGCCGACGCGGCTGAACTATGCCCGCATCATCCCGCTGGTCGACTACACCGCGCGGACGATCGGGCGGGTGGTGGGCTGACGGCCGACCGTCAGTCGCGCCCTACCAGTCGCGTTCGTCGAAATCCTCGAACTGCTTCATGTCGTCATCGTCGCCGGCTTCCGCCGGCTTGTCCTCGCTGCCGGGCACCGACAGCACGTTGATCACCGTCTCCGGCCCGATGAGCGTCACCAGCTCCAGCAGGTCCGGGCGAGCGAAGGCGACGCAGCCCCGGGTCGGCGCATAGTCGTCGCGCGCGATGTGGAGGAAAATCGCGCTGCCCCATTCGCCTTCGGGCGGATCGTCGTTGTAGCCGACGACGACGACGAGGTCGTAGAGCCCGTCCTCGCGCCACATCCGCTCATGGCTCCATTCGTTGGGGACGCGGACCAGCCGGTTGTAGACCGGCGCCCGCGGGTCGTCGCACCAGCCGTCGTGCTCTGCGATCGGTCGGGCGGGCAGGCGTACCTTGGGCAGCACCAGCCGGTCGTTCCGGTAGTAGATGCGGCGCAGCGGGTATGTTCCGGCCGGCGTTGCGCCGTCGCCTTCGAGCTTGTCCTCGCGCACACCACCCGCACCAATGGCGCAACGCCAGCGCCGGCCGCCCAGCGTGGCCCAGCCGAGACTGCTGTCGGCCGTATCGACCTGCACGGTGAGAACGTCGCCGGACATTGCTAGGACCTCCGCCGCCCTTCATAAAGGCTCGCTCTTGAGGGAGAAAGCGATGGCTTATGTCGTGACGCCACCGGCCACCGTCGGCGTGCCGGTCAATGGGACCGCCGACCTGTTCCCGGTGCGCCGCATCTTCTGCGTCGGCCGCAACTACGCCGCCCACGCCCGGGAGATGGGCCACGATCCCGATCGCGAGCCGCCCTTCTTCTTCACCAAGCCCGCGGACGCCATCGTCGTCTGCGCCGATCCCAAGAACCCGACAAAGGTGGCCTACCCCCCGGCGACCAAGAACCTGCATCACGAGATGGAGCTGGTCGTGGCGCTCAAGTCGGGCGGCACCGACATTCCCGTCGAGACGGCGCTGGACCATGTCTACGGCTATGGTGTCGGCCTCGACATGACCCGGCGCGATCTGCAGAACCAGGCCAAGGACATGGGTCGGCCGTGGGACATGGGCAAGGGCTTCGACCAGTCGGCTCCGATCGGCGAGATCTATCCGGCGGCGCGCATCGGCCATCCCTCCAAGGGCACCATCCAGCTCGATGTGAACGGCAAGACCCGCCAGAAGTCGGACCTCAACGCGCTTATCTGGAGCGTGCCGGAGACGATCTCCTACCTGTCCGGCCTGGTAGCCCTGGCCGCTGGCGACCTGATCTACACCGGCACGCCGGACGGCGTCGCCGCCGTGGTCAGGGGCGACACGCTGTCGGGTTTCGTCGACGGCTGCGGCACGGTGACCTGCACGCTGGTGTAGCTCGTTTCCGCCGCGGCAGGCCCGAAGAGACGCACAACAACGGGAGGGGGCGTGCCATGAAGGTGAACTCCAAGATCCGCTCGGTCGAGACGCTGGCGGCCGATGCGGGCTGGCGCAACTACCACTTCGTCAAGGTGACGACCGAGGACGGCATCACGGGGTGGAGCGAATACGACGAGGGCTTCGGCGCGCCCGGCGTCGGCGCGGCCATCGAGAAGCTGTCGTCGCGGGTCGTCGGCCAGCCGGTCGGCGATCACGAGCGGATCTATGCCGAGCTCTATTCCATCACGCGACCGGCCGCCGGCGGCGTGATCGCCCTGGCGCTGGGCGCCATCGAGAATGCGCTGCTCGACGCCAAGGCCAAGGCGCTCGGCGTTCCCTGCTACACGCTGCTGGGCGGCAAGATCCGCGATCGCATCCGGGTCTACTGGTCGCACTGTGCGACCTGGCGCATCAACCATCCGGCCTGGTTCAAGCCGGCCATCACCGACCTCGACGGCGTCAAGGCGATCGGCCGCGAGGTACGCGAGAAGGGCTTCACGGCGATGAAGACCAACATCTTCATCTACGATGCCGACGGGAAGAACCCGAAAGGCTGGCGCCCCGGCTTCGGCACGCCGAACTACCCCGAGCGCAACGTCGACCGCCACGTCCTGCGCAACCTGCGCATGCACCTCGAGGCGATCCGCGAGGGCGCAGGCCCCGACGTCGACCTGCTGCTGGACCTCAACTTCAACGCCAGCACCGAGGGCTATCTCAAGATTCTGCGGGCCATCCGCGACCTCGACATGTTCTGGATCGAGATCGACAGCTACAGTCCCGAGGCGCTGGGCCTGATCCGTCGCCAGAGCCCGCATCCGGTCTCCTCGTGCGAGACCCTGCTGGGTGTCCGCGAGTTCCTGCCCTACTTCCGCGAGCAGGCGATGGATGTGGCCATCATCGACACGCCGTGGAACGGCGTCTGGCAGTCCATGAAGATCGCCAACCTGGCCGAGGCGCACGAGGTCAACGTCGCGCCCCACAATTTCTACGGGCACCTCTGCACCATGATGAATGCGCATTTCGCGGCCTGCGTGCCGAATCTGCGCATCATGGAGACCGACATCGACCGCCTCGAATGGGACCATGAGCTCTTCACGCACGTCCCGGAGTTCGTCGACGGCCACCTCGTGCTGCCGTCGCGCCCGGGCTGGGGGACGGAGCCGGTCGAAGAGGCGATCCGCGCCCGTTCGCCCAAGCGGGTCGGTGGCCTGGCGGAATACGGCCGGAAGGCGTAGCGGCGCGGCGCCCGGAGAGGACCTACAGCTGCTTGGCGCTGAACGTGTCGCACTTGCGCACGTCGCCGGTCTCCAGCCCAACGCGGAACCAGCGCATGCGCTGGGCGCTCGAACCGTGCGTGAAGCTGTCGGGCACGACGCGGCCCTGGGTCTGGCGCTGCAGGCGGTCGTCGCCGATCGCCGATGCGGCGGCCAGCGCCTGATCCACGTCGCGGTCGTCGATCATCCGGCCGCCGCGCGCGGCATCGGCATGGTGAGCCCAGACGCCGGCGAAGCAGTCGGCCTGCAGTTCGGTCCGTACGGACAACGCGTTCGCGTCACGCTTGCTCATCCGCTGCTGCATCTGCTGGACCTTGCCCGTGATGCCCAGCAGGTTCTGCACGTGATGGCCGACCTCGTGGGCGATGACGTAGGCCTGCGGGAACTGGCCGGGTGCGCGGAAGCGGCGCGCCAGGTCGTCGAAGAAGGCGAGGTCGAGATAGACCCGCTGGTCCGCCGGACAATAGAAGGGGCCCATTGCCGACTGGCCGACGCCGCATTCGGTGCGGGTCGCGTCGCGGTAGAGCACCAGCTTGGGGTCGCGATACTGGCGCCCCAGGCTGCGGAAGAGGGAGTCCCACACATCCTCAGTGCTCTTGAGCACGCGCGACACGAACTGCGACTCCGCGTCCCCCGCCTGGGACGGCGCGCTGCGGCTGGGCGGCGGGGGTGCGTAGCTCGACGTCCCGCTGCCGCCCGGGCCGCCACCCCCCAGGCCGCTCAAGAGGGCCAGCGGGTCGGCGCCCAGGATCATGGCGATCACGATGAAGGCAACGAGGCCGAACCCGCCCTTGAACAGGCCGCCGCCCCCGCCGCCGACCGGGAACCCGCCCATGCCGAAGCCGCCGCCCCCGAAGCCGCCGCCCTGGCCGCGGCGGTCCTCGACGTTGCTGCTTTCCTCGCCATCCATCTGCATCGAGCGTCTCCCGGGTCGAGATCGGACCAGGATGGAATATAGTGCCGGCGATGAGTCTCTCCATCGCCACCTGGAACATCAATTCGGTCCGCCTGCGCGTCGACAACGTCCGTCGCTACCTTCGGCTGCGAAAGCCCGATGTCCTGTGCCTGCAGGAGACCAAGTGCCCTGACGAATTCTTCCCTCACGCCGCCTTCGAGGCGCTGGGCTACAAGCACCGCTTCGTCACGGGAATGAAGTCGTATAACGGCGTTGCGGTGCTTTCGAAGGTGCCCTTCAGCGCGACCGACATCCACCACCGGTGTGGCAAGGAGGATTGCCGTCACGTCGAGGTCGCGCTCGATGTCGGCGGCGATCCGATTCTTCTCGACAACCTCTACATCCCGGCCGGCGGCGACATCCCCGATCCGGCACTGAACGACAAGTTCGCGCACAAGCTCGATTTCTATCGCGAGATGGCCGACTGGTTTGCGGTCCGCGGACCGGCGCCGGGCGTCCGCAAGGGCCGGCGCCGCATCGCCGTCGGGGACCTCAACGTGGCGCCGCTCGAGAACGACGTCTGGAGCCACAAGCAGCTGCTCAGGATCGTGTCGCACACCCCTGTCGAGGTCGAGCTGTTCGGCCGCCTGCAGGCTTCGCTCGACTGGATCGACGTGCCGCGCCGCTTCGTGCCGGACGACCGGAAGCTCTATTCCTGGTGGAGCTACCGCAACAATGACTGGCGCGCCTCGAACCGCGGCCGGCGCCTGGACCACATTCTTGCATCGCCGGCGCTGGCGGGCGCCGTCCGCAGTCATCGGATCGACGTGGACACCCGCGACTGGGACAAGGCGTCCGACCACGTGCCGGTCATGGCGACGTTCGAAGTGTGAGGAGAAGGTGGCATGTCGATCATCGTTGTTCTGCTGATCGGGCTGGTGGTGGGCCTGCTCGCCCGTTTCATCACGCCCGGCCCCAATCCGCGCGGCATCATCGTGACCATCGTGATCGGCATCGTCGGCGCCGTGATCGCGACCTACGGCGGCCAGGCGCTGGGTCTCTACATGCCCGGCGAGCCTGCCGGCTTCGTCGGCTCGGTCATTGGCGCCGTCGTGCTGCTGGTGCTGCTGCGCCTCTTCACGCGCTGACGCGATAGAGGAAGTAGCGCTCCTTCGGCACGCCGGGCGGCTCGGGCAGGCGTTGCCAGCGTTCCACCGCGAGCGGCTGGTTGGCCAGCACGTAGCAGCCTGGCCCCGCCAGCCGGTCGAGGGCGGGGCCGAGCCACCGGCCCATCGCCATGTTGGCGGCGTGATCGCCGGTGCCGAGGTCGGTGTGGATCAGCGCCGCCGTGGCGCCGAGCTTGGCGGCTGCGCGCGGGATCGCGTCGGCGGCTTCGCCCAGGAACAGCCGGTCGTCGGGCGGCACGCACTCGGGATGGGCCGCCACCTTGCGCTCGAAGACGTAGATGTCGCGTTCCGGAAACAGCGTGCGCAGATGGTCGTAGGTGCGACCGTTGCCCAGCCCGACTTCGAAGATCGGGCCGGCCAGCGCGTCGACGCTGGGTTTGAGGAAGTTCAGGCAATCGCGCTGCGCCTGCATGCGCGCGATGAAGCTGTCGAGACGGCTCATGGCGGCAGGTAGGATCTAGTTCCCGTTCGCCGCGGTCGCTTCGCGCAGCTTCTTGTTGGTGTCCTCCACGCGATGGGCCAGCTCGCGCATGATCTCTATCGCCATCTGCGGCACTTCGGCGACAAGCCGGTAGAAGGTCTCCTTCGAGATCTTGAGCGTGCTCAGCGGCTCGCGCGCCTTGATGGTCGCGGTGCGCGGCACGTCACACAGGATGGCGATCTCGCCGAGGAAGTCGTTCTTCTTCATCTCGGCGACCCGGATCTGCCCGTTCGGCGACTCGATCAGCACGTCCGCGACGCCCCCCAGGATGACGTACATGGCATCGCCCGGGTCGCCCTGGTGGCAGAGTTCCTGGCCTTCCGCGTAGTTCACGCGTTCGCTCGTGAAGGCCAGCAGCTTCAGCTTGGCCGGCTCGATCTTGGAGAGGATCGGCACTCCCTTCAGCATCTCGACTTCTTCGTTGAGGTTCATCGCGCCCTCCTGGCTTGCCTCAAGACGCCATCAGCTCGGCATAGAGCCCGCCCTTTGTCGCCAGCTCCGACGGCGTGCCATGGGCGACGATCTTGCCGCCCTGCATGACGACGACCTGTTCGAACGGCTCCGCCTGGGCGGGCCGATTGGCGATCCAGATCACGCCACGGTCGTTCTTGGAGCACATCGCCAGGATGTTGTCGCGGACGCGATCCTGGGTGCGACCATCGAACGATGCCACGGCCTCGTTCACGATCAGAAGCTGCGGGCGCTTGATCAGCGCGCGCGCAATGCCGAGTTTCTGTCTCTGCACGCCCGACAGCCGCTTGCCGCCGACGCCAACATTGTACTCCAGCCCGACCTCGATCACAGCGTGACGCAGGTCGAGCGAGTCGATCACTTCGCCCATCAACGTGCCGATGCGCTGCTCGGCCTGAGCCTGACCGTAGACCTGGCGACCGAACAGGATGTTGTCCTGCAGGGTGGCGGCGCTGTTGTAGCGCTGGAAGTCATAGAACTCGACGGCGCCGCGCAGAGGCTCCGGAAGGCCCTCGGCAAAGGCCCGCCGCAGTCCGAGCAGCCGTTCCTCCATGGCCGCATCGATCAGGCCGAGGCGATGGCGGGCCTCGATGTAGCGGAAGGGCAGCGTCATCAGCCGGGTGAGATCGCCCGGCGGCACCGCCTCGATGCCCTTGCCGCCCAGGCGTTGCAGCAGCAGTCGCACGTTGGGCAGTTCGTCGGCCGAGATGAAGCTGTACTGCTCGAACAGCGGATTGTCGGGCGACAGGCCGGAGAACAGCTCGACCATGGTCTCGGCGATGCTGAGGCCCATCCGCTGCAGGTCCTGCTCGAGTCCGGTCGCCTTCAGCACCGACTGCATGTAAGGGTCGGCCGCGATGTTGTCGCCCGAGAGGTCCTTGCCGACGGGCGTGCCGAACAGGACGTTCTCGGCCACCGACAAGTTCCGGACGTAGCGGTCGGCGTCGAACGTTTCGACCAAGCCCGTGTAGCTCGGGTCCTGCAGCCGCTCGTGCAGCGCGTGACGCGCCCGCAGGATTTTCTCGGCGAGGTCCGGCCGCTGGCCGGCATCCACGGTGCCGCGCAGGCCGAATCCGTATATGTCCTCATCGAGTTCGACCAGCTTCAGGGTATCGACGACGCGCGGCAGCAGATCGCCAGGCCCGGTGGCCCCCGCCAGCTCGTAGTCGATCCAATCGGCGTTGGGGTCGAACACCGGATTGCCGGCGCGCTCCGATTCGCGCCAGAAGGCTTCGCGGATCGCCTTCGTGGCATCATCGTACTTCGCCGGGGCAATCGGGCGGATCTTGAGTCCGAACAGGAGATTGTCGCGCACCGAGAGCGGGAACAGATAGGTCTCCTGCCCGACATAGGCCGTGCGCGCGCCCAGCACGTATTCGGGAAGCTGGAAGAAGTCCTGGCCGTCCAGCTTGATCGAGCCGCTGTTGGGCAGCGTCAACCGCGCCATCAACTGGCCCAGCACATCCTTGCCCGAGCTGGCGCCCCCGATCACCGCCATGCGTGTGTCGGTCGGCAGGACGAGCGACACGCCGTCGAGCTGCTTCACACGCCCGTCCTCCGAGACGGTGATCCCGGCCATCGTCAGCTCGCGGCCGAGCGGCGGGGGCGGCCCGTCGGGGATCGCCTGCAGCTCCGGAGGCATCATGCCTTCCGGCTGGAACTGGTCGATCACCTGCTCGTACTTGATCTGCACGTCCTGGCGCTGCTGATCCCAGTCGATCAGTTCCTTGATCGGGGAGGGCAGGTCCTTGTAGGCCAGCAGCACGCCAACGACGGCACCGACATCCATGTGTCCCGTGATCGCGAAGTAGCCGCCGATCAGGTAGATGGCGAAGGGCGTCGCCTGGGAGAGGAAGTTGTTCCAGAACTTGGCGACGAACTTCTTCTGGTAAAGGTCGAAGCGGATCTTGAAGATCCCGCCAAGTCGCTCGGCGATGTCGGCGCGCTCGTAGTTGGCCGCGCCATGGACGTGGATCTCGTGCACGCCGTCCGCGGTCTCGGCGATGCGGCCCGCGAGCTGGCGGGCGGAGAGCTGGCGTTGCCGTCCCAGCACCAGCACCGGCCTGCGCAACCGCGGAATGATCGCCATCTGCACCGCCAGCAGCACGACGACGACGATGCCCAGCATCCAGTTCTGCAGCATGATGAAGATGATGGCGGTCAGCGCCTGGCCGCCCAGGAACATCGGCTGCACGAAGGCGTCGCCGATGAAGCCGCCCAGCGGCTCCACCTCGTCCTTGATCATGGTCGCCAGTTCGGCCTGCTTGACCTTCCTGAAATGCGCCGGCGGGAAGCGCAGGATGCGGTCGTACAGCTCGTAGCGCATGCGCCGCAGCATGCGTTCGCCCATGCGCCCTTTCTGCGTGTTGATGGTCTTCTTGAACTGCCCGTTGATCACCACGGCACCCAGGAAGACGAAGCTCATCACCACCAGATAGGAGAGCTGGTCGACCTGGAAGCCGTCGAAGATGCGGATGATGCGGCCGGGCAGCACGGCGGAAAGATCGAGTTCCCAGACCAGGAACGGGATTGTCGGGCTGTTCTTGAAGGCGTTGCCCTGGATGCCGTTGTTGACGATGTCCTTGGGCACCGTGAGCGACAGGAAGTAGAAGACCTGGGCCAGCACGACGAGGCCCAGGATCACGATCTGCTCCGGCCGACTGTGCCGCCAGATGTAGGTGAAGAGGTTGCGCTGCATCGGTCTTCCGGAGGCCCGATTATCCCTATAGGCGATCAGTCCCTTGATTACATTCGGTTTTTTCTGCCGCAGGGGGGAGGGGTTCGCCGCCTGCCGGCAATATGGCATAGTCGCCGCGACTTTCACCGGTCGGGGCGCAGCGCTTCGGCAAGGGGAGACGCTCGCATGCCCTTAAGCAGCCGGTCCAAGCGTGTGCTGATCTACAGCCACGACTCCTTCGGTCTTGGCCATGTGAGCCGCTGCCGGACCATCGCCAACGCCATCGTCGAGGCCGATCCCAACGTGTCGGTCCTGATCCTGTCGGGCTCGCCGGTCATCGGCTCCTACGAGTTCCGCTCCGGCATCGACTTCGTCCGCATCCCGGGCGTGGTCAAGCTGATCGACGGCGACTACGATTCGGCGAACCTGCGCGTCGGCGTCGAGCATACGCTCGAGATGCGGACCCGCATCATCCGCGACACGGCAGACATCTACCGGCCGCACCTCTTCATCGTCGACAAGGAGCCGACCGGCCTGCGCGGCGAGGTGCTGCCCGCGCTGCGGCTGCTGAAGGAGCGCGGCACGCCGCTGGTGCTCGGCCTGCGCGATGTCATGGACGATCCCACCGCGCTCGCCGCCGAGTGGGACCGCAAGCACGTCGTGCCGACGCTGCGCGACCTCTACGATGAGATCTGGATCTATGGCCTGCCGCAGATCCACAAGCCTCTCACCGGCATCGAGGTGCCGCCGTCGGTACGCCACAAGATGGTCTATACAGGCTATCTGCGTCGCGACCTGCCGCTGCACGCCGACATCCCGCACGAGGTGGAGGAGATCGACGGGCCGTTCATCCTGGTCACCGCCGGTGGCGGCGGCGATGGCGCCGATCTGATCGATTGGGTCCTGTCGGCCTACGAGGCCGATCCTCACATTCCCTACGGCGCGGTGATCGTGTTCGGTCCCTTCATGTCGGCCGCCGAGCGCGAGTCCTTCAAGGACCGTGCGGCGCGGTTCCACAATCTGCGCACGCTCACCTTCACCAACAATCTCGGCGCCCTGATGCAGCGGGCGGCGGGCGTCGTGGCGATGGGTGGCTACAACACTTTCTGCGAGATCCTGTCGTTCGACAAGCGAGCCATCATCGTGCCGCGCACGCGGCCGCGGCTCGAGCAGTTCATCCGCGCCCGCGCCGCGCGCAACGTGGGCCTGATCGAGATGCTCGACGCCGATCATGGCCGCGACCCGCAGGCCATGGCGACGGCGCTGCGCCAGCTGCCGCAGCAGGGCCTGCCGAGCGATGTCGTGGTGCCCGGGCTGCTCGACGGCCTGCCCAACGTCTGGCGGCTCGTCTCCAAGCAGCTCGCCCATCCCCATCGCGGCCCCGCCGCCCTGGATGCGCTCGCGACAGCGTCCGAGAGCAGTCAACCCGCCGCCGTGCCGGCGCGCGCCAGGACCTGACCGGCCAGCAGCTTCATGCCGTCGTCAAGCGAGCCGCGCGTCGCGGTCGTCCTGAAGGGCTGGCCGCGCCTGTCGGAGACCTTCATCGCCCAGGAGATCGCCGGTCTCGAGGCGCGCGGCGTCGCGCTCGAGATCTGGTCGCTGCGGCGGCCGACGGACAAGCATCGTCATCCGGTTCACGACCGGGTGCAGGGTCGCGTCGTCTACCTTCCCGAGTACCTGAAGGACGATCCCCTCCGTGTCTGGCGCGGCTGGCGCTCGGCGCGCCGCCTGCCGGGCTACCCCGCGGCGCGCGAACGGTTCCTCGCCGATCTGCGCCGCGATCCCTCGGCCAACCGGGTGCGGCGATGGGGGCAGGCGCTGGTCCTGGCGGCCGAGCTGCCGCCCGGCATCGAGCGGCTCTACGCACACTTCCTTCATACGCCGGCCTCCGTGACGCGCTACGCTGCGGTCATGCGCGGCCTCCCGTGGAGCGTATCGGCGCACGCCAAGGACATCTGGACCAGCGAACCCTGGGAGGTCTCCGCCAAGCTCGCCGACTGCGCCTGGCTCGTGACCTGCACGGCGATGGGCCTGCAGCGGCTCCGCGAACTCGCGCTGCGGCCGGAGCGGCTGAAGCTGGTCTATCACGGACTCGACTTCGCCCATCTGCCGCCGCCACCTCCCGCCCGGCCGCGTCGCGACGGCACC
Source organism: Pseudomonadota bacterium (assembly GCA_049323495.1). Lineage (GTDB taxonomy): Bacteria > Pseudomonadota > Alphaproteobacteria > Reyranellales > Reyranellaceae > Reyranella. Next base: position 56,974 of record JBMONG010000020.1, read on the forward strand.
GCTCCCCATGATCCGGTGGTCGTCCTGTCTGTCGGCCGCAAGGTCGAGAAGAAGGGCTACGACGATCTCCTGCAGGCGCTGGCGAAATTGCCCGCCGGCCTGTCGTGGCGCTTCGAGCATGTCGGCGGTGGTGAACTCGGCGAGCTCCTGAAAGGCGAGGCGGCCCGGCTGGGCATCGCCGACCGCTGCACCTGGCTGGGCGCCCAGCCACAGAAGCAGGTGTTCGCCGCCTTGGCGCGCGCCGACCTCTTCGTACTGGCCAGCAAGAAGGCGGCCGATGGCGACCAGGACGGCCTGCCCAACGTGCTGATGGAGGCCGCGCACCAGGGGCTCGCCATCGTGTCGACGCGCGCCGCCGCGATCGGCGAGTTCATCGAGCATGGTGAGAGCGGCCTGCTGGTGCCGCCCGGCGCACCCGACGAGCTGGCCGTGGCGCTGGCCCATGCGATCGGCGATCCTGCCCTGCGCGAGCGTCTGGCGCGCCGGGCGGGGGAGGTCGTGCGCACGCGTTTCGCCTTCGATGCCGGCGCCGACTGGATCGCTGCCGCATTGGGGCAGGACCCGCATCGCGGGATGCGGACCGTCGAGGCGCGCGCCGCAGAGTAGGGTCCATGTCTCCCATTTCGCCGCGCCTCTTCTCGCCGCGCCCGCCTCTGCGCGTGCTGCTGCACACGCCGCTGAAGGAGCCGGATCATCCGACGCCGTCGGGCGACCGCGAGATGGCGCGGGGTCTGCGCCGCCTGCTCCGTCGCCTGGGTCATCGCGTCGTCGTGCCTCCCCTGAGCCGCGTCGCCCCCGGCGTGCCGCCGTCCGGGGCTCACCTTGCGCTGGAGCGCCAGGCCCGCCGGCAGGCCCAACGTCTGATCGCACGCTGGCGGTCGCTGCCACCGCGTCATCCCGAACGATTCGACCTGTGGTTCACCTATCACTGCTACTACCGCAAGCCGGACTGGCTGGGGCCGGTCGTGGCATGCGCGCTCGGCGTGCCCTACGTGATCGTGGAGGCCTCGCATGCGCCCCGCCGCGCCTTTGGGCCGACGCGGCTCGGCCACCGCGCCGTGGAGCGCGCGCTGGCCGCCGCCGACCTGGTGGTGACCGTCAATCCGCGCGACGTCGCGGGCGTCCGGGCGCGCCTGCGGCCTGGTGCGCACCAGCGCCGGCTGCCGCCTTTCATCGACACCGCACCTTTCATTTCAGCCGGTGCGGTGCACCCGGCCGGCGACGGGCCCCTGCTGCTGAGCGTCGGCATGATGCGCACGCGCGACAAGCTCGAGTCCTATCGCGTGCTGGCCGAAGCGCTCAAGCTGCTGCAGGACCGGCCGTGGCGGGCGCTGCTGGTGGGCGATGGCCCGGCGCGTCCGGAGGTCGAGGCGCTGATGGCGCCGCTCAATGCGCGGGGTGCCGATCGCGTGGGCTTCGCCGGTACCGTCCCGCATGCCGCCCTGCCGGCCCTGTACGCCTCGGCAGACCTTTACCTTTGGCCTGCGGTGAACGAAGCCTACGGCATGGCCTTTCTCGAAGCCCAGGCCGCGGGCCTGCCGGTCGTGGCCGGCCGTACCGGCGGCGTGCCCGCGGTGGTCGCCGACGGCGTCACCGGCCTGCTCGTGCCGGTTGGCGATGCCGCGGCCTTCGCGCAGGCGGTGGCGCAGCTGCTCGACGCGCCGGCCCGGCGCGCATGCCTGGCGGCCGCCGCGGCCCGCCGGGTCGCCGTCCGGCACGACGAGCGAGCGGCGGCGCGAGCCCTTGCCGCCGCTCTGCGGGTGCTGCGATGAGCATGGGCGTGCCGTTCGCGATCCTGCGGCATGCGCCGACAGTGTGGAACGCCGCGCGCCGGCTGCAAGGCCTCACCGACACGCCGCTCAGCCCGGCCGGCGAGGCGCTGGCCCGCGGCTGGCGTCTGCCGCCGCCGGCCGATCGCTGGCGGCGCATCGCTAGCCCGCTGCAGCGCGCCCGCCGCACGGCGGAGCTGCTGCGGCCCTCGGCACCGGTTGTCGTCGACACGGCGCTGCGCGAGATGAGCTTCGGCGTCTGGGAAGGCTTTACGATCGCCGAGCTGCGCCGGGATGTCGGCCCAGCGTTCGTCGAGGCTGAAAGCAAGGGTCTGGACTTCCAGCCGCCGGGAGGGGAGTCGCCGCGGGCCGCGATGCTGCGCCTGCAAGGCTGGGCCAGGGAGATCGCGACGTCAGGCCGCCCCGCCGTTGCGGTGTCGCACAAGGCTGCCATCCGCGCGCTGCTGGCGCTGGCCACCGGCTGGGACATGATGGGCGCGCCGCCGCACAAGCTCGACTGGCACTGCGTCCATTTCTTCGTCGCCGCGGCCGACGGCAGCGTCGCGGTCGAACGCCTGAACGTGCCGTTCGATCGTGCCTCGTGACGGCCCGCGTCTTCTTCTACGTCCAGCACCTGCTGGGAATCGGGCACCTGCGGCGCGCCGCGGCACTGGCGCGGGCGCTGGCCGCCAACGGCTTCGACGTGCTGCTCGTGTCGGGCGGCGCGCCCGTCGAGGGGCTGGCCGCCGGCTTGGCGCAGGGCGGCGTCCGCCTTCACCAGCTGCCGCCGCTGCGGGCCGCCGACGACACGCTGCGCGACCTCGCTCAGCCGGACGGCACGCCGGTCGACGCCGCCTTCGAGGCGGCGCGCAGGCGCCTGCTGCTGGCGCTGTTGCGGGCAGAGCAGCCCGACATCCTCATCACCGAGCAGTTTCCGTTCGGCCGAACGCGCCTGCGCTTCGAGCTGCTGCCGCTGATCGAGGCGGCACACGCCCTGCCACGACGCCCGCTGGTCGCCTGCTCGGTGCGCGACGTTGTGCGCCGGACGCGGGCCGAGCGGGTCGCCGAGACCGAGCGCCTGGTCATGGACTGGTTCGACGCCGTCCTGATCCATGCCGATCCGCGGCTCGTCCGGTTCGAGGACAGCTTTGCCGGCTGGTCGCGCATCGCCCCGCGCGCGCATTATACCGGCTATGTTTCGGAGGCCGATACCGTCCCGTCGGACGAAGGCGCCGTCGGATGCGGCGAGGTGATCGTGTCGGCGGGGGGCGGCGCGGTAGGCATGCCGTTGCTCGCGGCGGCGATCGCGGCACGGCCCGCCACGATGCTGGCCGACCGGCGCTGGCGTCTGCTGGTCGGCGAGAACCTTGCGGCCGCCGACCGGGCCGCGCTGCGGGCGGTTCCGGGCGTCGTGATCGAGCCGGCGCGGCCCGATTTCCAGGTGCTGCTGGCCAGTGCGACGCTGTCGATCTCCCAGGCCGGGTACAATACCGTTATCGATGTCTTGCGGTTCGCCGACCGCGCCGTGCTGGTGCCGTTCGGCAGCGCACGTGAGACTGAACAAGCCGATCGCGCGGCGGTGCTGGCGAAACGGGGAATGGTGAGCGTCGTGCCGCCCGGTGCGTTGTCGCCGTCGAGCCTCGCCAGCGCCGTCGACGAGGCCATGACCGGCCCTTCGCTCAGGAGCTTCCCGCCCTGTAATGCCGATGGTGGCCCGGCCACCGCCGCGCTGCTGCGCCGCCTGCTGACGGAGCGACGGGGACATCCCCATGGCTGACTGGCCAGATCTTGCCGACGAGGCCGCGCGCTGGCGCGATGGCGGGCATGCGGCAGACCTCTGGTGGCGTGATGACGATGCCGCAGACGCCGGCCCCGCCCTCGACCGCCTGTTGGAGATCCGCCGCGCGACGGGCGCGCCCCTGTCACTCGCCATCGTGCCGGCGCAAGCCCGCCAGGGACTGGCCGACCGGCTGGCTGCAGAGCCGCCGGCGGTCGATCTGCTGCAGCACGGCTACGCGCACACCAACCATGCCGCGGCGGGCGAAAGGAAGATCGAGCTCGGCCTGCAACGACCGGCGATGCTGGTGCTGGGCGATCTCGGCATGGGGCGCATGGCGATGGAGCGGCTGTTCGGCGCGCGTCCGTTGCCGGTGCTGGTGCCGCCCTGGAATCGCATCGCGCCCGCGCTGGTGCCGGCGCTCCCCGAGATCGGCTTCTGCGGCTTGTCGACCTTCGGCGCCCGACGGCGACCGCGGCCGGTGCGCGGCCTGCTCGAGGTCAACACGCACGTCGACCTGCTCGACTGGAAGGGCGGCCGCCGCTTCGTGGGCGAGGCGGCAGCGCTCGGGGCGCTCGTCGGCGCGCTGCGGCATGCCCGCTTGCGCGCCGCGGAACCGGTAGGGCTGCTCAGTCATCATCTTGTGATGGACGACAAAGCGTGGGATTTCCTAAGGTCCATGCTGGAAAAAACAATGGATATGCCGGGTCTTCGCCTGCGTCCGGCGCGCGAGTTGTTTGCTGACAAGGCCTCGGACGGGGGCTCGGAAGGGGAGGTGCGCGGTTGACGTCGGCCGATCTGCGCTATTCGCAGCAGACCCTGCTGGCCGACTACGGACGGGCAGGTGCCGGGGTGCTGCTGTGCGGCGCGCCGCTTCTCCTGCTGGACGTCAATCGCTGGCTGGCCGTCGTGCTGCTGTTGGGCTTCCTGCTGTTCGCCGTGTTCCTGGTGCGCACCGCCCTTCGGCATCGCACCCGCTACGTGCTGGGTCCGGACACGCTGTGCGCCGACGGTCCGGTCGGAACGCTGGTCGAGTGGGACCGACTTGACCGCCTGAAGCTCAGCTACTTCTCGACCAAGCGTGACCGCACCGACGGCTGGATGCAGCTTACGGTCGGCTCGGTCGGCAGCCGGCCGATCAGGCTCGACTCCTCGCTGGACGGCTTCCACGACGTGGTCGAGCGCGCTGCCCGCGCCGCAGAGGCGGGCGGATTGCGGCTTGGCGAGGCGACGCGCGCAAACCTCAAGGCAATGGGCATCACCGTGGCGGGCCAGGAAGAGAACGCATGAAGGACCTGCTGCGAGTGGAGAATCTGACCGTCGAGTTTGGCGTCCATGAGGGCACCCTGCGCGCGGTCGACAACGTTTCCTTCGCCATCCCGCCCGGCGGCACGGTGGCGCTGGTCGGCGAGTCCGGTTCCGGCAAGTCGGTCTGCAGCCAGGCCATCATGGGCCTGCTGCCGCGCACGGCGAGGATCACCTCGGGCTCGATCCTGTTCGACGATGCGCGTACCAAGGCTCCCCCCGTCGATATCGCCCGGCTCGACCGGACCGGCCCCGAGATGCGCGCCATCCGCGGCGGCGCCATCTCGATCATCTTCCAGGAGCCGATGACGTCCCTCTCGGCCCTGCACACCGTCGGCGACCAGATCGGCGAAGCCGTCGAGTTGCACGGTGGAAGCCGCCTCAGCGATCTGCACAGCCTGGGCGACCAGATCAACGAGGCGGCAGAACGCGCCGGGCGCCGTCTCTCGCGCGCCGAGATCGATGCGCTGACCATCGACATGCTGCGGATGGTGGGCTTCCCCGATCCCAAGCGGGCGCTGCGCACCTACCCCTTCGAGCTCTCGGGCGGCCTGCGCCAGCGGGCCATGATCGCCATGGCGCTGGTCTGCCGCCCGGCGCTGCTCATCGCCGACGAGCCGACCACCGCGCTCGACGTCACCATCCAGGCCCAGATCCTGCGCCTCATGAAGGACCTGCAGGCGGAGCTGGGGATGGCGCTGCTCATGATCACCCACGATCTCGGCGTCGTGGCGAATGTGGCGGACGACGTGGTCGTGATGTATCGCGGCAAGGTCGTCGAATCGGGCGACCTGCACGACATTTTCCGCGATCCGCAGCATCCCTACCTCAGGGCGCTGCTGCACGCAGTGCCGCGCTTCGACATGGCGGCCGACGAACGGCTGATGCCGATCCGCGAGATCAAGGCCGCGACCGGTCATCTGCTGCGCGAGAAGGCCGCGGCCCGGCCGACCGACACCTTCAATGCCGAGGCGCCGGTGCTGAAGGTGCGGCACCTGTCCAAGACCTTCCGCATCCGAAAGGCGGATACGCTGTTCGAGCAGCTGACCGGCGGCGGCACCACGCGCACGGTGCGCGCCGTCAACGACGTGAGCTTCGATGTCGAACGGGGCGAATGCCTCGGGCTGGTGGGCGAGTCGGGCTGCGGCAAGACCACGCTCAGCAAGATCCTGATGCGCGGCGTCACCGCCGACCCGGGTGGCGAAGGTCAGGGCGGTCGGGTCGTGTTCGACGATTGGGGCCGCAAGATCGACGTGCTGGCGCTGCAGGGCGAGGAGCTCAACCGTTTCCGCACCAAGCTGCAGTTCATCTTCCAGGACCCGTTCGGCTCGCTGAACCCGCGCATGACGGTGTACGACATCCTGGTCGAGCCACTCGTCATCCACGGCATCGGCGACGACGCGTACCGGCGCGAGATGGTGAGCGAGCTGATGGAGATGGTCGGCCTCGACCGGCGGCACCTCGCCCGCTATCCGCATTCCTTCTCGGGCGGCCAGCGCCAGCGCATCGGCATCGCCCGCGCCCTGGCGCTGCGGCCCGACATGGTGATCTGCGACGAGCCGGTGTCGGCGCTCGACGTGTCGATCCAGGCGCAGATCCTGAACCTGCTGAAGGACCTGCAGAAGCAGCTCGGCCTGACCTACCTGTTCATCTCTCACAACCTCGCCGTGGTCGACTACATCGCCGATCGCATCGCTGTCATGTGCGCCGGCCGCCTCGTCGAGCTGGCGCCCGCCGGCCGCCTCTTCAAGCGGCCGATCCATCCCTACACCCGGGCGCTGCTGTCGGCCGTGCCCATACCCGACCCGGGCGCCCGGCTCGACCTGGGTGCGCTGATGGAGGGCAAGGCGTCCGACCCGACGGCGTGGCCCGAGCCCTTCCGCGACACCGGCACGAGCTCGGTGGTCTGGACGGAAGTCGAGCCAGGCCACTACGTGCGCGTCGCGCCATCGGCGAACCTGGAAGGGCTCTGAGATGCTGCTCTACATCGTCCGCCGCCTCCTGCTGATGATCCCGACACTGTTCATCATTAGCGCGCTGGTCTACTTCATCATCGACCTGCCACCCGGCGACTGCGTCACGGCCCAGATCGACGAACTGCTCGCGCGCGGCGATCCCGACGCCTTGGGGCGCGCCGAGGAGCTGCGGCAGATGTACGGGCTCGATCAGCCGCTGTGGCTGCGCTACCTCGAATGGGTCGGCGGCATCTTCCGCTGGGACTTCGGCCTGAGCTGCCAGGAGAACATCCCCGTATCGTCCCTCATCGGCGAGCGCCTGATGCTCACCATCGTGATGGAGACCGCGACCATCGCCTTCATCTGGATCGTGTCCTTCGTGATCGGCGTCTACGCCGCAACCCACCAGTACAAGCTGGGCGACTACGTCGCTTCCTTCATCGGCTTCGTCGGGCTCGCCGTGCCGAACTTCCTGCTGGCCCTGGTGCTGCTCTATGTCGGCAAGGTGTATTTCGGCCTGTCCATCGGCGGCCTCATGGATCCGCAGTACATCGACCAGCCGCTGTCCTGGGGCAAGGTCGTGTCGATCCTGCAGCATCTGATCATCCCGGTGATCGTCATCGGCATGTCGGGCACCGCCGGCATGATCCGGCGCCTCCGTGCCAACCTGCTGGACGAGCTGCAGAAGCAGTATGTCGTCACCGGCCGCGCCAAGGGCCTGCCGCCGCTGCGGCTGTTGGTGAAATATCCGCTGCGCCACGCCATAAACCCCTTCGTGGCCGACATCGGTGGCCTCCTGCCCGACGTGATCTCCGGGTCGGTGATCGTCTCCGTCGTCCTGTCGCTGCCCACGACGGGCCCCATGCTTCTGGGCGCGCTCAAGACGCAGGACGTGAATCTCGCCGCGACGTTCCTGCTGTTCGTCGCCGCCCTCACCGTCATCGGCATGCTGATCTCGGATCTCGCACTGGCCGCACTCGACCCGCGCATCCGCTTCGGCGCGACCTCGGAGAAGTGACGTGACCGACCAGACCGCCCCGCCGCCGCCCGGCCGCCCGCGCTCGCCGCATTACGTCAATCGGGAGCCCTGGGATCCCTACGTCTCCGAACGGCTGACCGCCGAGCAGGAGCGCTACTACATGGCGGGCCAGTGGAAGCTGATGTGGTGGCGCTTCCGGCGCCATCGCCCAGCCGTCGTGTCGCTGGTCTTCCTGCTGCTGATCTACTTCTCGACTCTGATCAGCGAATTCATCGCGCCCTACGATCTGCATACGCGCCACTCGGCCTACATCTTCGCGCCGCCGCAGCAGGTCCACCTCTTCCACGAGGGCCAGTTCCTCGGTCCGTTCGTGTACGCGACCAAGACGACGCGCGACATGGACACCCTGCAGCGCATCTACACGCCGGACACGACGAAGCCGCAGAAGCTGCGCTTCTTCTGCCTGGGCGATTCGTACGAGTTCTGGAACCTCGTCGAGGGCCGCTTCCACTTCGTGTGTCCGCCGGAGAATGGCCACTTCTTCCTGCTGGGCACCGACCGTCTCGGCCGCGACATGTTCAGCCGCATCGTCTATGCGGCGCGAATCTCCCTCACGATCGGCATCATCGGCATCGCGCTCAGCTTCGCGCTCGCCCTGGTCCTGGGCGGCCTCGCCGGCTACTACGGCGGCTGGATCGACAGTGTCGTGCAGCGCATCACCGAGATCATCAAGAGCTTCCCGCACCTGCCGTTGTGGCTGGCGCTCTCGGCGGCGCTGCCCGTCACCTGGTCGCCGCTGCTGGTCTATTTCGGCATCACCCTCATCCTCGCCCTGCTCGACTGGCCGGGCCTCGGCCGTGCCGTGCGCTCGAAACTGCTTTCGCTGCGCGAGGAGGACTACGCGGCGGCCGCGCAGATGATGGGCGCCAAGCCCGGGCGCATCATCGGCCGGCACCTGCTGCCGGGCTTCATGAGCCACCTGATCGCGTCCGCCACGCTCAGCATCCCGTCGATGATCCTGGCGGAGACGGCGCTCTCCTTCCTCGGCCTCGGCCTGCGTCCGCCGATCACCTCCTGGGGTGTGCTGCTGAACGAGGCGACCGACATCAATGTGGTCGCCGTCAACTGGTGGCTGATGCTTCCCGTGGTGCCGGTGATCCTGGTGATCCTCGCCTACCAGTTCATGGGCGATGGCATGCGCGACGCGGCGGACCCCTACGGCTGAGGGGTGCTTCCCGCTCGCGGGCATGCTTGGCGAGGCGTTGCGGGCATGTGGCGTTTTTGCGATGCAGCACGGCTTCGTCGGCCGCCGAAGTCGTTGATCCGCCACATACTTTTCCTAATTCCCACCCCGAAGTGGTGTGATTAAAAAATCACAGTTTGGCCTTGTTTGGGACTAGCGACGGCCACCCCCGGCTTCCATCTTCTGTCTCGTATCTCCCCCGAACGTGGTCCCCCCAAAGCCACGTTCAGCCTCTTCGGAGGCGCTTAGGCCGTCTTCTCTCTCTCCCCCGAGAAGACGGCCTTTTTCTTTGCGCCATGCTAGGACCGGCCTTCATGGCGTCCGTCCTCCTCGATGTCGTCGACCTCGCTTGCCGGCGCGGTGGCAGACCGGTCCTCGGCGGCCTGTCCTTCGCCCTGGGCCCCGGAGAACTGCTGGCCCTGACCGGCCGCAACGGCAGCGGCAAGACCACCTTGCTTCGGGCATTGGCATTGCTGGCCCCCCCGCATGCCGGGACGATTCGCTGGCTGGGCGCGAACGTGCGGGCCGATCCCGACGCCTGGCGCGGCCGTCTCGCCTGGCTGGGGCATCTCGACGGGCTGAAGGGCGACCTCAGCGTGCGCGAGAACCTGAGCGTGGCCCAGCGCCTGCGCGGCGGACGGGCAAGCGGGGAGCGGCTGGACGGGGTCCTCGCCGCCTTCGACTTGGCGGGCTTGGCCGGCCGTGCCGTACGCACCCTGTCGGCCGGGCAGCGTCGGCGCACAGCCTTGGCCCGGGTCGCGCTGAGCGGCGCGCCCCTTTGGCTGCTCGATGAGCCGCTGAACGCATTGGACGGCCCTGCCCAGGACGCGTTGCGGGCCGTGATCGGCGCCCATTTGGCCGATGGCGGCCTCGCCATCGTGGCCACCCACGCGGATCTGGCCATGCCGGGCGGGCGTACCCTGCAGCTCACGCCGCGGATCGCCCCGGCATGACCGGCTTCGCCGCCCTCCTGGCGCGCGATCTGCGTCTGGTCTGGCGACGTCCCGGCGACGTCGTGCTGGTGCTGGCCTTCTTCGTCGTGGCCACGGTGCTCTTTCCGTTGGGGATCGGCCCCGAACCCGGCGTGCTGTCGCGCATCGCCGCCGGCGTGCTCTGGTGCACGGCCCTGTTCGCGGGCCTGCTCTCCCTCGACCGTCTGTTCGCCGCCGACTACGAGGACGGCGCGCTCGACCTGCTGTTGCTGGCGCCCTGGCCGCTGGAGCTGGCCGTGCTCGCGAAATGCGCCGCTCACTGGATTGTGACCGGCTTGCCGCTGGCGCTCATCGCCCCTTTCCTGGGCGGCTCGTTCGGCCTCGAGCCGGATGCCCTGCTGGCGCTCGGGGCGACCTTGCTGGTCGGCACCCCGACCTTGTCGCTGATCGGCGGTCTCGCCGCTGCGCTGACCCTGGGAGCGCGCCGTGGCGGGGCCCTGCTGGCCCTGCTGGCTTTGCCGCTGTGCGTCCCCACCTTGATCTTCGGCGCTGGCGCGATCGAGGGCTGGGCGACCGGAGAGGGCTTCGCTACCCATCTCGCGCTGCTGGGGGCGCTGGCATTGGTCGCGCTGGCGACCACGCCCTGGGCGATGGCTGCGGCGTTGCGACAGGCTGGCGAGTGATTCTACTGAGTGGACAAAGCATAGGTACGGACTGAAACAGGGGCGAAATGGCCGACCTGCATTTCCTCGCGAACCCTGCGCGTTTCCGCCGCTTCAGCCAGCGCGTGCTGCCGATCCTGGCCTTGGTGACGGGGCTGGCGTTCGCGGTCGGCCTCTGGCTCGCCCTCGTGCAGTCGCCGCCTGACTATCAGCAGGGCGAGACCGTCCGCATCATGTTCGTTCATGTGCCGTCCGCCTGGCTGTCCATGGCTGGCTATGCCTTGCTGGCGGCACTCGGCGCCGCCCTGCTTGTCTGGCGCCATCCGCTTGCGGCCATGATGGCCCGCGCCGCGGCACCGGTGGGCGCTTGCTTCGCGCTGATCTGCCTGCTGACCGGCTCGCTGTGGGGGCGGCCGATGTGGGGCACCTACTGGGTGTGGGATGCCCGCCTCACCTCGATGCTGCTGCTGTTCTTCCTCTATATGGGCCATATCGCGCTCAGCCGCGCCTACGACGATCCCGAGCGCGGCGATCGCGCCGCCGCCATCCTGGCGCTGGTCGGCGTGATCAACCTGCCCATCATCAAGTTCTCCGTCGACTGGTGGAACACCCTGCACCAGCCGGCGTCGATCATGCGGCTCGACGCCCCGGCCATCCACCCCGCCATCCTGCTGCCGCTGCTCTGGATGGCCGGTGCCTTCCTTCTGCTGTTCGTCCTGCTGGTACTGCTGCGCACCGAGACCGAGATCGACCGCCGGCGGATCGAGATCGCCGATCTCCAGGCATCGGAAGGCGCGTCGGAAGGGGCGGCATGAGCAGCTACGGCGCCTTCATCCTCACCGCCTATCTCTGCGTCTTCGTCATCCTGGGCGGCCTCGTCATCGTCTCCCTCGGCGCGCGCAGCCGGGTCCGCCGCGAACTCGCGGCGCGCGGCCTCGACCGGCCGCGGCAGGGACGGCCGCGTGCCGAGCGCGCCGGCGGGGCGGCGCGATGACTCCCAAACGCAGGCGCCTGTGGCTGCTGGTGGCATCGATGGGCGTGCTGGGCGCCGCCGTCGCGCTCGTGCTCGCGTCCCTGGACGACAATCTCGTCTTCTTCTATTCGCCGACGCAGGTCGCCGAGAAGAACATCGCACCCGAGCGACGCTTCCGCGTGGGGGGCCTCGTCGAGCCGGGCAGCGTCAGCAAGTCCGGCGCGGAAGTCCGCTTCGTCGTCACCGACACGCACAAGTCGCTGCCCGTCATCTATCGCGGCCTGCTGCCCGATCTCTTCCGCGAGGGGCAGGGCATCGTGGCCGAGGGCCAGCTCGGCGCCGACGGCGTGTTCGTCGCGCGCGAGGTGCTGGCCAAGCACGACGAGAACTACATGCCCCCCGAGGTCGCGAAGGCGATCAAGGAGGCGGGGCAGTGGAAACAGAAGAAATGAACGGCATGCTCAGGCGGCCCACGGGCCGGGCGACATGATCCCCGAGCTTGGCCATTTCGCGCTGGTGCTCGCGCTGATCGTCGCCCTGCTGCAGGGCACGCTCCCGCTGCTGGGCGCCGCACGCGGCGACGGCCGGCTGATGGCGCTGGGCACGTCCGCCGCACTCGTTCAGGCGCTTCTCGTCGCCGCCGCCTTCGCCGCCCTGACGCAGGCCTACGTCACGTCGGATTTCTCCGTCGCGAACGTCGTCGCCAATTCGCATTCGGCCAAGCCGCTGCTCTACAAGATCTCCGGTGTGTGGGGGAACCACGAAGGCAGCATGCTGCTGTGGGCCCTGATCCTTGCCCTCTTCGGCGCGGCCGTGGCCCTGTTCGGCCACAACCTGCCCGATTCGCTGCGCGCCCGCGTGCTGGCGGTGCAGGCTCTGGTCGGCGTCGGCTTCCTTGCCTTCCTGCTCTTCACCTCCAACCCGTTCGAGCGGGTCGCGCCGGCGCCGATCGACGGCAACGGGCTGAACCCGCTGCTGCAGGATCCCGGCCTCGCCTTCCATCCTCCCTTGCTCTACCTGGGCTATGTCGGCTTCTCGGTGACCTATGCCTTCGCCATCGCCGCCCTGCTCGAGGGCCGTGTCGATGCGGCCTGGGCACGCTGGGTGCGCCCCTGGACCCTGGCCGCCTGGTGTTTCCTGACGCTTGGCATCGCCCTGGGCTCGTGGTGGGCCTACTACATCCTGGGCTGGGGCGGCTTCTGGTTCTGGGATCCGGTCGAGAACGCCTCACTGATGCCCTGGCTCGCCGGCACCGCGCTGCTGCATTCCGCCATCGTCGTCGAGAAGCGCGATGCGCTGAAGAGCTGGACGGTGCTGCTCGCCATCCTCGCCTTCTCGCTGTCGCTGCTCGGCACCTTCCTGGTGCGCTCGGGCGTGCTCACCTCGGTGCACGCCTTCGCGCAGGATCCGGCCCGCGGCCTCTACATCCTGGGCTTCCTGCTCGCCGTCACCGGCGGTGGCCTGGTGCTCTATGCGTGGCGGGCGCCGAAGCTGGCGGCGGGCGGCCTGTTCCAGCCGGTCAGCCGCGAGGGCGCCCTGATCCTGAACAACCTGCTGCTCTGCACGCTGGCCGCCACCGTGCTGCTCGGCACGCTCTACCCGCTGTTCCTCGACCTGCTGAGCGGCGACAAGGTCTCGGTCGGTCCGCCTTTCTTCAACGCGACCTTCGTGCCGCTCTGCGCCCCGCTGTTCGCCGCCCTCTGCGTCGGGCCGTTCCTCGGCTGGAAGCGGGCGGAGCTGTGGCCGGCGCTGAGACAGCTGCGGCTGGCCTTCATCGTCTCCCTGACGGCCGCGATCGTCGCCGGCGTGCTGGTCGACAGCCGCTCGACGCTGGCCGCCCTCGCGTTCGGCTTCGGCGTCTGGTTGATCCTGGGCAGCCTGGCCGAACTCGCGAGCCGGATGCGGCTGGGCCACGTGCCGCTCGGCGATTCGCTGCGTCGCTTGCGCGGCCTGCCGCGCTCGGCCATCGGCATGACCATCTCGCACGCGTCGCTCGGTCTCGTCGTCCTGGGCGCGGTGGCGACGGGTGCCTGGCACGTCGAGCTGATCCAGACCCTCAAACCCGGCGAGAGTGCGCGTCTGGCGGACTACGACGTCAGGCTCGTGAAGGTCGAGAACGTCCAGGGCCCGAACTACATCGCCGAGCGCGCCACGCTCGCCGTCAGCGTGGCCGGCCGGCCCTTCACAACCCTGCAGCCGGAGCGGCGGCTCTTCCAGGTGCAGCGCCGCCAGGTCGCCGAGACGGCCATCCACACCAACCTGCTGCGCGACCTCTACGCCGCCCTGGGCGAGGGCGATGCCACGACCGGCTGGGTCGTGCGCCTCTATCTCAATCCGCTGGCCCCATGGATCTGGCTGGGCGCCGCCTTCTGCGCGCTGGGCGGCTTCGTGTCGCTCTCCGACCGCCGGCTGCGCGTCGGCGGGCCGGGGGGCCGGCCCGCCCACCAGACGCAAACCGCGCCGTGATGACCCGCCGCCTCCTCTTCCTGCTGCCGCTGCTGACGCTGGCGCTGATGGCGGGCTTCTTCGCCTGGTCGTTGATGGCCGGCCGGGATCCGGCATCGATCGGCTCGGTGATGGTCGGTCGCCCGGCGCCGAAACTCGACGTGCCGGCGTTGCGCGAGGGCGAGGAGCCGCTCACCGGCGCGCTTCTGCGCACCGGCAAGCCGGTGCTGGTGAACTTCTTCGCGAGTTGGTGCACGCCGTGCCTGGCCGAGCATCCGCTGTTCACGCGGCTGGCTGAACGCGAAGGCGCCGACATCATCGGCATCGCCTGGAAGAACAAGGCGGCGGATGCGCGCGCCTGGCTGAAGCGGCTGGGCGATCCCTTCCGCCATGCCGGTCTTGATCTCGAGGGCAGGGCCGGCATCGACTGGGGACTCTCGGGCGTGCCGGAGACCTACGCGGTCGACGGCGACGGGATCGTTCGCCTGCACTTCCGCGGACCGATCACCGAACGCGACGTCACCGAGCGCATCATCCCCTTCCTGCAGGGAAAGAAATGATACGGCGCGCCGCGGAGCTTTCGTGGCTGCTTCTGGCGGCAGCGCTGCTGCTGGCCCTCCCAGCCTTCGCCGTCGATCCGGGCGAGATGCTGAAGGACCCGGCCCTGGAGGCGCGCGCGCGGACGATCGGCCAGGCGCTGCGCTGCGTCGTCTGCCAGAATCAGTCGATCGACGATTCGTCGGCCGAGGTGGCGCGCGACATGCGCCGGGCCGTGCGCGAACGCCTCGTCGCGGGCGACAGCGATTCCCAGGTCTTCGACTACATGGTCGCGCGCTACGGCGACTTCGTGCTGCTGAAGCCGCCCTTCAAGGCCGGGACGCTGCTGCTCTGGCTGGGGGCACCGCTGCTGCTCCTGATCGCCGTGACCGCCATTTTGCTCACCACGTTGCGCCGCCGGGCGATGGCGGCACCGCCGCCGCTCACCGCCGAGGAACGCGAGCGCCTGGGCCTCCTGCTCGGATCGTCGGGCCGCGGCCGGGACGACGCGTAGCGGCAATGCTGGAGTTCCTGCTTGCCCTCCTTGCCACCGCAACGGTCGCCGCGCTGCTCTGGCCGCTGCTGCGCGCCCGGCCGGCCTCGACGGACCGGCTTGCGGGCGAACTCGAGATCTATCGCGACCAGCTCGCGGAGATCGAGCGCGAACGGTCGGCCGGCACCGTGTCCGATCCGGACGCCGCCGCGGCCCGGCTCGAGATCGAGCGCCGCATCCTCGCTGCGGCAGACACGGCGGACGCCGCAGGGCCCGCATCCGAATCCGCGCGGCTGCATCGCCTGCTGCCACTTGCCATCGCCGTGCTCGTGCCGCTGCTGGCGCTCGGCGTCTATCTCGACATCGGGCGCCCCGGTTTGCCGTCGGCGCCGTTTATTCCCGGCGGCCGGCTGCCGGCCGGCCCGCCGATGGACATCCCGCGGCTGGTCGCCGAGGCGCGCGCGCGCGCCGCCGCCAGTCCCGCCGATGCCGAGGCCCAGGCCGCCCTGGGCGAGGCGCTGACCCTCGAGGCCGACGGTACGGTAACGCCGGCTGCCCTGGAGGCGTTCAGGAAGGCCATCGCGATCGATGCCGGCGATGCCCGCTCGCTCTACTATCTCGGCCTGCACGAGGCGCAGTCCGGCGACAGCACTGCCGCGCTGGCCCGCTGGCGACAGCTCGAGGCGCGCAGCCCGCCCGACGCGCCCTTCCTGCCCATGCTGCGCGCCGAGATGACGCGTGTCGCGCGCGCCGCCGGCCTACCGCCGCCCCCAGCCGGTCAGGCTGGCGCCGACGCGTCGCCCCAGACGTCGATGCCGCGGCCCACGCGCGAGCAGCAGGAGGCCATGGCGGCCATGACGCCGGAGCAGCGAGAGCAGGCGATCCGCGGCATGGTCGAGGGCCTGGCGGCGCGCTTGAAGGAGAATCCGCAGGATCGCGAAGGCTGGCTCCGCCTCGCCAACGCCTGGCGGGTGCTGGGCGAGCGCGCCTCCGCGATCGACGCCTATGCCAGGGCCGATGCGCTGGCGCCGGTCGACGCCCGCATCCTGGCCGACTGGGCCGAGGCCCATGTGCGCCAGCTGAAACCCGGCGAGCCGCCATCGCCGCAGGCGGTGGCCGTGCTGCAGCGGCTGGAGCGGGCCGATCCGGGGAACGGCCTGGCGCTCTTCTATCTCGGTGCCGCGTCCTTCGCCGCGGGCGACAAGGCCGCGGCGGCTCGGCGCTGGAAGACGCTGCTGTCCATGCTGCCCGCGGATGCGCCGATCCGCGACATGCTGGAGGAGCGCATCCGCGCGGCGGAGCAGGCGAAATGACGGTGGCGTGCCGGGCGCACGACACGGCTTCCCCCGATGGGCCGTCCACTCAGGTGGAAGGAGTGTCGCCATGACCGCACCGGCCGACAGAGAGCATCTCGCCGACACCGTCGTGCATGTCGTCGGCCTTGTCCTCGGCGTCATCGGCGCCGTCGCCCTGGTGACGGTGGCGGTTGCGGGCGCCGACCGGCACCATCGCTTTACGGCGATCGCGGTCTATCTCTTTGGCCTGATCGCCATGCTGTCCTGTTCAGCCCTTTACAATGTCTGGCGATCCTGTGGCCGCCGAGAGTGGCTGCGTCGCTTCGACCATGCGGCGATCTTCGTGATGATCGCGGGAACCTACACCCCCATCGCGCTGCGCCTGCCGGCGCCTTGGGACTGGGCGCTGACCGGCGGTGTCTGGAGCGCTGCGGCCGCTGGCGTGGTGATCAAACTCCTGCGGCCGCGGGGTCTCGAAGCCGTCTCCATCGCCCTGTACCTCGCTCTGGGCTGGATCGGTCTCGTCGCGATCGACCCGCTGGTCGCAACCATCGACGCCGACGTGCTGCTGCTGGTCCTGCTCGGGGGCGCGGTCTACTCCGGCGGCGTGATCATCCATCGCGCCGACCGCCGCTACGCGCGGGCGCTGTGGCACGCCTGCGTCCTCGCCGCCGCCGCCATTCACTACGCGGCGATCATGTCCCTGACGGTGGCGTGACAGGCGACGCTGCCTGCATGATCTCTGCGACTCATTGCGCATTCTCGGGCGGCCCGCCGCTCTCCTCGCTCATCAGCTTGCCGGTGCGCGGATTGACGGGATGCATGCCGCCGCACGCGGGGCAGTAGTGCGCGACGTAGCCGTGGTCGGGCAGCTCCGGCGCTTCGTGGCGCCCTTGCACCCGCAGCCCCGTGAGAGGGCAGCGAAAGAGGAAAGTGTGCACGACGGCATGCGTGCGGCATGCCGGTGGAGCGCGCCTTGATCTGGCGCAAGGCGCGATCGGAATTCCTCAGGCAAGGGCCGGGTGCCGACTTCAGGCTTGAAGGGGCGGTACGGCCGTCGACGATCGGGTACGCGGGACGGCGGCCGACGATTCCTCCCGCAGCAGCCGGCCCGTCGCGGGATTGACGATGTGCAGGCCGCCGCAGGCGGGGCACCGTTCGGCGACGTAGAGGAGCTGCCGTCCCGTGTCGGCGGCGCTCGGTGCCAGCGGCGACTCGGCCTGCCAGCCACTCACCGTGGCGCCTGTACCTGGACATCGATAGAGGAACGTGGACATGGCGTGCATTCTGCCCGGGGTGGCCGAAGCCGCCTTGACGCGGATCAAGCGCCCACACTGGCGCCCCTCTCTCCTGTCGCGTCTGCCCTTGCGGTCCGAGGGCGCCGCGCCATTACCTTCCAGACAATCGCTTGTCGCAGGCGATCGCGCTTTGCTGTGGCCGCTCAACCGCAGGAAGGAACACGCCATGTCCAGTGTCGAAGCCGTTATCGAAAGCTACGTCGCAAGTTGGAACGAGACCGACCCGTCCCGCCGCAAGGCGGCAGTCGCCGCCGCCTGTGTGGCCGACGCCACCTACCGTGACCCGGTGATGGCGAGCGACGGACAGGCCGGGCTCGATGCCATGCTGGCCGGCGTGCAGGAGAAGTTCCCGGGCTTCGTGCTGAAGCGGACGTCCAAGATCGACCATCACAACCATGCCGTACGGTTCACCTGGTCGCTCGGGCCGGCATCGGGGCCGTCCGTGGTGGAAGGCGTCGATTTCGCCACCTTGGCGCCGGACGGCAGGCTCGCGACGATCGTGGGCTTCATCGACAAGATGCCCGGCTGAGCCCGCTTGCCCGTCGCGCAGGCCCAACGTTGGACGCCGACGCCGATGTCGCAGTGGAGGTGCTCGCGCGCCTCCGCTGCGACCCATGTGATGGGTTTCGCTGGAGACCATGCGCGTCGACAAGACGGTCGGCTGGCGCCACAATGCTTCCACTGTGCGTACCCTTCGTTCCAGCCTGGCCGCCGCAGCGCTGTTGGCGGCCGTCGTGCCGGCGACTGCTCAGGCGGCACTGGACCGCGCCCGCTTCGAGGCGGCCCTGATCGCAGCCCGCGACTATGCCGATGACCGTTCGCTGCTGTTCTACTGCCTGCGCGGTTCGGTCGAGCAGGTGCCGTTTCTCTATGCCGGCCTGCAGACGGATCTCGAGCAGACGGTCCAGAAGATGAAGAGCGCCGGCGCCTCGGCGCGTCAGACGGCCGAGGTCGTTCAGGCAGTGCTGGTCAATGTCCGCTTCTACGACCGCAATGCCAAGGACGCCTCGCTCGATCGTCGCTGCATCGCCAAGGACGTCGAGCGCAGCCGCGCCCAAGCCAGCGGCGTGAGCGTTCCGCTCTTCCAGCGCGCACCGTTCGACAAGTTCGGCCGCTAGTCGGACGAGGTGGGCCGGCAAAAGCGCATTGCAGCCGTGCGTACTGCGCGATGAAACGTCTGGGCGGGGGCGTCGCCCCCATGTTAGGAAGCGACAGAGACAAAAGGCCTGTCGCCCGACCACGCTGCTGCGCGGTCGGGCTTTTTTTGTCGGTAGGGTCGGAGGATCCGCTACTGCGGTGCCGCCGCCGGCGGTGTGGCCGGTCCGCCCGGCGGCGTTGCCGGGGCGGGTCGGTCAATGGGGGCGGCCGGGGCGGTCATCGGCCGGTCCTGCGCGGGTGGCAGCTGAGCCTGTTCCACGCGGTCCGACCGACCGGTGAAGAACAGCAGGCCGGCCACCAGGGCGATAGCCACCAGAATGCCCATGACGAGCGTGACACCGCGACCGCTGCTCTCGGCAGGATCGTCGTAGCGAGGATCGTTGCGCGGATCGCGGTCGGGGTTCGGAACATAGTCGCTCATCGGTCTCACCACTCCTTTCCATCTTCTCGGCATGATGGTGGTTGAACGTGCGCGCGGGCAGCGCGTTCCGGTACGGGATTTGCTGTGGAATCAGCGGCTTGCCCACCTGCGGCGGGGTTCGTGCTAAAGTTCGCCGACGTTCCGGAGGTTGCATGACTGACGCTCTCGTGATGCGGGAGGCCCCATGAGCGCCTATGTCGTAACCGGGCAGCGCGCCCGCCAGATGCGCGTCGTGCCGGCGGATGTGCTGAAGCGACTCTATACGCGCTCGGATCGGCACGGCCTCGTTCAGGCGTTGGCGCATGTCTTGCTGCTGGTCGCCGGCGGCTGGCTGGTGCTGGAGACCCGCGGCACATGGTGGCTGGTGCCGGCGCTGCTGGTGCAGGGCATCCTGATCAACGCGCTGTTCGGTGCGATGCACGAGTCGGTCCACTATGGCTCGTTCAGGACGCGCTGGATGTGCGATCTGCTCGCCTTCCTCTCCGGAGCGGCGATCCTGAACAATGCCGGCTTCTATCGCCACTACCACATGGCGCATCACCGCTACACGCAGGATCCCGAGCGTGACCCCGAGCTCATCACCTCGGGCACGCCGCGCACGTGGGGGCAGTATCTGCTGCGCGTCAGTTCGCTGCCCTTCCTCGCTTTGCGGTTGCGCGACATCCTTCTCTTCCCCTTCGGCTACCGCGGCAATGTCGACTATATCCATCCCTCGGCATGGCCCGAGGTGCGGCGCTGGGGACGCTGGCTGCTCGCGTTCTATGCCGCCCTGGTCGCGGGCTCGATCGCATTCCAGACCACGGCGGTCCTGTGGGTCTGGTTCATTCCGCTCCTGGTCGGCCTGCCCTTCCTGCGGCTCTATCTCCTCTGCGAGCACACGCTCTGCCCGCATTCGGACGACGGCTTTGCGAATACGCGAACCACGCTCAGCAATCCGCTCGTGCGATTCCTGATGTGGAACCTCCCCTACCATGCCGAGCATCATCTGTTTCCCAACATCGCCTTCCACAATCTGCCCGAGGCGCACCGCCATCTGCGGCCGCACCTCAAGCACGTCGCGACCGGCTATATCCAGGTGCAGCGCGAGATCGTGAGGAACCTGGCATGAGGACCCGCGAAGGCGTCTTCGAGCTGGGGGATCTCGCCCTGCAGCGTGGCGGCACGCTCAGGGCCGCGCGCATCGTCTACAAGACCTACGGGACGCTTGCGCCGGATCGCGACAACGTCATCCTCTACCCGACGAGCTATTCGGCCCATCACACCGACATCGAGTGGCTGGTGACTCCCGAGCACTGTCTCGATCCCAGCCGCTACTTCGTCGTCATCCCCAACATGTTCACCAACGGCCTGTCCTCCTCGCCGTCCAACACCGAGGGCGCGTTCCCCCAGGTCACGACCTACGACAACGTCATGGCCCAGCGCCGCCTGCTGGCCGAGCTGTTCGGCGTCGACCGGCTGAAGCTGGTCTATGGCTGGTCGATGGGGGCGCAGCAGGCCTACCACTGGGGGGCGCTGTTCGGTGAGGCGGTGGAGCGCATCGTCGTGAACTGCGGCTCGGCGCGGACGGCGCCGCACAACTTCGTCTTCCTCGAAGGCGTGCGCACGGCGGTCGAGCATGCGCGCACGCCGCAGGACGGGCTGCGCGCCATGGGCCGCATCTATGCCGGCTGGGCGCTCAGCCAGACCTTCTATCGGCGCGAGATGTGGCGCGGCTTGGGCTTTGCCAGCCTGGAGGATTTCCTCGTGCGCTCGTGGGAGGCCAATTTCCTGCGCCGCGATGCGCGCGACCTGATGGCCCAGCTCTGGACCTGGCAGAACGGCGACATCGCGGCCAACGACCTCTATCGCGGCGACCTCGGGATGGCGCTTGCCGGAATCAAGGCCAAGGTGCTGCTGATGCCATCGGCCACCGACCTCTACTTCCAGACCGACGACAATCGCCTCGAGCTGCCGCACCTCAGGCACGGCAGGCTGGTCGAAATTCCCTCCGTGTGGGGCCATCGCGCCGGCAATCCCAACGCCAACCCCGAGGACGCGGCGTTCATCGACCGGCAGGTGGAAGCTCTTCTGAACGAGTAGATTTCCCTGCTGAAGCATGTTCCGTTCGGCTGGAACTGGCCGAACGGAACATGCCTATTGAAATTTCGATCACCCGTGCGCGCGTTTCCACCATGACGGAACCGCTTGCGGTTCCGTCATGGCGGCAACCGCTCTAGCAGGCTGTTGAAAAACTCATCGTAGTTCATTGAAGAGGATGATTCACTGGTTCCGGTTGCTACGGAGTCGGTGATGCGTGGATCGGATGAGCGATCTGGGTCGTTGTTCAGCTACGTTGACCT
>JBMONG010000021.1:0-69632 GCA_049323495.1 Pseudomonadota bacterium
AAGCGCTGGACGTCCTTCACCCGCTTCCTGGAGGACGGCCGCAACCGTCGCGGCTCTTGAGAAGAGGCTTAACGTGGAGGCGCCGGCGCAGCGGAGGTGAACAGGGAAGCAACTGACTGTGCCAATGGTGTGCCACGCTTTGACGGAAATTGGCGGTTTTTGAAGGAAAACTGTGCCACATCGCCCGAAGGCGATGTGGCACTCCTGAGCGGAGAAGGCCCCGATTTTATTGGTCGGAGTGAGAGGATTTGAACCTCCGGCCCCTAGCTCCCGAAGCTAGTGCTCTACCAGGCTGAGCTACACTCCGTCGAAAGGCGGAGCGATGCCGCTCGGGACGCGGGGTTATAGCGGCGGCCTCCCGCGGTCGCAAGACCCGGGGTGCATCGCTATAGTGCGGCCGCAACTGGCGGGGATCTGCATGGCAGGCAAGAAAAGGCGGCTCAAGATCGCGCTGATCGGCTATGGCGCGATCAGCCAGACGTTGTTCGATGTCTTCCGGGAGAAGAAGCCGCCCATCGACATCGTCGGCGTGCTGGTCCGTCCCGGCCGGGCGGCGGATGTCCGCAAGGCGGTCGGGCGCAAGGTCGAGGTCGTGGAAGCGCTGCCGGCGCTCTTGAAGCTCAAGCCCGACGTCGTCGTCGAGGCCGCCAGCCAGGAGGCGGTGCGGGACTGGGGCGAGACCATCCTGAAGAAGGGCATCGACCTGATGGTGATTGCCACCGGCGCCTATGGCGACCCGAAGCTTTTCGCCCGTCACGTCAAGGCCGCGGAGAAGGGCGGCGCCCGCCTGCGCCTGCCGTCGGGTGCCATCGCCGGGCTCGACGGCCTGCTGGCGATGCGGCTGGGCAGGCTCGACCGGGTCAAATACGTCTCGATCAAGCCGCCGCATGCCTGGACCGGAACGCCGGCCGAGACGGAGTTCGACCTGCCGTCGATCAGCCAGCCGACCGTGATCTTCCGCGGCAAGCCGGCCGATGCCGGGCGGCTCTACCCGAAGAATGCCAATCTTGCGGTGACGGTGGCGCTCTGCGGCGCCGGCCTCGATCGCACGGAGATCGAACTGGTGGCAGACCCGACCCTGCCGGCCGGCACCAATGCCAGCCGTCTGGAGATCGTGGGCGATTCGGGCGAGATCAGGATGGAGCGGCTGGGCAGGGCCATGCCGGACAATCCCAAGACCGGCGTGCTGACGGCCCTCACCATGGCGGACGACCTCATGAAGATCGTCCGCGCCAGCGACTGGTGATCTTGCCGGTGTGTTGTCCGCAGCGACGTGACGGACTCAGCCCGGCCCCGGCCGGTGGTGCATCATCCCGCCCATGCGGCGGGGCTGGTCGAGCACTGCCTTCTGCTCGGGCGTGAGCGTCTCGTAGAGGGCGGCCAGGGCGGGCTTGACCGCCTCGATGCGCTCGACGCGGGCCTTCATCGCCGCCTCCTGCATCGACAGGCGTTCGACGTAGGTCGGTTTCTCCTTCATCTCGGTCGGAAGCCCTTTGCAGCGTGCGGTCGCCTTGGTGTCCGCCTCGTCAGAGGCCTTGGCGAAGGCGTCCCATGCCGTCATCTGCTCAGGCTTCAGCTCGAGGCGGACCCTCAGGTAGGTGCGATTGCCTGCTCGGCGCGCCACCTGGTCGAGGCAGAAGGACTGAGGGTTGAACGCCGGGCGCTGGCGCATCGCGCCCGGGCCGGGTGGCGGTGGCGGCGGAAGCGCCTGCGCGAGTTCGGCCATGTCCTCCTCGACGGCATTGTCGAGCGCAGAAGCCGGGGCGGTGAGCAGGAGGCCGGCCGCCAGGGTCATCGGAACGGCCAGGAGCAGGGGGCGCCAAGTCATCTTCGAACCTCATCCAACTGAGCGGGTTGCATGGGGGATACGCGTCTGGCAGCGGGAACGTGCCCGGTCGGCGCGTAAACTTATGTAAAGTTCGGGCGCTGGCCGGACATCCAGGCGGCAAAGTCGGCGCGCTCCTGCGCGCTCATGTGGAGGCCTTCCTTGGTGCGCCGCCACAACACGTCGTCCGGCTCGGCCGCCCATTCCTCGCGCATGAGGTAGCGGACCTCTACCTCATAGAGAAAGCCACCGAAGTGTCGCCCGAGATCGGCGGGCTTGCTCACCCCTTCGAGCATGTCGTCGAGGCCGGTGCCATGCCGGCGGGCCAGCACGCGCAGCAGGTCCTTGGGCAGCCCCGGCTTGACCGAGGCCAGCGACTCGGCGAAGCGGTCGAACGCCTCGAGGAAGGTGGGTGCGTCGGCCAGCTCGCCGTCGGCCAGAGGGCGCGTCGAGGTCCATTCCGGACCCATGCGCGGGTAGTAGGGGGCAAGATCGCGCAGCGCGTGCTCCGCCAGACGGCGGTATGTCGTGATCTTGCCGCCAAAGACCGAAAGGAGGGGCGCCCGGCCGGAGCCGCCATCGACCTCGAGATGGTAGTCCCGTGTCACCGCCGACGGGTCGTCGTCGCCGTCGTCGAACAGGGGCCGCACGCCCGAATAGCTCCACACCACGTCCTCCGGACGCACCGGCTTGGCCATGTAATGGCTGGCGATCTGGCAGAGATAGGCGGTCTCCTCCGGGGTGCAGATGGCCGCCTCGCCCTGCTCCACGGGGATGTCGGTGGTGCCGATCACCGAAAACGAGCGCTCGTAGGGGATGATGAAAACGATCCGGCCGTCCTCGTTCTGCAGAATGAAGGCGTGATCGCCCTCATAGAGCCGCGGCACGATGATGTGGCTGCCCTTGATGAGGCGCACGCGCTTGGGCGTCGCGATGTGCGTCTGTTCGTCGAGGAAGCGCTTCACCCAGGGGCCGGTGGCGTTGACCAGGCCGCGGGCGGTGACCGCAACCGTTCCGCCGCCGGGCGCCTGCAGCTCGATGTGCCAGAGCCTGCCATCGTCGCTGCGCCGCGCCGCCAGGCAGCGATGGCGGGCGAAGATGGCGGCGCCCATCTGCCGAGCGGACTTCAGATTGGCGATGACGAGGCGCGCATCATCGACCCAGCCGTCGGAGTACACGAAGCCCTTGGCGAAGGAATTCTTCAGCCCGCGTCCGAAGGGGGAGCGCGGCAGGTCGACGCTGATCGATTTGGGCAGGGTCATGTGCCGGTCGAGGTGATCGTAGAGGAACAGGCCCAGTCGCAGCATCCAGCGCGGCCGCAGGTGCGGTTCGTGCGGCAACACGAACCGCAGCGGAAAGGAGAGGTGCGGTGCCTTGGCCAGAAGCACCTCGCGTTCCTGCAAGGCTTCCCGGACCAGGCGGAATTCGTAGTGTTCCAGGTAGCGTAGCCCGCCGTGGATGAGCTTGGTCGAGGCGGAAGAGGTGGCGCTGGCGAAGTCGTTCATTTCGCACAGCCCGACTTTCATCGCCCGGCCGACCGCGTCACAGGCAATGCCCGCCCCGTTGATGCCGCCGCCGACGACGAAAAGGTCGAACGGCGCCCCTGTTCCATCCATGCTGGAGCATATAGAGCACAATCCGCTCGGCTGGAATCAGCCGAGCGGATTGTGCCCGTTGAAACAACCAGCATTCGGGCGCGCATTTCCGACCCGATCGAACCGCTGGCGGTTCGATCGGGTCGGAAATCGCTCCAGCGCGCTTGACCGCCCTTTACAGGAACTTCAAATGTCCGGATGGGCTTTCTGCTCAAGATCATCCTGTTCGGCGTGGCCATCTATGCGGCGTGGAAGACCTTCCACCGCTGGAAGAGCCTGTTCGACCGCTTTGTGGGACGTCCCGAGGAGCAGGTCCGACAGGCTCCGCCGCCGCCGCAGCCGCCGCAGGGCGCCCCCCTGTCGTCCCGCAAGGCGAAGATTGAAGACACGGTGCAGTGTCCGGCATGTGGTGCCTACAATTCGGCCAGTGCCGCAAAATGCGGCCAGTGCGGGCGTCCCCAGGCGTGAGGGCAGGGCAGCGGGGGGCCGCCTCCGCGGCGCTTGACCGGGGTGGGGGTGACACCTATTTTGCCGCACCGCAAAAACGGCCTTAAGTCGCGGAAAGACAAGGCCTTCCGAGCTTCGGGGAATACCGTGTCCGAGCCTTCAGCGCGTCCCAAGCCGACGTGCTTCCAAGAACTCATCCTGACCTTGCAGGACTATTGGGCGCGCCAGGGCTGCCTGATTCTGCAGCCTTACGACATGGAAATG
Source organism: Pseudomonadota bacterium (assembly GCA_049323495.1). GTDB lineage: Bacteria > Pseudomonadota > Alphaproteobacteria > Reyranellales > Reyranellaceae > Reyranella. The sequence continues at coordinate 4,132 of JBMONG010000021.1, forward strand.
GGCGCGGGCACCTTCCATACAGCCACGACGCTGCGCGCGCTCGGGCCGAAACCCTGGTACGCAGCCTATGTGCAGCCGTCGCGCCGACCCACGGACGGCCGCTACGGCGAGAATCCGAACCGGTTGCAGCACTACTACCAATTCCAGGCGATCCTCAAGCCGTCGCCGCCGGACATCCTGGAACGCTATTTGGGGTCGCTCCAGGCGATCGGCATCGACACGACGTTGCACGATATCCGCTTCGTGGAAGACGACTGGGAGAGCCCGACCCTGGGCGCCTGGGGATTGGGCTGGGAAGTCTGGTGCGACGGCATGGAGATCACGCAGTTCACCTATTTCCAGCAGGTGGGCGGCATCGAGGTCGACCTGGTGTCGGGCGAGATCACCTATGGCCTGGAGCGGCTCGCGATGTACCTCTTCGACAAGAAGACGGTGTACGAACTGCCGTTCAACAGGGCCGATTCCGAGGTGCCCCTCACCTATGGCGATGTGTTCCTGCAGAACGAGCAGGAGCAGTCCGCGTACAATTTTCAGCATGCCGACACGCAGATGCTGTTCCGCCATTTCTCCGACGCCGAGAAGGAATGTGCGGGCCTGGTGGCGAAGAAGCTGCCGCTGCCGGCCTACGAGCAGTGCATCAAGGCGTCGCACTGTTTCAACCTGCTCGACGCGCGCGGCGTGATCGGCGTCGCCGAGCGCCAGAGCTACATCCTGCGGGTGCGCGATCTCGCCAAGGCCTGTTGCGAGGCGTGGCTGGCGACGCAGACGGCACCGGCGGCCGAAAGGGCTGCCTGACATGGCCGAGCTGCTTCTCGAACTCCTCAGCGAGGAGATCCCGGCGCGCATGCAGGCGCGTGGGGCGGAAGATCTGAAACGCCTTGTGTGCGATGGCCTGAAGGCAGCCGGCCTCGTTTTTTCCGAGGCGCGCGCCTTCGCCACGCCGCGCCGGCTGGCGCTCGTGGTCGAGGGCCTCCCGCTGACGCGCGACGACATCACGGAGGAACGGCGCGGCCCGCGCGTCGGCGCGCCGGAGCAGGCGGTCCAGGGCTTCCTGAAGGCCGCCGGTCTCGCTTCCCTGCAGGAGGCCGAGAAGCGCGACACCGGCAAGGGCGAGTTCTGGTTCGCCGTCGTCACGAAGAAAGGCGGCTCCACCGCCGAGGCGCTGCCGGGCATCATCGAGGGCGCCATGAAGGCGCTGCCCTGGCCCAAGTCGATGAAGTGGGGCAGCGGCACCATGAATTGGGTGCGGCCGCTGCAGTCCATCGTGGCGCTGTTCGACGGCAAGGTCGTGTCCGGCGAGATCGCACCGGGCGGCCGGATGGCGCCCGTCCGGTTCGGCGACACGACGCGAGGACATCGCTTCCTGAGCCAGGGCGAGATCCGGGTGTCGGGTTTCGCCGACTACGTGGCCAAGCTCGAGGCGGGACACGTGATGCTCGACCCCGCCGAGCGCAAGCGGGTCATCCTCGACGGTGCCGAGAAGCTCTGCGACGGCGCGCAGGTCGCGCTCAAGGTCGACGAGGGGCTGCTGCAAGAGGTGACGGGGCTGGTCGAGTGGCCCGTGCCGATGCTCGGCACGATCGATGCGCAGTTCATGGATGTGCCGCCCGAGGTCCTGGTCGTCTCCATGCGCACGCACCAGCGCTATTTCGCGACGGTGCACCGGGGGGATGGTGCACTCGCCAACCGCTTCGTGGTGGTGGCGAACAACGTGGCTCGCGACGGCGGCGCCACCATCGTCGGCGGCAACGAGCGCGTCCTGCGCGCCCGCCTGAGCGACGCCAAGTTCTTCTGGGACCAGGATCGCAAGGTGCTGCTGGAGGAACGCCTGCCGGCGCTCAAGGATGTGGTCTTCCACGCCAGGCTCGGCACGCAGGCCGACCGCGTCACCCGTATCGAGATCCTGGCCGACAGGATCGCGGCTTTCGTGCCGGGCGCCGATGCCGCCGGTGCGATCCTGGCAGCGCATCTCTGCAAGGCCGACCTTGTGAGCGGCATGGTCGGCGAGTTCCCAGAGCTGCAGGGCGTCATGGGCCGCTACTACGCGCTGGAGGAGAAGCTGCCGCCGCCCATCGCCGATGCCATCGGCGACCACTATGCCCCGGCCGGCCCGAACGACCGCTGCCCGACGGCGCCGCTCTCGATCGTCGTGGCGCTGGCGGACAAGCTCGACACGCTGACAAGCTTCTGGAGCATCGGCGAGAAGCCGACCGGTTCGCGCGATCCGTTCGCGCTGCGTCGCGCGGCGCTGGGCATCATTCGCCTCATCGTCGAGAACGGCATCCGCCTGCCCTTGCGCCAGTTCTTCGAGAGCGACGACCTTATGGCCTTCCTGGCCGAGCGGCTCAAGGTTCAGATGCGCGAGAAAGGCGTCCGGCACGATGTCGTCGATGCGGTGTTCGCCTTGGGCGGCGAGGACGATCTGGTCCGGCTGCTGGCCCGCGTCCAGGCGGTGCAGTCCTTCCTGTCGACCGCGGATGGCCGGAACCTGCTGACCGCCTATGGCCGCGCAGCCAACATCGTCCGAGCGGAGGAAAAGAAGGACAAGGCACTCGCGACACGCATAGCCGATCTGCCCGATGCCGCGCTGCTGGAACAAATCGAGGAGAGAAACGTTGCTCATGCCTTGGCCGCGGCCGAGCGCCTGGTAGAGCCCGCCTTGCAAGGCGAGGACTATGCCGGTGCCATGACGGCCTTGGCTGGCCTGCGCGGCCCCCTCGACGCCTTGTTCGACAAGGTCACAGTGAATGTGGTCGACAAACCGGATTTGAGATTGAACAGGTTGAAGTTGCTCAATCAGATAAAGGCCACGATGGATTCCGTGGCGGATTTTTCGAGGATCGAGGGCTGATTATGGCCAAGTGGGTCTACAGTTTCGGTGATGGCAAGGCCGAAGGCCGCGCCGACATGCGCAACCTGCTGGGAGGCAAGGGCGCCAACCTCGCAGAGATGTCGAGCCTGGGTCTGCCGGTGCCGCCGGGGTTCACGATCACGACCGAGGTCTGCACCTACTACTATGCCAACGGCCGCTCCTACCCTCCCGAGCTGAAGGACGAGGTCGAGAAGGCGCTTGGCGCGGTCGAGAAGGTCGTCGGCGCCAAGTTCGGCGACCCCAACAATCCGCTGCTGGTGTCGGTACGCTCGGGCGCCCGCGCGTCGATGCCCGGCATGATGGACACCGTCCTTAACCTGGGCCTCAACGATCGAACGGTTCTTGGTCTCGGCCAGTCGTCGGGTGACGAGCGCTTCGCCTGGGACAGCTATCGCCGCTTCATCCAGATGTATTCCAATGTCGTCCTGGACGTCGGCCATCACTACTTCGAGGAGGCGCTGGAGCTGAAGAAGGAGGATCTCGGTGTCCACATGGACACGGATCTCAAGGCGGACGACTGGCGCTCCGTGGTGGCCGACTACAAGAAGATCGTCGAGAAGCGCACGGGCACGCCGTTCCCGCAGGAGCCCCGCGAGCAGCTCTGGGGCGCCATCGGCGCGGTGTTCGGCTCGTGGATGAACCAGCGCGCCATCACCTATCGCCGGCTGCACTCGATCCCCGAAAGCTGGGGCACCGCCGTCAACGTGCAGGCCATGGTGTTCGGCAACATGGGCGAAGACTGCGCGACGGGCGTCGCCTTCACGCGCGATCCCTCGACGGGCGAGAACCTGTTCTACGGCGAGTACCTCGTGAACGCCCAGGGCGAGGACGTGGTCGCGGGCATCCGCACGCCGCAGCACCTCACGGTCCAGGGCAAGCTCGCCCAGAAGTCGGATGCGCCGGCCATGGAAGAGGTGATGCCGGACGTCTTCCAGCAGCTCGCGGGCGTGCGGCGCACGCTGGAGAAGCACTACAGCGACATGCAGGACATCGAGTTCACCGTCCAGCGCGGCAAGCTCTACATGCTGCAGACGCGCAACGGCAAGCGGACGGCCAAGGCGGCGCTGAAAATCGCCGTCGACATGGTGCGCGAGGGGTTGATCGACAAGAAAGAGGCGGTGGCGCGCATCGTGCCGGCGTCGCTCGACCAGCTTCTCCATCCGACGCTCGACCCCAAGGCACCGCGCAAGGTGATCGCCAAGGGCTTGCCGGCCTCGCCCGGCGCGGCGTCGGGCAAGGTCGTCTTCACGGCGGACGACGCCGAGAAGCAGGCCCGCGGCGGCGGAAAAGTGATCCTCGTGCGGCGCGAAACCAGCCCCGAGGACATCCACGGCATGCATGCCGCTGAGGGCATCCTGACCTCGACCGGCGGCATGACCAGCCATGCTGCGGTCGTCGCGCGCGGCATGGGCAAGCCCTGCGTCGCCGGCGCCGGCGACCTGCGCATCGATGCCAATGCCGGTACGCTGTCGGTGCGCGGCGTCACCGTCAGATCGGGCGAATTCATCACTCTGGATGGCGGCACCGGCGAGATCATGCAGGGCGTCGTGCCGACGGTGCAGCCCGAGTTCTCGGGCGACTTCGCCGAGCTGATGCAGTGGGCCGACGAATTCCGCAAGCTCGGCGTACGCGCCAACGCCGAGACGCCGGCGGATGCTGCCACCGCCCGCAAGTTCGGCGCCGAGGGGATTGGGCTCTGCCGCACGGAGCACATGTTCTTCGAGGGCGACCGGATCGTGGCGGTTCGCCAGATGATCCTGGCCGACGACGAGAAGGCGCGGCGGGCGGCGCTCGCGAAGATCCAGCCGATGCAGCGCCAGGACTTCGTCGAGCTGTTCGAGATCATGGCGGGGCTGCCCGTCACAATTCGGCTGCTCGATCCGCCGCTGCACGAATTCCTTCCGAAGACCGAAGCGGACATGGCCCAGGTCGCCAGGGACCTCGGCGTGTCGCCCGAGGAAGTCGAGGCGAGGGCGAACAAGCTGCATGAGTTCAACCCGATGCTTGGCCACCGCGGCGTGCGGCTGGGCATTTCCTATCCCGAAATCTACGAAATGCAGGCGCGGGCGATTTTCGAGGCCGTGGCCGAGGTGCAGAAGAAGGCCGGCAAGACGGTGACCCCGGAGATCATGATCCCGCTGGTGGCGACCAGGAAGGAACTCGACCTGATGAAGGCCGTGGTCGACCAGGTCGCCGCCGAGGTGAGTCAGCTCTCCGGCGAAAAGCTGGAATACCTGGTCGGTACCATGATCGAGCTGCCCCGGGCGGCGTTGCGGGCCGGGGACATCGCCGAGACAGCCGATTTTTTCAGCTTCGGCACCAACGACCTGACGCAGACCACCTTCGGCCTCAGCCGGGACGATTCGGCGTCGTTCCTCGAGAAGTACCAGCAGCGCGGCATCTTCGAGCACGATCCCTTCGCGTCGCTCGACATCGAAGGCGTCGGGGAGCTGATCGAGATCGCCCGCGAGCGCGGCCGCAAGGTGCGCAACAGCCTGAAGCTGGGCATCTGTGGTGAGCATGGCGGCGATCCGGCCTCCGTGTTCTTCTGCCACAAGGCCGGTCTGGACTATGTGTCGTGCTCGCCCTTCCGCGTGCCGATCGCTCGGCTGGCCGCGGCCCAGGCGTCGCTCGGCGGACCGCTCAAGACGGAATGACGCTGGATGCGCTTCGGCCGGGGAGCGGCCGCAGCGCCAAGCGCGCGCTGGCCGCTGCCCTTGCCGCTATGGAGCAGGATCCGGAGAGCGAGGCGTCCCAGGCGCTTCTGGATGCCGCGTGGCGCGAGCCGAAGGCCCACGTCGTGGGCGTCACCGGCCCGCCCGGAGTAGGGAAGTCGTCGCTGTGCGCCGCTCTCGTGACCTCGTGGCGCCGGGCGGGGTGGACCGTCGGTGTGATCGCGGTCGATCCGTCGTCGCGGGCGAGCGGCGGCGCGCTGCTGGGAGACCGCGTCCGCATCGTCCATGATTCCGCCGACGGCGGATCATTCGTGCGCTCAATGGCGGCGCGCGACAGGCTGGGCGGACTCGCCGACCAGACGCTGGCCGCCATGGTGGTGATGCGGGCTCTGTTCGACCGCGTGCTCATCGAAACCGTGGGGGTCGGCCAGTCCGAGACGGATGTCGCCGGCGTCGCCGACACCGTCGTCTTCTGTGTCCAGCCCGGCTCGGGCGATTCGCTGCAGTTCATGAAGGCGGGGATCGTCGAGATCCCGCACCTGATCGTTGTGACCAAGGCGGATCTCGGCCAGGCCGCCGAGCGGGCGCGTGCCGATGTCGCCGGCGCCCTGTCCCTGGCCACGGCGGACCGCGGCTGGCCCGTCAGGACGCTCGCCGTATCCTCACGGTCCGGTTCCGGCATGGAGGCGTTGATGGCGGCGCTCGAGGCTCATCGGGAGCACCTCGCAGCGGAGGGCAGGCTTGCCGTGCTGCGTCACCGCCAGAGCGAGAGCTGGGTCGTCGAATCGCTGCGGGAAAGGTTCGGACGCGAGGGCATCGCCAGGCTCGGTCGCCGGGGGTTCGAACTCGCGCTGGCGCCCGGGGAGCAGCCGTTCAAGAGGATTCGGGAACTCGGCGTTGCACTAGCAAGGACGCCTTGAGCCATCCTGCCGCTAAGAGGGCCACGGGCCTGCGAGGGATGGCGGGGTCAGGCGGCGGCCATTGAGTTGCCGCGCAGCGCCGCGGAGAACCAGTCGCGCTCATCCTGGCGGAACTGCTCGCGCACATAGTCGATCACGGTGCGGATGCGGGCGCCCTTGTTCGTCTCCTCGTGGCTGACCAGCCAGATGTCGCGCACGATCTTGAGGTCGATGGGCGCGGGCACGAGATTGGACGACTTGGTGACGTAATCCGGGAACACCGAGATGCCGTAGCCGACCTGTACCGCCTCGACGGCGGCGTACGAGGAGTTCGTGCGCAGGACGACGGAAGTGCTGCGCTCGACGACCTCGCTCCACGGTTTCATGGCAGGAAGGCTGTGCAGGGTTGTATGGTCGACGATATGATGCTCGCGCAGATCGTCGAGGCTTTGCGGCAGCCCGAAGCGCTCGATGTAGGACGGGGCGGCGAAGATCGAGAAGTTGACCTGTCCGACGCGGGCGGCCACGAGCTGGTTCGAGGTTGGCCGGAAGAAGCGGATGGCGAGATCCGCCTGCCGCGTGGCGAGGTCGAGCACCTGGTCGGATGCGATCACCTGTACGATGATGTCGGGATGGGTATTCCGCAACTGCCCCAGCCGCGGCACCAGCCAGTGGGCGGCGATGCCCTCGGTCGCCGCGATGCGCACGATGCCCGCCATCTCGCGGTCGAGCCCCGCCAGGTGCCGTTCGATCGAGGTGGCGTTGGCCAGCATGGATTCGGCCTGGACCAGCACGCCCCGGGCCGCCGGGGTCACTTCCATGCCATGCCGATGACGATCGAACAGCTTGGCGCCCAGCCGGCGCTCGAGCGCCTGGATACGCCGGCCGACCGTCGTCTGCTTGGTGTTCAGCTGGGTCGCGGCCGCACTGAAACTTCCGGTTTTTGCAACTGCGAGGAAGAAGCGCACGTCATCCCAGTCGCCCAGAATGTTCGGGACCTTGTTCTTGCGAGGAGAATTCGTGATCATCGTAACAATCGATACAATAAGGTTGCCGGCCTGAAGTTTACATGATTACAGCCCCATGGTTTATCTTACATCATTATGGGCTGAATGTCGTTTTCTGTGTCGTTTGTAGCGACTAGCTGACTTTTTTCAGCAGTTGTCTACGCTGCTCCTGCATGTATCTAGTCCTCCGATTCGTTAGTCAATCAATCCTTAGTTGTTGAAAGATTGACGCGCTAGACAGGGGGACAGAACCGTGGCCGCCATTGGCTCGGACGGCAAGGTGGACGGTCTGCCGGCATTCGCCGGCAGGTTTCGACGCTACGCGCGCAGTCCTTCGACGCGGATGGCCGCGTTCGGGGGGCTTCTGACCTACGTTAGCTATGCATACGCGCATGGCAGTTGGGCTAACCCCGCGCTGATCGGCATGTCAGTCTTCGTCGGGGTGTTTTTGCCGAGCTACTCGAAGCTCAGCAACAAGGCCGAGCTGTGGGCCAACAACCAATTCGGTTTGGTGACCGCCGGCAAGCTCGGACGATTCCTCCCCCAGTTTGCGTTCAACCTCGCCGTGTTCTGGCTATGGCTATGGAGTGGTGCGCTGAACCAGGTCGGCCTTGCATCGGTGGGCGGCTTTGCCGGCGCGGCGCTGGTCACGACGCTCGCCTCCCAGGGGACGCAGTACCTGGGCGCGTATCTGGTCGCGCGCGGCATCGGCGACGCCAACCGGAACACGCTGGTCGGCCTGCTGGTGAATATCATCCTGGCCGCCCTTGGCACGGCCGGTGTGCCGGGCGCCCGCGAGGCGTTCCTGATCGTGGGCTTCGTCCTCGGAGCGGCCTTCTTCGGCATCGGTCTCCTTTCCGACATCCGTTCGGTGCTGGCCCCCAAGGGTGGTATCGGATTGTTCTTCGGCACGTTCAATCCGTTCCACAATTCACATCTGCTGATCCTGGAGCGCGCCCTGCAGGAGCGGGGGCTCGACAAGATCATCATCCATCCCACTCTCATTCCGAAGCTGCATGCCGACGCCTTTCGGAAGGGCGAGATCAGGGTGGGCCGGCTGAAGGACGGATTCCAGATCTACGAGACAACCGACAAGGCCGACTCGAACGTGGATTACTTCCCGACCGGCAATGTTTTCCTGCCGCCTGAGACTCGCAAGGCCCTGATCGAGCTCGCGGTCGCGGAAGGCGGCCTCGCCGGCAAGGTGGAGGTCGTCTTCTTTCCCGAGATCTACAACACCCGTGGATTCCAGGGCGTGGTTGGCGAGGTGAAGCGCCGATACCCCGGCGTCCGGCTGCACTGCCTGCACGGCACCGATTTCGGCGGCATGCTGGTGCGCCAGATCTGCGATGAATGCGGCTGGATTTATCCGTTTTGCATCCTGCGCCGCGACAAGGTCTCGGCCACTGCCATTCGCCGCGGGGCCAAAGGCATGACCTCGCCTGTCGTGACCGACGTGCTGGCGCAGATTTCTAGGGATCTTCCGGTGGTGGCGGCAGGGGGCCGTCACTTCCGGAATGACAACGGAGTGTTGACCGAGGGGACTTTGACATGACGCAAACTCAAGACACCACGACGTCCAACCGGCCGGTCGTGACCATAAAGCTCGCAGCCACGTCGGACGAGCTGATGCAGTGCTACATGCTGCGGGCAGCCGTCTTCATGGGCGAGCAGCACTGCCCGTACTGGGAGGAGTTCGACGGCAACGACTATACTGCTACCCATCTGATGCTGTACGTCGACGGCGAGCCGGCGGCGTCCATGCGCATACGCTGGTTCGCGAGCTTCGCCAAGCTCGAGCGGGCGATCATTCTGAAGCGATACCGGTCATACGGTCTGTTCATTCCATTCGTCGACTGGGCTCGCGAGTTCTGCCGCCGCAAGGGCTACAGCAAGGCCTACCTGCACGCTCAGCACCGGCTGTGGCCGATCTTCGAGCGGATGGGCTTCCGCAAGGTCGACGACAGGATCTTCCATTTCTCCGATCACGAATATGGCGCCTTCGTCTGCGACCTGGCCGTCGACGACAAGGAGATGCCCACGGTCTTCACCGATCCGATGGTGCTGAACCGTCCGGAAGACCAGTTGGACATGCCGGGAATCCTGGAAGATTCCATGAAGAGAGGTGCGTCCAATCCGCATGCGGAATGGGCAGAGCGGCGCGCGAACTGAGGGGAACGGACATGAGCAACGTTGCATCGACGATCGACGGCCAGACGGTGACCACCCGGCTTGCCATGAGAATGGAAGATTCGCTCCAGGCATTCGCAGTGCGCGCTGCGTGCTTCATCGGCGAACTGGACGTACCGTATTCCGAGGAGTTCGACGGTCACGACTTCGGCGCCACGCACATCATCGCCTATGCCGGCGAAGAGCCCGTCGGCACCGTGCGCGTACGCTGGTTTCAGTCGTTCGCCATGCCGGAGCGCCTCGCCGTGGTCCAGCGGTTCAGGGGGCACAATATCGGCCAGCTCCTGCTGGAGCGCTGCCGTAAGCTTGCAGAGAGCCGTGGCTGCAGCATGCTCTATTCCCAGGTCCTGCCGCGCGATGTCGGGTACTGGGAGAAGCAAGGCTGGCGTCGATTGGCCACTGGCGAGGGCGATTCTGCGGAGAAGCGTACCGTCGGCGTCGTCCGGGCGGTGGATCCCAACAAGCCGATTCCGGATAGCGAAACACCCGATGCCGTCACGGTGAGCCGTGATGCCCAGCTCGATCCGTCGGGCTTGCCCTTTGGAACGAGCTCGAGCTGAGGGCGAGGCCGGACGGGACTCGTCCGCCGGGCGTCGTGTAGGATCATCTGGTCTCGGGCTGCTTTGGAGCTGGAGCGCCGGCGGCCGATGATTCGCTTGGGGTAGATGCGACGCCCGTGCTGGCCCGCGCGCCGGCATTGTCCGGCGCGCGGGTACAGCCGCGCATGGGGGACTGAGTTGGTCGAGATCGTTGCTGAACCGGATTGTCGCCGCGCGCGCCAGCCCTTGTCGGACAGGGAGAAGGCTGCAGCCTTGTTCAGGATATGGCACGGCGTGCACCAGATGATGGCGCATGCCGAGGCTCTGGGCGACAGGGAGCTGGTTCACTTCCTCGCCGTGACGCAGCTGCTGGTCGAGGAGCGGGCGGTGACAGGGGCTTGCAGCCTTCCCGCCCTGGAGCAGCGTGCGGCTAATCTGCCGAATTGATCGTGCGGGTCGTCGGTAGCGGCGCTTCAGCGCGCCGCGGCCTGGCTCTTCTCAATCCCCGCATCGATCTCGGCTCGATCGAAGATCCCAGCCGGATTCTGCCGCGTCGGCAGGAAGGCGCGGAAATGCGTCCATCGCTCACGGCTGACTGCTTCGAGCCGTGCCAGTTCGAGCAGCGGCTCGACATGATCGTCGACCCGCAGGTCGAGTTCGGAATACTCCTGGTCGCCGTAGATGACGAGGGCGGCCGACTGCTTGCCGCGCCTGTCTCCGCCCGCCTTCTCGCCCGCCTTCATGGCGCCGATCAGGCGCCGCGGCAGCGGAATCGATTCGTTTTCACGAAAGAAGCGGGCGGTCTCCGACAGGACCTGCGGACCGGCCAGCATGTTGCCGGCGACGGAGAAATCGTCACCAATCCAGTGACCGCACCAGGGGACGCATTCCGCACCGGTGTGGGCGGCGAAGCGACCATCCGCCCCGAGGACATGGAGCTGACGGTGCTCGCGGCCGGCATCGGCGGCGGTGAGGATGCGCACGACGTCCTCGGCGCCCACGCCCTCTCGAATGAGGCGCAGGCCCTGAGGGCCATAGAGCGGATTGGTGAGCGCCTGGGTGCAGACCGCGCCTTTCTGCGGGGCGATATTGGGCACCCGAGCGCCCACGGCAAAGAATTTGGTGGCGACGGCGATGGCGATCCGGATGGTGGATCCATCCGTGGCGCGCTCGCGATAGATGATCGACCAGGTCATGACGTGATCAGCGCCCCGCGGCGTAGCCCTGCATGCCGCGAGGATTGGCGGCGGCCTTCCGCCACGGATCCTCGCGCGAGGCAGCAGTCAGCCTGCCCTCCGACCAGTCGTCGTTCATCTCGACTTCATGGCCTCGGCGGCGCAGTTCCTGGACCGTGACGGCCGGCACGCGGCCTTCGAGGACCAGCACGCCAGGGCGGGCCGTGCGCGGCCAGAAGGAGGAGGGAAAGTGCTCGCTGTGCCAGGCCGGGGCGTCGATCGCCTCCTGCAGGTTCATGCCGCAATGGACATGACGCAGGAAGAGCTGCGTTACCCACTGATCCTGCTGGTCGCCGCCCGGTGAACCCCAGACCATGTACGGTTCGCCGTCGCGATGGGCGAGGGTCGGCGTCAGTGTCGTCCGCGGCCGCTTGCCCGGCGCCAGGGAGCCCGGCAGGCCTTCCTCCAGCCAGAACATCTGGCCGCGCGTGCTGATCGGGAAGCCAAGCTCGGGAATGACCGGCGAGCTCTGCAGCCATCCACCCGAGGGCGTGGCCGAGATCATGTTGCCTTCCTTGTCGACGATGTCGAAATGCACGGTGTCGCCGCTGGTCTGCCCGACGCGGCCCACCGTGGGCTCGCCGGCGCCGCTCGCCGAGACGCCGAGCCGCGTGCTGTCGGCACGGCGCAGCTTCACGACGCCGCCATAGCCGTCCACCTTGCCCGGGCGCTGATCCAGCGAAGCCTTATGAGGGTCGATCAGCTTGCGCCGATCGTCGTTGTAGGCGTCCGACAGCAGCGTCTGCATCGGCACGTCCACGAAGGCCGGGTCGCCATAGAAGGCTTCACGATCGGCGAAGGCGAGCTTGCTGGCCTCCACCGCCAGATGGATGAAGTCGGCGCTGGTCGGATCCATGCCGTCGAGATCGAAGCCCTTCAGGAGGGCAAGCTGCTGCAGCACGACGGGCGATTGCGCCCACGGGCCGGCCTTGCATACGGTGTAGCGTCCGTAGTCGTAGGCTAGGGGCACCTCGACCGACGCCTCCCATCTCGCCATGTCGTCGCCGCGCAGCACGCCTTTGTTGCGCTGTCCCGAGACGTCCATGATCTCCTGATGCGTGTAGAAGCGGTCGATCGCCTCCGCGACGAAGCCCTGGCTCCAGGTCAGGCGCGCCCGCTCGATCTCGGCCTCGCGACCGCCGCCGCCGGCCTCGGCCTCATCGAGGATGCGCGCATACGTCCTTCCGACGGCAGTGTTGCGGAACAGCTCGCCCGGCCTCGGCACGCGATTGCCGGGCAGAAAGACGGCGGCCGAGCTCGGCCAGTGCTCGCGGAAATTGTCTGCGACCGTGGCAATGGTCGCCGATGCTCGTTCGACGAGGGGGTGGCCGCCCAGCCAGTAGCCGATAGCGGGCGTCAGCACGTCGCGCAGCCGCATCGTGCCGTAGTCGCGCAGCAGCAGCATGTAGGCGTCGAAGGTGCCGGGCACGCAGGCGGGCAGCAGGCCGGTGCCGGGGATCAGGTCGAGGCCGAGCCCCCTGTAGTGCGCGATGGTGGCCTTGGCCGGCATTGGCCCCTGGCCGCAGATCACCTCGGTCTTGCCGCGCTTCACCGCATTCAGGATCAGGGGCACGTCGCCGCCCGGTCCGCAGAGATGCGGCTCGACGACCTGGAGCGTGAAGGCGGTCGCGACCGCCGCATCGAAGGCGTTTCCGCCCCGTTCCAGCACGCCCATGCCGACGGCGGTGGCGATCCAGTGGGTCGAGGCCACGACGCCGAAGGTGCCGACGATCTCGGGCCGCGTCGTGAACGGGTTGGGATTTATCAGCTTCACCGGGCCGGCCTCCATGCAGTCGAGGGCAGAACCTTAGGCCCTGGTGGGCTGACAGGCTAGGAGGCAGCAGCCTGGGGCAATCGCATCCAGGAGGGAATCTCCGGCACCAGCGTGGCATCGCCGGCCGAGAGGCTGTCACCCGCCTTCACGGCATCGAGGCGCAGCACGGCGAGTGCCCGGTTGCCCGAGCCCGACCGCAGCTCTCCGACTTCCTGACCGTCCTTGAAGATCAGCGTGCCGGGGGCCGGCAGCCGTCCCTCGATGCGCACCGGCAGCAGCCGCTTCTTGATCAACGCACGGTATTTGGTGCGGGCCGTCAGCTCCTGCCCCATGTAGCAGCCCTTGTGCCAGTCGACCCCGTTCAGTTCGTCGAAGCCATTCTCGAGAAGCAGCGCCTTCTCGACGACGAGATCCCGGCTGCCGTCCGGCACGCCCAGTGACAGGCGCAGGGCGTCGTAGTCCTCGATCGACGCTGCCGTCGTGCCGCGTTCCGCCAGGAGGTCGGCCGCACGCCCCGCCGGCGCCAGCATGCGCCAGCCGAGGGCCGCCAGCCGGGGATCGGCGAACACTACGGCCCCGTCGAGCGGCGACATCCTCTCGATCTGCCCGCCGAATATGGCGGCTACTTCCATTGCAGCGCTGCGATCCTCGACAGTCACCTTGGAGCGCAGCTTGTACAGGCCGAGCTTCCTTGCCAGGGCGGGGGCCCGCTCGCGCTCGGTCTCGAGCAGCAGCGTCTCGGCGCCGCCGTCGATCACGAACATGTCGTTGAGGAAACGGCCTTGCGGCGTCAGCAGGGCTGCCCAGACGGCCTGTCCTGGAGTCGCCCTCGCTGCGTCGTTGGAGATGAGGCCCTGCAGGAAGGCGACGCGGTCGGCGCCGCTGACCGCGATCACGCCACGATGAGGAAGAAGGGTGAAGTTCGTCCCGGACATGCCGGACATTTGGGGGCAAATGGCCGAGTTGACAAGTCGGACTTTGTGGGCGCGGCGCGGGCGATCAGCCGAATATGCCCCGCTGGCGCAACGTCTCGATAACGATGTCCACCTCGCGATCGACCGACAGTTCGGCAGTCCGCAAATGGATGTCCGGAGCCTCCGGGGGCTCATAGGCGGAATCGATGCCCGTGAAGTTCCGGATTTTCCCTTCGCGCGCCTTGCGGTAGAGGCCCTTGGGGTCGCGCTGTTCGCACTCGGCGAGCGGGGCGTCGACGAAGATCTCCAGGAAGGCGTCGTCGGTCAGCCGTTCGCGCGCGAGTTGGCGCTCGGCGCGGAAGGGCGAGATGAAGGACGCCAGCACGATCAACCCTGCGTCGGCCATCAGTCGCGCCAGTTCTATGACGCGCCGAATGTTTTCGACGCGGTCCGCGTCGGTGAAGCCAAGGTCGCGGTTGAGCCCGTGCCGGACATTGTCGCCGTCCAGCAGATAGGTATGGTGACCCATCGCGAGCAGTCGCCGCTCCACGCCATCCGCGATGGTCGACTTGCCCGAGCCGGAAAGACCCGTGAACCACAGGACGGCCGGACGATGGCCCTTGATCGACGAGCGGGCGGACTTGTCGATGGCGAAGGAATGCCAGCGGATGTTCGAGGCACGGCGCAGCGGGAAGCGGATCATGCCGGCGCCGACGGTGGCATTGGTCAGCCGGTCGATCAGGATGAAGCTGCCGGTTTCGCGGTTGTCCTCGTAGATGTCGAACGGCAGGACATGGTCGAGCGACAGGTTGGCGAAGCCGATCTCGTTCATGGCGAGCTGTTTGGCGGCCTTGCTGAGGCCCGTGTCGATGTCAATCTGGTGCTTCAGCTCGCTCACGGTCGCGGTCACGGTCGCGGTGCCCAGCCGCAGGAGATAGGGCCGCCCCGGCAGCATCGGGCTCTCGCCCATCCAGATGAGGTGGGCCGCGAACTGGTCCGAAAGATGCGGTTGCCGGTCACACGCCGAGATGACGTCGCCGCGCGAGACATCGACCGCCTCGCCGAGCGTCAGCGTCACCGCCTCACCGGCCGGGGCGACGTCGAGATCGCCATCATACGTGACGATGCGGTTCACGCGCGCGCGGGCGCCGGAGGGAAGCACCGTTATGTCGTCGCCGGGGCGGACGGTGCCGCCCAGCACGGTTCCGGCGTAGCCGCGGAAGCCTGCGCCGTCCCGCGTCACCCACTGCACGCACATGCGGAAGGGCCGCGAATCGAGCGGCTCGATCGCCACCGTCTCGAGATGGCGCAGCAGGGTCGGGCCCGCGTACCACGGCATCGCGCGACTTGCCTGCAGGACATTGTCGCCCAGCAGAGCGGACACGGGAATCGCCGTTATCTCCTTCAGTCCCAGCTTTTCGGCCATTGAGCGATAGGCGTCGACGATGGCATCGAAGCGCGCCCGATCGTACTGGACGAGGTCCATCTTGTTGACCGCCAGCACGACGTGCCTGACGCCCATCAGGGCGACGATGGCGCTATGGCGGTAGGTCTGCCGCAGCAGCCCCTTGGCCGCGTCCACCAGGATGACGGCGAGGTCGGCGGTCGAGGCCGCGGTCGCCATGTTCCGCGTGTACTGCTCGTGGCCGGGCGTATCGGCGATGATGAAGCGTCGCTGTTCCGTCGAGAAGAACCGGTAGCCGACGTCGATGGTGATTCCCTGTTCGAGCTCCGCCTGCAGCCCGTCGACCAGCAGCGCAAGATCCGGTGTGCCGCCTTGAGCGCCGTAGCGCTGGCCGTTTTGCATGGCAGCCGCGAGCCGGTCTTCCGGCACGACATCGGCGTCGAGCAGGAGTCGGCCGATGAGCGTGCTCTTGCCGTCGTCGACACTGCCGCAGGTGATGAGGCGCAACAGGCCGCCACCCGAAGGGAACGCGGTCGGCGCCGGCATCAGAAGTAGCCCTCCAGCTTCTTGCGCTCCATCGAGCCGCCGCTGCCGTGGTCGATGGCGCGCCCCTGGCGCTCGGAGGTGCGCGCCTGCCGCAGCTCGGCAATGATGGCGCCGACGCTGTCGGCGCTGGACTCGATCGCGCCGGTCAACGGATAGCAGCCGAGGGTCCGGAAACGCACAAGGCCGAGCCGCGGAATCTCGGAAGGCATGAGCGGCAGTCGGTCGTCGTCCACCACGATCAGCATGCCGCCGCGCTCGACGACGGGACGGCGAGCGGCGAAATAGAGCGGCACCACCGGTATGTTCTCGCCCTCGATGTACGTCCACACGTCGAGCTCGGTCCAGTTGGACAGCGGGAAGACGCGGACGCTCTCGCCGGGATTCAGGCGGCCATTGTAGAGGTGCCACATCTCGGGCCGCTGCGCGCGCGGATCCCAGCGATGGCCTGCCCGGCGCAGCGAGAAGATGCGCTCCTTGGCGCGGGACGGCTCCTCGTCACGCCGTGCTCCGCCGATCGCCGCATCGAAGCCGTGCAGATCGAGCGCCTGCTTCAGTGCCTCGGTTTTCATGACGTCGGTGTGGACAGCCGCGCCGTGGGATACGGGACTGATGCCGCGCTCCACGCCATCGCGGTTGATGTGGACAATGAGCGGCAGCCCGAGTTCCGCCATGCGCCGGTCGCGAAACGCGATCATGTCTCGGAACTTCCAGGTCGTGTCGACGTGCAGGAACGAAAATGGCGGCTTTGCCGGATGGAAGGCCTTCATCGCCAGATGCACGAGGACAGACGAGTCCTTGCCGATGGAATAGAGAATCACGGGCTTGCGGAACATAGCCGCCGCTTCGCGCAGGACGTGAATGGACTCGGCCTCGAGTTCGCGAAGATGGGATCTGGCTGACGGCAAGGAGCATCCTTTGCGGACGGATCGGTCGGCGACGGCTTGCACCGTCGCGGAATGGCTATGCCGCGCTTGCGGTCCTCTTTGCAACTGGCCAGTCGAACAGGGCCGTATCAACGCCCTGGCTGCGCAGCAACGCGACTGTCTCCGCCACCAGCGCCTCGTTGAGAGGCGTCTCGGATCGCTTGGCCCGCATGTGGCTGCCAAGCCCCGTGCGAGTCCCGTCCAGAGAGCGCCCCAGCTTCCTTTCGACTTCCTTCATGTGGTCCCGCCGGGCCAGCCAGACGGCATCGGCCAGGAACGGCCGTTTGCGGGGCGCGCCTGCGAGATGGTCCAGCAGCTCGCCGAGGACGGTAACCGGATCCTCCATCAGCCGCTCATAGCTGACCAGCTTCACCAGGTGCGGATGCCGCCTGGCCATCTCCTGGAAGGAGATGAACTGCTTGGCGTAGGACGGCAGGGCGGCAGAGACCAGGTAGTCGCGGAACTCCATGCCGACGAGCGGACGGCCCTGGAACAGACTGTAGGTCGGATCCCGATGCTCCTGGCAGTAGCGGAAGTACGAGGCCGCCTGATCGATGGGATTCCGGTACACGAGCGCAATAGGAGCCGCGCGGCCCTTGGAGGCCGACCGTTCGAGTGCCCGTACGTTGACTCGGGCGTTTATGTAGTCTGCCAGGTCGACGGGCGTGCGGCGGTAGTCCAGCCCCTCGTGGAAGTAGTCATAGCCGCGGACGTGGAACCGGGTGTCGGTCCACCAGTCGACGGCACCAGCCGTTTCGGCAAAGCCAGGGCAAACCGCATGGCCGATGAACAGGTGGTCGTACGGCAACGTCCCGCGCACCCGAAAAAGCGGACCGCCCTTGAACCGGTCGTACCCGAACGACGGTCCTTCCGGACTGCCGAGGAGCCGTCCCGTCGCGGCATCTTCGATTCGGCCGCCGCGTTCCAGATGGCACAGGTACGAGACGGCATAACGTAGGAACCAGGTTCCGGAGCGCGGCACGGTCGACAAGACCGGCAGTCTGAACTTGCTAAGCATCCACCCCATTACGCTGTATGCATCCTAGTTCTCCCCGGGTACGACAAGTCTGAACCAATGAGAACAACCTATTGATGGTTCGAACCGACCAAGACACCATTCCTGATCAATCATGCAGCAGGGTGCTCCCCGCGCCAAGCGCCAACCGGTTCGGGAATCTGCATTGTCCGGTCTGAAGGCGTGCAATTATTGTCGGGCGTGAAGACTGCTGGAAGGAGTGTTTCGATGACGGTTCGAGTCTTGCTGCTCAATCAGGCCGCCGACCGAAAGGTGACCGGCGCAATCGAGACGGTGCCGGTCGACCGGCTGCCGGGCGGCGACGTCACCGTGGCCATCGAGTATTCCACGCTGAACTACAAGGACGGTCTGGTGCTGACCACCGGCGGCGGGCTCGTGAAGACATGGCCCCACGTTGGTGGCATCGACTTCAGCGGCACGGTGGAAAGTTCCGATCATCCGGACTTCCGCCCGGGCGACAAAGTCGTCCTGAACGGCTGGCGCGTCGGCGAGCTGCACTGGGGCGGCTACGCCACCAAGGCGCGCGTCAAGGGCGACTGGCTGGTCAGGCTGCCGGCGGCGATCTCGACGCGGAACGCCATGGCGATCGGGACGGCGGGTTACACCTCGATGCTCTGCGTGATGGCCCTGCAGAAGCATGGTCTCGTGCCCGCCTCCGGCGAGGTCCTAGTGACAGGCGCGGCGGGCGGCGTCGGGTCGGTGGCGGTGGCGATCCTGGCCAGGCTGGGATTCAGCGTCGCGGCGGCCACCGGTCGCCCGCAGGAGGCCGACTACCTGAGGTCGCTCGGCGCCACCGCGGTCCTGGACCGCAAGGAGATCACCGAGGCGCCGGACAGGCCGCTTCTTTCCGAGCGTTTCGCCGGCGTCGTCGACACCGTGTCCGGGGTGATGCTGGCCAAGGCCCTGGCGCAGGTGAAGTATGCCGGCGCGGCGGCGGTCTGCGGTCTCGCCGGCGGCGCGTCGTTCCCCGGCTCGATCCTGCCCTTCATCCTGCGCGGCGTGACCATGTACGGCATCGACTCGGTGATGCTGCCGAAAGGACCGCGCGAGGAGGCATGGCGCCGGCTCGGCGTCGACCTGCCGCTCGACAAGCTCGCCAGCACCGTGACCGAGGTCGGTCTGGGAGAGGTGATGCGGCTGGCCCCAAAAATCCTCAAGGGAGAGATACGCGGTCGCGTGGTGGTCGATGTGAGCAGGTGATAGGCTCCACGAAGCTCTTCACCGCCTGATCGAAGGTCACTGCCATGACGCCACCGGCCACTGCTCCTGCCGCCAACAACCTCGAAGCCTTCTTCATGCCGTTCACGGCGAACCGGCAGTTCAAGAAGAATCCGAGGCTGCTGGCAAAGGCCAAGGGCGTGCACTACTGGACGCCGGAGGGTCGTCGCATCATCGACGGGACGGCGGGTCTCTGGTGCGTCAACGCCGGCCACGGCCGCGAGGAGATCAAGGCGGCGATCGCCCGGCAGCTCGATGAAATGGACTATGCGCCGTCGTTCCAGATGGGCCATCCAAAGTCGTTCGAGCTCGCGGCGCGCCACGCCGCCATGCTGCCCGGGGACCTCGACCATGCGTTCTACTGCAACTCGGGCTCGGAGGCGGTCGATTCGGCCCTCAAGATTGCGCTGGCCTACCAGCGCGCGCGGGGGCAGGGCACGCGCACCCGCCTGATCGGGCGAGAGCGCGGCTATCACGGCGTCGGCTTCGGCGGCATCTCGGTCGGCGGCATGGTTAACAATCGCAAGCAGTGGGGCACCATGCTGCCCGGCGTCGACCACCTGCCGCATACCCATCTGCCGGCCAGGAACGCCTTCTCGCGCGGCGTGCCGGAGCACGGCGCGGAGCTGGCCGACGAGCTCGAGCGTCTGGTCGCCCTGCATGACGCGTCGACCATCGCCGCCGTCATCGTCGAGCCCTGCGCCGGCTCGACCGGTTACCTGCCGCCGCCCAAGGGCTACCTGCAGCGCCTGCGGCAGATCTGCGACAAGCACGGCATCCTGCTGATCTTCGACGAGGTCATCACCGGCTTCGGCCGGCTCGGCGCCGCCTTCGCCGCCGAATACTTCAACGTCATCCCCGACCTCATGACCGTGGCAAAGGGCATCAGCAACGCCACCGTCCCGATGGGCGGCGTGTTCGTGCGCAAGCATGTCTATGACGGCCTGATGAACGGGCCGGAGAACGTTGTCGAGCTGTTCCATGGCTACACGTACTCGGCCCATCCCCTGGCCTGCGCCGCCGCCGCGGCCGTGCTCGACATCTACAAGGACGAGGGCCTGTTCCAGCGCGCCGCCGATCTCTCGAAGTACTGGGAAGACGGCGTCCATTCGCTGAAGGGCCTGCCCGGCGTCACCGACATCCGCAATCTCGGCCTCGCGGCCGGCATCGACATGGAAGGCCGCAAGGATGCGGCGGGCGCCCGCGGCTACGACGCCTTCGTGAAGGCGTTCGAGCTCGGCCTCATGGTGCGCCAGTCCGGCGACACGCTCGCGATGTCGCCGCCGCTGATCATCGAGAAGAACCAGATCGACGAGATCATCGACATCGCCGGCCAGGCGATCAAGGCGACGGCCTGACCGGACGGCGTCCCGCGAGGGCATCGTCACGGCGATGCTCCCGCGGGTCCTTTCTTCTGCTATATCCGCCCTGTGATTCTCGACGACGGTCTGGCGGCGGCGATCGGCGTTGCGGCCTCGGTGGCGCACCTCGCCATCGCGGGTACCGTGACGGTGCACGTCCTGCTCTACAAGCGCAACGTCGCGGCGGCCGTATCGTGGATCGGCATCGCCTGGCTGTCGCCGTTCCTGGGTGCGCTGCTCTACGTCACGATGGGCATCAACCGTGTGAAGCGACGGGCGCGGCGCCTGCGCCGCGGGCGCCTGCCTCTCAGCCCGGCCGAGATGGCCCTGACGGGTGCCACGACGGACGATCCGCTGACCCCGCTCGAATTCGCCGTGGGCCGGCTGACCGGCCGGCCCTGCGAGTCCGGCAATCGGGTCGAGGTGCTGCGCAGCGGCGACGAGGCCTATCCGCGCATGCTGGCGGCCATCGAGGCGGCGGAGAGAAGCGTCGGCCTCGTGAGCTACATCTTCCGCGACGACAAGGCGGGGCGGGCCTTCCATGAGGCGCTGATCAACGCCAGGCGGCGCGGCGTCGAGGTGCGGGTGCTGATCGACGGGGTCGGCGGGGGCTACTTCTGGTCCGGCACCTACAACGCGCTGCGCAAGGTCGGCGTGCCGGTCGCGCGCTTCCTGCATTCGTATTTCCCCTGGCAGATGCCGTTCGTGAACCTGCGCAACCATCGCAAGGTGATGGTGGTCGACGGTCGCCTCGCCTTCACCGGCGGGTTGAACATCGGCGCCGAGAACATCCGGGCCGACGACCCGCCGATGGTCGTTCTCGACACGCATTTTCTCGTCGAAGGGCCCATCGTCGAGCAGCTGACCGCGGCCTTCGCCGACGACTGGCTGTTCACGACCGGAGAGACCCTCGCCGCGGAGGACTGGTTTCCGCCGCTCGAGCCGGTGGGACCGGTGACGGCGCGCGTGGTCACCTCCGGCCCCGACGAGGACATGGAGCGGATCGAATACGTCGCCCTGCATGCGA
This sequence comes from Pseudomonadota bacterium, assembly GCA_049323495.1. Classification (GTDB taxonomy): domain Bacteria; phylum Pseudomonadota; class Alphaproteobacteria; order Reyranellales; family Reyranellaceae; genus Reyranella. Next base: position 25,753 of record JBMONG010000021.1, read on the forward strand.
TCTCCTGCGCCCAGCGCTCGGTTCGCGTCGTGACGCCCTACTTCCTGCCGCCCGACCCTCTTGCCCTGGCGCTCGGCCTTGCGGCGCTGCGCGGCGTGCAGGTCGACCTGGTGCTGCCGGAGAACTCCAATCACGTCATCCTGGACTGGGCGCGGCGCATTCCGCTGCGCCCGCTGATCGAGGCCGGCTGCCGCATCTGGCTGACGCCCGAGCCCTTCGATCACTCCAAGCTGATGGTCGTCGACGGGAGCTGGTCCCTGGTCGGGAGCGCCAACTGGGACACCCGCAGCTTTCGTCTGAACTTCGAGCTGAACGTCGAGCTGCATGACCGGGCGCTCGCCGCCCGGCTGGCGGAGATCGCGCCGGCGGCTCGGCGCCTGACGCTCGCGGAGCTCGACGCCGATCCGTTGCCGATCCGACTGCGCAACGCCGCGGCGCGGCTGCTGCAGCCGTACCTCTGATGGCCGCCTATCGATAGAAGGGTCGCAAGCGGTCCTTGCGCGGCTGCCGGCGCTCGCCGCGCGGGGAGCCTGCCGCTGATTCGAGTCCCCAGCCTTCCTGCAGGGCGAGCTCTAGGCGGATCGGGCGATGGTCCGAAGGCCCGAAGGCCAGGGCGTCGGCGCTGCGACAGCTCAGGCCATGCACCAGGCAGCGGTCGAGGCGGAAAGGCACGACGTTGCTGGCGAAATGCGTCGGTTCGCGCGGGCCCACGTCGGCGAAGCCCGGAAGCACGACCGGTCCCACCACGTTGTAGTCGCCGATGATCGCCGAAGGCCGGCCGCGCAGCGCCGCCGCGATGCGCGCGAGCTGGCGGCGGTTCAGCAGCTGGCCGTGCGAGAGATGGACGTTGGCGAAGGTCACGTCGCCCACCTGCACGATCTGCGCGCGCCGCCGCGGCAGGCGTCCGGGCAGGCGGGATGCCGGCAGGGACAGGGCGCTCGGCGGACCGAAATGGTGCGGGCTCCATACCGCCAGGCCGTGGATGCGGCCGAGCCACGACAGGCGGTGGAAATGGCCGCCGATCAGGGAAGGCAGCGCCTCGATGGACCGTGTCGCCTCCTGCATCAGCAGCACGTCCGGCTTCTCCCGGGTGGCCAGGGACGCGACGTCCTCGACGGCCGCGCCGGTCAGGCGCAGCAGGTTCCAGCTAACGACCTTCAACGGTTCCCCTCGGCTTCAGGGCGCGCTCGCGCCGTGCGTGACGGATCTGCTCGGTGAGGGATGACGGGCTGCCGGCGGCGGCCTGCAGCTCGCGGCGCACTTCCTCGCGCCGCTCGTGGACCGAGGCGATCACAAGCCCCATCGGCACGCCCAGTCCGACGAGAGCCGATTCGGCGAGTTGCAGGCTCGCCTCGATGGTCTCGGGGACGGTGTCGGTGACCTGCAGTGCATAGAGATGGCGCGCGTGCTGCGCATCGTGCGCCCGCGCCACGATCATGACGTCGGGCCGGCGGCTGCGCACCGTGCGCACCACGTCATCGACGGCGGCGGTATCGAGCGTGACGACGATGCCCAGCGCCTCGTCGATGCCGCAGCGCTGCAGGAACAGCGCGTTGGAGGCGTCGCCGTAGTAGATCGAGCGCCCCAGCTTGCGCCAACGCTCCACGGTCGCGACGTCGCGGTCGACCGCGATGTAGGCGACGTTGTGCTTGTCCAGCAAGTCGCACACGAGCTGGCCGACCCGGCCGTGGCCGACGACGATCACGCGCCGCGTGTGGTCGTCCGGCGGCAGGACGGTCACGAGCGGTTCGCTCCTGGCTTCGCGCGCGAGGTGCTGGCCCAGGCGCCGCGCGGCGAGGGCGACGAAGGGCAGCGACACCATCGTGAGCGACACGACCGCGAGCACGCCCGCGGAGACGTCGGCGGCGATCAGCCCGACCTGGACCGCGAAGCCGATGCCGATGAAGGCGAACTCGCCGCCCGGGGCCAGCAGGAGGCTGGTCTCGAGGCTCGCCCCCCAAGGCACGCCGAACAGGCGGCAGAGAGGCGCCAGCAGCAGCGCCTTCGCCATCATCATCGCCGCGAAGCCGCCGAGCACGAGCAGCGGCTCGCGCCAGATGAAGCCGAGGTCGACATGCATGCCGACCGAGAAGAAGAAGACCCCCAGCAGCAGGCCGCGGAAGGGGTCGATCATCGCCTCGACGGCCCGGCGATACTCCGTTTCCGCCAGCAGCAGGCCGACGACGAAGGCGCCGAGCGCCATCGACAGCCCGGCATAGGAGGCGATCACGCCGGCGCCGACCGCGATCAGCAACGTCGCGGCCATGAAGAATTCCGGATTGTCGGTGCTGGCGGCCAGCCTGAACAGCGGCTTCAGCAGGAGCCGGCCGACCAGCGCGATGACGGCGACGGCCACGCCGGCCTCGACGAGGGCGATGATCACGCCCTTGACCAGCGAGGTGCCGTCCGTCGGTCCGGCCAGCGCGCCGATCAGGAACAGCAGCGGCACCACCCCCAGGTCCTGTGCCAGCAGGATTGCGAAGCTGGTCCGGCCCGTCGTCGACATCATGCGGCGCTGGCCGGACAGAAGCTCCATCACGATGGCCGTGGACGAGAGCGCAAGGCAGGCGCCGATGATCAGCGAGGCGGCCGGCGGCTGGCCCAGCCACAGGGCGCAGAGGCTCAGCACCACCGCCGTGAGGGCACCCTGCAGGCCGCCCAGCCCGAACACCAGGCGGCGCATGGTGAGCAGGCGGCGCAGCGACAGTTCGAGGCCGATGAAGAACAGCAGGAAGACGATGCCGAGGTCGGCGATGAACGCGATCTGCCTTTCCCCGGTGACGGTGATCCAGTCGATGATGCGTGAATCGGAGGCCAGCTGACCGAGACCATGCGGCCCGAGCGTGGCGCCCATGGCGAGGAATCCCAGAACGGGGCTGATCTTGAGGCGGTGGACGACCGGTGCCACCACGGCGGCCGTGCCCAGGACGATCAGGGCGTCCTTGAAGACGACGATATCTTGCGTGCCCGCCATTGCCGGCAACATAGACTGCCGGGGCCGATCTGTGCACACTTTCGTCCGCATCGAATGGAACGGCCGGGGCGAGCGTGCGCCCGGCGGCGCATGGGAGAAGACATGAAGGTGGTGATCACCGGCGGAGCGGGCTTCCTCGGCAGGAAGCTGGCGCGGCGCATCCTGCAGCAGGGCGAGCTGGCGGGCCCGGACGGTGCGCGGCAGCGCGTCAACGAACTGCTGCTGTTCGACGTCGGCCGCGCGAGCGGCCCGGGCCTGGATGACCCGCGCGTCAGGACCCTGGCCGGGGACATCGCCAACTTCGCCACCGTCCAGACGGCCATCCAGGGAGCTTCCACGGTCTTCCACTTCGCGGCCGTCGTCAGCGCCGGTGCGGAGGCCGACTTCGATCTCGGCTATCGGGTCAATCTCGACGGCACGCGCAACGTCCTCGAAGCCTGCCGGGCGATGGGCACCAATCCGCGGGTGGTGTTCACGAGCTCGCTGGCGGCGTTCGGCGGAGACCTGCCGCCGGCGGTCGGCGACGACACGCCCCTGACGCCGCAGACGTCGTATGGCGCGCAGAAGTCGATCGGCGAGTTCCTGGTGCGCGACTACACGCGCAAGGGCTTCCTGCGCGGCACCTCCGTGCGGTTGCCGACGATCTGCGTGCGCACCGGCCTGCCCAACAAGGCGGCTTCCACCTGGGCGAGTTCGGTCGTGCGCGAGCCGCTGACCGGCGTGGACGTCGTCTGCCCCGTCTCGCCGGAGACGGTGATGGTCGTGCTGAGCCCGCGCCGCACGGTCGAGGCTTTCCTGCGCCTGCACGATCTGCCCGCGGACGCCTTCGGGCCCGGCCGCACGCTGCTGCTGAACGGCATCAATGTCACTGCCCGGGAGCTCGAGCAGGCGGTCGGCCGGCATGCCGGGAACCGCAAGGTCGGCAAGGTCGTCTGGCAGCACGATCCGGCGATCCAGAAGATCTGCGACGGCTGGCCTCAGGGCATCGAGTCGCGGCGCGCCCGTGCGCTGGGCTTCGAGGTCGATCACGACCTCGACGAGATCGTGCGGCACTTCATCGCCGACGATCTCGACGAGCAGATGAAGCTGGCGGCGGCGGCCTGACCGTCAGCGCGCCCGCAGCATCCGCCAGCCGTTCTGCAGATGGCGCAGGGGCCCCCAGACGTGCCGCGTGCGCATCATGTGCCAGCGCTGCGGCTCGTTGTCGGGACCGGCGATGGGACCGGCATCCTCGACATAGTCCGTGATGCCGACGGCGTCGGTGTCCCACGGCCCGGTGGTCTTGAAGATGGTCGTCTTGGCGCCGTAGCCGGCCAGCGCCCGGCTCATGCCCGAGGCCAGGAAATCCATGTACCGCGGCAGGCTCTCCGGCCGGCACAGATAGCCCTTGTTGAAGCCCACCGCCAGCAGCCGGAAGTGGAAGGGATTCTTCTCGAGGTAGCGGATCACCTCGGTGGTGTTGGCCGGATAGCGGGGCGAGAAGAAGTCGTCGATCACGACGATCCCGTCGCTGTTGACGATGCGGTTGGCGAATTCGAGCTCGCGATAGACGGCCGTTCCAGTATGTTCGCCGTCGATATGGAACCAGCGCACCGTCTGGTGCATCGCCTTCAGGTCGAGCTTCCCCGGCAGGTCGGCCGATGGACCCGACAGCGGCACGATGTTGACGGGCTCGGCGCCCACCGAGCGGATGGCGCGATGAACGGCCTCCTCGTCGAGGCGCAGGTCGCACAGGTAGAGCTTCTCGTCGCCCTTGCGGTAGGAGGCCAGCACCGACGCCGAGCGGCCGCGCCAGACGCCGATCTCGAACAGATCGCCCGTGACCTTGGCCTGCTGGTCGAGAAGGGCGCGCCAAACGCAGTAGGATTGGAACATGAACCAGCCCGGGATGGCGTCGATCTTGTCCCAGGCGAGCGCTGAGGGTCCTTGCATGCGCGTCTTGCTAACAGCGCCGTATCGACGCTGCAAGCCGGGACCGCTTGCGCCGGGTGCGGGGGTCGGGTAGAGCCCGCACGCTGTGCGCATGCCAACCACGACAGTCGCTTGCCGCATCACGATCGGCCTGATCTGGGGGCTGGCTCTCTGGCATAGCTGGGAGAGCCGAGGCCTGTTCGTGGACGGCTCCGCCTTCCTGGTCCAGATCGCGCGGCGCGGGTGGTTCTTCGACTTCTACGATCCGCGCCTCTACGCCATGGTGGTCGGGCAGGCGCCCATCATGACCGGGATCTTCCTCGGCATCACGGACCTCCACCTTCTCGCACGCCTGCTGTCGCTCGGCCTGTTCGCCCTGCCGACCGCGCTCTACCACCTGGCGCTGGTGCGGGCGAAGGACGATCCGGTTCTCCTGGCCACGGTGATCGCGGCCATAGGGGTGGTGTTCATGACCACCTCGTTCTTCATCGTCGGCGAGTACAACACGGCTTTCGCCCTCGCCGTGCTGGTCGCGGTCCGTCTCGTGACGGCGGAGCGACTCACCGTGCCGGATGGCCTGTTCCTGCTCGTGATCGGCGTGCTCGCGATCCGGACCTACGAGTCGATGATCTATCTCGGGCCGCTGCTGGCGCTGATGATCCTGCATCTCGTGTGGCGGACGAAGGAGCGCCCCTGGCTGCCGACTGCCCTGTACCTGCTTTCCGCCGCGGGCTTCCTGGCCGGCATGGTCGTCGCCGTCGGGTCACTGATACGTCCCTACTCGGTGGAGCATCTGGACGAGACGATCGAGACCGCCTCCAACTTCTGGCAGAATCTCCAATTCGACCTGGCCTTCGCGGCCGTGCTGATCGTGGCGGTCTGGGCGCTGCTGCGGCCACGCGACCTCGAGACCCTGAAACCCTACCGCTGGGCGGGGATTTGCCTGGTCATTCTTGCCTTGTCGCCTTTGCTGGCGCTCAGCGACACGCTGGTGCGTCCCCTCGCCAAATCGCAGTATGTGGCACGCCAGGCAGGCGGCCTCGTGATCCTCGCGATCGTCTTCTTCATCTGGTGCTACGGTCGGCTGCTGCGCGAGAAGCTTCCGGCCTTCGGCGTGTTGAGGACGCCGGTCGCCGCGCGCCGGTTCCTGGGCTTCTCCCTGCTGGTGGTGCTGGCGATGCTGCCCTCCGACATCTATCTCACGGGCAACTGGACATCGTACCTGGACGTCATGCGCTCGACCGTGCGCGGCCAGCCCGGCGTGATCGCGTTCGAAAGCTCGCCGCTGTCACGGCATCCATACGACCTTCTCGTCGAGGCCTGGATCCTGCCCAGCCAGAGCCTGGCGCTGAGGTCCCGCCGCGGCGACGGCATCATCGCGCCTCCGAAGGACTTCAAGGCCTGGCAGCCTTTCCCGCCGGCGGACCCGTATCCCCTCGGCGATTACGTCTGGCGCGACTGACGGCCGCGCCGTGCCGCCGCCGGCCGCCTATCGCATCGTCGTCCTGCTGCTGTGGGGGCTCGCCGTCTATGCGACCGTCTCCTGCCGCGGTCTCTTCTGGGACGGCTCGTCGTTCCTGGCGAACATGCTCGAGCTCGGTCGGGTGCATGATTTCTACACCGCGCGCGCCCATGTCGACTGGCTCACTCAGGTGCCGGTGCTGCTTCTCGCGAACTTGGGCGTGCGGGACACGCATCTTCTGGCGATGGCCTACTCGGCGATGCTCTTCGGCGTGCCGGTGGCGCTCTACCACGCCGCCCTGGCGCGGGCGCGCTCCGATACTGTGCTGCTGGGCATCGCCATCGCCGCCGTCGCGACGGTCTGGCTGCCCACCGGCTTCTTTGTCGTGGGCGAGTACAACACCGCCTTCGCCGCCGCGACACTGGCCATGGTGGTGGCGCTCGCGCCCGGCGAGCGTCGGGTCTGCGACGCCGTGCTTCTGTGCCTGCTGGGAGTGACCTGCGTGCGGTCCTACGAGGCCATGGTCTATCTCGGTCCGCTGATCGCGGCCGTCCTGGCCTGGTCGCTGGGCCGTCGTGGCGGCGACGCGCCGACGCGGTTCCTGGTCGTGGTCGCGGCGCTGGCCTTCGCGGCGTCGGCCGTGGTCGCCGGCGCGACGATCATCGACTACTGGAACCATCCTCATTTCGTGAAGGTCCGCGCGCTGAGCCTTGGCTTCTGGCAGAACCTCCAGTTCGCGATTCCCTTGGCGGCCTTGGCGGTCTGTGCGGCGGTGGGCCTGGTGCGGCCGGACTGGCTGCGGGGGCGGGGACCCCTCATCGTCGTCGGCGCGGCCGCCGTGACGCTCGCCTCCACGCCCTGGTGGCGCCTGCTGGACCCGGATTCGATCCTCTATCCGCCGTCGCACTATCTGGCGCGCCAGGCGGCCGGCCTGCTGCTGGCGGTACTGCTTGCCTGCATGTGGCTGCACGTCGCCTGGCGTTCGCGGCCGCCGACCGCCTTCGCCGTGCTGGGCCGCCCCGAGGTGGCGCGGCGGCTGGTGACCGCAATGACAGCCCTCGTCGTGGCGGGGGCTGTGCCGGAGGTCGCGCTGACGCGGCTGTGGTCGGACTATCTCGAACGCCTGCGCGTGCTCGTCGACACCGGCACCGGCGCCATCCGGGCGGCCGACCTGCCGCTGCTGGACTGGCCGGACAAGCTCTTCGCCCAGGATTGGACCCTGCCCGCCATGAGCGCCCTGGTGAGCCGCACACCGGGCCGAGCCTATGTCATTGCGGACAAGGACTACCGCAGCAACCCGCCGTTCGATCCCGCCTGCGGGACCTTGCCGCGGCTCGAGGGTTACGGCTGGGGCCGCTAGGCCGCCGCACGCGCTACGGACGCATCCCGTGGCTGCTCGGTCCGCTGCCGCGGACCGGCGCGGCCAGCTCGACGAACTCGCAGAGGATCTTCCGCGTGTCGCGCGGATCGACGATCTCCTCGATCCAGAAGCTCTCGGCGCTGCGGAAGGGCGACCGCAGCTTGTTCAGCCGCTCCTCGATCTCGGCCATCTTGGCCTTGGCGTCAGGCGCGGCATCGATCTCGGCACGATACGCCGCCTCGATGCCGCCCTCGAGCGGCAGCGAGCCCCAGCGGCCCGACGGCCAGGCGTAGCGCCAGTTCAGGCGCGCGCCGTTCTGGTGGGCGGCGCCCGCGACGCCGAACGCGTTGCGGATGATGAAGGTGCACCACGGCACCGTCGTCTGGAACATCGCCGACATCGTGCGCACGCCCTGCCGGATGACGCCGCTCTTCTCGGCCTCGAGCCCGATCAGGAAGCCGGGGCAGTCGCAGAGATAGACGACGGGCAGGTGGAACGTCTCGGCGAGGTCGACGAAGCGGGCGACCTTCTGGCAGGCGTCGGCCGTCCAGCCGCCGCCGTAGAACATGGGGTCGCTCGCCATCAGCGCCACCGGCCATCCGTCGATGCGGGCCAGGCCGGTGACCACCGAGCGGCCGTACAGGCGGCCCATCTCGAAGAAGGAGCCCTGGTCGACGATCTTCTCGATGATCGGCCGGATGCGATAGACCTTGCGGATGTCGCGCGGGATGGCGTCGAACAGCGTCTCCTCGCGGCGTTGCGGGTCGTCGGTGACGGGGCCGCGCGCCGGCGCATCGTGGACCGATGACGGCAGGTAGGAGAGGAACCGCCGGGCCAGCGCGAACGCCTCGTCCTCGCTGTCGGCCGCCTCGTCGATCGCGCCGGCGCGCAGCTGGATTTCCCAGCCGCCCAGCTCCTGCTTGTCGAACTGCTTGGCGCCCAGGCGGTTCACCACCGGCGGGCCGGCCACGAACATGGCCGAGATCTCCTTCACCATCACCGAGTAGTGCGTGGCGGCGAGCCGCGCCGCGCCCAGGCCCGCGACCGAACCGAGCCCCAGCCCGACCGTGGGCACGGTCTCCATGTTGCGCACCACCCATTCCCAGCCGCGCACGCCCGGCACGTTGGCGCGGCCGGTGGTCTCGATGGTCTTCACCGAGCCGCCGCCGCCCGAGCCCTCGATCATGCGGATCAGCGGCACGCGGTACTGGTTGGCGTAGCGCTCGATGAAGATGTCCTTCTCCCGGATGGTGGCGTCCGCCGAGCCGCCGCGCACCGTGAAGTCGTCGCCCGTCACGGCGACGGGCCGACCATCGATCTTGGCCCGGCCCATCACGGCGTTGGCCGGCGTGAGGTCGACCAGGTCGTTGCGGCCGTCATACTCGGCCTTGCCCGCGATGCTGCCGATCTCGCGGAACGAGCCGTCATCGACCAGCCGGTCGATCCGCTCGCGCACGGTCAGGCGTCCGCCATCGTGCTGGCGTTTCACCTTGTCGGCGCCGCCCATGCGCTTCGTCATCTCCTGACGGCGGCGCAGCTCATCCATTTCCGGTTGCCAGCTCATCGCGTTTCCCTGGTTTTCTTCCCCGCGTTCGTACCAATGCCGGTCCGCGCGGACCACCTCGAATGCCGGCAGCCCGGCGTGCCCGCGGTCGCCTTACGAAATCGCCTCGTAGACGATGCCGTCGATCAGGTTCTCTTCATAGAGGCGACCGAGGTCGATGCCGCCGGGCGGGCGGGCCGGACGGAAGTCGGCAATGGCACGCGCCAGGCGCGCCTCCTGCTCGCGACGCAGCTTCTCCGCCTCCTCGACCGACACCGGCGCGAAGCGCACCGTCTGCCCGGGCAGCAGGCGGCCAAGCCGGGGCAGGTCGACCGAGGCGACCGTGGCGATCTTGGGGTAGCCACCCACGGTCTGCCGGTCGGCGAGCAGCACGATGGGCAGGCCGGCGCCCGGAACCTGGATGGCGCCGGGCGCAATGCCGTCGGAGATGATGTCGGCGCCGCCCTTGTCGACGCTCGTGACGTGCTCGATGGTCGGCCCCTCGAAGCGGATGCCCATGCGGTCGGCTTCCTTGGAGACGCGATACTCCGCCTCCACGAAGGTGCGGCGCCCCGCGTCGCTGAAGTAGTCGTCCTGCGGTCCCCACACGATGCGGATCGGCCCGCTGCCATAGTCGAAGGGCTGCGCCAGCTTCTTGTCCTCTCCGGCGGCCGCGTGCTCGCATGCCAGCGGCAGGACGTCTCCGGCCGTAAGCTTGCGGCCCTGGAAGCCGCCCACGCCGGCGCGGGCATAGGTCGACAGGCTGCCCATGAAGGAGGGCAGGGCAAAGCCGCCGGCCACGGCGAGGTAGGCCGTGCTCGACCCGTCGACCATGCCGACGCGTAGCACCTGGCCACGCTTGAGCAGATGGCTGCGGTCCGACTCCAGCGGCTTGGGCGCGGCTTCGGGTCCCTCGATCAGGGTCGCCGACAGCGGTCCGGCCAACGCGATGCGCACGCTGTCGGCCTCGACCTGGAGGTCGGGTCCCATGACGCCGATCTCGATGCCCGCCGTTCCCGCCGGATTGCCGACCATCGCATTGGCCAGCCTGAGTGCGATGCGGTCCATCGCCCCTGCGGTCGGCATGCCGAGCGCCATGAAGCCGATGCGTCCGAGATCCTGCAGCGTGTCGAACAGGCCGGCGCGGACGACCTTCAGGGCGGCGCTCACGGCTGCTCCACCAGGGTCGACCAGTCGAGCTGTCCGGCCTCGACCTCGCGGGCCAGGCGGTCGAAGGTTCTGCGGTCGATGCGCCGGAAGGACAGCGAATCGCCCGGTGCCAAGAAGACCGGCTGCTCGCGCCGCTGGTCGAACATCCAGAGCGGCGTGCGGCCGATCAGGTGCCAGCCCCCGGGGCTTTCGAACGGATAGATGGTCGTCATGTCCATGGCGATCGCCACGGACGACCTCGGTACGCGCACGCGCGGCTGGGCGCGGCGCGGCAGGTAGAGCGACGCGTCCAGGCCCGCGACATAGGCCAGCCCGGGCATGAATCCCAGCACGTAGACCTTGAAGGCGGAGGCGAGGTGGGCGGCGATCACCTGCTCGGCCGTCCTGCCGGTACGCTCGGCCACTTCCGCGAGATCGGGGGCGAATTCGGGATCGTCGTAGCAGCAGGGAATCGTCACGCGGCGCGTCGCCGTGGCGGCCGGCAGTCCGCGGGCGATCAGGGCCTCGATCGCAGGTTCGAGCTCGGCGCGCGAGGTCGCGAGCGGATCATAGCTCACCATCAGCGAACGCATCGTGGGCACTGTCTCGACCACGCCCGGCAGGCCGCCGGCGCCGGCGGCCTCGCCGATGGCGGCATGCAGGGCCATCACCCGGCCGTTGACGTCGGGGGAGATCTCGTTGCCGAACTCGATGGTGAAGGCGGTGTCGCCGCAGGACAGGTACCGTACGCTCACATCTGCTAGGATAGCGGCAACATCGCAAGGAGTCTCGCATGGCCGCGACCAATGCCGGTTACGTCAACATCAACTCGGACCTGGGCGAGAGCTTCGGCCCCTGGGTGATGGGCAACGATGCCGAGGTGCTGAAGATCGTGAAGTCCGCCAACGTCGCCTGCGGTTTCCATGCCAGCGATCCGGTCGTGATGGTCGACACGGTCAAGCTCTGCCAGGAGAACGGCGTCTCGATCGGTGCCCACCCCGGCTTCGCCGACCTGCAGGGCTTCGGCCGGCGCGTGATCCAGCTCAGCGTCAAGGAACTCGAAGCCAACATCGCCTACCAGATCGGCGCCCTGCAGGCGATCGCCGCCCTCCATGGCGCCAAGGTCACCCACATCAAGCCGCACGGCATGATGGCCAACATGTCGGCCGAGAGCGCCGAGATGTCGGAAGCGATCGCCCGGGCGGCACGGGCGGTCGATCGCGACCTGATCTTCCTCGCCCAGGCCAACACGGAACAGGTCACGGCCGCGCGCAAGGCCGGGCTCAGGGTGGCCGAGGAGGTCTTCGCCGACCGCACCTACACCGACGCCGGCCTGCTGACGCCGCGCAAGGAGGCCAACGCGATGATCAAGGACCCCGCGCAGGCCGTGGCGCATGTCCGGCGCATGGTCGACGAGCAGGCTCTCTACGCGACCTCGGGCAAGCGCATTCCGTGCCAGGTCGATTCCATCTGCGTGCATGGTGACGGACCGACCGCCGTGGCCGTCTCCCGCGCGGTGCGCGAAGGCCTGGAAGCCGCAGGGATCAACATCGTGCCGCTGCCGGACATGCCCAACCTGAAGCACTGATCGGCGGACGCCTCCCTGGGAGACTGCCCCAGCGGCGAAATGGCCGCGCGAGCTTGCGTCGCTTCGCCGCTATAGTCCGTCGCAAATCCGACCATCGGGGGCGACAGGAGTGGCGTATGGCAGCGTTCGGTAAGGCTCAGTACATCAAGCGCGTCGAGGACAACCGGCTCCTGACGGGCACCGGGGGTTTCACGGACAATCTGGCGCGGCCCGGCCAGCTGCATCTGGTGCTGGTTCGCTCACCCCATGCCCATGCCCGGATCGTGAAGATCGATGTCTCCGCCGCCCGCCAGGCGCCCGGTGTCGTCGCCGTCTACACCTGGGATGACATGGCCCGGGAAGGCGTGGGGGATTTCTCCTTCCCGACCATGTTCCCCAACGCCGACGGCAGCAAGCCCACCATGACGCCGCGCCGCGCCCTGGGGCATGAGATCGTCCGACATGTCGGCGAGCCGGTCGTGGCCGTGGTCGCCGAAAGCCGCCTGCAGGCGCAGGACGCCGCAGAGCTGGTCGAGATCGACTACGATCCGCTGCCGTCGGTGTCGACCATCGAGGATGCCCTCAAGGCCGATGCTCCTCTCGTCTGGGAAGGCGCTCCCGGCAACCGCGCCGGCTTCAACCGTTTCGGCGACGCGGCGAAGGCCGACGAAGCGTTCGCGAAAGCCGCCCATGTCGTCAAGCTCGACGTCGTGCACCAGCGGCTGATCGTCAATGCCATGGAGCCGCGGGCGATCATGGCGGAATGGGACGGCGACCGCATGGTCGTCCATATCGGCAGCCAGAATCCGTCGGTAACGCGCGACACGCTGTGCGACGTGATCCTGAAGATGCCCAAGGAAAAGGTCCGCGTGCTGGTGCGCGACATCGGCGGCGGGTTCGGCATGAAGGTCGGCATCCAACCCGACGAATCCGTCGCCGTCTGGGCGGCGAAGGTGCTCAAGCGCCCCGTGAAGTGGCGCGCCGAGCGCAGCGAGGAATTCGCCGCGACGACGGCCGGCCGCGACCAGCTGCACAGGACCGAGCTCGCGCTCGACAAGGACGGCAGGATCCTGGGGCTCCGCATGGAGGCCTTCGCCAACATCGGCGCCTATCCGGCGCGTGCCGGCGTCGTGATCCCGCTCTTCGTCGGACCGAAGGTCACCACCGGCACCTACGACATCCCGGTCGTCGACCTGAAGCTGAACTGCGTGCTCACCAACTCCGCCACCATCGGTGCCTATCGCGGCGCCGGGCGGCCCGAATGCATCCTCGACCTCGAGCGGCTGATGGACACCGCCGCGCGCCAGATCGGCATGGATCCGGCCGAGCTGCGCCGCCGCAACTTCGTGAAGCCCTCGCAGATGCCCTACACCACGGCGATGGGCGAGAAGTACGATACCGGCGACTTCGACCTGTTCCTGACCAAGACCCTCGAGGCTGCCGACTGGAACGGCTTCGAAGCGCGCAAGGCAGAAGCCGCCAAGCGTGGCAAGCTCTATGGCCGCGGCCTTGCTTCCTACGTCGAGTGGACCAGCGCGGCCGTCATGAACGAGATGGCGCATTACGAGGTCAAGGCCGACGGCAAGGTCGTGATCTGGATGGGCACCCAGGGCATGGGCCAGGGCCTGCAGACCAGCTTCACCCAGCTGGCCTCCGAGCTGCTGGGCGTGGACCCGTCGCAGATCGAGATCGCCATGGGCGATTCCGACCGGGTCGGCGGCGTCGGCTCGATGGGCTCGCGTTCGGCCTACATCGGCGGCTCGGCCGTGCTGACCGGCAGCGAGAAGCTGGTCGACAAGGGCAAGGAGCTGGCGGCCGATGCGCTGGAGGCGAGCGCTGCCGACATCGTCTACGGCGCCGGCCGCTTCACCATCGCAGGCACCGACCGCAGCATCGGGCTGGGCGAGCTCGCCGCCCGGCAGCCCGACAAGCGCATCTTCATCGAGAACGTCAACACGGTCGACGGCATTGCCTGGCCGAACGGCGCGCATGTCGGCGAGGTCGAGATCGATCCAGAGACGGGTCGCGTGGAGCTCAAGCGCTATACCACGGTGGACGATGTCGGGAGGCCGTTGCATCGCCCGATCGTGTTCGGCCAGATCCATGGCGGCGTCGCCCAGGGCGTCGGCCAGGCGCTGGTCGAGGAGAACGTCTACGACCGCGAGAGCGGGCAGCTCATCACGGGCTCCTTCATGGACTATGCGATGCCGCGGGCCGATCTGTTCCCGACCTTCTCCAACACGCTCGACGACAGTGTCCCGGCGAAGACCAACCCGCTGGGTGCCAAGGGCGTCGGGGAGTCCGGCACGGTGGGCTCGACGCCCACGGTGATGAACGCCATCATGGATGCGCTGTGGCCGCTTGGCGTGCGCAATATCCAGATGCCGGCGACGCCGCTGCGTGTCTGGCAGGCGATCCAGGACGTCCGGGGCTGACGGCATACGGCTGACTAGGCGTGGCGCCTCCGGCCACGCTCACGAGGGAAGGAATGAAGCAGCGGATCTTCGGCTGGCTGTCGGTCCTGTTGGGCATCGTGATGGCGCTCGCGACCGTCGAGGTCGCCGCCATCGCGTGGATGTATCTGGAGGACGGTCGCTATACGCCGGCGCCGGAGCTCTTCGAGCGCACGCAGAACACCTATCTGCGCGACGCGACCAAGGGAACGACATGTCGCTACGTCGACACGCTCTACCCGCATCCCTATGTCGGCTTCGTGCATCACGCCAACCCGCCTTGCGGTCAGCCGTGGGTCAACAATGTCGGTCTCTACGGCCCCGACTATCCGACCGTGCGCGATCCGAACTACTACACGGTCATCCTGGTCGGTGGCTCGGTCGCCTCGCAGCTCGCCCAGAACGCCCAGCCGCCGGCGCCGCGCTATCTCGAGGAGGAGCTGAACAAGAAGTACGTCAGCCCCAACGGCAAGCCCTGGCGCATCCTCAATGGCGGTGACGGCGCGTGGAAGGAGCCGCAGCCCTTCATCCTCTTCGCGCTCTATGCCAGCTCGGTGGACGCCGTCGTCAACCTCAGCGGCTTCAACGAGCACTACTTCTTCTGGCCGGGCGCCGAGGAGCGGCTGGAACGTCCGCTCAGCAACTTCATCGAGGTCAATCCCTTCGTTGCCGACGAGAACTTCGGCGATGCGGCGATCGGCTGGGTGATGGGACGCATCTCTGGCGCGCTCGCCGCCAATCCGGTGCTCAGCCGTTCGCATGCCGCCTACATGGTCGTACGCGGCATCGAGGACGTCGCCAAGGGCCACGACGTCTTCAATTCGACGAAGAAGACCACCCTCAACAGCATCTTCAGGATGCCGGAGGACATCCGTCGCGACACCGAGCGCGAGTTCAACGTGCAGCTCGGCCTCTACCAGAAGTACTGGCGGGCCACCGAGGCGCTGGCCCGCGACTACGGGCTGAAGTCGGCCTATTTCCTGCAGCCGGCGCCGGCCTACGGCAAGGTGCTGACCGAGGATGAGAAGCGCCTGGTGGGCGATCTCTCCTATGGTCCGCTCTATCGCAAGATCGTCGCGGGCATGCTCACGCTGCGCGAGCGCGGCCTGGCCGTCTACGATCTTGGCGACATCTTCGCCAACGAGAAGGGCTCGATCTACGCCGATCACATCCATTATTGGCGTGATGCGAAGTCGGAGAGCCCTGGCAACCGGCTGATGGCCGCGCGGATCGCCGCGACGCTCGCCGACACCTGGGGGCTGCAGAAGAAGCCCTGATCGGCAGCGCAGGCGCCTGCGCCAGAGTGCAGAGAGCTGCGCCGGGAGGAAGGCCTTGTCCGCCCGCATGCAGGCAGAAGGGCTGCGGGCGCTCAGCGATGCTGCCGATGGGGGGTGTCCGTGCCGTAGCCCCGCAGCTCGGCATACCGCGCGATCTGTTGTTCTGACAACAGAGCTCGGGTGGCGAGATGATACTTCAGGTGTGCCGTCCGCAGGGCTGCCTGCAGGGTTCCGATCGCATCGACATCCTCGGACAGGCTCCGGTCGGTTATCGCCTTCGTCGCGAATGCACGGTCGAGGCTTGCCTCGGCGTTGATCAATCGCTCTCCCAACGCGATCGTTTCGCCCTTCATCGCATCGAAGAGTTGGCGCATGCGGTCCCGCTGCTCATCGGTCAGGTCAAGATGTTCCGCGAGCTCCAGCACATGCACCGGCCCCGGATAGCCGTTCAGCTCGGCGGCGAGGGCCAGCCCCATGCCGCGGCCGGCCCGCAGGTCCGCGATCTGCTGGTCCGACAGCGTCTTGATCGCACGCGTCTGCATCCCGCCATAAGGCTGGTGCTGGGACCACGCCGCCGGGACCATCAGCACCATGGCGACTGCCGTCCCTGCAATCCATTGCCGCATCGGGCGCTCCGTTCGTTCGTTGCGTTCGGACGGCAGGCTATAGCGATTGCCGCGCCGTCGATAGGGTGGTGAGCCGCCCGGCGCGGTCAGCCGGACCGGTCCCCTTCCAGGGCACGCGGCCGGAGAAGGACGAAGGCGGTCATGGCCAGAACCATGGAAAGGGCGACGACGCCGAAGGCGAGGCTCCAGCCGAGCGGCGACATGCCGCCCGCGGCGTCCAGCGTCCAGCCGACGGCGAGCGGCCCGACGAAGCCGCCGGCATAGCCCAGCATCGAGTGCACGGCGAGCGTGGCGCCGCGGCGCGCCGGATCGGCGGCACCGGCCGCGCCGGCGGTCAGGGAGGATGAATCGAGCCAGATGATCATGCCGTAGAGGATGACCAGCGCCACGGCGATCCAGTAGCCGTGCGATCCTGCGAAGCCGATGACGGCGCCGACCGCGATGGACAGCAGCATCGCGGCCACGATCAGCCGCCGGCGACCGAAGCGGATGGAGGCCTCGTTGCCCAGCACGCTCATGAGCGTGCCCAGCAGTCCGAGCACGGTCACGACGACGGGCGGCGACAGGACTTCGCCCGCCTCCCCGGCGTAGGACGCCACCCAGGCGAGGAAGGCGACGGCCCAGCCGCGCAAGGCATTCATCTCCAGCGTGTGCACGCAATAGGCCAGCGAGTAGGCCAGCGCCGACCGGTTGCGCAGCACCGGACGGAAGTCGAAGAGCGCCGGCTGGCCCGCGGCCTTCGCCGGCGGCGCATGGCCGGGTATCGCCAGCGCTACGGTGATCCAGGCGAGGGCGGCGGTGCCTCCGGCGCTCGCGAAGGCGGTCGGCCAGCCGAAGGCCTCGGCGAGGACGTCGCCCAGCAGGTAGGAAACGGCGCCGGAGATGCCGATGCTCGCGGCATGGCCTGTCACCGCGCGCGACATCATCTTCGCATCGACCTGGTCGGCCAGCAGCTTCAGGCCGGTCATGTAGGTGCCGGCCCAGCCGATGCCCGCCAGCCCGCGCAGGGCCATCGCCGACCAGAACCCTTCGGCGAAGAGGCCGAAGGCGATGTGTGCGACGACGGTGCAGCCGACGCCCCCCAGGTAGACGCGCTTGGCGTCGATGCGGTCGGTCAGCGTCACCAGGACCGGCACCGAGATCATGTAGGCGCCGTAGAAGGCGGAGGTGATCCAGCCTGCCTCGCTGTTGGTGAGCGACCAATGGCGCATCATCTGCGGCAGCAGTGCCGGCCAGTAGAAGGCGCCGATCTGCACGAGCACTTGCGCGGCGCAAACCGTGGCGACCAGCCTGGCGCCCGGGCGGGCCGACGCCGTCGCTCTCGTCACGAAGCGGAAAGCCTGGCTGCCGGCATGGGCCTACGGAGCGGTCGGCCGGCGGGCGAGCAACAGCGACAGGCCCAGACCGGCGATCGCCGCGCCCGAGGCCTGCCGCAGCCGCCGCAGCAGCGTTGGGCGTGCAAAGGCAGCCGACCGGGCACGTGCCGCCAGCACCGCCACGATGACGTCGACGGCTGTGTTCAGGGTGACCGAGACGAGCCCGAGGACAAGGAACTGTAGCCACACTGGACCGGCGGTCGCGTCGACGAACTGCGGCAGGAAGGCCAGGAAGAACGCGGCGGTCTTCGGGTTCAGGGCTTCGACCACGATGCCTTCGCGGAAGGCACGCCCGCTCCCGGTGGCTTGGACATGAACCGCTGCAGGGATGCGGGAGTCGCGGAAGGTCTTCATGCCAAGCCAGACGAGGTAGAGAGCCCCCGCGACCTTGAGCAGCGTGAAAGCCTCGGCACTTGCGAGCACCAACGCCGAGATGCCGATGGCGCCCGCGGCGACATGGATGAGCCCTCCGACGCCCGTGCCGAAGCTGGAAGCAAGCCCTTCGATGCGGCCGCCGGCGAGCGTGCGCGCGGCGACGTAGAAAATGCCGGGGCCTGGTGACACGGCGATCGCCGAGGCCGCGACGAGGAAGAGGGCGAGGTTCGATGACGGCATGGGCCACTATGGCGTCGCGTGAGGCGTCGACGCCATCGTCAGCATCCGCATGCCGGTATCGCAGGCCTCGTTGGCGCACCGCAGCAGCCCATAGCCGCCGCTGCACCTGGGGCGGGCGGCGCGGCCGGACCGTTGCAGACGCCCGTTTCGGGGAGCACCAGCTCGACCCTCGCCGCCGCCGCATGGTCACCCGCGATTTCGGCAGCGATGGAGCGGACCTGTTCGTATCCCGTCATCATGAGGAAGGTCGGCGCGCGGCCATAGGACTTCATGCCCGCGAAATAGAACCCGGCTTCAGGCTGTCCGAGCTCGCGTGCGCCGTGCGGGCGCACCGTGCCGCAACTGTGCAGGTTCGGGTCGATCAGCGGCGCCAGGATAGGCGGACATTCGAGCGCGGGGTCGAGCGACAGGCGCAGCTCGCGCAGGAAATCGAGCTCTGGACGGAAGCCGGTCGACACCACAAGATTGTGGGCCATCACATGGCGTCCGCAGCAGGCCGAGCCGGCGCCGATGCGCAGGTGATCGCCATCCCGGCCGATGTGCGAGACGCGAAAGCCGGCCTCCGTGCGGATCTTGCCGCTGGCGACGAGAGCGGCGAAGGCCGCTCCCAAGGCGCCTCTGGCCGCGAGCTGGTCCGCCGCGCCGCCGCCGAACGACTTTTCGGGATGGTCGCCGCGCAGCAGCCAGACGATGTCCGTGCCGGGCACGTCTTCCTTGAGCCTTGCGAGGTCGATCAGGGTGCCGATGGCCGAGTGGCCGCTTCCCAGGACGGCGACGCAGCGGCCGGCGTAGCGTGCCCGGTCGCGCCCCAGCACGTCGGGCATGCCGTAGGCGATGCGGTCCTGCGCCTCCCTCTCGCCGATCGCCTGGAGACCGCCGGCGCCGGCGGGATTGGGCGAGAACCAGGTGCCCGTGGCGTCGATCACCGCGTCCGCCGTCAGGGACTCGGGACCTTTGCCGTTCTGGTAGCGGATTTCGAAAGGCGCAGCCTCGCGCCCGTTGCTCTTGACCTTGTCGAATCCCTTACGGGCGACGGCGGTCACCAGGCTGCCCGTGCGGATGTGCTCCTTGAGCGGCGTCCGCGTCGCCAGTGGCTCGAGGTACTGCTCCAGCAGCTCGCCGCCGGTGGGATGGTGGTCGGGCTGCGGCCGGTTCCAGCCGGCGCGCGCGAGCAGCCGCTCGGCTGCCTTGTCGATATTGAATTCCCAGGGCGAGAAGAGCTGCACGTGGCTCCATTGGCGCACGGCGTGGCCCGCGGTCGGGCCGGCCTCCAGCACGACGGGCTTCATGCCGCGTTCCAGTACATGGGCGGCGGCTGCGAGGCCGACCGGCCCCGCGCCCAGGATGGCGACGGTCCTGGATCCGTTCGGTGAACTGGTCATGCGTTCTTCCTATTCTCCTGGAATCATCGAAATATTGGGTGAAAATCTTTTCAGGCGGCCGCCTTCGACGGTCGGGCCAGGCGCGGCGGGCAGGTGCCTTCCGCGCAGCATTGCTCGACCATGTAGTCGATCAACCCGCGCATCAGTTCGTAGTTGGTATGGCAGACGAGGGTCGTGCCTTCGCGGGTCTGGGTGACCAGCCCCACGGCGACCAGCGCCTTGAGATGGTGCGACAGCGTCGAGGCGGCGATCCCCAGCCGCTCCTGCAGGCCGCCCACCGGCAAGCCCTCTTCGCCCGCCCGCACGAGGATGCGGTAGATCTTCAGGCGGGTCGGGTTGCCCAGCGCCTCCAGGCGCGCGGCGGCATCGTCGAGCTTCATGTCGGTGAATGTATGCCGATGCGCCGTGATGTCAACGGTATTTCCGGAATATTGGAAATATGGACGCGTTAGGGTCCTCATACCAGCCCTTGCTGGCGTTCACGATCTTCACCACCGAGAGCATCACCGGCACCTCGATCAGGACGCCGACCACCGTGGCGAGCGCGGCGCCCGAGGAGAAGCCGAACAGGCTGATGGCGGCGGCGACGGCCAGTTCGAAGAAGTTGCTGGCGCCGATCAGGGCGGATGGCGCCGCCACGCAATGGGCTTCGCCGGTCGCCCGGTTCAGCAGATAGGCCAGGCCCGAGTTGAAATAGACCTGGATCAGGATCGGCACCGCGAGCAGCGCGATGATCAGGGGCTGGGCGATGATCTGCTCGCCCTGGAAGCCGAACAGCAGCACCAGCGTGGTCAGCAGCGCGACCAGCGAGATCGGCTGCAGTCGGGAGAGCAGCGCGGCGAGGCCGGCCGTGCCGGCTCGCGACAGCACGCGGCGGCGGACGACCTGGGCCAGGATCACCGGCACGACGATGTAGAGTCCGACCGACAGCAGCAGCGTCTCCCAGGGGACGCGGATGGCCGACAGGCCGAGCAGCAGGCCCACGATGGGCGCAAAGGCGAACACCATGATCGTGTCGTTGAGCGCGACCTGGGTGAGGGTGAAGTCGGGCTCGCCGTCGGACAGGTTGCTCCAGACGAACACCATGGCCGTGCAAGGCGCCGCGGCGAGCAGGATCAGGCCGGCGACGTAGCTGTCGATCTGCGCCGCCGGCAGCCAGGGCCGGAAGAGGTGGCCGATGAAGAGCCAGCCCAGCAGCGCCATGGAGAACGGCTTGACCGCCCAGTTGATGAACAGGGTCACGCCGATGCCGCGCCAGTGCGCCCGCACCTTGCCGATGGCGGCGAAGTCGACCTTCACCAGCATCGGGATGATCATCAGCCAGATGAGCACGGCGACCGGCAGGTTGACGTGCGCCAGCTCGGCGGTGCCGATGGCATGGAAGAGGCCGGGGAAAGCGTGCCCGAGCGCGATGCCCGCCACGATGCACAGGGCGACCCAGACGGTGAGATAGCGTTCAAACAGCGACATGACGGGACGGCATTATTTCCATATTTCGCGAATAATGGAATTGGTGGATGGAGGTCAAGCGGGCGACGGCCTTCCTGGAAGGTGCGCGGGCAGCAGGAAGGTAATGGCCCAGCAGGCGAGCAGCATCGCCGCCGATCCCAGCAGGCAGGCCGTCATGCCGCCGGCCTGGTAGAGGGCACCGGAGAGCAGGATGCCGAGGAGCCGGCCTGCGGCGTTGGCGGCGTAGTAGAAGCCCACATCCTCCGCCGCCTTCTCCGATCCGGCATAGGCCAGGATCAGGTAGGAATGCAGGGAGGAGTTCACGGCAAAGGGCAGGGCGAACAGTGCCAGCCCGGCGACCAGGATGAAGTCGGGCCGCGACAGATCCGGGCGCTGCATCAGGATCGCCAGCACGAGCGGCACGGCGGCCAGCAGGCCGGCCCATAGACGTGCATTCGGCACTTCGCGGCTCAGGCCGTCGGAACTGCGCGTCACCAGCCGCGGCGCCGCGGCCTGGATGCCGCCATAGGCGATCGTCCAGGCGGCCAGGAAGCCACCGACCTCGGTGAAGCGCCAGCCTGCGGCATAGAGGAACACTGGCAGCCCCACGACGAACCACACGTCGCGTGCCCCGAACAGGAAGATGCGCGCGGCCGCCAGCAGGTTTACACCGCGCGACTTGGCGAACAGCTCGCGCACGGATTTCGAGGCCTTGGTCCTGCCGAGCTGGCGAGGCAACAGCAGACCGGCCAGCAGGATGATCGCGATCAGGCCGGCCATCAGCCACAGCGCGGGCTGGAAGCCGACAAGATCGAGCAGCAGGCCTCCGACGAAGAAGCCCAGGCCTTTCATGGCGTTCTTCGAGCCGGTGAACCAGGCGACCCAGTGGAAGAGCTGGCCCGAGCCCTCGGCCGCGGTCGCCTTGATGGCCGACTTGGAGGCGGTCTTGGTGAAGTCCTTCGCGAGGCCGGAGATGCCTTGGGCCGCGACCACCCAGGCGACGGACATCGCTGCGCTCCATTCCGGGCCGAGCAGGGAGAGCATGACCAGGCCCGCGATCTGCAGCGCCTGGCCAGCCATCAGCATCCGCGGGATGCCGAAGCGGACGGCGAGCCAGCCGCCGGCCAGGTTGGCGACGATGCCGGCGCACTCGTAGAGCAGGAACAGGAAGGCCAGCGTGAAGGGCGAATAGCCGAGCTTGAAGAAGTGCAGCAGCACCACCATGCGCAAGGCACCGTCGACCAAGGTGAAGCCCCAGTAGGATGCCGTGACGATCAGGTAGTCGCGTACCGCCGTGGCCATCATGGCTCCGCCTGGATCACCAGGTTGGCGAGGTCGATCATGCGGCAGACATAGCCCATCTCGTTGTCATACCAGGCATAGACCTTGAGCAGCGTGCCGTCGGTCACCATCGTGCTCGGCGCGTCGACGATCGAGCTGCGCGTGTCGTTGCAGTAGTCCGCCGAGACCAGCGGCCGCGTCTCGAAGCCCAGGATGCCCGCGAGAGGACCTTGTGCGGCTTCGGCGAACAGGGCGTTGACCTCGGCCTCGCTCGTGGCGCGGTTCAGCTCGAACACGCAGTCGGTCAGGCTGGCATTGAGCACCGGCGCGCGCACGGCATGGCCGTTCAGCTTTCCCTTGAGCTCGGGATAGATCAAAGCGATCGCCGTTGCGCTGCCCGTCGTCGTGGGGGCGAGCGAGGTCATCGCCGACCGCGCGCGGCGCAGGTCCTTGTGCGGGGCATCGACGACGACGTTGGTGTTGGTCGGATCGTGGATGGTCGTGATCTGGCCATGCCGGATCCCGATCGCCTCGTGCACGACCTTGACCACCGGCGCCAGGCAGTTGGTCGTGCAGGAGGCTGCCGTCAGCAGGTGGTGGCGATCGGGCGCGTAGAGATGGTCGTTGACGCCGACCACGACGTTCAGGGCGCGGTCGTCCTTCACCGGGGCGGCGACGACGATGCGCTTCACGCCTCGCTGGAAATAGGCGTCGAGCTGTTCGGGCTTGAGGAACTTTCCCGTGCATTCGAGAACGATGTCGCAGCCGAGATCGCCCCACGGTACATCGCCCGGCGACGCTTCGGCGCTGAACCCGACAGGCTTGCCGCCGACCGTGATGGCCTTTTCGTCCGAGTCGAACGAGGTCTGCCAGCGCCCGTGGATGCTGTCGAACTCGAGCAGGTGGGCGGTGGCCGCGGCGCCGCCCTTGATCTCGTTCACATGGACCACGTCGAGCCGGTTGCCGTGCCGCGGATCGTCTTTCGGCCGCGGCGCGCCACCGAGGGCCGCGCGCAGGGCGAGGCGTCCCATGCGGCCCATGCCGTTGATGCCGACTTTCATGGCAGTCCCCGCTAGACCGGGGCGCGCGCGCTGTCGCCCAGCTCGTCGAGGCGCTTCTTCAGCGCCAGGCGGTCGAGCGAGGCATAGGGGAGGTTCACGAAGATTTCGAGCCGGCGGCGGATCATGCCGTAGAGCTCGTTGATCATGGTGGCGCGCTCGGCCGGCGTCCCCTTGAACTTGGCCGGGTCGGGCAGCGGCCAGGACGCCGTGATGGGGTTGGGACCGACGTCGGGACAGTCCTGGCCTTGCAGCGTGTCGCAGAGCGCGATGACGAAATCCATCTGCGGTGCGTCGGGACCGACGAACGTGTCCCATGACTTGCAGTGCAGGCCGGAAACGTCGTGGCCGAGGGCTTGCAGCTTCTCGATCACTTCCGGCATGGGGCCGCGGGCCGGGTCGGAGCCCGCGGAATAGGCGTTGAACTTGCCCTTGCCGACCTTCTCCAGGATCGACTGGGCCATCAGGGATCGTGCCGAATTGCGCGTGCACAGGAACAGCACATTGAAGGCAGGAGTCACGGGTTCATCCTCCGGGGGCGGATCGGGAAGCAGTCGTGCAAGGTCGCCGCACAGCTCTGGACGGCCGCCGCAGCAGGTTTCCGTAAGGAAGCCCAGCAGCGACCTGAGGCCATGGAAGCGCACGGCGTAGATCACGTGACGGCCACGCCGCGTCGACTGGACGAGCTCGGCCTGCTCGAGCGCGGCGAGGTGGAAGGACAGCGTCGAGGGCGGCTGCCCCAGCGCGGCGGCCAGCTCGCCGGCGGCCATGCCGGAGGCACCCTTCGAGGCCAGCAGACGCATCAGGTCGAGCCGGGTCGCCTGGGCAAGCGCGGAAAAGCGGGTGGCGGCGTCCTTTGATTCCATAGTTATCGAATAGTCGAAATGTATGATGGAGTCATGACGAAATGCGCTGCGGGGGAACGTGGAGCGCAAAAAGTCGATTTATTGACTCCTGTGTATTACCAAGGTTATAAAAACAAAGCGCGAGGCCGGTGCATTGATTGCATCCTCCCGGTGGGCCACTCTGCGCCGCCGGGGCATTGCCTGCCGGCCCAGCAAGCAAGGGAAACGATCCGTGTCGCGTGCCGACCGAGCCTGCAGTTCTTCCGACATGACCATGCCAGCCGGCCGTCCGCCGTCGATCGACCGGATGGCGGCGTGGCCGGCGCTGGCGCCCCTGATCGGGCAGGTAGGGCGTCCGCTGGTGATCGAGGCGCTGCGGGCCTGGGCCGATGCGCGGCGCGGCTCGCCCGACGTGTCCGACGAGGAGGCCTGCGCGGCCTGGTGCGCCGCACGGCTCGCCCGGTTCGTCCAGCCGTCGCAGCGCCGCGTGTTCAACCTCACCGGCACGGTCCTGCATACGAATCTCGGCCGCGCGCCGCTGGCTGAGGAGGCGATCGAGGCTGCCGTCGCCGCCATGCGATCGCCGACGACCCTGGAGTTCGATCTGGAGACCGGCGGCCGTGGCGAGCGCGATCATCACGTCGCGCCGTGGCTGCAGCGGCTGACCGGTGCCGAAGCCGCCACCGTGGTCAACAACAATGCCGCGGCCGTGCTCCTGGTGTTGGGCGAGATAGCGGCGGGGCGCGAAGTCATCGTCTCGCGCGGCGAGCTGATCGAGATCGGCGGGGCCTTCCGCATCCCCGACATCATGGCCCGCGCGGGCTGCCGGCTGGTCGAGGTCGGCACGACCAACCGCACGCATCTGCGCGACTATGCCGACGCGATCGGTCCGGACACGGCCGCGATCATGAAGGTCCATCCGTCGAACTACGCGATCACGGGCTTCACGCGCACGGTGCCGGCGACCGATCTGGTGCCCCTCGCGCGCGAGAAGGGACTGCCGGTGATCGAGGACCTGGGCAGCGGCACGCTGGTCGATCTCGAGGCCTGGGGCCTGCCGCACGAGCCCACCGCCGCCGAGGCGGTCGCGGCCGGCGTCGACCTCGTGACCTTCTCCGGCGACAAGCTGCTGGGCGGCCCGCAGGCGGGCCTCATCGTCGGGCGGCGGCCGCTCGTGGAGCGCATCGCTCGCAACCCGATGAAGCGGGCGCTGCGCCTCGACAAGGTGCGGCTCGCCGCGCTGGAGGCCACCTTGCGCCTCTACGCCGATCCGCAGCGCCTGGTGGAGCGCCTTCCGACGGTGCGCGCCTTGGCGCGACCGGCGGCGGACATCCGCGCGCAGGCCGAGCGCCTTCTGCCCGCTTTCGCCGCCGTGCTGGCCGGCGTCGCCGACGTCGCGATCGAGCCGGCGCGGGGGCAGATCGGCTCGGGCGCGCTGCCCGTCGACCTCCTGCCGTCCTTCGCGATCGTGCTGCGCGGCCGCGGGCTCGATCGGCTGGCGGCCGCCTTCCGGCGGCTGCCGGTCCCGGTGATCGGTCGTGTCGCGGACGGCGCGCTGCGTTTCGACCTCAGGACGCTGGACGACGAAGCGATGCTGGCCGCGCAGCTCGCGCAGCTAGAGGTCGAGGGAACGGCATGATCGTCGGCACCGCCGGCCATATCGACCACGGCAAGACGGCACTGGTGAAGGCGCTGACGGGCGTCGATGCCGACCGCCTGAAGGAGGAGAAGGCGCGCGGCATCACCATCGATCTCGGTTACGCCTACAGCGACCTCGGTGACGGCCGCCAGCTCGGGTTCGTCGACGTGCCGGGCCACGAGCGCTTCGTGCACAACATGCTGGCCGGCGCCACCGGAATCGACGCGGCGCTGCTGATCGTCTCGGCCGCGGAAGGCATCAAGCCGCAGACGGTCGAGCATCTGCAGATCATCGACCTGCTGGGGCTCGATCGTGGCATCGTCGCCCTGACCAAGGCGGACCTCGCCGACGACGATCAGCTCCTGGAGCGCATGGCGGAGATCGAATCCCTGCTCGCCACGACGTCTCTCGCGGGCGCCGAGATCGTGCCGGTCTCGGCCCTGTCGGGCCGCGGCGTCGACGAGCTGAAGACCCGGCTGCTGGCCCTGGGCGAGAGCCGCAAGGATATGGCAGGCTTCGCTCGGCTGGCGGTCGACCGCGCCTTTGTGCTGCCAGGGGCAGGCGTCGTCGTCACCGGAACGGTGCATGCCGGTGAGATCCGGGTCGACGATCGGCTGCTGCTCACGCCGTCCGGTCTGGAGGCGCGCGTACGGTCGCTTCACGCGCAGAACCGCGCTGCCGAGGTTGGCCGGGCCGGGGAGCGCTGTGCGCTGAACCTCGTCGGGCCGCGGCTGTCGAAGGAGGCGGTCCGACGCGGCGACTGGGTGGTCGCTCCCGATCTGCACGCGCCGACGGACCGGCTCGATGTCCGGTTGAGCCTGCTGTCCACCGAGCCGCATCCGCTTCGGCACTGGTCGCCCGTGCATGTCCATGTCGGCGCCGCGCATGCGATGGGCCGCGTGGCGCTGCTCGAGGGCGACAAGCTCGCGCCGGGCGGCGTCGCGTTTGCGCAGCTCGTGCTCGATGAGAAGGTGGGCGCGCTGGCGGGCGACCGGGTCATCCTGCGCGATCCTTCGGCCACCCGGACGGTCGCCGGCGCCGTCGTGGTCGATCCGTTCGGTCCGCCTCGGAACCGCCGGACGGCACGTCGGCTGTCAGAGCTCAGGGCGCTCGCCGCGCCGGCCGCCGCCGTTCTTCCGGCACTCCTGCGGCTGGAAGCCGGCTTCGTCGAGACGGCGCGTTTCAGCCTGGCGCGCAACCTGCGGCCCGCCGACGTTGACCGGCTGCTGGCGGAATCGGACGGCGTCGCGCTCGACGGCTTCGCCTTCCTGGCCGACGCGTTGGCGGCTGCACGGCAGGACATCGTCGACGGCCTGAAGACACATCACGCGGCGCAGCCCGATTCGCCCGGCCTGCAGCCCGAGCGGCTGCGGCTGGCGCTCGCCAGGCGATGGCCGCCTGCGGTGTTCAAGGCATTGCTCGACCACGAGGTCAAGGCGCGCCGCGTGACGGTCGACGGCGCCTTCCTGCGCCTGCCCGGACATGCGCTGACCCTGGGGACGCGCGACGAGACGCTGTGGCGCAAGATGTCGGCCGAGCTGGAGCGCGACCGTTACAAGCCGCCGCGCGTGCGGGACTTCGCCGCCGTCCATGGCGTCCCGGAGCCCGAGATGCGCCGGCTGCTGCAGCGGCTGGCCAAGGTCGGCCGGGTCGTGGAGGTGGCGCCCGATCACTATTTCCTGCGGACGGCGCTCGCCGAGATGATCGGCATCGCCCACGCCTTCGGCCGCGACTTCTCGGCGGCGGAGTTTCGCGACAAGCTGGACAATGGCCGCAAGGTCGCGATCCAGATCCTGGAGTTCTTCGACCGCCACGGCATCACCATCCGGCGGGGCGACCTGCGGCGCACCGTGCCGCAGAAGCTGGCGCGGTTCGGCCCGGTCGCCGGCGCGTGACACGGGCCGCCTTCTGGGGGATCATCGGCGACGGAGGAGAAGCGCTCCCGGTGGGGCGGCTGGCCTTCAAAGCCAGAGAGGGCCGCCAGACGGTTCTTAGTGGGTTCGACTCCCACTCTCTTCCGCCATGCTCCCGCTCCGTCTCAGTAGATGACCTGCCCGCGGGCCTGCATCACGTACTTCATGGCCCGGAACTGCGAGTCTTGGCGGATCGCGGCGGCGACCTTCTTGTCGCCGCTGGTATCGGAGGCGGCGACGAGACTCTCGGTCTCGGAGGTGCAGGCCAGCGCCACGGCGTCGGCCAGCATCGTCGCATCTTCCGAGCGGGTGCCGTCCGCTGCCGCGTTCTTGGCGAGGCACGCATCGCGTGCCTGGTAGGCCTTGTCCACCTTGCTGTGTCGCGCCAGGTCGCTCACCCTGAAGAAACTGCCCTCGCAGGCCGCCAGCGACAGCATGACGAGCACGAGAAGAAATCGCATCCGGACGGGCCTCGGTAGTCTCCTGAGAAGAGCGCTAACTTCACCAGCTTTGGCGATACGTCAAGGTGGCAAATTTCCAGGGCTGACGAAAGCAAGGCCGAGCGGTATCAATGGCGCCTGGACACACATCGACCGGTTTTGGGGCTGCCCTCATGCGAATCCTCTCCCTCCTGCTCGCCCTGCTCCTTGGCGCGTGCGCGGGGGCCTATCAGACGCCCAGCGACGGCCGGCGCCAGACGCGCATCAATGACGCCTACGCGGCACGCGATGCCTGCCTGTCGAAGAACGCGACGGCCGACGGCACGATGAGCGCCGATCCGACGACGGTGGCGAGCGCCGTTGCCCTGGCGTGCAGCTCCGAAACGGACAAGCTCATCGCCGTCACAAACATCGACGGCGACCCGCGCGTCGCCGAACGTATCCGTCGCGATTCGGAGTTCCGAGCCATGGGAATGATTCTCAAGAGCCGCGGCGAGGTTTCCAGCTAGCGCCAGCTGCCGCCAAGTTGTCGCAAAAAGAAGATAGGGCTTTTTCGGCAGCCGTAGGCGGCGTCGCGCATTATCTCCGTCGGCGTTGCAAACAGGATGCCTCGTCAATTGCAAGGAGAAGAACCATGCTGCGATCGGTAGCGGCCCTCACCGGGGCGATCGCCCTGCTTGCCGGCCTTGCCTCCTCTGTCCAGGCGCAGAGCCCGGCAGCCCCGGGAACCCCGCAGGCCAAGGGACGGTCCGGCGCGAATGTCGGCTCCCTGACCTGCAACGTGGCTGGCGGCGTGGGCTTCGTCTTCGGCTCGTCCAAGGACCTGAGCTGTCTCTTCACCCGGACTGACGGCGTTGCCGAGCGCTATACTGGCGCCATCAAGAAGTACGGCGTCGATATCGGATTCACCAAGGAAGCGCAGATGGTGTGGCTGGTGTTCGCGCCCGGCAACATCGCGAAGGGGGCGCTCGCCGGCACCTATGTCGGCGCGACGGCCTCGGCCACGGTGGGCGTCGGCGCCGGCGCGAACGTGCTGGTGGGCGGCGGCAACGGACAGATCACCCTGCAGCCGGTCAGTGTCGAGGGCAATGTTGGCCTCAACGTCGCGGCCGGCGTGGGCGAGGTCGAACTGAAGGCCGCCCGCTGAGCGACCGATCGTCATGCCGGCGAGCGAGCCCGCCGACGGTCGCACCGTAAGCGGCGGTTCCGTCCACCGGTCCGCCCGGCGGCTGACCGCCGCCGGCGGCGAGATGGTGGACGAGGTGGTCGCCGAGGAGATGGCGGTTGCACTCGTGTACAACGGCGTGAGTCACGCCGTCATGATGGCGACGCCGTGCGATCTCGAGGATCTCGCGCGCGGCTTCTCGCTCACGGAGGGCATCATCGAGCGCCCCTCCGAGATCTACGGCATCGAAGTCGAGCCGGCGGGAGCCGGCCTCGAGGTGCGGCTCGAGATCGCCGCGCAGCGCATGGCGTACCTGCGGGAACGACGCCGGTCGCTGGCCGGCCGCACCGGCTGCGGCCTGTGCGGCGTCGACAGCATCGACGCGGCCATGCGACCGGTGGCGAAGCTGCCGGCGGCGGGCCGGGTGTCGCGCCGGGCTGTCGAGCGGGCGATGGCCGCGCTGCCCGCCGAGCAGCACATCAACGAGATGAACGGCGCCATGCACGCTGCGGGCTGGGCACGCGCCGACGGGTCGGTGGCCGCCGTGCGCGAGGATGTCGGCCGCCACAACGCGCTCGACAAGGTGGGCGGTGCCATGATGGCGCAGGGCTGGCCGATCGAGGCGGGCGGATTCGTCGTCGTGACCAGCCGTTGCTCCTACGAGATGGTCCACAAGGCGGCCGTGCTGGGAGCGCTGGCGATCGCCGCCGTTTCGGCCCCGACGTCGCTGGCCATCGCCACCGCCGAACAGGCGGGCATCGTGCTGGCGGCGTTCGTGCGCGACGGGCGGCTCACCCTCTACGCCAACGCCGATCGGGTCTCGTCATGAGCGGGGCGCGGGTGTTCGGGGTGACCGGCTGGAAGAACGCCGGCAAGACGACGCTCGTCGAGCGTCTGGTGGCCGAGTTCGTGCGCCGCCGCTGGCGCGTGAACACCATCAAGCACGGCCATCACGATCTCGACATCGACCAGCCGGGGCGCGACTCCTATCGCCATCGCGCCGCCGGGGCGACGGAAGTCGCGGTGGTCGGCGGCCGGCGCTACGCCATCATGCGCGAGCAGCCGGAGGCGCCCCTCGCCGAAGTGCTCGTCCGCCTGGCCCCCGCCGATCTCGTGCTGATCGAAGGCTTCAAGCGCGAGCCGCACCGCAAGATCGAGGTCCGCGCGGGCACGGGCGAGCCGATGGCGGCAGGCGATCCCAACATCGTCGCCATCGCCGCCGACGAGCGGCCTGCCGAGCGGCATCTCCCCTGGTTCCGGCGCGACGACATCGCCGCCATCGCCGACTTCATCGCCCTCCTGGCCGTGAAGCCGGGCTACCGCTTGCCGGAAAAGATGCCGTAGCCCTGCTGGTTGGGACCCGAGACCGTGTAGGCACCGATCTGCTGGCTCGCGGGCTGGTTGGGCGTGGACAAGAAGACCCCGACAAGGGAGTTGATCGACTGCCCCGCAGGTCCCTGCAGGGACTGGGTATTGGTGAACACGGGACCATTGCCGCTCATGGCCGTATTGGGAGCCGATCCGCCGCCGTAGGTGGCAGGGCCGAGCGTGATCTTGGCAATGCCGTTGCGGTTGCCGAAGCTCCAGACGTTGCTGTAGGTCCCGCTGATGGTCTGTCCACTGTCCATCAGCGCGAAGGTCGGACCGCTGTAGGTCGCCGTCGCACCCTGCATGTTGAGCTGATTGAGCTGGTTGACCGTGGCGATCTCGCTGTTCGGCAGGATCTGCAGCTGGTTGAAGTCGAATCCCTCGAAGACGCCCAGGATGGAGTTGTAGTCGATGCCCGAAGAGTGGGACGCGGCCTGCTCCGTCCTGAGGTCCTGCACGGCCTGCTGCTGTTGCTGCTGCTGATTCGTCTGGCTGAGCGCCGTCGGAATCGTGTCGTTGGGATTGCGGTTGGCGGGCCCCGGACCGGAGCCGAAGGAATCCGTGGGACGCAGCCCGACGATGCGCACGGGCTGGCTGGAGTTGACGTTCGAGATGCCCGACGATCGGGCGGCCTGGTCGACGGCGCCGCGATTGCCGGCACCGCCGCCGCTTCCGGCGCTGCTGCCCGATCCGCTGCGGCCTTCGAGCTGGCTGAGCTGCGCTGCCAGCGCGCCCTGCGTGAGCAGCGTGGGGGCCCCCGGGGGCTGGCCGAGGTTGGTGATCACCTGCGAGCCCTGCCGCGTGACGTTCTCGGTGATGCCCGCTGCCGTCACCGTCATGCTGCGCCCGAAGATGAACACGGAGCCCGTCTGGGCCGCCTTGACGTCGAGCAGCGTGATGCCGCCGCGGATGCCGATGGTGCTCGACGGCGTGGTGATGACGATCGGAGAGGTCTTGCTGATCTTGCCGCCGACCAGCCGCAGCACACCGCGGCTGGCGTTGATCGCGAGTTCGCCGGTCTTGGAGGTCGGGTCGAAGACGAACTTGTCGATCACGAGCTGCGCGTTGGGACCCACCGTGAGCGACGAACCGTCGAGAAAGACCAGATGCGCCCGGTCGTTCGCCGCTGTGGTGATGAGCTCGTTGGCCTGAACGTCGACGCCGATGCGCAGTACGCGCTCCGCCTCGGTCGGCGGCTTGCCCAGCGGATCGCCGTCCGTGGCCGATGTCACGCCCACGCGGGCCGAAGCGTCTCGGACGGCGCCGGTCGCAAGGACCATAGCGACGGCGGCCGCGCCGGCGATCAGGCCGTGCGCAAGCGTCTTGTCGGCAAGCGTGGCAAGGTTCATGTCGAATCGCTCCTGGGACCTGGGCGAGAGTATAGCACTTTCAGAAGCGCCAGCTCACACCGACCAGAGTGCTGTTGTTGACGAAGTTGTAGTTGGGCAGATTGGCCGAACGGACGAAGCGCCCACCCGATATGGTGAGCGTGGTCCGCTCGTCGAACGGCACGGCCAATGCGATGTTCAGGATCGTGTCGTTCTGCATGCGGACCACCCATGGGTCGATCACGACATCGGCCTGGTCATAGGTCCACCACTGCAGGTTCACGGAAAGGCCGATGTTCCAGGGAAGGCCGCTCTTGAACAGCGGGTCGACGAAGCGGAACTGCATGCCGCCCCCGACGCCGTACAGCTGGTAGTTCTGCCAGGGCGTGCTGTTGGTCTGGTACCGCTGGATGGCCCCGTTGGAGAAGACGGCGACGACCTCCGTGAGCTGATACTGGAACGTGGTGTTGGCGGAGAATTCGACTCCATTGAACTGGTCGTTTGTCGGCACGTACCAGGTGTTGGGATGCATCTGGCGTCGCCAGACGAAGTTCGAGGTGTTGCGCAGCTTGTCGGTGATCAGCACGCCGGACTCGAGACCGGCTCCCGCGCTGCCGTAGAACGGCGTGTCGTTGATCCAGATGTAGCCCAGCGTGGCGAAGGGCTTGAGCGTCACATCCTCGAAGATGCCCTGGAAAACCTGGAATCGCGGACCCGACGTCAGGTCGAGGATGGAGACATTGGCGGTCGAGACCTGGAACTGGCGGTTGGCGTAGGCAGTGAGCTGGGTCTCGATCTGCGCCCGATCCTGCGTCTGCAGGTCGTAGATGTGCCGCACCATGGCCGAGCCGACCACGCCCCAGTCGGCCGTCCCGACGGCGGACTGGTTCAGGTTGGCTGCCTGGCCGAACAGGCGCACGCTGGATGTCGGCGGCCCGAGATTGGCGTTCGACTGGTAGCGAACGCCCGCAAACACCTCGCCAAGCAGGCGCGAGGGACTCTGACGCTTCTGGATCTCGGCCATGAACTGGTCGGCGCGCGACCGTACCTCGGGTGACAGAGCTTGCGAGGCCAGCGCGGTCTCGAGGTAGGTGCGGGCGATCTCGTACGAGCCGAGCCGGAAGTACAGCACGCCGAGCTCGAGACGCACGCGCGGCAGATCCGGATTGATCAGCAGCATGCGCTCGAGGGCGGAAACGGCACCCTCGTAGTCGCCGGTCCGAGTGGCGATGGTGGCGAACTTGAACAGCACGTCGAGGTTGGCGGGCTGGCGCAGCATCTCCTCGAAAGCTGCATCGTACTCCCGCGCCTGTGCCGGCGAGGCGTCGACCGGCCCCTGCGCAGATGCACTCCAGGCAAACCCGAACCACGCCATGCAGGCGCAAACCACCCGCTTCAGCCGATACACGTTCCCCGATCTCCCCGTGGCGCGGTCCAAAGCGACCGCCAGCCAGCGTTAATCCTACCGTAACGCTCTTACACGAGCCAGCTTTGCAGGACCAAGAGCCATGAGACGGGCCAGGACGCCCGTGCTGCCTGCATGCGCAGGGACATGCGCCGATATTGCCGTTCGCCGAGCGCGCCCACGAAGCGCTCACGGTCACGGTGGGTCGCCGCAAGCATGCGGTCGAGCATCACCTGGTAGGTATTGCCCCAGTTTCGGCTGGAGAGATGCAGGCGGCCGCCCAGCACGGGGTTGTCGGCTGCGCCGTTCCTGCCATGCAGGCGATAGGCATAGAGCGCCTCGTCGATCAGCAGCGATCCCGCCACCATCTGCGCCATGACCACGACGTAGAAGTCCATGTGCAGGCGGAACGTTTCGTCGTCGTCGGGAAAGACGAGATCGATCAGCGAGCGGCGGAACATCATCGACGAGGTGCTGACCCAGACCCAGTGCACCACCCGCTTCGTATAGAGCTTGTAGGGCGTCTTCTTCTGCCAGCTTGCGGTGCCGGTCTGGCCGTCCACTTGCGGAATATGCGCCGGGTCGACGGGCACGAACGCGTGATCCCGGTCGGCCGAGGCACGCTCCTTGCCGAACCAGTACACGCAGCCGGCGATCAGCTTGCCCTGGCCATCGATGAGGCGCGCATTGCAGGCCGTGAAGCCCACGGCATAGGCGTCGTTCAGGTGAACGGCGAGATGTCGCTCCAGGAAGTCGGGATGCCACAGGTCGTCCGAATCGAGAAAGCAGACAAAGGTGGCATGCGTTGCGGCAAGCCCGCGCCGCGTGGCGCCAGTCTGCCCCAGGTTCTTCTCCAGCCGAATGTGCGAGAAGCGCGGGTCGGCAAGCTCTTCGAGCGTGCGCTGCACGACCTCAACCGAATCGTCGGTCGAGGCGTCGTCGACGACGACGCATTCGAAGTCGCGGTAGGTCTGCGATGCGACCGAGCGGATGGCGTCGGCGATATAGTCCCTGCAATTGTAGCAGGTGACGATGACCGAGACGCGCGGGAGCGTGGCCGTCGTCACGATCTGCCTGGACCGAGGAAGTCGAAGTCGACGCCCTGATCCGCCTGCAGCACTTCCCTGTGGAAAAGGCCCGCATAGCCGCGGTCGCTGCCGGGTGGCGGCACGGGCGGCTTCCATGCCTTGCGGCGCGCCGCGAGCTCCTTCGCGTCGACATGGAGTCGCAGGCTGCGCCTGGGAACGTCGAGGGTGATGCGGTCGCCCGTCTTCACCAGCGCCAGCGGCCCGCCGGCCGCCGCCTCCGGCGTGACATGGAGGACGATCGTGCCGAAGGCGGTGCCGCTCATGCGGGCATCGGAGATGCGGATCATGTCCTTCACGCCGGCGCGGGCGAGCTTCATCGGGATCGGGAAGGAGCCGGCCTCCGGCATGCCGGGCGCACCCTTGGGTCCGGCATTGCGCAGAACCAGGATGTCCTCGGGGGTGACATCGAGGTCGGGGTCGTCGCCGCGGGCGGCGAGGTCCTCCAGCGAATCGAACACCACGGCGCGGCCGGTGTGGGTCATCAATGCCGGAGAGGCGGCGGCATGCTTGATCACGGCGCCCCGTGGCGCGAGGTTGCCGCGCAACACCGCCATGCCGCCGGTCGGCTTGATCGGATTCGCGGACGTGCGGATGACCGTCTGTCCCGGCACCATCTCGGCGGCGTCGATCACCTGCTTCAGGCTGCGGCCGGAAACCGTCAGGCACTTCTCGTCCAGGTGCTTGCGGATCTCCTTCATCAGGCGCGAGTTGCCGCCGGCCCAGTGGAAGTGCTCCATGTAGTGGTCGCCCGACGGCTTGAGGTCGACCAGGACCGGAACCTGGCGCCCGATCTGGTCGAATGCCTCGAGCTCGATCTCGATGCCGAGCCGGCGGGCGACTGCCGTCAGATGGACCAGCGCGTTGGTCGAGCCGCCGATGGCCTGCAGTACGGTGAGTGCATTGCGGAAGGCGGCGGGCGTCATGATCTCGCTGGGGCGGGGTCCCCGCTGGACGGCCATTGCGGCGGCCAGCCTGCCCGTTGCCTCGGCGACGCGGAGCCGGTCCGAATGCGTCGCCGGGATCGACCCGCTGCCCGGCAGGCCCATGCCCAACGTCTCGACGAGGCAGCCCATGGTGCTCGCAGTGCCCATCACCATGCAGGTACCCTTCGTCGGGGCCAGCCGCTCGCTCACCTGCTCGATGTCGGCCTCCGAGAAGGTTCCCGCGCGGTACTGGCCCCAGAGGCGCCGGCAGTCGGTGCAGGCGCCCAGGACCTCACCCTTGAAATGCCCCACCAGCATCGGTCCCACCGGCAGCACCACCGCCGGACGATCGGCGCTTGCGGCTGCCATCAGCTGGGCCGGCAGGGTCTTGTCGCAACCGCCGATCAGCACCACCGAATCCATGGGCTGGGCGCGGATCATCTCCTCCGTGTCCATGGCCATGAGGTTGCGCAGGAACATGCTGGTCGGATGGGAGAAGCTCTCGTGGATCGAGACGGTCGGGAAGACCATCGGCAGGGCGCCGGCCAGCATGACGCCGCGCTTCACCGCCTCGATGAGGTCCGGCACGTTGCCGTGGCAGGGATTGTAGTCGCTGAAGGTGTTGGTGATGCCGACGATCGGCCGGTCGAGCGCATCGTCGGAATAGCCGCCGGCCTTGATGAAGGCCTTCCTCAGGAACAGCGAGAATCCCGCGTCGCCATAGGTGGCGAGCCCCTGGCGCAAGCCGGTGGCGTGCCCTGCTGCGGCACGCTTGGGCGCGGGGGCGCCTCGCTTGCGGGAAGCCATGTTGTTCCTCTCCGTCGGGTTCTTCAGTGTTTATCAGGCCGTTCCGGCGCCGGCCCCATGATAGCCGGCGCTGACCGGGTCCTCACCCGCGAAGATGATCCTCATGCTCGCCGCGCTTTCGTCCGACCGGTCGCAGATGGACCGTCTCCTATCACAACGGCGTCCAGCCCGCATTGTCGCGGTGCGGCAGGCGTACCGGGCCGCTTCCTGGCGCGCATGAGCGGACCTGACAGGGGAGAGTATTCTGTCATGCGGCCAGGGGTATTGCCAAATGAGCCGCCATGGGCGTTGATAGAACCAGGATTTACACAACCATAGCGTAGTTGAAAGGAAGAACATGGCGATGACCATGCTGCAGATGGCGGGGGCGACGCCCGCTCCGGCCACGATGGCCGATGGCGTCCTGCTCATCATCGATGCACAGAGAGAGTACACGGATGGCATGCTGCCCCTGTCCGGCGTCGATTCCGCCATCAAGGCGCTGGCCGAGCTGCTCGACAAGGCGCGCTCCGCGGGCGCGCCGATCGTCCATGTCCGACATCAGACCCAGGGCAGGGTCTTCAACCCCGCGGCAAGCGGCTACGAGATCGTTGCCCCCCTTGCCCCGCGCAGCGGCGAGACGGTGATCGACAAGGGACTGCCGAATGCCTTTACAGGCACTGATCTTGCCAAGCACCTGGCGGCGAGCGGTCGCAAGAACCTGATCGTGGGCGGCTTCATGACCCATATGTGCGTGTCGGCCACGGTGCGTTCGGCAACCGACAACGGCTATATGAGCACGATCGCCGCCGATACGGTGGCAACCCGCGACCTGCCCGACGCCACCAACGGGACAACGATCCCGGCGGACGCCATCAATCGCATCACGCTTGCCGCACTGTCGGACCGGTTCGCCTGGATCGTGCCGCGCGCCAGCGCCATCCGCTGAGGGAACCCGGCCGGCTCTGCACGGCAGACACATTCCGCGTGGCTGCGCTCCGCCCATCGACGGCGCGACCGGGCAAGGGGCCGCGCCAACGGGCCACCCCAACGGGCCGCGCCGCGCGGGTTAGATCGCCTGTATCGCATCCGCAGGGATGCCCCAGGGTACCGATTCTTGTGGAGGCTCCGGCACCAAGATATTGACAAGCCTGACTCAACCAATACCAAATCTGCTGGTTGCTGCATCACGGCCCACGAAGCGGGTCGAGCACGGCACTTTGACGCCTCGGGCTCTCGTCGCCGCGTGGTATGGTCTTGTGACAGGGGGAGGCATGTCATGAAGTCGATTCTGACCATGGCCTGGACAGCGGAGGATCCGGCCGCATTCGCGCTCGCGGTCAAGTTGGCGCGGTCCTTCGATGCCAAGCTGGTGGGGCTGGAGCCGCCGTCATACGGCGTCATGAGCATGGCCTGGGCCGATGCGGGCATGGGGGCGCCCATCGGCGGCGGTCTCGCGGAGGACGCCGAGGAACGCCAGCGCGTCTCGGCAGTCAAGCAGGCCTTCGAGCGAGAGGCCGCAGGTCTGCAGGCGGAATGGCGCTCGGCCGACGACAGCGGGCCCACGGCCATCGGCACCATCGGGCGGGCCTATGACCTGATCGTGATGCCGCAGCCCGGCGCCCTGCCGAAGATGCCCGAGAGCGTCTTCGAAACCGCCCTGTTCGATTCGGGCCGGCCGGTTCTCGTCGTGCCGCAGGGCTTTTCAGGCATGGTCGGCAAGCGCGTGCTCTTCGCGTGGAACGGCTCGACGGAGAGTGCCAGGGCCATCTCCCTGGCCATGCCGATGCTCAGCCGCGCGGAATCGATCGACGTGCTGAGCGTGGAGGGTGCCATGGTTCCCGGCCCGACCTCGGCCGAGATCGCCGAATCCCTGCGCAGCCACGGGCTGAACGTGACCAGCCAGCATGTCAAGGCCGGCAGCCGGTCAGCGGGGCAGACCATCGTCGACACGGCGGTCGCGGGGGGCGCCGATCTGATCGTGAAAGGCGCCTACACGCAGAGCCGGCTGCGACAGATGATCTTCGGCGGCATGACGCGGCACCTGATCTTGAATTCGCCGCTGCCGGTGCTCTTCTCCTACTGACAATCCGCCGCCGCTTGCGGCGCGGCCGATCGTGTTAGAAGCCGCCGCATGACCGCCGCCGAGCACCCGTCCGCGACCTCGAGACGTTGGCGTCGAGTCGCGGTGGCGCTCGTGGTGCTGGCCGTGGCGGCCGTGGGAGCTTACGTCGGCGTTCGGCAGGAGCCCGCCGGCAGCGACCCGACCGTGGGGGAACGGGTGGCAGCTCTGAAGGCCGAGCGCGCCAGTCTTCAGGCGAGAGCCGATGGCGAAGCACGCATCGCATTGCTGCCGGCCTTCCGCGTCGCCGGTCTGCTGCTCGATGCTCTCGCGGTGCGCGTGAATGGTCGGGAGGACCGGGCCTTCGACCGGCTACCGGCAGGCCGCCGTCGGGCCTTCGACGAGATCGAGATGCTGAACGCGACGTTGCGCGACGCGCTGGCAAACCCGGGAGAGGGGGCCAGACGCGCCGCAGCCGTTGCCGCCAGTTCTGCTGCCGTCGAACTCGACCGGCTGGTCGGCGCGGACAAGATGCCGCTGATCCTGTCCTTCACGCCGGTTTTCGTGCCGCCGCGCCA
Organism: Pseudomonadota bacterium; assembly: GCA_049323495.1. Classification (GTDB taxonomy): domain Bacteria; phylum Pseudomonadota; class Alphaproteobacteria; order Reyranellales; family Reyranellaceae; genus Reyranella. Next base: position 64,776 of record JBMONG010000021.1, read on the forward strand.
GACCGCAGGATTGACGCTGGAGCCCGGGGCCGCCAGGGCGCCGCGGAACGACGTGCTCGAGTTGCCCGGCTCGGCCGGATCGCCGACGAGGCCGCGCGCGGCGGCTGTGCCCGCAATGCCTCACTACGCCCCCGGCTTTGCCGCGGCGGGCGAGGAGGAGCCTGCCGTTCACATCGAGATCGCCGGTGCCCATCTGGGGCAGCCGGGCAGCCCGCCGCCCATGCTGAGCATAGGGTCCTGGCGTGGGCCGGCTGCGATCGAGCCTGAGCGTCTGCGCTTCACCGTGCCGCGCGCGGCCTTCGCGACCGACACGCTGCGGACGACGTTCGTGACCGGTATTCTGTCGATCCGGGGATCGCGAGGCGGCCTTTTCGAGCTGCTTTTTACCGTCCTGCCGGATCGCCCGGGCTCCTTCGCGCTCGACCAGCGGGTGCGCGCCACGGAGTTCGAGAGCAATACCCTCGTGTCGCCGGAGATCGTGGCGCGGGCGCCGGCGGGCGAGACTCGCACGGTGCGCCGCTGCTTCGACCCGCCGCCTGGATGGCGATTCGACAAGTCGCGGCAGCGCGTTGTCATCGTCGAGCGGCTTGGCTGGCAGGACGACCTCAGCGATCCTACGCTGAACTCGGGATCGGTGGAATTCGCTCCTGCCGACGGTCCGCAGCAGGTCTGCATCTCGGTCGTCGCCCGCCCGGTCGTACGCTCGGCGCGGACGGCGACGATCGGCCGTTTCGAGGCGACCCTGATCCGCGACAGGCCGACCGCGGAAGTCGTCAAGAGCGGGGTGCGCGCGCTCGATTGGCGGGAGGCGGCGCGGATCGAGCTCGACCCAGGCATGGCGGAGTGGAAGCTCTACGTCCGCCTGTTCGACGACATGGACCGGGAATTTTCCGGCACATCCGATTCGCCCTTGCCCGACATCGCGCTGCCCTTCGTGCGGATCAGCCGCGCCGAAGGGAACCGTGTCCTGCTGTTGCGGGCGGATCCGTCGGCAGTCCCTTGAACGCCTGCCTCAGCGCCCGCGTGCCTCCAAGCGCAGCTGCCGCTTGCCGGAGGGGTCCACCAGATCGAGCGTCGTCCCGGCGATGTGAGCCTCCCTCACGGCTGCAAGCGCGTCGAGAAAGCGGCGCTCGGCTTCGGCCAGAGGCGGCGTGCACGCGGCGAGAGATCCGGCGGGAGGTTCGAAGGTCAACCCGTCGGTGTTGAGCACGTAGCGGCCCGCTATGTCGTTGCAGCCCGTCGAGCCGGCGTAGCTGCCATCCTCGTCGAGCCGGAGCCTCGGGCGCTGCCGCCAGTCCTCGTATACGGGCTTCGTGCCCGCGACCTCGATCACACGCCACTCGGTACCGACCAGGGCCGAGCCGCGTGGGGCTGGCGCCGGGCAGCCACCATCGCGCTTGACGCCCACGAGGCGCTCGACCTGCAGCTCGCCTGGCGCGAAGCGGCCGATGACCTCCACGTAGAGCTGCGCCTCTCTTGAAGGTGTGGTCTCCGTCCACGCCCGTTCCAGATCGGGCTCGGCACCGGACGGCGCCACCGAGAATGTACGGGCCGTCCGGCATTCGGTGAAAAGGCCGCCATTCTGGGTGTCGCGATACATGCCGCTGAGCGCGAAGGGCCCATCGATGGGCTCGGGTTCCGGCTTGCGGCCAAGAGTGCTGCCATCTTCCGCGATCAGCCGGTCGCCGTCGGCTTCCCGGAAGACGCGGCGCGCCGCGCCGCCGCGCAGCACCAGACGCATTCCGCCGTCCACCTCCTGCCCCCACTGGCCGAGATCGAAAATCGCGCTGTTGGGCTTGTCCTCGCGCAGCCGATAGGTGCCGTCGGGAAGGAGGGTGACGGTCAGGCCGCCGCCGCTGTAGGTGCGCGGCGGCTCGCCCGGCCGACCCACGGCGTGACAGCGGATTGAGCGGCCGGCCGCGGTCAGCGTGGCTTCCCGGCCGCGGCCGCGCAACTCGTAGTAGGAATCGCCATAGGCGAAGCCGGATCCGGACCGCTGGCGCGACAGCTCGATGTCGGGATTGCCGGGTACGTTCAAGGTCGCGAGCTCGCCGTCCTTGGAGAAGGCGACGGTGAAGTCCGTCCCGCCCGGGCACTCGTACATCACCTCGGTTCCTGGCGGTTGTGCGGACGGCGGCGGCTGCTGAGCTGAAACCGGCGTCGCGGCCGGCGCCAGCAGGAGAATGGCCATGAGGCGTTTCATGATGGCGGCTCCGGGATGCGCCCGTCGGCGGAAAGCAGGATGGCGATCGGTCGTGTCGTCTCGAACTGGGCGAGCACGATCAGCCCGACGACGGTGATCGGCACGCACAGGAACATGCCGACCACGCCCCAGATCGTACCCCAGACCATCAGCGAAACGATGACGACGAGAGGCGATAGGTTGAGCGTGCGGCCCATGATGGCGGGTTCGATGACATTGGCCGTCACGACCTGGATGGTGCCGAAGACGAGCAGCACGACCAGGAACGGCGTGAGATTGTCGAACTGCACCAGCGTGAGCAGGGCCGGTGCCGCAATGGCGAGGATCGATCCGACTGTGGGGATATAGTAGAAGAAGAACACCATCACGGCCCAGAAGCCCGCGAAGTCCACGCCGACCACGGCCATGACCGCATAGGCCAGCATGGCGGTCACCACGGCGAGGGTCGTCTTGATCCGGATATAGATGCGGATGTCCCGATCGATCTGGCCGAGCACGGCCTGGACGCGGGCCTGGTGCTCGCCGGGGCCGAGGACGATCGCCAGCTTGCGGCGGAAGCGGACCTGCTCGACGAAGAGGAAGCCCGCATAGATGAGCACGATGCCGGCGACGCTGACCACCGACGCGGCGGCGCCGGCGATGCTGGCAACCGTATCGGTGAGGCTGATGCGGGCGACCAGCTCTCCGAGAGTTGGTGCCTGCTCGATGCCGATCATGTCGGCGGCATCGTTGATGAGAAGCTGGAGACGGCGCTCGTAGCTGGGGACCGTCGCCGCGACTGCGGTCACGTTTCGGCCGATCGTGTGGCCGACGACCCAGAGCAAGCCGCCCATGATGCACACCGCCACCAGCAGCGCGAGCGGCCGCGGCAGGCGAAGGCCGGTCAGGCGAGGCTGTTCGAAGGCATCGGCCAGCGCATCGACCATGTACCAGAGCACGACTCCCAGCACGAAAGGCAGCAGCAGCCCGCGTCCTGCCACCAGCAGGTACATCGTGGCGATGCCGATGATCGCCCAGAGGGCGGCACGCTGAAGGGTCATGGGCGGAGTGTAGCGCGGGGCACTGGGACGCCGCCCCGGAAATCGAGGGCGGCCGCTGCCGTGGTCTCGACGACCATGGCCGCTACGTCGGGCGCTTGCCGCGCGGGGCGCCGGTCGCGGACGCCGCTGCGCGGCGAAGCGCAGCGTGGCCAGCCGTCGTCAACTCGACCCGGCGTTCGCCGCGTTCGCCGCCCCTCAGGCGGACCAGCCCCTCCGCGCGAGCATCCTCCCAGACGGGGAAGCGAGGACACGAGCTGCGCCACGCCTCCATGACATCCCGGTGGCTGCGTGGGCGATCGGCCACCCACTGCAGGAACTGGATCATGATGAGGGTCGTCTCGGCAGGCATGCGTCACTGGAATCCGCACTGGCGGGCAGTCGTGCCCACCGTCGCCCAGCGCGTTCCTTCACGAAAGCAGCCGTTCTGCCAGAGACCGGAAAAGCTGTCGGCCTCGGCGGTGTAGCGCGTGCCATAGCCGTTTGGCAGGTCGTTGCGCCACTCGCCTTCGTAGTAGCCTCCCGCCGAGAAGGTCCGCTTGCCGCGGCCCTGTGCCTTGCCGTCCTGGAAGTCGCCCTCGTAGCGGTCGCCGTTGGCGAAATAGAGCGTCCCGCGGCCGGTCCTGTTGTTGTCGCGGAAGTCGCCGATGTAGCGATCGCCGTTGAGCCAGGTGTAGGTGCCGCGGCCGTTCGGCCTGCCGTCCCTGAAATCGCCGGCATAGCGTGCGCCGTTGGCAAACACGAAGGTCCCGCGGCCGGAACGCTCGCCGTTCAGCCATTCGCCTTCGTAGCGGGATCCGTCGGCATAGGAGATCTTGCCGCGGCCATTGGCGAGACCGTCCTTCATGTCACCTTCGTACCGCGCGATCGGCTGGCCCCGCTGGAACCACTGAAGGACTCCGGTGCCGTTCGCCAGGCCGTGTTCGCAGCCACCCGTCCAGGTGATGCCGATGTCGGGTTCGCTGTCGGAGCGGACGATGCGGCATCCCGTGCCTGGGTCGACGAGTTCGTCGCTGCCGATTCCGACGGGCGGAAGCCGGGCCGGTTGGGCAACGACCGGCGTGGAGACGGCCAGTGACAACAGCACGATCCTGAACATGTGCGCCCTGAACAGATGGCGCAGTTTAGCAAGCCGCCGGCTGTCCGTCAGTCGGATCAGCTGCTGCTGCGCCGAGGGCCCCTTTCGAAACTGGGCGCAACGGCAGGGGCAGGCCGCCAGACAGCGCTCGCCCGGCGGGTCGTTCGAACGTCGAAAATGCTCCAATTTGCGAGGCCTGCATGTGAATTGGTCGCGGGAAACCCGTTCCCGGCGTTGTGCGCCCGACACGTGTGGCGGTCATGCAACACCCTTTCAAAACAACGACTTCCGGGATTTTCGCCAGTGGCATCCCTTCAGGCGTCTCGGCTACAGTCCGGCCGCTTCGACAGTCGCTTGCGACCGCGCTGCCGATGTCCGGCAGAAGCGGGTCGCAAGATCCATGGAGATTTGAATGAAGAAGGCTTTGATGGCCGCCGCTGCGATGATCGCGCTGCCGGCCATTGCCCAGGCGCAGTCTCCGTCGCCGGGCGTTTATATCGGTGCGGAAGGCGGTCTGAACTGGCTGCTGAACTTCAACG
>JBMONG010000022.1:0-69132 GCA_049323495.1 Pseudomonadota bacterium
GCGTGACGGCGTGCCGGCGCAGGCGATCACGGTGATCGGCATGGGCGAGAAGGGCCTGCTGGTGCAGACCGGCGACGGCGTCCGCGAGCCCCAGAACCGCCGCGTCGAGATCGTCATCCAGTAAGAGCACTGGCTGAAGTCGAGATGAAAGGCGGCCCGCCTGGCGGGCCGCCTTTTTCGTTTCAGGGTTCCGCTTCAGCGCGTGGCAGGCGATGGGAGATCATGCAGGCGCGGACACCGTGGCGCCGACTGGAAGATTTTGCAGTTCCTGACTCTTTTGCGGCCGATCCGCAGTTGCACTCGTTACACCCGCCCGGTTGCCTATATGCGCGCCTCACGTCAAAATAACGTGTGCGTCGCCGACCGTCACCCGCGGTCGGTAGCGGCGTGCGAAGCTTCTTTGAGGGGGAGAAATCCTATGCTGAAAAAACTCTTTGGTATCGTGGCGGCCGCCTACCTGCTGGGCGCCTGCGCGTCGGAGCCGCCGCCTCCGCCGCCGCCGCCGCCTGCTCCGCCGCCGCCTCAGAACTTCATGGTGTTCTTCGATTGGGACAGCGCCAAGCTTTCCGCGGCATCCATGAACGTGCTCGAGCAGGCACGTGACGCCTTCAAGGCCAAGCAGAGCGCTCGCATCACGGCGACCGGCCACACCGACACGACCGGCGGAGACGCCTACAACATGGCTCTGTCGCTGCGCCGCGCGAATGTGGTCAAGGACAACCTCGTGAGGCTGGGCGTGCCGGCGACGGCGATCACGACCGTGGGCCGTGGCAAGCAGGGCCTTCTGGTTCAGACCGGCGACGGCGTGCGCGAGCCCCAGAACCGCCGCGTCGAGATCGCGGTGATGGGCATGATGCCGCCGCCGCCGCCGAACGAGCTCGCCTACTGCCAGGCGCTCAGCGCGTCCTACCGGCGGAACGTGAGCAACTCGAATGCCGACGCCATCGCAGGCGATGCGCTGGCGAAGTGTCAGGCGGGCGATACCAAGACTGGTATTCCGGTCCTGGAGAAGCTGCTGCGCGACGCCAAGGTGACGCTGCCGCCGCGGACCTGATCGACCGATTCGCTGGAAGGCGATCAAGCGAGGCGGCCTCCCGCAAGGGAGGCCGCCTTTTTTTGACGTGGCCATTTGAGTGCGAACAAGCCGCCCTTCCGCCGCCCGCCGCATCCTGCAACTTGATTCCGCTGGAAGGCGTTGCCCGGGCAGCCTACGAAAAGAGTGACATGCCACTCTACTGGACCATCGACTCCAAGGAACGTCTGTTCACCGCGATTGCCGAAGGCGAAGTCAAACTGACCGACGCGCTGGACCTGCTCGACGCCCTGGCCGGCTCGGGGGCGATCGCCTACTGCAAACTGCTGGATGCCCGCGCGGCAAAAGTACTCATGAGCGGGGATGACGTGCTGACCGTCTGCGCCCGAATTCGATCCTATCACGAACAAAGCGGCATCGGTGCGCTGGCGATCGTTGCCACCGCCGAGCAGACCTTGATGTTCTCGCGTCTGCTGGGCGCGCTTGCCAGCGCCGATCGGCCGATCAAGGTCTTCGAGACCCCGCGCCGTGCCCGGAACTGGATCAGGGAGCAGACTGAGGCGCGTCCCGAGTCCGGGGCTGTCGACGCCGCAGGCCACTAGGCTGGTTGCCAGCCGGCCGCGGCGGGATGCCTCGTCAGCGCCGCTCGAAGTCGATCCGCTCGTCGACGGGCAATCCCTGGAGATGGCGGCGAAGGCAATCCAGGCCGAGTTCGACCGCGCCGGCGCGGACCCAGTCCCGTCCTCCGATCAGGCGCGCCTGGCGAGCGATTGTGCCCGCCGCATCCGCGATGCCGATGCATATCGTGCCGCCCAGGTCGGACCGGTCGGCGCCCTCGTCCAAATCGATCAGCAGGGCAAGCGCGTGGCTTGCACGGCTTTCATGGCGCAGGTTGCGGGCGACCGTCTCGGCGGCCTGGATGGATACGCCATCCACCCCGAATTCGGCCGGGTCGCGCGCGATGATGCCGCGGCGGAAGACGCGCTCGGCGTTCGGCAGGGGCGCCAGGCGCGCCGCCAGGTAGCCGCCGCTGAACATCTCCGCCGTGGCGATGGAATGCCCACTCGCCGTCAGGGCGGCGAGCACCACGCCTTCCAGGGTCTGGTCGTCCTCGGCGACGATGAAGTTGCCCAGCCGCCGGCGCACCTCCGTCTCGGCCGGCGCCAGCAAGGCCGCGACCTCCACTTCCGTTTCTCCGTGCACGGCAAGCTTGGTCTCGAGCTGTGGATAGTGGGCTTGGAAGCCGAGCTTGATGCCGCCGCCGTCGTGAAAGACCGCCATGTCGCCGAGCATGTTGTCGGCCCGCGATTCGCCGATGCCGAAGGAGTGGAAGCGCTTCAGGCGGGTGACACCCGTGATGCCGCCGATCTTCAGCAGGCGCGGAATGACCTGCTCGTCCAGCATTCGGCGCATCTCGCGCGGCACGCCCGGCGTGAAGAAGAAGCGGGCCTTGTCGATCGTGACCGCGAAGCCGCAGGCGGTGCCGATCGGATTGTCGATGAATTCGGCATTGGCCGGAAGCATCGCCTGCTTGCGGTTGTTGGGTGGCATGACGCGGCCGCGGCGCGCATAGGATTCCTGCATGCGCGTCATCCAGTACTCGTTCAGCACCAGTTCGACGCCGCACGCTTCCGCCGCGACCTCCTGGGAAAGATCGTCGACTGTCGGACCGAGGCCGCCATTGACGATCACCGCATCGGCGCGGGCGCTGGCCTGGCGAAAGGCGCGCAGCAGGCTCTCCCGATCGTCGCCGACGGTCGTCCCCCAGTGCACGAAGATGCCGACTTCGCCGAGCCGGCGGGCGATATGGCTGTAGTTCGTGTTGATGGTCTTGCCGGTAAGAATCTCGTCGCCGGTGCAGAGAATTTCGACGCGCATGGGGCTCCTTCGCCGGCGATGATGCCCCAACCTGGCGGGCCGGTCATCTGCCGGCTCATGCGTCGGCCCGCCGGCCGGCCGCAAACAGGAACGCGAGGGGCGCGGACAAGAGCGGCACGACCGTCAGGAGATGGAACGTATTGATATAGCCGACCATGCTCGCCTGGCGCTGGATCTCGGCGGCGAGCCGCGCCTGGACGTGCGTGGTGCCGAGATGCCCGAGTGCCGTCGTCCAGGGCGCCACGAGGTCTCGCGTGAAGTCGGTCACCGCGCTGACCAGGCTGAGGTTGGCCTCGGCCACGGAATGGGCGAAGACGACCAGGATCAGCGATACGAAGACGCTGCTGCCGAGCATGCGGATCAGGGAGAAGATGGCATTCCCCTGCGTCAGCAGTCGTGCCGGCATCGTGGAGAAGGCCAGCACGGCCATCGGGGTGTAGGACAGGCCGAAGCCGAAGCCGTGCAGGATGTTGCTCCACATCACGTCGTTCGAGGTGAGGTTCATGTCGAAGGAGCCCATCCACATGCCGGCGCAGGCCTGGATCGACAGGCCGAGAAATAGGCACAGGCGGGCATTGAGCCGCGTGAGCTGCGCCACGACCAGGAAGGAGGCGAGGTTGCCCAGCCCGCGCGCGGCGACGAGATAGCCGATCAGGGTCTCTGGATAGCCCTGCAGCTCCTGCAGCAGCGGGGGAAAGAGCACCATGGGGCCGTACTGGAGCATGCCCATGATGAGGGCTACTGCCGTGCCGACGGCGAAGTTGCGGTCGCGGAAGGTCGATGGATCGAACAGGGGCGCCCTCGAGGTCGCCGTGTGGATGGCGAACATGGTGAAGAAGAGCAGCGCAGCGCCGAGCTCGAAACGCGTCTCGATCGAGTCGAACCAGTCGTTGCGCTGGCCGCGGTCGAACAGGAGCTGTGCGGCGGCGATGGCGATCGCGATGAAGGCAAAGCCCACATAGTCGAATGGCCGGGCGGTTCCCTTCTCCTGGTCGCCGAGAGCGGCCAGAACGCAGGCGAGGCTGGCGAGACCGAGGGGAAGGATGAGGAAGAATGTCCATCGCCAGCTCAGCAGGTCCGTCACCAGGCCGCCGAACGTGGGTCCGAGGATCGGCCCCATCACGCCGCCGACGCCCCACATCATGATGATGAACGGGTGCTGGCTGCGGTGGAAGGATGCAAGCAGGATTGTCTGCCCCATCGGGAAGATCGGTGCCCCGAAGGCACCCTGGACGACGCGCAGGGCCAGGAGTCCCTCCAGCGAATCCACCAGGCCGCACAGCATCGAGGCGGCGGTGAAGCCGGCGACCGACCACCCCACCAGTCCGCGCCAGCCCAGCTTGGCCGCGAGCCATCCGGTCAGCGGGGTGGCGATGGCGGTGGCGACCAGGTTGAAGGTCAGCACCCACGAGATCTGCTCCTGGGTCGCCGACAGCGCTCCCTTGAGCTGCGGCAGGATCACCGTGACGCTGGTCGCCGTCAGGCCGAAGAGGATCGTCGTGAACTGTACGGAGAGCAGGATCAGCCACTGCCGTCCGGTGATGGCTCCCATCCCGCCATCGTAGGCGGCTGTCGATCCGGGGCAAGGCGAATGAGCCGGCCACGAGGACATGGCGCGGCAAGCCCGCCATAGGCAATCGCGATTCGACAGGTCACGATGAGCCCGGCTGCTTCCAGCCGGACTCATCATGCTTTAGCTTGGCAGGGAACGGGGGGAATGCCGATGACCGATCTTTCGTCCGACCTGCGCGAGGCCCTGGCCAGGGTGGGCACCTCCACGTTGACAGGTGTCCTGAACCGCCGCGGTCTTCGGAGCATGACCTTGTTCGATGTCTGGCCGCTGCGACCCGAACAGCCACGCATGGTCGGCGTGGCCTTCACGATGCGCTTCATCCCGTCGCGAGAGGACAAGGACGGGCCGACCTCGACGAACCGTTCGGCCGTCCAGCCGCAGGCCATGGAAGAGTGTCCGCCGGGTCATGTGCTGATGATCGACTCCCGTGGCGATTCACGGGCGGCGTCCGCGGGCGACCTCTACATCGGCCGCCTGAAGGCACGCGGCGCGGCAGGCATCGTCACCGACGGCGGCTTCCGCGATACCGATGGCGTGGCGCGCACAGGGCTGCCGGCCTACCACCGCCGGCCTTCCTCGCCGCCCAGCCCGATCGCCCATCGCCCCGTCGACCTCCAGTTGCCGATCGCCTGCGGCGGCGTGGCGGTCTATCCCGGCGACGTCGTCGTCGGGGACCGCGATGCCGTGCTCGTCATCCCGCCCGATATCGTCGAGTCCGTGGCGGAAGAAGCGCTCAGGAATTACGAGTACGAGGAGTGGGCCGAGATGGAGGTGCGCAGGGGCCGCTCGCTGAAGGGGCTGTTTCCGGTCGCGGGCGAGGAAGCCAGGCGGGACTACGAGGCCTGGAAGCGGGGTGGAGGAAAGAGCTGATCCGGGCTCTGTCCGGCGGCCGGTCACAGCGCGGCGGCCTCAGCCGTAGCGACGCATCCAACGTCGGTCGATGTGGTCCTTCCACCACCAGACCCAACGGCCTTCGAGGCTCCACGAGCCGCGGCTAGCGATGGCTCTCCCGTCCCCGGTGCCGATGATGGACAGATGCCGCCGCTGGGGCGTGTAGGGCCGCGGCGATCGGCCGGACAGAGCGAGCCGAAGGTTCCGGGCGAGCGGTGAACCCTGGCGGACGGCGTAGACACCGGCCTTCGGGCGGCGGTGCTGCAGCATGGTGGCGCAGTCGCCGGCCGCGAAGATGCGCGCATCTCCCGTCGAACGCAGACAATCGTCGACGGCCAGGAAGCCGCGCTCGTCCGTTGGCAGGCCTGTGGAAGCGAACCAGGCGGGGGCGCTCGCTTCCGTGACGACGAACGCCGCATCCGCACGCTGCCGGTCGCCGCTGTCGAGATGGACGGAGTCGGGTCCGATTCGCCGGACGGGCGAATTCTCCAGCAGCCGGACACCGCGGCGATGCAGGATTCTGCGCAGCCGTCGGCGGGCCGAAGCGGCGTGCCCTTCGACGATCTCGCCCCGCGTGACCAGTGCGAGCTGCAGGTCGGCGTGCCTGGCCACCGCGCGCAGCCTGTGCTCCATGGCCAGCGCCAGCTCGACGCCGCCCGCACCGCCGCCGACGACGGTGACATCGAGCGTTCCCTGCCAGGATTGCATGCGCTCCAGGAAGGCCATCCATCGGCGGCCCAGCTCGGCGATCGGCTTGACCGGGATGGCCCACCGGTCTGCTCCCTCGATCGGCGCGAGGTCCGGCGCCGAGCCGACATCGAGCGATAGCACGTCATACGAAACCGGTGGCGCATCCTTCAGGAGTACGCGCCGCTCCACGCGGTCGATCCCCGTCGCCTCGGCATGGATCAGGCGCACGCCGGACGAGGCGCACAGCCGGGCGAGATCGATGTGGCATTCCTCGAAGCTGTACTGGCCGGCAACGAAGCCGGGGATCATGCCCGAATAGGGCGTCCGGACGTCGCGGCCGACCAGCGTGACGCGTGCGCCTTGCTCCGGCCGCCGGAAGCCGAACGACTTCACGACGTGGACGTGGGCGTGGCCGCCGCCGACCAGCACGAGTTCCTGCATCGGCAATCCGTATCCGATGTTGCAGGACGATGATACGGGCCCGTCACCGTCCGCGGTTGCTTCAGCTCCTGAGGACGATCCAGGTGCAGGTCGCGAGTGCGCAGAGGCGGCCCGTTTCCGTGTAGAGCGCCGTTCCTGAATAGAGCTTGCGGCCTTCCTCGCCGATCTTCCAGCCGACCACCGCGCAGCGTTCACCGACCCTGGGCGCGTCGATGACGCTGGCGGTCATCCGTCCGGTCAAGGCCGGCCGCCAGTCGTCCGGATCCTGCGCGGCCCAGGCCCCGGGACAGTCGAGCGCGCCCCACAGGAATTCCGGCCGGATGCAGCCCGAGGCGTCGGCATGATTGGCGTGCGGCAGGTAGCAGGACAGCGAGTAGCCCTTCTGTGGCCCTCCCGTGCCGAAGACGCGCAGTCCGTCGCCCACGGCGCGGCCGCGGCCGCACACGATGCACCAGTGGAAATCGCTGTCCTCCGGCGAGCCGCCTTCGTCCCCACGGCGCATGACCTCGGTCCAGTCGTCGGGCGGGGGCGGCGGCTGCAGATGCGCCACCGAGCCGGCGCGCGCCTCGCATATGAGGACATCGCCGTCGCGCAGGAGAAGCGCGCGGTCTCCGCGCACGACCTGCAGGGCACGACCCACGGGCACGGGCGCGCGCAGCGTGACCTCGGCCACACCGTCGCCGCCGAAGGCATCGGCGTATCGCCCGGCCATCACGCCCGCCACGTAGCCGCCATTGCCCGAGAGGCGCGGGCCGTTGAAGCCCGGTTCGATGATGATCGTATCCGTCACGCTGTTCCTCCGCGGCGCGAAACCTGCCGGTTGCAGGCGGCTGACGCAAGTACCGCGGCATGCCAAGGAAAGAGCGGATGAGCGGTTTCGTACCCTGGCTGCTCGTGGCGCTCTGCTTCGTCCTCGGCGTGGCGAGCCGCTCGATCAGCGACACCTTCACGGTCTTCGTGCCGGCGCTGCAGGATGCGTTCGGCGCCAGTCGCAGCTCCGTGACGGTGGTCTACAGCTTCGCGCTCCTGGTCGGCGGCACGGCCGCCCCGATCGCCGGCTGGATCCTCGATCGCTTCGGCCTGCGCACGCTTACCGTGATCGGCATGCTGGCCTCGGCGTTCGCCACGGCGAGTGCGTCCGTGGCGACCGAGATCTGGCACCTCTATCTCGGCCTCGGCGTCGTGATGGGCTTCGCCAGCGCGGCGCTGTCCGGCGTGCTCAGCGCCTCGCTGCTGGGCCGCTGGTTTCCGGCCCAGCGCCTCGGCGTCGCCTTGGCCGTCGCCTGGTCGGCAGCGGGCGTCGGATCGATGATCACGCTACCGCTGGCGCAGCATCTGGTCGCCACCGACGGCTGGCGACATGCCTACGTCGTCTTCGCTGCGGCGAGCGCGGCGCTCCTGCCGCTGCTGCTGGTGCTGCCGTGGCGGCGCATCGCGCAGGGCGCGCCCGGCCTCGCACCGGCCCGGGCCGCGGCCGGCCCTGGACCGACGGTCGCCCAGGCCGTGCGCGACTGGCCCTTCTGGGCGCTCACCTTCTCCTTCGCCTTCACGTCCCTCGGCATCTTCGCCCTGGTGCCGCAGGTCATGGTCTATCTGCTGGAGCGCGGGCTCGACGGCGCCTACGCGGCGCGCGCGCTCGCCATCGCCGGCTTCCTGACGCCGCTCGGCATGGTCGGGTTCAGCTGGCTCGCCGACCGGGGCGGACGTCGCCTGGCCGCCCTCCTGGCCTATGCCTGCTCCATCCTCGGTGTCGGCATGCTGGCAATGGTCCGGGGGCCGGACGACGACCTCTGGCTGTGGCTTTACGTCCTGTTGTTCGGCGGCAGTGTCGGCTCGCGAGGACCCATGATCTCGACACTCGCGACGCTGCGCTATCGCGGTGCACATTTCGGCCGGATCTATGGCTTGATCGGCGTGGGCATGGGGCTGGGCGGATTCCTGGGCGCCTGGATCGGCGGCCTGCTGCACGACTGGACGGATGGCTACGCCGCGGTGATGATCTTCGCCGTGGCGTCGCTCCTGGTCGCGGCGACCATGCTGGGCGGCGAAGCGCGCGCGCGCGAGCGCTTGAGCCGCTAGGCTCCTGCGGCAGCGCAAATTTGTCGCAGCTGGGACGACGATGGCGTGATGTCGTCGTCGGCGTTTCCTTTCGTGACTGCCACGTTATCGTTACGTGGCATGTCCATGACCCCAGGCATCGACATGTTGTGTTTTGCGATTTACTTGCCCACAATGCGGGCCATGTTCGACCGGCGCTTCGACCGAATCGACTTCCCCAGTAGACGGGCGCCCGGCAGCCGCGCGCAAGGGCAGCGAGGGTAGCCGTGTCGCCGGGGCTCGAATCCTGTCATGCGCTGGTCCTCAACGCCGACTTCCGACCCCTGTCGTATTTTCCGCTGTCGATCTGGTCCTGGCAGGACGCCGTCAAGGCCGTGTTCCTCGATCGCGTGAGCGTGATCTCCGAATACGATCGCAAGATCCACAGCCCGTCCTTCGAGATGCGTCTGCCGAGCGTCATAGCGCTCAAGGAGTATGTGCCGGCGGCGCGACGTCCGGCCTTCACGCGCTTCAACGTGTTCCTGCGCGACGGCTTCCACTGCCAGTACTGTGGCGAGGCATTCTCGGCCAACGAACTCACCTTCGATCACGTCGTGCCGAAATCACGCGGCGGCCGTACCTTGTGGACCAACGTCGTGACCGCGTGCAGCCCCTGCAATCTGGTCAAGGGCAACCAGCTCCTGCGCGAGAGCGGCATGATCCTGCGGCGTTACCCGTCCGAGCCGACGACGCAGGAGCTGCAGGAGAACGGCCGCGCCTTCCCGCCGGGGTATCTCCACGAAAGCTGGCGTGATTTCCTGTACTGGGACAGCGAGCTGGAGCAGGGCTGACGGGGACGGCCGCTGCGAGGCCGTCTGCCAGGCTCTCCGTCAGTATCGCTTTTCGGCAATGACGCGGGCGCTGCGCTGCAGCCTTGCGATGGAGCGTCTCGGGTCGGCGAGAGCGCAGCAGCTGACAAGCGTATCGACGATGGCGAGCTGTGCGACGCGGCTGCTCATGGCTTCCGGTCGATAGCGCGTTTCGTTCGCCACGGTATGAAGGACGACATCGCAGTGGCGTTGCAGCGGTGACTTGCCGAGTCGTGTGATGCCGATCGTTTGAGCGCCTGCCTCCTTGGCGAGGCGGGTCGCCAGTACGGTCTCGACCGTGCTTCCGGAGTGGGAGATCGTGATGGTGGCGACGTCCGGGCCGGTCATCGCGGCATTGACCGCCTGCATGTGCGAATCGATGTTCGCGGCAGCGTGGAGGCCGAGCTGCAGCAGTCGGTAGGCGAGGTCCACGGCGACGGGACCGGAGCTGCCAATCCCGTAGACCTCCACTCTTGCTGCACCGCGGATGATCGCCAAGGCTTTCTTCAATGCTTCTACCGACAAAAGCTTGCGCGTATCGGCGAGCGAACTTGCGTGAGCGGCAAAGATGTGGTCGCTGACCTGGTCTATACCATCGCCTTCGCGAAGGTCTTCCTGGATGAACTTGACCGGCTCCACGAGGTCGCGTGCGAGAAGAATCTTGAGCTCGCCAAAGCCGCTCGCCCCCAGGCGGCGACACAGACCCACGATGCTTCCTTCGCTTGCGCCCGACTGCTCGGCCAGCTCCGTGATCGACATGCGAATGACTTCGGCGGTGTTCTCCTCGATGTAGGATGCAATCCGCTTGGCTGTTGGCGGCAGGTCGGCCTGCAGGTGGCGCAAGCGCGCGAGCGGGCTCGCGACCGGCTGGATTTCCGCCGCGGGCTTCGTCGGCTTGGGGGACATTCTCGCGAATCCTGATCTTCTCATGATGGTGTCAGACACCTGGCGTGCGGGCAAGACGGCGATGCGACAACATCCGATATTGAGATATTCTCATTCCTTAAACAAAGTTTAATGAGTGATTTTCATATCCCTGTCACAGGTGAGCAGTAGGAGAAGCTGCAGGAAACAAGCGGCGAGGAATGCCATGAAGTGCAGCGCGGAGCGGATTCTCACGACCCACGTCGGCAGCCTGCCGCGGCCGGCGGCGCTGACCGAACTGATCGTTCAGCAGGACCGTGGAACGCTTGCGGCCGGTGATGCCGCGGCGCTTCAGGCACAGGTGAAGGAAGCCGTCGACCATCTCGTCCAGGAGCAGGTGAGAGCCGGACTGGACGTCGTCAACGACGGCGAGGCGAGCAAGATCGGCTATGCCACCTATGTGCGCGAGCGGCTGTCGGGCTTCGAAGGTACGAGCCGCGGCCTGACGATCTGGGATCTGCACGATGTTCCGGAATTCGCCCAGCGCTCGCTTGCGGGACTCGATCCGAAAACGCCGGCCTGCACCGGTCCGATCGCCTTTCACGGACATGCGGCCCTGGAAGCCGACATCGCGAATCTCAAGTTCGCCGCCGCCCAGGCGAGTCCGACCGATGTCTTCATGACGGCGGCCTCGCCGGGTGTCATCGCGATCTATCTGGAGAACCAGCACTACCCGACTTCGGAGGAATACTGGGAGGCGATCGCCGAAGCGATGCGTGTCGAGTATGAAGCGATTGCAGCCGCCGGCTTCGTCCTCCAGATCGATGCGCCGGACCTCGCGATGGGTCGTCACGTCGGCAACCGGCTGCTGTCGCTCGAAGAATTCCGGCGCGATGTAGCCATCCGGGTGGATCTTCTCAATCACGCGTGCCGCGATATTCCGGCGGACTCCATACGACTGCATCTGTGCTGGGGGAACTACCTCGGCCCTCATCATCACGACGTCGAATTCCGGGACATTGCGGACATCGTCCTTCGCGCCAAGGCCGGTGCGCTGTCCTTCGAGGCCGCCAATCCGCGCCATCAGCATGAGTGGCGCGTCTGGGAGGAGGTCGTGCTGCCGGATGACAAGATCATCATGCCTGGCGTCATCGACACCTGCTCGAGCTATGTCGAGCATCCGGAAGTCGTCGCCGAGCGGATCGTGCGTTTCGCGCAGATCGTCGGGCGCGAACGCGTCATCGCCGGCACGGATTGCGGCTTCGCCAACTTCGCATCCTATCAGATCGTCGATCCGAAGGTCGCGTGGATGAAGCTGCAAGCGTTGGCGCAGGGCGCGGAACTGGCTTCCCGCCGGCTGTGGCAGCAGGCGGCGGCATGAAACGTGGCGTAAGCGACAATCGCAGCACCTTGGACCATGAACTCTCCGGCAGGAGTGACAGATGACCTTTTCCCGTAGAACGTTCCTCGGATCGGCTGCAGCAAGCGCCGTTGCGGCAGGAATCCATACCGTCGCGGCGCCTGCCGTGGCCCAGAGCGGCTCCGTGGCAGTCGGCTCGCTGCACGACTTGTCGGGCGCCGTCGACGTCTATGGCGTACCGTCTCACATGTGCATGAAGTTCGCGATCGACGAGATCAATGCGGCGGGCGGCCTGCTCGGAAAGCGCATCGAATTGAAAGTCTACGACGCGCAGTCGGACATCAAGAAGTATCCGCAGTACGCGCAGCAGGCTGCCCTCCAGGACAAGGTGGTGATGCTGCAGGGGGCGATCACCGGCGCTTCGCGCGAGGCGGCGAGGCCGGTGCTGCGCCGTTACAAGGTGCCTTTCGTATATGGCACCATCTACGAGGGCGGCCTGTGCGAGAAGAATGCCATCTCGGTAAACACGGGCAGCGATCAGCAGGCGATCCCGCTGCTCGAGTGGTCGTTCAAGAACCTCGGCAAGAAGGTCTTCTACATCGGCGCCGACTACAATGCGCCGCGCAACATCGGCATATGGACCAGATACCTGGCAAGCCGGCACGGCGGCGAAGTTGTCGGCGAGGAATACTATCCGCTCGACGTGACCGAGTTTGCCACCGCCATCAGCAAGATCCAGGCAGCCAAGCCCGACTACGTGCATTCGTGTCTGGTCGGCGGGCCCCACATGTCGTTCTACCGACAGTGGGCTGCCGCCGGCATGCTGCACAAGATTCCGATCGTCTCCGTGGTCTTTGCCGGCGGCAACGAACACATGGTGCTTACGCCGGAGGAGACCGACGGCATCATCGTCGCCTACAATTATTTCCAGGAACTCGACACGCCTGAGAACAAGGCCTTCCTCAAGCGGCTCGAAGCATCCGTCGGCGGCAACCATCCCTACGTCAACGGCATCGCGATCGGCGGCTATACCGGTCCGATGATCTGGGCCGAAGCCGTCAGGAAGGCCGGCAGTTTCGAGCGCGAAAAGGTGATGGCGGCGTTCGCCGACAACGTCGAGTGGACGGGACCGAGCGGCCGCATGATCACGGATGGCCGCACGCACAGCACCCAGCAGGACGTCCACATCATCCAGGTCAAGAACCGGAAGTGGAACCTGCTCGAGACGCGAAAGCAGGTGCCGCCGTATGATTTCGCCGGCCGTTGCGACCTCGTCGCGAATCCCGCGAACACCGAGATCCTCACGCCGAAGATTTGACGCCGTCCGGCGAACCCGAGTGAAGGCATGGACCAGGCAATCGTCCTCTTGATCGCCGTCGTGAGCGGTATCGCCGTCCTGACGCTGATCAGCCTGGGACTTGCGGTGATCTTCGGCATGATGAGGGTGATCAACTTCGCTCATGGCGAGTTCATCATGCTGGGCGGCTACGCGACGGTCGTCGCGTCGGCCCAGGGCGTAAACCTTTGGGTGGCCATGTTCGTGGTGGCGCCCCTGGCGGTCGGGCTTGTCGGCTTCGCCGCCGAACGTCTCATCGTCCGCCGGTTCTACGGCCAGATCGTCACGACTCTGCTGGCGACCTGGGGGCTCAGCCTGTTCCTGATCGGCGCGGTAACGGCGGTGTTCGGCAATACCACACGGGGCGTCGCGGCGCCGCTCGGCAGCACGCAGATCGGCAGCTATTCGGCGAGCAACTACCAGCTCGCGCTGGTCGTCATCGCGTCTTTTCTGGCCCTGCTGTGCCTCGTCGTCCTGAACAGGACATCGTGGGGGCTGATCGCACGCGCGACGATGCGCAATCCGCAGATGGCGTCGACGCTCGGCATCGATCCGGTCAAGGTCTATGCGGCGACCTTCACCATAGGCGCGGCGTTGAGCGGTCTTGCCGGTGGTCTGCTCGCGCCCGTATCGGGCGTCATCCCCTATATGGGCAGTGCCTATGTCGCGCGGGCTTTCGTCACCGTCATCGCGGGCGGCAGCGCACTCGTCACCGGGACGGTCTCGGCAGCGGCATTGTTCGGGCCACTCGAGGCCGTGCTGTCGTTCCTGTCGACGCCCGTCATCGGACAGGCAGCGGTACTGATCGCAGCCATCGTGCTCTTGCGCATCCTGCCCCAGGGCATCTCGGACGCATGGCAAGGGTCTGGCCGATGACGAGGAATGTCCGGGGCGCGTCGAGCCTCGTCCTGATCGCATTTCTGGTCGGAGGCGCTGCAGCCGGTCCCTTCCTCCTCGACGCGTTCGACCTGCTCCAGCTGTCGACGTTCGCTGCCATGGCGCTGGCGACGCTGGGGCTGGCGTTCGCCTGGGGCTATGTTGGGATCCTGAGCTTCGGCCATGCCGCCTTCTTCGGCCTGGGCGCCTATGCCTACGCGATTGCGGTCGTCAACTTCGGGGACAGTACCTGGGCCGTCGCTCTGGCCGTGATCCTGCCGGCGTGCTTCTCCCTGCTGCTGGGCTACTTCCTGTTCTTCGGGCGGCTGGGCGACGTCTATCTCGCGGTCGTCACGCTCTGCGTGACGCTCATCCTGTTCAGCTTCATGAACTCGACTTCCGATCCGG
The DNA here is from genome assembly GCA_049323495.1 of Pseudomonadota bacterium. Lineage (GTDB taxonomy): Bacteria > Pseudomonadota > Alphaproteobacteria > Reyranellales > Reyranellaceae > Reyranella. The sequence goes on from JBMONG010000022.1 coordinate 14,257, forward strand.
CATACCGTATCGGCACGGCACCGCTCGGCGGCTTCAACGGGATTACTGCCGTGCCGCCTCTCAACTGGCCTGGCCAGCCGAACGAGCCGCTGTCACCCGAAGCCATGTTTCGCCTGTGCCTGATCGTCTTGGCGCTGGTGTACGGCCTGCTATGCACCCTTCTGCACAGCGGCGCCGGCCGGATCATGGTCTCGATCCGGGAGAACGAGCTACGCAGCGAGCTTCTGGGCTACGACGTGCGCCTCTTCAAGATGCTCGGTTTCATGATCAGTGCGGCCATCGCCGGGGTGGCCGGCTGCCTGTTTACCGCCAACAACGGCTATGTCGGCCCGACCGTCTTCGATCTCAATCAAGCGTCGCAATTCCTGCTCTGGATCGTCGCCGGCGGGCTGGGAACGCTCGCGGGCCCGGTGCTGGCCAGCTTCGGGTTCCAGTACCTGCAGTCCTTCTTGGGGACCAGCCAGCTGCTGAACACGTTCCTGGTGTTCGGAGCGATCATCATCTTCTTCGTGGTGCTCGTGCCGAGGGGCATCCTGCCGACGGTCCGCGACGGCGCGCTTGCATTGCGGCGGTGGGCGGGGTCTCACCGGCCCCGCGGCGGCATCGAACCCGGGCTGGGGAACCGGACGTGAGCGGGCAGCCCCTCCTGGAGACCCGCCGGCTCACCTGCCGCTTCGGTGGAGTGACAGCCGTCGACAACGTCGATCTGGTCGTCGGCGAGGGCGAGCTGCGTTGCCTCATCGGCCCGAACGGTGCGGGCAAGAGCACGCTGTTCAAGTGTCTTACGCGCCAGCAGCGGCCGACCAGTGGAGAGATACTGTTGCGCGGCCGCAGCCTGGCGGGGCGGCTTCCGCACCAGATCGCCCGCCTGGGGGTAGCGATCAAGAACCAGATCCCCAGCGTCTATGCCGGATTGAGCGTGCGCGACAACATCTGGCTAGCAGGTCGCCGCACTCGGCGCGGCAGGCCGCTCGAAGATGCGGTCGAACGGACGCTGGCGGAGGTCGGCTTCGCCAACGACGTCGACGTCCATCGGAAGGTCGACGAGCTTTCGCATGCGCACCGGCAGTGGGTCGAGCTCGGCATGCTGCTGGCGTCGGAGCCAGCGCTGGCGTTGCTCGACGAGCCAGCCGCCGGCATGACCCGGGAGGAGATGCTCAAGACCGTGGATCTCATCCGAACGCTCAATCGGCGCGCCACGATCATCGTGGTCGAGCATGACCTGGAGTTCATTTCCCTGATCGCCAAGCGGGTTACCGTACTGCACCGCGGGGCGATCCTGGTCGAGGATTCGATGGAGAATGTCGAGAGGAACCAGATGGTTCGCGACATCTACCTCGGCCAGTGGCGGCGGAACGAAGCATGATTCTGTCGGTTGCCGACGTCAGCGCGGGCTATGGTTCGACACCGGTGTTGCGCGATATCCGCTTTTCACAGGCTGGTGGCGAGGTGCTCGGCATCATCGGCCACAACGGCATGGGCAAGACGACGCTGTTGCGGACCCTGGCGGGCTTGCTCAAGACCGGAACGGGCTCCATCACCTTCGATGGGCAGAGGATCGATGCGCTGCCGGCCTATCGGCGAAGCGCTCTCGGCATCGGCTATGTCGCGCAGGGCGATCGCGGGTTTCCAGGCCTCACCGTGGCCGAAAGCCTCAAGCTGGCGACGCTGGCCAAAGGCCGAACGGTCAGCATGACGATCGACCGGGTGATCGATCTCTTTCCTGGGCTGGCCAACCTCCTTGCACGGCGAAGCGAGACCTTGAGCGGCGGTGAACGGCAGCTGCTGGCAATCGCGCGCGCCGTGATCCGGACGCCGCAGTTCCTGCTTCTCGATGAACTGACCGAAGGCGTGCAGCCTTCCATCGTCGAGAATCTCGCAGAGCGTTTGCGCAGCCTGCACAGTGAACTCAAGATGACCATGCTGATCGTCGATCAGGAGCTGGCCTTCGTCGCCTCGCTGGCGACCCGCATCCTGGTGATGCAGAAGGGGCGACTCGTCCGGGAACTGGGCGCCGACGCTCTGGCGGACCCCGACGTGCTTGGCGGCTTCGGAGGCTGATGCCGCCAAGTCGGGCTAGAACCGGGTCGACAGCCAGATGGCCAGCCTCGAGCCCGCCTTGACCGCGGCGGTCAGCGCCCCATAGGCCGGCGCCTGCTCGGCTCCCGAGGCCAGCGCCTCGTCACGATGCTCGATCTCCTCGGCGCGGAACTTCTCGATGGTGGCGCGCAGGTCGGCCTCGTCGTCGCCGAGCTGCGCGGCCTGCGCGGCGTAGTGCTCGTCGATCGTCTCCTCCACCGCGACGGTGCAGGCCATCGCTGCCTTTTCTCCCATGAGGGCCGTGGCGGCGCCGAGCGCGAAGCCCGCGACGTGCCACAGGGGGGAGAGCACCGTCGGCCGCACGCGCCGCTCGACGAGGAGCCGATCGAAGGTGCGGTTGTGCTCACGCTCCGCCTGCGCCATGCCGGCGATCTTGCGGGCCGCCGTGCCGCGCCCGCGCCCGGTCCAGCGCAGGGCGGCCAGCTGGCCTTCGTAGATCCGGACGGCACCGAACTCGCCGGCCTGGTCGACGCGGATGGTGCGCTCGATCAGGGTACGCGGCTCGGGGTCGCCGGGATTACGGGTATCGCCTGTCTTCATTGCCGCGACCTCACCCAGCCTGCCGCGCCCAAGGCGAGCACGAACGCCAACGCCGCGGACAGAAGGGCGTTCCAGCCGGCCATGGAGATGCCCCACAGCGACCACGCCACCTGGTCGCATCGGACCATGCGCGCGTTGAAAAGATACCTTCTCAACTCCTCCGCCGACAGGCCACGCGGTATGGATCCCGAGCAGGCCTGCGGCCCCGGCCAGAAGCCGTATTCGACGCCGGCATGGAACACGCCCACGCCTGCGGTCGCCACCAGGGCGGCGATGGCGACGCAGAGGAAGACCAGTGCCAGCCGTGGTCTGGCGAAGGAGGCGAGCGCAGCCAGGCCGGCGGCGATCGCCACCATATGCGGCCAGCGCTGCCAGTAGCAGAGGTCGCATGGCGGCAGGCCCACGACGTACTGGAAATAGTAGGCGCCGCCCAGCAACGCCCCGCTGCCCAGCGCGGCGAGCAGGCCGAGCTTGCTGGCGACAGGGAGGCGTTGGATGGAAGTCATCGGCAGTCTAGAATAGGAAGCGGAACGCGACGAATCCGCCGACCAGCGCAATCAGGAACAGCCAAGTGAGAAGCGTGAGGCGCTCCTCGACGAAGGTGCGGATCGGCGGTCCGAAACGCCACAGCAAGGCTGCCACGAGGAAGAAGCGGGCGCCACGCGTCACGATGGACGCCCACACGAACGTGAACAGGTCGAAGTGCGCGGCGCCCGAGGCGATGGTCACCAGCTTGTAGGGAATGGGCGTGAGGCCTTTGATCAGGATGATCCAGATCCCGTACTCGTCGAAGCCCTGGCGAAAGGCGGCGAGGCCCGTCTCCATGTGATAGGTGCGCACCACCCACTCGCCCAGCGTCTCGAAGAAGTAGTAGCCGATGGCGTAACCCAGCAGGCCGCCCAGGACGGAGCTCACCGTGCAGACGAGGGCGATGGTGAAGGCCTTGGACCGGTTGGCCAGCACCATCGGGATCAGCATCACGTCCGGCGGGATCGGAAAGACGGAGCTCTCCAGGAACGAGATGACGGCCAGCGCCCATATGGCGCGCGGGTGGGCCGCGAGGCGGATCACCCAGTCGTAGAGGCGGCGGATCATGCGGGCCGTTCCCTAGCAGGGAAGGCCCGTCGTGTCATTCCGCGGCTTGCTTGAGCCGGGTCGGTACGGTCTCGCCAGCGAACAGCGCAGCGCGCGCCGCCTCGTATTCCGCCTTGAGCCGGGCGACGATCTCGCCGGCCGGCGGGGCGTCGAAGATCTGGCCCACGCCCTGGCCGGCACCCCAGATGTCGCGCCACGCCTTGACCTTGGTGTTGCCGCCCGAGCCGAAATTCATCTTGCTCTTGTCGGCCACCGGGAGGTCTTCGGGATCGAGGCCCGCCGCGGTGATGCTGCGCTTGAGGTAGTTGCCGTGCACGCCGGTGAACAGGTTGGTGTAGACGATCTCCTCGCCGGTCGAGTCGACGATGCACTGCTTGTTCGCCTCGGTGGCATTCGCCTCCTTGGCGGCGATGAAGCGCGTGCCGATATAGGCGAGATCCGCCCCCAGCGCCTGCGCCGCCAGCACCGAGGCGCCGTTGGCGATCGAACCCGACAGCAGGATGCAGCCGTCGTAGAACTGGCGTACTTCCGGCACCAGGGCGAAGGGCGACAGCCGGCCGGCATGGCCGCCCGCGCCGGCGCAGACCAGGATCAGCCCGTCGACGCCGGCCTGGAGCGCGCGCTTGGCGTGGACGATGTTGGTCACGTCGTGAAACACCAGGCAGCCGTAGCGCTTGGCCGACGTCACGACGTCGTCGGGCGCGCGAAGCGAGGTGATCTGGATCGGCACCTTGTACTTCTCGCAGAGTTCGACGTCGTGCTGCAGGCGGTCGTTGGAGCTGTGCACGATCTGGTTGACCGCGAAGGGCGCCACCTTCTTCTCGGGATGCTTGGCCTTGTATTCCGCGAGCTCGCCGGTAATGCGCTTCAGCCACTCCTCGAGCATCTCCTTGGGCCGTGCGTTGAGCGCAGGGAACGAGCCCACGACGCCCGCCTTGCACTGCTCGATCACGAGGTCGGGATTGGAGACGATGAACAGCGGCGCGCCCACGACGGGGATCGAAAGGTTGTCGCGCAGCAGGGCGGGCAGGGCCATCGGTTTCGCTCCTTGAAATAGACGTTTCTCTCAGTGCGTCGGACCTAGCACGCCGCCGGCTACTTGAGCAGGGTGTAGGGCCCGCCCTTCTCGAGGGCCCGCTTGTAGGCCGGGCGGGCCTGTACGCGGTTGACGAAATCCTTGAGGCGCGGCAGGCGGTCGAAGCCGACCCGTGCGGCGGCGGCCTCGAGCGGAAAGCTCATCTGCACGTCGGCGGCCGTGAAGGCATCGCCAGCGAACCACGCGCGGCTGGCGAGCTCGCTCTCCAGGAAGGCGAAGTGGTTGGCGATCTGCGGGGCGAGCAGCGTCTTGTCCGTCCCGTTCGAGATCAGGCGGGCGACCGGCCGCATCGCCCACGGCACGCGCTCGGGAATGCGGCCGAAGACCAGCTTCATGAACAGAAGCGGCATCAGCGAGCCTTCGGCGTAGTGCAGGAAGTAGGTGTAGCGGACACGCTCGGGCGTGCCGAGCGGCGGGGCGAACCGGCCTTCGCCATAGCGTTCGACGAGATATTCCAGGATCGCCCCCGATTCGGCGAGCGTCCAGTCGCCGTCGGTGATGACCGGCGACTTGCCGAGCGGATGCACGGCGCGCAGCGCGGCCGGCGCCTGCATCGTCGGCTCGCGCCGGTAGCGTTTGACCTCGTAGTCCAGGCCGAGCTCCTCGAGCATCCACAGTACGCGCTGCGACCGCGAATTCTCGAGGTGATGGACGGTGATCATCGACAACGCTCCGTTGGATCGAACGCCGCAGCTTCTACAGCGGGCCGGGCCTCCAGTTGCCGTGGAAACCGGCCGGCACCCGGCTGCTGAGATGCGCCAGCGCCACCGGCCCCCTGGCGATGTCGGTGGCCTCGAACACGGCGAGGTCGCTGCGACCCTCGTCGGCGCGGAAGAGTACGCTCAGCACCCAGCCGTCGCCTTCGGGCGCATCGTCGCGGCGCGGCACGAAGATCGGCTCCCCGAAGCGGTCGCCGGGGCCCGCGGTCCAGGTGGCGCTCTTGCCCGTCGCCAGGTCGTAGTGGGTGATGCCGTCCAGCCTGGGATCGCCGGTGCGGGTGTCCGCGACGTTGCCGGAGACGATCCAGCCGTGCCGGTAGTCGGCCATGCAGAAGCGCTCGTCGAAGCGCGGGAACTCGCCGACGCGGTCGTCGAGCTGCTCTTCCCTGAAGGTATTGGCATGGCCTTCGAGTTCGAAGGTCCACCGGAACAGCCGTGCCGCCGGCGTCTCCTTGGACGACGGCGAGCCGTCGGGCAGCGGGAAGAGCGGCGCGATGTCGTACTTCATCACGTCGAGCACGATCTTGCCGTCGGCCGTCTCGAAGTGGTTCATCGGGTGGAACACGTAGCTCGCCGGCGCGCTCACCCACCGGACGTCGGCGACGCTGCCGTTGCGCGGGATGAAGGCGATGTGCGTGCCCTTGTCGGGCTCCCAGGCGAAGGGCGGCTTGCCGCTCATCGCACGCTCCATGGACGAGGTCAGCGGGAAGATCGGCAGCACGATCCAGTTCCGCGTCACGGCGAAGTCGTGGATCATGCTGGGATAGGGGCCGTCGAGGATCTCGGCGCGGGTCACGGTGCCGTCGGCCGTGACGCTCTGGATGCTGACCTCCTTGGTGAACCGGCCCTTCGCCGAGTACCCGAAGAACACCATCTCGCCGGTCACCGGATCGAGCTTGGGGTGGGCGGTGAAGGGGCCGCACAGCTTGTCGCCGAACGTCTCATAGCCACCCTTGGGGCCGACCGGCATCAGGCTGGCCGGATCGAGCGAGAAGGGCGCGTGGGCCTCCTCGAGGGCCAGCAGCTTGCCGCCGTGCCACACGATGTTGGTGTTGGCGATGGTCGAGTTCAGAGCCATCACGCGCGGGTCGGTATACCGCGGATTGCCGAAGGTGCCGGAAAGGCCTTCGCCTTCCTTGTTCTCGATCTCCCACTTGGGCGTGCGAACCCAGCGGTTCTTGTACGACACGTTGCCGTTCTCGATGTGGAAGGCGTGGATCATGCCGTCGCCGCCGAACCAGTGGTAGGGTCCGCGCGGCGCGAACTGCGGATTGGGCCCGTTGCGGTAGAGCGTGCCGCACAGCTCCTTCGGCATCTCGCCGGTGATGTGCAGATGGGCGGCGTCGGCCTCGGTGTTCACCGGGGCGTAGTAGCCGCGCAGGAAAGGATTGTCGGTCGGGAAGGCCTTGGCCATGGCGCGCTCCTGTTTGCCGGACGGTAACGGTAACGCTGTGTACTAAAGGGACGCTATCAATACACAGCGTTCCCCGCAAGAGGGAAGACTACACTTGATCGTCAGGGCGTCCGCTTTGAAGGGAGGAAAAAGTCGGCATGGAAATCCGGAAAATCTCGACAGGCCCGGGGCTCGACTTCGATTGTTCCGTCGGGGGCAGGCCCGACAACGTGCTCGTCCTGCTGCTGCACGGGTTCGGTGTCTCGCGCCATTTCTGGGATCGGCAGGTTCCCGCGTTGGCCAAGGCCGGCTACTTCGCGGTCGCGCCCAATCAGCGTGGCTATTCGGCGGGTGCGCGGCCCGATCCGAAGAATGCCGATGCCTACCGGATCGACCGTCTGGTGGATGACGCTCTGGAGATCGTGAAGGCCGCGGGCCATGGTGAGCGGCGCTTTCATCTGGTCGGCCACGACTGGGGCGGCAGCCTGTCGTGGATCATCGCGTCGCGTCATCCCGAACGGCTTCGCTCCCTCACCATTCTGTCGCGGCCCCACCCTGCATCCTTTCTGAGAGCGCTTGCGCTGCCGGATGGCGATCAGAAGCGGCGATCGGGTCACCACACCGCCTTTCTCGAGGCGGACGCCGTGCCGAAGCTGCTCGCCAACGACTGCGATTGGCTGCGGTCGCGCCATTTGCGCCAGGGGATGCCCAAGGCGGCGACCGATGCTCATTTGTCCGTGCTGGGCAACGAGGCGGCGCTCGAGGCCGCGCTGGCCTGGTATCGCTCGAGCGGTCCGCGTCAGGCTCTTGGCGCGATCAAGGTGCCCACGCTCTATGTCTGGGGCGACGCTGACGACACGGTCGGGCGGGCCGCGGCCGAAGGCACGGGAGAGTTCATCGACGCGCCCTATCGGTTCGAGGTGCTGCCCGGCGTCGGCCATTATGCGGCCGATCAGTCGCCCGATCGCGTGAACGAGCTGCTCCTGTCCCACCTGGCCCAGCATGGAACATGACGTGGACCGATCCCGTGATCGCCTTCAAGCGTCCGCGTGCCCTCGCTGAGTTGTACTGACGTCCTGCAGTGCCGCTTCGTGCCGGCGGAAGTAGACGTGGCCCACGACGCCGACCGCCAGCAGCAGCAGGCCGAGATAGAACTCGGTGTGGGTGGGGCCGATCAGGTCGAACAGCGGCGTGGCGCCCAGGTTGAAGAGCAGCATCGAGCCGGCCATGACCGCGAGCCGCAGGCGAAAGACGCGGGCGATCTCGGCGCCGCGGAAGACCGTCTGCATGCGGGTGATCATGGGGATGAAGTAGAACGGCCCGCCGAAGCCGGCGACCAGCCCGGCCAGCATCATCGCCGGCAGCTTCCAGGGATTGTCGAGCCCCCAGGCCGCGAGGGCGATCAGGGCGAAGCCCGTCCCCATGGCGACGTAGCCCAGGAACATGGTCGACAGCGGGCGGCGGAAGCGGACGCTGCCGGCCACGAGGTTGCCGATCACATCGCCCACGCCGGTCGTGCCGACGATCAGGCCGAGCGCGGCCAGGCCGTGGAAGCCGAAGAGGTGCGGGTCGTGCTCCACCACCATCAGGGCGATGCAGAGCTGCAGGGCGACGCTCCACGGGCCGTTGGAGAAGGCGTTGACCAGGAGGAGCGTGCCGGTCGTGCGCTCGCTCAGCATCAGGCGCGCGCCGTCGAGCAGGGCATCCCAGGCGCCGCGCCAGCCACCGCGCCCCGGCCGCGGCTTGCTCGCCGGATCGACCACGCGGTCGCGCACGGCCCACACGGCGAGGCCCGACAGCGCGAAGCCCAGCGCCGTGACGGAGAGGAAGTGGATCACAGGCAGCAGCGTGTTCAGCACCGCCGCCAGCGTCGGGCCGATCAGCCGCGCCAGGCGCCAGGTCGCGTCGAACAATCCGTTGATCGCCTGCAATCCCGCGCTGTCCTTCACCAGCATCGGCACCGCCGACTGCAGCGCCGGCGTGAAGATCATGCGCAGCCCCGCGATTCCCATCACTGCGATCACGAGCAGCGGGATCGAGACGCCCCAGGCGTAGGAACCGGCAACCGGCAGCACGGCGAGAAGCGCGCTGGCGTACTTGGAGCCCATCATGGCGCGGTCGGCGCGCCAGCGGTCGAACCAGGAGGCGCCGAGCAGTCCGACGGCCAGCATGGCGCCGTACTGGGCGGCATTGACGTAGCCCGCGGCATTGCCGATCTGCTCGGCCGCGATCCAGACGACGGCGACGCGGAACAGGTCCTCGCCGATGGTCGAGGCCGCGAGCCCCGACCAGATCGTTGCGACCGCGGGGTCCCTGAGGGGACGCAGGACGGGGATCATGGCCGGCGGATCACTTCACCCAGACGCCGCCCTCCTTGTCCCTGTATCCGAGCGACAGGTAGGCCGCATCGACCAGCGCCTGGCCGCGCTCGTTCATCAGCAGGCCGGGACCCATGCGATTCATGGTGTAGCCGAACGACAGGCCGGCCACGGGATCGGCGAAGCCCAGGGAACCGCCGGCGCCGACATGGCCGAACGCGGCGCTGCCCATGATCACGCTGTCGACATCCGGTCCGAACAGCGTGGGGCCGACGCTGCGGCGGCGGTTGTCCATCGACTTCATGAAGCCCAGCGCGAAGCGCGTCGGGATGCGCAGGGTGGCGTCGTCGTGCGTCGCCATGGAGACCTCGGCCATGCGCGCGAGCGTCGCGGCGTCGACCAGCTTTCCGCCGCCGTTGGCGAGCGGCGCGTACAGGCCGGCCAGGCCACGGGCGTTCGTGATGCCGTTGGCGGCGCCGATCTCCGCCGCGCGGCCCGCGCGTGTGTTGGCGCCGCCGGTCCGCCAGGCGCCGACATTGAAGTAGAAGAGGGCGGCCGGCGAGTCGCGCCGCGTCGCCAGGTCGATCATGAACGGCGTCCTGGCCTGCTCGGCCTTGTAGGCGAAGGGGATGATGGGCGCGACGCGCGGCTCGATCTCTTCCGGCAGGCCGATCCAGAAGTCCAGCCCGAGCGGCCCCGCGATCTCGTCGCGGAAGAACGTGCCCAGCGACTTGCCCGAGGCGCGGCGCACCATCTCGCCCACCGTCCAGCCGAAGGTGAAGCCATGGTAGCCGTTGCGCGTGCCGGGCTCCCAGAACGGCGCCTCCGCGGCCAGCCGCCCGGTCATGTAGTCCCATTCGTAGGGACCGCTGTCCTTCACCGCCTCGCGCAGCGCCGGCACGGCCGCCGAATGGTCGAGCATCATGCGCGTCGTCACGCGCTCCTTGCCGTTGGCGGCGAATTCCGGCCACAGCTCGGCGACCGGGGCATCGAGGTCGAGCTTGCCGCGGCTGGCCAGCACATGGGCGCACAGCGCCGTCGCGCCCTTGGTGCAGGAGAAGACGATGCCGACCGTGTCGCGCGTCCACGGCGCGCCGCTCTTGCGGTCGGCGACGCCGCCCCACAGGTCGACGACGGTCTCGCCGCCGACCGTGACACAGACCGACGCGCCCGCCTCGCCATGCGCGTCGAAGTTCTTCTGGAAGGCTTCGGCGACCCGCTCGAAGCCCGGCTTGCACGTTCCCTCGACCATTCTGTCCTTCATCGTTGATTGGGCATTGGCAGGCCGAAGGCCTCCAGCAGGAAGCGGGCGGCGTGCGACAGCGCCGTGTCGTTGATGCCGTGTCCCACGCCCTCGGCGATGTGCAGGCCGACCGGCACGCCGTTCTCCCGCAGCGCCTCGGCGGCGCGCTGGCTCAGCATGGCGGGCAGCATCTCGTCCTGGTCGCCGTGCGTCAGCAGCACGGGTGGCCGCGACCGGATCTCGGCCGGCAGCTCCTCGGCGCCGGCCAGCATCCCCGAGAAGCCGACGATGCCGGCCAGTGGATGGGCGCGCCGCAGCCCGACATGCAGCGCCATCATCGTGCCCTGGGAGAAGCCGACGAGGCAGGTGCGGCTCTCGTCGAGCCCGTGTTTCGCCATCTTCGCGTCGAGGTAGGCGTCGACCACGGGGGCGGCGCTGCGCACGCCGGCCAGCGCCGCTGCCGGATCGAGGCGCGATATGGGGAACCACTGGAAGCCGAACGGATTGCCGTCGCAGGCGTAGGGTGCGTTGGGCGCGTGGAAGACCACGTCGGGCATCAGCGGCGCCAGCACTGGCGCCAGGCCGATCAGGTCGTTGCCGTCCGCGCCGTAGCCGTGCAGCAGGATGATCATGTGCCCCGGACGGCCGCCGGCCTGGGGGCCGTGGCTCGGCCCGTCGATCTTGGTCATGTGGTCTTCATCCTGGCTGGAGGTGCCGCCCTGGTTTCCTTGCCGGGATCCTTGGCGCTCCAGTCCGGCATGTTGCGGCGATAGTGCCAGAGCAGCAGCGCAGCCGCACTGCGCCACGGGCGCCACTGCTCTGCGATTCTGACCAGGCGCTTGGCGTCCGGCCGCTTGCGCAGCCGCTTGAGATGCTGCGCGGCGACCACCAGCCCGAGATCCAGGCCGGGCATGATGTCGGGCCGGCCGTGGGCGAACATCAGGTAGATCTCCGCGGTCCAGCGGCCGATCCCCTTGGCCTGGCACAGCATGGCGATGGCCGTCTCGTCGTCGAGCGCGTCCAGGGTCGAGAAGTCTATGCGGCCCTCGACGATGTCGCTCGCCAGGCTGCGGCCGTAGCGCATCTTGGCGGCCGACAGGCCGACGGCGCGCAGCTGCTCGTCCGACTGCGCCAGGAAATCGGCGGGCTCCATGCTCGGGACGGCCGCCTCCAGCCGCAGCCAGATGCTGCGCGCGGCATGGACCGAGACCTGCTGGCCGACGATCGAGCGCATCAGCCCGCCGAAGCCCGAGGGCACGATGCGCAGCTCCGGCGGCCCGACCTCGTCGAGCACGCGCGCGAAATCCGCGTCGACCTTGGCGAGATGCCGCAGCGCCTTCTTCAGGTTGGCGGCATCGAGAACGACCTGTGCCATGACCCCGCATAGCACGCCGTTCGAAGCGACTGTAACGTCCGGCGATGGCTTCTCCCCCGCAAAACGTCGTCACACGATTTGCGCCCAGCCCGACCGGCGAGCTGCACTTGGGCAGCGCCTATTCGGCCTGGACGGGATGGCATCGTGCGCGCGAGGCCGGCGGGACGTTCCTGGTCCGCATCGAGGACATCGACATCCGCCGCTGCCGGCGTGAATTCGAGACCGCGATCCTCGACGATCTGCGCTGGCTGGGCTTCCACTGGGACGGTCCGGTGCGGCGCCAGTCCGAGCATTTCGCCGACTACGGCCGGGCGCTCGACCGGCTCGACGCTCGCGGCCTGGTCTATCCCTGCTTCTGCAGCCGTGCCGACATCGAGCGCGAGATCGCCGCCTCGGGCCACGCGCCGCACGGGCCTGACGGGCCGCTCTATCCCGGCACGTGCCGCCGCCTGACCGTGCAGGAAAGGCACGATCGCATGGCCGCCGGCCAGGAGCACTGCATGCGCCTCGATGCCGGGCGCGCGGCGGCACAGGCCGGGCCCTATCGCTTCTTCGACGAGACGTTGGGCTGGATCGAGGGACAGCCGCTGCTGATGGGCGACTTCGTGATCGCGCGCAAGGACACGCCGACCAGCTATCACCTCTCGGTCACGGTCGACGACCATCTCCAGGGGATCACGCTCGTGACGCGCGGCGTCGACGTGCTGCCGTCGACCCATGTCCACGGCCTGCTGCAGAAGCTGCTGGGCTACGAGACACCCCTTTACGCCCACCACAGGCTGCTGACCGACGCGGCGGGCCGCCGCTTCGCCAAGCGCGATCGCGACATGACGATCCGGGCGCTGCGCGAGAGCGGCATGGCGCCGGATGCGGTGGTCGCGAAGGCATTGCAGATGGCTGGGAAGGCGGGATGACCGGCAGTGGGCCTCTGGAGCCCGGCCCCTCGAAGGACTAAGCTTCCGGCATGAAAAGACAAGAAGAACTGGCCGTCGGGAGGCGGCTGCTGGGCCACATCGATGGCCGCACCACCGATCTTGCCGACGCGATGTTCCGCAATCGCGTCGCCGCCTATGCCAGCCGCGAGCGCGCGGCGCTGGAACGCGACCGGCTGTTCCGCGAGCGGCCGATCTTCATGGCCTTGTCGACGCGGCTGCCGAAGCCGGGCGACTACCTCACCGAGGACGTCGCCGGCATGCCCGTGCTGCTGGCGCGCGGCGCCGACGGCACGGTGCGGGCCTTCGCCAACATCTGCCGCCATCGCGGCGCACCGGTAGCGCAGGGCTGTGGCAACGCCCGCGCCTTCGTCTGTCCCTACCACGGCTGGACCTACGATGCGGCCGGCAAGCTGCTGGGCGTCACCGACAAGACGGGCTTCGCCGGGCTCGATCTCGCGGGCCATGGCCTGGTCCGGCTGCCCGCGGTCGAGCGCGGCGGCATGATGTTCGTCCGTCCGAGCCCGCTGCGGGACGGCGAGGCGGGGGTATTCGATATCGACGCCGAGCTCGGCATCATCGGCGAGGACCTTGCCGCGCTCCGGCTCGATACCTACCCGCTGTACTCGGTCGATCGCGTGGAGCCGCGCATCAACTGGAAGTTCGCCGTCGACACCTTCCTCGAGGGCTATCACATCCCGCATCTGCACCGGAAGACGATCGCGCCCTATTTCATCGGCAATGTCGGCACGTTCGACGGCGCGGGCCTGCACGGCCGCATGTGCGTGGCGCGGACCTCGATCGAGACGGTGCGCGCGCTGGCCGAGACGGAGCGCAACTACCGGCCGCACGTCATTGCGATCTATCAGCTCTTTCCCAACACCATCCTGATCTGGCAGGTCGACCATATCGAGATCTGGCGGGCCTTTCCCGGACGCGACGATCCGGGACGTTGCGAGGTCGAGCTCTCGATCTACAAGCCGGCCGAGACGACGCGGCCCGACGCTTATTGGGAGAAGAACCGGGACATCGCCATCCGCACCGTGCTGGAGGAGGATTTCCCCCTGGGCGAGCGCATGCAGATCGGCTTCGAATCGGGCGCCACCGAGGAGGTGGTCTATGGCCGCAACGAGCCGTCCCTGGTCCATTTCCACCGGTCGATCCGCACCGCTCTGGGCGTGGCGGCCTAGCAGGCGGCAGGAGAAGGAAATGCAGCGCACGACGCCCCCGTTCCGGGCCGACCAAGTCGGCAGCTTGCTGCGCACCGCCCCCGTCAAGGAGGCGCGCACGCGCCGGCTGGCTGGCGAGATCACGCCGCAGCAGCTGAAGGCGGTGGAGGATGCCGAGATCGCCAAGCTCGTCGCAAGGCAGGCATCCATCGGCCTGCAGGCGGTGACGGACGGCGAGTTCCGTCGCTCGTGGTGGCACTACGACTTCCTGGCGGCGCTCGACGGCGTCGAGCTGGTGAGCGTGACCCAGGGCCTGCAGTTCAAGGGCACGCAGACCAAGGCCGAGGGCCTGCATGTCCATGGCCGGATCGATTTCCCGGCGGCGCACCCCATGATCGAGCACTTCCGGTTCCTGAAATCCGTGGCGCAGGATCTTCCCGGCAAACCCGTGCCGAAGATGACGATCCCGTCCCCCACGGCCCTGCATTATCGCGGCGGGCGCGAGGCGATCGAGCGGTCGGTGTATCCCGACATGGAGCCGTTCTTCGACGATCTCGGCCGTGCCTACGCCAAGGCCGTACGCGCCTTCGGCGAGGCCGGCTGCACCTACCTGCAGCTCGACGAGGTGTTCGTCGCCTATCTCTGCGACGAGGCGCAACGCGACTACCTGCGCGGCCGCGGCGACGATCCCGACTCGCTGCTGGACGTCTATGCCGGCCTGGTGAACGCCGCCGTGGCCGGACGCACGCCCGGGATGACGATTTCGATGCATCTCTGCCGCGGCAATTTCCGCTCGACCTGGATGGCGCAAGGTGGCTACGAGCGCGTAGCCGACGTGCTGTTCAACCGCATGGGCGTCGACGCCTACTTCATGGAATACGACACCGAGCGCGCCGGCGGCTTCGAGCCGCTGCGCTTCCTGCCCAGGGGCAAGCAGGTCGTGCTGGGTGTCATGACCTCGAAGACCGGTGCATTGGAGAGCAAGGACGAGCTCAAGCGCCGCATCGAGGAGGCGGCGAAGCATGCGCCGCTCGACCAGCTCTGCCTCTCGCCCCAATGCGGCTTCGCGAGCACGGAGGAAGGCAACCTGCTGGCCGAGGACGAGCAATGGGCCAAGCTCGCGCGCTGCGTCGAGGTCGCACAGGAGATCTGGAAGTAGGCTCCCGCCCTTGCAGGGCGAGGGGCGCATCATCGCTCTGCGAGCTGCCTGTTCACCCAGATCTGCACCGTGTTGGATTCAAGGAACCTGTACGCCATTCGTCGGCGGGCCTGGTCCACCATGTCGCCATCGATCAGAGCGACGACTAGGTCGCATTTGTAGGCGACCGTGATTCCTTCGGCATGGCGCAGCGAGCGATAGCGCATGCGGTGGCTGTACAACCTGGCGCGGCCGTACAGGTCGGTGACGCGGACGCGCCGGCCGTCGCCCGCGGGTGCGAAGCGCGAATCCAGCCGATCGATCTCCACCGCACGGTCCAGGGCCTCGTCGCTCACGATGCCCGTCTCGCAGTCACCGCACATGCCGGGCTTCACCCGCACATAGACGTCGAGATCATTGCCGCGCCAGGCACGACCAGGCGGCCATATGTCGGGCCGGAAGGGCCATGGAATGGGGCGGAACCCCGCACTGTCGGTAGGTCCCAAGGCGACCCGATGCTCCGCGAGCGTGGCGAGACCCGCCAGCGACGCGACGCCGGCGGCGGCCAGTGCGGCGTGAATCAGGGTACGCCGGCTCAGAGCCATCCACGGACCTCCGAAGGCGGCCATCTTACATTGATCCTGCGTCCCCGCGATGGCGCGTCAGCAGGTTCAACGTGCCGCCTTGACCGCCCCAGCCGGCTTCCTCATCTTCTCGCGCCCGAAGCATTGCGGCCCGAGGACTGGGGTGAGCGTCCAGAGCCTGTTCCTGTTCTATTTTGCCTGCGGAGCGATCACGTTCCCGCTGACGCTGATCGCCGTGCGTTTTGTCGCCTCGCTGTCGCCGGGCCGGCGCTTCGCCCGCCTGGTCGAGGCCAACTACGAGAAGGCGCTGACCCTCTCGATCATGGCCTGGATCGTCGGCGCCATGGTGTTCTATGGCGTCGCCCTGTATTTCGAGCGGCAGAAGCCCTGCGACGACCAGCGCACCAACCAGCTCACCTACGAGTGCCGCAAGCTCTACGGGCAGGTGGAGTGAGCCGCCGCGTGGCGCGTCAGATCTGGTGTGCCATGGGCGGCGCCGGGATCGGCCGGACGCGTTCGTAGGCCGCCGCCGCCCGCAGCACCAGCGCGTCGCGCGCATGGGCGCCCACGATCTGCAGTCCGATCGGCAGGCCCTCGCGGTCGAGGCCGCAGGGGATGGTGGCGGCGGGCTGGCGGGTCAGGTTGAAGGTCAGCGTGAAGGGGGTCCAGCCGATATCGACGCCGTCGCCGCCCCAGGCGGCATTCTCGTTCACCGCGAAGGCGGTCATCGGCATGGTGGGCGTCAGCAACAGATCATACTTGGCCATGAACAGGTTCATGATCGCGGCCACCTGCTGGCGCTGATGGATCGCGGTCACGACGGCCTCCTGCCCCAGCTGGGCGCCGTGCTCGGCGGCCTTGAGCAGGCCGGGATCCATCAGCTCGCGCTTCTCCTCGCTGAAGCCCTTCACCAGGACCGCGACGTTGGATTGCCAGTGGACGTTGAGGATGCGCCGCGGGTCCAGGCCGCCGAAGTCGGGCGAATCCTCCACGACCTTGGCGCCCAGTGTCTTGAAGACCTTGACCGCATTCTCGAAGGCGACGGCCACGTCGCGGTCGATCCTGTCCTTCTCGACGAAGCCGAGATTGGGCGAACAGGCGATGCGGAGTCCCTTCACGCCCTTCTCGAAGCCCTTGAGATAGTCTTCCGCGTCGTCGGGGCGGCCATAGGGATCGCGCGGGTCGGGACGCGCCATCACGTTCATCATCAGCGCCGCGTCGCGCACGGTGCGCGTCATCGGCCCGACATGCGACAGGGTCCCTTGGGCCGAGGGCGGCCAGAGCGGCACGCGCGCCTGGGTCGGCTTCAGCCCGAACAGGCCGGTGAAGGAGCAGGGGATGCGCACGGAGCCGGCGCCGTCCGTGCCGACGGCAAGGCTGCCCATGCCGACCGCCTCGGCCGCCACGCCGCCACCCGACGAACCCCCGGGCGTGCGGCCGATCTTCCACGGATTGTGCGTCGCGCCGAACAGCTTCGAATCCGTGACGCCCTTCCAGCCGTACTCCGGCGACGTCGTCTTGCCCAGCAGCACCGTGCCGGCCTCGCGCAACCGCTGCGCCGCCGGCGCATCGGCGTTCCAGGGACCGTCCGGATCGGTGGCGAGGCTGCCCATGCGCGTCGGCATGTTCTTGGTCAGCACCATGTCCTTGATCGTGATGGGCACGCCGTCGATGTCGGACAGCCGCTTGCCACCCTTCCGCCAGCGCTTTTCGGAGGCGCGGGCCGCGCGCAGCGCGCCCTCGGGATCGAGATGCTGGAAGGCGTTGAGCTGCGGATTGAAGGCCTCGATGCGGGCGATCGCGGCCTTCGCGGCCTCGACCGGCGAGGCCTTGCGGGCCTTGTACAGCTTCACCAGTTGCCAGGCTGGCATCATCGCAAGGTCGGCGGTCATCACTTCGTCTCCGGCAGCACAGGGAACTTCATCGGGGTCGTTTCGGCATAGCGGGCGGCCGCCCGCAGCACGAGGGTGTCCTTGTAGTGGCCCGCGGCGATGTGCAGGCCGATCGGCAGGCCGTCGCGGCTCAGCCCGCAGGGCACCGAGGCGGCAGGATGGCGGCTCAGGTTGAAGGTGTAGGTGTAGGGCGACCACAGGGCGTTGGCCTTGCCTTCCGGGCCGTCCGGCAGGTTCCGGCCCGCGGCGAAAGGCTGGACCGCGACCGTCGGCGACAGCATCAGGTCGTACTTGTCGAAGAAGAGGTTCCAGGCGAGGGCGAGCTCGCGCCGCGTCGCCTGGGCGTCGGCCAGCTCCTGCATCGTGTATCGCGTGCCCGCCTTCGCGGAGGCCAGCAGGTTGGGGTCGAACGCGCCGTGCCGGTCCTCGGGAAACATCTTGAGAAGCCGTTGCAGCGCGGTCAGCCAGTGAATCACGAAGCAGCGGCCGGCGTCGGCCATCGGAAAGGGAGCCGCAACCTCCTCGACGGTGCAGCCCAGCGCCTCGAACTGCCGCGCTGCCCGGGTCACGAGCGCCGCCACCTCGATGTCGAGCGGATGGTCGCCGAAGCGCAGCACGAGGCCGACCTTCAGCTTCTTCAGCCTGCCGCCCGCTTTCTTGACGTAGTCGACGTCCTCTTCGGGCAGGGCATGGGCGTCGCGCGCATCCGGTCGCGCGAGAGCGTTCATCATGAGAGCGCAATCCAGCGCCGTGCGGCACATCGGACCAGTATTGGACAAGTCGCCGGTCAGGGACGGCGGCCAGGCCGGGACGCGCCCGAAGGTGCCCTTCAGACCGACCAGGCCGCTGAAGCTCGACGGGATGCGTACCGAGCCGCCGCCGTCGGTGCCGATCGCGAGCGGACCGAGCCCCGCGGCCACGGCTGCCCCGGCGCCGCCCGACGAGCCGCCCGGCGTCCGCTCGGTGTTCCACGGGTTGCGCGTGATGCCGTGCAGCGGTGAATCGGTCACGCCCTTGTGGCCGTACTCCGAGCTCGTGCTCTGTGCGAAGACGACGGCGCCGGCCTCGCGCAGGCGCGCCACGGCTGGCGCGTCGGCGTCGGCCGGCGCCTTGTCGGTCAGCCTGCTGCCCATGCTGGCGGGCCAGCCCTTCACGCGCACCAGCTCCTTGATCGACACGGGCACGCCGTCGATCGGCGACAGCGGCTTGCCCTTCTTCCAGCGCCGTTCCGACGCGCGCGCCGCAGCCAGCGCGCGATCCTCGTCCAAGTGGCAGAGGGCGTTGATCACCGGATTGACCTTTGCCGTGCGCGCCAGCACCGCCTTCATGGTCTCGACCGGCGAGGCCTTGGCCTTGGCATAGAGCCGCGAGAGCTGGGCGGCGGTGAGCTGCGTGAGATCGGTCATGTCGGTCGTCCCTGGGCGTAGTGCCGCGCGAGCTGCTCGGCCTGGTATTCCGCCGCCAGCGCCTGCTCTGTGCGGCCGACGCGGCGGTAGAGGTCGCCCAGGGAGCGCTTGGTCCAGGGCACGGTCGGCCGCTCGCGATCGTCGGCCTGCAGGATTCTCAGCGCCGCGTCGTTCCATCCCGATCTCACGAGGGCGTCGAGGTGGATGGCGCCGAACAGCGCGCGTTGCGCGATGCTGCCGCCGACCTTCGGAAGGTGCGGCAGCGCCTGGCCGAGCAGCCGCGCCGCCTCGGCGTGGTCGCCGGTCGCATAGGCGGCCAGCCCGTGTGCGGCAGGCACCGTTGCCTCGGCCCATGCCTCGCGCTCGAAGGGCTGGGCGGTCTCGGCCCGCTCCTCGAGGCTCGCCAGCATCTCGGTGACGGCACTCTTCTCGCCGGCGCGCGCCAGGCCATAGAGATATTGCAGGTCGAGGAAGGGCACGAAATGCTCGTGCAGCCGCGGCTTCAGATGGAGCGCGATGTCGGCCCAGCGGTCGGCGACATCGACGCCGCGCAGCTCCAGGCGGGCGAGCAGGGACACCGCGTTGATCTGGTCCTCGCAGAACTCCTTCCACACGCCCCAGACCCGCGTGTCGAACAGACGGAGGGCCTCGTCGTGGCGGTCGAGATCGACCAGGAACAGCGCGAGATGCCACCAGTTGTGGGTGTACATGAAGGAGTTGCAGTCCTCCCAGGTGTCGGAGACCGACTCCAGGAAGGCCACGCCCTCGAGCATGCGGCCGCGCGATTCCAGGCAGTGCGCCACGACGTGGTGCGCCCACGGATCGCGCCGGTCGAATTCCAGGGCCTGTCGCGCGAGCGCCTCGGCTTCCTCGATGCGACGACACTCCTCCAGGCCGAAGGCGTACATGGCGTAGACGAAGCGGTTGTCGCGGTTGGCGGCGAACAGCCGCTCGCCGATGTCGAGCAGGGCTTGGGAATCGCCGGCATTGAAGGCATGGAGCTGGCCCAGCTTGCCGGCCAGCAGATCGCGCGGCCAGCGGATCATCATCTCGCCGTGGATGGCGAGCGCGCGATCGGCACGACCGGCGAGCCAGGCTTCGGTGGCGTCGATCCAGGCCAGTTCGCGCTCGTTGACGCCGCCGGCGGCAAGGCGTCGGGCCTGGGCGAGATAGCGCCGGGCCGCGACGCGGCCTTCCTCGGCATTCATCGACAATGCGAGATTCGCCGCCATGACCGGGATCAGAGGACAGCGTTCCTCACGGTCGGCGGCAGCGGCGAAGTCGGCCAGACGGTTGCCGAAGCGCAGCCATTCCTCCCGCAGGAAGTCGAGGGAAGCGATCGCCTCGACGTCGGCGTTGCTCACTTCCAGCCCTTGACCGTCCCGCACCACGTCCGTCCCCGTCCACTGCGAAGCAACTCTCGCATGCCGCGGCATCTCGCGCAAAGCGCGAAGGGCGGCGCGCGGATGAGGCCCGACGCTTCAACTCTTCGGGGATCCGCCGAGGAAGCAGTAGATCATGCCGCTCTTGCCGGCGCAGATGTGGCTGCGGCCGTCCGGCGCGAGCTGCTGCAGCACGACGCGCGGCGGCACCGGAACCCAGCGCCCGTCGAGCAGCGCGTACCACATGCCGTCGTCGGAACGGTAGGCGCGCGTCGGTCGACAGTCGCCCTCGCGGCTGGCCGTGCTGCCGTTGCAGCAGGAGTAGCCGGTGTCGGGCTGCCTGAGCTCCTTGTACCAGTCGTGGTTCTCGGCGTGACCGTCGCCGCGCATGCCCCCGTTATCGTGTGCGCGGCCGGGCGCTTGCTGGGAGCCCGCAGGGGACAGGCCTGCAGCGCTGAGGAGCAGGAACGACAACAGCGCAAAAGCGGAACGGCGCATCGGTTCGCCTCCGTCTGCCGCGCAACAGGGGGAGCAGGGAGCGGCATCGTCCGGCCAAACGCCAGCTCCCGCGGCCGGTTCCGGCGGCGCGCGGCCCCAGGAAGGTCGCGCGGTGACCATGCGGTGAAAAGCCGGAAGGCAGCCCGCGGCGGACTCGCCTCGGCAGCGAAGCTCGGCCTTCAGCCGGCGCCGGCGCCGTACTCCTTCCGCAGGCCGGACAGGATGGACACGAAGTGCGGATCGTCCGCCGAAATCAGGCCGTGGCGCACGAAGAAGTCGATCAGCACCAGGTTGCAGTTGTACTTGAACTCGGTGGTGTCGCGCACCGTCTCGAACACGCGGCGGACCGGCCACAGCTCGAAGGAATGCACCTCGCCGTCGTTCGCGCACGGCGTGAAGTCCTCCGGCAGCTCGAGATCGAAGCACACCATCAGGTCGGGCTTCAGCTGGGGCCCGGACTGGTTGAGATAGGCGACATAGCTCACCGCCTTGGCCTGCTCGGCCAGCGCCCGCGGGATCGATGCCTCCTCGGCGCATTCCTTGATCAGGTTCTCGTGCAGGCCGATGCCGGCGGGCTGCCCGCCCGCGACGGTATTGTCGAGCTGGCCCGGAAAGGTGGGCTTGATGAAGGACCGTCGCGGAACCCAGATGTGCAGGCCGTCGCGCCGTCGCACGTAGCCCGTCATGTGCGGCCCGAAGGCGCGCACGCCGAACCAGGGCACGGCGGCCCGTTCCATGGTCATCAGCGGCGGATCGGTGAATTCCCGGACGACGGGATAGGCCTCCTCCCGCCACAGCCGCCCGAACTGGCCGCGCTCGCGCAGTTCGAGGAGGAAGGCGCGCATTTCTGCCGAGCGGCGCCCCGGCGTGTCGAGGCCGGGATCGAGCTGCCAGCGCCCGTCGCGCCGTGCCAGCAGGTCGGGCCGCTCGGCGATGACGGGCAGGAAGTCGCGATGGAGGAAGCCGGCACGCCGGTCGCCGATGAACCACGGTTCGAACTGGCTGAGATCGGCGTTGTTGCAACGCGCGATATGGTCGAGGAACGACATCGCGCGAGGGATAGCATACGATCCGCCGCATGATCGAAGACGAATTGCAGCGCCTGCTCGACACTCTCCCCGCTGCCGACCGGTACGACGTCTTCGTCGAGGAATGCGGCGACCAGGATGTCCGGCTGCGCTTCTCGCCGCCTTCGGGTCGGGACTGGTCGGCTGCGATGCTCCTCGGCGTGGTGGACACGGCGCTGCGGGCCGCGGCCGCGAGCGGCTCGTCCATCGATTCGTCTCTCCGCCACCTCAACGTCACCGTCCTGCGTCCCGCGCATGTGGCCGACGTCATCGCCTTGTCGCGCGCGATCCGCCGTGATGGCGACATGGTGCATGCCGAAGCCTGGCTGTTCAGCCACGCCGCCGTCGAGCCGATCGTGCACGCGACCGGCTCGTTGCGTCGCTAGGAATCCCGCCGTGAACGCGCCGCGTCCGCGACGCGCCTGGCGGGCTACGCCGCTTCCTTCCAGGCGCCGTCGACGACGGTCACCACGTCGCGCATGATCTGGGTCAGATCGAAGTCCTTCGGTGTATAGACGCGCGCCACGCCGGCCGCGCGCAGCGCAGCGGCATCGGCTGGCGGGATGATGCCGCCGACCACCACCGGAACGTCGCCGATGCCCGCCTCGCGCATGCCTTCCAGCACCTCGCCGACCAGCGAGACATGGCCGCCCGACAGGATGGACAGGCCGACGACGTGCACGCTCTCCTCCAGCGCGGCATTGACGATGCGCTCCGGCGTCAGGCGGATGCCTTCGTAGACCACCTCCATGCCGCAGTCGCGCGCACGCACGGCGATCTGCTCGGCGCCGTTGGAGTGTCCGTCGAGGCCGGGCTTGCCCACCAGCATCTTGATGCGCCGGCCGAGCCGCCGCGAAACGGCGTCGACCTCGCGGCGCGCCGCCTCCAGCCGACCGTCGCTCACGCCGACGGCACGGGCCACGCCCGTCGGAGCACGGTATTCTCCGAACACCGAGCGCAGCGTGTCCGTCCATTCACCCGTTGTGACGCCGGCCTTGGCACAGTCGATCGATGCCGGCATGACGTTGCGGTCCTCCCGGGCGGCGGCCGCAAGCCCGGCCAGCGCGGCTTCGACCGCCCTGCCGTCGCGCGCCGCGCGCCATGCCTGCAGGCGTTCTATCTGATCGCGTTCGACCGAGGCATCGACGGTCAGGATCGCCCCTTCGCCGGTGGAGAGCGGCGAGGGCTCGGCGTCGGTATAGGCGTTCACGCCCACCACGGTCTGCTCGCCGCTTTCGATGGCGGCCAGCCGCTTGAGGTTCGATTCGACCAGCCGCTGCTTCATGTAGGCCGAATCGATGGCCGCCACCGCGCCGCCCATGTCGGCGATCCGCGCCATCTCGGCCAGGGCCTCGGCCTTCAACGCCTCGACCTTGCGCGCAATCTCCGCGCTGCCGTCGAAGATGTCGCCATACTCCAGCAGGTCGGTCTCGAAGGCCACGATCTGCTGCAGCCTGAGCGACCACTGCTGGTCCCACGGCCGCGGCAGGCCCAGCGCCTCGTTCCAGGCCGGCAGCTGTACCGAGCGGGCGCGCGCATTCTTGCTCATGACCACGGCCAGCATTTCGAGCAGGATGCGGTAGACGTTGTTCTCGGGCTGCTGCTCGGTGAGGCCCAGCGAATTGACCTGGACGCCGTAGCGGAACAGCCGCTGCTTGGCGTCCTCGACGGCGTAGCGGTTGCGCGTGAGATCGTCCCACATCTCGGCGAATGCCCGCATCTTGCACATCTCGGTCACGAAGCGGATGCCGGCATTGACGAAGAAGGAGATGCGCCCGACCACCTGCGGGAAGTCGTCCTCGGGCACCTGTCGGCGGGCGCGCACGGCATCCAGGACGGCGATGGCGTTGGCCAGCGAGAAGGCGAGTTCCTGTACCGGCGTCGCGCCGGCCTCCTGCAGATGGTAGCTGCAGACATTCATGGGGTTCCACTTGGGAACCTCGCGATAGGTGAAGCCGATCGTGTCGGCCGTCAGCCGGAGCGACGGCTCCGGCGGGAAGATGTAGGTCCCGCGGGACAGGTATTCCTTGATGATGTCGTTCTGCGTCGTGCCTTGCAGCTTGGCACGCTCGACGCCCTGCGCCTCGGCCGTCGCGATGTAGAGCGACAGCAGCCAGGCGGCCGGGGCGTTGATCGTCATCGACGTATTCATGCGGTCGAGCGGAATGCCGTCGAACAAGGTGCGCATGTCGCCGAGATGGCTGATCGGCACGCCCACCTTGCCGACCTCGCCCTTCGCCAGCGGATGGTCGGAGTCGTATCCGGTCTGCGTCGGCAGGTCGAAGGCGACCGAGAGACCGGTCTGACCGCGCGCCAGATTGGTGCGGTAGAGCTCATTGGACTTGGCCGCCGTGGAATGGCCCGCATAGGTGCGGATCAGCCAGGGTCGGTCGCGCTGGGGCTTGTCGGTCGGAGTCTTGGTCATGGTGGCCATCGCCGGCTGGTTTCCATAAACTGCCTAGCTCAAACGATGTTGCGTTGCAGCAAGAAAGATATCGCGGTGCAACCGGCGCGAGACGCCGGCCGATGACCGATGCGGGTTCTCCCTGGGGCCGCCCTCCGGCGGCGCAGGCGCCAGCCGCGGTCGTTGCCGTGGCCCAGCCGCCGGCCCCGACGCCCAGCCGTCCGCGCTACGACGGAAGGCTCGGAGAACTCTACGCCATCTACCTGCGCCATCTGCTGCTCATGGTCGTGACGCTGGGCTGGTCGCGCTTCTGGGGCCGCACCCGCATCCGGCGCTATCTGTGGAACCATTTCGCCGTCCTGGGCGATCGCTTCGAATATCGCGGCCGCGGCATCGAGCTGATGATCGGTTTCCTCCTGGTCCTGCTGATCGTGATCGGGCTCGGTGCAGCGATCTACTTCGCAAGTTCCTTCGCATCCGGCGACAAGCCGATCTCCGCCTTTGCCCTGATCGACACCCTCACCATCTCCCTGCTCCTGCTTGGCATTCCGCTGGCCTATGTCGGCCACTATGCCGGGCTGCGCTACCGGCTGTCGCGCACGCGCTGGCGCGGCATCCGCTGCGGGCTGAAGGGATCGGCCTGGCGCTACGGGGCCTTGGCGACCTTCCTGGGCTTTGCCAACGGCATGACCCTGCAGCTCCTGACGCCGGTCGTATCCGTGACGCTGGCGCGGCCACGGATCGCCAACACACGATTCGGAACGCTGTCCTTCATGTTTGCCGGGAACGCCGGCGACATCTACGGCCGGTATCTGGGCTACTACTTCCTGAGCATCCTCGGCATGCTGGCCGCCATCCTGGTCGCGTCGCTGGCGATCGGCGGCACGATCGAAGGCCTGGGCCTGTCGGGCGAGGAGTTGCTGAAGCTGGTGTCGCAACCCAGCCTGCGCACCGTCCTGCTGGTGGTGGGCGTCGCCGTGGGCGCCTATCTCATCTTCAGCCTGCTCATCCTGCCCTTGCGCTGCTGGTGGCAGGCCTATCTGTTCCGCTACCTGGTGTCGCGCAGCCGGGCGGGCGACGTCCTGTTCGCCACCGCCATCACGACGCGGCAGATGTGGGGCTTCCTGGTGGTCAACTACCTCATCGTCATGCTGACGCTGGGGCTGGGCTGGCCCTGGGTCCTGCATCGCACCCTGCGCCTGATCGCCTCCGAGCTGTGGATCTATGGCGCACCGGATGGTGCGTCTGTCCGCCAGGCTGGCGATCTGGGGCCGCGCTATGGCGAAGGGCTGCTCGACATGTTCGACGTGACGGGCATCTGATCGTGGCGGTCCAGGCGCGCTTCTACGATGGGGAGACGGCCGAGGTGCACGAGGTGAGCGTGCGCACGACGACGGCCGAGCTGGCGATCTTCCGGCTGGCCGATGCGAGCTTGATCGCGCGCTGGCCGATCGCCGAACTGGCGGTGCTGGGCGACGCCCAGCACGAGGCTGCGCCGCCGGTGGTGCGCAAGGGCGCCGAGGCCCGGCTGGTGGTGGAGGATCCGGACCAGCGGCGGGAGCTTGCCGGGCTCGTGCCTCAACTCGCGCCCCTGGTTCCGGCGCCCGGTGGCGCGGGCGGTCGCATCGCCGGGTTCGGCGCCGCGCTGGTGGCGCTGGTGGGACTGTTCTGGCTCGCCGTCGACTACGGCACCGAATACATCGCGCCCGTGCTGCCCTACAGCTTGCAGGTGGCGCTGGGCGAAAGCGTGTTCGACGAGCTCACCGGGCAGAAGGAGCAGTGTCATGGCGAAGCCGGCCTCGACGCGCTGAACGGGCTCGCCAATCGCCTGGGCGAGGCGGCCGGCTATCCGCACGAGATCTCGGTCCATGTCGTGAAAGGCGGCCCGGTCAACGCCTACACCCTGCCGGGCGGCATCCTGGTCTTCTATGGCGACCTGATCGCGCAGGCACGCGACAGTGCCCAGGTCGCCGGCGTCATGGCGCACGAGATCGGTCACGTCGTCCACTATCATCCGACGAAGGGGCTCTTGCGCCAGTATGGCATCGACCTGCTGGCGAAGCTGGTGACCGGCGGCTATTCCGACACGGTGAGCACGCTGGCCTCGGGCGGAAACGTCCTGCTGGCGCTGCGCAACGGCCGGGCCTTCGAGCGCGAGGCCGACGAGACGGGCGTGGCACTGCTCGAGAAGCTCGGCCTGCGCGCCGACGGCGTGTCGAGCTTCTTCGAGCAGATGCGCGAGAAGCAGCCGACGGACTTCGCGGCCGCCGCCGGCATCTGGTCGAGCCATCCTCCGACGGCCGAGCGCATCGAGGCGACGCGCCGGCCTGCGACCGGCCGTCCGGCCTTCACCGAGGCGCAGTGGCGCGCGGTCCGCGATGTCTGCAAGTGATCACATCGTCCTCGCAACGTCGCTCGAGAATCCGGAGATCACGCCCTCCGACCGCCTGTATGCCGAGGCGCTGATGCGCCGCGGCTTTGCCGTCGAGGGTGCGCCCTGGGACGGGCCAGCCGAGGCCTTCGAGGGCGCCGCCGCGATCGTGATCCGGTCGACCTGGAACTACTATCGCGCGATCGAGCGGTTCCGGGCCTGGGCGGAGGAAGTCGCCGCGACCACGCGCCTCTTCAATCCCATCGACCTCGTCCGCTGGAACCTGCGCAAGGACTACATGGCGAGGCTCGCGGCGGCTGGCGTGCGCGTGCCCGTCACGCGGTTCGCCCGGCGCGACGTGGCGATGATCGAGCGGGTGCTGGCCGAGGCCGGCTGGGAGCGGGCGGTGGTCAAGCCCGCCTCCGGGGCCAGCGGCTACTCGGTCGAACTGGTGTCGCGCGGACAAGCCGACGAGGCGCTGGCGGCGCTCGCCTCCGATGATCTCCTGGTGCAGGAATTCCTGCCCGAGATCGCCGATGGCGAAGTGTCGCTGGTCTATTTCGACGGCGTCTTCAGCCACGCCGTGCGCAAGACGCCGCCGGCCGGCGAGTTCCGGGTGAACTCCCGCTACGGCCCCAGACGGACGCTCGAGACGCCGCCGCAGCCGGTCAGGGACCAGGGTGCGGCGGCCCTGCGCGTCCTGCCCGCGATGCCGCTCTACGCACGGGTCGACGGCATCGTGCGCGACGGTACGCTGATCGTGATCGAGGTCGAGGTGCTGGAGCCGGCGCTGGCCATGGACCTCGATCCGGCGTCGGCGGAGCGCTTTGCCGAAGCGACGGTGCGCCGCCTCTGAATTCAGGCATTCGGGCGGCACGGCAGAGCGGCTCCTGGCGACACCCGCGCTAGCGTTGTCGACGCGCCTTGTAGGACAGCCAGGCGACGATCGCGTCGATGTCGCGGTCGCTGAGCGTCGCGGCATCGAAGCCCGGCATCTTCTGGTCGGCCCACTGGCGCACGGAGGCAGGATCGCGGATCAGCTTCTTCAGTGCCGGCAGCTGGAAGTAGTCGACGGGATTCATCGGCCGGGCGAGGTCGGGACCCTGTTCCCCCTCGCCGGCGCCGTCGAAGCGATGGCACGCCATGCACACCGACACGAAGCGGTCGAGGCCCATACGGATCGGATCGTCCGGCCCGATCTCGGGACCGACCGCGAGCACCGGCCAGCGCTTCGTCGGGCTGTCGGTGACGGCCAGGGCGGCCAGCCGGTAGGCCCAGTATTCCGAGCTGACGGACACCGACGGTGCTAGCTTCCACACGATGTAGAAGGGGCCGGCGCTGTAGGGCTTGCCCGGGATCCGCGGCCACGGCGCGGCGGCGTCCTCGATGGCGAGGAAAGCCTCGGCGCGGGCAGGATCGTCGAACAGCAGGAGCCGCGCCGGAATGGCGACCGAGAAGTCGTCGGTCGCGCGGGCCTGCACGTAGTCGTCCGCGTCGATGGCCACGCCCTTCAGGATCGCGGTCAGCGGCACGGCCCGGTACGTCATGGTGCGCCGGTAGACGGGATCGGGGATGGTGAGGTTGCGCACGCCCGGCAGGGCGAGCAGGGCCTGCCGCGTATCGAGCCTCTTTGTGTCGCGGCCCGCAACGGTGAGACCTGCCTGTTGCGCCAGGACCTGCGGCGCCGGACAGCCGGCCAGTGCTACCGTTGCCATGACGCAGGCCAGCACGGCAGCCAGGAGACGGGTCATCCCTTCATCCGCTGGCCGCCGATGCGGCAGTCCTTCAGGATCTCCGGACGGAAGGCCAGCCCGTGGCCCGGGCGCTCGGGCGGGCTCATCGTGCCGTCCTTCGACGGCAGCACCGGCTCGACCCACAGGTCGTCGTTCCAGTCCATGTATTCGAGGTAGTTGGCGTTGGGGATCGCGGCCAGCAGGTGGACCATGGTCTCGTGGAAAAGGTGCGGGGCGATCCGGATGCCCCACGGCTCGGCGGCGGCGGCGATCTTGCGCAGCTCGGTGTAGCCGCCGCGCATCGGGTCGGGCTGCAGGATGGGCACGCAGGGCGTCTCGAAGAAGGGACGCAGGTCGTTGCGGGTGAAATGGCTCTCGCCGCCCACCACGCGGGTCTTCAGCGCCGCGGCGATGCGACGGTAGCCGGCAAAATCCTCGGCGATCACCGGCTCCTCCAGCCAGTAGGGATCGTATTCGTCGATGCGATGGCCCGCCTGGATGGCGGTATCTGCATCCCAGCCCATGTTGACGTCGATCATGATCTCGACGCCGTCTCCCATCGCCTCGCGCATGGCCTGGACGTTGCGCACGTCCTCCCGCCAGGGCCGGATGTGCGCGACCTGCATCTTGATCGCTTTCAGGCCCTGGGCGGTGAATTCCTTCGCACGCGCGATCATGCCGTCGCGGCCCAGGCCACGGAACACGCCCGAACCGTAGGCCGGGATCTCCGTGCGCGCGGCACCCCACAGACGGAACAGCGGCAGGCCGGCGCGCTTGCCGACGATGTCCCAGAGTGCCATGTCGACGGCGCTCTGGGCGAACACCGTCACGCCCATGCGGCCCATCCAGAAATTGCTCCTGTAGAGCGTCTGCCAGATCGCCTCGACCTCGGTCGCATCGCGCCCGATCACGTGCGGGGCCACCAGTTCCTTCATGCAGGCATCGAGCGTATGGATGCCGCCGCGCAAGGGCATCAGGTAGCTGGTGCCCACCAGCCCGCCCTGCGTCTCGATCTCCAGCAGATAGATGTCGCGCACGGGCGCCGACAGGATGCCGGCGGCAGGCGGCTTGCCGTGCCAGGGAACCTGCAGCAGGGTCGAACGCAGCTCGACGATGGTGGTCGGCGTGGTCATCAGGCATAACTCCCGGCTCTTTCGATCACTATGATGCCGATGCAATGACTTCGTCCAACCGCCTCTACCTCTTCGACACCACGCTGCGAGACGGCGCCCAGACCCAGGGCGTCGATTTCACCGTCGCGGACAAGGTCGCGATCGCGCGCGAGCTGGACCTGCTGGGCATCGACTACATCGAGGGCGGCTGGCCGGGCGCCAACCCGACCGACGATCGCTTCTTCGGCGATCCGCCGGCTTTCGAGAACGCGAAGTTCGTGGCGTTCGGCATGACGCGGCGTGCCGGCCGCAGCGCGGCCAACGATCCTGGATTGGCGGCCATCCTCCAGACGAAGGCGCGCAACGTCTGCATGGTCGGCAAAACCTGGGACTTCCATGTCGATGTGGCGCTGGAGCTGGATCGCGGCGAATACCTCGAGATGATCGCCGATTCGCTGGCCTACGCGAGGTCGCGCATGGACGAGGTGATGTTCGACGCCGAGCACTTCTTCGACGGCTACAAGGCCAATCCCGACTATGCGATGGCCTGCCTGGCGGCGGCCGAGAAGGCCGGCGCGCGCTGGATGGTGCTGTGCGACACCAACGGCGGCACGCTGCCGCACGAGGTCGAGCGCATCGTGGCCGAGGTGGTGAAGAAGATCCCGGGCGAACGCCTGGGCATCCACACGCACAACGACACCGAGAACGCCGTCGCCAGCACCCTGGCCGCCGTGCGGGCCGGCGTGCGCCAGGTGCAGGGCACCATCAACGGGCTGGGCGAGCGCTGCGGCAACGCCAACATGATCGCGCTGATCCCCAATCTCGTGCTCAAGATGGGCTACGAGACCGGGCTGAGGGACGGGGCGATGCAGCGGCTGACGCATCTCTCGCGTCTGCTCGACGACCGGCTGAACGTCGTGCCCAACCGAAGCGCAGCCTATGTCGGCACCCGGGCCTTCGCGCACAAGGGCGGGCTGCACGTCTCGGCGGTCGAGAAGGATCCCCGCACCTACGAGCACGTCGATCCGGAGGTCGTGGGCAACCAGCGCATCATCGTGGTCAGCGACCAGGCCGGCCGGTCCAACATCATGGCCCGTTTCCGCCAGATCGGCCTGGAAGTCGATCCGAAGGATCCGGCGGTGGCGCGGCTGCTCGAGACCGTGAAGGAGCGAGAGGCCGAGGGCTACGCCTATGACGGCGCCGACGCCTCCTTCGAGCTGCTGGCGCGGCATGAGCTGCACACGGTGCCCGACTACTTCGCCCTGCAGAGCTTCCGCGTGCTGGCGGAGCGTCGCGTCAACGCGCGCGGCCAGCTCGTCGCCCTGTCCGAGGCCACGGTGAAGCTCGACGTCGCCGGACGGCGCGCCATGGAGGTGGGGGAGGGCAACGGTCCGGTGAACGCCCTCGATGCTGCGCTGCGAAAGGCGCTGATCCCCGTCTATCCCGAGCTCGAGGATATGCGGCTGGTCGACTTCAAGGTGCGCATCCTCGACTCGGCAGGCGGAACGGCGGCGACGACGCGCGTGATGATCGAGAGTGCGGATGCGAAGGGCCGGCGCTGGTCGACCATCGGCGTCTCGCCCAACATCGTCGACGCGTCCTACAACGCGCTCTACGACGCGATCACCTACAAGCTGTTCCGCGACGGCGCCCCGCCGGCGCGGCGCCCATAGCGTCGGGGCAGCGCTTATCAGCCATGTTGCGCGCGACGGTTGACCTGGGGATGACCCCGGCAGACCATATGTAGGTGCGAGACGGAGAACATCTGGACGCCCGCCCTCCCGCAGGAGCGGCGGCGCCAACGGTCGCCCCGGCCATTGCCCGGCGGCCGCGCCTGGAACGGCGCATCGTGGCGCGGCTGGTCATGTGGTCGCTGCCTTTCATCGTGGCAGCCGTCAGCCTGGCGGTCTGGCTGTCCTCGGGACGCTATGTCACCACCGACAATGCCTATGTGAAAGGCGACCGCGCCCAGATCGCCACCGAGCTCAGCGGCATCATCGTCGAGGTGCCGGTTGAGGAGAATCAGCGGGTGTCACGCGGCCAGCTCCTGTTTCGTCTCGACGACCAGGCCTACCGGCTGGCCTTGGACAAGATCGATGCGGAGATCGAGACGACGCGCGCCGACATCCGGGGCTTGCGCGCCCAGTGGCGCACCAAGCGCGAGGAGATCAAGGCGGCGATGAGCCAGCAGAACTTCGCGCAGGCCGAGTTCGACCGCCAGTCCGACCTCGCGGAGAAGAAATTCGCCTCGACCCAGAAGATGGAGGAGGCGCGGCTGGGGCTCGAGGTGGCACGCCAGCGCATCTCGGCGGCGCAGGAGGACCTGCAGCGCATCGAGGCGCAACTCGCCGGCGATCCCAAGATCAGGCCCGACAACCATCCGCGCGTGAAGCAGATGATGGCGGCGCGTGAGGAGGCGCTGCTGAGGCTGCGCCGGACGATCATCGATTCGCCGATCGACGGCATCGTCTCGAAGCGGCCGGTGCCGGGCAGCTATGCGACGGCCGGTGTGCCGGTCATGGTCGTGGTGGCCGACACCGACCTCTGGATCGAGGCCAACTTCAAGGAGACCGAGCTCACGCTGGTGCGTCCCGGACAGGCGGCGACCATCCACGTCGATACCTATCCCGACGCCCATTGCGCCGGCAAAGTGATGAGCATCGCCCAGGCAACGGGCGCGGAGTTCGCGGTGCTGCCGCCGCAGAACGCCTCGGGCAACTGGGTCAAGGTGGTGCAGCGCATCCCGGTGCGCATCTCTGTGGCGTGCGGCGAGAACGATCCGCCGCTGCGCGTCGGCATGAGCACGACCGTCGACATCGACACCGGCCACAGCCGCTCGCTGTCGGGACTGCTGTCGGGGCTGGCGCGCAGCCTCGGCCTGTCGTCGCCGCCGACCTCGCCATCCCCATGATGGCCGATCCGGCGGTCCGCCGCCGCCGCGGCCTCATCACCATGACCGTGATGATGGCAACCATCATGCACGCGCTCGACGGCACCATCGCCAACGTGGCGCTGCCGTCGATCCAGGGGTCGCTGTCAGCCACCCAGGAGCAGGTCTCCTGGGTCATCACGTCCTACATCGTCGCGTCGGCGATCATGACGCCGTTCGCGGGCTTCTGCGCCACGCGCTTCGGGCTGCGCCGGACTCTCTCAACGTGCGTGGTCGGCTTCACGATCGTGTCGATGCTGTGCGGAGCGGCCCAATCACTCGATCAGCTGGTGCTGTTCCGTGCGCTGCAAGGCGGTTTCGGCGCGGCGCTGGTGCCGGTGTCGCAGGCGATCATGATGGACACCTATCCGCGCGAGGAGCAGGGCAAGGCGATGGCGCTGTGGGGCGTCGGCACCATGGTCGGGCCTATCGCCGGGCCCTCTCTGGGCGGCTGGCTGACCGACGAGTTCACTTGGCGCTGGGTGTTCTACGTCAACCTGCCGGTCGGCATCCTGTGCACCCTGGGCGTGCTCGCGCTGGTGCGGGACGCGGTGTCGGACCGGCCGCGGCCGTTCGACATGCTGGGCTTCGCCTTCCTCGCCATCTCGATCGGCTCGTTCCAGCTCATGCTCGATCGCGGCCAGCAGCTCGACTGGTTCGACTCCCTCGAGATCATCATCGAGACCCTGGTTGCGGGCGTCGCCTTCGCGATGTTCATCATCCACATGCTGACCGACGGCCATCCGTTCCTGTCGCGCGACCTGTTCCGCGATCGCAATCTGACCGTCGGCCTGGTCTTCACGGCCCTTGCCGGCCTGGTGCTGATCGTTACCGCCACGCTGATGCCGCCCTTCCTGCAGCAGCTCAAGGGCTACCCGGTGCTCACGACGGGAATCGTGCTGGCGCCGCGCGGCGCCGGGATGATGGTCGCGATGATGCTCACGGCGCGCCTGATCGGCCGCGTCGATGCCCGGCTGCTGATCGCCATCGGCCTCGCGCTCTGTGCGCTGTCGCTGTGGGACATGACCCACTTCAACCTGGATGTGAGCGAACGCCACATCATCTGGAACGGCGTGCTGCTCGGCTTCGGGCTGGGGCTGGTCTTCCCGCCGCTCACGACCCTCACCTTCGCAACGCTGCCCGCACGGCTGCGCACGGAAGGGGCGGCCATCAACGCGCTGCTGCGCAACCTCGGCGCCTCGATCGGGATCGCCGTGCTGGTGTCGCTGCTCGCCCGCAACACCCAGGAGAACCGCTCCGAGCTGGTGGGACAGCTCACGCCCTACAGTGCCGGGTGGCCGTTCGGCCCCGTCGTGCCGGGCGCCGAATCGCAGATGCTCGCGGTGTGGGATGCCGAGATCAACCGCCAGGCGGCGATGATCGGCTATCTCAACGACTTTCGCGCCATGACGATCTGCACCCTGGTCGTGATCCCGCTGCTCTTCCTCATGCGCAAGCCGATGCTGGCGCGCTAGGGCGCCCGCGATCTTGACGGGCGCGAGCCGGGCGCACCATGATTTCACCCAAGCCCGTCGACGAGGACGGGCAATCACCGGAGGAAACATGGCACGCACACCTTTCGCGGCGCTGGTCGGCGCCGTCATCCTGTGCCTCGTCGGGGCATCGGTGGTCGCGCCCGGCGCGGCGCAGGCGCAGGTGATCGGGGTGAGCTGGTCCAATTTCCAGGAGGAGCGCTGGAAGACCGACGAGGCGGCGATCAAGGCGGCCATCGCGGCCGCCGGGGGGACCTACGTCTCCGCCGACGCCCAGAGCTCGGCCGCCAAGCAGATCACCGACATCGAGGCCCTCATCGCGCGCGGCGCCAAGGCGCTCATCGTGCTGGCGCAGGATGCCAACGCCATCCGCCCCGCCGTCGAGAAGGCCCTCAACGAGGGAATCCCCGTGATCGGCTATGACCGGCTGATCGAGATGAAGGACGTCCTCTACATCACCTTCGACAACAAGGAAGTCGGCCGCATCCAGGCTCGCGAGGTGTTCAAGGTGAAGCCGCAGGGCAACTACGTCTTCATCAAGGGCTCGTCGGCTGATCCCAACGCGGATTTCCTGCATGCCGGGCAGGTCGAGGTGCTGGGTCCGGCGATCAAGGACGGGAAGGTCAAGGTCGTCGGTGAAGCCTACACCGACGGCTGGCTGCCCGCGAACGCGCAGCGCAACATGGAGCAGTTCCTGACGGCGAACGGCAACAAGGTCGATGCCGTCGTCGCCTCCAATGACGGCACGGCGGGCGGCGCCATCGCGGCGCTGGCGGCGCAGGGCCTGGCCGGCTCCGTTCCCGTCTCGGGCCAGGACGGTGACCATGCGGCGCTGAACCGTGTGGCACTCGGGACCCAGACGGTCAGCGTCTGGAAGGATGCGCGCCTTCTCGGCCGCACCGCCGGCGAGCAGGCGATGACGCTCGCCAAGGGTGCCAAGCTCGCGACGCTGAAGGATACCAGGACCTGGGCCGACGGGCCGCGCAAGGTGCCCATGACCTCGATCCTGCTCACGCCCGTGCCCATCACCCGCGACAACCTCGAGGTCGTCATCGACGCCGGCTGGGTGCCCAAGGACGTCGTCTGTCGCGGCGTGAAGCCGGGCACCGCCAAGGTCTGCGGATGACGGGCCGCCGCGCCGCTTGCGCGTCGGCGTCCGCCGATATATAACTTAAGTAAGTGTCATTAACCGCAGTGACGTGCTCGCGTCGCCAGCGGTAAGGCTGTTGCACGGGCGCAGTGCTGCGGCACGATGCGGAAGCCTTCGGAAAGCCAATAGCGGAAATTGCGAGAATTGCGGAAATTCCCGACTGAAGCGCCCTCCGAAGGGGAGACGACGGGGAGGCGGACGGAAACCGCGCCGGGCCGCGGCGGTGCCGTCGCGCTCTTTCGCGCGACGGAAATCGACGCCCGCCTCGTCGGCATGCTGGGCGCGCTGGCCCTGATCTGGATCGGCGTCGACCTCCTGTCCGGCGGCGCCTTCCTGACGCCACGCAACCTCTGGAACCTGTCCGTGCAGACCGCGTCCGTCGCCGTCATGGCCGCCGGCATGGTGCTGGTGATCGTCGCCCGGCACATCGACCTGTCGGTCGGCTCGGTGCTGGGCGTAGTCGGCATGATCATGGGGGTGACGCAGACGGAGGTCCTGCCCTCCCTGCTGGGCTACGAGCATCCGCTGATCTGGCTGATCGCCCTGCTGGTCGGGTTGGCCGCCGGCGCGGCCATCGGACTTCTGCAGGGCGCGGTCGTCGCCTATCTCGGCGTGCCGGCCTTCATCGTCACACTGGGCGGCCTTCTCGTGTGGCGCGGCTGCGCCTGGTGGATCACCTCCGGCCGCACCGTGGCGCCCATGGACGATGCCTTCCGGCGCATGGGCGGCGGCATCGAAGGAGCGATCGGTGCCACCTGGAGCTGGATCATCGCGCTGCTGGCCTTCGCAGCCATCGTCTGGCGGACGCTGCAGGTGCGGCGCCGCCGCCGCCAGGTCGGCTTCGCGCTGCGCCCGGTCTGGGCCGAGCTGGTGGTGGCTGGTCTCGCCTGCCTCGCCGTGCTCGCGGTCGTGCTGGTCGCCAACAGCTACGACCTGCCGCCGCGCGTGGCCGAGCGGATCGCCGCCGCGCGCGGTCTCGCCGTCCCGCCGGAGGGCCTGTCCATCGCCCATGGGCTTGCCCTGCCGGTGCTGATCGCCGTCGGGGTCGGTGTCGCCGTCACCTTCCTCGCCCAGCGCACGCGCTTCGGCCGCTATGTCTTCGCGCTGGGCGGCAATCCGGAGGCGGCGGAGCTGTCGGGCGTCGACACGCGGCGCGTCACGGTGCTGGTGTTCGTGCTGATGGGCACGCTGTCTGCGGTCGCGGCCGCCATCTCGACGGCACGCCTCAACGCCGCGACCAATGCGCAGGGCTCGCTCGACGAGCTCTACGTCATCGCGGCGGCGGTGATCGGCGGCACCTCGCTGGGCGGCGGGCTCGGCACCGTGGCGGGGGCGATGCTGGGCGCGCTGGTCATGCAGAGCCTTCAGTCCGGCATGGTGCTGATGGGCATCGACACGCCGCTGCAGAACATCGTCGTGGGGCTGGTGCTGGTCGTCGCCGTCTGGCTCGACCGGCTCTACCGCACTCGGACGCTGAAGGGCGGCGCATGACCGGCAGGCCGCCTCTCGTCGAGATGTCCGGCATGGGCATCAGCTTCGGCGGCGTGCGGGCGGTCGACGACGTGTCGCTCGACCTGCGGGCCGGCGAGGTCGTCGGATTGCTCGGGCACAACGGCGCGGGCAAGTCGACGCTGATCAAGATGCTGTCCGGCGCCTACCGGCCCGACGCCGGCGAGATCCGCATCGACGGCCGGCCGGTGGCGATCGGCAGCCCGCGCGACGCGCGGCGTCACGGCATCGAGACGATCTACCAGACGCTGGCCCTGGCCGAGAATCTGGACGCCGCCGCGAACCTGTTCCTGGGCCGGGAGCTGCGCTCCGCCTGGGGCACGCTGGATGACGTTGCCATGGAGGTCGAAACGCGCCGCGTGATGGCGCGCCTCAACCCGCACTTCGCCCGGTTCAAGGAGCCGGTGCGGGCGCTGTCCGGCGGACAGCGGCAGGCCGTCGCCATCGCGCGGGCGATCCATTTCGACGCCCGCGTCCTGATCATGGACGAGCCGACCGCGGCGCTGGGGCCGCAGGAGACGCGTCAGGTCGCCGATCTGGTCCTGCAGCTCAAGAAGGAGGGGATCGGCATCTTCCTGATCAGTCACGACATTCACGACGTGTTCGACCTCGCCGACCGCATCGCGGTGATGAAGAACGGCAGGCTCGTCGGCACGGCATCGACGCGCGCCGTGACCAAGGACGAGGTGCTCGGCATGATCATCCTCGGCCGCTGTCCGCCCGGTGCCCGGCCGGGGCCCGGCGCGATCGGCGTCGCCGCCGAAACAGCGGTGTAACGGCGGCGAAAGAGCGATAGAACCCCGGCCATCATGGGACGCGCTTCGAAAGGCAGAGACACCGCGGCCGCGACGCCGGCCGTCATCCTGGTGCGTCCCCAGCTGGGCGAGAACATCGGCATGGCCGCGCGGGCCATGCTGAATTGCGGCCTGTCCGACCTGCGGCTGGTCGCGCCACGCGACGGCTGGCCCAATCCGGCCGCACAGCGCGCCGCGTCGGGGGCGGACATCGTCCTGGAGAAGGCGCGCGTGTTCGAGACGGTGGCCGCGGCGGTGGCCGACCTCCAGCACGTGGTGGCGACCACGGCGCGCAATCGCGAGCTGGCGCAGCGCATCCTGACGCCGCGTCGGGCCGCCGCGGAGATGCACGGCTGGATCGGCGGCGGCGAAGGCGTCGGGATCCTGTTCGGGCCGGAACGCACCGGTCTCACCAATGACGACCTGGTGGCGGCGGATACCGTTCTGTCGATCCCGCTCAATCCGCAGTTCTCCTCGCTGAACATGGCCCAGGCCGTGCTGCTGGTCGCCTACGAGTGGGCGGCGGCGGCTGACGATACGCCGGCCGAGCGGATGTCCGATCATGCGACGCGGCCCGCCACCAAGGAGGAGCTGCAGAACCTGTTCGACCACCTGGAGCGCGCGCTCGACCAGTCTGGCTTCCTGCGCCATTCCGAGATGCGGCCGGCGATGGTGCACAACCTGCGCGCCCTGCTGCAGCGCGCCGCGATGACCGAGCAGGAGGTGCGGACCTTCCACGGCGTCATCAAGTTCCTGAGCAAGCGCAAGCACAGCGAGGAGTGAGCATGTCCACCACCGCCAAGGTCTCCTGGGTCGACGGTGCCCTGTTCGTCGCCGAGACCGGCTCCGGCCATACCGTCACCATGGACGGAGCCGCCGACATCGGCGGCCGCAACCTGGCGGCCCGTCCCATGGAGATGGTGCTGCTCGGCATGGGGGGCTGCACGGCCATCGACGTGGTCTCGATGCTGAAGAAACAGCGCCAGGACATCGAGGGCATGGAGCTGTCCCTGGTCGCCGAGCGCGCCGGGGATCATCCCAAGGTCTTCACCTCGGTGAAGCTCGTCTACACGGTCAGGGGCCGCAAGCTGAACCGCGCCCTGATCGAACGAGCGGTGAGCCTTTCCGACGAGAAGTACTGCTCGGCCACGGCGATGGTCCGCAAATCGGCGGAGATCAGCAGCGAGATCGTGCTGGTGGAGGTCTAAGTCCTTGATTTGATTGCCGTCTCGCTGCTTGACTTGGCGGCTTTCGCCAGTATCTTCCCGGCCTTCTCCGGAGAACGTGGCTGCGGGCCTTCCGAGGTCCCCATCCCGCCCCAACCCATGTTGGACCAAGGCCTATCCGGACAACGGCGCCATCCGGCGCATAACGATGGAGCGACCGCGTGAGCAAGCGCGAGAATTCGAAGTACAAGATCGACCGCCGCCTCAGGGTGAACCTCTGGGGCCGCGCCAAGAGCCCGATCAACAAGCGCGAGTACGGTCCCGGCCAGCATGGCCAGGCGCGCACCAAGCCGACCGACTACCGTCTGCAGTTGATGGCCAAGCAGCGGCTGAAGGGCTACTACGGCTCCGTCTCCGAGCGGCAGCTGCGCCGCTATTACACCGAGGCCGTGCGCCGCAAGGGCGACACCGGCGAGAACCTGGTCGAGCTGCTGGAGCGCCGCCTGGACGCGGTCATCTACCGCATGAAGTTCGCCATCACGCCGTTCGCCAGCCGTCAGCTCGTGAGCCATGGTCACGTGAAAGTGAACGGGCGACGCGTCAACATCGCCTCCTACCTCGTGAAGGACAACGACGTCATCGAGCTGACGGCCAAGGCGAAGGAGATGATCCGGGTGATCGAGGCGACCCAGTCGGCGGAGCGCGACGTGCCCGACTACGTGACCGTGGATCACAAGGAAATGAAGGGCACTTTCGTGCGCGGGCCCAAGCTCGCCGACGTGCCCTATCCGGTGCAGATGGAGCCGTCGCTGGTCGTCGAATACTACAGCCGCTGAGCGACCGGAGCCTTTACCGAAGCCGAAGGAAAACCCGCCACATTGTGGCGGGTTTTTTGCTTCAGGCTCCGGCGATCGGCAGCCGGTTCTGCTGTCCGCCGCGCGCGGCAGTGCCTATAATCGGTGTGGGGCTGGGGTGCTGGAGAGTTCCGAATGGGATTGGTCCGACTGGCGGTGTTCGCAGCGATTGCGGTTGCGGTCGGCGGGACCGCGTATCTGTACCGCGCTGACATCGCCCAGCGTCTTGGCGTCGGCGCGTCGGCGAGCGCGGCAGCGCAGGGTGGGGGGCCTAGTCCGGCCGCCTCCGCGCAGCCCCAGGGACGCCGCGGCCGGCTGAATCCGGGGGCGGCGGTTCCCGTGGTGGTCGCCAAGGTCGCCACGAAGGAGATGCCCATCCTGATCGAGGCGGTGGGCACGGTGCAGGCCATCGCTTCCATCCAGATCAAGCCGCGCATGGACAGCCAGATCATGAAGGTCCACGCGGCCGAAGGCGCCCTGGTGAAGGAGGGCGACCTGCTGTTCGAGCTGGATTCGCGCACGCTGCGTGCCCAGCTGGGCCAGATCGAGGCCCAGATCCGGAAGGACCAGGCGCAGGTGGCCCAGGCCCGACGGGACTTGACCCGCTTCGAGGACCTTCTGGCCAAGAATGCCGGCACCGTGGTCAGCCGCGATACCGCCTTCACCACGCTGAAGGCTGCGGAGGCGCAGCTCGACGCCGACGAGGCCGCCAAGGCGAGCGTGATGGCACAGCTCAGCTATACGGAGATCCGGGCGCCGGTATCGGGCCGTATCGGCTCGATCACCAGCAAGGCCGGCACGGTGGTGCGCGTCGGCGACAACAGTGCCAACAGCGTGCTCGCCACCATCAACCAGGTCGATCCGATCTATGTCGCCTTCGCCGTGCCGCAGGTCTTCCTGCCCGAGATCCGGGCCGCGATGGCCAAGGGCGACGTGCAGGTCAATGCCGTGGTCGGCGACAAGCGCCAGTCGGGCGCCATCGCCTTCCTGGAGAATTCCGTCGATCCGCTGACCGGCACGGTGACGGCCAAGGCGCGCATCGCCAATTCCAACGAGGGATTGTGGCCGGGCCAGTTCGTCAAGGTCGAGATCATCCTGGGCGTCGAATCGGGCGCGATCGCGGTGCCGACGGCGGCCATCCAGCTCGGGCCCCAGGGACCGTACCTCTTCGTGGTCACTGACGGGACCGTGGAACTGCGCAACGTGACGGTCAAGCGCGCCCAGGACGGCGAATCGGTCATCGGCAAGGGGCTGGAACCGGGTGAGCAGATCGTGATCGACGGGCAGCTGCGGCTGGTCGACGGCGCCAAGGTGACGATCAGGCCCGGCGCGGCCGCACCGCCAGCGGCGGTGCCGTCGCCGCGCGGCTAGGACCGGGATCGGACATGATCTCCGCCGCCTGCATCCGCCGCCCGGTCATGACCATCCTGATCATGGCCTCGTTCGTCATCGCCGGCATCTTCGGCTACAAGCAGCTGCCGGTTGCCGCCATCCCGCGCGTCGATTTCCCGACCATCCAGGTGACGGCGCAGCTGCCCGGGGCCAGCCCGGAGACGATGGCCGCATCGGTTGCCTCCATCCTCGAGCGGCAGTTCTCGACCATCGCGGGCGTCACGACGATGACGTCGACCTCCTCGCTGGGCAATACGTCGATCGTCCTGCAGTTCGACCTCAACCGGTCGATCGACGGCGCCGCGCTCGACGTGCAGTCGGCGATCTCGACGGCCCTGCGCCGATTGCCGTCGGAGCTCAGCGCACCGCCCAGCTTCCGCAAGATCAATCCGGCCGACTATGCCGTGATGTTCCTCGCCCTGCGGTCCTCGCAGGCACGGCTGTCGGACGTCGATGCCTTCGCGAATCGTTCGATCCTGCCCCGCCTGTCCACCCTGCCGGGCGTCGCGCAGGTGCTGATCTTCGGATCACAGAAGTATGCCGTCCGCGTGCAGGCCAATCTCGACCAGCTGGCGGTACGCGGCCTCACGTTGCAGGAACTGCAGACCGCCATCGTCAACGCCAATTCGAGCAAGCCGGTGGGTTCCATCGCCGACCGGCGCCAGAGCTCGATCCTCGATGCGACCGGTCCGATCAACAAGGCTGCCGACTACATGCCGGTGATCGTGACGTGGCAGAACGGCGCCCCGGTCCGCGTGTCCGACGTCGCCACCGCCATCGATGGCGTCGAGAACGACAAGATCGCCAGCTGGCTCGACGGCACACGCGCCATCGTGATGGGCGTCTATCGCCAGCCGGACGCCAACACCGTCGAGGTCGTCGATCGGGTCAAGGCCATGCTGCCGGCGATCCAGGCCGAGCTGCCGCCCGGAGTCGACATCGTCCTGCTGGCCGACCGCTCGGTTCCCATCCGGCATGCCATCGAGGACGTGGAGTTCACCCTGATCCTGGCGGCGATCCTGGTGGTGGTCGCCATATACTTCTTCCTGCGCAGTGCGCGGGCGACGCTGATTCCGGCCATCGCTCTGCCGATCTCGATCGTCGGCACCTTCGCCTTCATGTACGTCGCCGGGCACTCCATCGACAACATTTCGCTGCTGGCGCTCACGCTCGCCGTGGGTTTCGTGGTCGACGACGCCATCGTCATGCTGGAGAACATCGTCCGGCACATCGAGGCGGGCGAGAAGCCGTTGGATGCGGCCTTCAAAGGCTCGAAGGAAGTCGGCTTCACCATCATCTCCATGACCCTGTCCCTGGTCGCGGTGTTCATTCCCGTGCTCTTCATGGGCGGCGTCGTCGGACGCATGTTCAACGAATTCGGCCTCGTCATCAGTTTCGCGATCCTGATCTCGGGCGTGGTCTCGCTGACGCTCACGCCCATGCTCTGCGCGCGGCTGCTCAAGCCGGTCGATCATCACGAGAAGCACAACTTCCTGCTGCGGTCCTTCGAATGGAGCTTCACGCGGCTCTCGGATGGTTATGCCTGGGCCGTGAGGCGGACCGTGAAGATGCCGCGACTGATCCTGACGCTGACGCTGGGCACCTTCGTGCTCACGGCCGTGCTGTTTCAGGCGATCCCCAAGGGATTCTTCCCGTCGGAGGACATCGGACAGCTCAGCGCCTCGACGGTCGGGCCGGACGATGCATCGTTCGACGCCATGGTCGCGCGGCAGAGCGCGCTGGCCGAGATCGTGAAGCGCGATCCCGACGTGCTGCAGGTCATCTCGACCGTGGGCGGCGGCAATGCCGCCAACACCGTCAATTCCGGCCGCATGTTCATCATGCTGCGCGACAAGCCGGAACGGAAGGACAGCGCCCTGCAGGTCATCGCCCGGCTGCGCCGCGCCACCTCGCAGGTGCCGGGCATCAACATCTATTTCCAGCCGGTCCAGTCGATCAACATCGGCACGACGCAGAGCCGCGCGCAGTACCAGTTCGGCATGCGCTCCAGCGACCTCGCCCAGCTGCGCGAATGGGCGCCGCGGATGGAGGAGCGCATGCGGCGCATCCCCTCCATCCTCGACGTCAACTCCGACCTGCAGGTGCGGGCGCGTTCCACCGTCATCGACGTCGATCGCGACATCGCCTCGCGGCTCGGCCTGTCGGTCGACCAGATCCGCCTGCTTCTCTACTCGGCCTTCGGCAGCCGGCAGGTGTCCACGATCTACGCCGCCGACGACACCTACCAGGTGATCCTGGAAGCTGATCCCAGATACGCGGACACCAACGAGGTGCTGCGGCGGCTGCAGATCCGGACGCCGAGCGGCGCCCTCGTGCCGCTCGATACGGTCGCCAAGCGCAGCGACAAGCCGACGTCGCTCACCGTGAACCACATCGCCCAGCTGCCGTCGGTGATCATCTCGTTCAACCTGGCACCCGGCGTCGCGCTCGGACAGGCGGTCGCGGCCATCAATGCGGCGGCGGCCGAGATCGGCCTGCCGGCGAGCATCGCCACCAGCTTCGAGGGCAGCGCCCAGGTGTTCCAGGAGGCGGTGGCCAACCAGGGGCTGCTGCTGTTCGCCGCGGTACTGGTGATCTACATCATCCTGGGCATCCTCTACGAAAGCTTCATCCATCCGCTGACGATCCTGTCGGGCCTGCCGTCCGCCGGCATCGGCGCGCTCGCCATCCTGATGCTGTTCAACATGGACCTCAGCGTGATCGCCCTGATCGGCGTCGTCATGCTGATCGGCATCGTGAAGAAGAACGCCATCATGATGGTCGATTTCGCCATCGAGCGGCGGGCGCAGGGTGCATCCGCGGAGCAGGCGATCGTCGAGGCGGCGATCCTGCGCTTCCGGCCGATCATGATGACGACGGTCTGCGCCTTGCTGGGCGCTCTCCCGATCGCCATGGGCATCGGCGCAGGCGCCGAGCTGCGCCAGCCGCTGGGCGTCACGGTCGTGGGCGGCCTGCTGGTGTCGCAGCTGCTCACGCTGTTCATCACCCCCGTGGTCTACATGTGGTTCGACAGGCTGTCGGGCCTTAAGCTGGGGACACGCTGGCGGCGGCGCGGGCGCGGCGCCTCGCCAAGTCCTGCCGAATAGCCGGCCTGCCGAACAGACC
Organism: Pseudomonadota bacterium; assembly: GCA_049323495.1. Taxonomy (GTDB): domain Bacteria; phylum Pseudomonadota; class Alphaproteobacteria; order Reyranellales; family Reyranellaceae; genus Reyranella. The sequence goes on from JBMONG010000022.1 coordinate 58,237, forward strand.
GCGGGGTTCCGTCATGACCGAAGAAATCGGCGCTTTCGTGCCGGGGCCGCATGTGCGGATCGAGGGGCGGCCGGGCGGCTCTCTCTCCGGCCTCACCTTCGCCGCCAAGGATCTGTTCGACGTTGCGGGTGTACCGACCGGCGGCGGCAACCACGACTGGCCGACGGGTCGGCCGGTTCCGTCCCGGCATGCCTGGGCCGTCCAGACGCTGCTCGATGCGGGGGCCACGCTGATTGGCAAGACCGTCACCGACGAGGTCTCTCTCGGCATCCTGGGCGAGAACGCCTTCGACGGCACGCCGGTCAATGTGCGCGCTCCGGGACGCGTCCCGGGTGGCTCCTCGTCCGGGTCAGCCGCCGCCGTCGCCGCGGGGATCTGCGACACGGCGCTCGGCACCGACACGGGCGGCTCCGTTCGCGTTCCCGCGAGCTTCTGCGGTCTCTATGGAATCCGGCCCACCCACGGCCGCCTTGACGTCACCGGGATGATGCCGCAGGCGCCGACATCCGACACAACCGGCTGGTTCGCGCGCGACGCCGAAACCTTTGCCCGGGTCTCCTCGGTGATGCTGGGCGAGGAGATCCCGGAGGCACTTCCCGGAAAGCTTGTCGTCGCCGTCGATGCCTTCGGATTCGCCGATGCCGACGTCGCTGCCGCCCTGCAGCCGATGGTCCGCAGGCTGGCGGCGCTTGTCGGCTCGAGCCGCGAGGAGGTGATGGCACCGCCGGGCCTGTCGGTCTGGGCGCGAGCCCAGCGAACCCTGCAGCCGGCCGAGGCCTATGCGACCTTCAAGTCGTGGCTGGACGAGCGCAACCCGCGTTTCGCCTTCTCGGTGGCGCGGGGGCTTGTCCTGGGCTCGATGATCCCGGAGAGCGAGCGGGCCTGGGCGACGCTCATGCGCCAGGAAGCGCGCGGGCGCATGGCCTGGCTGCTGCCGGCGGGGACCATCCTGTGCCTGCCGACCACGCCGTTTCCGGCGCCTCTGCGGGGCCTGCCGCTGTCGACGCTCGATCCTCTGCGCGACCGCATCACCTGCCTGTGCGCGCAGGGCGGGCTGGCCGGCCATCCGCAGGTCAGTCTTCCGGGCGCGACGGTTGACGGGCTGCCGGTCGGGCTGTCCATCATCGGGCCGCGCGGCAGCGATGCCGCGCTGGTCGCGGTGGCGCGCGCGCTGGAGGCGCAGCCGGGCTGAGGCCGCAAGCCGGGGAGGGGGACGATGCCCACCGAGAAGGAGAAGATGCTCGCGGGCGCGCTCTACGTCGCGAGCGGCGAGGAGCTTGCCGCGGATGCCCGGCGCGTCGCGGAATGGATGGACCGATACAACGCCTCCATCGCCCGCACCCAGCAGGACCATGTGGCGCTCCTGCGTGAAATGCTGGCCGAGGTCGGCGAGGGTGCCTACATCAGGCCGCCCTTCCATTGCGACTACGGCTACAACATCAGCCTGGGACGCGGCGTGTTCCTCAACTTCAACTGCGTCGTCCTCGACGTGGTGCGGGTGCGGATCGGCGACGCCACGCAGATCGGTCCCGGCACGCAGATCCTGACGGCGGATCATCCGCGCGATGCCGCGCAGCGCCGCGCCGGCCTGGAATTCGGGCGGCCGGTCACGATCGGCGCCAATGTCTGGATCGGCGGTGGGGCGATCATCCTGCCCGGCGTGACGGTGGGCGACGATGCGATCGTCGGCGCCGGGGCCGTCGTGACGCGTGATGTACGGCCGGGCGCGACGGTGGTAGGCAATCCGGCCAGGGAGAGAAGAGCGTGACCGATCTGACGCCCAACATTCCCGAGGTCGTGGCCGAGGTGCGTGGCCTGTTCGAGCAGTACGAGCAGGCGCTGATCGACAAGAACGTCGAGGTGCTGGACGCCACCTTCTGGAACAGCCCGCATACGATACGCCTCGCGATGGCCGAGCACGGTTACGGCTTCGACAGGATTCACGCCCATCGCGTTGCGCGGCCGCCGGGACCCGGGATCAAGGAGAAGCGCATCCGGCTCGACATCGTGACGCTTGGACGGGACCTCGCTACCGTGAACCTTGTCTTCAAGGTGCGCGGCAAGGATCTCATCGGCCGTCAGAGCCAGACCTGGGTCCGGTTCCCGGATGCGGGATGGAAGGTGATCGCGGCCCACGTATCGACGATCGACAAAGAACCAGCATTGTGAGGAAGCGATGAGCAAGCCGGCACCCGCCATGGGCAACGTCATGGCCGTAGACAATGAATGGGTCGCCAAGGTGACGGAGGCGGCGCTCGAGCCCGAGCTGCCGATCGTCGATCCCCATCATCATCTGTGGCAGCGCGCCGGCAACGACTACATGTTCCACGACCTGCTGGCCGACACGCGCACGGGACATAACATCGTGGCGACGGTGTTCGTCGATTGCCATTCCATGTACCGCAAGGAGGGGCCTGCCGAGCTGCGTTGCGTGGGCGAGACGGAGTTCGCCAACGGCGTCGCGGCCATGTCGGCCAGCGGCATCTACGGCGACATGCGTGCCTGCGCCGCCATCGTGAGCCATGCCGACCTGCGCCTGGGATCGGCGGTCGGCAAGGTGCTCGATGCCCAGATCGCCGCCGGAAATGGGCGCTTCATCGGCATCCGCTACCAGACCGGGCTGGACGAGGATCCCGGGATCCGGCCCACGCGCACCAATCCGACACCCGGCCTGATGGCCGACCGGACCTGGCGCGAGGGTTTCGCCGAGCTCGCGCGGCGCGATCTCACTTTCGATGCCTGGCTCTACCATCCGCAGCTCGCGGAGGTCGGCGACCTCGCGGCGGCCTTTCCCAACACGCCGATCGTCCTCGACCATGTCGGCGGTCCACTGGGCTATGCCACCTATGCCACGCGCCACGAGGAGGTCTTCGTGGCCTGGAAGCGATCGATGACGGAACTCGCCCGGCGGCCCAACGTCTTCGTCAAGGTCGGCGGGCTGGGCATGGCCATGGGCTGGTTCGACTTCTACGAGCGCCCGTCGCCGCCGAGTTCGCAAGAACTGGCCGACGCCTATCGGCCGTGGGTCGAGACCTGCATCGAAATCTTCGGCGCCGATCGTTGCATGTTCGAAAGCAATTTCCCCGTCGACAAGATCACCTCGGGCTATGGCGTTCTGTGGAATGCCTTCAAGCGCCTCGCGGCTGGTGCTTCGGCTTCCGAGAAGGCGGCGCTGTTCTCGCAAACCGCAGGAAAGGTCTATCGCCTTCCGCAAGTCGGCGTTTGACATTCCGAATCGCGGCCGTCACTTTTGCTCGACGACAATGACCCCGTCACGAGAATGGGGCGCAGTGGCAGGCCGGCCAACGGCCGCCGACCAGGGAGCGAACGGAACGGAGGCGACAGCATAGTACCAGTGGTAGCGCAGTAACCGACGCCAACGGTCCTTCGCGTGGCTTCATGCAACGGGAGGATGTAATGCGCCTGATTGGTAAGATCACGAGTATAGCGGCCGCATCCGCGGTGGCTCTGGGCGCGGTCTCGGCCGTCGCCCAGGACAAGAAAGTCCGCGTGCAGATGCAGTCGAACTTCGCGTCGACGCTGGCGTTGCTCGGGCCGAATGCCAACTATACCGTCGAGCAGATCCGCAAGCTGTCGAACGGCTCGATCGACATCAAGTTCTTCGAACCGGGGGCGCTGGTGCCGGCCAGCCAGGCGTTCGATGCGGTGTCAACCGGCGCGCTCGACATGGCGTGGGCGACGCCCGGCTATTGGACCGGCAAGGACATCGCCTTCGCGGTGTTCTCGACCGTGCCCTTCGGCCCCGGCCTCGGCGAATACCTCGCCTGGATGAAGGAGGGCGGCGGCGAGAAGCTGATGCAGGAGCTGTACGCCAAGTACAACATCCACTCGGTGATGTGCCATCTCATCCCGCCGGAGGCGTCCGGCTGGTTCCGCAACGAGATCAAGTCGCTGGAGGATCTGAAGGGACTGAAGATGCGCTTCTTCGGTCTCGGCGCCAACGTCATGCAGAAGCTCGGCGTCTCGACGCAGCTCCTGCAGGCGGGCGAGATCTTCCAGGCCCTGCAGCTCGGCACCATCGATGCCACCGAGTTCTCGATGCCGGTGATGGATCTCAGCCTCGGCTTCCACCAGGTCGCCAAGTACTACTACTTCCCCGGGTGGCATCAGCAGGCGACGGTCGGCGATCTCATCATCAACAAGGCGAAGTGGGATTCCTTCTCGCCGCACCAGAAGCTCGTCGTCGAAGCGGCCTGTGACCGGACCGTCCTTCGCGGCATGAGCTTGGGCGAGTCGCTGCAGCCCAAGGCCTTGGCGGAACTGACGAACAAGGGCGTCAAGCTCGTCACCTGGACTCCGGAATTCCTCAAGGCCTTCGAGAAGGCGTGGGAAGAGGTCGCCACGGAGCAGGCGCAGAAGAGCCCCGAATTCAAGAAGGCCTGGGATTCGCTCAGCAAGTTCCGCAAGGAATACGCGATCTGGAAGGATCGCGGCTATCTGCAATAGCCATCGCGGCGCGGCCGGTCCCGGACCGGCCGCGTTCCGTTCGTTCGTCCAGAATACACCGGTTCTGTCGCGCTGCCGGCTCCATCGCCGCCGGCGGCGGACGCCCGGCCTCGATGCGGGGAAGGCTTGGTCATGAGTGCATTGCTTGGTGTCAGCGACGCGATCGATCGAATTCTGGCCAGGATCGCGGGGCTGTTCGGTTGGTTGTTCATCGCCCTGGTCTTCGTCATCTGCTGGGACGTCCTCACGCGAAAGGTTGGGTTCCAACTGCCCGGTTTCGGATCGACGCCGATCCAGGAGCTGGAATGGCATCTCCACGGCATGCTGTTCATGTTCTGGCTGGGCTATGCATATGTGCGCAATGTCCATGTCCGCATCGACGTCTTCACCGCAAGCAAGACGCCGCGCCAGCAGGCGAAGCTGGAGATCTTCGGTATCTTCGTCTTCGCGATCCCCTACTGTCTCGTCGCGACCTACTACGCGTTCCTGTTCGCCGAAACTTCCTTCCTCCAGAACGAGAGCTCGGACGCGCCCAATGGGCTGCCGCACCGGTGGATCATCAAGTTCTGTCTGGTGGCCGGCCTTGTGCTGCTCGACCTCGCCGTCGCCTCGGTGCTGATGCGCAAGCTGGTGCTGCTGTTCGGTCCACCCGACCTGGCCGCCCGCGCCGCCGCGGCGCCGGCAGGACGCTAGGGGAGGGCGGATCATGGAGTGGATCGCCGACCACCTCGCCGTGCTGATGTTCGTGGTGCTCACGTTCATCATGTTCATCGGCTATCCCGTCGCCTTCGTGCTCGGCGGCGTCGCGCTTGGCTTCGGTGTGCTGGGGATGCACTTCGACCTCTTCCGCGCCGCCCAGCTCGGCAGCCTGATCCCCCGCATCTGGGGGCAGGCCGTGCAGAACCAGGTGCTGATCGCGGTGCCGATGTTCGTCTTCATGGGCACGATCCTCGAGAAGTCGGGCGTAGCCGACGAACTCCTGAAGGCACTCCAGGTACTGACCCGGCGGGTGCCCGGAGGGCTGGCTCTCTCCGTGACGCTCATGGGCGCCATCATGGCGGCGACCACCGGGATCGTCGGCGCCTCGGTGATCATGCTGACCCTGATCGCCCTGCCCACCATGCTGTCGAGGGGGTACTCCAAGGAGCTGTCGGTCGGCACGATCGCTTCGGCCGGCACGCTTGGCATCCTCATTCCTCCCAGCATCATGTTGGTCATCATCGGCGACATCATGACCATCTCGGTCGGCACGCTGTTCACCGCCGCCGTCCTTCCCGGCCTGCTGCTGGCCGGCGTCTACCTCGTCTACATCTGCATCTTCGCCGCTTTCAATCCGAGCAAGGCGCCACCGCTCGCGTCGCACGAGGGGCCACAGAACGCCGCCGAGCTCGTGGCGATGATCCTGCGCAGCTTCCTGCCGCCGGCCTTCCTGATCCTGGTCGTGCTCGGCTCGATCTTCGGTGGTTTCGCCACGCCGACCGAAGCGGGTGGCACGGGCTGCGCCGGCGCGCTGCTCCTGGCGGCCTGGAACCGCCGCCTCAACATGCGGATGCTCCGGGATGTGATCGAGACTTCGGCGCTCACCAACGCCCTCGTCTTCTTCATCATCTTCGGTGCGACCCTGTTCTCCTTCGTATTCCGGGCGCTGGGCGGCGACGACCTTGTGGCCGAACTGCTGACGGCGGCCGGCATCGACACGGGTTGGGAGATCCTGATCTTCGTCATGGCGCTGGTCTTCTTCATGGGCTTCTTCTTCGACTTCCTGGAGATCTGCCTGATCGTCCTGCCGATCTTCGCGCCCATCCTGAAGGACATCGATTTCACGCCGCACATTGCGGAAAACAAGGACTTCATGGTCTGGTTCGTGATCCTCGTGGCCGTGAACCTGCAGTCCGCCTTCCTGACGCCGCCCTTTGGCTTTGCGCTGTTCTACATGAAATCCACAGTGCCCCCGGAAGTGACCCTGACGCATATCTATCGCGGCATCGTCCCCTTCGTGCTGCTGCAGGTCGTGACCCTGGCGATGTGCATCCTGTGGCCGGAGATTGTCCTCGTCCTGCCGCGATATTTCGGGTTCCTGAGCTGATGCGATGACAGAGCCCACCCGGCCGTCCTAGAGTTGTGCCCTCAGCGTAGGAGGGCGGTTCGATGCGTCGGTTGGCGTTTGCGTCAGTGGTGGCTCTGGCGAGCGTATTGTCGGTTCCCGTCTGGGGACAGACGCTCAAGGTGGTGATGCATTCCGATGTGAAGGCGCTCGATCCGATCTGGAGCGGCGCCTACATCACGCGCAACCACGGCTACATGATCTACGACACGCTGTTCGCCATCGACGAGAAGCTGCAGGTCAAGCCGCAGATGGTCGAGAGCTGGACGACGAGCCCGGACGGCCTGACCTGGACCTTCACGCTGCGCGACGGGCTGGAGTGGCATGACGGGGCTCCGGTCACAGCCGAGGATTGCGTGGCCTCCCTCAAGCGCTGGTCGGTGCGCGATTCGATGGGCCAGAAGCTCGCCCAATCGCTGCAGGAGTACAAGGTCGTCGATGCCAGGACCTTCCAGATCGTGCTCAAGCAGAAGTTCGGTCCGCTGCTGGAGGCCATCGGCAAGCCGTCCGTGGTCGTGCCATTCATGATGCCCAAGCGCGTGGCCGAACTCGATCCCATGAAGCAGCTCGAGGACACGACCGGCTCGGGTCCCTTCATCTTCAAGAAGGACGAGTGGAAGCCGGGCGAGAAGCTCGTCTACGTCAAGAACCCCAAGTACAAGCCGCGCTCCGAACCCGCCTCGGGCCTGGCCGGCGGCAAGGTGGTGAAGCTGGATCGCGTCGAGTGGGTCTGGATCCCCGATTCCGAGACGCAGCTCAATGCGCTGCTGAACGGCGAGATCGACATGCTCGAGAGCCTCTCCTACGACCACATGCCGGTCCTCGAGAAGAGCAAGGATGTCCGCATCATCCCCAGCCGCACCTCCAACCAGTACGTCTTCCGGATGAACTGGCTGACGCCGCCGTTCAATAACCAGAAGGTTCGCCAGGCCGTCACCTATGCACTGAGCCAGGAGGAGTTCCTGCAGGCCAATATCGGCGATAAGCGGTTCTACCGCGTGTGCAAGGCCATGTTCACCTGTGACTCGCCTCTCGCGACGACCGCCGGCATGGACGGGCTGCTCGAAGGTAATGCGGCCAAGGCGCGCGAACTGCTGAAGGAAGCTGGCTACGACGGCACCGTCGTCGTGATGCCCCAGCCGACAGATCTCGGCGTCATCAGGCAGCTTGCACCCGTGGCCAAGGCGCAACTCGAGAGAGCGGGCTTCAAGGTCGAGGTCCAGCCGATGGACTGGCAGAGCATGGTGACCAGGCTAACCACCAAGCGCGGCCCGCCGTCGGAAGGCGGCTGGAACGCCTTCGGCACGAGCTGGGTGCAGCTCGACATCCTGGACCCGCTGATGACGCCGTATCTCGCGGCGACCTGCGACAAGGCCCGCTCGGGCTGGCCGTGCGATGCGGAGGTCGAAAGGTTGCGCGACAAGTTCATCGCGGCCAGCACCGAGGCCGAGAAGAAGGCAGTGGCCGAGGAGGTCCAGCGCCGCGCCATGGACGTGGTGACGCACGTGCCGCTGGGCGAGTGGTTCGGTGCCTCCGCGGTGCGCAGCAATATCGGCACGCCCGCCGCGCCACCGCCGATCACCATTTTCTGGGGCGTGAGCAAGAACTAGGCCGCGCGCCACGCGCCCATGGCCTGAAGTCCGTCTCCTGCTCCCGCCGCGCCGCGAGTCCAGGGTGTTGCCTGCGGCACGTGTATGACGGGCCGGTGTCAGCGTCACGACACCGGTGGGGGAGTCCGGCTGCTTTTTGCATGGTTGGACGCAGAGCGTGCGATCTGAGGTCGGCCTGATGTTGCACCGCTTGCCGGGACACCTGCTCCTCAGCAGAGTGCGCGCCTCGAACGGGTGTTGTCGGCAGGAGGCAGATGGTGGTGCACAGTGGGGGATCGTTCAGCGCCTTTCGTCGTTGTCTTCTCGCGACGGCTGCGCTTGCACCGCTGATGGTGCTGCTGGGCGCCGCACCGGCCGCTGCCCAGAGCGCCTGCCCTTCGGGGACATCGATATCGACCTGCCTGCTGCAGGACCAGGTGTCGGTGCTGCAGACCTTTGCCACCCTGCCTAACTCGACGGCCGGCACCAACCTCCTCGATGCCAACCTGACGGCCATCCAGAACATCTATGCCAACGGGACGACGGCCCAGCGCAACCAAGCGCTGATCAATTCCACCACGAGCCCCATGTCCGTGCCACAAGCCAACATCTGGGGCATGATCTCGAACCTGCCGTCGACCTCGTTTCCGCTGAACGCTTCGTCGTTCACGGCCTTTCCAAGCGTTGCGCAATCGGCGGCGCTAGCAACGACGCTGTCCAATCAGACCAGTGCCCAGATCAATTCCACCTACACGCAGATCTCGACGGTCCTGGGCAACGTCTGGGGCGGGATTCAGCAGGTCAACGGGCTGAAGGAGAGCTTCAGCTCCTACAACACGTACTACGTGGACAGGCTGGGCCTGATCAACACCACGTGGGGCGGCAGCGTCTCGTCGCCCAACAGCATCGATCTGCGGCCCTACCAGATCTCGAATGCCATTGCCGACGCGCCCTGGACGGTGGTGCCGCAGGGCGGCAACACGGGACAATGGAACGGCAACATCACATCGCCAGGCTTCATGAGCGGCCATTCCACCCTCGGCAACACGACGGCGCTGCTCTACGCCATGATGGTGCCGCAGGCCTATCAGAGCCTGATGGTGTCGGCCCAGCAGTTCGGGCTCAGCCGCAACATCCTGGGCGTGCATCATACGCTGGACATCATCGGCGGGCGGATCCTGGCCTACTATACGCTGGCCCAGCTCATGGCCGGCAGCGGCTCGTCGCTCTACAGCCAGGCGTGGAGCCAGTATTCCACCCAGAGCTTCGCCGGCCGGATCCAGTCGCTCGGGAGTCAATTGCAGGAGCAGCTTGGGCCCTCGTTCGGCGGCGGCACCATGATCGCCGTACCCTATGCCGGCTGCGCCGGGACCAACGTCGCGGGGTGCATCGCCAACGGCACGTTCCCGACCGCCGGCCAGCTCACGGCGGCCAACCAGGCCTATGCCGACCAGGCGACCTACGGGCTGCCGCTGGTCGTGCCGGCGAACAGCACGAACGTGGCGCCCGCCAATTCCAACCTGCTGATCGCCTCGCGCTTTCCCTACCTGAATTCGGCCCAGCAGCTCGACATCCTGACCTCGACCATGCTGCCGGCCGGTGTGCCGCTCGATGACGGGTCGGGCTGGGCGCGGCTCAATCTCTATGCCGCGGCCGGCGGCTACGGCGCGTTCGGCTCCAACGTCACGGTCGTTATGGACGCCGCTCAAGGCGGCTTCAGTGCGATGGATTTCTGGACCAACAACATCAGTGGTCCGGGCAGGCTCACCCTGCTGGGGTCGGGCACACTGGTGCTGGGCGGCACCAACACCTACACCGGCGGCACCACGGTCGGCTGTGTCGTGGGCATGGGCTGCGCGACCCTGGCTCTCTCCGGGACGATGACGGGCGATCTCACCATCAACCAGGGGGCCACTTTCGTGAGCGGCGGGGGCTACTCCGTGTCGCCGGGATCGACGCTGAGCAACGCGGGAACCTTCCAGTCGGTGAACGCGACGCTGGTGAACCAGGGCACGCTTGCCAACAGCGGTACGCTGCTGAGTGATCTGGTGAACGCCGGGTCGGCGACCAACAGCGGGACGGTCAGCAACTACGGCAGCTTCACGAACAACGGCGTCCTGAACGGCAGCGTCACCAATGCCGGGACGCTGGGCGGCAGCGGCACGGTCCTGGGCAACGTGTCGAACGGGGGCACGGTGGCGCCGGGGAACTCGATCGGCACGCTGTCGGTTGCCGGGACGTACACGCAGCTGGCGGGGAGCACCTATGCCGCGGAAGTCGCGGGCAACGGCCAGAGCGACCTGATCAATGTCGGCGGCACGGCGACGCTGCAGGGGGGCTCGGTCTATGTCTACGCCCAGCCGGGGACGACCTACGCGCCGGTCTCCACCTACCGGATCCTCAATGCGGCGGGCGGGCTGAGCGGCACCTTCGCCTCCGTGAACGAGCTGTATCCCTTCCTGCTGTCGAGCCTGAGCTACGATGCGAACAACGCCTACCTGACGCTGGAGATCGGCGGCTTCGCGGCCGCGGCAGCGACGCCGACGCAAGCCGCGGTCGGCGCCGTGCTGGACGCCAACGTGAGCAACGCCAGCGGCGACTTCGCGACCGTGCTGAGCGCGATGGCGACGGGGGTGCAGAGCGATGGGGCCGCGCAGGCGGCGCTGCAGCAGCTGTCGGGCAACAACTATGCGGGCTTCTCGAGCTTCATGGTGCAGGGCGCGCAGCTCTTCATGA
>JBMONG010000023.1:0-63370 GCA_049323495.1 Pseudomonadota bacterium
TCGGCGTCGCCCCCTTCGATCGCAGCTCGGGCCGGCAGATCGCCAGCAAGAGTTGCCAGGCCGGGCGCGGGGACGTGCGCAAAGTCCTCTACATGGCGGCCATGGTCGCCTGCAGGCACAACCCGGCCATAAAGACCTTTGCCGAGCGCCTGGCCGGCAAGCCGGGCAAGGTCCGCCTCGTCGCCTGCATGCGCAAGCTCATCGTCACCCTCAACGCAATGGTCAGGGACGGCACTCAATGGCAGCCTCGTACCGCCTGAAAACAAGACGGTTGCTCCACTCCGCGCTTCGCGCTCCGGTCGGGACGACGGAAGAGCTACGCCGCCGCCCGCTTGCGGGGCGGGGTGAGCACGATCGGCGCCAGCTCGCCCGCCACGAACGATGCGGCGCGCCGCTCCTCCGGCACCTCGCCGTAGAGCGTGGTGCGCTGCTGCGGTGTGCGGCCGATGGAACGGATCAGGTCTTCCATCGCCTGCGGCGGGAACTCCTGGCCGTGCTGCGTGCCGGCGGCGCGCGAGATGCTCTCGTTCATCAGCGTGCCGCCGAGATCGTTGGCGCCGGCATTGAGGCAGATCGCGGCACCCGCCGGTCCCATCTTCACCCACGAGGTCTGGATGTTGGTGATCGCCGGATGCAGCACCAGCCGCGCCACGGAATGCATGATCACGGCCTCGCGGAAGGTCGGCCCGCGCCGCGCCAGCCCCTGGCGGTACATCGGCGCTTCCATGTGCACGAAGGGCAGCGGCACGAACTCGGTGAAGCCGCCCGTCTCGACCTGCAGGTCGCGCAGCGCCAGCAGATGGCGCGCCCAGGACAGCGGCGACTCGACATGGCCGTACATGATCGTCGAGGTCGTGCGCAGGCCGTTCCTGTGCGCCGCGCGCTGCACGTCGAGCCATTGCGCCGTGTTGATCTTGTCCGGGCAGATGATGGCCCGCACCTCGTCGTCGAGGATCTCGGCCGCGGTCCCCGGCAGCGTGCCCAGCCCGGCCTGCTTGAGGCCCGCCAGGAACTCGTCGACCGGCCGCTGCATGGTCATCGCGCCCTGCGTCACCTCGAGCGGCGAGAAGGCGTGGATGTGCATGTCCGGCACCGCGTCCTTGATGGCGCGGCAGATCGCTTCGTAGGTCTCGCCCGTATAGTCGGGATGGATGCCGCCCTGCAGGCAGACCTCGGTGGCGCCGCGCTCCCACGCCTCGACGGCGCGCCGCGCGACTTCCTCCAGCGCGAGGTCGTAGGGCTTGCCCCGCAGGTCCTCGTGCGTGCGCCCCTTCGAGAAGGCGCAGAAGCGGCAGCGGAAGTAGCAGATGTTTGTATAGTTGATGTTGCGGTTGACGACGTAGCGCACGACGTCGCCGCTCACCGCCTGGCGCAGCGCATCGGCCGCGCCCGTGACGTGGCGATAGTCGGCGTCGCGCGCCGCGAACAGCCGCTCGATCTCGGGATGGTCCAGACGCCGGCCCTGCGTCGCACGATCGACGATGGAGGCGATCTCCGGGTCGACCTCGCGCACCAGGATGCGCGGCGCGAGCGGCGGCTCGGTGTTGCCCGGCGCCCAGCCGTCGTCGCGCGCCAGCCCCTCGGCATCGCTCATGCGGCGCACCTGCGTCGCCACCTCCGGCGCGAGCCATGTCGCGGCATCGCGGGCATAGGCGGGATAGACGGCAAGCCGGTTCACCAGCACCTTGCCCATGTTGGCGCTGAGCCGCGACAGCTCCTCGACGGCGGGCCACGGCGCCTCGGGGTTGACGTGGTCGGGCGTCACCGGCGAGACGCCGCCCCAGTCGTTCAGCCCTGCGCCGATCAGGCGGGGATAGACGCCCGGCGACAGGTTGGGCGGCGCCTGTATGTTCATGTCGGGCCCCAGGATCAGCCGTGCCTGGGCGATGGTCCACAGCAGCTCGTCGAGGTCCGGCTCCTCGGCGTCGGCCAGCTTGGTGTCGGCCTTGGCGCGGAAATTCTGGACGATCACTTCCTGGATGTGGCCGTAGCGCGCGTGCAGGTCGCCGATGGCGCGCAGCGAGTCGAGGCGCTCCTCGCGCGTCTCGCCGATGCCGATCAGGATGCCGGTGGTGAAAGGCACCTTGAGCTCGCCCGCAAGGCGGATCGTCTCCAGCCGCACCGCCGGATCCTTGTCCGGCGAGCCGTAATGCACGCCGCCCTTCTCGCACAGCCGCGCGCTGGCCGATTCCAGCATGATGCCCTGGCTGGCCGTGACCTCGCGCAGGGCGGCGATCTCCTCGCGCGTCATCACGCCGGGATTGGCGTGCGGCAGCAGTCCTGTCTCGCGCAGCACGAGCCCGCACATCGCGACGAGGTAGGAGATCGTGCTCTCGTGGCCGAGCGCCTCCAGCGCCTCGCGCGCGGCGCGATAGCGCAGCTCCGGCTTGTCGCCCAGCGTGAACAGCGCCTCGGTGCAGCCGGCCTCCTTGCCGGCGCGGGCGATCGCCAGCACCTCGTCGGGCGACAGGTAGGCCGGCCGGCTGGCGTGCGGCGTCTCGGCGAAGGTGCAGTAGTGGCACACGTCGCGACAGAGCTTGGTCAGCGGGATGAAGACCTTGCGCGAATAGGAGATCAGCCGGCCGTGGCCCTGATCGCGCAAGCGCGCGGCGTCCGCCATCAGCCCGGAAAGCTCTGCCATGACCAACCTCAACTTCTATCGGTGCGAACGATAGCGGCAATCATTGTCCGCCGCATCGTGTAGTATGACATTGCAAGCATACCTGCTCGGGGAGGAAGCATCACATGCAGATCGGCTTCAACGCGCCGACCGCCGGCCCCATGGCCGCCACCGACCCGCTGGTGAAGCTGGTGGTCGAGGCCGAGGCGATGGGATTCGACTACGCGACCTTCAGCGATCATGTCGTCATCCCCACCGACATCCAGGCCAAATACCCCTATAGCGCGACCGGTGAATTCCCCGCCGGCGCCCGTGCCGAGCGGCACGAGCAGCTCATCGAGATGGCGTTCGTCGCCGCCAAAACCAAGAGGCTGCGGCTCGTGTCGTCGGTCATGGTCGTGCCGCACCGGCCGGCGGTGCTGACGGCCAAGATGTTGTCGACCATCGACGTGCTGTCGGGCGGCCGGCTGACGCTGGGCATCGGCGCAGGCTGGCTGAAGGAGGAGTTCGAGGCCATCCAGGCGCCGGATTTCGCCCAGCGCGGCAAGGTCACCGACGAATATATCGAGGCCTTCATCGAGCTCTGGACGAATCCCGCGCCGCGCTTCGCCGGCGAGCACGTCCGCTTCGATGGCATCGTGCTGGAGCCCAAGCCGGTCCAGAAGCCCCACCCGCCGATCTGGGTGGGCGGCGAAAGCGCCGCCGCCCTGCGGCGCACGGCGCGACTGGGAGACGCCTGGTATCCGATCGGAACCAACCCGGCCAACCCGCTGGACAGCCTGCCGCGCTTCCAGGCGCAGGTGGCGCGGCTGCGCAAGATGACGGCCGAGGCCGGACGAAAGCCGGAGGCCGTGGGCCTGACGCTGCGCGTCACGGTTTTCGGCAAGGACGCGCCGGCCAAAGCCGACGACGGCGAGCGCCGCCTGTTCTCGGGCAAGCCGGCCGAGCTCGCCGCCGACATCAAGGCGCTGCGCGCGCTGGGCGTCGGCTGCCTCGACTTCGGCTTCGGCGGCAGCACCGTCGAGGCCATGCTGGGCGAGATGCAGGCGTTCAGGCGGGACGTGCTGTCGCTGCTATAGCGGCGTCTGGACCGGCCGCTACTTCACCATCTGCGCCAACTTCGCCCAGCGGTCGAGCTGCGGCAGGATCACGTCGGCCTTGGCCGAGTCGAGGCTGACGATGACGCGCACCACGCCGGCATCCCGGTCGCGCTTCAGCTCGTCGACGTCCTCCTTCGATTCCCAGATCGACACCGGCACCGAGGCGGGATCGCGACCGGCCTCCTTCACCATGTCGTGGAACTTCGGGAGCAGGTCGCGCACGTTGGCGTAGGCCTGGCGTCGCCGCAGCGGCATCCAGCCATCGCCGTAGCGCAGCGCCCGGCGCGCGCCGTAGGGGAAGGCGCCACCGACCAGGATCGGCGGGTTCGGCTTCTGCACCGGCTTGGGCCACGCCATCATGGGATCGAACTTGACCATGTCGCCGTGATACTCAGCCTTCGACTTGCTCCAGATGACCTTCATCGCCTCGATGCGCTCGCGCACCAGCTTGTGCCGCGTCTCGAAGACCGTGCCGTGGTTCTCC
Source organism: Pseudomonadota bacterium (assembly GCA_049323495.1). Taxonomy (GTDB): domain Bacteria; phylum Pseudomonadota; class Alphaproteobacteria; order Reyranellales; family Reyranellaceae; genus Reyranella. The sequence continues at coordinate 4,205 of JBMONG010000023.1, forward strand.
ATCTCGTCCTGGTTCCAGCCGTTGCCGACGCCGAACAGGAAGCGACCGCCCGACAGGAAATCCAGCGAGGCGACCTCCTTGGCGGTCTGGATCGGATCGCGCTGGTTGACCAGGCAGACTCCCGTGCCGACCTTGAGGGTCGTGGTCGCCGCGGCCGCCGCCGTCAACGTCACGAACGGGTCCATCGCGTCGTAGTATTTCTTCGGCAGCTCGCCGCCGCCCGGCCAGGGCGACTTGCGCGTCAGCGGGATGTGCGAGTGCTCGGGCGCCCACACCGATTCGAAGCCGCGTTCCTCCAGGGCCTTGCCGAGCTCGCCCGGCGTCATGGAGTAGTCGGTGAAGAACATCGCCGCGCCGATATGCATCGCTTCCTCCTCTAAGCCTTCGCCTTCTTCGGCCACCGCGCCTCGACCTGCGGCAGCACTTTTTCGATCAGCTTGCGCGTCTGGGCGATGATCGCCTCGCCATCCGGCCCCACCGGGCGCAGGATGAACTTCTCGACGCCCACCGCCACGTATTCGGCCACGCGCCCGAGAATCGTCTCCGCGTCACCGATCGCGAAATAGTGCGCGGGATCGCGCCCCGTGCGTTTCTGGTAGGCCGACATGGCGGCCGCCACGACGCCGTCCTCGCGGCTGCCGAAATAGAACGGGAAGGCCGCGCCGTAATGATCCGCGTCGATCGTGCGGCCGGCCTCTGCCGTCGCCCGCTTGATAGCGGCCACGACCTTGCCCGCGTCCGCCGGCAGCTCGGCCCCGGCCTGCCAGCCCGTGCCGTAGCGCGCCGTGCGCCGGATCGCCGCCTCCGAGGATCCGCCGATCCACATGGGCAGGTCGGGCTGCACCGGCCGGGGCGAGATCGACGCGCCCGACAGGCGATGGTGCCGGCCCTGGAAATCGACGCTGTCCTCGCGCCACAGCCGCGCGATGATCTCCAGCGCCTCGTCGGTGCGCCGCCCGCGCGTCTTCGTATCGATATCCAGCGCCTGCCATTCCGGGCCGAGCGGGCTGCCGATGCCGAAGGCCGGCAGCAGGCGGCCTTCGGACAGAACATCGATGGTGGCGCACTGCTTGGCCAGCAGCACCGGCTCGCGCAGCGCCAGCGACACCACGTTCATGCCGAAGCGCAGCCGCCGCGTGCGGCCGGCCAGCGCGGCCATCGCCGTCATGCATTCGAGGATGGGCTGGCGGCTCACCAGCCGGTCGGTCTGCCACAGCGAATCGACGCCGCCGGCCTCGCAGAGATCCACCCAGCGCCAGTAGTCGGCCCCGCCGGCGAAGGGGAACTCCATCAGCCCGAGGCCGATGGCGACGGTCACGCAGCGACCTTGGCGAGCGGCGCCACCTTGTCGAGGAACTGCAGGATCTCGTCGCGGCTTCTATCGGGCACCGCCAGCAGCGCGCTCTGGACGCCCGCCTTGGCGTAGCTCTCCAGCGCCTTGGCGTCGTTGGGCGCGCCAAACACCGTGATGCTGAGCGTGGAGAAATCTCGTCCCTTCTCCTCGGCCATGCGACGCAGGCGACCGACCGACTCGGCCGCATCGAAACCCGCGCGGGTGCGCGGGAACCAGCCGTCGCAATACTCCACGACGCGGCGCAGCGTATGGTCGCTCTCGCCGCCCAGGATGATCGGGGGATGCGGCTTCTGCAGCGGCTTGGGCCACGACCAGACGCGGTCGAACTTCACGAATTCGCCGTCGAAGGACGCCTCCTCCTCGGTCCACAGCGCCTTCATGGCCAGCACATGCTCGCGCATCTGCCGGAAGCGTGTTTCGTAGCGCGCGCCGTGGTTCTCCATCTCCTCGACGTTCCAGCCGCCGCCGATGCCGAAGACGAAGCGGCCGCCGGAGAGCCGGTCGAGCGAGGCGATGGACTTGGCCGTGACGATCGGCTCGTGCTGCGGCACCAGCAGGATGCCGGTCCCGACCTTCAGCGTGCGGGTCGCCGCCGCCGCGAAGGACAGCGCCACGAACGGATCGTGCGTATGCGCGTAGCGCTTGGGCAGCTCGCCGCCGCCCGGGAAGGGCGACTTTCGGCTGGCCGGGATATGCGTGTGCTCGGGCATGAACAGCGAATCGAAACCGCGCTCCTCGAGCGCCCGCCCCAGCTCGGCCGGGTCGATTCCGTAGTCGACGGGAAAGTAGAAGACTCCAACGCGCATCGCCCATCCTCCCTGATGCGGCGGCGCCTATTTCTTGGGCGCCTCCACGTGACCGCCGAAGCCCAGCCGCATCGCCGACAGCACCTTCTCGGCGAAGGTGTGGTCCTGGCGCGAGCGGAAGCGCACGAACAGCGAGGCGGCAAGCACGTCGGCCGGCACGGCCTCCTCGATCGCCGCCTCGATGGTCCAGCGGCCCTCGCCGCTGTCCTCGACACGGCCCGAAAAATGTTCGAGCCGGGCGTCCTTGGCAAGCGCGCTGGCCGTGAGGTCGAGCAGCCAGGAAGTGACGACGCTGCCGCGCCGCCACACCTCGGCGATATCGGCCAAGTTGAGGTCGTAGCGCTCGTCGGCCGGCAGCTTGGCCGAAGCGCGGTTGCGCATGATGTCGAAGCCTTCGGCGAAGGCCTGCATCATGCCGTACTCGATCCCGTTGTGGATCATCTTGACGAAATGGCCGGCGCCCACCGGACCGGCATGGAGATAGCCCTGCTCGGCGCGCGGATCGAGCTCCTGGCCGGCCGCTGCGTCGGCGCGCTCCCTCGTCCGCTCGATCGAGCCCATCCCCGGTGCCAGGGCTGCGAAGATCGGATCGAGACGCCTGACCTCGTCCGCATCGCCGCCGATCATCAGGCAGTAGCCGCGCGCCAGGCCCCACACGCCGCCCGAGGTCCCGACGTCGAGATACCTGATGCCCTTCGGCGCGAGCTCGCGCGCGCGCCGGACGTCGTCCTTGAAGTTGGTGTTGCCGCCATCGATGATCACGTCGCCGGCGCGCATCAGCTCCCCGAGCTGCCGGACGGTCTCCTCGGTGATGCGGCCGGCCGGCAGCATCACCCAGACGGTCCGGGGGCCGTCGTCCTTCCCTCCGTCCCCGAGCGCTTCGATCAGGGCCGGTACGGAAGGAACGGCCGTCGCGCCTTCCGCCGCGAGCGCCGCCCCGGGCGCGGGATCGGCGTCATAGACCACGCAGGCGTGCCCTGCCCGCAGCAGGCGGCGCACGATGTTGCCGCCCATCCGTCCAAGCCCGATGACGCCGATCCGCATGCCCGCTTTCTCCCCCGGCTGGGCCGGGGGCGGACTGCCGTCCCGGCTACTTCACCTCGACGATGTCAGCCACCTTGACCTTCTTGTCCAGCACGGTCTGGAGCACGACGTACCGTCCGGCCTGGTTGTGGTCGTCGAACGTCACTTCCTTGCCCATGACGTTCACGAACTTGAGGTTCTTGATGGCGTCCTTGATCTTGGTGCCGTCGGTGCTGCCCGCCGCCGTGATCGCCGCCGCCAGCACGCGCATCGAATCGTAGCCGCCCCAGGTCTGCAGGTAGGGCTCCGACTTGTACTTGGCCTGGATCTTCTCCACGAACGCCTTGTTCGACGGCGCGTCGATGGTCGAGTTGTACGTCCAGGCGCTGATCGACTTCTCGAGGCCGCCAGCCTCGATGATCGGCTGGTTGCGCCCGCCCAGTTCGATGCGGCCCGTGTAGGGGATGCGCACGCCGAGCTGCATGGCCTGGCGCAGGAAGTTGATCGAATCGCCGCCCAGCTGGAAGGTGGCGATGGCGTCGGGACGCCGCTGCTGCAGGCGCGTCAGGATGCTCGTGAAGTCGGGCGCGTTCTGCGGATGGAAGTCGGTCGAGATGACCTTGACCCCGGCCTTCTCGGCCACCGCCTTGAAGGCATCGGCGCCGCCGCGGCCGAAGTCGGTATCCTCGCCGACGATGGCAACGGTCTTGAACGGCTTCTTCTCGCCGAGATAGCTGCCCAGCGCCTCCATCATGGCGCTGTCCGACGGATTGATGCGGAACGCGTACTCGTTGCGCCCCGGTCCCGACAGCGTCGTGATCTGCGGGTTCGATGCGATGCCAGTGATCATCGGGATCTTGGCGTCGGCGATGATCTTCATGCTCGCGAGGTGTGCCGAGCTGCAGTGCGACCCGATGATCGCCACCACCTTGGCCTCGACCAGCTTGTTGGCGACGTTCACGCCTTCCGACGGATTGCACTTGTTGTCCATCACCACCAGCTCGACCTTGCGGCCGCCGAGCAGTCCGCCGGACGCGTTGATCTCGTCGACGGCGAGATTGACGCCCCACATCTCCCACTCCGAGGCGACCGCCGCCGGCCCCGTCTGCGGCGTCGACACGCCGATCAGGATCGGCGGCTTGTCCTGCGCCGCCGCGCCCATGCTCCAAAGACCGGCGACCGCCGCCGCCATCAACAGCTTCACCCTCATTTCTTCCCTCCGTTACGCTCCCCGATGGAAGCCACCCGCATAGCAGGCGGCGTGCCAGGTTCGCCCCAGCCAAGGGTCCGCGACACCCGCAATGCGGCTGCCGTGACCAGCGGCTCGACGCTCTGCAGCGTCAGCCCCGCATCGAAATATTTCGGGAATGCCACGCTGAGCGCGGCGACGGTGCGTCCGGCGCGATCGCGGATCGGCGCCCCGACGGACAGCACCCCGGGAATGTTCTCCTCCACGACCGTCGCGACGCCCGTCCGGCGCACCTTGGCCAGCGAGGCGATCAACGCGGCGGGATCTGTGATGGTGTGCGGCGTGATGGCCGCGAGCTTGCGCGCGCCCAGCAGCTTGCGCGCCTCGGCATCCGCGAGGGACGCCAGCAGGATCTTGCCGGCCGCCGTGCTGTGCAGCGCCATCTCGCTGCCGACGCTCACCCGGATCGCCACCGCCGCGTCGGCCTGCTCGGCCGCGAGATAGATGGCGCGGCCGGCGCGCAGCACCGCCACGAAGCTGTTCAGGTGGTATTCCCGCGCCAGCCGCTCGAGCTCGCGTCGTGCCGTCGTGATGTAGTCGATGCCGCGCTCGCCGCTCGCGCCCAGGATCATCGACCGGTAGCCGAGTCGGTAGCGCGCGGTCTCGGCGTTCTTCTCGATATAGCCGCGTGCCGAAAGCGAGCTGACCAGCCTTTGCACGATCGTCGGGCTGAGCCCGAGGCGGCGGGCTATCTCCCGCACGCCGATGTCGCCGTTCTCCGCCTCGATCATCTCGAGGATGTCGAGGCCGCGCTCCAGCGACTGCGATCCCTGGGTCCGTTTCGGGGCGACACGCGGCCGATCGGTGGCGGACCGGCGGGCGCTCGCCGAGTGTTCCGGATATCGGTACATCGTTGCGATAGTTGCACGTTCGCAGGATTCCGGTTTATCTGTCAATCGACAACGCCAAAGCACTTGCCGCGAGCACACGCCATGGGCACGCCGACGTGAACACGAGCAACCAACAGCAGCCGATTGGGCCCTCGAGTGGTCCAGGATTTGCAGAGTCGCCGGCACAATGACGATCGATCCGGTCTACCTGCTTCAGCTCACGCTGAACGGCATCGCGCTCGGGCTGCTGTACGCGCTCGTCGCGGCCGGCCTGTCGCTGATCTTCGGCGTGATGGAGATCATAAACTTCGCCCACGGCGAGCTGCTGATGCTCGGCGCCTTCGCCATGACCTTCGCGCTGCCGGTGCTGGGTCTGCTCTACTGGCCCGCGCTTGCGGCCGCGATCCTCGCCATCATGATGGTGGGTTTCGCGGTCTACGAGCTTCTGCTGTCGCGCCTGAAGCCCCACGAGTTTGAGCGCAGCATCCTGATCACGCTCGGCCTCTCGATCATCATCATCCATGTGATGCAGTACCTGTTCACGGCCACGCCGCGCATGGTCGACACGCAGTACGGCTTCGAGGGCATCGCGATCGGCAACATCCGCCTCACCTGGACGCGCATCATCGGTGCCGGGGCGGCGATCGTCGCCTTCGTCGGGCTGTACCTGGTGCTGCGCTACACGCAGTTCGGCCGCGCCATGCGCGCCATCGCCCAGAACCGCGAGGCCGCGCTGATGGTCGGCATCCGGCCACGCGTGGTGGCGCGCAACGCCGTGGTACTGGCGGCCGGCCTGTGCGGCCTCGCCGGCGCCGCCATCGCGCCCATCCAGCTCGTCACGCCCTACATGGGCCAGTTCCTGATCTTCAAGGCCTTCGCGCTGGTCATCATCGGCGGCCTGGGCAACATCCCCGGCGCCATCGTTGCCGCCATCGGGCTCGGCCTGATCGAGAGCTGGATCGGCGGCTTCTTCGAGATCGTCTGGCAGGAAGCCGCGGTCTTCCTGATCATGATCGTGGTGCTGTTCGTGCGTCCCGACGGTCTGTTCAAGCGTGGGGGCATGCGCGTCGGATGAAGCCTTCCACCATTCTTCCCCTCGCCCTGGCAGCGGCGCTGGCCTTCGGCCTGCTGCCGCTGGTGACGTCGTCCAACTACATCGTGGGCGTCGGGATCTCCGCATTGATCTTCACCGTCGCTGCCGCCGCGCTCAACCTGGTCTACGGCTTCACGGGACTGCTGTCCTTCGCCCAGCTCGGCTTCTGGGGCATCGGCGGCTACACGACCGCACTCACGGTCGTGACCTTCGGCGGCAGCTTCTGGTGGGGCCTGCTCTGGGCGGCGCTGCTGAACGCCGCCGTCGCGCTCGTGATCGGCTATCCCACGCTGCGCACGAATCGCCACGCCTTCGTCGTCGTCACCCTCACCTTCGCGCTGCTGGTGACCCTGATCGCGCGCGACTGGGTCGACCTCACGCGCGGGCCGCTCGGCATCCCCGACCTGCCCAAGCCGTCGGCCTTCGGCCATCACTTCGGCAGCACCAGCCAGTACTACTGGCTGGCCTGGGCCTTCTCGGTCGCGATGCTGGCCTTCCTCTACGCGCTCTGCTCCTCGCGCATCGGCCGCACGCTGGTCGCGATCAAGCAGAACGAGCCTCTGGTGCGCGCCCAGGGCATCTCGCCGATGCCCTACAAGCTTGCCGCCTTCGCGATCGCCGCCGCCGTCACCGGCGCGGCCGGCGGCGTCTACACCTTCCACCTCGGCATCATCGACCCGCTGTTCCTCGACTTCTATTACATGCAGACCTTCCTGATCATCGTGATCATCGGCGGCGCAGGAAGCTTCTGGGGCGTCGTCGCGGCGGGTATCGTGCTGTCGGCGCTGCCCGAGGCACTGCGCTTCTCGGCCGACTTCCGCATGATCATCTATGGCGTGATCCTGGTCGCCGCCATGTTCGTGATGCCATCTGGCGTGGCCGGCTGGCTGCACGAGCGCAGGATCGCCCGTCTGCGCGAGCAGCTGCGATGAGCGCCATCCTGGAGGTCACCGACCTGCGCAAGTCCTACGCCGGCGTGCACGCGCTCGACGGCGTCTCGTTCAGCGTGGAGGCCGGCAGCGTCACGGGGCTGATCGGGCCCAACGGGTCGGGCAAGAGCACCGCGATCGACTGCATCTCGGGCTTCCAGAAGCGCGACGGCGGCCGCATCGTGCTGGCGGGCGCGGACATCTCCGGCCGACCGGCCCACCACATCGCGCGCGCCGGGCTGATGCGCACGTTCCAGACCGTCCGCATCTACGACCGGCTCAGCCTGCGCGACAACCTGGCCGTCGCCGCCCAGCAGTTCGACCCCGCCACCTGGATCGACGAGCTGCTGCGCACGCGCCGCTATCGGGAGGCCGTCGAGCGGGCCGAGGGCCGCGCGCGGGAGCTGGTCGAGCTGATCGGCCTCGAACGCTACTACGAGATCGAGACCGGCATCCTGTCCTACGGGCAGAAGAAGCTGGTGGCGCTCGCCGCCGCCCTGATGCCGCGGCCCAAGATCGTCGTCCTCGACGAGCCGGTGGCCGGCGTCAATCCCAGCCGCATCCGCGAAATCGAGGTCGCCTTGGCGCAGCTGAACCGCGCCGGCGAGACGTTCCTGATCGTCGAGCACAATGTCGAGTTCATCACCAACCTCTGCCATCGCGTGATCGTGCTCGACCAGGGACGGAAGCTGGCGGAGGGCGCGGCGCACGAGATCCACACGGATGCGCGCGTGCTCGAGGCCTATCTCGGCATGACGCCGGAGATGGCCGAGGCCGAGATGCGGGGGACGGCATGACGGCACCCGCGCTGGAGCTGGTCTCGGTCACCGCGGGATACGGCGACAACCCCATCGTTCGCGACTTCTCGGCACGCCTGCAGGCGGGCAGCATCACGACGCTGATCGGCGGCAACGGCGCCGGCAAGTCGACCCTGCTGCGCGCCATCTACGGCACCAACCGCTTCTTCTCCGGACAGATCGTCTTCAAGGACCGGACCATCGAGCGCCTGCCGCCCTGGGAGCGGCTGAAGCTGGGCGTCGGCTTCGTCCCCCAGGGGCGCTGCAACTTCGCGGCGATGTCGGTGGGTGAGAATCTCAAGATGGGCTGCTACACGCTGCGCCAGGCCCGGCACGACGCCGCCATCGCGCGCGTCACCAGCCTGTTTCCCATGCTGGAGCGCAAGTGGCGCACGGAAGCGGGCAACCTGTCCGGCGGCGAGCAGCAGATCCTCGAGATGGCCATGGTGATGCTGGTCGAGCCCAGGCTCCTGCTGCTCGACGAGCCGTCGCTCGGCCTGTCGCCCAAGATGCAGGGCGAGGTCTTCGTCACCGTCCAGCGCATCGCGGCCGAAGGCGTCACGGTATTGATCGTCGAGCAGAACGTGCGCGGGGCCCTGCTGATCTCCGACCGCGCCCTCGTCATGGAACAGGGCCGGCTGTTCATGGAAGGGCCGGCTGAAGAAGTGCGCACCGATCCGCGCATCCGGCAGGCCTATCTCGGCGGCAACATTCATCAAACGGTAGCGTAGGAATCATGGACAAGGGCAGTGAGAAGGCACGACTGGCAGTCGATATCGGCGGCACCTTCACCGATCTCGCGCTGGAGTGGAACGGCAAGCGCGAGAGCGTGAAGGTCCTGACCACCCCGCGCGCGCCGGAGGAGGGCGTGCTGACCGGCGTCGACCAGATCCTCGCGCTGGCCGGCCTGCAGCCCGGCGATCTCGGCCTGATCATCCACGGCACGACGCTCGCCACCAATGCCATCATCGAGCGCAAGGGTGCGAAGACCGCGCTGATCGTCACGGAAGGCTTCCGCGATTCGATCGAGATCGCCTTCGAGCACCGGTTCGAGCAGTACGACATCTTCATGCAGAAGCCGCCGCCGCTGGTGCCGCGCGAGCTGCGCTTCGGCGTGCCGGAGCGCATGGACGGCCGCGGCAACGTGCTGATCCCGCTGGAGGAGGCGGCGGTGCGGGCGCTCGTGCCGGCGCTGAAAGCCAAAGGGGTCAAGGCCGTCGCCGTCGGCTACATGCACGCCTACCTCGACGGCAAGCACGAGCGGCGGACGCGCGACATCCTGGCCGAGGCCCTGCCCGACCTGTCGATTTCGCTGTCGAGCGAGGTCTCGCCCGAGATCCGCGAGTACGAGCGCTGGTCGACCGCGGTCGCCAACGCCTACGTCCAGCCGGTGATGGACAGCTATCTCGGCCGCCTCGACAAGGCCCTGCGTGCCAAGGGCATTGGCTGCCCGCTGTTCCTCATCACCTCGGGCGGCGGCCTGACGACGCTGGAGACCGCCCGCAAGTTCCCCATCCGCCTGGTCGAATCCGGCCCGGCGGGCGGCGCCATCCTGGCGGCCGCGCTGGCGCAGCAGTGCGGCCTCGACAAGGTCCTGTCCTTCGACATGGGCGGCACCACGGCCAAGATCTGCCTGATCGATGACGGCGAACCGCAGCATTCGCGCACCTTCGAGGTGGCGCGCCAGTACCGCTTCCTCAAGGGCAGCGGCCTGCCGCTGCGCATCCCCGTCATCGAGATGGTGGAGATCGGCGCCGGCGGTGGCTCGATCGCCGCCGTCGATTCGCTGTCGCGCATCAATGTCGGCCCCGAGAGCGCCGGCGCGGAGCCCGGGCCGGCGAGCTACGGCCGCGGCGGCACCGAGCCGACCGTCACCGATGCCGACGTCGTGCTCGGCCGCATCGATCCGGGCTACTTCGCCGGCGGCTCGATCAAGCTGCATCCCGACAAGGCCGGCGCCGCCGTCGACAAGGCCGTCGGTGGCCCGCTCGGCCTGAAGCGCATCGATGCCGCGTTCGGCGTGAGCGAGATCGTCGAGGAGAACATGGCCAACGCCGCCCGCGTCCACGCCGTCGAGCGCGGCAAGGAGCTGCAGGACCGCACCATGATCGCCTTCGGCGGCGCGGCCCCCATCCATGCCGCGCGGCTGGCCGAGAAGCTCGGCATCCGCCGCGTCATGGTGCCGAGCGGCGCGGGCGTCGGCTCGGCGGTCGGCTTCCTGATGGCGCCGGTGGCCTACGAGGTGGTGCGCAGCCGCTACGTGCGGCTCGACGCCGACTTCGATCCCGCCTTCGTGAACGACCTGTTCGCCGAGATGCACGCCGAGGCCGAGGCGATCGTGAAGGCCGCGGCGCCGGAGGCCCGGCTGATCGCGACCCGTACGGCCGACATGCGCTACCGCGGCCAGGGCCACGAGATCACGGTCAGCCTTCCGCCGGGTCCGTTCGACAAGGCGTCGCGGACCGCGCTGGTGAAGCTCTACGAGGACGGATACGCCGCGACCTTCGGCCGGACGATTCCCGGCCTGGACGTCGAAATCATGAACTGGACGTTGCGGCTCGCCGCCGAGCAGCCGGCGCGGCCGAAGATCCCGGCCCAGCCGGCCGACAAGCCGGCGAAGAGGCGCGCCGATCGCGCCGTCTACGATCCCGCCGATCAGGACATGAAGACGGTGCCGGTCTATCATCGCGCCGACCTGACGATCGGCAGCATGATGCCCGGCCCGGCCGTTATCGCCGAGGACGAGACCACGACCATCGTTCCCCGGGGCTTCGCCGCCCGCATCAATCCGATCGGTGCCATCCTGATGGAGAGAGTGTAGCCATGAGCTTCAACGATCCCCTTTCGCCCATTCGCCTGCAGCTGATGTGGGACCGCCTGATCGCGGTCGTCGAGGAGCAGGCACTGGCCCTGATCCGCACCGGCTTCTCGACCTCGACCCGCGAGGCTGGCGACCTGTCGGCCGGCGTGTTCGACCTCGACGGCGCCATGCTGGCGCAGGCGGTGACCGGCACGCCCGGCCACATCAACTCCATGGCGCGGGCGGTGCGGCACTTCCTGGCCAAGTTCCCGGCCCACACCATGAAGGAAGGCGACATCTTCCTGACCAACGACCCGTGGAAGGGCACCGGGCATCTGCACGACTTCACCTTCGTCACGCCGACCTTCCGTCGGGGCAAGATGGTCGCGCTGTTCGCCTCGACCTGCCATGTCGTAGACATCGGCGGACGCGGCATGACGACCGATGCCCGCCAGGTCTACGAGGAAGGCCTCTACATCCCGCTGATGCGCTTCGCCCGCGAGGGCAAGGTCGACGAGACGCTGGTCGAGATCGTCAGCGCCAACGTGCGCGAGCCGGTCCAGGTCGTGGGCGACCTCTACTCCCTGGCGACCTGCAACGAGATCGGCTGCCGCCGCCTCATCGAGATGATGGACGAGTTCGCCATCGACGACCTGAACCGGCTGGGCGCGCACATCCTCGAGAAGTCCAAGCAGGCCTCGCTCGAGGCGATCCGCAGGATCAAGCCCGGCGAATACAAGTTCTCGATGCGCGTCGACGGTGCCGACAAGCCGATCGACCTGGTCGCCACCATGAAGATCGGCAGCGATGGCATCGACGTCGACTTCGCCGGCACCTCGGGCGTCTCGGCCTACGGCATCAACGTGCCGGTCTGCTACACCGAGGCCTACGCCTCGTTCGGCGTGAAGTGCATCGTGGCGCCCAAGGTGCCGAACAACGAGGGCTCGCTGTCGGTGATCCGCGTCACCGCGCCGGTCGATTCGATCCTCAATGCGCAGAAGCCCGCGCCCGTCGCGGCGCGGCACGTCACGGGCCAGATGCTGCCGGACGTGATGTTCGGCTGCCTGCACCAGGCGCTGGGCGGCAAGGTGCCGGCCGAGGGCACGTCGTGCCTGTGGAACCTGTTCGCGCTGGGCGGGCCGGGCTCGACCGGCGGCGATCCGTCCGAGACCGTGCATGCCAAGCCGTTCAGCGTCATGAGCTTCCATGCCGGCGGCACCGGTGCGCGGCCGGGAGCCGACGGGCTGTCGGCCACCGCCTTCCCGAGCGGCGTGAAGAACGTGCCGATCGAGGTCAACGAGGCCGTGTCGCCGATCGTCGTCTGGAAGAAGGAGTACCGGCAGGATTCGGGCGGCGCCGGCGAGTTCCGCGGCGGCCTGGGCCAGATCATGGAGGTCGGCACGCTCGACAAGGCGCCGTTCGCGCTCAGCGCCTACTACGACCGCATCGACCATCCGCCGCGCGGCCGCGAGGGCGGCCTGAACGGCGCCTCGGGATCGGTCAGGCTGTCCTCGGGCCAGGTGCTGCGCGGCAAGGGGCTGCAGACGGTCCCGTCCAAGGATCGCGTGATCATCTCCATGCCGGGTGGCGGCGGGCTGGGTGATCCCCGGCGGCGTCCCGTCGGCATGGTCGCCGAGGACGTTCGGCAGGGCTTCATCTCGTCCGACGCCGCGCGCCGCGACTACGGCGTCGCCGTCAACGACGACGGAACGGTCGACGAGGCCGAGACCGCGAAGCTGCGCGCCGTCGCGGCGGAGTAGGCAAGGATTGTCCTCCCTGCGCGAAGCGCGGGGAGGTGGCCCGCAGGGCCGGAGGGGTCATGGGTATCCGTGCCGACGCCCATGACCCCTCCGCCTGCTGCGCAGGCACCTCCCCATCGCGGTTCCCGCAATGGGGAGGAAATGGTTCGATAGACAGGGAGCTAGTTCAATGCGTGTGAGCGCCGGCCTGCCGACCGGAATGGAAGGCCTGACCTACCCCATCCCGTTCTCCGACCCCGAGAACGTCATCAGGATCGCCCAGGCGGCCGAGAAGTTCGGCTACGATTCGGTCTGGGGCAACGACCACATGACGACCCAGAACTATGTGCGCGCCGAGTTCCCGGTGCCGCCGCGTTTCTGGGAGCCGCTGGTCACCTATGCCTTCGTCCTGTCCGAGACGAAGACCATCAAGGTCGGCACCGGCGTGCTGGTGCTGCCGATGCGACATGACATCGTCGTGACGGCCAAGCAGATCGCGACCCTCGACCATTTCGGCAAGGGCCGGGTCGAGATCGGTGTCGGCATCGGCGCCTATCGCGAGGAATTCAAGGCGCTGCAGCCCGACGCCAAGCTCGACCGCGGCGACATCGTCGACGAGGGACTGCAGGCGCTGAACCTGCTGTTCGGCGAACGGGTCGCGAGCTTCGAGGGCCGTTACTACAAGTTCCGCGACGTCGAGCTCTTTCCCAAGCCGCTGCAGAAGCGCATCCCGCTCTATGTCGGCGGCAACAATCCCAACAACATCACGCGCACCGTCAAGTGGGCGGACGGCTGGCTGCCCGCGGGCATGCATGTCGACCACCTGCGCGCCGGCGTGAAGAAGCTGAACGAGGAGGCCGAGAAGGCCGGCCGCGATCCCAAGACGATCGAAGTGGCACCGCAGTTCGTCGTGCATGTCGGCAAGACGCGCGAGGCCGCGGTCGAGAGCTTCCGCAAGAGCCAGATGAACAAGCACCTGGTCTCGCTCGCCAAGTCGACCCTGAAGGGCCAGGGTGCGGCGGCGCACGAGGACATCAACCTGATCGGCACGCCCGCCGAGATCGTCGACAAGGCCAACGCCTTCCGCGAGGCCGGCGTCACCCACCTGCTCGGCCTCTACTTCGCCGCCAACTCCGTCCAGGAACTGATCGACCAGATGCAGATCTTCGGCGAAGAGGTGATCCCGAAGGTGAAGAGCTGACGTCCCGTGATGTGCAGGCAGCGATGAGGTCCTTCGCTCCGCTCAGGACGACAAGGGATCTTCTTCCGTCGTCCTGAGCACTGCCCCGCTTTTCCTGTCGGCCCAGCTCCTTAAAGACGGCTGCTTCCTTGGACGCTGGGTTTTCTGTCGTCCTGAGTGGAGCGAAGGCCTGCCCTGAGCTCTGTCGAAGGGACCTCATCGCCGTTTGCCCTTGAATATGGCCACCCTTCAGCGCATGTCTCTGGCATATGCTGAAGGGTGCTGCCGAATGTCCAAGTCCAGGCACATCAGGCTCTTCCGTAACGGCCGCAATCAAGCCGTCCGTATCCCAGTGGAGTTCGAGTTGCCCGGCGATGAAGCCATCATGCATCGGGATGGCGACCGGCTGGTGATCGAGCCCGTGCACAAGCGGGAACTGCTTGCGTTGCTCAAGACGATGAGGCCTCTGGACGAGGAATTTCCGGAGATCGACGCCCCTATGACAAATTCGAAGAATGCACCTTGAAGGTCGAGAATTGACCCGATCGGCCACGAAATTGGACGACGCATAGACCGCACCCGCTACAGCGCCACCTTCGCGAACCATTCCACCTGATCCTCGAACTCGGCCATGCTGTCGGCCGGGATCATCAGCGCGCAGGCGTGATCGACGCCGATCTTCCTGAGGCCGTCGATCTTCTCCAGGATCAGGTCGGGTGAGCCGACCAGGTTGGCGACGACCTGCTTGCTGAGGTCGCGCCCGGTGTAGGCGAGCGACTTGCGATGGGCGACCAGGCCCGATTCCATGTAGCGCCGCTCCGCCTCCTCCGCCGTCTTCGCGATGGTCAGCGAGAATTGCGGCGCGATCTCGATCTCCGCCGGGTCTCGGCCGATCGCGGCGGCGCGGTCCTTCAGCGTCCGGATGCGCTCCTCGAGCTCGGGCCAGGGCCGCCAGCCGGGCAGCCAGCCGGTGGCGAAGCGGGCCGTGCGCTCCACGGTCGCCATGTTGTGGCCGCCGAGCCAGAGCGCGAACGGATCGGCCTTCGGCTTGGGATACATCTCGATGTCGCGCACGGCGTAGTACTTGCCCTCGTGCGTCACGCGGCGCTCGGCGAACAGGCGCCGCATCAGCTCGATCCCCTCATCCATCATCTCGCCGCGTTGCGCGGTACGCGCGAGCCGCGGCGCCCAGGCGGCGAACTCCTCGCGATAGGCGCCGAGGCCGAGCGCCAGCACCAGCCGGCCGCCCGAGAGCTGGTCGAGCGTGGCCGACTGCTTGGCCAGCCAGAACGGATCGCGCATGGGCAGGACGGCAAGCGCCGTGCCGACGCGGATGCGGCTGGTGGCGGCGGCGCAGAAGGACAGCACCGTCATCACCTCGTAGAAGTTCGGCGCCCTCTCGGGAAACAGCTCCCGCACGTAGTGCTGGCTGGTGATGTGATCGTTGCCCCACACCGAATCGTAGCCCAGCTTCTCGCAGAGCTGCGCCATGCGAACGAAGTCGCCGGGCTCGACGAAGGGGATGGAGTACATGACCCCCTCGAAGCCGGTCGGCAGACTGATGCTGAACTTCATTGTCGGTACGCTTTCTTCCTGAGGGCAGCCCACGATCGTGATCCACAGTGCATCATCCATGCCGCGGATGGCCACCCTTCACGATGCGTTTCGCTGATCCGGATTTGGCCTTCGTATTCGCACAAATCCGTGTCACACGGCTCGCTGCCGCGCAGGTCGCGCGTTGCGAGGGAGAGCGCATGAGCACCACGATCGTCCGAACGCTGGCGGAGCTTCGAGCAACGGTCGCCGCCTGGCGCCGCGCCGGCCATAGCATCGCCGTCGTGCCGACGATGGGCGCGCTGCATGAAGGGCATCTCAGCCTGGTGCGGGCCGCGCTCGGCAAGGCCGGTCGGGTGATCGTGACCCTGTTCGTCAATCCGAAGCAGTTCAACAGCGCCGCCGATCTCGCCGCCTATCCGCGCACCGAGAAGGAAGATGCGGCGAAGCTCGCGCCTCTCGGCGCGCACATGCTCTACGTGCCCGATGCCGAGGAGATCTATCCCGAGGGCTTTGCCACGACGGTGTCCGTGAGCGGCGTCAGCGAGGGACTGTGCGGCGCGTTCCGGCCCGGCCATTTCGACGGCGTGGCGACGGTGGTGGCCAAGCTCTTCCTCCAGACCGGGGCCGACTTCGGCTTCTTCGGCGAGAAGGATTTCCAGCAGGTCCATGTGGTACGGCGCATGGCGCGCGACCTCGACATTCCCATCGAGGTCATCCCCTGCGCGACCGTTCGTGAACCCGATGGGCTTGCACTCTCCTCGCGCAATGTCCGGCTCTCGGCAGCGGAACGCGCGATCGCGGCGAGGCTGCCCGAAAGCCTGTTTGCGGCCGCCCGGCGCCTGGCCGACGGAGCGCCCGTCCAGGCGACGCTGGAAGAGGCGAAGGCTGCCATCGTGGCGGCCGGCTACGGCAAGGTGGAGTATCTCGAACTGCGCGCCGCGGACGATCTTTCGCCACTCGACAATGTCGACCGCCCGGCCCGCCTGCTCGCCGCGGCATGGCTCGGCGACACGCGCATGATCGACAATGTCGAGGTGCCTGCCGGCCGCCGGTGACGACCCTGCTCGCCCTATCCTCGCACCGCGGCCAGCACCGCCGCGATGGACGGCGCATCGTCCATGCCGCCGATCACCACCTCGTCGAGACCGATCGCGCGATACTCCTCGAGCTTGGCGCGCACCTGCTCGGGCGTGCCGCAGGCGGCGTGGCGGCGCACCACGTCGTCGCTGACGAGACGGTCGACCTCGGCCCAGTCCTCGGCCGCATAGGCCGCGGCGAGCGCCGCCTGGTCGAGCCTGGCGCCAGACAGGCGGATGTTCTCCGCATGATGTGCCCCGCGCAGCACGAAGCCGATGGGACGGCGGATCGGGTCGATGCCTTCCTTCTCGGTGGCGCCGAGCTTGGTATAGACGATGCCGACCTTGCGGAAGTCCCGGCCGGGCGCCGCGGCCGCCTCGGCGAGGCAGGCCTTCACGAAAGGCGGCGAGGTCGCCGCGGAGATCAGCACGCCGTCCGTCTCCCGGCCCGCGAGCTGCAGCATCTTCGAGCGCGACGCCGCGACGACGATCGGCACCGTGCGGCCGCCATTGGCGAGGCGACGCCCCGACACGTGGAAGGCCTTGCCCTGGAAATCCACCATCTCGCCGGCCAGTAGGGCGCGGCACACCTTCACCGTCTCGTCGATGGTGAGCAGAGGCCGCGTCGCCTCGAGACCGGCGGCTTTCAGATCGGCGGGCGCGCCGGCGCCCAGGCAGAGGATCACGCGGCCGGGGAACATCTCGTCCAGCGTGGCTGCCGCCATGGCGATGAAGACCGGATGCACCGAATAGGGACTCATGGCCATCAGAGCGACCTTGATGCGCCGGGTGGCGCCCAGCGCCAGCGTGGCCATGGTGATGGGATCGCGCAGGAAGAGATGGCAGGCGATCCACAGCGTCGAGGCGCCGCCTTCCTCCGCCACCTGGGCCTGGCGCGGGATGTCGGTGACCGGCGCCCGGCCGTCCATGGAGATGCCGAATTCAAGCATGAGCGAAACCGTAGCTCTCCTTGAGGGCGGCGAGCAATTCTGCAAGCCCGCCGCCCACCAATGGCGGCTCGGGCAGCGCCGTCTCGATCGGACCCGGATCCTTCAGCCCGCTCGCCGTCAGCAGCGTCACGCAGCGCTCGTGCGGGGCGATCGTCCCCTCGGCGCGCAGCCGCTCGATGGCAGCGAACGGCGCGACGGACGAGGCCTCCGGCCAGATCCCTTCCTTGGCCGCCAGCGTCACCACCCAGCGCCGCAGCTCGTCGTCACCGACCGCGACGGCCGCGCCGCGCGTTCGCCGCAGCACCTCGAGGCTCTGCACCGTGCCCTGCGAGGCGCCGATCGAGGTTGCGATCGACGGCGCGTTGCGCGGCACGTCGGGCGGCATGACATCGCCGCTGCTCACGGCCGCCGCCAGCGAACCCGAGACCTCGGCGGCGACGAAGCGCGGCACGCGATCGATCCAGCCCAGCGCCTTGAGTTCCTCGAAGCCCTTCCACATGCCGTAGAGCGCGTCACCGTAGCAGACCGGCAGCACGCACCAGTCCGGCGGCGTCCAGTCGAAGGCCTCGGCGATCTCGTAGGCGATGGTCTTGTAGCCTTCCATGCCGTAGGGGTTGCTGCCCACCACCGGACCGAAGAACGGCGAGGTCGGATACCAGCCCAGTTCGCGCACGCCCAGCGACTGCAGCCGCCAGCGGTCGGCCTTGTCGGCGACCTTCACCACCATGGCGCCATAGGCGCGCATCTGCAGCACCAGCGGCCCGGCCGCGCCGACGAAGGTGAAGACGACGCAGGGAAGCCCGGCCTTGGCGGCGAAGGCCGCCGCCGCGGCGCCCGCATTGCCCGAGGAGCTCGAGGCGATGACCCTGGCGCCGAACTGCTTGGCCATGGTGATCGCCGACGAGGCGAGCCGGTCCTTGAAGGACCAGGTCGGATTGCGCGACTCGTCCTTGATCCAGACGTCGCCCAGGCCGAGGTTGCTCGCTTCGAGCAGCGGCGTGTTGCCCTCGCCGAGGCTGACCGCTTCGTCCGCACGCGCGGCCAGGAAGGCGTCCCAGCGCCACATCGAATGCGGCCGTCGTCGCAGGGCGTCGCGCCTTGTCCCTTCACCCGGAAGGGTATCGTACGCGACGGTGAGGTTGGAGGGAGCCCCGGCCTTGCGGCACGCGGGGCAGTCGTCGGCGAAGCGATCGACGGGGTAACGGGCGCTGCAACGAACGCAGACCAGCGCGCTTGGTTTGGGCATTTCGCAGTCTAGCCGTTTCGGGGTGGTGCCTCCAATCCGGCAGTGCCAAGGTGCGGCAATTCGGCAGGAGAATCACCATGGATCTTGGTCGTTTGGGCGTGTGGTACGCGACGGACAAGCTGAACGGCGCACAGCTCGCCGATCTGGCGCGCGCGGTCGAAGGCAATGGCTACTCGGCCCTGTGGTATCCCGAATCGCGCGGCTACGAATCGATGTCGCTGGCCGGCTATCTGCTGTCCAAGAGCAGCAGGCTCGCGGTGGGCAGCTCGATCGCCAACATCTATGCGCGCGACTCCTATACTGCCAAGCGCGCCCTGATCTCGCTGAACGGCTGGTACGGCGACCGGTTCGTGCTGGGGCTGGGCGTCAGCCACATCCCCATGGTCGAAGGTGTCCGCGGCCATACCTACGACAAGCCGATTCCCGCCATGCGGGCCTATCTCGACGGCATCAACAAGGACCAGCCGGCCGGCGAGGAGCTGCCGGTGGTGGTCGCGGCGCTCGGCCCCAAGATGCTGGCGCTCAGCGCCGAGAGATCGCGCGGCGCTGTTCCGTATAACGTCACACCGAAGCACACCGCGAAGGCGGCGGCGATCCTCGGCCCCAAGAAGTGGCTGGCCGTCGAGCAGAAGGTGACCATCGAGACCGATCCGGCCAAGGCGCGCGCGCTCGGCCGCAAGGAGCTGGCGCGCTACATGGTGCTGCCGAACTACCGCAACAACTGGTTGCGCGACGGCTTCACCGAGGCCGACCTGGCCGACGGCGGCAGCGACCGCTTCATCGATGCCATGTGCCTGTGGGGTGATGCCGAGACCGTCAGGAAGGGCCTGCGCGCGCACTTCGAGGCGGGCGCGACGCATGTCTGCCTGCAGCCGGTCCATGCCGACGGCGACTTCGCGGCCCGCGACCGCATGCTGGAGGCGCTGGCCGACACCTAGCCCTGCCGCCCCTGTCCGACCCAACCATAATCACGGAGGAAACGATGGACTTCGGCATCGCGCTGCCCACGGCAGCCGATTCGTGGAAACAGGTCAAGGAAGCCGAGGAGCTCGGCTTCACCCACGCCTGGTTCTACGACACCCAGATGCTGAGCGCCGACTGCTTCGTCGCCATGGGCGCGGCAGCGGTGAACACGAAGCGCATCCGGCTGGGCACGGGCGTGCTGGTGCCCTCCAACCGCATCGCGCCGGTCGCGGCGAACGCGTTCGCGACCCTGAACCAGCTCGCGCCCGGCCGCATCGACTTCGGCATCGGCACGGGCTTCACGGCTCGGCGCGCCATGGGCTTCGGCGCCGTCAAGGTCAAGGAGATGGAGACCTACATCCATCAGGTCTATGGGCTCCTGCGCGGCGAGACGGTCGAGTTCGAGATGGAAGGCCAGCGGAAGAAGATCCGCTTCCTCAATCCCGAGCTGCCGCTGTTCAATACGAAAGACCCCATCGCCCTGCATCTCTCCGCCTTCGGTCCGCGCACCCAGGCGCTGACGGCGAAGCTCGAGGCCGGCTGGATCGACTTCGTCGGCAAGGTCGAGACCGGCATCAAGGAAGTCGAGGCGATGCGCGAAGCGTGGACCAAGGCAGGCCGCGCTGTGGGTGATCTGCAGGCCACCGCCTTCGCGCTGGGCTGCGTGCTGCAGGACGGCGAGCGCGCGGATTCCGAGCGTGCCATGGCGCAGGCCGGACCGCGCGCCGCCGTGGCGCTGCACCGTGCCGCCGACCAGGCGCTCATGGGGTTGGCGCCGACGGCGATCATGGTCTCCGACACCATGCCGGAGCTGCAGGAGTACATCGAGCTCGCCCGCGGCTTCGAGCCCAAGGATGCGCCTTACCTTATGAACCATCGCGGGCATCTGATGTTCGTGAAGCCCGAGGAGAAGCGCTTCGTGACGGCCGAGCTGATCGCCGCCACGACCTTCACGGCCACCGAGTCGGAGATCAAGCGGCGCATCGATGCGCTGCGGGCCGCGGGCTACACCCAGTTCACCATCCAGCTCGTCCCCGGCCAGGAGCACGCCCTCGCCGACTGGGCTCGCATCCGCAAGGCCTTCGCATAAGGTCGTTCCAGCCCCCGCCGTCCCGAACAATCCGATGCCTGGTCGTTGAAGCAAGGTCCCTCGACTGCACCCGTCGTCCCGACCGGAGCGCAGCGAAGTGGAGGGACCTTCCCTCCACGATCCGACGCCTGCTCGTTGAAGCAAGGTCCCTCGACTTCGCTCGGACGACGGAGTACCTCGAAGCGGAGTGGAGGGGACCTTCCCTCCACGATCCGACGCCTGCTCGTTGACGCAAGGTCCCTCGGCTTCGCTCGGGACGACGGAAGAAGATCACATCCCGCCGAACGGCTGGATCACCGTCTCGGCGAAGCGGGCGAGGCTCTCCTCGAGGTTCGGCATGAATGCCCCCACGGGCAGCACGATGCGGCCGATGCCCTGGCGGCGACGCTGCGCGATGGCGGCCTCCGGCTCGACCGTCGCGCTGGGCAGCAGGTCGGGACAGCCCGCGATCATCTCGAGGGCGGCCGGATCGCGGCCGGCCTCGGCGGCGGCGCGCCGCGCCACGTCGAACAGCGGCATCGTGTCGGCCTGCGCGCCGATCGATGGGAAGAAGCCGTCGCCCAGCCGGCCGGCGCGGCGGGCGGCCGCTTCGGAATGGCCGCCGACCACGATGGGCACGCGGCCGACCGGCTTGGGATTGCAGCTCACCTCGCGGAAGTTCACGAACTCGCCCTGGAAGCTCGCGCCGTCCTCCGCCCACAGCGCCCGCATCGCCCTGACATACTCGTCGGCGCGCTTGCCACGACGCTCGAACGGCACGCCCATCGCCGCGAACTCCTCGCGCAGCCAGCCGACGCCGATGCCGAGCTCGAAGCGGCCGCCGCTCATGTAGTCGAGGGTGGCGACCTGCTTGGCCAGCACCAGCGGATCGCGCTGCGGCAGGATGATCACGCCGGTCAAAAACCGCAGCCGTGTCGTGACCGCGGCGGCATACGCGATCCAGATCAGCGGATCGGGAAAGGCGCCGCTGCGTCCGACCGGCAGACGGCCGGTCGGCGAGTAGGGATAGGTCGTCGTGTAGTTGTCCGGATACACGACGTGGTCGACGGCGAGGACCGAGTCGAAGCCTGCCTGCTCGGCCAGACGCGCGAGACGCGCCGCGCCGGCGAAGCCCGGAAAGGTGTTGTTGCCGAAATGCAGCGAGAATTTCATCGACCGCTCCTCACCAGCCGAAGCCGCGACGGATGCGCGTCGCGGTTTCGAGATGCCGCTCATGATCGCCGGCGAAGCGCAGCACCAGATGGGTGACGCCGGCATCGACGTAGGACTTCATCCAGGCCGCCGCCGCCTCGGGCGTGCCCGCGAAGCTCCGCTGCAGGCGCCGGGTCTGCACCGGCTCGACGCCGTAGTAGCTGCGCAGGAAGGTGTTCAGCGTCTCCTCGGCCTGCCGGGCATCGTCGTCGATCGAGAGCGTGACGTACATCGCCGCGGTGAGCGCCGAGGGATCGCGGCCGGCGGCCTTCGCCGCGGCGACCACCTCCGCCCATTCCTTCGCATAGTTCTCCGGCAGCGCGGAGCTCGGGAACCAGCCGTCGAACAGCCGGCCGGCACGTTCGCGCGCTGCGGTGACCGCGCCCGCCACCCAGATCGGCGGACCGCCCGGCCGGTGCGGCGTCGGCCCGAGCACGCTTTCCTTCACCGTCCAGCGTCCTTCCTTGCCCTTGGGCCAGGTCACGGGCTTGCCGCTCCACAAGGCACGGCACAGCGCCATGCCCTCGACCAGGCGTCCGACCCGCTTGTCGAACGGCACGCCGGCCGCCTCGAACTCCGCGCGCACGTTCGGCACGTCGGGTGCGATGCCGACTCCCAGGATCACCCGCCCTTCGGAGATGCGGTCCAGCGTGGCCACCTGCTGCGCCAGCACGACGGGGTTTCGCAGCGCGGGCAGGAGCACGGCCGTGCCGAGCTCGGCCCGCCGCGTGCGGGCCGCCACCGCAGCCAGCAGCGTCAGCGGATCGTGCCGTGGCCGGGCCAGCAGGGAATCGCCCGCCCAGAGGGAATCGTAACCGAGGCTCTCGGCGCGCTCGGCCAGCGCCAGAAGCGGGCCCGTCTCGTCGCGCCCTTCCATTACCCGCTCGCGCGTCGGCAACAGGTATCCCAATCGCGGCATGGCGTTTCCTCTCGGCTGATCTATTGTTGGCCGCAGTGTGCGCGTCTATCGGAGGAAACGACAATGAAATTGGGCCTGGCGATCGGCTATTCCGGCGCGCATCTGGACGTCCCCGTCGAGCTCGTGAAGCGTGCCGAGGAGCTGGGCTACGATTCCGTCTGGACGGCAGAGGCCTACGGCTCGGATGCCGTGACGCCGCTCGCGTTCCTCGCCGCGCACACCCGGCGCATCAAGCTCGGCACCGGCATCATGCAGCTCGCCGCCCGCACGCCGGCCAACGCCGCGATGTCGGCCGCCACGGTCGATGCGATGGCCGGCGGCGGACGCTTCATCGCCGGCCTCGGCGTATCGGGACCGCAGATCGTCGAAGGCTGGTACGGCCAGCCCTGGGGCAAGCCCTACTGGCGCATCCGCGACTACGTCGCGATCATGCGCAAGATCTTCAAGCGCGAGGCGCCGGTCACGCATGACGGCCGCGAGATCGCCCTGCCCTACAACGGCCCCGGCGCGACCGGATTGGGCAAGCCGCTGAAGTCGATCCTGCACATGAACCCCGACATCCCGATCTATCTGGCGACCGGCAACGAGGCCACCGTGAAGCTCACCGCCGAGGTCGCCGACGGCTGGCTGCCGATGGGCTTCGTGCCCGGCGCGATGGAAGAATACCGGCCGTGGCTCGAAGAGGGTTTCCGGCGCGCCGGCAACGGCAAGAGCTTCAAGGATTTCGCCATCGTCGCCTCGGTGCATGTCGAGGTCGAGAACGACGTGAAGGCCGCGCTGGCGCGGCTGAAGCCGGAGGTGGCGCTCTATGTCGGCGGCATGGGCCACAAGACCAAGAACTTCCACAACGACATCATGGTGCGGCGCGGCTTCGGCGATGCCGCCCAGCGCATCCAGGAACTCTATCTTGCGAAGCGCAAGGAGGAGGCCATCGCCGCCGTGCCGGACGAATGGGTCGACATGAAGTCCCTGGTCGGTCCGCCGGCGCGCATCCGCGAGCGCTATCGCGCCTGGGAGGATTGCGGCGCCGACACGATCAGCGTGCGTTCGCGCCAGCCCGAGGCGATCGAGGCCATGGCGCAGGCCGCCCGCCTGAACTGACTGCCTGCCGACGAACAACGCTCAACCACAGGAGTGCCATCATGAAGATCGGAGTCTTCGCCACCTTCATGTCTCCCCTCGCGACGCCGCAGATGATCCGCGACTTCGGCCGCGGCGTGGAAAATCTGGGTCTCGATTCGATCTGGATGGGCGAGCACGTCGCGCTGTTCGACAAGAACACCTACGGCTATCCCGGCTCCAAGGACGGCCGCATCCCGGTCCCGGATGGCGGCGGCATGCTGGACGTCACCGCCACGTTCGGCTTCCTGGCGGCGGCGACGACGAAGCTGCGGTTCGGAACCGGCGTCGCGCTGGTGCCGCAGCGCAATCCCATCTACACGGCCAAGGAGATGTGCACGCTCGACTGGCTGTCGGACGGCCGCCTCGACTTCGGCATCGGCGTCGGCTGGAACAAGGAGGAGGTCGAGGCCTGCGGCTATCGCTGGGAGGATCGCGGCAAGCGCTGCGACGAATTCCTCGAGGTGATGCGCCGGCTGTGGACCGAGCCCGTCGTCGATTTCCACGGCAAATGGGTGAAGTTCGAGACCCTGCGGCTGGATCCCAAGCCGATCCAGAAACCGCACGTCCCCATCATCGTCGGCGGCTATGCCGATGCCGCCTTCGATCGTGCCGTGCGCTTCGGCGCCGGCTGGTACGGCTTCAATCTCGACCCGGCGCGCACCAAGCAGATGCTGGGCAAGCTCGACGCCGCCTTCGCCAAGGCCGGCCGGAAGCGCGGCGGCGACTACCAGATCATCGTCACGCCGCCGATGAACGCGACGTCCGACACGGTGAAGGAGTACGCGGCGCTGGGCGTCCATCGCCTCGTCGTCAACCTGGGCAGCCAGCGCCCCGAGAAGGTCGATCAGCGGCTGCCCGAGCTCGAGCAGTTCGTGAAGGCCGCCGCCTAGGTTCCGACGTTCGCGAGCCCGAGACGGTACACCCGGTCGGCCGTGCCGCTGAAGATCGCCTTCTTCTCGTCGGCCGACGCGCCGGCGGTCATGCGCTTGAAGGCGTTCCAGAGCGCGGCCGATCCGATGCCCATCTTCTCCACGGGGAAGTTGCTCTCGACCATGCAGCGATCCGGCCCGAACAGGTCGATGCAGGTCGCCACATACGGTCCCCAGTGCCGCGCGAGCTCCTCGGAGGACGGCGGTGCAGGCAGCTTCGCGTAGTCGTAGGCGGCCAGCCGCATCATGACGCCGCCCAGCTTCACCGAGACGTTGGGGCATCGGGCGAGCTCCGTCATCGACGCCTTCCAGCGTGTGAAGACCTCGTCCTTCCTGCCGGCATAGGGACCGTAGCCCAGCGGACCACCCATATGGCACATCACGATGGCGGCCTCCGGGAAGGCCCGGGCGAGGTCGACCGCCTCCGGCAGCTGCGGATGGAACAGCCAGGCGTCGAGCACCAGCCCGAGCTTCTCCAGCCGCTTCATGCCGGCGCGCACAGACGCATCGAGATAGAGGCCCGGGGCCGAGACGCCGTGGCTGTTGCCGATGACGGGATCGGCATCCCAGCCGGCCGAGTAGCGGATGCCGCGGAAGCGCCCGCCGCCGGCGGCGATCTCGGCCTCGAGCACGGCCGCCACGCGATCGCCCAGCGCCAGATCGGCATAGCCCACGATGCCGCGGCAGATGCGGGTCGCGCCGTAGCGGCCGCTGTCGCTCATGGCCGCGACACCGGCGACGAATTCGACCTCGCCGACCGGCCGCATCTCCTCGGGCCCGTGGGCGCGGTACATCGAGCGGCATTCCTCGAACACGGTCGCGACGACGTTGTGCCCCGTGCCGAGATCGGCCAGGAACTCGTCGAGCAGGTATTGGTAGCCGGGCATGTCCCACAGGTGATGGTGGGTGTCGACGATCGGCAGGTCCGGCTCGAGGATGGGTTCCGGCGGGCTCTTGGCCAGCCAGGCCTCGTCAGGGCGGAAGATGCGGCCGAACGCGGTCGGCGCCTTGGGATCGCGCGCCGTCTGGAACATCGAACCCAGGGAAGAGACCCGTTCGGCCATGGCTGCCTCCGGCGTCAGATGACCTTGCGCACGACGTGATGGCGGTTGGTCGTGTAGGGCCGCACCTCGGTTGGCCAGCGGCCCTTCTCGACCGCTTCCGCCCATTCCTTGCTGAGCAGGACGTCGGGGCTCTCGAGCTCGTAGATCGCGACGTAGGTCGGCGCGCCGGCGCCGTCGAGCACCTTGCGCTCGCCGCCGATGTTGAAGGCGGCCGGCTCGGTCTTCAGGCGCGTGATCGCGCCGACGCCCGGCACCTTGGCCAGCAGCGGCACGTGCTCTGTGTCGTAGACCTCGTTGAACAGCGCCTCCTTGTCCTTCTGCACGTCCATGCTGACGATGAACAGGTACTTGGTCGCGATCGACATGGTACTTAACCTCTCGAGACTGGCCCGACAGGATAGCCGTTGATCGTCGGCCAAGGCCAGCAGGGAGGAAACGCCATGAAGATCGGCGCGGTCATGTTCTTTACGGCCGACTCGATGCAGCCGGCGCCGCTCGCCCGGGCGCTGGAGGAGCGCGGCTTCGAATCGCTGTGGGTCCCCGAGCACACCCACATCCCCTCGTCGCGGAAGACGCCCTATCCCGCCGGCGGGCCGCTGATCCGTCCCTACTACGAGATCATGGATCCCTTCCTGGCGCTGAACACCGCCGCGGCGGTGACGACGACGCTCAGGATCGGCACCGGCATCGCGCTGGTGACGCAGCGCGATCCGATCGTGACGGCCAAGATGGTCTCGACCATCGACCAGCTCTCCGACGGGCGCTTCCTGTTCGGCGTCGGCAACGGCTGGAACCAGGACGAGATCGAGAACCACGGCACCGACTTCGCCAGCCGCCACAAGCTGGCGCGCGAGCGCATCGAGGCGATGAAGGCCATCTGGACCGAGGAGGAACCCGAGTATCACGGCGAGTTCGTGAAGTTCGACCGGATGAAGCAGTGGCCCAAGCCGCGGCAGAAGCCGCATCCGCCGATCATCGTCGGCGGGGCCTTCCCGTTCGCGGCGCGCCGCGCCATCCGCTACGGCGACGGCTGGATCCCGCGCGCCGACCGGCTCGAGAAGGACGGCGTGGGCGTCGTCATCGACAAGTTCCGCGCCATGGCGACGGAGGCGGGCCGCGACCCAGCGAGCCTGCCCATCACAATCTTCCGTGTCCCCGACGAGATCGACCGGCTGCGCTTCTGCGAGGAGATCGGCGTCGACCGCGTCACCTTCAGCCTGCCGGCCGAGAAGGAGGACAGGATCCTGCCCATCCTCGACCGCTGGGCCGGGCTGCAGCGGCAGCTGGGGCGCTGACCATGATCCCGAAGTTCGGCATTGCGCTCAGCTTCCAGGTCCATCGCGGGCTGGGCGAGTCCTGGGATACGGCCTATCGCGAAGGCCTCGAGCTGGCGCGCGAGGCCGACCGGCTGGGCTTCGAATCGGTCTGGGCCAGCGAGCATCATGGCGAGCCCGACGGATACTGCCCCTCGCCCGTCACCGCCTGTGCGGCACTTGCCGTCGCCGCGCCGCGCTGCCGCATCGGCCAGGCGGTGGCGCTGGCGCCGCTGCACGGCCATCCGCTGCGGCTGGCCGAGGACCTGTCGGTGATCGACAACCTCTCCGGCGGCCGGGTCGAGATCGGCCTGGGCCAGGGCTATCGGCCGGCCGAGTTCGAGGCGTTCGGCTGGAACTACCGGACGCGCACGCGGGCCTTCGAGGAATCGCTCGACATACTGGGCCTGGCCTGGCGCGGGGAGCCGTTCGACTATGACGGCCGGATCTACCAGGTGAAGAGCGGCCTGCTGCGGCCGCCGCCCCTGAAGCCCGGGCCGCTGCCGCTCTGGGTCGGCGCGGCCGCCCCGAAGGCGCGGGCGCGGGCAGTGCGCTACCGCGCCGGGCTGATCGTGGCGCCGCTGATCGAGCTGCAGCATCTCGGCCGCCAGATCCGCTCCTTCGACGAGGAGGCCGAGCGGCAGAATGCCGGCGCGCTGCCGCATGCGCTGATGCGCGAGGTGCTAGTGGGCGATTCGCCCGCCGACGCCATCAAGCGGCACCAGGCCGGGCTCGACCTCGTCTATCGCGTGCAGTACGCGCCCGAACGCACCGGCCAGACCTACATCGACGCGGCCACCGGCGAACGCCGGCCGATGACCAACGACAATCCGCACTACCTCTCCGAGGCCTTCCTGCAGGACCGCTGGTTCCTCGGCACGCCCGGCGACATCGCCGCCAAGCTGGTCGAGTGGCTGCCGCGCGTGCGGCTGGAGCACTTCATCTTCCAGGGCCGCCAGCCCGGCCAGTCGCTGCGCCACGCCGTCGACAGCCTCGAGGCGATCGCCCGCGAAGTGCTGCCGACGGTGAGGACCAGGCTCAGTTGATGGGATCGAGCACGACCACCGGGATCTCGCGATCGGGCACCTTCTTCTGGTAGTCCTCGTAGGACGGCCAGAACTTGTTGGCCTCCTGCCAGAGCTTGGCGCGCTCGGCACCGGACGCGGTGCGGGCGCGGACCTTCAGCTTCTCGGTGCCGACCTGGATCTCGACCTCGGGGTGGACCAGGATGTTCTTGTACCAGCCGGGATGATCCGGCGCGCCGCCCTTGGACGCCACGATGAAATAGCTGTTGCCGGTCTTGCCGTAGAACAGCGGGAACAGGAACTTCTCGCCCGACTTGCGGCCCGTGGTGGTCAGCAGCAGCGACGGCACGGTGCGCGGCTCCATGCCGGGGAAGTTGGCGGTGTACATGTGGCCGTCCTTGCCGCCGCTCTCGAGGTAGCGGTGGGTATGGTCGACCATCCATTTCGGCATGTTCGGGGCGAGCTTGGCGGACATCGGCAACTCTCCTGGAGGCTCACGTGAAATTGAGCTTGAGGCCGGGCGTCGGCCACGGCGTGACGCCGACTCGGCCCGAGTCGGAGAGGGTTATATAGGCAGTCCGCCGGTCCGCGCCACCGAAGCAGATGTTGGTCGGATAGACGTCGGGCACCGCCACCGCGCGCACGACGGCGCCGGCCGGCGAGAACTCGGTGATGCAGCCGGCATGCAGCGTCGCCACCGCGATGTTGCCGTTCTCCAGGACGGCCAGGCTGTCGAAGCGCGCCAGCCCCGGCACGCCGCCGATCACGCGCCCCGAATGCGCGGCATGGCCGCCCCTGGCCGCCGCGATGCGCCCCGGCCCCTCGATGTCGAAGGCCCACAGCCGCGCGCTCTCGGTGTCGGCGACGTAGAGCACCTTGCCGTCGGGCGACAGGCCGCAGCCGTTGGGGCTCAGCAGCGGATAGGCGAGCGCCACGATCTTCGAGCCGTCGGGCAGCGCATAGTAGAGCCCGCCATGGTCGCGGTGGCGCGCGTAGCGCTTGCCGAGATCGGTGAAGTAGAAGCCGCCCTGGGCGTCGAACACGATGTCGTTGGGGGCGCTCAGCCGGTGGCCGTCGCACTCGGCATACAGCGTCGTCGCGGCGCCGGTCTTCGCGTCGAGCCGCTGGATCGAGCCGCCCTTGTAGCCGGCATGCGCCCCCTGGCTCATCGACACGCCCTCGACGTAGCGCGCGCCGCCGTTGTTGCAGAGATAGAGCGCGCCGTCGGGACCGAGCGCCAGCCCGTTGGGACCGCCGCCGCAGTCGGAGAACAGCGAGACCGCGCCGTCCGGCGCGACGCGCGAGCAGCGGCCGTTGCGGATCTCGGTCAGCACGACCGCGCCGTCGGGCATGACCACCGGCCCTTCGGGGAAGCCGAAGCCGGTGGCCAGGATCTTCACTTCTTCCGATGCCATCACGCCGCCTTCGCCGTCGCGGCCGGCTTCCAGGACTTCACGACCGGCAGCACCTCCTTGGCGAACAGCCTCAGCCCGCGCTCGGAGACCTCGTAGGGCGTGCCGCCGAACCGGAAGGAGACGTTCATCTGGAAGTCGCCGACCACCTTCCGCCGCTCCTCCAGCCCGCGCAGGATCTTGTCCGGCGTGCCCCAGGACGCCGCCTGCATGAAGCCGTTCACCGCACCTTCGAGGCCGCCCTTGCGCGCGATCTCGGCCTTCTGCTGATAGGCGTCGTAGCCCTTCACCGTCTTGAAGTGCTCGCCCAGGAACTCGTAGTGGTGGAAGTTGCTCTCCACGAACTTGCCCTGGTACTTGCGCGCCTCCTCCTCGGTCTCGGCGAGGTTGGGGCCGCAGACGCAGAACTCGGTCAGCATGATCGAGGGCGGCTCGGTGCCGTGATACTTGCGGTGCAGCGTGCGGCCCAGCTCGATTTGGGGCACGCGCATCTCCCACGGCCGGTCGGCGAACATCACGATATGCGCCCCGAGCTTCGCCGCCGAATCCACGGAATCCTCGCTCGAGGCCACGGCGTAGATGCGGCCGTCGAAGGAATGCTGCGGCCGCGGCCGGATCTCGACGCGCGGCTGCTTGTAGTACTTGCCGTCGCCCTCGATGAAGCCGGTCTTCAACGCGTTGATGATCATCGGCGCGGCCTCGTCGAAGCGGCCGCGCGATTCGTCCATGCTGAGCCGGAAGGCCGCGAACTCGCGCCGCGCCAGGCCGCGCCCCAGCCCCAGCCGCAGGCGGCCGTTGCTCAGCAGGTCGAGCACCGCCGCATTCTCCGCGACGCGCAGCGGATCGTGCCAGGGCACGATGACGGCGGCCGTGCCAACATCGATGTTCGGGCACACCGCCGCGAGATGCGTCATGAGATGGATATTGTCGGGAACGAAGGAATAGTCGTTGAAATGATGCTCGGCCGACCACAGGCAGTCGAAGCCCAGGTCCGCCGCAAGCCGAGCGAGGCGGATGTCCTCCTCCCACACGCGCTGGTCGGAACAGTCGTCCCAGCCGTAGCTGGCGAAGATCATCATCATGCCGACATCCATGAGGCATCCTCCCAATCTCTCGTTTGGGAAATGCTTTCACGGGCCAGCCGGCCCCGCAACCCTGCGCCGCCGGCGAGACCCGCAGGGCGATGCGGGTCATTGCCCCGCCTGCTGGCGCAGGTCGGCGATGTCCCGGGCGGTCACCTGCGCGGCGCCGTTGCCGAAATGCGCGCTGACATAGTTGGCGACGGCCGCGATCTCGGCATCGGAATAGATGTGGCCGAAGGCCGGCATCGAGATCGCGCCCTCCGGCGAGAGTCGGTGCGTGCCCGAGATCACGATCTGCGCGACGTTGGTCGCGCTGGGATCGAGCACGGCGCGCACGCCGGCGATCTGCGCGAACGGCGTGATCGCGTCCTTGCCGGTCCAGCCATGGCAGCTCGCGCAGGCGCCCTCGAAGACGCGCTTGCCGCGTGCATCGGCGACGGTGCGGTCCCTGTGCGAGGCCGGCAGCGCCGGCGCCGATGGCCGCTCGGGGATCTCGGTGGAAGCGATGGGCGGCACGCTGCGCAGATAGGCGACCAGCGCGCGGATGTCGGACGGCACGAGATGGCGCAGGCTGTGATCGACCACCTCGCCCATCGGCCCCGATGCCGTGCCACGGCCGGCGGCATGGCCTTCCGTCAGGTAGGAAACGATGTCGGCGTCGCTCCAGCCGCCGATGCCCGAGCCCTTGTCGGAGGTGATGTTGTAGGCGCGCCAGCCCGCCGCGACAGCGCCGGCGAACTTCTCGCGGTTGTCGAGGGCGAAGGCGAGGTTGCGCGGCGTGTGGCAGTCGCCGCAATGGGCCAGGGCCTCGGCGAGATAGGCGCCGCGGTTCCATTCCGGGCTCTGGCCGACGTCGGGCTGGAAGCGCTGGCCGGGACTGAACAGCGCCGACCAGAAGAACATTCCCCAGCGCTGGTCGAACGGGAAGGCCAGCGTGTTCGGCGGCGGCACGGCGCGCACCGCCGGCAGGCTGAAGAGATAGGCCTTGATCGCGAGCACGTCGGCGTCGGTCATGTAGGTGTAGGAGGTGTAGGGCATGGCCGGATAGAGCCGCGCCCCGTCGCGCCGCACGCCGTCGCGCACGGCGGCCAGGAACTCCGCATCGCTGTAGGCGCCGATGCCGGTCTCCTTGTCCGGCGTGATGTTGGTCGAGTAGAGCGCGCCGAACGGCAGCTTGAAGGCGAAGCCGCCGGCGTACGCCCGGCCGCTGGGCGCGGTGTGGCAGACCATGCAGTCGGCGGCGCGGGCGAGGTACTCGCCGCGCTTCACGAGGTCGGCCTGCGCCAGCTCCGCCGGCACGCCCGTCGGATCGGCCGCGCGATAGTCGGCCAGCGCCACGCGCTTGCCGCCCGCGAAATCCATCGGGCCGGGACCGACGAACCAGACCGCGGCGCCGCCGGCGACCAGGACCACGACCAGCGCGACCGCCACCAGCCCGGCGGCAAACCAGCCTTTGCGCGTCATGACTTCCTCCGCGTCGCCAGCAGCGACCGGTCGACCGGCAGGCGGCGCAGCGCGACGCCGGTCGCGGCGTAGATCGCGTTGCGCAGGGCCGGCGGCCCGGCGGCGGTGCCGGTCTCGCCGATGCCGCCCGGCGCCTCGCCGCTCTTCATCACGTGCACGTCGATCGGCGGCACCTCGTCGATGCGCAGCATGCGGTAGTCGTTGAAGTTGGACTGCTCGACGCGGCCGTTGCGGATCGTGATCTCGCCCCACAGCGCGGCGGTCAGGCCGAACACCAGGCCACCCTGCAGCTGGGCGGCGATGATGTCGGGATTGACGGCGATGCCGGTGTCGACCGCGCTGGTGACGCGGCGCAGATGGACGCCGCCGTCGTCGTCGACCTCGGCCTCGACCACGGTGGCGATGAAGCTGGCGAACGCCGGCTGCACGGCGACACCGCGGCCGACGCGCGGCGGCAGGCTGCCGCCCCAGCCCGACTTCTCGGCCACCAGCTCGAGCGCGGCGCGCAGGCGCGGCGTGCCCTGCAGCATGTCGCGGCGGAAGGCGACGGGATCCTTGCCCGCCTTGCGCGCCAGCTCGTCGACGAAGCACTCGGCGGCGAAGACGTTGTTGTTGGGACCGACGCCGCGCCAGAAGCCGGTCGTCAGGCCGGGCGGCTCGACGCGCACGAACTCCACGTGCAGGTTGGGGATGTCGTAGGACAGGTTGACGGCGGCGTCGACGGCGTCGAAGTCGATGCCGTTGGTGAAGGCCGGCGGGAACCAGCGCGCGAGCACCGAGGAACCGGCGACGCGGTACTTCCAGGCGGCGATGCGGCCGTTGGACAGCGAGGCGGAGATCACGTCGCGATAGACCGGACGGTAGACGTCGTGCCGGATGTCCTCCTCGCGGCTCCACACGACCTTGACCGGCCCGTCGACCTCCTTCGCGATGCGCACGGCGGCGACCGCCATGTCGGGCTCGAGCCGCCGGCCGAAGCCGCCGCCCAGCCAGTGATTGTGCACCGTCACCTTGTCGACCGGCAGGCCGAGCGCGGCCGCGCAGGCCGACTGCACGCGGGCGATGACCTGGGTGCCGATCCAGATCTCGCAGGAATCGCCGCGGACATGCGCGGTGCAGTTCAGCGGCTCCATGGGCGCGTGGGCGAGCAGCGGCAGCTCGTAGGACGCCTCGACCCGCTCGCCCGCAGCAAGGCCCTTGGCCACGTCGCCCACCGACTTCGCGACCACGCCGTCCTGCGTGCTGGCGGCGCGCAGCTGGGCCCAGATGTCCTCGGTGGCGAGCGTCGCATGCGGGCCCTCGTCCCAGACGATGTCCAGCGCGTCGAGGCCCTTCTTCGCGGCCCACATGTGATCGCCCACGACGGCCACGAGATCGTCGAGCACGACGACCTGGCGCACGCCGGGCAGCTTCAGCGCCGGCGCGGGATCGCACTGCCTGACCTTGCCGCCGAACACCGGCGAGAGGCGGAGCGTCGCGAACCTCATGCCGGGCAGCATGGCGTCGATGCCGAACACCGCCTTGCCGTCGGTCTTCTCCGGCGTGTCGAGGCGCGGCAGCGACTTGCCGATCAGCGTGAAGGTCGCGGGATCCTTCAGCGCGACCTGTGCCGGCGGAACCTGCGTGGCGGCGGCCTTCGCGAGCGCGCCGTAGCCCAGCGTGCGGCCGCTCGGCGGATGCGTCACCACGCCGTTGGCGGCCGTGCAGTTCGCCGGCGCGACCTGCCATTGCTGCGCGGCGGCCTGCACCAGCAGGGCGCGCGCGGTGGCGCCGGCCTTGCGCAGCGGCTCCCAGAAGGCGCGGATCGAGTTGGAGTTGCCGGTCACCTGGATGCCGAAGGCGGGATTGCCGTAGAGCTTGTCGTCGGGCGGCGCGTGCAGCAGCGTCACCTTCGAGAAATCGCCGTCGAGCTCCTCGGCCAGGATCATCGCCACCGCGGTGTAGACCCCCTGCCCCATCTCGACCTGGGGCATCACCAGCGTCGTCGTGCCGGCATCGTCGATGCGGATGAAGGCGTTGGGCGCGAACTTGCCCGCCGTGTCGTCGGGCGGCTGGTTGGGCTCGTTGGCCGCCTGCACCGGGACGTGGAAGGCGAGAAGCAGCGTGCCGGCCGTCGCGGAAGCCAGCAAAGCGCGGCGCGAAAGTCCCGAGACGGCGCTCACGACCGGCTCCCGGCCGCAGCCTTCTTGATCGCGGCGCGGATGCGCACGTAGGTGCCGCAGCGGCAGATGTTGCCGGCCATGGCGGCGTCGATGTCGGCATCGTCGGGCTTCGGCGTGGCAGCGAGCAGCGCGGCGGCCGACATGATCTGGCCCGACTGGCAGTAGCCGCACTGGATGACCTCGAGGTCGAGCCAGGCCTTCTGCACCTGCGCACCCGCGGGCGTGGCGCCGACCGCCTCGATGGTGGTCACCGGGCGCTCGCCGACCGCGCTGACGGGCAGCACGCAGGAGCGGACGGGATGGCCGTCGAGATGGACGGTGCAGGCGCCGCACTGGGCGATGCCGCAGCCGAACTTGGTGCCGGTGAGGCCGAGCATGTCGCGCAACACCCAGAGCAGCGGCATGTCGGCCGGCGCCTCCACGCTCTTCCGCTCGCCATTGATGGTGAGGGTGAACGCCATGAGGGACCTCCGATCGGCTGCATTTCCCGTCGTCCCGAGCGAAGCCGAGGGACCTTGCTTCAGCGATCAGGCGGCTGAGCGTTGAAGCAAGGTCCCTCCACTCCGCCTCGCGGCGCGAGGCTCCGGTCGGGACGACGGAGGGACCTGTTTCCTATCCTTTCTCCGGCGGCCGGTATCTCGACTGCCGCCGGCTTTTGCGCGTTGGCACGCCCATGATGGCGATCCGAGGACTTACTCCGCGGCGATCTTCATCGGAGCGGCCGCGTCGAGGGCCTCGGAGAGGCGCGGGGGCGACATCGGGAGGTCGGTCATGCGCACGCCGGTGGCGCGCGCGATGGCGTTGCCCACGGCGGCGGTCGGCGGGACGATCGGCACCTCGCCGACGCCGCGCACGCCGTAGGGATGCGTCGGGTTCGGGACCTCGACCAGGATGGTCTCGATCTTCGGCAGGTCGGAGGCGACCGGCATGCGGTAGTCGAGGAAGCCCGGATTATCGAGCCGGCCGCGGGCGTTGTAGATGTATTCCTCGTTCAGCGCCCAGCCGATGCCCTGCACGGCGCCGCCCTGCAGCTGGCCCTCGACATAGGAGGGATGGATGGCGGTGCCGACATCCTGCGCCGCGGTGTAGCGGCCGATCGTGACGATGCCCGTGTCGTGATCGACCTTGAGGTCGACGACATGCACGCCGAAGCCCGGCCCCGCGCCCGTGACGTTGAGCTGGGCATGGCCGTTGATCGGCCCGCCGGTGCGGCCGGCCTGGGCGGCGATCTGGGCGATCGAGAGCGGCTCGAACTCGCCGACATTGGAGCCGGCGGGCTTGGCCATGCCGTTCTCCCAGGTCACGGCGTCGGGATCGACCTTCCAGATCTTGGCGGCGCGCACCTTGAGCTCGCGGATCAGGTCGCGCACCGAGTTCACCACCGCGAGGCCGGTGGCGAAGGTGACGCGGCTGCCGCCGGTCACGAAGTTGAAGCCGATCGAGGCGGTGTCGGCGATGACCGGCCGCACCTTGTCGTAGTCGACGCCCAGCTCCTCGGCCGCCATCAGGGCGAGCGAGGCGCGGCTGCCGCCGATGTCGGGGTTGCCCGAGATGATGGTGACCGAGCCGTCCTCGCCGACATGGGCGGCGGCGCTGGAATCGGCCCCGACATTGAACCAGAAGCCGGCCGACACGCCGCGCGCATAGCCGTGCTTCAGCTCCGAGCGGTAGTGCTGGGAGTGCTTCACGGCCTCCAGCGTCTCCACGAGGCCGATCGTGTCGAAGGTGACGCCGTAGGCGGTCTTCGTACCCTTCTTCGCCGCGTTGAGCAGGCGCAGGTCGATCGGATCCATGTCGAGCTGCTGGGCCAGGATGTCCATCGTCGATTCGACCGCCCAGGCCGAGATCGGCGCGCCCGGCGCGCGGTAGGCCGCGACCTTGGGCCGGTTGCTGACGACGTCGAAGCCCACGATGTGGACGTTGTCGATGTCGTAGCAGGCGAAGGAGCACATGCAGGCCGGCCCGACCGGCGAGCCCGGGAAGGCGCCCGCCTGCATCTCG
The DNA here is from genome assembly GCA_049323495.1 of Pseudomonadota bacterium. Lineage (GTDB taxonomy): Bacteria > Pseudomonadota > Alphaproteobacteria > Reyranellales > Reyranellaceae > Reyranella. The sequence goes on from JBMONG010000023.1 coordinate 40,571, forward strand.
ACCGTGCACTCGGCCGCGACGATGCGGCCCTCGCGCGTGGCGCCGATCTTCACCTTGACGTTGCCGCCCGGTGCGGGACCGGAGGCGCGGAACACCTCCTCGCGCGACATGGTCATCTTGACCGGCTTGCCGGCCTTCTGGCTGAGGCGGATCGCCACCGGCTCGAGATAGACCACGGTCTTGCCGCCGAAGCCGCCGCCGATCTCGGTCGCGGTGACGCGGATCTGCGAGGTCTCGAGGTTCAGCAGCCGGCTGCAGAAGCCGCGCACCTGGAAGTGGCCCTGCGTGGTCGACCAGAGCTGCACCTGGCCGTCCTCGCTGGCGCTGGCCAGCGTGGCGTGCGGCTCGATGTAGCCCTGGTGGACGGGCTGGGTGGTGTAGGAGCGCTCGACCACGATCTCGGCCCTGTCGAAGCCGGTCCTGGCATCGCCCTTCTTGAACTCGATGCGCTTGGCGATGTTCGACGGCTTGCTGGCCGGCGGCTCGGCGCCCTCGGTCAGCAGATGGTCGTGCAGCACCGGCGCGTCGGGCTTCATGGCCTCGGTGACGTCGATGACGTGCGGCAGCACCTCGTAGTCGACCTCGATCAGCGCCAGCGCCGCCTTGGCGACGGCTTCGCTGGTCGCCGCGACGGCGGCGACGGCATGGCCCTCATAGAGCGCCTTTTCGCGCGCCATGATGTTGCGCGTGACGTCGCGCAGGTTCACCTGCATCTCGCCGGCCGGCACGGTGAGGTTGGCCTGGTCGGGGAAATCCTTGGCCGTGACGACCGCCTTCACGCCGGGCAGCGCCTCGGCCTTCGAGGTGTCGATCGAGCGGATGACGGCATGGGGGTGCGGGCTGCGCAGCACCTTGCCGATCAGCTGGCCGGGCAGGTTGAAGTCGGCGCCGAAGCGGGCGCGGCCGGTGACCTTGTCGGCGCCGTCGGGACGATCGGGGCGCGTGCCGATCCACTTGTACCGGGGGCTCATTCCGCGGCCTCCCGCATGCCCTCGGTTCTGGGGCCTTCGCCTCTCATTTCGGCGGCGACGTCGAGGACGGCCGTGACGATCTTGTCGTAGCCGGTGCAGCGGCAGAGATTGCCGGCCAGCCAGTAGCGGACCTCGGTCTCGGTCGGATCGGGGTTCTTCTCGAGCAGCGCCTTGGAGGCGACGAGGAAGCCCGGCGTACAGATGCCGCACTGCAGGGCGGCCAGCTCGATGAACTTCTTCTGCAGCGGATGGAGCTGCTCGCCCTCGGCCATGCCCTCGATCGTGTCGATCTTCTGGCCCTCGGCCTCGGGGGCGAGGACCAGGCAGCTGCAGACCAGCCGGTCGTTGACCATGACGCTGCAGGCGCCGCAGTCGCCGGAGCCGCAGCCTTCCTTGCTGCCGGTGAGGCCCAGCGTGTCGCGCAGGACGTCGAGCAGGGTCTGGCTGGCGTCGCACAGGAACTCGGTGGGCGCGCCGTTGATGGTGGTGGTGACGTGGATCTTGGCCATGAGCGTTCTTCCCTTCAGCGGTGGCCGCGATGTTCGATGCCGTTGATGCGATCGCGCGCGATCAGCGCGGCGCGCTTCAGCAGCACGCCGGCAATCTTGGTGCGGTACTTGATGGTGCCGCGCTTGTCGTCGATCGGACGGCAGGCGGCCGAGCAGGCGGCGGCGGCGGCATCGAGCGCGGCGTCGTCGAGCTTGGAGCCGACGAGCGCCCTGGCGGCATCCTCGACCAGCAGCACGGTCGGCGCGACGGCGCCCAGCCCGACGCGGGCCTCGACGCAGGTGTCGCCGTCGAGGGTGAGGCTGACGCCGCAGCCGACCACGGCGATGTCCATCTCGGTGCGCGGGATCAGGCGCAGATAGGCGTCCGACGAGCGCTTCTTCTTGGCCGGCAGGGTCAGCGAGACGACGATCTCGCCGGGCGCCAGCGTGGTCTTGCCCGGGCCGGCGGCGAATTTCTCGACCGGGACCTCGCGACGGCCGTCGGGGCCCTGCACGGTGACGGTGGCGCCCGCGGCGACCAGGGCCGGCACGCTGTCGGCGGCCGGCGAGGCGTTGCACAGGTTGCCGCCGGCCGAGGCGCGGCCCTGGACCTGGGTCGAGCCGATGAGGTTGATGGCCTCGACGACGCCCGGCCAGGCCTTGCGCAGCTTGGCGTGCTCGCCGATCACGGCGGCGGGGGTGGCGGCGCCGATGACGAAGCTGCCCTTCTTCTCCTTGATGGTGGTCATCTCGGGGATCTTCTTGACGTCGATGATGACGCCGGGGGCGACGGCGCCCGATTTCATCTGGACGAGCAGATCGGTGCCGCCGGCCAGGATGCGGCCCTTGCCGTTGGCGTCGAGCATGAGCTTGACCGCTTCCTTGATGTTCTTCGCGGCCTTGTATTGGACTTCACTCATTGCTGAGCTTCCCCCCTTGTTCCGTGCGATGGCTGGGACCCGTATCCAAGCGGACCGGCGGCCCGAGGGCAAGCCGCGCGTTCCGGCGGCAACCGGGATGCGAGCGGTTCGCAGGGATATCGGGGTGACGAAGGTGGCAAACCGCGGGGCGTGTGCGCGGGATTTCCGCAATTATCGCAATTATCGCTACGAGGTTTTCGGGCGAGCGGCGGGCCGGTCCGACCCGCGCGGCGACTTTTTGCGCTCCGTATAAGGGGCGGAAAAACGGGCGATTCGCGGGCAAAGAAAACGTTAGACACCGGAGAGGATAGCGTTTTCGGGGCGGTGTGCAGGCGGTGCAGGCATGAGTCGGCGGCTGCAGTGCGGGTGAGAACGCGGCGAAGCGGGCTCTTGCGACCGTCCCCGTCGAACGGCGCATGATGAGAGGCTGCCGCGCGCGCATAGGCGCTCGTTGCCTTTCGCGCAGACGCGATGGGTGCGAGCGTTGCATGCGCGGGCTGGCTGTCCGTGGCCATCGTGCCGATCCTCCTGGAGAGCGCCGGCAGACATACGCCACAACTTCCGGTGGGGAAGTCAAGGCGCTTGCGGAGCTTCGATTCCAGGCCTGAGCTGGCGATGGATGCGAGCGATGACGCAGAGTGAAGGAAAGATGACATAAGCCAACCTCGCTGGATGAAGGTCGGCTGGGATACGCCACAACATTGCGGAAGAGAGTCAAGGGATTCGTGCGCTGTGTGTCGTAAGCACATGAGTTGTCCGGGTTAGGTAGCACACGAGTTGTCCGGTTTTAGAACGGCTCCAGGGAGCTGTTTCGATGAACCGGACGACGTGGTTACAGGACCGACGGATGTTGAAGTTCGAAGAGATCTTGAGGCGCTGGCATCACGGGGAGCTGTCGGGTGCGGAGGCCGGTGAGTTCCTGGGGTGCTCGGAGCGTCAGTTTCGCCGCTACCGACGGCGCTACGAGGAGGACGGGCTGGATGGCCTGATCGATGGCCGGCTGGGCAAGGCGTCGGCGCGCCGGATCGCGGTCGACGAGGTGATGTGGATGCTGGATCAGTACGAGAGCCACTATGCCGGGTGGAACGTCAGGCACTTCCACGAGCATCTGCAGCTCTCGCACGGCCGGCCGTGGAGCTACAGCTGGGTGAAGACCAAGCTGCAGGACGCCAACCTGGTGCCACGGCGACGCCTGCGCGGCTCTGCTCACCGGCGCAAGCGCGAGCGCAAGCCGTGCGAGGGCATGATGCTGCACCAGGACGGCTCGCGGGCGGCCTGGCTGGCCGGCCAGCCGCCGCTCGACCTGGTGGTGACGATGGACGACGCCACCAGCACGCTGTACTCGGCGCTGCTGGTCGAGGAGGAAGGCACCGCCTCGACGTTCCGCGGGCTGCTCGAGGTGTTCGATGCCAAGGGCCTGCCGCTCAGCCTCTACACCGATCGCGGCAGCCATTACTTCGTGACGCTGAAGGCCGGCGAGACGGTCGATCGCAGTCGGCTGACCCAGGTCGGCTGGGCGCTGAAGCGGCTGGGCATCGAGCATATCGCCGCCTACTCTCCGCAGGCCCGCGGCCGCTCGGAGCGCATGTTCGGCACCCTGCAGGACCGCCTGATCAAGGAACTGGCGCAGCGCGGCATCGACGACATCGAGGCTGCCAACCGATGGCTGCGCGAGGACTATCTGCCGCGCCACAATGCGCGATTCGCCCGCCCGCCCGCGGTGGCCGAGAGCGCCTTCGTGCCATCGCCCGATCGGGCCGCCCTGGTCGAGGCCCTGTGCATCCAGGAGGAGCGCGTGGTCGAACGCGACAACACCGTCACGTGGCGCAAGCTCAGGCTGCAGCTGCCCGACAGTCCATTGCGCCATCACTGGGTCAAGGCGCGCGTGCGCATCCACCAGTATCCCGACGCTACCCTGGCCCTGTTCCATGGCCCCGCCTGCATCGCCCGTTACGATGCCCAGGGTCGCCCGCAGACCAGCAAATCGACCGCCAGCCGTGCGAGGCCGTGCTCGGCGCCGCCACGGGGCGGTCGGGCAAAGCCCTCGACGCTTGCCGCCACCTCGACCCGGCCTCCCGTGCCGGCCCCTGCGCGCGCCCTCGCACGGCTGGCCTGAATTCATGCCACGACGGACCGTCCACCGCTTCCGGATCCCAACCGTGGTCTCTCTCAAGAAGCGGACAAATGATGTGCTGCCAAAACGTACGCGTCCGGTGTAGGCCGCCTTTGCGGTGATCGTCGCGCGTGAGAGAAGTGCGCCCGTTAATTGGCAAGTTAGCGGGCACAGATGGCGACGGTAACGGTTCTTTCAGGTCCAGAGCGGCGGCGGCGGTGGATGTCGTCGGAGAAGGCGAGCATCGTCGAGGAGAGCCTTAGGCCGGGCGCGGTGGTGACGACGGTGGCGCGTCGGCACGATGTGCATCCGAACCTGCTCCATCATTGGCGGCGACAAGCCAAGCGAGCGGCAGAAGGCGGTGGAGGATTGCAGTTCCTGCCGGTTGCCGTGACGCCGTCGGTGCGACCGAAGGCGGAAGGCTCGATCGAGATCGAGCTTGGCGGCAGCATGCGGGTCCGGGTTGATGCATCGGTCGATGAAGCAGCGCTGGGCCGGGTGCTGCGGGCACTGGGTGCGGCGGGGCGATGATTGGTCTGCCGTCGGAGACGCGGGTGTGGCTGGCGAGCGGCGCGACAGACATGCGCCGCGGCTTTGATGGCCTGGCGCTGCTGGTGCAGGAGACGCTGAAGCGCGATCCGCACTGTGGGCATCTGTTCGTGTTCCGTGGCAAGCGCGGTGGGCTGATCAAGGTTCTGTGGCACGACGGCCAGGGGATGTGCCTGCTGTCCAAGCGGCTGGAGCGCGGGCGCTTCGTGTGGCCGCGCACGGAGGGCGAGGCGGTGACGATCACGGCGGCGCAGCTCGGCTACCTGCTGGAGGGTATCGACTGGCGGCTGCCGCAGCGGACCGATCGGCCGCAGGTGGCAGGCTGATGCGACGGAACGATGCGGCATCGCGACTCGGCAGTCGGATGACTGTTGCGCCGGCGTGGGGCGATAGCGCTAATGACGCTGTGACCTCACCCGCTGCTGAACCGCTTCCGGACGACGTCGAGACGCTGAAGGCAATGCTGCTGGCCGAGCGGCAGGCGTATGGCGCGAAGGTTCGCGACCAGGCGCTGCAGATCGAGCAGCTCAAGCACCGGATCGCCAAGTTGCAGCATGAGCGGTTCGGCCAGTCGTCGGAGCGCCGGGCACTGATCGATCAGCTCGAGCTGCAACTGTTCGAGCTCGAAGAAGCTCAGGCTGAGGCGGAGACGGCGCAAGAGATCGCCGCGCCACAAAGCGTGATCGTGCCGTCGTTCGAGCGACGCAAGCCCTCGCGCCGGCCGCTGCCCGAGCACCTGCCGCGCGAGCGCGTGGTCTACCCGATGCCGTCGGCCTGCCCGTGCTGCGGCGGGGCGCTGCACAAGCTGGGCGAGGACGTCACCGAGATACTGGAGCTGGTGCCGCGGCAATGGAAGGTGATCCAGCACGTGCGCGAGAAGCACTCGTGCCGGAGCTGCGAGAAGATCACCCAGCCGCCGGCGCCGTCGCACCCGATCGCGCGGGGGCGCGCCGGGCCGGGGCTGCTGGCGCACGTGCTGTTCGCCAAGTACGGCCTGCATCTGCCGCTGACGCGCCAGAGCGCGACCTATGCCCGCGAAGGCATCGAGCTCGACGTGTCGACCCTGGCCGACTGGGTCGGCGCCTCGGCGGCAACGCTGATGCCGCTGGTCGAGGTAGTGCGCGCCCACGTGTTCGCCGCCGAGCGGCTGCATGCCGACGACACTACCGTGCCGGTGCTCGACGTCGGGCGGACCCGCACCGGCCGACTATGGACCTACGTGCGCGATGACCGGCCGTTCGCTGGCGCCGATCCGCCGGCGGCGGCCTACTTCTACTCGCCCGACCGGCGCGGCGAGCATCCCGAGGCGCATGTGGCGTCATGGGCCGGGCTGATGCAGGCCGACGCCTATGCCGGCTACGACCGGCTATACGCGGCCGGCCGTCGGCCCGGGCCGATCGTCGAGGCCGGGTGCTGGGCCCATGCACGACGCAAGTTCTTCGACCTGGCGCGGCTCAACAAGGCGCCCATTGCGATCGAAGCCGTCGCCCGCATCGATGCGCTGTTCGCCATCGAGCGCGACATCAACGGCCTGTCGCCCGACGAGCGGCGCCAGATCCGTCACGAGCGCAGCCGTCCTCGCGTCGAGGCGCTCGGCACTTGGTTGCGCGGGCAGCACGCCAGGCTCTCGCCCAACAACCAGGTCGCCAAGGCGATCGCCTACAGCCTCAACGCCTGGGATGCGCTGGTCCGCTTCCTCGACGACGGCCGCCTGTGCCTGACCAACAACGCCGCCGAGCGAGCGCTGCGCTGCATCGCTGTCGGGCGCAACAACTGGACCTTTGCCGGCTCCGACGCCGGCGGCCGGCGCGCCGCAGCCATCTACACCCTGATCGAGACGGCAAAGCTCAACGACGTCGATCCGCAGGCCTGGCTGACCGATGTGCTGGCGCGCCTGCAGGACCATCCGGCAAAGCGCATCGCCGAATTGCTGCCCTGGAACTGGAAGCTGCAACAACAGCAAAGAGCCGCTGCGTAGGCTCCTCGATCAGATCCGGCTCACGACATCAACCGGCGATTCCACGGCCTTCGCCGGACGCGTACGCCAAAACCGGACAACTTGAAAAGCTAACGACAGGGATTCGTGCGCTGTGTGTTGTAAGCACATGGGTTGAGAGTTTTGAGCCTCCTGACCTGCTCCCTACTGTGTGAGAGTTTCGGGGGGGAGCAGGTCATCCGTTCTGCGTTGCCAGAAAAATTAAGGCTCGATGCGTCCTGTCGAACCGGGGTTTATTCGGTAGCCTGGACGAGCGGCCTCACGAAGCCGCTCCGTTGGCTAGTAAGCAGAGCGACTTCGCCTTCGGTGGCGATCGCTCACACTAACTTTGGCCTCTAACGCTGCTGCCCCTCTTCAATTGTCTTGATGGCGCGCACCGCTGAATGCCCGTGATCGGGATGGATCGACCAGGCCCGGAGGAGCGAAATATCGGTGGTGTTGCCGAAGCGCCCCAGGTTCACCAGCGCCTTCTCGATCACATCATCGACGCGGAAGAATTCAAAATACCCCGTTTGACGTGTGGGGTATTCGAGCGCCGCCCGGTAAATGGCAGCAATTTCATCCGGAAAGTCCTGGTAGAATGACGTAACGACCGGCTCCGATCCCGGAAGGCGTTTGGCGCTTTCAGCGAACATAAGGTCGGAGTGGAAGAATTCTCCAACCACTGCCGCTGCTACGCCGGTTTCTTGCTGCAATAGCACCGCAAGCGGGCCTGTGCAGTTTTGCCTCCGCTCCGCTCGCAAAAGATCGTCTCGATTCAGCCAATAGACAATCGCGCCACAAGCCAATAGCGCATGATCTGCCGAGGATGCGGCTTCGGCACAATGATCCGGCAACGGACTGCGCAAGCGTGCTAGAGCCGCATACGCAATTTCAAAGCTACGAATGGCATCGCCCGCCGCGACTTCCTTCTTCGGTGGCAGGACCGTCCAGCGTGCGAGGGTCGGGCCGGCCGCGGGGTCGGCATACGACGCCACCTCCGCGATCAGGGGAGGAGTGAACATCGAGTCGCCGTCAGCGACCTGCGCGGCCATGAGGAGTAGAGACTTGCGGTCGTCGCTCGGCAACTCAACCCACGCCTCACAATATGCACCATCATACGGATGGTCGAATTGTGCACTCCACAATCCAGCAGCCACGCGCCACATCAGCGGATCGTCGCGTTCCGCCAACGCCGCATCGATCTGAGCCTTGACGCTGGCGACGTGTTTTGCCTGATCACCATCCAGTGCGCCCAGGAACTTCAGCGCATCTATCATGACCGTTGAATCGAACCCGCCGTTGGTAGGCATTAAGTCCTCAATGACAGCGATCAATTCGCGACGCTGATCATCATCGAGCGCGTGCGCACTCATGCCTGCCGCATGCATCAACCCTAGCCGCAAACGCTGTGCTGCTGTTGGCCAGAACCGTTTGAGGAGGCTTGGCAATACGGTACCAATCGTCGGAGCCTCAAGAGGCGAATACTTGTCCAGCTCGACTAGTAGACCGACTTGGCCGGGGCTCAGGGTTTCAGAATGCAATCGCCCCAGCAGGTTTGCATCCGCTGATACTTTCGGCCCATCAAAAAGGTGACCGCTATAAAGAGGGCTGCCAATCTGGCAGAGGCCGATCTTTCGCCCTCCTATACCTGCGTAACTTGCGGAATAGAGGCCGCTGCGTAGGGCCACCCTTCTTTCTCTCGCTTCGTCTAGCAATCTTCGGTGTTCTTCGTCGAGCCGCTCATCCATTTTGCCGATTAGGCTCAGCACGTCATCCAGGCGCCGCCCCGCCACGAGTTCGTGTGGAATCGCCGCAAGTACCGCCCGATCCTGGACCGACCACTTCTGAAGGGTCTCTGGCTTAGCGCGGACACTCCCCCGGAACTCTTCTGAAAGCTCAAACCGTATCGTTTCGACCTCTTGAGCGATCCGACTGAGTACATCGTCGCAGCGCGTATTCGCCCAGAGTTGCGCGTCACGTCCGCACTGACCCGCAAGGCACTGTCGAATGACCCGTGCATCCTCCAGATCGGAGAGCACCCGGCGCCGAAAGCTATCGTCGTCGATCGCACCCAGCACGAAAGGCTTCATCTCGAGATGCCGCGGCAGCCGCAACGCGGCAACCACTGCATCGGAATCGCCGCCCGCACGCCGGATGATGGCTTCGGCGGCAAACACGTTCAGGAACATCTCGTGGCTGAAGCTCACCCGGTCGCCGCGGGTGTTCAGGATGCTCGCGTCCTGAAGCGCTTGTAATAGGAGCCCGGATACGCCTACGCGATCCGACAAGCGGTCAAGCTCTCTAACCGACAGGCCGAAGCTTATACGCTCGGTCATCATGTTGGCGATCCGCGACAAAGCCCGGATGCCGTCAGAGGCGGCCGTGCCGAGGCGCTCTCGCACGTAAGCATCGAAGAGGCCATACTTGCTGGTCCCGGCCGGCAGGCGCTGCCCGAGCTGCCCGATCATGCGGGCTTCGAGTCCGCTCCCGACGCTGCCGAGCAATTCTGAGAACGCGTCGACGGACACACTACCGGCGGCCTGTTGGGCAATAGCCCGCTTAATTCCTATGTCTGGCACCTGCACGACATAGGTGCGCACGGGTAGAAGATCATCCCGTTCAAGCGTGATCCTGCTCGATATCACCGCATTCGCGCCATACCGCCATGCTGCCGCTGCGATGCTTCGCGTCAGGCGCTGCCGTTCCGATGGCGTACACTCGTTGTACCCATCGACTACGAGCACGAGGTCCTGGTCCAGTAGTCGCGCAGCGGATATCACTGCCGCCGCTGATGGTGCGTCGAGCAGTGTTGCCTCGCTGTTGGCCACGTTGCGCAAGTTTCCCTCGAAGTCTTTCGCCGGGATGACGATCGGCACGCGCCCACGGCTCAGCGCAGCCAGGGCAATTGCATAAGATAGAAGACTCTTGCCGCAGCCTGACTGCCCGGTCAGCAGGACATTGCCGTCTCGCGTCGCTTGTTCCATCACAACGTCCGACGAAAGTGTCTCGCCATCACACACGCACCACAGCGGGACCATCCTGGAGGCGGGCGGACCATAGGTGCGCCTAAACGCTTCGCCGTAAGCCATGAGCAGCCGTTCGGCATCAAGCAGCTCCTGGCTCAAGGCTGCATCGATCGAAGGAACCGCGACCAGGCGATGATGGGTCGCAAAGGCGCGCCACTGGTTCAGGGACCAGCCGCGGTGCTTTACCGAAGAAATCCGACCCGGCAAGTCATCAAGACCACCCACTGAAACCTTGAAATCGCCCGCCGGGATTACTGAAGCCGCTGGAAGAGTCGGGACAAATATCAACGCGGCGTCGGGATACGGGACATCCGCTCCGACAAACGCGGCCATTGCGTCCCGAAGCGCCAGCTTTTCATTCAGAGCTTGAACATAAGCGTTGGGTGTTTCCTTCCACCGACCAGACCGGAGACGGACCTGCCAGTCGCCGCTCTCGCTTCCGCGCACGGCCGACGACAGTGCCTTGGATTCAACGACAAGTGCGCCTTGGTCGAGACCGATCACCAGATCAATCTGGCGGCCGCCGAGATTCACATTGGCCAAGACAACCGCCGGAATGCGCTGGGCTGAAAGGAACGAAACAGCGCGCACGAGGGTGGCTCGCTCGGATTTGTGCTCAATCGGGGCACCAATGAATATATCGATGGAGGGGGGCGGATACATCAGCGACCCTTAGACACGACTTGCTCCGAACAGGAGCGTCTCATCCTACATTTACGTGAGCCACAGGTCATCCGGGCCGAGGTAGCTGAGGTCAATCTTGCCCGAATCGGCGCTGACGGCGGCGCGCAGTAACCCGCGTCGTGAAGGATTGAGTGGAGCACTGGCTTCGCCAAGGACGGAGCCGTCGGCGGACAGGATGACAGGGCGGCTCTGAAGGTGATGCACTCGCAGGGGCGTCCCGGCAGGAGGGAGCGCCGCGAGGTTCCACTTCGCATCCGCTCGATAGCGACGATTCCTCCAGATTGTCGACGCCTGCGGACTGAAGCTCAACACGAACTTAGCCCACATCTCCTTGGTCTCGGGCGTTGGCCAATCAGGCTGCGCGCTCAGCGCGTTCACCGTATCCGACACTAGCCACTGATGAAGTTCGAAGCCGTTCGAGAAGGTCGCGCCTGCGTCGCCCACCGCCTTGATGGCGGCAAGCCGGGATGAAAAGCCGGCCTGGATCAGAATCGAGGCCGGTCGTTGGATCGTACCGGTCTCAACGGCAGAAACAGCGAGTCCCAGCTCGAAGTCGCCCAAGCCCATGTCGCCAATCCTGTCATCGTTGGCAAGGCCGCGGACGCGTATCGCCTCCATGGCCCAAGGGAGACGGTAAACGAGGCCGCCTTCAACGAACTGAAGGGTATCTGCTTCCTGGCCAGTCGCGACGGCTGCGAGAGGTTGGCCGAGTAGCCAGCAGCGAAGAATTTCGTGCCAATTGGCAGGAAGCTTGTCCGGTATGAAGGGGCTGATGGTGAAGACGCGATCGGCTATTGCGGTGATCGCGGCGATGGCATGATCCGCATTTCCGGCCCGTAGCGCGGCATTCGCGGCGATGACAAGGGCATTGGCCTCAGTCGCCATGGCGTCGAGGGCGTGGCCGGTCTTCAGGCCGATGCCGGCCAAGAAATAGCCACGCCGCTTGATGGCGGTGGATTGTGCCCAGATCTGACGGGAACGCGACAGCAAGCCGGCTTTGAGTACCGCTTTAACTTCGTCGCTACGGCGGTTGAGGCGTCGTTCCCAAAGCGACGATTGCAGAATCTTGTCGAGGGCTGCCGGAATGTCGGCGTCCGCGATTTCATTCTCACCTAAAAGGCTGAGGATCGCCGTATCGAGCGTCGCGAGGTAGGCGTCCCAATCCGACAAAGCAAGTTCCCGGGCTTCGGGTTCTTCTTCGGCGACTTCGGGGAAGGACCATGCCTCGGCGTTGTTGACGACATAGTCGACGAGCTGATCGAGGGAGCCTCCGACCTTCGCGCCCATACGCTGCAGCAGCGTGATCAGCAGCCGTACTAAGCCGCTTTCCATCTCGCGGGACTTCAAATCGTCAATCAGGGCTTCCCATTGGCGGATACGCTTCGTCTGATCGTCGAAGATTGGATATAGGACCAGGCCCTCGATATCGATATAAGCGCGTCCGGCGCGACCGACGACGTTCCTGAATTCCGAGGTCTCGATCCGTTCGCGATTGCGGAAGAGAGAATGGACGATGACAGTTGTCGCCGAAAGATTGAGGCCCTGCGCCAGCGTCGGCGATGATATCGTCACCTTGAGGATGCCATCGCGCAACAGCCGTTCGACTTCCTTCCGGAAGGCCGTGGGCAGCGCGCCGTGATGGATCGCGACACCCAGTTTCAGACACCCAAGGATGGGATGGTCGGCGCCGAGCCATTCCGCTCCGAGCGTGAGGGCAGTGTAGAGGATTGCTTGGTCGACCTGAAGCAGTGACGGCAGTGCGCCGCGCTTGTGGAGATCGAGAATACGCGCAGCGAACGGCTCGACATGAGCGCGAACCGGGCAGAAGACGAGGACGGACTGTCCGTCGTTCACGAGACGCCAAGCGGTGGCAAGGCAGAGCTCGCCGAGATCGTTAGGGAACGCCTTCTTACGTCGTCCAACTGGCGGTACGAACCCGGTCAGGAAGCGGGGAACGAACGGGCGTTCCTCATCGACACGTAGGTTGAGCCGGGCATGCCGGCCGCTCCAGACCACCTCGCCATAGCGTAACCGCGTCGGACGCCAGTCGTTCTTCACCAGGCCCCCAGGCTGGTCGCGGCGGAGCCAGGCGGCGAAGTCATCGAGCTGGTCGCCGTCGGGCAAGATGGCAGAAAGGCAAACGATCCGGCGTTGGGCGGCGTCGGTGCGTCGCAAGAGCCGTTGAATCTGGACCTCATATCGGACTTCGCGCTCGCTGAGCCCGATCATGTGGCCCTCGTCGAATACGAGCAGGCCGACGTCGTCGAGAAGGCTTGGATCGTTCCTGAGCGCAAAGTCCAGTTTCTCGGGGGTGGCGACCACAATGTGGCGCTGGCGGATCGCGTCCTCGTCGAAGCCGCTGACGCCGATGCTCCCGTAAAGGGCGGAGATGGTCTTCCCGAGTGGACCGAAGGAACGTTGCAGGGTTGATTCTGTCTGAGCCGAAAGCGCTCGCAGCGGTGTCACGAAAACGACCCGGCGGCCCGCTGCAAGGCATCGGAGGATGCACAGCTCGGCGATGCGGGTCTTGCCGGCACTGGTCGGCAGAGAGACGACGAGGTCATCGGCTTGGTCGACCGCACGGGCGGCGGCGGCGATCTGTGAGGGCCAGAGGTCGATCTCAGCCTTCGGACGGCGCACTAGCGAGGCGATGAAAAGCTCGCGCAACGACGGCCAGTCGGCCGAATCCCCGCCGGTGGGGAGCAATGGCAGGCGTTCGTGGAACGTGGAACTCCAAAGATCGGACAGCAGGTGAAGAGCGACCCGGTGCGCCCACCATTGCGGCAGCAGGTTGATTTCTGCGCAGATATTCAAGCCTTCGCGAAGTCGTTCCACGGCTTGCTCCATGAGCGACCGATCACCTCGCTCCAGGGCGAGCAGGAACGTCGCAAGGGCGCCAAAGAAGCTGTCTATGAGCGCGAGGTCGACGCCGTCAAACAGGAAGGACGATGCGCCGTCCGCCGTCTCGCCTGCCGCCTCGGCCTGATCCCACTGCGTCTGAAAGGCGGCGGTGATCGTGGCATCGCTGCCGCTGCCTTGCACTCGAAAGTCGAGAACGGTCGTCTGTAGTGCTCCCAGATCTCGAAGCATGAGCTGGGCGAGCGCGCGCTCGATCGGCGAGAAATTGTCTTCTGCTTGAACGATCATCAGCAGCGAATAGGCCCGAGCCGATAAATGGGCGAGATGATAGGCTCCAGCAGCCATCACGAAATGAAAATCGCGGTCGATTTCGCCGCGCGCGCCCTTGGCCATAACCGCTTCCAATGCGGTTGCCGCTTGTTCGAAGGCGATCCGCGCACGGCCCGGATCGCCGCCCAGCTCGCGCAGGCGCAGGCCAAGCTCTAGGAGTGAATAGCCGTAGGAGTGGAGGTCGTAGCTGAGTTGGGGTGAGAAGGCAGGGGCACCTGGGGGTAGCACCCCCGCTCGCCAGATCATCGCGCGAGCCTGGCCGCGCGCGATCAGCCGGGTCCGGAACCCCGGGGTAACCGCTGCGTCGATGTCGGCCTGGATGCTCTCAATGGTGGGCATTGGCGATCACCAAGTCGAAGACTGCTGCCACGAAGGCGGCATGGCCCTCGATTCGCAGGCCCACACTCCATTGCGCGATGCCTCCTGCATAGGTCTGCAGCGACCCGGTGAGGTGCGCTTCGGGGTTGTTTCCGGAGAAGGTGAAGAGAAGGTGGTGCACGTTCTGGGGCTGGATGCCGTGCTTGAGCTGGGCATCAAGGATTGCATCTGACAGCGCGTCGTTGCCAAGCTCTGCCAACCGGTCTGCGATGAATGACAGGGCATGGGCCGATGGCAAGCCGCCATCCTTGTCGAGACCCGCCCTTGCTTCGGCTACGACGCCAGCGCTCAGGGACACACGGCTCTTGGCTTCCGTCTTTAGGAACAGAAGACCACCTGCCTGCGGGTTCTGTCGGATGCCGATCACGTCGTCGCCGCGCATGGCCATGTTGCGGTGGTCCTTCCAGCGCAACCTCTTGACTGGCACATCGTAGCCGCCTTGCGTAGCGATCCATTCGGCAGCCAGGATTTCACCGAGGTCTCCCGAGCGGATGGATTTGCTCGTCGGCAGTTTGCCTTCCAGGAATGTGGCGGCCTCGGCCTTACCGAGCCGCCGAAGGATCCCGGCGATGCGGTCTTCGGCTGTGTAGTGATTTGGTACGACCGCGGCGGTCGCAGCCACGCCCACGTCCAATCGCACAGGGTCGCCGTAAAGAACGCGGAGGGGGTGAGTTCCTACCTGTCTATCAGTGGCATCACACCAATTGTCGAATTACACCATTGTCGTCGGCCAATCTTCCAGGTGACGCCGCGTATAGAATATTCACTGCACAGTAAATATCACTACTCCATTGAATGGAAGCATGGCGATGTGGTGCGCGCATCGCTCTCGATCCTCCGGCGACGCTTCGTCCAGGAGGATAAGGACGAGGGCTTCCGCAAGGATGGTCCTGTTGCTGTAGCGCAATTCGAGAAAGGTGAGGGTGATGCACCAGACCTGCGTGAAGCGCGGCTGCTGCGGCAGCGCGAGGCGAGTGACCTTATTGGACGTCTGCTCGCTCTGATCGGCTAGGATTCAAATGGGTCCCAAGGCGGTCTTCGTCGCCGCCAACAAACACCTATACTTCGTTACACCGTACTCGTGGTGGCGCATGCCGGCACCGTCATTCTCGACCGGCAATTCGGTCATTTCGAAATGCGCAGCGGCCTTGGTAAGGTCGCAAGGCATCGGAGACCTCGATTGCTAGTCGCCGGTGAGACTGAGGAAGGTGCGATGAATAAGGGAGCGCAACACCCTCTCGTCGTGGCCATGACGGCCGTCCTCGGACGGCTGAAACAAGTCAACACGCTTTGGCACCAGGCCGAGGTGACTTACTTCGATCCCACGAAATTCCGCGTGGCCCTTCAAAACTGTATCACTACGGCGCGTACGGTTACGTTCATCCTTCAGAACCACAAATCTTCAATCCCCGGCTTTGACGAATGGTACAAGACCTACACTGACCGCTTCGCATCGGATCCGGTGATGCGGTGGGCTGTGAATGCCAGGAACAAGATCGAAAAGCAGGGCGACCTTGAGACGCTGAGCCAAGTCCGAGCTGAACTTGTAGCAGCCTATACGCACAACCCTTCGACCCTGTGGCTTCCTGCGATCAACGCAACGCCAGAACAAATTCGATTGTCGATCCCGGCGAAGTTTCTCGACGAACACGTCATCAACACTGGCATTCTCGCCATAGAACGCCGATGGGTGGATGCAGAGCTCCCAGAACACGAGATTCTGGACGCTCTTGCCTATGTCTACGGTCAACTCGCTCTCTTGGTCGTGGGCCTTCACGACCATCTCGGCTGGCCGATCCCGCAGCAGCGGCCGGACTTGGGCGAACACCTGATTGCCAACCTCCTGCCCGATGGCAGGCTGAAATCCATGGAGCGTCCCCCGGCACATCGGTCGATCTACATCACCGTGAAGGACGGCAAAAAACTAGAGGGGGTGGCGATCCCGACATCTGATGACCCGCGGCTGAAGAAGAAGGCGCTCAAGCGCTATGGCAAAGCCGATGGTTGGGCAAAGCTCAAGGACTCGAAGACCCTTCCCGAGATGGCGGAGATCCTCTTCGAGCAGGCGCGGTGGCTGATGCGGCACGACGGATACCACCTCCCCCGCGTCTTTCTCTTCAGGGACTTGGCGCCGGTTGAGATGATTTCTCCTCGGCTGCGGAACCGGCGCGAGAAATACTTGATCATGCGGGAAATCGCCGAGCGCGTCCGCGCGACGGGTGCTGACGGCGTGGTATTCATCTCAGAAGCCTGGACGGCAGATCCATCAGAGCTACAGCCGTCGCAGTTCGCCGAGGACGCCACCAGCCGTGCGGAAGCTCTGGTCCTCTGGGCTGCCACGGCCAGTGGATTCCAACTGTCTCTACAGGCCAATGTGGTCCGGAAGAGGGTGAAGAAGCACAAGGTTAAGGGACTGGGACCGACCGAGCGGGAAACGCAAGCGAGGATCATTGCCTTCGCGCCGATTCTGCAGATCTGGGGAAGGCTGACCGATCTCAAGTTGGATGATGATAGCATCTGAGCGAAGGGCATCTGACTTCGATGTCTGTTCATGCGCCACTGCCCTGTCCGCGCAGCGTTCCGACGCCTTATCCGTGTTGCATTCCTGGCTGAATTGCGTAGCCCATAAGCGGCTGATCCGGCCACGCCGTCCACAATGGCAAAGCTCCCGAGCAGGAAGTCTGAAGATCCTTCCGTTTGAACCTCTTCCAGGTGCGCGGGTCAGTGGACACGCCTTCTTAAATGCGCCGCTGGAGTGGCTCTATGCGGACCCAATTTCCCGATCTCACGCGACCAAAGCAGGTCGCCAAGAAACTCGTCCGTTTGTCGTCGGGCCTGAAGCTTTCGGCTTTCCATGAAGCACTCGCGCGCGTGCTCGGATACCGCGATTGGCATGAGCTATCGAATAGCGCCCATTCAGATGCCTCAGCTCTGCCGCACGAGGTCAGCGCGGACGACGCATTGTGAGTTGTCCTGGATCTTGCCGGTGCTTTGGATTTACCTGACCCAGACGTCCAGTATGCGATATCTAAAGGTCGCCTGCTGCGAGATCGGCCATGGTCGATAGATGAGCAGTTGGGTCTTCGCGCCGCAATCTGGCGCCAACGCGTGTTCGGTCCGCCGGATGGCGGAGTCGACGGTGCCGTCGCGCGCCTCGATCGCGGCCGGCACGCCCTACGGCTTCCAGTGGTGGCTGCACGAGCAGGACGGGGTGGTGTCGAGCAGGATGGGCGCCGGCGATGCGCGGCTGTGCGGCGGGCGCTCGGTGTTCTATGCGATCGGCAATGCGGGGCAGGCGATCCTGGTGAACCGGCGGAGGACACGGTCGTGGTGAAGTGGGCGGTGTGGGGCGCGCCGTCGCAGTTCGAGACGCGGCGGGCGCAGGACCGGGCGTTCTTCGCGGCGGTGATGGCGGCGTTGGGCGCGACGGTCTGATCGAGGCGGCGCAGGCAAGGCGGCAACGAGAAGGAGACAGGGCCGGCCGTCCCCTGCTCATGAATCCCGCACGGCCAGAAAATGGATGCGTTTTCGCTATGCATGATGCGGCGCCGTCCGGTGCTGGTACGACGCGCAGCAGGCGTATCAGAAAAAGCTCCCCTTTGCCTTGACATCGAGTTGTGGGTACGTCTACCACTCAACCACTGGGGGAGGGGAATATGCCGTACAAATGGGCCGTGTTGACGCTTGGCTTGCTTTCAGCGTGCGCACCAATGCAGCAAATCGAGCGGGTGGGTGAGGTCGATCCGAGAATGGCCGAGTCCTTCGCCTCGACGAAATCGATTGTCTATCAGCGTTCCATTGTCAGGAACAATCGAGGGGAAGGCGTCATAACGGTGCAAGGTGGCCTCGCCTGCGTCCCCCATGTCGAGGCGACGGCCGGGTCCGAGCAGTTCGCGTGGAACGACCAGGAACTCGAGAACGCCTTCCAGGAAGAGTTTGCACGAGCTGGCTATCGCATCGCCAGAACCGTCGGAAGCGGCGACCTGTTCACGGACAAGAAGGACATCGCGGCCGACTTCCGCATCGCCGGGGTGGTTACGCGGCCCAAGATGAACGTCTGCTTTCCGATGGCCGGGTTTGGCAATTTCACGACCGGCAAAGGCGAGGCCAGCCTGACGGTCGAGTGGCAGGTCTGGTCCAACGCGCAGGGTGCAGTGGTCTACACCAGCGTCCAGAAGGGCTACGCCAAGCTCGACAGCACGACAGCCGGACCCGCCCGTGCACTCTGGACGGCCGCTTTCGCACGCGCTGCCCGAGGTCTGCTGGCGGACGAGCGGTTCGTGGCCATTCTGAATGGAGCACCAACCACGCCGATCGTTGCCCCGAGGTCGTAGCCCAGGGCGGGACGACCGAGCACGTCGGCGCAGTTCGAGGCGGCGGGCGCAGGACCGGGCGTTCTTCGCGGCGGTGATGCCGCGTTGGGCGGATCCTGAGGTTGCGGGTGAGCCGGGTCGCGGCGTCGGTTCGACGATGCGGCGGCTGGGTGTGGAGGGAAGGTCTCTCCACTTCGCGCTCCGCGCTACGGTCGAGACGACGGAAAAAGTTCGTCGTCTCGACCAAGGCCCGGAGGGCCGCGCGGAGAGACCTTGCTTCAACGATCTGGCGGCTGGTTGTTGAGAGGAGGTCTCTCCGCTTCGCGCTCCGCGCTCCGGTCGAGACGATGGGAAGGCGGTCCGGGGCGCGGTGCGGGATGGCGCGTCATCCAGATGGAGGACGAGCGCTTTTCCGGCCCGGCGTAGTCTGCGTCCCTCCAAGATCGTGTCCGAGGAGCGACGATGAGACTTCGACTGACGGCGGGACTGGTTGCGGCGGCCTGCCTTGCGCCCGGGATCGCCTGTGCCGCCGAATGGCAGGTCACGCTGACCGTGCAGTCGGGCAACGCGACGACCTGCGGCTCGAGCCATGCGACCAAGTTCTGGGTCCTGCAGGACGGCAATTCGCTCAAGCTCACCAATCCGACGAAACGGACCGTACACATGGCCGTCCCGCTGCAGCCGGACGGCAGCGCCGCCGTCGAGGTCCCCATCCAGTTCACCACGCGGACCGACCGGGTGCGCGTGACGCTGCCTCCCGGCAGCGATCGGCGACGCTTCGAGTATCTCAGCCTCCGGGAAGCCTGCGTCATCAGCGTCGACCCGGTCTAGCGGGCCGCGGAAGCAAAGGGGAGAGCAACGTGAAGTGGACTCCGGCATTGGCCCTTGCGGGCCTCGCCTTCGGCGTCGGCGCGCAGGCGCAGGCGCAGACATGGAATGCGACGACATACCTGCAGCCCGGGACGCCCGCCTCGTGCCCCAAGCTCAGCGCGACCTACGGATTCACCGTCAACGGCGGCGAGCTCGTCGCGAAGTTTCCCTCCGGGTCGGTGCAG
The DNA here is from genome assembly GCA_049323495.1 of Pseudomonadota bacterium. Taxonomy (GTDB): domain Bacteria; phylum Pseudomonadota; class Alphaproteobacteria; order Reyranellales; family Reyranellaceae; genus Reyranella. Next base: position 60,235 of record JBMONG010000023.1, read on the forward strand.
CGCGGCCCGATCGGCACCGACGGGATCGTCAACATGCAGTACGACAGCGGCCATCCCCGGATCGGTCGGGTGACGATCGCCGGCAACGTGCCGTCGCGCGCGCTCACGGTGTCGTCCTCGGCCTTTCCCGGCTGTCTCTATGCGCTCGCCGAGTCCGCGCCGTCCGATCCGCCGTCCGCCTACGCCGGATCGCTGGGCGACTGGGCGCTGGGACGGTGGGACGGGTTGCAGGTCCGCAATGTCGGCGGCGTCGGCCTGCAATCGTCGCCCTTCAGCCTCATCGTCGAGCGGCAGAGCAGCGGCAAGGTCTTCTGTCGCTTCAACACGCCCGACCTGGTGCGCATCTCCCTGTGGGCGCCGCGCTGCAGCGTCACGGCCGACGCCGTGAGCGTCTCGAGCGGTCCGTCCGAACTGGCCCTCTCGCGCGTGGCCGACGGCCGGCTCGACGGGACCATGCGCTACCCCGGGGGCAGCGCCATCCTCCGCCTCAACCGCTAGCCAGGGACGCCGGCGGGATCAGAAGTGCCAGCCGAGCCGCAGGCTGGCGGTCTGGCTCAGGTAGGAATAGGCGGTGGCCAGCCTGTATTCCGCCCGGAACTCGATGCCATGCTGGTCGTAGAGCTGCAGGCCGCCTTCGAACAGGCCGATGACGGCAGGGCTGGAATAGTAGTTGGCGAAGCTGCCGAACGCGGCCGCGGCCCCGGCGAAGGTTCCCTGGACCGTCCACTTGTTGTCGGTGCGGAACATCGCGCCGGCGACGAGGTAGGGCCGCAGGATCGTCTGCTCGCCCAGGTCGATGCGGCCACCGACCTCGAGGGCGGGCGTCAGGGTGACGCCGACCTGGCTGCGGCCGTAATAGACGACCGCCGTGGGACTGGGGCCGGACTCCTGGAAGCCGGGCACATTGACGTAGTTCAGCGACACGTCGGCGCGCGGGCGCAGGTACCAGCCGTCGAAGGCGGCGTCGTACGCCGCGCGCAGTCCGGCGCTGCCCTTGTAGACCGCGGCGTCGGCCTGCACGATCGCGTTGCCGACGGACACGCGGGTCGCGCGGTTCGTGGTGGTGGTGAAGCCGAGCGTCCCGGCCAGCAGCCACGGACCCGACAGCCATTTCAGGGCGACGCTGCCGTCGACGGTCTGCAGGCGGCCGTTGATCAGCCCGCCGGCCGCGGTCTGCCAGCCGGTGCCCGTCGCGAGCGTGCCGCCGAGATACCAGCCGGGCGCCAGGGCCGCCTGGCCGCCCACGCGCCACACGAAGCCTCGGGTGTCCGACGAAAACTCGTTCGTGTACTGGCCGGAGACCTTGCTCCACAGGCACGCATCCTCGCCCAGCAGGGTGCCGGAACCGACGAAGACCGGGCAGCTCAAGGCTTCGCTCGACAACGACATCGCCGTGCCGGCTCCCGCCACGATGGCGGCAGCGCCCGCCACGACCGTCGGATCCAGGCCGCCCAGCCCGGCCTCGGCCGCGCCGCCCGTCGCGACCGACGCAGCGACCATCGCGGCCACTTCCCAGAGGCTCGCCTGCGCCTGCGCCGGCTGGCCGACCGACATGGCCGCGGCGAACGTCGCCGCCAGCGCGAAAAATGTACGCTTCCCCATCGTCCCCGCCCGGCCATGCGCCATGCGCAGGCACGCCCTCAACGCCCCCGATGGCGTCGGACGATATCATCTTTCATCTCTCGTGCAAGGTTTTCGGCCGCCCGCGGAAGAGACGACGAAGGGAGATGGTTCGACCCATACCCTCGTATCGGTCGTCCTCTGCCCCGGCTCAATCGACCGCGGCCATGGCTCTCCGTAGCGTCGCCGGTGCCGCGTGCAAGGCGGCGATCAACAGGAGACAGACATGAGCCTGGATATCGTTTCACGCCCCGCCGCGCCGGGGCCCAAGGCGCCGGATCCCAAGGAGGTGCGGCACGAGGAACTGGTGCCGTCGCGCTATGCGGTGAAGGTCGGCGAGATCGACGTGCTGGTGGTCAGCGACGGCGTGCTGCTGCTGCCCACCGCGACGCTGGCGACCAATGTCGACCCGGCCGTGCGGGCGGCCTGGTTTCAGGACATGTGCCTGCCGCCGGACAAGTTCGACTGGCCGCTCAACGTGCTGGTGGTGCAGAGCGGCGGCCGGACCATCCTGGTCGATTCCGGCCTGGGCGGCGAATATCCCGGCTTCCCGCGGGCCGGGTACATGGTGCCGCGGCTGGCGGCCGCCGGCATCGATCTCGCCGACATCACCGACGTGGTGCTGACCCACCTGCACATGGACCATGTCGGCGGGCTGCTCGTCGAGGGCGTGAAGGAGCGGCTGCGGCCGGACGTGCGGATCCACGTGTCCGCCACCGAGGTCGCGTTCTGGGCCGCGCCCGACTTCGCCCGGACCGACATGCCGTCGCCGGTGCCGAAAGTGCTGCGGTCGACGGCCCGGCGGTTCCTCGACACGTACCGCCACCAGCTGCGCACGTTCGACGAGGAGCACACGGTGGCGCCGGGCGTGGTCGTCCGCCGCACCGGCGGGCACACGCCGGGGCACAGCGTGGTCCGGCTGGCGTCGGGCGGCGAGCGGCTGACCTTCGCCGGCGACGCGCTGTTCCCGGTCGCGTTCGAGCATCCCGACTGGCACAACGGCTTCGAGCACGATCCCGAGGAGGCGGCCCGCGTCCGCATCGCGCTCCTGCGCGAGATGGCGGCGAACGGCGAGACGCTGGTGGCCACCCACCTGCCCTTCCCGTCGGTCGGCCGGGTCGCGGTCGCCGGCGACACCTTCCGCTGGATCCCGGCCTTCTGGGACTACTGATCGCCGACGACGGCGCGTGGAGAGATCTTGTTTCGACGAACGGGCGGCTGGGCAACGGGCGGCTGATTGTGGAAGCAAGGTCTCTCCACTCCGCGCTCCGCGCTCCGGTCGAGACGACGGAGGAAGAGAGCCATCGTCGTCTCGACCAAGGCCCGCAGGGCCGCGCGGAGAGATCTTGTTTCGACGATCTGGCGGCTGATTGTGGAAGCAAGGTCTCTCCACTCCGCGCTCCGCGCTCCGGTCGAGACGACGGGATTACTTTCGTCGTCTCGACCAAGGCCCGCAGGGCCGCGCGGAGAGACCTCGCTTCGACGAACGGACGGCTGGTCGTGGAGGCAAGGTCCC